>NZ_KB889751.1 GCF_000372745.1 Embleya scabrispora DSM 41855 | reverse complement strand
CCAGCACGTACCTGGCCTCGGCACCCTTGTACCGGGTGTTCATCGGCACCACGACCGCACCCGCGGTCAGCGCGCCGAGCGCGGACACGATCCAGTCCAGCGAGTTCGGCGCCCAGATGCCGACCCGATCGCCCTTGTCCACGCCCGCCGCGATGACCGCGGCGGCGGCACGCCGTACGCGGTCCCGCAGTTCNNCGTANNCGACCCGTACATTGCCGTCCACCACGGCCTCACGGTCACCGAAGCGGTCCGCCGCGCTGTCGACGAGAGCAGGAATGCTCCCCCACTCAAGGTCCCCTTGCATGATCGCTCCCGGAGAGGCCAGAGGTTGATTGAACCTGACGGTACGTCAGATCATGGCGGCGTGGGAAGCGGCATCCTGGGCCGTTCCTCACCGGGTCACACCACGACGCGCGACCCGCCCGGACGTCGACACCGACCAACGTGTGGAGTTCGAAGGCGGAGACTGCGCCCGCCGCCTCCACGACGTCCACTCGGCCCGCCGACGCGCCCGACATCCCGCACGGGTTCGTCCCGCACGACGGTCAGCGTCGGATGACGATCCCGGTCAGGTCGCGCACCATGGCCTCGAAGTCGGTCATCCAGGGGACGCCGACGGACAGGTGGGTGTACCTGGAGTGACCCGGAAGCCGAAAGCGGAACCTGATGACCAGGGGCTCCAGCACGATCTTGCCGATCGACACGGCGGCCACGGCACGCGGCATGACGTGGGCGATCTCGCGAGGGGCCGTGTGCCACATACCCGCGTTCAGGACGAGCACCGCATTCCCGGTCACGACGATGTAGTGGCGCCTGAGGCGTAGGACCCCCACACCCAGGGTCAGCAGGATCACCAGCGGCGTCGGACCGCTCACCACCGGCACCGTGATCACGGGCGGGTCGTTCGGACGCGCGCGTTCCAGGAACTCCTCGACCCGACGTTGCGCCTTCGCCTTGGCTCTGCGCATGGGACCAGACCCCGTTCCATCCGTGGTGCGCGGTCGCGGCATCGCGCAGCGTAGTACCGGAAACGGCGGCGACACCAGGTCCGTCCGCACACGCATCGCCGGTCGCCCCGACCCGACATCGCGAGCACGCGAGGGTGGTGAGGTTTGGGGGCCGCCCTGCTCCCGGCCCGCCCGCCTTGTCACCAGGGCAAACGTGGTGTCGCGAAGGCGCCGGACGGGCCTTCCTCGCTGCGTTCGGTGACCATGTCACCGGTCCGTGACGGCGCCGTCGTGGTACGACCACTCCCCTGTTCCCGGCATCCGCAACCTCGCCATAGTGATCGCGCAGGCACTGCGGAGCCCAACCGGCCACGGCTTCAATCACCTCATGCCAAGGGGCAGTTCATGTTCGGGAGCCGTCGCAATGCCTCCTTCGTCGATTCGTTCGTGGGATGGATGCTCGCCACCATCGCCGCGCTCGCGCACCTGCTGGACGCGGAGACCGTCGTGGTGGGGATGCGTCCCGCGGTCGCGATCACCCTGGTCGAACTTGGCCTCTCGCTCGACGGGATCAGGACGGCCCTGACCCTGGACAAGGGTCTGGCGGCCCTGAACCGCGCGCGCGACCTCGCGGACACCGCAGCCGGCCCCTGGGATACGCAGAACGTCGGTCCACACCCTGCCGCAGGCACCGGTCACCGGCCGCGTACGCCCGTCCCCCGGACACACGCGCCTGGTGCCCGTGGTGTGGGACGGCGCCGCGGCCAGGATCGTCGCGGCACCGCGCGGCGGACCTGCGGGGCGCGGCACAGGCCGACGCCCTCGCCTGCATCGAACCCGGCTGGACGGACGGCGCTTCGGCAAAGCCGGCCCCGCAGACCTGGTGAACCGCCCTCCGTGGTAGTGGAATCGACCGTCCGCTAGCTTGATCACCGATCACCACATCGAGGGCGAGCCAAGCGCGAGGAGTGCCCCTGTGACCACCAGCCCGGCAACTCACCTGCTGTTCTCGTACGGCACCCTGCAACTGCGCCAGGTCCAACTCGCCCGGTTCGGCAGGGAACTCGACGCCCGCCCGGACGCCCTGCCCGGGCACCGCCTGACCATGATCGAGATCACCGACCCCGAGGTGATCGCGACCAGCGGCACGAACCGGCACCCGCTCGTCGTCGCCTCGAGCGACCCGGACGACGCCGTCGACGGCTCCGTCTTCGCAATCACCGACGCCGAACTGGCCTCGGCGGACGACTACGAGGTCGACGACTACTCCCGCGTCGAGGTCACCCTCCGATCGGGCGCCACGGCATGGGTGTACCTCGACACCCGACCGGCCCCCGCGTCGACCTGAGGGGCGGGATCGTGGTCGGGATCGTGTCGGGCGCCGGACCGCCTCGGAACCTCGGCAACCGTGTCGAAGGCGGCCGGCGGAGATGGGCCACACAACCCGCGTCGACGCTCGCGACACGCGGCTCACGCCGACGGTAACGGGTTGGCACCATCCGGCTCCCGCGCCCACCGGCGGGTGTCACGCAACGCTGCGGCACCGTCCGCGGCGACACCCGAATCGATCCGTCATCCGTTCATCGGCAAGGGCGTGGCTGCGGCCGATCGCGCGGTGCCCCAGATGGCCGCCCGGGAGGGCCGACACGGCGTTGCGGCTGGTCACCAACCCTGCGGACGCCAAGTGCCCCGGTGAAGCTTGAGGCATGACGTGGATACCGACATCCAGGTCACGAGTGCCGCCCCCGGCCCTGCACAGTGCCGCATGCGGGGCCTTGGGCTCGCGCCGAACCGGGGGCGGCGGATCGAACGACTCCCGGCCGCGGGTGCGGCGAGGGTTGGAGTCGGCGCGTGGGCCGATCGGTCTCGACCCGGGCGCGCACCCCGGCCGAGACGGCACCGGCGGGACTGTCATGCCGGGTATCGGCAACCCGATCCGTCGATCGACCGGGCGATCGACCGGTCTCGATGCGGACGTAGTCGGCGCGGTGCGATGCGCCGGCAGCCGGTGTCAGACCAGGGCCCGGGCGGCCCGGGCCAGCAGGGCGATCTCGTTCGCGACCGCCTCGGGGTCGGCGGCGACGGAGACGTGCGCGACATCGTCCAGACCCGGGTGCGCGCCGACACGCACCGCCCGCTCCGCGTTCCGCAGGAGGTCGAAGTCGTTGATGTCGTTGCCGAACGCCGTGTACTCGCCGATCCCCATCGACGTCAGGGCTTCCCACTTCGTCGTCGAACCCGGGGCGAAGTCGATGATGGCCTCGTCCAGGTGGTGATTGACCGTCAGCCCGAGCCCACGGCCGACCTCGGCGATTCCCACCATATCGGACGCGCCCACGACCAGGAACTTCACGACCTCGGGAAGCTCGGCGAGTTCCACCCTCCTCGCGAGGCCGCCTTGATCGACGCGGCTCAGAATCGGATGGTCCACCGGTCCGGTGTAGGCGTAATCCCACGGCCCGTCCGCGAGATAGGTCGCCCGGTATCGCCCGACCGCCTCCATCAGCGCGTCCAGTCCGGCGGGGTCGAACGCCGCGCGAGCCCGCACCCGGCCCTCGACCGAGACCAGGCTCCCGTTCCCACCGATCAGCGTGGCCGACCCGAAGGCGCCGTCGAGCACGGGCAGAAGGTCTCGAACGGGACGGGCGGACGCGAAGACCACGTGAAGGCCGGCGCCCTCACACTCGCCGATCGCCGCGAGTATTCGATCATCGATCGACCATCCGTCGAAACACAGCGTGCCGTCGACGTCGAAAACCGCGGTTCGCGCGTGAAGGTTGAACATCGTCGGATTGTAGCCGGCCGACTCGCACCGGCAACGCCCGGCCGCAACCGCCATCCGTCCGGCAACACGGCGATCTCCGGCGAGAGTCGGAGTCGGCCGGCGTCGCAGGACAGTCGGTTGCCCGCGGCCCCGGGATTGGATGGTTTCGCCGAGGCGAACTCGGGCAACCGGGCCGCCACGTTCGGGTCCGGGGCACAGTTGGGGGCCGCCCGCTCGGACGCGATCGTGGGCCGTGTCGCGGATTGTTCGCCACGCCGATCGCCACGCCGGCTCCTCACACCTCGTGCCCCGCCCCACCGGACCTGTCCGGCGGGGCGGGGCGCAAGGGCGTTCGTCAAAGGTGTTCATCCGCTGGGGCGAAGTGCTCCCGCGTCTTGTTTCACTCGACTTCCGTCGCAGAAGCCAGAGCACCGGGTGAAGGAACTCTCACCGCGCACACGATCGCACCGGCCCCGGACCACCGGAAACCTCCGGAACGCCCGACCACCCAGGCACGGGAGTCGAACACACCACCCGCCACGCGAGACTTCTCAACCCCATTGCACAGCCCTCTCAAACCCTGCGACACCGCAGGTCAACCGCCCCCCGGCCGAGGCTCCGGCCAACACCCGGGCGCGTTGTCGGTGCAGGTCAAGCCGGCGCCGGCCCGGGGGTGGCCGGGGTCCTCGGTGTCTGTGTCGGCGACGTCGGGTGTTCGTGTCGCGACACGCCGTCACTGTCGGTTATCGGGAAGGGTTCACTGCCCTGGCGCCGTCACCGGGCTGTTGTGATAGGCGGCGATGTGCCACCGGCCGTCCTAGTAGCCCGACTACGACTTCCCGTACGCGCCGTCGTCCTCCATCACCATCCGGCTCACCCCGGCGGCGATCAGGTCGTCGCCAGTCCCTGGGCGTCGCGCCGGAGCGCCGGACCGAAAGACGCGAAGACCACAGAAAAGCACCCTGTTCGGTCTGCGGCGTTGCCTCGATGTCACATCCGCACATACCCCTCGGTGTCCTCGGCGAAGTCCTTCAGGGCCTGGTCGGTGAGTGTGGGACGGGTCCGGGCGATGGCCTGCAGGTAGTCCTCCGTGCCGATCGGGATGCCCTCCCCCTGGGCGACTTCGCGCTCGAACGCGGTTTGGGCACCCTTGCGAGCGGCGAACTCGATATCGGCCGGCGTGAACATTGCGCTTGCCTCCACCAGACGGTGCAGGTCGACGTGAACGGCGGCAGGCCCGAGGTAACGCCGCCAGACCGCCGAACGGGCCTTGGGATCCGGCGGACCGACGGGGATGACGTAGTCGAAACGGCCGGGCCGAAGGAACGCCGGGTCGAGCGAGCGGACGGAGTTCGTGGCGCAGATCAGGAGGCGGTCTTCATGGTCGCGGAAGCCGGGAATCAGCTTGAGCAGTTCGTTGGTGACTCCGTGACTGGGGTCGACGGCCGTACCGGATCGGACAGAGGCGATCTCCTCGACCTCGTCGATGAAGAGCACCACCATCTCCAATTCGGCCAACTCGATGAACGCCTCCCGCAGCGAGGTCGCCAGTCCTCCCTCCCGGGACGACGCGAGCCGGGAGGGGAACAGCTCCACGAACGGCCACTGCAGCCGCGAGGCGACCGCTCGAGCGAAGCTGGTCTTACCGGTGCCCGGCGGGCCGAAGAGGATGACCGCCTTCGGCGGGCTCACTCCGTACCGCTCGGCCAACACGGGCTCGGTCAGCGGCAGCACGATCCGCCGCTCGATCGCTTCCTTCTCCCGTTCCATTCCCGCGAGACTGTCCCACAGACCCCCGGGAAGCATCCTTCCCCCGAGCTCCGCGAGGAGGCCGGCGTCGCTCGCGCCGAGGTGCTCGACCCTCTCGTAGAAGACGAGCCCGGCACGGGAGCGGTAGCCCGAGTTCTCCAAGGCTGCGGTGCCCGTCGCCCCCGGCGTGAGGAGCGCGCCGATCCGGCGAACTCCCTGGGACCGCAGGCGCCGCTCAAGCCCGGCGATCAGGGAGCTCCCGATCCCGCGGTTGCGCCACGTCTCGGCCAGGGCCACCACGGTGATCCAGCCCCGCTCGCCGTATGCCTGCGCCACGGCAACACCCACCAGTTCGTCGCCGACCATCGCCACCACGGCCGGTCCTCCGGCCCTGGCTGCGGTAACCACCTCCGACATGGGGAAAACGGCAGGTGCCTCGTCCTCCTGCTGGTTCTGGTCCCAGATCTGGATGGCGCGGTCCAGGTCGTCGTCGTGGAAGTCCCGCAATCGCCACGTCGGCATCGTCATCACCTTCGCAAAGGGACCACCACCGCCGTCCCACAGAGCAGAGGGGATGGTGCTCCCGGCAACGGATCCTTGCTTCATTCTCCGCGTTCGTGCCCCCGATGCGCGCGTCGAACGATCCGGCATGGGAGCTGCCGACGACGCCCGGCCGTCAAGCACGAACCCCGCCGCGCCGGTCGCACCGACCCGCACGACACGAGCCCCCAGCGTCGCCAGGGCGTCGATCAGGCCGGGCAGGGAGGTTCGTCACCGTGCAGTTCACTCGCCGACCCTGCCCGACCACCGGTTCCGGTGCCGGTGAACACCTCGTCGGCTTCGGATCGGCCGCAAAGGCCGGCCACGTATGCGCGGGACACGGCCGGGAGCGGGTGGAGTGGTTGCCGCCGGTGGCCTCCGGGCGTGGCGGGACGTCGGGGTGCGGTCCGGACCGGGCCGAGGTTGGCCGAGCAGGTGCGCCGACCGTGTTCGAGGTGCCGCGGGGGACGCCGGGCGGGGGCGGTCACGCGAGGTTCCGGTTGCCGGCGGCGGTGTCGTAGGGCGGGTCCCCGCGTTGTGGGACCTGCGGCGGCGGCACGAGAAGTTCTCGTCGACCACGCGCGAAGTGCCCGGCTGCTCGTGCTGGGCACCAGCGGCATCGCCCCACGATCCCGGGCCCCACCGGCGTCCGCTGCCTGCGCCGCGGCAACACCCCCGTGGTCTTCGTACCGGCACCGAACGCCTGATCCGCCGCGGCACCGCCGACGCCCGAACCTGGCAATCGGCTTCGGGCGTTCGGCGGAAGCAGTCACCGCCACGCAGCGACGACGGGCTGTCACTGCGTCCTGGAGGTGGTTACCGCCGACCTGTGCGTGGGCGCAGCCGGCGGCCGGTCACCCGGCCGGGATGGATACGGAACCACAGTTCGTTGTGCCGGGTGAGCCAGGTATCGCCTCCGGCTTCGGTGAGCCTGGTGATTTCGATGGGGTCGGTGACGGGCTCGACCACACCGATCAGCAGGACGCTCCAGCCCAGTCGGGCGTACCGGTCCACGTCGTCCACTTCGAAGGCCACCGTTCCGCGAACGTGGGCGAGTGGTGAGCCGGGTCGGGTGGAGAAGACGATATCCCTGCCGTCGGGCACATAGTTGACGGGAAGTACCCACGGCGTGTGGTCCATGCCACCGGCGAGACGACCGACCTCGTGGGTCGAGAGGCCGGCGTAGCACTCGTTTTCGCTCATCGGGATCAGGTTGCGGGCATCCGGGCGGCTCGGTTCCTCCCGGATGGTCGGCGGCGGGCCCAAGGTACCGGACACGAGCGCGGTGACACTGGTCTCCAGCGCCACCGCCAGGCTGCCGAGGGCGGCCCGGTACAAGGGGGCGTCTCCGGCCTCGAGTTCCACCAGCCACTTCAGGGGCAGCCCTGCCCGGGCGCAGACGTCCGCCCGGGTCAGGCCCAGTTGTTCGCGGCGGGTGCGGATGTTGCGGGGAATGTCGACCATGTCGGGAAGGCGAGTGCCGGCCGTCTCGTTGTCCATTGGATCCTCCTTCTCAACGGGGCCGTCCCACCGACGCGCACGGTCCTCGGTGCTGCTCAGTCGGGGTGGGGTTCGGCGTGTGTGGGCTCGGCCCGGCGGCGATCGCGGCCCGGGCGGCTTCCAGACGGGCGCCGGGGAGGCGGTAGGGCGAGCAGGAGACGTAGTCGACGCCGCAGTCGTGGAAGAAGTGGATCGAGTCGGGGTCGCCCGCGTGTTCTCCGCACACGCCGATGCGCAGGTTCGGTGTGGTCGCACGGCCCTGGTCGACGCCGATCCGGACCAGTCGCCCGACGCCGTCGCGGTCGATGGTCTCGAACGGGGAGACGGCCAGGATGCCCTGTTCCAGGTAGGCGGCGAGGAAGGACGCCTCGGCGGCGTCGCGGGACAGGCCCCAGGTGGTCTGGGTCAGGTCGTTGGTGCCGAACGAGAAGAAGTCCGCCGAGCGGGCGATCTCCCCCGCGGTCAGTGCGGCTCTGGGCAGTTCGATCATGGTGCCGATCGGGCAGTTCACGTCGACCCCGGTGCGGGCGCGGACCTCGGCGAGTACGCGTTCGACCTCGGTGCGGACGATGCGCAGTTCCGTCTCGGTGGCCACGAGCGGGATCATGATCTCGGCGCGCGGATCGCCGCCGGCGCGCACGCGGGCGACGGCGGCCTCGGCGACCGCGCGGACCTGGGTGGCGATCAGGCCGGGTATCGCGAGCGCGAGGCGTACGCCGCGCAGGCCCAGCATCGGGTTCTCCTCGTGGAGCAGTTCGCCGGCTCCGTGCAGGCGCAGGTCGCGGGGGTCCTGCGGCTGTCCCAGGGCTTGTGCGCGGGCGATCCGGACGGCCGATTCGGTGTGGTCGGGCAGGAATTCGTGTAGGGGTGGGTCGATCAGGCGGATGGTGACCGGCAGTCCGTCCATCGCGGTCAGGATGCGGGTGAAGTCCTCGCGTTGGAGCGGGAGCAGTGCGGCCAGGGCGGCGTCGCGTTCGGCGTCGGTGCGGGCGAGGATCATGTCCTCGACCAGTCGGCGACGGTCGCCCAGGAACATGTGTTCGGTGCGGCAGAGTCCGATGCCGCGTGCTCCGTAGCGTCGGGCGCGGGCCGCGTCCTCGGGCGTGTCCGCGTTGGCCAGGACATCCATTCGGCGGATCTGGTCGGCCTGTTCCAGGCAGCGGGCGACGGCGTCGACGATGCCGGGCGTTCGGGTGCCGGTCTCGAGGTAGCGGGTGACGGGGGAGGCGACCAGCGGCAGTGCGCCGAGGTGGACGGTGCCGGCGGTGCCGTCGACGGAGACGATGGTGCCCTCCTCGATCACGATGCCGTCGGCGGTGGTGAACCGGTGGTGCTCGGGGTCGATGTCGAGTTCCGCCGCCCCGCACACGCACACCTTGCCCATGCCGCGGGCGACCACTGCCGCGTGGCTGGTCTTGCCGCCGCGGCCGGTGAGGACGGCCTCGGCGGCGATCATGCCGGGCAGGTCGTCGGGGCTGGTCTCGTGCCGGACCAGCACCACGTGCTCGCCGGCCTCGGCCCGGCGGACGGCCTCGGCGACGTCGAAGACGACGGCGCCGACCGCGGCTCCGGGCGAGGCCGGTACGCCGTGCGCCAGGATCGGGGTGTCGGGGTCCGCGTCGAAGCGGGGGAAGGTGAGGTGGTCGAGCCGCCCGGCGTCGACCCGGGACAGGGCCTCGGGCCAGGTGATCATCCCTTCGTCCACGAGGGCGCAGGCGATCCGGAACGCGGCCTCGGGGGTGCGTTTGCCGACCCTGGTCTGCAACACCCACAGTCGGCCGCGTTCGATGGTGAACTCGACGTCGCACAGGTCCCGATAGTGCGCCTCCAGCAGGCGCAGGTGGGCGCGCAGTCGGGCGTACGAGTCCGGGTCCAGGTGCTCGAGTTCGTCGAGCGCGAGGGCGTCCCGCACACCCGAGACCACGTCCTCGCCCTGGGCGTCGGGCAGGTAGTCGCCGTAGACGCCGGGCCGGCCGGTGCCCGGATCCCGGGTGAAGGCGACGCCCGAGCCCGAGTCGGGCCCCAGGTTGCCGAAGACCATGACCTGGATGTTCACCGCGGTGCCGAGGTCGTCCGCGATGTGTTCGCGCCCGCGGTGGACCGCGGCGCGCTCGCCGTTCCACGACTCGAACACGGCCACCACCGCGCGTCGCAACTGCTCGCGCGGGTCCTGCGGGAACTCCCGGCCCGTCGCGTCGTGGATGATCGCCTGGAACTCGCGGACCGTTTCCGCCAGTTGGCGCGTGTCCAGACCCAGGTCGTCGCCGGCCCCGACCTGTCGCCCGCGCCGGGTCAGCACGGCTTCGAAGCGGGCGGCGTCGATGCCGAGCACGGTGGCGCCGTACATCTGCACCAGGCGCCGGTAGGAGTCCCAGGCGAAGCGTTCGCGGCCGGTGCTCTTGGCGAGGCCGATCACCGAGGCGTCGTTGAGTCCGACGTCGAGGATCGTGTCCATCATTCCGGGCATGGAGGAGCGCGCGCCCGAGCGTACCGACACCAGCAGCGGGTCGTCCGCCTGGCCCAGGCGGCGCCCGGTGAGCTGTTCCAGGCGCTTCAGGTGGGCGGCGATCTCACCGTCCAGTCCCTCGGGGAGGCTCCCGGTGCGCAGGAAGGCCCGGCACGCGTTCGTGCCCACCGTGAAGCCGGGCGGAACCGGGAGCCCGAGGCGGGTCATCTCGGCGAGGTTGGCGCCCTTGCCGCCGAGCAACCCGGCCTGTTCACGGGAGCCTTCGGTGAAGTCGTACACGTACGCGCTGGTCATGGTCGGCCTTCCTGCGGATTCGGGTGACGTGAGGGGTCGGAGACGGCGGGCGACGTACTCGGTCAGGTCGAGCAGGCGGTTGGTGTAGCCCCATTCGTTGTCGTAACAGCCGAAGACCTCGACCAGGTCGCCGTTGACCCGGGTGAGTTCGGCGTCGACGACGCACGAGTACGGGTCGCCGATCACGTCGCGGGAGACGATCGGCGCATAAGCGACCCGCAGGATGCCGCGCAGCGGACCCTCGGCCGCCGCCTCGAAGGCCGCGTTGACGCCCGCGGCGTCGGTGCGGTCGGGGCAGGGGTGGTTCACCGGCGGAAGAGAGCGACCTTGAGCGCGCCGGTCTCCGCCGCGCGGGCGAAGGTGTCGTAGGCGGTGAGCATCTCGTCGAGGCCGAACCGGTGGGTGATCATCCCTTCCGTGCCGAGCCGGCCCTCGGCGAGCAGGTCCAGGAGCAGCGGTGTGCTGGTGGTGTCGACCAGGCCGGTGGTGATGGTGAGGTTGCGGATCCACAGGTCCTCGAGGTGCAGGGCGGCCGGTTTCCCGTGCACGCCGACGTTGGCGACGTGTCCGCCGGCGCGGACCAGGCGGGTGCACAGTTCGAAGGACTCGGGCACGCCGACGGCCTCGATGGCCACGTGCGCCGCCTGTCCGTCCCTGGTGAGTGAGGCGAGCGCGTCGGGGTCGGCTTCGGGGAGGTCCAGGACGACGTCGGCGCCGAACCGCTTGGCGGCGTCGCGGCGTGCGGGCGAGGGGTCGACGGCGATAACGCGTGAAGGGGAGAAGAGGCGGGCGGTGGTGATGGCGGCGAGTCCGATGGGCCCGGCTCCCACGACGACGACGGTGTCGCCGGGGCGTACGTGTCCGTTGCGGACGCCGACCTCGTAGGAGGTGGGCAGGATGTCGGCGAGCATCAGGGCGTCCTCGACGCCGACAGCTCCCGGGAGCTTGTGCAGGGAGGTGTCCGCGAAGGGCACGCGGACGTATTCGGCCTGGGTGCCGTCGATGAGGTGGCCCAGCACCCAGCCCCCGCCGCCGGAACACTGTCCGTAGGCGCCGGCGCGGCAGTTGCGGCAGCGCCCGCACGAGGAGATGCACGAGATCAGCACGCGGTCGCCGCGGACGAAGCCTCGTACGCCGGGGCCGATTTCGGTGATGGTGCCGATCGCCTCGTGGCCGAGGACGCGGCCCGATTCGACCTCGGGCACGTCGCCCTTGAGGATGTGCAGGTCGGTGCCGCAGATCGTGACGGCGTCCACGCGGATCACCGCATCCTGGGGGTCGCGGACGGTGGGCGTGGGCACGTCCTCCCACCGGTGGTGTCCGGCGCCGTGGTAGGTCAGGGCCTTCATGGCATCCGCCTTTCCAACGTGAGCGGTTGCGCTTGCGCCCCCAGCGTCACGCCGCGCGGAAGGTCGCTGTTAGGGCCGAGTGGCCCGGTTCGGCGGGCCGAGTGACACGTGGACCTTGTTCGCGCGGCGTCGGAATCGGTGGTGTCGGCCGGATGGCCCGGCTCCAACCCTTCGTACGCCTCGGGAGGTGGAGTCGTTCGGCACTGAACGCCGCCGCATCGGCGGCGAAGCCTTGCGAGGACGGGGATCGGTCCGGTCTGCGCTTCGATCTCCGGGAAGAACTCCGCTTCGCTACAGGAGGGTTCAGTCTGCACACGACGTCGCGGGTAGCCGCGTCTTCGAGCCGGTGCCGGCCGTACCCGTGCGGGCGGGCCGTGCGCCCGCAGCCACGGTCATGCGGCCTTGCGGATGCGGGCGGCGACCACCGAGACCCAGGTCATCGCGGTCACGACACCGACCGCCATGGTCAGCGCACCGGCGGGGCCGCCGCCGAGAGACCAGGCGTTGCCGAGGAAGAGTGTTGCCGCGGCGGCGCGGGAGACGACGGCCGAGCGGAGCTCCCCGGCGCGGGTGAAGCGGCGGCCGAGCACGAGACAGGCCGCGATGAGAGCGGCGAAGGAGACCATCCCGCTGACCATGTGGAGGTTACTGTGCCAGGTCTGCGTGTCCGGCGTGCCGGAAGGAGTGCCGACGGGGAAGCCGTCCATCGGGTCCATCCGGAAGACGCCCGCGGCGAGCATGGCGATGCCGTTGACCAGGACCAGTCGCGACACCCAGGTTCCGCCGAGGGAGCCGCGGAGCGCCCTGCGCAGGCCCACCGAACCGGCGATGAACAGCGTCCCGGCGATCAGGAAGTTGGCGACCTGGATCCAGCCGAGCGAGCCGTTGGCCAGTGCGCTGAGGGGGTGGCGGGTCAGGCCGAAGCCGTGTCGGGTGAGTGCCTGGGCCAGGGAGACGGCGACCCACACCGGGGCGGCGACGGCCGCGGCGGCGAGAAGCCTACGGGTGGAGAGCGAGATGCCGATGCGGGTCGCGTCGGTGGTCGCGGAGGTGGTGGTTGTGGAGGCCATGGCCGGGTCCCTTCGTTGTTCGATCTTTGTCCGGACGTCGTCTCGGCGATGTGACAGGGAACGCACGTGGCGATGCGTTCCCTGTCACATGGGCTTGTTCGACGTGAGGTCACACAACCCGAGCGTCCTGGAGGTACGACGATGCGATTCCTGATGACGAGCACCGGCAAGCAGTCGACGGACGAGGCCCTTTACATCGAGATGGGCAAGTTCATGGAGGAACTGACCAGCTCCGGCGTTCTGTTGGCCACAGGTGGCATGGACTTGGGGACCACGCTGTTCGAGGCCGTCGACGGGACGGTCACCGTGACCGACGGCCCCTTCGCCGAAGCGAGGGAGGTGGTCGGCGGCTTCGCGCTGATCGAGGTCCGTTCGAAGGAGGAGGCGGTGGAACTCACCCGCCGCTTCTTCAAGATCATCGGGGACGGCGAAGGACGGATGCACCGGATCCTCGACTGATCCCACGGCGATGTCGTCCCC
Source organism: Embleya scabrispora DSM 41855 (assembly GCF_000372745.1). Classification (GTDB taxonomy): domain Bacteria; phylum Actinomycetota; class Actinomycetes; order Streptomycetales; family Streptomycetaceae; genus Embleya; species Embleya scabrispora. The sequence goes on along the minus strand of NZ_KB889751.1, from coordinate 8,386 downwards.
CGGCTTGCGCGGCGCCGGGGGATGCTGCTCTGATCTTCTTCGTGACGGCACCGGACGCCCATCGCGCGATCGACGCGGTCTGGAAGTTCGAGTCCACGAAAATCATCGCCGGGCTCACGGGGGTCGTCCGCGATGTCGGACTGGCCGAGGAGTTCGCGCAGGACGCGCTGGTGGCCGCGCTGGAACAGTGGCCCCGACAAGGCATCCCGGACAACCCCGGTGCCTGGCTCATGACCACCGCGAAACGCCGGGCCATAGACCACATCCGCCGTAACGCGCGTCTGGAAGACAAGCAGAAGGAGATCGCCCGGACGCTGGAACAACAGGGCTCCGACGAGCACGTGGACGACGATGTCCTGCGCCTGATGTTCATGTCCTGCCACCCGGTGTTGCCGCCCGAGTCGAGAACCGCGTTGACCCTCCGGCTCCTCGGCGGCCTGACCGCCGGGGAGATCGCCCGGGCCTTCCTGGTCTCCGAGCAGACTGTCACCCAGCGCATCGCCGACGCCAAGCGCACTCTCGCCGAGAAGCGGATCCCGTTCGAACTGCCGCCCCGACCAGAGCTCGCCGACCGATTGGCGTCCGTGCTCGAGGTGGTCTACCTGATCTTCAACGAGGGCTACGCCGCCACCTCCGGCGACGATCTCATGCGTCCGACGCTGTGCCTGGAAGCCCTCCGTCTGGGGCGGCTGCTGGCCGACCTCGCGCCACGGCAGGCGGAAGTCCACGGCCTGGTCGCGCTGATGGAACTCCACGCCTCCCGTTCGGCCGCACGGACGGGCCCGTCCGGCGAACCCGTCCAACTCCACGAGCAAAACCGCGGCCGTTGGGACCAACTCCTCGTCCGACGCGGGTTCGCGGCGATGCTGCGAGCCCGAGAGATCGGCGACCCGCCCGGCCCGTACGTGTTGCAGGCCGCGATCGCCGTCCATCACGCGCAGGCCAAGAGCGCCGAAGACACGGACTGGCCACGGATCGCGGCGCTGTACGGAGCACTGGTCCGGCAGATGCCGTCGCCGGTGGTGCAACTCAACCGCGCCATCGCCCTGGGCATGGCGCACGGTCCACAGGTGGGACTGGACGTGGTCGACCAACTGGTCCGCGATCCCGCGCTGAAGAACTACCACCTGCTCTCCGGCGTACGCGGCGACCTCCTGGCCCGGCTCGGCCGACACGACGAGGCCACAAGGGAGTTCGAACGTGCCGCCTCGCTGACACACAACGCCGCCGAGCGCGCGTTCCTGCGCAGGCGAGCCGCAGCCGGAGCACCTCCACGGGTGGAAGCCACCTTGGGACAGGCCACCCGGGAATTCCTGGCCCGCGAGGATCTGGATCCCGAGACGGTCCGCTCCTACGGACAGACTCTGCGACGCCTGTGCCTGGACCTCGGCCCCAAAACCCCACTGGTCGACATCACCGCAGGAGATGTGCTCCGAGTATTTGCCGTGGCCTGGGGTACGGCCGCCCCAAAAACCTGGAACCGGCACCGCGCGGCCGTCCGGTCGTTCCGCACCTGGGCCTCCGTCGACGACTTGTCGGCCGAACTCGCGCGAAAACCCGAGAGCCGCACCCGCAGAGCACCGATCGCTCTGCCACAACTCGAAACCCTCTGCGAGCAGTCGGACACGGCGCTGCGTGAGCAGACGCTGTGGTGGCTCCTCTACGAGTCGACGGTCTCCGCGAAGACAGCTCTGTCTCTCGACATCGAGGACCTCGACCTGCCCCGCCGGCACGGACAATTCACCAGAGGCAGCGAATCCCACCGACTGTCCTGGCAGTCCGGCACCGCCGTCCTGCTCCCCCGCCTCGTGGAGGGTCGATGTCGGGGCCCGCTGTTCCTTGCCGACCGGCGGCCCGCCCCATCCAGAATGCCCCGATCCGCCGACCTGTGCCCCGACACCGGACGCGGACGACTCTCCTATGAACGCGCCGAGTACCTGTTCAAACGGGCCACCAAGCGGCTCGACCCGTCGGGCGCGGGCTACACCCTCCATCAGCTGAGCCGCTCCGGCCCCCGACGAGAGGATCCGTAGCGTCGTCCGGTGTGCGCGAGTGACCGGGTGACGTCCTCTCCGAGGTGTCGGGCGCCACCATGACTGTCGTCGTCGCCTGGATGATCGGCAACTCGATGCGCCGGCGGCGCGACCACAGAGGGGCCTTGCACACGGAGGCTGCGGCCCGGGCGGTGGTCGCCGAACGGCTGCGGATCGCCCGCGAACTGCACGACATGGTCGCCCACAACATCGGAGTCGTCGCGATCCACGCCGGCGCGACAAACCTGGTCATCGACACCCGACCTGCCGGATCACGCAAGGCGCTGAACGCCATCGAGACCACCAGCCGCGAGACACGGGCAGGACTGCGGCGCATGCGCCGGGGCGGGGCCGGTGGCGTTCGGCTGCGGTGGTGTGCGGCGCGGTGTACCGATGGGCCGGTGCGGGTGGTTCGGTATGCGACACGGCGGCGGGCGGGTGTGCGCGGCACGCGCGGTGAGATCCGGACGCGGACGCCGACGGGGTGCCGGAACGCCCGTTGCGCGGGGTCCCGGGGTGGTGGTGGCGCGGCGGCGGTGGGCGGGTGTGGCGGCTATCCGAACAGGTTCCATACAACGTTCGTCCTTGCCTCCCTGATCAGAGCCTCGAGCGAGGAGTTCTCGAGATCGCGAGGGCGTCGCTCGTTTCGTTGCCGCGGTGTCTCCGGCTTGGCGATCCAGAACGGGCTCCCGCCGGCCGCGGCAACGACCATGTCAAAGCGCAGGTCGCCGGCGCACCACAGAACACCGCGACCGTCGGTCATCGCAGACCACACGCTTTGCGGCATCTTTGTCCGAAACGTCGCCGCCGCGGTCCCATCGGGCGCAAGCAGTGACAGTCGCCGCTCGGTGAGCTTTCCTTCGATGTCGTCCACGCGGCACGGCCACACCTGCCAGGCATGGCCCCGCAGCAGGACCACGCCCTTACTGATCCGGTCCGCCCGCCCCTGGAACATCGCCGCTACGAAAGCGACCGCCAGGCAGACGGCCATCACGGTGTAGTGGATCCGCATGTCAAGGCCGACAGTGAACATCAGCATCGTCATCAGCGGGAGGATTACCAGAGGTCCCGCTATTCCCGCGAAGACGACGAGGGCGGTGCGCCGACCGCGGACCAACTCGTCCTCGATCCCCGGGGTATGGATCGCCGTCCGCGACGACACCTGGTATCCGTATTCTCGCGCCAACATCCGCACTCCCGTGTTCGTTCGTACGCTCCTGCGTCAACACGCCGCCGCAACGCAAGAGACCTCGCCTGTCCCTTGAGCGGCTGGGTTCGGCGCGGGCGGTATCGAGACGACGAGCGCCGGGCGGCGGGTATCAAGACTGCTGCGGAGCTTGGGCGGTCGTCTTGTACGAAGGCGCACTCTTGGACCAGAGTCGTCGACCGACGCGCACACCGGCACGCGTCGCGGGCCGAGGTTGGAGGTTGGAATGTCCATGGAGTCGAGGGACAGGGGCGACTATGCGGAGCGGTGTCCCTCCGAGCGGTTGCGCGGCCACGTCGCGATGGTCAGGGGTCATCGCACCAGGGGGCGGGGACCGGTCAGGCTCACTCTTCCCTCGGCCACCGTGACGTTGATCCTGGGCTGGGGAGATCCGCTCCACCTGTTCCATGAGGCCCGGAGCGCGCCGGCGGCGCGAACGACGTGGCATGCGATGCTCGCCGGTCTGCAGCTGTCGTCGATCAGGGGCGGATACGAAGGCGTCGCGGAGGCGATCGAGGTGGAGTTCACTCCGCTCGGCGCGTACATATGCCTGGGATTGCCGCTGCACCACCTGGCCCACAGCCACGTACATCCGGATGCGGTGCTGGGCGCCGGCTGGTCGGCCGGGCTCATCGAGCAACTCGTTGCGGTGCCGGGTTGGGAAGGGCGCTGGGCGATCGTCGAGGACGCCTTGGCGCGGCGGATGGTAAACGCGCCGTCGCCGTCGCCGCTCGTTGCCGAGGCGTGGAGTCGGCTGCGCGCCTGTCACGGGCGGTTGTCCGTCAAGGATCTGGCTGCGGTGACAGGCCGCGGCACGCGGCGGCTCCAGGTGCTTTTTCGCGAGCAGATCGGGCTCCCGCCGCAATCCGTCAGCCGGATCCTGCGGTTCCAACGGGCGCTGACCCTGCCGTCGGACTCGTGCCGGTCACTGGCCGACCGGGCGGCCGCATGCGGCTACCACGACCAGGCACACATGAACCGCGACTTCCGTGACCTGGCCGGACTCACCCCCGCACAGCTGTGCCTTCTTGCGGACCGTTCCGCCTCCCGAGGCCCCCTCGAGGGACGGCTGGCCGACGTCTTCGATCACTGAAACCGCCACCCGCCTGGGCCCGAATGCCCGCTCGGCGGTCCTGCGACTCCTCGGCGGCCGCCCGCGTCGACGACTCGGGTGGGCGGGGCGTACGTCGCACCCGCTGCACCGGGCGCTGTCGCTGTCGTCGTGAAGGACACCGCTCGCCCGGTGGTGGCCACTCACCGAACCTCCCCACTCACCGGAGGAGCGAAGGTCGGCAACCCGTCGGCTGTCTCGCGACAGGCTTGACGTAGCGGTGGCAGGGGACGAGGACGGAACCCGTCACGGCGTCGGCCGGATAGTCGAACAGGCCTTCGTCCATCCAGCCGTTGCGCGCGTAGAACCTGCGGGCCCGGGTGTTGCCGCTCACGACGGCCAACCACGCCCGACGATAGCCGCCGGCGCCGACGAGGCGCTCGGCTTCCGCAAGCAGTAGGTCCCCCACCCCGGTGCTGCGGCGCTCCTTCGACACATAGACCTGTTCCACCTCGTCGTCGATCACCGTCACGAAACCCGCGACCGCTTTATCGATGTCGACGACCATCGTGGCGTCTATACGTTCGAGCGCCCGTGTTCTGAACGACGACGCGCTGCGGACGGCGACGAGAGCCTCGGGAACGTGTCCCAGATGGCCGTCACGCCACCCTCGTTGCCAGATCTCCGCGATCCTTTCCGCATCGTTCGGACTTGCGGGCCGAAGCATCGAGAACTCCTTTGTCAGGCGTCATCGTTGGAGGAATTTCGTACGTGATCGGAGGGCTCGGCTTCCCCGGCGGGCGACAGCGTCGACACCGGGGGCGGGTGTCGACGCGAACCGCGATCACCGGCAGCCGGTCCGGCCGGCCGGCTTCGTCGAAGCCGCAGCGCGCCGATGGACACGAACGGTTCCCGCCGAACCGGCGGCTTTGGGTACGGCACCGGCGGGAGCGGCCGGGTGAATCCAAGCCGCCGAGGCGATCGCGCCGACGACGAGTGTCCGGCGGGTGGGGGCCGGACGAGATCCGGATGCGAACTCTGCTGACACAGGTCACCTCGCTCAACTGAGCTGTCGATCGCCGGCGATCATCTGCCGGACTCGAAGGTCGCTCCGACCGCCGGAACGCGGCGAACCGCGATTGGCTTGGGGCTGGTGGGAATACCGGGGCGCTCGAGCCGAATGGAGCATCGGCGAGCACGTGCCATTGCCGGGGGCCGGGAGCAACGGTGGCCCGTGCGATGCCGCACGGGCCACCGAATTCCGAGCATCAGGACCGATATATATTCCGGGTGTCAGGTGCCGATGCTCCTCCAGTCGGAGCAAGTTCCTTCGGAAATGCTGTCCGAGAGGTAATTTCCGGAGCAGGCACGGAAGCTCACCGACTTGAGGGTCACCCCCGGCTGGTTCTCCGGGAACGACTTGTTGACGTACCGCCAGCCCGCAGCCTGACCGGCGGTGTTCCAGATCCTGCCCTGCCGCACTATCGCTCCGGTCGGGCTCACCTCGTCATCGAAGAATCGCCACTGAATCACGACCGGATAAGTGTCGGCCCAGGTGTCCTTGATCCTGAACCACTCTCCCAGGGGGGAGAAGCATGCCTGGCCGTTCGCGCTCCCGGACGTGCAGTACCAGGTTTGACTGTCACTGGGGCCGACGGAATCGGTGGCCAATTGCTTCCCGTCCGCGGCCTGAGCATTGGTCGTGGTCGCCAACACCAGTATCCCGGCGGCTGCGAGTGTCGTCAGGATGGAACGAATCTTCATGGATTCCCCGTCTCATTTTTCGCAATTTGCCAGCCATATATATCGGGCCGGTCCAATTAGGCTCTGGAAAGCGGCATTGCGGAGTCGCGCGGTGATTCCCGGTCGGCACAGCCGAGGCATCCCATGGTCGCTCGCCACGCGAGACGCCTTTCGCACGGCGGCGGTGCAGCTGCGGGTCGCTTGTACGAAGCCCGGTACTGAGCCGGTACACAGTCGACGCGCGGTCGATATGCGGTTCGGAAGGTCGATGCCTGTCGGGAACCAGCTTGCCGAGAAGCGATCAGGAAGTCCTTGTCGTGGCCCGCACGGTTCTTGTCTGTTCTCGCACGGCATCGCTTTGATGATGGTTTCGGTACTCTCCGGGGGGCATGCCGTACGCGGATCGAAAGACGCGGCTGAAGTTGGCTCCGTCCTTGAAACCCCACTGGGCCGCGATGGCCAGGACCGGGCGGGAACGCAGGGCGGGGTCGGCCAGATCGCGCCTGCAGCGTTCGAGCCGACTCCTGCGGATCCAGTCGGCCACGGCGAGGCCCTGATCCTGAAAGAGCTTGTAAAGGTAGCGCGTGGAGATTTGGTGAGCTGCGGCGATGGTGTCCGGCGAGAGGTCGGGGTCGCCGAGGTGTTCCCGGATGAACGCGTGAACCTGTGCTTGTATCGCCCTGCGATGTGTCTCCGGCGGTAGGGTGCCGTTGGATTCCAGCTCGTGTGCGCACAGAGCGGCGGACAGGTCCACGGTGATGGCCGCCAGGCGGACGGCGTCCGCCGGGGTATAGCCGGCAGCGTTCGTGACCAGCCGGTCGAGATGACCGGCGAGCAGCGCGCCGAGCCCGTCCCGGCTCGCCAAGGGAGCTGCGAGGAGCGGGCTGAGAGTCTCCGCTCGGACGGGGAACAGCTTTCTGGGTATCTGCAGGATCAGGCAGCCGGCGACCCTCCCGTCTTCGGCGGTCGCCCAGGCGGTGAAGGGTCGCGAGGCGTCGTAGTAGACCAACGTCGTCGAGGTCAGCACTGTCTCACGGCCCGCCTGGGCGACCCCTATCCGCCCGAGCCGGGGGAACACGAAGTAATAGATGCCCGGGTCGGACCGTCGGATCAGTTTCGGGGTCCGCGTCACCTGCAACGGGCTGTACGTCAGTGTTGATATCTGCACGGAGCCGAGATCGAGCCGGCGTATCGAGCCCCGGAAATCGTCCTGGTGGTTGGTGTGAATCAACGTCGGCAGATGAGACCTGGTCCCGGTGTCGTACCAGCTTGCCCAGCGGTCCTGCCTGGGTAAAACGTCGGTAGTGAACGTTTCTTCGATCATTGCCTCTCCATTCGGTCGCACCGCTTAGCCGTTACGAAAGCAACCACCAGCCAGACGGCCACCACGCTCGATCCGAGCCGCACCCAGGCGGAACCGGACCGCTGCGGCTGGTCGTCGATGGTCATGCCACTGCCGAACATCCCTTTCAGGGCGATGCGTTGTTCTCCTGGAGCGGCTGCGCCGGGCACCGCGCGGTGTGTCCACATTGCTGTGGACCCTGGGCGGTCGACTTGTACGAAGGCGCACTCTCCGACCGGAGTCGACCGACGCTCGCACCGGCACGCGCCGCGGACGGAGGTCGAAATATCCACGGCCCGGGCACGACGCGACGTGGAGACGGTGGGCGCGATGGCCGCCGGTCGCCCAGGGCCGGACGGCTCCCGGGCGGGGCCGAAGGTCCCGCCCGGGTTCGTCGACACGTGGGCGGCCTCGTGCCCGCCGGCCGGTCAGGCGGCGCGCCCTTGGGGCGTCGGGGTGGCGTCCGACGAGGTGAGCTGTTCCGGAGGCGCGGACGGGCTGGACCCGGCCTGCTCGCCGTACTCGCCGCGGTCGCGCTTGAGCAGGATGTAGACCGGGATGCCGAGGAGTACGGCGAACAGCCCGTAGTAGACCGTCTGGTAGCCGCTGCCCTGGATCGACCAGTAGGAGAACGCCAGGGCGGTACCCGAGACCGCCACGTCGCGGACGAAGCGGCCCCGGCTCGCCTGGTGGGCGTGGGTGAGCAGCCAGAACAGCTGGGCGGCGGCGGAGAAGAGGTAGGGGATGGCCGCGGTCAGGACGCTCAGCAGCACGATGGTGGTGAAGACGTGGTCGAAGCTGCTGTAGGCGGCCACGGTGATCAGTGAGGCCAGGACGGTGGCGGCGAGGATGCCGAAGACGGGGGTGTCGCCGCGCTTGCGGGCGAACGCCTTGGGGAACAGGCCCTCGCGGGCGGCGGCGTAGGGCATCTCGGCGCAGATCATCGTCCAGCCGCCCAGCGCGCCGATCCCGGAGACGATCGCGGCGACCGCGACCGCGTTCCCGGCCCA
>NZ_KB889750.1 GCF_000372745.1 Embleya scabrispora DSM 41855 | reverse complement strand
CCCAACAGCACCCCCAGCAGCATCCGCCAAGCACCCAGATGCCGCCCGCCCCCCGGCGCACGTCATTGCCAAGTCCGTCAAGGTTGTCCACAACCGTGCCGCACACCCTCGGTCGGCGTTGTCCACAGACCGACCTCGGGTGTCGCCGACAGCTCTTAGACTGCTCGGATGACAGCGCTCGACGACGGTCCCCAGATCAGCGAAGCGCTGCAGGTTCTGCATCGCGTCTTCGGCTACGACTCGTTTCGCGGGAGCCAGCAGGAGATCATCGACCATGTGATCGAGGGCGGCGACGCGCTCGTACTGATGCCCACCGGCGGCGGGAAGTCGCTCTGCTACCAGATCCCCGCGCTGGTGCGAAAAGGCGTCGGAGTGGTGATCTCGCCGCTGATCGCGCTCATGCAGGACCAAGTGGACGCGCTCACCGCACTGGGCGTGCGCGCCGGCTTCCTCAACTCGACGCAGAACCCCGACGAGCGGCGGATGGTCGAGTCGGAGTTCCTGGCCGGCGAACTCGATCTGCTCTACCTGGCGCCGGAGCGGCTCAAGGTCGACGCGACACTGCGGCTCCTCGACCGGGGCATCGTCTCGCTGTTCGCGATCGACGAGGCACACTGCGTGGCGCAGTGGGGCCACGACTTCCGGCCCGACTACCTCACCCTCTCCCAGTTGCACGAGCGCTGGCCGGATGTGCCGCGCGTCGCGCTCACCGCGACCGCGACCGAGGCCACCCACGCCGAGATCGCCTCCCGGCTGAACCTGCAACAGGCCCGGCACTTCGTGGCCAGCTTCGACCGGCCCAACATCCAGTACCGGATCGTGCACAAGGACAAGCCGCAGAAGCAGTTGCTCGACCTGCTCCGCGCCGAACACGCCGGCGACGCGGGCATCGTCTACTGCCTGTCTCGGGCCTCGGTGGAGAAGACCGCCGCGTTCCTGGTCGACAACGGCATCGACGCGCTGCCGTACCACGCGGGTCTGGACTCGCGCGTGCGCGCCGCCAACCAGTCCCGCTTCCTGCGCGAGGACGGCATGGTGATGGTCGCCACGATCGCGTTCGGGATGGGCATCGACAAGCCCGACGTGCGCTTCGTCGCGCACCTGGACCTGCCGAAGTCGGTCGAGGGCTACTACCAGGAGACCGGCCGCGCCGGGCGCGACGGGCTGCCGTCCACCGCGTGGCTGGCGTACGGGCTCCAGGACGTGGTGCAGCAGCGCAAGATGATCGACGGCTCGGAGGGCGACCAGGCCCACCGCCGCCGGCTGGGCACGCACCTGGACGCGATGTTGGCGCTGTGCGAGACGGTCGAGTGTCGACGCGTCCGCCTGCTCGCCTACTTCGGCCAGGAGAGCACCGCGTGCGGCAACTGCGACACGTGCCTGTCGCCGCCCGCGTCCTGGGACGGCACGATCGCGGCGCAGAAGGTGTTGTCGACCGTGTGGCGGCTCAAGCACGAGCGGCGCGGGCAGAAGTTCGGGGCGGGCCAGATCGTGGACATCCTGCTGGGCGCCAAGACGGCCAAGGTCATCCAGTTCGACCACGACACGCTCCGCGTGTTCGGCATCGGCGCCGAGCTGAGTCGGACCGAATGGATGAGCGTGGTACGGCAGTTGCTCGCCATGAAGCTGATCGCCGTCGAGCCCTCGTTCAACGCCCTCGTGCTCACCGAAGCGAGTGACGAGGTGCTCGGCCGGCGGCGCGAGGTGATACTGCGTCGTGAGCCGGAGCGGCCGGCGCGTGCGGCCAAGGCCGACCGGGCGGCGAAGTCCGGCAAGGGCAAGGCCGCGCCGATCGAGCTGCCCGCGGCGGCGGCGCCGATCTTCGAGGCGTTGCGCGCGTGGCGCGCGGCGACCGCGAAGGAGCAGGGCGTGCCGGCGTACGTGATCTTCCACGACGCGACGCTGCGCGAGATCGCCACCACCGGGCCCGACACGTTGGCCGAGTTGGGCGCGATCAGCGGCATCGGCGAGAACAAGCTGGCCAAGTACGGTCAGTCGATCCTGGACACGCTGGCCGGCTCGACACCCGCCGGCCCCGCCCCGACACCCGCGCCCGCGCCCGGAGCGGCACGCACCCCGACACGCGCCCCGGCACCCACCACGACGGCCGCCTCGGCACCCGTCGCCGAACTCACCCGCGAGCCGGTGCCCGAGCTGATCCGCGAACCCCTGCCGGACTATCAGCCCGACTACGAACCGGACTTCGAACCGGAACCGGAGTACTACCCGGAATTCGAGCCGGACCCGGACTACCGCGGCTGACCGACCGAGGCCGGGGCGCGGGCGCGGGCGCACCGACCCCACCCCGCCCCGGTCCCGGCTCCACCGCAATCCCGGGCCCGCTCGCCCTCCCGCCTACCCGCGACCACCCACCACCCACCGGAGCGACCACCGCCCGCACGATCCCCCGACGAAGCAACCACCGCCCCGCCCACCACCACCGAAACAGCCCCCGAACGCAAAAGTGACCGGCCCCGAGGAGAAAATCCCCGGACCCGGCCACCCGTGCGGCCCGTCGGTCAGCCCTTGCCGGCCGAACCGCCGCCCTGCTCCGTGTCCATCCGGTCCAATTCGGCCAGGAAGCGCTCGATCACATCGCTGTCGGCCACCAGCGTGCCGACCGGCTCGCCGAGCACCTTGCCCGCCAGCTCCGTCGCGATCAGCCCCAGCTCCGCGTGCAGCGACGCGCTCGCCAGGGTGAGGTCCGCGTCCAGCTGCCGGTGGCCGGAGGTGACGAGCTCCTCCTTGATCCGCTGCCCCTCGGCGCGCGCCTCGGCCATCAGCCGGGCACCCTCCTCGGACGCCTGCTGCCGGACCAGCGCCGCTTCCTTGCGGGTCTCGGTCATCTGCGCCCGCAACTCGGCCAGCGCCGCTTCACTCTCCGCCTGGAGGTCCGTCGCCCGGTCGAAACCGCCTTCGAGCGCGTCGTGCCGCTCGGCGATCGTGCGACCGATGCGCGGCAGCAACACCTTCGCGAACACCGCGAAGACCACCACGAAGGTGATGAATCCAAAGATCAGTTCGGCGATATCCGGCTTGAGAGGTCCCATACTTCGAGATCCTCGAACACACCGGGGCACAAATCAAGTTCCCATCACCCCCTCCGGCCACTCGCCGTGAGCAGCGAACTCCACTGCGCAGCCCCGGGCCCGCTCGGCGGATCCGCGCCGGCCCGCGCGAATCCCGCCGGACCGGCCCACCTCTCACGCCCGGCCGCCCGAAAATGCGAGCGGCACGATCGGATCCCCCAACGGCCGCGCCGGGCCACCCGTGAGCTCCACCGTGACCCCGACCCCCGACCCCCGACGCCTCGTCGGTCGCCGACACCGGCAACGCAGTGCCCGGCCGGCGACGCACCGCGACGGTGCGCGCGAGCGCTGGACCCGCGGACGGTCGTATCCCCGCGCGTGGGGACACGACCCGTCCGCCGGGGTGCCGAGCACCGCCGGGCCTCTCCCTCCCAGGCCCGCCGGTGCCGGCCGCCGTGCGCCGGTCGAGACCGCCCCCATCGGTCGGCCCGCTCGACCGGGCGCACCGAGTGCGTCCCCACCCACCACGTCACCGAGGTTGGCGAACCTCACCGTCGAAGCTGAAGCCCCTGTCCAGCCCCCCGCGCCGGACAGTCGTCTTCCGCACCCGAGGCGGAGTCGCCACATGGTCGGTGTCCGTGGCGGGCGGACGTTGATATCCGGGCACGTACACCCACGCGGTCTCGTCGACCTCCTTGGCCAGCACGTGCACCTCCCCGTACGCCGAACTCTCCAGGCCGCCGCGCTCCGGGACGACGACCGCCTCGTGCCAGGACCGGGACACGATCAGTGCGAGGCAGGCGCGTTCGGCCGCGGCCAGCACCTCGCGCAGCGGGTCGGCGTTGACGAGCCGACACGCGGTGTTGATCGCGCTGCCCGACCAGCCCCGGGTGTCCTGCACCACGTCGCCCGCGTGCAGGGACACCCGCAGCCGGATCCGCGCCTCGTCGCTCGCGTGCCGATCGTGGTTGCGCAGTCCGGCGTGCAGCCGATCGATGAACAGATCGGTCAGGTCCTCCTTGGGCACGTTCGCCGGGATCAGCAGGATGGCCCCGTCGCCGCGGTCCTCGACCACACACGCGTCCCAGGCGATGCCCGCCGATTCGAGGGCGGAGTGCAGCAACTCGTACAGCCGACCGCGCACCCACTCCTGCGTCACGTCCGAACGTCGGCCGAATCGCTCGACGTCGAGCACCAGGATCGACATGTATCGCGACTTGGCTCCCACGAATTCCCCCTACCGCACCGTGCGCTTGCGCGCCCCTCGCTCCCTGCCCCTCAAGGAGTACTCCGGCGGCGGCCGGTTGTACGCGTCAGATGACACACAACGCGTTATCCGTCGGCCCATTCCCGCAAAGCCGGCGGATCGGGCACGACGATGCTGCCGCGCCGGGTCTCCACCAGCCCCGACTCGTGCAGCACCCGCAGCGCGCGGACCACGGATTCCCGCGAGATACCGATCGCGTCGCCGAGTTCCTGCTGCGTGGTCCGGATCACGAACGGCCCCTCGGCACTGCCCAGCGTGCGATCGGCCAGCGCCCGGGCCACCCGACGTCCGGTGGCCAGCGCGCCGTACTCGACACGCCACCGATCCGACTCGCGAATCCGCGACACGGTGCGGACCAGCACCGCGTACACCAGCGGGGCATTGGTGTTGAGCAACTCGCGAAAGCGGGACAGCGGCACGAGTACGGCCACCACCGGCCCCAGCGCGACCACGGTCGCGGACCGGCCGCGCCCGTCGATACAGGCCAGTTCGCCGACCAACTCGCCCGGCCCGCGCACCGCGATGGTGACCGCCGAGCCGTCCGACGTCGCCCGCTCGATCTTGACCTGCCCATGCTCGATCAACACCACATGGCGCGGGTGGTCGCCCTCCATGAACAGCGCGTCGCCCCGGTCGTAACCCAGCCGCCGGCCGGACTGGCGCAGGACGTCCCGGAGTTGGCTGGGCAGCGCCCTGTCGTCCTCGGCCACACCCGCTCCTCCGTCGCCCGTGCCGCCAGAGCTTAACCACGCACATTCCGATTGGTCAGGCGTTCACGGATCCCACCGACGGGTCCCGCCCCGGCCGAGTGGCGGACGGGCGCCCCGAACGCGAAGCGCTCGACCGAGCCCACCATTCGCCATCCGTCACCCGCCACCCGCCACCCGCCACCCGGCCCATCGCGATCCACGCTCGCAGGCGTGCATCGCCCCTTTCCCGGGGAGACATAGGAATCGCGTGAAGGCCGGAGACGGCGGCGACATCAACACGGCGAACGAACGGTGGCAGCATGGACGCACGGAAGCTCTACACCCAGGTCGTACAGGACCTGACCGCGGAATCGACGAACCGGTTCGTGGATCGCGCCGAGGCCGGTCCGGTGGATGTCGACGCGCTGCGTCGGATCGCCGGTGAGGAATACCGGATCATTTTGAGCGATCGACGCTCGTTCGCCCTGCTCGCGGCTCGCTTTCCGGAGGCATCGCCGCTGTTCCTGGCCCTGGCGAGCGGCGAGAACCAGGCATTGCAGTTGCTGATGCCTTACGCGGAGGCGATCGGCTTGAGCGCGGCCGACCTGCTCGAATACGCCCCGAGCGCCGCAGCGCAGGGCTACCCGCATCACCTGGCCTGGCTGGCCCAGTTCGGCTCGCGTGCCGAGGTCTCGCTCGCCCTGCTGGCCAACTTCGGGTTCTGGGGCGGGTATTGCGAGCGGTTCGCGCGGGCGCTGCGGACCCACCACGAGTTGACCGAGGACCAGGTCGCGTTCTTCACCTTCTTCGCGTCGTTGCCGCCGGGCTTCGAGGACGCGGCGCTGACCCTGTTGCAGACCGGATTGGACGCGGGCGACGACCAGGAGGGCGCCAAGACCGCCGCCCGCCTGATGCAGAGCTACGAACTGGCCTTCTGGGACGCCCTCCCGACGCCGTGACCGCATCGACACGGGTGCCCGGCCCGGCCCCGACCTCGGCGCGGGCACGGGCCCGGGCGCACCCGCACCCGCACCCGCACCCGCGCCCTCGCCCTCGCCCTCGCCCTCGCCCATCCAGTCCCAGTCCCAGCCTCACGATTCGCCCTACTTCGACTCGGTGAGCCCCGCCCCGGCCGCGCCCTCGGAGAACACCGCGTCCACCACGGTCGAGCGCGCGGTCTCCAGTTGCGCCCGGGTGTCGGCGGGAGTGGCCGGGTCGGCCAGCGCCTTGTTCACGTCCAGGATCCGAAACGGCGGGCCCGGGTGCGAATACAGCGGACGGAACTGCGCGCTGGTCACGCTCCACACGCCCGCGGCGTCCCGGGAGAAGGTGAACAGCCCGGCCGAGCTGTAGTTCCCGCGCGGCTTGTCCGGGAAGTTGGCCATCTGGTCGCCCATGCCGTAGATCACCCAGGTGCCGTTGACCTTCTCGTAAGCCTGCGGCACATGGTTGTGCGTCCCGATGATCAGGTCGACGTCCTTGACGCCGTTGTTCGTCGAGGCGGTCAACTCCTCGGCCAGCGACCGCTGTTGGGCGTCCGGCTCGCGTTGCCACTCGGTGCCCCAGTGCACGCTGAGCAGGACCAGTTCGGCGCCCGCGGCGCGGGCGGCCCGGGCCTGGGCGATCATCCGGTCCTTGTCGATCACGTTGACCGACCACGGCTTGCCCTGCGGCAGCGGAATGCCGTTGGTGTCGTACGTCCAGGACAGGTGTGCGACCTTGACGCCCTTGACGTCCAGGATCGTCGGCGCGGCCTCCTGCTCGGTCCGCGCGCTGCCCGCGTGGCGTACGCCCGCCGCGTCCAGCGTGTCCAGTGTGCGTTGCAGGCCCGTGAAGCCGCCGTCGAGCGTGTGATTGGACGCGGTCGAGCAGCCGTCGTAGCCGGTGTCCGCGAGCGTACGGGCGATCTGCGGTGGCGCGGCGAACATCGGGTATCCGGTGAACGGCCCCTCGGGCGGGGCGTACGGCGTCTCCATGTGGCACAGCGCCAGATCGGACTTCTGCACCAGCGGCACCACGTCCGCGAAGATCTTGTGGAAGTCGTTTCCGGAACCCGAGGTGCCCGAGGCACCCGAGGCACCGGACCCGGCGGATCCACCCGAGCCGCCCGAGCCGACCGCGTCGCGCTCGGACTGGGTGATGATCGTCGGATAGGCGAGCACATCCCCCGTGGTGGTCAGGGTGAGGCTGGTCGGCCGGCTTCCGGACGATGCGGAAGCGGGCGCGGACGCGGTGGGCGCCGAGGCCGCCGAGTCCTTGTGCGGGGTGTCCCGAGTTCGATCCGATTCCAGGATCAGGGTGATCAGCCCGGCCAGCAGGCCGAGCGCCACCAGCGCGATCGCGATGCCGTATCTCTTGCGTGACGTGTCCATGGCCCCGTGTTCCCCCCACCCCGGCACCGCAGCCGAAGAGCCGCCGTTTGGCGGAACTCTCCCAGCGCCCCCGGGTTCGCAGAACCCCGAACGCGCCCCGACTCGACACCCGTCGCAACGCGGTGCCGCCCGATCCGGTGGCTCAGCCGCGACCGGACCGCGACTCGCCCGTGGCTCATCCACGACTCACCCGGGCGGGCGACCCCGGGCACGATTCGGCGGCGCATGGCACGGGGGGAGCCATGCGCCGCCAGGCGGGGTGTGCGGTCGGCCGCACCCCCGGCGAGGTCTGCGACTAGCCGCACGCCTCCAGATACTTGTGCAGGACCAGCTTCGCCACCGAGGTGTGCGCGCCGATCGGCTCGGCCGCCGTGCAGCCGGCCTGCTCCGCGACCTCCGCGATCCGGCCGGTCGCCACGTCGGGGCCGAGCACGTGCGGCGCGAGCGCGATCGAGGCGGCGCCCATCTCGCGCAGCCGCTCGGCCGCGGCGAGCACCGTCTTCGGGTCGCCCAGGTCGGCGGTCATCACCGGCAGCGCGAGGCGGGCGGCGAGCAGCACACCGGTCACCTCGGCCGCGGCAACGGCCTCCGGGCCGCCGTCGGTGACCAGCACGATCCCCTCGGCGGCGGTCGCGACGCTGAACAGGCGGGCCCGGTCGGCGCGGGCCAGGCCGGCCTCGGACAGCCGCTCGTGCAGTACCTCGGCCAGCAGCGGGTGCGGGCCGAGCACGCCGCAGCGCAGGAACTCGCCCTCCGCGCCGGCGAGCATCGCCTCGATCCGGGCCGCGGCCTCGGCGTTCGGACCGAGCAGGAGTGGGACGACGACCGCCGATGGCGCGCCGCGCAGGACGGCGGCGAGGTCGGTCTCGCCCTCCTCTATCACCACCGGGCGGATGTCGAGGCCGGGCAGATCCGCACCGGCCAGCAACGCGACCTCGCCCACCAGGGCGAGCAGGTCGGCGTTCGCGGGACCGGGTACGGCAAGAATCAACGGTTTGGCGGCCTCCGGGAGTTCATGGGAATCGGGCCGACGGTGCCGTCCGCCCTGGCGGGGTTGCGGCACCCGGGTGGGCAGACCTGGAGTGCGGGCGGGCAGCGGGGACGCTGCGTCCGAGGAGGAGCTCATGGGACCGAATTTTATGGAATCCGGCCAAAGCCTTCACAGCCGGACGCCAAGAGCAACAGGACTGTTACGGCCATGATCGACGGCACCGGTGGGGGCCGACTCAGATTCGGGTGGCCAATTGTGGATAGTCCAACACCAATCCCTCGTGATCCACGAGCAGATCGCTGCGAAAGTCACCGGATTCGAAGCGCACCCGAGCCCCGTCGGGTTCCACTCCGAGGTGCGTGTACGTCTGCCAGGACGGCTTCACCACCAACTCCGGCACGGCCACGAAGGCCATCAGGAAGCGGTGCCGGCCGGTCTCCTCGTGCAGCCCGTGCCGCAGGATCGGCATCGTGTTGGTGAGCGGACACAGGCCCAGGTCGCAGTCGAGCGCCTCGGCCAGGTCGGGCCGCGGCTCGCCGTCCACGGTCCAGCCGTCGGCCGTGCGCCGCAGATCCAGTCGCCTGGTCTCGCCCGCACCCTGCGCGACCACGCGCAACCGCGTGGTCACGTAGTCCTGTGCCGTCTCCAACTCGTAGGTGAGCCGATAGGACCGAGGCGTCGTGCCCAGGGCCTCGCCGCGCGCGGAGAGCCGCGACTGCCCCAACTCGACCCACGAGGTCTCCTGCCCGCCGCTCTCGGTCACCTGCCACGTCAGTACGCGCTCATCCGTCACGTGTGCATCGGTACCCCGAATCAGCTCTCCACACCAACGCTTTTCCGACCTCCACACGCCCCCACCCCAGCCCCGGGCAGGCCCCGCTCAGCCGGCCGCGGCGGCCGCGGTCGCGAACAACTCGGGCAGCGTCCCGGCGAACGAGGGGGCCATCCGCGCGGCGATCACCCGCGCCTCCAGGTCTTCGCCCAGGTGTTCACGGATGTACTCGGCCATCCGCGCGCGCTGCCGCACCGCCGACTCCGGGTCGGGCGCGTATCGCTGGATCCGGTCGTAGAGCTCCAGCGTCCGCCCGGCGGGCGTGGTGCCGGTGAACACCCGTTCGGCCAGACCCGGAATCTTCGCCAGTTCGGTGCGCAATCGACGCACCTCGTTCGTGTACACGTGGTCGTGCGGAAACGTTCGACACCAGCCGTCGGCCGCCGGCCACTGCCCGCGCAGCATCTCGCCGTCCTCGGCCGCCTCGGCGATCGGGGTCGGACAGTTCGCGAACGTGGTCAGGAAGCGTGCGGTCGGCCCGGGCAGCGGCTCCTTCGCGTGTGCGGCCACGAGCGTGTCCCAGCCGGTCCGCGGATCCCAGGGCGCGGCGATCCGGAAGCCCTGCGGCACCTGCGGGTATTCGGACCGCGGTGCCCGGCGGCCGAGTTCGCGTTCGTACTCGGCCCGCATCCGCACGCGGCCCGCGTCCCCGGCCGTGCACATCGTGCGCAGCTTCGCCGCCGACGCCTCGCGCAACGGCAGGTCGGCGACCAGCAGTTCCGCCTGCGCCACGCCGTGCCGGTCCCACAGGGCGAGCAACGCGCCGAGCAGGACCGCCCGATGCAGCGGCACCACGAAGGGCTCGTACTGCTTGCGCTGGTAGGCGTTGCGGAACACCGGGCGCAGCGCCTCGATCCCGCCGCGCTCCCACAGCTCGACGCACTCGGCGGCGGTCACGCTCATGTGTCGCACCCGCAGCAGCGCGGCGCGCACCAGCGCCGGATCGCCGGACCACACCGCCGGGCGCCGGTAGCGGGCGTTGTCGGAGCGGATCGCCCGCTCGATCGTGGCCGGGTCGAGCGGGACCTCACCCGCGGCGGCCATGATCCGGTTCCGCTCCCGGTCGCCGGCCCGAGGATTGGCGTAGACGACCGCGTTCAGCTCCGGGTCGCCCAGATCGATCAGCGCGTCGTACCCCTCGGGGCGCAGGTGCTCGGCGGCGGCCAGCGCCCGGCGCTGCCGCGGCGTCGCGCCGCGCACCGCCTCGGCGACGATCGGCGCGGGTAGTCGGGCGCCGAAGTGCACCAGGTCGAGCACGGTGCGCGCGCGCAGGTGCGGGACGAGTGCGGTCAGGTGCTCCGGATGGGCCAGGAAGAGCAGTTGCCGCCATTCCGTGGCCACCGTGCGCGGCGGCGTCGGGATCACGTCGGTGCCGCCCTGGCCGGCGGCGGCCGCCTCGACGAGTTCGGCCACGGTGCCCTGGCAGTCGGGCAGCAGGGTCAGCAGCCGCGACCAGGCACGCGGGTCGGCCCCGAGCCGCTCGTCCAGCAGCGCGCTCACCTCGGTGATCGGGCGCAGGTAGGAGAAGCCGTCGTTCGCGCCGCAGTGCCTGAGGAAGCGCAGTACGGCGACGGCGGGCCGGCCCTCGGCGAGGAGTTCGGTGGTCACCCGGACGTCCCGGGTCCGGGCGGCGATCTTGATCAGGTCGGCGCCGGTGCCGTATCGGATCGCCGAAGTGATCAGCGGGACCGGGAGGCCGCTCACCTCACCCAGGTGTGGTGCGTAGGAGGCGCGCACCCGGGCGAACACCTCGCCCTCGGCGTTGTCCAGCGCGGCGAGCAGCGCGAACGCGGAGCCATACTGCATGTCGGAAAGCCCTCTCGGGAGTCGGGCCCACGCGGGGCCGACGGTGGGAAGGTGATCAGCCGCACGCGGCGGCGGCCGCGGTGTCGACCAATTGGGCCACACTGCCCTCGAACTCGGGCAGCAGGCGCAGCGCGACCACGGCAAACGCCACACGGTCCGCCGGGGCGACTCGACGCTCGATCAACTCCTGCAAGCTGTCGCGGAGTTCACTCGCGGCGCGGCCGTCGGGAGCGATCGTGTCGCGCAGCGCGAGCAGTTCCCCGGCCGAGGCCGCGCGCGGGCCGGTCAGCAGCTCGCCGATCGGCGTCCGGCCCGCCGTCACATCGGCGGCCATCGCCCGCTCGTGCTCGGAGAGTCCACGGCCGGCCATCGGGTCCAGCCAACCGATCGGCGTGGGCCAACGTCCGCCCGCCGGCGCCGACCCGACCTCGCGCCGCAGCTCGATCGGGCATCCGTCCTGTTTGGCCAACAGGGCCAACGACCCGTTGGGGAACGGCTTGCGGCGGTGCGCCCTGATGATCTCGGCCCAGTCCACGACGGGAGTCTCCAACATCGGCCAGCCGAATCGCGGCGGGTGGGCCCGCAGTCGCCGCACGAGTCGGCGGGTGCCGCTCGACGCGTCGATCTCCGCACGCAGCCGAGCGATCCCGGCGGGCGAGGACAACAGTTCGCGATAGCGCCGCGCCTCCGACTCGGGCACGGTCACCTCGTCGAGCAGGTCGAGCGCGGCCTGCGGACCGGCGCACTCACACAGGCGCGACAACGTGATCAGGAGCAGCAGGCGATAGCGCGGGACCCGGAACGGCCGCGGTTCCAAGCCGGCGGGCATCTGCATCTCGTGCCTGGCGTGCGGACGCAGCCCCTCGATGCCCTTGTCCTGCCAGGTCGCCAGGCTCTCGGCAAGCGTGATCGTCATCGTGTGCCGCTTGAGCATCGCCGCGCGCACCAGGAGCGGATCACCCGACCACAGTGCGGGCAGCCGAGTCGGGACGGACCAGTTGGTGCACAGCCGCTCCACCAACGTCGGGTGCAGCGGCGTCGGGGAGGCCATGATGCGGGCCCGAAGCGCCTCGCCGGTGTGCGCGTTGAGGTAGACGAGCGCATTCAGCGCGGGGTCCCCGAGCCCGATCAGCGCGGCGCCCACCTCGGGCAGTGCCCGCCTGGCCCGGGCCAGCGAGCGGCGCTGCGCGGGGGTGGCCCGGGCGATCACGTCGGCGAGCACGGCGGGCGGCACCTCGGCGCCGAAGCGGACCAGGTCGCGCACGATGTGTGGGCGCAGCGCGGGCAACAACCGCGCCACCGACGCCGGCGGCGCGAGCAGCCACAATTGCCGAAACTCCATCCGCAGTTCGCCCGGCACCGACAGGCCCAAGTCCTCGTCGCCCGTGCCCGCCGCCTCGATCGCCGCATGCAGCGGCCCCTCGTAGGTCGGCAACAGCGCGAGCAGCCGGCCCCAGGCCGCGGCCGAACCGCCGAGGTGACGATCCATCGACTCGCCGATGCCACGCGTGGCTTCGGTGTACGCGCGCGGGTTCTTGGGGGCGAGTGCGCGCAGCGCGCGCAACGCCGCCAGTGCCGGGCCGTTGTACAACTCGGCGATCGCGCCGCGCGGCACCCTCAGGTTGCCCGCGATCGCGAACAGCGCCGCGGCGTCGGCCAGGTGCAGGGCGGTGCGCACCACGGCGGGCGGCAACACCTCGGTATCGCGAAGTGCCGCCGGCATCTCGTCCCGGATCCGTGCGAAGATCATTCCGTCGGCATCGTTCATTTCGGCCAGCAGCGCGATGATGGCGGTCTTCGACACTTGTGCACCCTCCGTGGCGTCCTCACCAGGAAGCTACGGGGTCCGGCCGACAACCACTCGGCCGAGGTGCACCCACGCGCTCACCCGCTGGTGCACCCTTCAATCGGCTCTGCCGCTCGTCGTCGCGCACACTGCCCACGGTCGACGAAGACGTTCCGGGGCCGACGGGCGGATGTCGAAGTCGAGGATCTCGGTCGGCACGCACAGCGTCGTGCGCGTGGTGGGAATGTCGGCCACGCCGCGGGAACCGGCCCTCGACGGCCGCCGCCCCCGGGATCGGATACGTCTGCTCGGGTGTGGCCGAACCCGGTCGGATACGTGATCGCGTTCAGGCATGCCCGCCGATGGGCCACGGCCGAATCCGGGTGGCGCCGACACGCGGGCCGGACCTGACGCATGGTCAATTCACCAGCTCCGTGGTTCCATCGCGCTGTCGATCACCACCTTCGGAGGTCTCGTGAGCAAACGTGTCGCCCTCGTCGTGGGTGCCGCCGACCTCGGCGAGGCGGTCGCGCACCGGCTCGTCCGAGACGGTTGCGAGCTGATCCTTTGTGATCCACACGACCCCGCCCCGGCCGCCGCCCGCATCACCGGCGCCGGCGCACCCGTGACGACCCTGTGTACTCCGCTCGACGACCCGGACGATTTCCGCACCGCCCTCGGTACGACGCTGCGCGACGCCGGTCACGACGCGCTGGATGTGCTCGTATACACCCTGGTGTCCGCCGAGGCGTTCGTGCCGCGCCCGCTGGCCACGCTGACCGGACCCGAGTGGCAACGGCTCGCGGAGGACCCGATCCGGTACGGCCTGACGGTGCTTCAGGTCGCCCACGAGGTGCTGGCTCCGCGCCGGGGCCGGTTCGTACTGGTCGTGCCCGCCGTCGCGCTCGAAGGCGCGGCCGAGTTGGTCCCGCTGGCCACCGCCGCCGAGACGCTGCGCGCGCTGGCGAAGTCGGCGGCCCGGCGCTGGGCGGCCGACGGCATCACCGTCAACATCGTCACGCCGGACGTATTCGCCTACGGCGCCGAACACCTGCGCGGCACCGACGTGGACCGCGGCGAGGCGGTACTACCCGGGCCGGGCACCGCGGCGGACGTCGCGGACGCCATGTCGCTGCTGCTCGCACCGGCGGCGGCACGGCTGACCGGCACCACCCTGATCGTCGACGGAGGAGCGCTGATGACGCCGTGACCGGACATGTGGCGTTGGTGACGGGTGCGGCGGCCGGCTTGGGCAAAGGCATCGCCCTGGCCCTGGCGGCGGCCGGCTCCACCGTCGTGGTGACCGCCCGCCGGCTCGCGGCCGGCGCCGAGGTGGTCGAGGCGATCACCGCCCGCGGCGGCACCGGATGGGCGACCGAGTGCGACGTCACCTCGGCGGAGTCGGTACGCGCCGCGATCGAGGCAACCGCGGCCCGTTTCGGCCGGTTGGACGCGGTGGTGCACAACGCGACCTCGCGTCGCTCCAGCGAACCGGTGGACTTCGAGCGGGCCGGCCCGCAACTGTGGCGCGAACACGCGGACGTCTCACTCACCGGCTCGTTCACCGTGGCGCACGCGGCCTACCCGCATCTGCGCGAGTCCCAGGGGGCGTTGCTCCTCCTGACCTCCCCCGCGGGCATGCGAGGCAGCGCCAACCTGTCCTTCTACGCGGGCGTCAAGGGCGCACAACGCGGCTTCGTCAAAGCACTGGCCCGCGAGTGGGGCCCCGGCGGCGTACGCGTCAACGGCCTCGCACCGCTGGCCGTGACTCCCGCACTGGCAGCCGCATTCGAAGCAGACCCGACCATGGAGTCCCGAATCGCCGACAAGGTCCCGATGCGCCGCGTCGGCGACCCGGAAACCGACATCGGCGCCCCCGCGGTATTCCTGTGCACCGCCGGCTCCCGCTACATCACCGGCCAAACCCTCATCGTCAACGGCGGCCGCGACACCTTCTTGTAAACCCGAACGCCCCCACCACCCACCCCAACCCCGCCCCACGCCCCCACACACACCCACCCAAAAATCACATCCGGGCCCCAGCTCCACCATCCCCCCTCTCCCCGGCCCCGGAATCTGTCAGTGTTGCCCCGGACGGCGTCCTTGGCCTTGCGGGGGTGGGGGAACGATGGTCGAAGCGGAGTTGTCCGGAGAGTCGGCTCATGCCGCGTTGTTGCGGCGGGCGGCTCGGGTGTTGCCGACGCGGTTGCCGGAGTTGACGGATCGGCTCGTGGCGGAGCTTCAGGCGCTCGAACCCGCCTATCTGGCCGGCGGGGTGCCACCTGACGAGCTCTGGCAAAGTGCGCACGAGGCGTTGCGAGTGGGGGTGGGGGCGCTCGCGGTGTGGCCTCGCGAGCTGGAGGGAAGTCGGTGGGCCTCCGGGCGGCTCGCGCGTCGGCGCGCCGAGCAAGGAGTCCCGCTGGAGGCGCTGTTGCACGCCTATCGGCTCGGCGGGGTGTTGTTGTGGCAGACCCTGGTCGAAGTCGCCGCGGAGCAGGAGCCGGACGAGGTACGGCTGTTGGTGCACGTGGCCACGGACGTGTGGAACTTCGTCGACGGGCATGCCGGCGCGATCGCCGATGCGTACCGGCGGGTCGAGGCCGAGCTGACGAATCGTCACGACGAGCGGGTACACGCCCTGTTGGACACGCTCTTGGACGGCCGGGCGCCGGCGGCCGACCTCGCCGCCGCGGCCGCCGTACTGGATCTGCCCGAGCGGGGGCGGTACGCCGTGGTCGCGTTGCGCCATCCGTTGCCCGGTACGGGGGTGCACGACACGCCTCGGCGGGCGGCGCCGGACGGCGTGCGGGTGGTGTGGCGGGCCCGAATGGAGGGGGAGTTCGCGGTCGTACTGCTCGGTACGGCGGGGTTGGACGAGGTTGCCGAAACGTTCGGCCCGGCGGCCGGCTCCCGGGCCGGCATCAGTGCGATCGTCGACGGGCTCGCCGCGCTGGGCCGGGCTCGGCGGCTTGCCGAGATCGCGTTGCGTACGTGTACCGCCGACGGCGAATGCGCCCGGCTGGACGAGCGGTTGCCCGCCGCGCTGGTCGCCTCGCAGCCCGATCTGGCGCACGATCTCGCGGCGCGCGTACTCGGACCGATCCTGGCCCTCGACCCGGTGGACCGCGATCTGCTGCTCGGCACGCTCGGCGCGTGGCTCGACTCCGGCGGCTCGGCGGTGCGCGCGGGCCGTCGGCTGTTCTGTCACCGCAACACCGTGCTCAACCGATTGCGCCGACTGGAACAACTGACCGGCCGCGAACTCGGCCTCCCCCGCGACCTCGTCGAACTCGCCCTGGCCCTGGACGCACACCGCCTGCGCACCTGACGCGCGACGCAGCGTCCTGCGGCCCGCCCCTCCGCCCAACCTGCCCCGATACCTCACATCCGCGCCCACGCTGCCCCAGCCCGCCACCCGATCCCGCCCGCCACCCAGGCGCCCACCCCGCCCCTCCTGTGCCCCTGCACAAGGCCCCAGGTACCGCGTTGGTCGGATGCCCCGATGTGGTCCCGGCATCTGGACTCCGATCGCACCCCGTGCTGTGATCGCGGTCACTCCAACAGCGGGGAGGGGTGCGGTGGAATCGGAAGCGCTCCTCGTAGCGGGGCTGGAGGTCGTCTACGGGCGGTCGGTTCGGGCCCTGCGCGGCGTTTCGCTCGATGTGCCGGCCAACGGCGTGGTGGCGGTACTCGGGGCGAACGGAGCCGGCAAGAGCACGTTGCTCCGGGCCGTGTCCGGCACGCTGTCCCTGCATCGGGGCGCGGTCACCACCGGCACGATCCACTACGGCGGCACGCGACTCACGGGCCGCGACCCGGCCCTGATCGTCCGGGCGGGGGTGGTCCAGGTACCCGAGGGCCGGCGGGTGTTCGCCAATCTCTCGGTGGACGAGAACCTCCAGGCCGGCGCGCTGGGTACGCGCGGGCTCGGGCAGGGCAAACGCGCCGCGGCGAAGACCCGGACCAACCGCGACCGGGTCTTCGAACTGTTCCCGGTACTGGCCGAACGGCGTGCGCAGCGGGCCGGGCTGCTGTCCGGCGGCGAGCAACAAATGCTGGCGATCGGGCGGGCGTTGATGGCCGCACCGCGCCTGTTGCTGCTCGACGAACCGTCGCTGGGTCTGGCGCCGATGATGGTGGGTCGGATCGCGGGCGTGATTCGGGAGATCGCCGCACAGGGCGTGGCGGTGCTGCTCGTCGAGCAGAACGTGACGGTGGCGCTCGACCTCGCCGACAAGGCCTATGTGCTCGACGTCGGCGAGGTCCGCCTCGCGGGCTCCTCGGCCGACCTCGCGCGCACCGACGAGGTGCGCCGGTTGTATCTCGGCGAGGAGGAGGCGACCGGCGCGGGCGCCGCTGCCGTGCCCACCCCGCCGGCCCCGCGCAAGCCGCTCCGGAGGTGGGTGGAATGACCGTCGGCCCGACCGACAGCGCCGAGGTAGGGGAGTTCGACGTCCCCGAACTGACCGTACGCGCGGTCACCGTGCGCTTCGCCGGCCTGGTGGCGCTGGACGCGGTCGGCTTCACCGTCACGCCGGGCTCGATCCACGCGGTGATCGGTCCGAACGGCGCGGGCAAGTCGACCTGCTTCAACGTGCTTTCCGGCGTGTACCGGGCCGATCACGGCACGGTGCACCTGGGCGGGCACGAACTGACCCGGCTGCCACCGCATCGCATCGCCGCGCTCGGTCTGGCCCGCACCTTCCAGAACATCGTGCTCACCCGGGGCACCGTCGCGGACAACCTGCTGCTGGGTCGGCATGTGCTGACCACCTCCGGGTTCGCGGCCACCGCGCTGCACCTGCCCCGGGTGTCCCGCGAGCAGCGCCGACACCGCGAACGAGCACGCGAAATAGCTGAGTTCATGCACCTGGGCAACGTCTTCGACGCTCCTGTGGGGCTGTTGCCGTACGGCATGCGCAAGCGCGTCGAGATGGCCCGCGCGCTGTGCATGGAGCCCAAGGTGCTGCTCCTCGACGAGCCGGTCGCCGGGATGAACGCCGAGGAACGGGCCGAGACCTCGGATGCGATCGCCTCGATCCGCGATTCGCTGGGCATCTCGATCGTCCTGGTCGAGCACGACATGGGCCTGGTGATGCGGATAGCGGACGAAGTAACGGTGCTGGACTTCGGCCGCCGAATCGCAAGCGGCGTCCCGGCCGACATCCAGCGCGACCCGGCGGTGATCCGCGCCTACCTCGGGACCGGCGAGGAGTCCGAGGAGGAATCCGGCGACGAGCCCGGCAAGGCGTCCGGCAAGGCGTCCGAGGAAAACCCGAACGCCCCCGCCCACCGGCCGGACCCGCCCGTCCCGGCCGACACCACCGCCCCCAACCTCCACCACCCCGATCCGGCGGCCACCGACCGGGAGGTCCCGACATGACCAAGTTCGCCGAGATCATCCTCAACGGCCTCGCCCTCGGGTCCGTCTACGCCCTCATCGCCCTCGGTTTCGTGGTCGTCTTCAAGGCGTCCGGAGTAATCAACTTCGCGCACGCGTCGTTGCTCCTGCTCGGCGGGTTCACCGTCGCCAAGCTGCACGACGACCTCGGTTTCGCACTCGCGCTGCTTGCCGCGGTGCTGGTGACCGCGGCCGTGGCGGGCCTGGTCGAGGTGCTGTTCATCCGCGGCCTGGGCCGCACCGAGGTGCACACCCTGACCATCCTCACCATCGGCGTGGACATCCTGCTCACCACCGAACTCACCCGCCGGATCGGCTCCGACGTGCTGAGCCTGGGAGACCCGTGGAAGGCCGGCGTGCGGGACTGGGGCGGCGTGCACATCGCCGACGCGCGGATCGCGTGCATCGTGGTGGCGGTGCTGCTGATCGGCGCGTTCTTCGCGGCGTTCCGGTTCACCGCGTGGGGCCTGTCGATGCGCGCCGCCGCCGAGGACCGGGAGGCCGCCGCGCTGATGGGCATCCGGCTGGGCCGGATCCAGTTCACCGCGTGGTGCGTCGCGGGCGCCCTGGCGGCCGTCGCGGCGGTGTTCCTGGCCGCGTTCCCCTCCGCCGGCCTGGATCGGTCCACCGGCCAGATCGCGCTCGCCGCGTTCCCGGCCGCGATCCTGGGCGGAATGGACTCGGCCGCCGGCGCGTTGCTCGGCAGCCTCGTGGTGGGGCTGACGGCGGCGCTGATGGCGGGCTACCAGAGCGACATGTCCTGGCTCGGCGCCAATCTGGGCGATGTCGCCCCCTACGTCGTGATGTTGCTCGTGCTGATCTGGCGGCCGACCGGCCTGCTCGGCTCGAAGGAGCGTGCCCGTGTCTGACCGGGTGTCCTCGACGGTGACCAGGCCCGCGGAAACGCTGCCCGCGCGGCACGCCTCGCCGGCCCTGCCGGGGCTGCGCAGGTGGGTTCGGCCGGGCGCGGTGACGGCGGTGGTGCTGGTGCTGCTGGTGCTGCCGTTCTACGTGACCGCGTTCTGGTTGCAGACCGGCCTGTTCGCGATGGCCGCCGCGATCGGCGCGATCGGGCTGAACCTGCTGTCCGGCACCACAGGCCAACTCTCGCTCGGACACGCGTTCTTCCTCGCGTGCGGCGCCTACGGCTACGTGTGGTTCGCGGGCGACTCGGGCAGGGTCGGCGTGCAACAGCTGAGCGGACCGGGCCTGCCGCCGCTGCTCGCGCTGGTGCTCGCGGTGCTGCTGACCGGCATCGTGGGCGGCCTGTTCAGCCCGATCTCCGGCCGGCTGCGCGGGATGTACCTCGGGGTGGCCACGCTGGCCCTGGTGTTCATCGGGCACCACGTCATGCTCAACGCGAAGTCGGTGACCGGCGGCTTCAACGGACGCTCGGTCACCCCGATGGAGTTCGGCGGCTTCACGCTCACCGACGGCGACCCGGACGGCCTCGAAGTGCTCGGCATTCCGTTCGGACAGTTGGAGCGGTTGTGGTACTTCGCGCTGGTGCTGGTCCTGGTCGCCGCGCTGACCGCGCACAATCTGCTGCGCGGACGACCCGGCCGGGCGCTCGGCGCGGTGCGCGACAGCGAGATCGCCGCCTCCGTCATGGGAGTTCCGGTGGCCCGCTACCGCTCGGCGGCGTTCGTGGTGTCGTCGATGTACGCGGGTCTGGCGGGCGCGCTGATCGCGATGATCTTCAACCGCGTGGTGCCGGACTACTTCGGGCTCGCGCTGTCCATCGACTACCTCGCGATGATCGTGATCGGCGGTCTCGGCTCGGTCACCGGCGCCGTGGTGGGCGCGGTGTTCGTGACGATGCTGCCGCAGGTGCTGAGCAAGTACGCGGACACGCTGCCGCTGGTGGTGGCGCCGGGCAGCCCGGATTCCGGGGTGGGACCCGGCGAGGCCGCGCGCTACCTGTACGGCGCGGCGATCGTGCTCGTCCTGCTGTTCGCGCCCGGCGGGCTGGTGGGCCTGCTGCGCGGTCGACCCGGCGGCGCACCCACCGGCCGCCGCACCGTACGACTCGGACGTACCAAGGACTCCATCCGTACCGGCTCGAAGGGGTAACACAGTGAGGCTCCGGAATGGCGTGCGTGTGGGGGCGGCGCTCGCGGCGCTCGTGCTGGCCGCGACGGCGTGCAGCACCAAGGGCGACGACGACAAGAAGGACAAGCAGTCCGGTGGGGTCAAGACCGGGCCCGGGATCACCGACACCACCATCACCCTCGGTGCGTTGACCGACCTGTCGGGTCCGTACGCGCCGCTGGGCAAGAGCATCGTCAACGCGCAGCAGTTGTACGTGGACGAGATCAACGCGCAGGGCGGGATCTGCGGGCGCAAGCTCGCCGTCACGGTCCGCGATCACGGCTACGACGTACAGAAGGCGGTGGCCGCCTACACCGAGATCAAGGGTGGCGTCGCGGGCTTCCCGCAGGTGATCGGCTCGGCCGTGGTCACCGCGTTGCAGGACAGCCTGAAACAGGATCAGATCCTCACCTTCCCGCAGGCGTGGGCCGCGACGCTGCTCAATCGGCGCGAGATCCAGATCGTCGGGACCACGTACGACATCGACATGATCAACGCGATGGACTTCCTGGGCCAGGCCGCCCAACTCAAGTCCGGGGACAAGGTCGGGCACGTCTACTTCGAGGGCGAGTACGGCGAGAACGCCTTGGCCGGCGCGAAGTTCGCGGCCGGGAAGCTCGGGGTGCAGATCGTCGAACAGAAGATCAAGGCGACCGACACCGACCTGACCGCGCAGATCGCCGCGATGCGCGGTGCCGGCGTCAAGGCGATCCTGATCAGCGCCGGTCCGACGCAGACCGCCACCCTGGTCGGTTTCGGCGCGGTGGCGGGCCTTCGGGTGCCGGTGCTCACCAGTGCACCGGGCTTCCACCCCCAGGTGATGGCCAGCACCGCGGCGGGGGCGCTGGAACAACTGCTGTACGTGGTCAGCGCGGCGCCCGCGATCGGCGCCGACATGCCTGCGGTCAAGAAGCTGGCCGCGGACTACAAGGCCAAGTACCCGGACGGGACGCTCGATCAAGGGGTGATCTCCGGGTACAACGCGATGAAGATCTTCGGTGAGGACCTCAAGGCGGCGTGCGCCGACAAGGACCTGTCGCACGCCGGAATCATCGCCGCGCACCGGAAGCAGAAGCAGATGGACACCGGGCTCGGCACACCGCAGGACTTCTCCGACCCGACCAAGCCGGCTTCCTACAAGTCGTACATCCTCAAGCCGAGCAAGACCGTGCCGGGCAACCTGGTGATGGCAAAGGATGCCTTCGAGGTGCCTGGGGTGCACGAGTACAGGCTGCCTGCGGCGGGGTAGGTGCTGGGGGGCGGGAGCACGTGGGGGCGTGTGGGAGCGCTGCGGTGGGGGCGGGGGTGTGGGGGCGGGGGAGGTGGGGGCGGGGGAGGTGGGTCGTGAGGGGGCGGCGGTGCCGGGCCGGAGTCGTGACGGGGGCGTTGCTGCTTGTTGGGCGACTTCGTCGCCAGCTCGCGAGGCACCACCTTTTTCTCTCCCCCGCTTCGCTCCTCCGAGAAAAAGGCGGCCCCTCGCTCGGGACTTCGTGTCCCTCCGCTTCGCTCCGGGCCACGAAGTCCAAGTTTGCGGCTCCGCCGCTCTCCGCGCTTCGCGCGTCGATCACCGAGGGCGGCGCGGGTCGGGGGCGCTGACGCGCCGGG
>NZ_KB889749.1 GCF_000372745.1 Embleya scabrispora DSM 41855 | reverse complement strand
CGTGTGCCCGGTCGATCGCCGCCTTGAGCTTGGCGAAGGCGCGCTCGTCGATCACCGCGCCCATGAAGTGCCGCAGATCGGTCACGTCGCCCATGGACAGGCCGTCCACCTCGGCCAGGAACGCGTCCCGGAACTCGCTCTCCCAGATGGAGCGCGGAATGTAGGCGCGCGAGGCGGCCGAGCACTTCTGGCCCTGATAGTCGAACGCGCCGCGCACCAGCGCGGTCCGCAGCACGTCGTGGTCGGCGCTGGGGTGCGCGACCACGAAGTCCTTGCCGCCGGTCTCGCCGACGATCCGCGGATAACCCCGGTAGACGTCCAGATTCGCGCCGATGCCGCGCCACAGGTGTTTGAAGGTCGCGGCCGACCCGGTGAAGTGCAGCCCGGCGAAATCCGGGTCGGCCAGCGCGATGTCGGAGACCGCGATGCCGTCGCCGTGCAGCAGGTTGATCACTCCCGGCGGCAGACCGGCCGCCTCCAAAAGCCGGATCAGGTGATGCGCGGCCAACGCCTGGGTGGGCGAGGGCTTCCACACCACCACGTTGCCCATCAGCGCGGGCGCCGTGGGCAGGTTGCCCGCGATCGCGGTGAAGTTGAACGGCGTGACCGCGTACACGAAGCCTTCCAGCGGCCGGTGATCCAGCCGATTCCACACCCCCGGCGAGTGAATCGGCTGCTCGGCCATGATCCGCCGGGCGAAGTGCACGTTGAACCGCCAGAAGTCGACCAGTTCGCACGGCGCGTCGATCTCCGCCTGCTGCACCGTCTTGCCCTGGCCCAGCATGGTCGCGGCGGCGATCGTCTCGCGCCACGGCCCGGCGAGCAGGTCGGCCGCCTTGAGCAGGATCGCCGCGCGGTCGTCGAAGTCCAGCGCACGCCAGCCGGGCGCGGCCTCTCGCGCCGCGATCAGCGCCGCCCGCGCGTCGTCGTGGGTCGCGTTGGCCAGCGTGCCCAGTTCGCCCGCCCGCCGATGCGGCTGCACGACCTGCACACGCTTGCCCGCACCCATCCGGTGCTCGCCGCCGATCGTGTGCGGCAGGTCCACCGGCTCGGCGGACATCTCGGCCAGCCGCGCCGCCAGGCGTTCGCGCTCGGGAGAGCCCGGCGCGTAGCCGTGGACGGGTTCGTTGCTCGGCCGGGGCACCCGGGTCACAGCATCCATGGATGCGCAGTGCCCACGAACCGGACAATCGATGCGCCCGAACCGGCGCGCGGCTCAGCCCGGGTACGTACGCGCCAGCGCCACCGCGTCCGCGAGCGAGTCCACCACCGGCACGCCGACCTGCTCCAGACTGGCCCGCGCGTGTGAACCGCCCGAGTACAGCACCGCCCTCGCGCCCACCTGCAACGCGGCCGCCGCATCGTCCGCGGCGTCGCCGATGAGCACCACCTCGTCCGGGTCCCGGCGCAGTGCGTCCAGGTGCCGTACCAGGTGCTCGGCCTTGCCGCCGCCGGGCGGACCCACCCGCCCGTCGACCCGGACGAACCGCTCCTCGATCCCGAATCGGCGCACGAACGGCATCAGCGACTCATGCTCGGTCAACGACAACAACGACTGGGTACCGCCCTCGCGCTGCCAGCCGCGCAGCAGCTCGTCCGCACCTCGGGCGAGCTCGCACAGCGCGCTGTGCGCGGTGTAGGCCCTTTGGAAGGCATCGTCGAGCAGGACCCACTCGGCAGGTTCGGGGACGCGGCCGGTGACCTTCTCGTAGAACTTCGGCACGGGCACGCAATAGAGCTCGCGATACCGCTCCAGCGTCATCGGCGGCAGTCCGAGCAGCGCGAACGAGGCGTTGGTGGCCGCGATGATCGCGTCCATGTCGTGGAACAGCGTGCTGTTCCAGTCCCAGACCAGGTGCGGGGGTCGACTCTTCATGGACCTTCATTGTGCCGTGGACGCGCTCAGAGCAGATCGGCCAGCTCCTGTGTCGCGAACCACAACAACTCGTGTTCCTCGGTCGCCTCGATCAGCTCGTCGGTGAGCCCGCCGGCCAGTGCCGCGGTGATCGCGCCCTCGGCCTCGGCGGTGTCCATGTGCACCGCCGCGATCCGCTTGCGCGGCACCGCCGCGTCCACCAGGACCGCGCCCGGACCGTCCTGCGCCCGCACGCCCACCAGCGCGTCCGGCACATCCGCCGCCAGCACGACCCGACGCGGCGCCCCCGGCTCGGCGGCGAGCAGCCGCAACGAATCCTCGGCGGCCCGGGTCAGCGCGCCGTACTCCAGTTCCTCCTCGTCCTCGCTGTCGTACCAGGCGCGAAACGCGTCGGTGACCGCGTACGCGGCCAACGGCGCCGACACGATCCCGCCGTCGGCGTGCACCGAGGCCAGACCCGCGGGGGTGGTGGGGATGAACACACGCATCGGGCGACTCCAATCGAGTGAAATCCCGACATCCCTTCGAGTTCGACGAGAGCCGGGACGACGGTCGACCTACCGCCACATTGCGTGAGTCGACGCGTCAGCGTAATCCCAGGGTCGGCCGGACGAATGGTTGACCATGCGTCGCGAGCCGGCTAGGAAGTGCCTGCACACGTCCCGGTCGGGGGAACGAGCGGAACGTGTGCGGCACACCCATGCCCGGCACGTCGGCGCCGGGTAGTCATGTTCGGCACTTCTCGGGGAGGACCCATGGTCCACACGAACACCGCCCGCACCACTTCGCCACCGCACCTGTACGTGGTGCGCGCGCCCGCCGGCGAAAGCCCCTTCGACCCGGCCCCGGCCGGCCGCGCCCGGCGCGAGTTCCTCCCGCCGGGTGCGCTCGCGCACCGACCCGCGCGTGTCCACGGCTCACTCGCGCTCGCCCCCGACTTCGTCCCCGTCCCCCGGCCGGTGTCGCGCCCCTCGCTGCGGCTGATCCACGTACCGGCCGAGCCGGACCCGACCGAGGCCCGCCTGCGCGCCCGGCGGCTGGCCCACGCGCTGGCCGAGATCGGCTCCGGCCTGCGGGCGGTCACCCAGCTGCGCCCGTACGCCTCCGCCGCCGTCTACACCACCACGCACCACCTGGTCCGCCGTCTCGCCGCCCGCCGGGTAGGCCGGCTGAGCGTGGAATCGTGCGGCGGTCGTGCCCCCGCCGACGGCGTCGCCGAGGGCTACGCCCGGCTGCGCGCCGCCTCCTGGGTGCTCACCCTGGCCTTCCGACTCGAACGCGACGCCCCCACCCGCCACCCGACCGACACATGGCTGTGCACGGCCCTGGAACACGACAACCTGACCTGACCCCGAACGCCCGAGGGCCCGAACCGCAATCGCGGTCCAGGCCCTCGGGTCGGTCGTTCGGTCCGTCCGGCGTTTCGGGACGAGCGGGCCGCGGGCCGGCAAACGCCGACCCGGGCCGCCTACTTCTTCTTGCGCTTGGCGCGCTGCGCCCGCCGCCGCTCCGCGCGAGTCGCACCCTCGTCGACCTCGACCTCGTCCTCGTCGAAGTTCTCCTCGGAGGTGACCACACCACCCTCGCCGTCGATCGTCGGCGCGCTGTACTGCAGGTGCGCCGGCCGCTGGGGCGCGTCCAGGCCCTTCGCGTGGATCTCCGGCAGCGGCGCGGCCTTGTCGATCGAGATGCTCGGCGCCTCGGGCACCTGCTCGATCTCGACCTCGACGTTGAAGAGGTAGCCGACCGACTCCTCCTTGATGCCCTCCATCATGGCGTTGAACATGTCGAAGCCCTCGCGCTGGTACTCCACCAGCGGGTCGCGCTGCGCCATCGCCCGCAGGCCGATGCCCTCCTGGAGGTAGTCCATCTCGTAGAGGTGCTCACGCCAGCGACGGTCGAGCACCGACAGGATGACCCGGCGCTCCAGCTCGCGCATGACCTCTTCGCCGAGCTTTTCCTCACGCAGCGCGTAGGCGGCCTGGGCGTCCGCCCGAAGCAGTTCCACGAGCTGCTCGGTGTCCAGCTCGGAGCGGTCGCCGAACTCCTCCTCGACCTCCTCGATCGTGAGGCTGACCGGGTAGAGGCGCTTGAGGTTGGCCCACAACTTCTCCAGGTCCCACTCCTCGGCGAAACCCTCGGTCGCGCCGTGCACGTACGCCTCGACGGTGTCGTCGATGAAGTGGCCGATCTGCTCCTGCAGGTTCTCGCCCGCGAGCACGCGGCGGCGCTCGCCGTAGATCACCTCGCGCTGGCGGTTCAGCACCTCGTCGTACTTGAGCACGTTCTTGCGGATCTCGAAGTTCTGCTGCTCGACCTGGGTCTGCGCGGACTTGATCGCGTTGGAGACCATCTTCGACTCGATCGGCTGGTCCTCGGGCACGTTGGCCAGGGTCAGCACGCGCTCGACGATGTTGGCCTTGAACAGGCGCATCAGGTCGTCACCGAGCGAGAGGTAGAAGCGCGACTCGCCCGGGTCGCCCTGGCGGCCGGAACGACCGCGGAGCTGGTTGTCGATCCGGCGGGACTCGTGCCGCTCGGTGCCGAGCACGTACAGGCCGCCGAGGTCGGAGACCTCCTCGTGCTCGGCCTTGACCGCCTTCTTGGCCTTCTCCAGCGCGTCCGGCCAGGCGGCCTCGTACTCCTCCGGCGTCTCGGTCGGGGTGAGCCCGCGCTGGGCGAGCTCGGCCGCGGCGAGGTGGTCCGGGTTGCCGCCGAGCATGATGTCGGTGCCTCGACCGGCCATGTTGGTGGCCACGGTGACCGCGCCCTTGCGGCCGGCCTGCGCGACGATCTGCGCCTCGCGCTCGTGGTGCTTGGCGTTGAGCACCTCGTGCGGCACGCCGCGCTTGCGCAGCTGGGCGGAGAGGTATTCGGACTTCTCCACGCTGGTGGTGCCGACCAGGACCGGCTGGCCCTTCTCGTGCTTTTGCGTGATGTCCTCGACCACCGCGTTGAACTTGGCCTCCTCGGTCTTGTACACGAGGTCGGACTGGTCCACGCGCTGCACCGAGCGGTGGGTGGGGATGGGCACCACGCCGAGCTTGTAGATCTGGTGGAACTCGGCGGCCTCGGTCATCGCCGTACCGGTCATGCCGCCGAGCTTCTTGTACAGGCGGAAGAAGTTCTGGAGGGTGACGGTGGCCAGGGTCTGGTTCTCGTCCTTGATGTCCACCCCCTCCTTGGCCTCGATCGCCTGGTGCATGCCCTCGTTGTAGCGGCGACCGGCGAGGATGCGGCCGGTGTGCTCGTCGACGATGAGCACCTCGCCGTCCACGACCACGTATTCCTTGTCCCGCTTGTACAGCTCCTTCGCCTTGATGGCGTTGTTCAGGTAGCCGACCAGCGGGGTGTTGACCGCCTCGTAGAGGTTGTCGATGCCGAGGTAGTCCTCGACCCGGCCGACGCCGGACTCGTGGATCGCGACGGTGCGCTTCTTCTCGTCGACGTCGTAGTCGCCGGTCTCCTCGATGCCCTTGAGCGGGTTGGCCGCCTCGCCGCGCTTGAGCCGCTTGACCATCTTGGCGAAGTCGGCGTACCACTTCGTGGCCTGGTCGGCCGGGCCGGAGATGATCAACGGCGTGCGGGCCTCGTCGACCAGGATCGAGTCGACCTCGTCGACCACGGCGAAGAAGTGGCCGCGCTGCACCAGTTCGTCGGCCGACCACGCCATGTTGTCGCGCAGGTAGTCGAAGCCGAACTCGTTGTTGGTGCCGTAGGTGATGTCGTACCCGTACGCCTTGCGGCGCTCGTGCGGCGGCATGTTGGCCAGGATGCAGCCGACGGACAGACCCAGGAAGCGGTGGACGCGTCCCATCCACTCCGAGTCGCGCTCGGCGAGGTAGTCGTTGACCGTGACCACGTGCACGCCCTCGCCGGCGATCGCGTTCAGGTAGGCGGGCAGGGTGGAGACGAGGGTCTTGCCCTCGCCGGTGCGCATCTCGGCGATGTTGCCCAGGTGCAGCGCGGCACCACCCATCAGCTGCACCTTGTAGTGCCGCTGGCCCAGGGTGCGGCGCGCGGCCTCGCGAACCGTGGCGAAGGCTTCCGGAAGCAGGTCGTCGAGGGTCTCCCCGTCGGCGTAGCGCTGCTTGTACTCGTCCGTCAGCGCCCGAAGCTCGGCATCGGAGAGGTCCTTGAAGTCATCTTCGATCGACTCGATCTGATCTGCGATGCGGTTGAGCTTGCGCAGGATTTTGCCCTCGCCGGCGCGCAGGACCTTGTCGAAGATAGACACGCTGGATGAGCTCCTTGCCCGACGGCGCCCGCCCGCCTTTCGGACGTGACGGCACGGCGGGGCCCGTCCCGCCGATACGGCCATCGTATGCGAGGAGGCAAGCCGGGATCGAGCCTCGCGGGCCGGCACAGTGACCGGCATGGAACCTGTGGAGATCGCGGCCGGGCGCTTTCAGCTCCGACCCTGGAACGAACACGACGTCGAGGTGGTCGGCGAAGCCCTCGCCGACCCCGGGATCACTCGCTGGATGGCGGCGCCGACGGACGGTGATCCACACGCGTGGCTGGCCGCCCGCAAGGAGCGGTGGGCGAGCGGGGAAAGCGCCTCCTTCGCGGTGATGGACGCGGTGACGGGCGAGGTTTACGGCCATGTGGCGCTCAAGAACATCGTCCCGCGATGGCGCACGGGCGAGATCGGCTACTGGACGCGCAAGAGCGCGCGCGGCCGCGGTGTGGCCCGGCACGGGGTGGGCGCGGTGAGCCGGTGGGCGTACGGCGCGCTGGACCTGCATCGGGTGGAACTGCGGCACGCGGTGGGCAACGCCGCCTCGTGCGCGGTCGCGAACGCGGCCGGATATGCACTCGAAGGAGTACTGCGGGACTGCGTCATCGGCGCCGCCGAGCCCTTCACCGACGTGCACCTGCACGCCCGGCTCGCCACGGACATCTGATCCGAACACACGTTCTAGGGTGGCGGGCATGACCCTTTCGCCGACCATCGCGCCGAGCACCGAGCTGACCGCCGACGAGGCCCGCCGGATCGTGCTGGCCGCCCAGGGCTTCCTGGGCGCCCCCAACCGCCGTGCGGGCGTTCTCGGCATGCTGCACTCGCTCGGCGCGGTCCAGCTCGACACCATCTCGACCCTGGCCCGCTCGCATGAACTGGTGCCGTACGCCCGGCTGGGCCCGGTCGGCCGACCGGCCGTCGAGGCCGCCTACTGGAACGGCGGGACCGCGTTCGAGTACTGGTCGCACGCGGCCTGTGTGCTGCCGATGTCCACCTGGCCGGACTTCGCCTTCCGCCGTCGGCACTACCGCGGGCGCGGTCACCTGTGGGGCCGGCACGTCACCGAGAACGCCTACCGGAGCATCCTGGAGCGGCTGCGCGCCGAGGGCCCGTTGACCGCCACCGGCCTGGGCGGGGCCAAGAACAAGGGCGAGTGGTGGGACTGGAGCGAGACCAAGATCGCGGCCGAGCGCGCGCTCGCCTTCGGCGACGTGGTCTGCGTGCGCCGCGAGAGCTGGAAGCGGGTGTACGACCTGCCGGAACGGGTGATCCCGCCGGCCCTGCTCGCCGAGGAGCCCGACGACGCCGAGTGTGTGCGCCGCCTGGTCGCCCTGGCCGGCCGCCAATTGGGCGTGGCCACCCGGGCCGACCTGATGGACCAGTACCGGCTGACCCGGGCCCAGGTCGACGCCGCGCTGCCGGACAGCGGCCTGGTTCCGGTCACCGTCGCGGGCTGGGGCGAGCGGGCCGCCCGCGAGGGCACCTGGGCCGACCCCGACGCGCTGGCCGCTCCCCCGCGGGGTCGTCACCGCACCACGTTGCTGTCGCCCTTCGACGCGCTGGTGTGGGACCGGCCACGCACCGCCCGGGTGTTCGGCGGCTTCGAGCACCGCCTGGAGGCGTATGTGCCGGCCGCCAAGCGGGTGCACGGCTACTTCGTGATGCCGCTGCTCGCGGGCGGGCGGCTGGTCGGCCGGGTGGACCCGGCGCGCGAGGGACGCACGCTGGTGGCCCGACGGTTGTCCTTCGAGGCCGGTGCCGGGGTCGCCGAGCGCACACTGGCCGCGGCGGCCCAGGCGCTGCGCGAGGCCGCGCAGTGGGTGGGCTGCGAGGACGTACGGATCGAGCGGATCGACCACGAGCGCACCCGCGAACCGCTGCGCGCCCTGCTCGCGAACTGACCAACCACCGTCACGGGCCCCGGCCGGGCACATCCTCGCCCGGTCGGCGCCCGCCGGGTCAGTCGCCGATCTCCAGGATCTTCTCCCGCATCGCGTAGACCACGGCCTCCATCCGCGAGTGCAGCTGGAGCTTCTCCAGGATGTTGCGCACGTGGTTCTTGACCGTGTTCTCACTGATGAACAACTGCTTGGCGATGTCGCGGTTGTTGCGCCCGGTGGCCACCAGGCGCAGCACCTCGATCTCGCGATCGGTCAGCCGGGGCGCCGGCACCAGGCGGCGTTCGTCGTCGCGCCGGCTCATCGACTTGAACTCGGTCAGCAGCTTGACCGCCATCGACGGGCTGATCTGCGACTGCCCGTCGGCCACCGCGCGAATCGCCGAGGCCACCTCGCCGTGCGAGATCTCCTTCAGCAGATAGCCGGTCGCGCCGGCCTTGATCGCGTCGTAGAGGTCGGCCTCTTCCTCACTCATCGTCAGCATGATGATCTGCGTGCTGGGCGCGACTTCCTTGATCGCCGTGCACGCCTCGATGCCGCCGCGTCTGGGCATCCGGACGTCCATCAGGATGATGTCGGGCAGCAGATCCTGGGCGGCTTCCAGCGCTTCGGCGCCGTCCCCCGCCTCGCCCACCACCGTGATGTCCGGCTCGGGCGCGAGCACGATGTCCAGACCCCGGCGAAACAGATCGTGGTCGTCGACCACCAGCACGCGAATCGGTTCGCCCGCTGAGCCGTGGTCCACGCGGGTCGGAACAGACTGTTCACCCACCGTGTTTCCCCCCTGGGTCGGCACGATCCGTGTCCAGGACATGATCCCACGTGATCGCCACGACGCCAGGCCCTGATGGGTGTTATGTGCGGAACGTACTTGCGAAGCGGAACTTTCGCCAGGGAACGCCAGGGTCGAAGACGCAACCGACGCCGAAACCCCGAAGGGTTTCGGCGTCGGAAGACCGCCAAAGGGCGCGGTGGGACGGCCCGACCGCTGCTACTGCGGTCCGCCGTCCTCGCGGTCCTCGGGCTTGAGGTGGATCACACCGTAGTCGTAGCCGTGCCGGCGGTACACCACGCTCGGCCACTTGGTGCTCGAATCGATGAACAGATAGAAGTCGTGGCCTACCAACTCCATCTCGTACAGCGCCTGGTCGAGCGCCATGGGGCGCCCGGCGTGTACCTTCTCGCGAACCACGAGGGGGCCTTCGCCGTCTACCTCGATCGGGCCCGCCATGTGCGGC
Source organism: Embleya scabrispora DSM 41855 (assembly GCF_000372745.1). Classification (GTDB taxonomy): domain Bacteria; phylum Actinomycetota; class Actinomycetes; order Streptomycetales; family Streptomycetaceae; genus Embleya; species Embleya scabrispora. The sequence continues at coordinate 12,623 of NZ_KB889749.1, read as the reverse complement.
TGGGGCCTCAATTCGCCGTTCTTCACAGCCTCGATGTCTTCCGCGGACGCCACCACGGCCCCATTGAGCCGGTCGGCGTGATTGATCTCCGCAGTGGCCGCGCCCACCGATACGGGGGAGCGGTGACCATGGTGCACGCGCCGCCGGTCGGCGGCTTTGCGCAACTGCGCTTCGAGTCTCGCGCACGCCATGTCGAGTGCGGCGTATGGGTCGGACGCGGCGGCTTCGCCCCGGATGACGGGACCACGCGTGTTCAACGTGATCTCCACCCGGTCCGAACGCTCCGCCAGCCGCGGGTTCCGCTCCTTGGAGACCTCCACGTCAACGCTGATCACCTTGTCGTCGAGCTTGCGGATCTTCTCCAGCTTCTCGACACAGTGCTTGCGAAAACGCTCGGGTACCTCGGTCTTGCGGCCCTTGACGACAATGTCCACGCAGAACTCCATCCATTGCGCCACGCCGGAGGGGTGGGCACCCATCCGGCCGACCAAGCCGCCGATGGTCCTGCTCCGGCCCGCGCCGCCGGGCGGTCGCGGCCACCACGGCCGCCGCCCCGACTCGCCCTCCCACGGCTCGGACCGCACGGGTCGCCTCCGCGAGAGTTGCGCCGGTGGTGCAAACATCATCGACGACGATCACCACACTAATGCCCGTAAACAAGGGCGCCAACCTGTCCGAAACGATCATTGATCGGCGGACGTTCATCCTCCGTTCATGCGCCGAAAGTCCTGATTGATCCCGCACACGCCGGGTATGTCGCAAGGCCGGCAGCACCCTGGTGGGCACCCCGATCGCACGCAGTCGACCGGCCGCGCGCAGGGCCAGCTCGCCGGTGGCGTCCCGACCCCGGCGGCGCACCGCGGCCCGGGTCGAGGGCACCGGGACCAGCAGGGTGGGCCCGGCCGGATCGGGCAGTCCCGCCGCCGCGGCCCGCGCGAGCGCGTCGCCCAGGGGGCGCGCCAGTCGGCGCGAGCCGTGCTCCTTGTACGCGGCGAGCACCGAGCACACCGGCCCCTGGTACGCGGTGACCGCGTGCACCGGCGGCAGGCCCGGTGGCGCGGGGCTCGGTCGCACCGGCGCGGGCTCGGGAGCGAACACCGCTTTGCACCGCCCGCACAGCAGCGCACCGGCTTCGGCGCAGCCCGCGCAGCAGACGGGCAGCACCAGGTCGGCCCATGCCGCGAGCACCCGAAGCCCTGCCATGTCCCCAAGCTCGCACGCCCGGCCCCGAAACGGACCCGCAGCACGCGGAACCACCCGATCCGGTCATGGCGCGCCGTGGCGGACGACGAGCCGGTTCGCCCCGATCCGCTCCGACCGGATCGAACCCACCGAAATCAGCCGGACGCGCCCTAGCCGGGATAGACCGGGTACAGCCCGCTGTGCACCTTGGTCCAGTTGTTGCCCTGGGACAACTGGTAGATGTTCTCCTCGGCGGAGTCCGCCAGCAGGGGCTGGTCCGAGCCGTCCGGTGCCGCGATGCGCAGCATGCCGTTGACCGAGGCGACCGAGACCGACAGGCCGCCGTCGATGTCCACGATCTGCGGTGCCAGCGCCCCCTGGCCCTCCTTGCCCAACACCACGAGCCGGTCGGGGCCGTTCCAGGAGATCGCCTTGACCTCGACCAACGAGGGGATCAGCGAGCGCGGCTCGGCGATCGTCATGGCCACCGCGCCGTTGCTCACCCGCCGCTCCACCCGGCCGATCAACACCTTGCCGTTGTCCACGATCAGCGCGGCGCGGGTGCCGTCCGAGGACATGCGCAGGCCGGTGATCCGCGAGGCGGTGATGCCCTGCACGTCGACCGCGACCCGGGTGATCTGCCTGCGCTCGTCCTCGTACAGCGCGAGCACCCGTTCGGCGTCCTTGGTGCGGTCCAGCACCCACAACACGCCGCGACCGTCCCAGGTCGGGCTGAGCAGCGACGCCGGGCCGGTGGTCAGCCACTCCTGGACCTCGCCGTGGCCGTCCACGTCGCCGACCATCAGCCGCCGACCGTTGGTGTCGATGCCCGCGATCCGGCGGCGGAACGGGTCCCGCGAGACGGCGATCTGGTCGACCTTGTAGGTGCCGTCGCCGAACGGTCCGGGCAGCACCGGCGGATTGCCGTTCGGGCCGGGCACCACGTTGACCACGTTGCCCTTGGCGATGAAGTAGCCGGTGGGCGCGGACGTCCTGGCCGCCCGCCCGGGATCGTACTGGGCCGCGTCGTCGTCGGAGAGCGAGCACATCGGCGCGCCGCCGCCGGTGATCGAGACCGAGTCCACCCCGGAGACCTGGCGCAGCGTGTACAGCAGTTGTGCGGCCATCCGCTCGCAGCCCTTGGTCTGGGCGAGCCTGGCCTGCCGGTTGAATTGCACCCGGGCGGTCCGGCCGTCCTCGATCGAGACGACCCGGTCGGCGGGTTCGGTGCCCGCCGGGAACGCGCTCTCCACCACCGGCCGCAGCCAGTCGGTGGGCCCCTCCACCAGTTGGCGAACCAGCGCGGAGGTCAGCCCCACGCGGCTGCGCAGGTAGACCGGGTCGGGCACCAGGATGTCCTTGCCCACCGGCATCGCGGTGGCGAACCAGTAGGTGTTCACCGATCGGTAGATCCGGTGGAACTCGGCCCGGGACAGGATCAGCCCGTCCGGCAGGTCGGCGATCCGCCACTGGTTGTCGGTACCCAGGCGCAGTTGCAGCGTCGCCCGGTACTGCGCGTTCGGCAGCTGCTCGGGCTGGTAGGCGTTGCGGTTGTCGACGGTGCCCGCCCGGGTGCCGGACACCTCCGCCTGGTAGGTCCGCTCATCGGCGCCGGGTACCAGTTCGATCCGGGCGATCGAGTCGAGCACCACGATCTCGCGGCCGGGCACCCACTTGGCCCCGGCCTCCGGGGTCAGGTAGGCGCGCGCCGTCGTGTAGTCCGGCTCGTCGCTGGTGACCGCCTCCAGGAAGCCGGCGACCATCCCGTGCGGCTGCTCGCCGGGCTTGGGCGGCACGGCGAACACCCGTACCTGCTGTTCGGGGCCCTGGTCCTTGCTGCCGCCCTTGGCGGCCTCGCGCACGCTGCCGCTGTGCGGCATGGACGCACACGCGGAGAGCACGCACAGCACGCACACAAGGGCCAGGAACGGGCCGATCCGCCTCATCGATTGCCTCCCGCGGGGCCGGCCGCGCGCACGCTGCGCCGATACGGCGAGCCCGCCGGGCCCAGGCCCCGATTGGCCCGTGAGTCCTCGGGCTCCAACGGCAGCGGCGAGCGCACCAGCTCGCCGCCCGCGGTCTTGGGCAGGCTCAGCCGGAACTGCGAGCCGCCGCCCGGCTCGCCCCACGCCTGGAGCCAGCCGCCGTGCAGGTGCGCGTCCTCCAACGCGATCGACAGGCCCAGCCCGGTGCCGCCGGTGGTCCGGGCCCGGGCCGGGTCGGCCCGCCAGAAGCGGGCGAACACCAGCGAGGACTCACCGGGCTTGAGGCCCACGCCGTAGTCCCGCACGGCCACCGCGACCGAGTCCTCACCGCCGGCCACGCTGACGACCACGTCGTGGCCCTCACCGTGCTCGACCGCGTTGACCACCAGGTTGCGCAGGATCCGGTCGATCCGGCGCGGGTCCACCTCGGCCACGCACGGCTTGTCCGGCGCGCGCACCACCAGCCGGCTGCCGCGCCGCTCGGCCAGCGGCTCCGCGCCCTCGACCACCCGGCGCACCAGGTCGCGCAGGTCCACCGGCTCGGCGTCCAGCACGGCCGCGCCCGCGTCGAAGCGGCTGATCTCCAACAGGTCCGACAACAACGCCTCGAACCGGTCCAGCTGGTTCTGCAACAGCTCGGCCGAGCGCCGGGTGGCCGGGTCGAAGTCCTCGCGGGCCTCGTGCAGCACGTCGGCGGCCATCCGCACGGTGGTCAGCGGGGTGCGCAACTCGTGCGAGACGTCCGAGACGAACCGGCGCTGCACCCGCGAGAGCTCCTCCAGCTGCCGGATCTGGTTCTGCAGGTTGGAGGCCATCTTGTTGAACGAGGAGCCCAGCCGGGCCAGGTCGTCCGCGCCGACCACGCGCATGCGCTCCTCCAGGCGACCGGCGGCCAACCGCTCGGCGATCCGGGCCGCCATCCGGACGGGGGTGACCACCCACCGGGTCACCAGCGCCGCGATCGCCACCAGGAGCAGCACCAGGAAGACCCCGGCGGTGGCCAACGTGCTGCGCACCAGGCCCAGGGTCTTCTCCTCCGGGCCGAAGGAGAAGAAGTAGTAGAGCTGATAGGACCCGCCGTCGGGATCCTCCAACTGCGCGCCGACCACCAGGCCGGCCTCGCGGGTGGTCTCGACCGGGCCGTCGCCGTGTTGGCCCTCGCGCACGATCTGGGTGTACTGGAGCAGTGGCACGTCGTGCTTGAGCCCGACCTCGCGGCGCAGCTCGTCCGGCACGCTCGCGTCGGGGACCACGTCGCCGGAGGCCCGGGGGCTGCGACCGGAACCGGGCGAATTGTCCGCCGTGTCCTGACTGGTCGCGGCCACGTCGTACACCCCTTGACCGCCGCTGGAGAGCTGCTTGACCAGCGCGTTGAGCCAGTCGCCGGTGTTCACCCGGTTGCCGGACGCCGGCGTGCCGGTCGGCACGCCGGTGGGCACCTGGACGTGCCGGCCCGGGCTGGTGGCGATCTCGTCGGCCTGCGCGCGGGCATCCGCGAACCCGCCCTGGGCCTGGGACCGGGCGGACGCCACCTTCGCGTCCAGCAGGCCGTTGCGGACCTGGCCGACCACCACCACCCCGAGCAGCACCATCACCGCGACGGACAACACCAAGGTGGTGGCCACGACGCGAAACTGGATCGATCTGTTCCACAACGCCATGACCCGGCCCACGCCGCCGCGCACACGACGCAGGGCGAGGGACCAGGCCGACGGGGAGGGCGACCGCTGTGCGGTGCTCACCGAAGCGAACTCAAGGTCAGGCCGGTCCCGCCTTGTAGCCGACCCCGCGCACGGTGACCACGGTCTCCGGACGCTCGGGGTCGCGCTCGATCTTCGAGCGCAGCCGCTGGACGTGCACGTTCACCAAGCGGGTGTCGGCCGCGTGTCGGTATCCCCAGACCTGTTCGAGAAGCACCTCGCGGGTGAACACCTGCCAGGGCTTGCGGGCGAGTGCGACAAGGAGGTCGAACTCCAGCGGGGTCAGTGCGATGTTCTGCCCGTCCCGCTTCACGGCGTGGCCGGCCACGTCGATCACCAGATCGCCGATCACCAACTGCTCCGGGGTGGGTTCTTCGGCTCTGCGCAGGCGGGCCCGCACACGAGCGACAAGCTCCTTGGGCTTGAACGGTTTGATCACATAGTCGTCGGCTCCGGATTCCAGCCCGACCACGACGTCGACCGTGTCGCTCTTGGCGGTGAGCATCACGATCGGCACGCCGGACTCGGCACGGATCTGGCGGCAGACGTCGATGCCGTCACGGCCGGGCAGCATCAGGTCCAGCAGCACCAGGTCCGGTTTTACATCCCGAAAAGCCTGGAGTGCCTTGTCGCCGTCCGCCACGAACGACGGCTCGAACCCTTCGCCACGCAGCACGATGCCGAGCATCTCGGACAGTGCGGTGTCGTCGTCAACGATGAGGACGCGTCCCTTCATGTGCATCATCGTCGCATTACCGGATTGTGACCTGCACTCATCCGACCGATTCCGGCCGCGTCCATCGGCGACAAAACACCCCAAATCCGGCGATTGTGGCCGGAGAGAGTGCGGAGTCACGTCACATGCCGGGGCGGTACGCCGACATGCCGACCCGCGCAACGGGCGTTTCGGCCACGAACACGAGCGTCGCGGCCCCCGCCGGCGCCCGGGCGAATCGACGCCGGAACGTGTGGCGCGCGCTCGACGTTGTGCACGCGGTCGACGTCCGCGCGCGAGCGGATCACATCCGATGGCCGCCCGTTCATCCGGGCCCCACGCAGGCATGCCACGATGAGTCACCACCCGATCAGGACGAGGAGCGCAATCGCATGACGGACTCGCCCGGCCCGCCCACCCCGGACGCCCCGGGGCCGGACGGAGAACGCCCGGCGGACGACGCCACGTCACCCGACCGGCCCGCACCCGCGCCCGCCTCGCAGTCGCCGGCCACGCCCCCCTCCCTGGACAAGCCGCCGACCACGGAAGAGCCCTCGACCCCCGAACGGTCCGACCCCCGGGCCCCGGCGCCCGGCTGGGCACCGGTCCAGCCGCCCGCCGCCGGTTGGGGAGCCCCGCAGCAGGGCCCGCACCCGGACCCGCGCTGGGGTACCCCCGGACAGCAGCCGCCGCTGTGGGGTGCGCCTCCCGGCTGGAACGGCCCCTACGTGCAGGCCGCCAAGCCCGGCGTGATCCCGCTGCGCCCGCTGAGCGTCGGCGAGATCCTCGACGGCGCGTTCGCGGCCATGCGCGCGCACTGGAAGGTCATGATCGGCATCGCCGTCGTGGTCGCCCTGCTCACCCAATGCCTCGAAGTACCGGTCACCTGGCTGCTGAACCGCGAGTTCTCGCCCAGCGACCTGAGCGACGACCCCACCGGGGAGGAGGCGTGGCGCTACCTGCGCGACACCGCCGCCCTGGTGATCGTGCCGATCGTGGTCGCCACCCTCGGCCAGATCGCCGCCACCGCGATGCTCACCGTCGTGGTCAGCCGCGCCGTGATCGCCAAGACCATGTCCGCGGCCCAGGCCTGGACGGCGGTCCGCCCGCTGCTCCCGCGCCTGCTCGGCGTCACCTTCGCCTCGTGGCTCATCCCGGTCGGCACACTCCTGGTGGCGATGTTGCCGGGCCTGCTCCTGTTGGCCCTGGGCGCCGACGGCCTCGGTGCCCTGCTGCTGCTCCCGGGCATGGTCGGCGGCATCGTCGCGGCGGTCTACCTCTACGTCTGCCTCTCCCTCTCCGGCCCCACCCTGATGCTGGAGAAGCAGTCGGTGCGCAAGTCGCTCGAGCGCTCGCGCAAGCTGGTCACCGGCTCGTGGTGGCGCGTGTGCGGCATCCTGCTGCTGATCGCGCTGATCATGACGATCGTCGGCGGCATCATCCAGACACCGTTCCTGCTCGCCTCCGACGGCATCTCGGCAATCACCGCGTCCAAGCCGTCCGACGTCCCGGACCCCTCCTTCGTCGACCTGTTGATCACCGGCGTCGGCTCGGTGATCGCCGCCGCGCTGCTCTACCCCTTCGCCGCCGGCGCCACCGCACTGCTCTACATCGACCAGCGCATCCGCCGCGAGGCACTCGACCTCGACCTCGCCCGCGCGGCCGGCGTCCTGGACGAAGAGCCCGGCGGCGACGCGACCTCGGGACCCGCGCCGGCGTGACCCGCCACGCGCTCGTGATCGCGGTCGGGGACTGGGACCCGGTGGACATCTCGCGCGACGACGCGCGGGATGCCGCCCGGGACGAGCTCTCGCGCCCCGAATACCACCGCAACGACCCCAGCCCGGTCCGCCGGGCCCTGGACTGGTTCCTCGACCACCTCGGCGACCTGATCTCCCGGGCCGGCGACCACAGCCCCGGCGGCGGCCTCGGCCTCGCGGTGATCCTGCTCCTGGTGATCGCCGCGCTCGTGGTGCTGCGACTGCGGCTGGGCCCGCTGCGCACCGCCCGCCGCGCCGAGCTCCCGCTGTACGGCGACCGGGGGCCGTTGTCGGCCGCCGAGCACCGCGCGGCCGCCGACGCGCACGCCGCCGAGGGCCGCTGGGACGAGGCGGTCCGGGAACGCTTCCGCGCGATCGTGCGGGCCTTGGAGGAGCGCGCCGTGCTCGACGTACGCCCGGGCCGCACCGCCGACGAGGCCGCCGCCGAGGCCGGCCGCGCGCTGCCCGAGGCGGCCGCGGACCTGCGCGGCGCCGCCGCGAGCTTCGACGACGTGCACTACGGCGGGCGCACCGCCGACCGGGACCTGGACCGCGACCTGCGCGACCTCGACGCCCGCTGCGCCGCCGCCCGCCCACGTGTCGACGAGCGGATGCCCCGATGAGCGACACCGCGCTCGGCCCCACCACCGAGCAGGTGTGGCGCCGGATGCGCGCGCCCCTGGCCCTGTTCGCCCTGGTCCTGATCGTGGTCTCCGCGCTCGTGCTGATCCGCGGCGACCGACACGAGGGCCGACTCGACCCGCGCTCCACCCACCCCCAGGGCAGCAAGGCCCTGGCTCAACTGCTGCGGGCGCGCGGCGTCGAGGTACACCCGGTCCGCTCCGCCGCCGAGGCCGCCCGGGCGATCCGCCCGGACAGCACCCTCGTGGTGCCCTTCCCGAACCTGCTCGCCGACGCGCAGCTGCGCACCCTCGCCGCCGCCGGGCCGGCCCGCACCGTCCTGGTCCGCCCCGGCGAGGCCGCGCTCGCGATCCTGGCCCCCGGCGTACACACCGCCCCCGACGCGGGCCGCCGCACCCTGCAACCGCGCTGCGCGCTGCCCGCCGCGACCCGCGCCGGCGACGCGGACACCGGCGGCGTCCGGTTCGACACCGACCTGCTTCCCGACGCCACCGGCTGCTACCTCTACGCGGGCCGCCCCACACTCGTCCTCACCCCGCCCCGCGCCAGCCACGACACCGTCGTGCTCGGTTCCGCCGGCCCCCTGGTCAACGACCGCCTCGACGACAACGGCAACGCCGCCCTCGCGCTCAACCTGCTCGGCGCCCACCCGCACCTGGTCTGGTACCTGCCCGGCGCCGACGAACTGCCGCCCGCCGACGACTCGCTGTGGGACCTGCTGCCCGCCGGCTGGCGCTGGGGCGCCGCGCAACTGGCCGTCGCCGCCGTGCTGCTCGCCCTGTGGCGGGCCCGCCGACTGGGCCCGGTGGTGACCGAACCGCTCCCGGTCGTGGTCCGCGCCGCCGAGACCGTCGAAGGCCGCGCCCGGCTCTACCGCCGCGCCCGCGCCCGTGACACCGCCGCCGAACTGCTGCGCGCCGCCGCCCGCGAACAACTCGCCCGCGTCCTGGGCGCCGACCCCAGCGAGGCCGCGCTGATCGCCTCGATCACCGCCCGCACCGACCACACGACCGCGCACGTGCACGCCCTGTTGTACGGTGCGAACCCGGAGAGCGACGAGGCCCTCGTCACCCTGTCCGACGAACTCGACGCGCTGATAAGGCAGGTACGCACGACGTGAGCGCACCCGAGCAGACCCGCGAGGCGCGCGACGCCCTCGAAGCCCTGCGCGGCGAGATCGGCAAGGCCGTGGTCGGCCAGGACGCCGCCGTCACCGGACTGGTGATCGCCCTCCTGTGCCGGGGCCACGTGCTCCTGGAGGGCGTACCCGGCGTCGCCAAGACACTCATGGTGCGCGCCCTCGCCCGCAGCCTGGACCTGACCACCACGCGCGTGCAGTTCACCCCGGACCTGATGCCGGGCGACGTCACCGGCTCGATGGTCTACGACGCGCGCACGGCCGCGTTCTCCTTCCGCGAGGGCCCGGTGTTCACCAACCTGCTCCTCGCCGACGAGATCAACCGCACCCCGCCCAAGACCCAGGCCGCACTGCTCGAAGCCATGGAGGAGCGCCAGGTCTCGGTGGACGGCACCACCCGCCCACTGCCCGACCCGTTCATGGTCGCGGCGACGCAGAACCCGATCGAATACGAGGGCACCTATCCGCTGCCCGAGGCCCAGCTGGACCGTTTCCTGCTCAAGCTCACCCTGCCACTGCCCGAACGCGACGACGAGATCGTGGTGCTGCGCCGGCATGCGGAGGGCTTCGACCCGCGCGACCTCGAAGCCGCCGGCGTCGGCCCGGTCGCGGGCGCCGCGGACCTGGCCGCGGGCCGCCGGGCCGTGGCCCACCTGCGCGTCGAGCCGGACATCCTGGCCTACGTCGTGGACATCTGCCGGGCCACCCGGACCTCCCCGTCGCTGGCCATGGGCGTCTCCCCGCGCGGCGCCACCGCCCTGCTCGCCACCGCCCGCGCGTGGGCCTGGCTGGCCGGCCGCGACTACGTCACCCCCGACGACGTCAAGGCACTGGCCCGACCGGCACTGCGACACCGCGTACGACTGCGCCCCGAGGCCGAGATGGAGGGTGTGACCCCCGACGTGGTGATCGACGCCGTCCTGGCGCACACCCCGGTCCCGCGATAACCGCCGATGGCCCTGACCGGTCGCGCCGTCCTGGCCGCAGCACTGGGCGTCCTGGTGGTCGGCCTGCTGCTGCCCTCACTGATCGGCCTGGCCGTGGTCGAGGGCGCACTGCTGCTCGGCATCCTCGCCGACCTGCTGCTCGCCGCCGGCGTCCGCGGCCTGACCTTCGACCGTAGCGGCGACACCGCGGTCCGCCTCGGCGAACCCGCCGAGGTCACGCTGACCGTCACCAACCCCGGCACCCGCCCCCTGCGCGGCCGTCTGCGCGACGCCTGGCCACCCAGCACCGGCACCGCCACCCAGCGGCACGAGCTGAGCATCCCCGCCGGCGAACGCCGCCGCCTCACCATCACGATGACCCCCACCCGCCGCGGCGACCGCAACGCCCACCGGGTCACCGTCCGTTCCGTCGGCCCGCTCGGCCTGGCCGCCCGCCAGGGCTCCCACCACGTGCCGTGGCGGGTGCGCGTGCTGCCCGGCTTCCCCAGCCGCCGACTGCTCCCCTCGAAACTGGAACGCCTGCGCGAACTCGACGGCCGCTCGGCCCTGCTCACCCGAGGCGCGGGCACCGAGTTCGACACGCTGCGCGAGTACGTCCCCGGCGACGACGCGAAATCGATCGACTGGCGCGCCTCCGCCCGCAACCAGGGTGTCGTGGTGCGCACATGGCGCCCCGAACGCGACCGGCACATCCTGGTCGTGCTGGACACCGGCCGCACCTCGGCCGGCCGCATCGGCGACATCCCCCGCCTGGACGCCGCGATGGACGCGACCCTGCTGCTGACCGCGGTCGCCAACCACGCCGGCGACCGGGTCGACCTGCTCGCCTACGACCGTCGGGTACGCGCCGAGGTCCGGCGCGCACCCCGGAACGGCATACTCCCGGCCTTCGTCCAGGCGATGGCCACGCTGGAACCGGAGTTGGTCGAACCCGACGCCCGGACCCTGACCGCCGAAATCCTGCGCCGCACCCCGCGCCGTTCACTGGTCGTGCTGATCACCGGCCTGGAACGGGAGGCGGTCCAGGAGGGCATCCTCCCGGTGCTGCCGCAACTGGCCGCTCGACACGAGGTGATCGTGGCGGCGGTCGCCGATCCGGCGATCACCACGATGGCGGCCCGCCGAGGCGACGCCACAGCGGTCTACGAAGCCGCCGCGGCCGAACGTGAACTCGCCGAACGCCGGGCCACGGCGGCCGAGTTGCGCCGCAAGAACGTCACCGTCGTGGACGCGCCGCCGGGCGAGCTGGCGTCGGCGCTCACCGACACGTACTTGGCGCTGAAACTGGCGGGACGGCTGTAGGTCGGGTCGGTTCGAGTCCGTCGAGCCGGGGCATACGAATGTCCGCGAGCACCACGTCCGGACGCAACCGGGCGACCGCCTCGACGGCCGCGACACCGTCGGCCGCCTCCCCGACCACGGTCATGTCCGGCTGCCAATCCAACACGAGCCTAAATCCGCTGCGGATGTCGTCCTGATCGTCCGCGATCAGGACGCGGGTGCTCACCAGGTCCTCGATTCCTGGTGCGGGCGGGCGGATCGGCCTCGCGCGGCGCCGCGGGCCGGGGTGGGACGAGCCGCGCCGTGGGCGGGGTCGGCGGGCACGATCGCGTACACGCGCCGGCCGCGTTCGACCGGGCCGGCGTCGAGTTCGCCGCCCACCTCGCGGACCCGTTCGCGCAGCCCGGCGAGGCCGCGGCCACCGCCGCCTCGGCGGCGGGCGGGAACGTCGGCCGGATGGTGATCGCCGGCCGCGGCGTGGTGGTTGTCGTCCACCACCAGCACCGCGACGGCCGGTCGATCGAAGCGGGTCGTCGCGGTCACCGCCACCTCCACGCCGACCGCGTGCGGCGCGTGCCGACGAACGTTGGTCAGCGCCTCGACGACGACCCGATGCACGGTGGCCGAACCGACGAAGCGGGCCGCCTGGGCCTGCGCGACGATGCCACTGACGTCGTGCGCGACGTAGTCGTGCAAATCCCGGGCGATGTCGAGCTGTTGCTCACGTCGAGCGAACGCCACCGCGGCCGGCCGCCGCCGCTCGACCAGACGCGGATATGCCTGTCGGTCTTCGCCTGGAACAGTTCCGAGAACATGGGCGCCCCGGAATCCCCGTCGGGCGCCGCGTACTGGGTGATGACCTTCGCCTACGCTCCCCTGTTGCTGTGGGCCCGGCCCTGGCCATCGCCGCGGTGGCCTACTTCCGCCGGCGCTCCCCCGAGCCCGCATCTGGTGAATCCGGGAAACGCAAAAGGCCCGCCCCCAAAAGGGGCGGGCCTTTCACACGTAAATTCCGGCGGCGTCCTACTCTCCCACACCCCTTCGAGTGCAGTACCATCGGCGCTGGAGAGCTTAGCTTCCGGGTTCGGAATGAGACCGGGCGTTTCCTCTCCGCCAAGACCACCGGAAAACCATCGAACCCGACAATCACGGGCCGTTCGGTGAACCAGAAATCACATGCGGTGATTCAATTATCAAACGGGTTCCCCGAAACCGATTGCGGTTCGGGAACCACACAGTGGACGCGTAGCAACTGAGGACAAGTCCTCGGCCT
>NZ_KB889748.1 GCF_000372745.1 Embleya scabrispora DSM 41855 | reverse complement strand
TCCCCCGCTTCGCTCCTCCAAGAAAAAGCGGCCCCTCGCTCGTGACGGCGTGCCCCTCCGCTTCGCTCCGGGTCACACCGTCCAAACTTTGCGGCTCCGCCGCTCTCCGCGCTTCGCGCGTCGATCGCTGGGGCGGCCACTGTCGGGGGCGCTGACGCGCCTGGGGTGGGGCTGACCGGGGGGCTTGAGGTGGGACTAATTTGCGTCGGCTACGCCGGTGATGCGGTGCAGAGGGTAGGTGTGGATCTCGCCGGTGCCCTGTTCGTGGGCGGTGACGTAGCCGCCCTCCAGGCGTAGTGGGATCACGATGTGTTGGGTGGCCCGGCCCTCGCGGGTGACGTGTCCGATCCATACCGCGCGCCGGTCGGCGTGTGCCGCCTGGAGCGCGAGCAGTGTCTCGGCGGCCGAGGTGCGTGGTAGTTCGGCCGGCTCGCCGTCGCGCTCCGCGCCGTCGTCGGCCCGGCCGGTGGCGGCCGCGTCGCCCGCGCGGATCGCGGTGACGGCCGCGCCGAGCAGCGCCTCGCTCGGTGCCGGCGGCTCGCCGGCGACCCGAGGCGGTGCCGAGCGCGGCGGGGTGCGTCTGGTGTCCGGGCGGGTCAGCACCAGATCGCCGGTGGCGGACTCGGCGACCGGCGCGAAGCCCATCGCGCGCAGCTTCTCCAGCACCGAGTCAGGCGCGGACTCGGCGGCCAGCACGGTCGGGGCCAGTCGGCGCAGCCGCAGTCCGGCGGCGCGGCGGTCAGCCAGCAGTTCGCCCAGCAGCGCGTCGTCGTCGCAGCGCAGGAAGGCCGCCGCGGTGCCGACCCGGATCCGGCCGTGCCGGCGGGCGACGTCGTCCACGAGGTAGCCGAGCGGTTGCGGCACCGGCGTGCGCGAGTGGGTGGCGAGCAGGTGGTGCAGATCGGCCGCGGTGCGCCCGGCGTCCAGCGCGCGGCGCACCGATCCCTCGGTGAAGCGGTACACGGTGGCGCCGCCGGTGGACTCCACGTCGGCGGCCAGGTGCAGTTCGTGCGCGAGATCCAGGACCAGCGGGCCCGGGGCCACGGCGGTGAGGTCGGCCTGGAGGAAGACGTGGTCCAGCGGCTCCGGGAGCAGCGGGGTCAGCGCGTCGCCCGCCTCGTAGACCCGGCCCTCGGCCAGCGTACGGGCGTATCCGGCGAGCGCGCCCCGCCCGGTGATGCCGAGCAGTTCGGCCTCGACGAGCATCGCCCGGAACAACTGCTCGGGCAGCCGCGCGGCCCGGATCGGCTGATGCCAGGTCAGGTGCGCGAGCAGCGAGTCGGCATCGGTGGCCGAGCCCGGCGGCAGCGCGGCGAGCGTGGCCAGGATCCGGCGGCGCACCTCGGGCGCGGCGGTACGGTCCACCTGCATGCCCAGGGCGCCGATCGGCCGGTCCTTGTCGTCGCGCGAGCCGACCAGGGCGGGCACCCGGGTGGTCTCCAGCCAGGTGCCGGCGAGCGCGGCCCAGCGGGTGCCCACCGGGGTGCGCCGCCAGGTGTCGTAGGCGGGGGTGGGCAACCACTGCTCGTCCGGTTCGCCGTCGCCCGCGACCAGGCCCATCGCGTAGGCCAGTTCCAGCCACAGCGCGACCTCGGCCTCGGGCGCGTCCAACTGCACCGCGGCGCGCTTGAACTCGCGCATGCCCAGGCCGCCGGCCCGCAGCACGGCCGGGCCGCCGGCGCTCCACGCCTCCAGCAGGTCCTCGACCCGGCGGACGGCGGTGAACGCGGAGCCGGCCGCCAGGCTGTCCACAGCCTGTGGATCGAGTTCGCGCGTGGGCAGCTCGGGCGGTGCGGACGCCGGCGTCCGGTGCACTCGGCCGCCGCGCAGGTGCAGCGCGACCTCGCGCGGCAACACCACCGCGTCCGGCCCGGCCGGCACCAGCAGCGCCCTGGCCAGCAGCCATTCCACCGGGGTCCGCGCCGCGTCGGCGCGCACCGGCCGGTCCGCGCCGCGCACGCTGCCCGTGGGCGGACCCCAGACCAGCTTGTCCAGCACCTCGCGCGCCGCCCGGGGGGCCTGCGCGAGCAGTGCGTCCAACCGGGCCGGGTCGGTGAACAGGTCGGTGATCGCCGCGATCGCGGAGACCGCGTCGTGGGTGGAGCCCAGGCCGAGATCGGCGAGCACGTCCTGGAGCCGGGACGGCGCGGTCGCGGCCAGCGCGCCGACCAGCGTCGGGCCGAGTCCGGCCGGGCTCGCGCCGACCAGGTCGCGCACCGTACGCACCACCCGCAGCGCGCCGTCGGGGCCCCACAGCAGGGCCTGCTCGCGCAGGTCGGCCACCGCCCGGGCGAGCGCCTCGGGGGGCGCCCCGACCAGTGCGTGCAGACGTGCCGCGGCGAATCCGTCGGGCAGCACCACTGCGGCGTCCACCACCTGAAGGGTAAACCGGTCCAGCCGCTCCAGGGCGCGGGCGATCGAGGCTCGCGTGGTGGCCCGGGTGGCGAGCTGGGTCAGGTCCACCGGGACCGGCGTGGTCAGATCCGGCCGGGCCCGCAGCAACGCGCCGAGGGCCGCGTCGGTGCGCCCGCGCAGATCCTCGGCGAGCGTCCGGGGGCCGGACTCGGCGGGCCGATCCGCCTCGGCACGGGTGGGCGACGCAGCTGTGGTCATCCCATCAACGTTAGACGGTCCGCCCGCCGACGATCACCGCTCCCGTGATCCCGATGCCCCTCGGGGACTGATCCCGATGCCCCTCGGGGACCGAATATCGGCCGTCGGCACCGGTTCGGGTCGCCCCCGCGATCACCATTTCGGTCAACCCCTCGCTCCGCTCCGCCCGTCCCCCTACGCTGAGTTGTCGCTTTACCGATGCAAAAGTCGTGCCGATGCGACGATCCTTCGGCGGGGGTGGGGTGGGGGCGTGAACTTCGAGAGCGATCACCTGGTTCTGCAGTACCTGGGCGAGGTCGGCGACGCCGCCCAGCGCAGACTGCGTCCCGCCGACCGGGCCCGGCTGGTGGAGCGGTTGCGCAGCCAGATCAACAGCGAGCGCGAGCGGCTGAACGCGCACACTCCCGGGACCGTGCAGGTCGTCCTCGATCGGCTCGGCAGCCCCGAGGCGGTGGTCGGCCACGAGCTGTACCGGCTCGGCGACCTGCGCACCGCCGGGGCCGACGACGGCGCCGGCGCGATGTCGATGCGCGGTTCGCGCTACGCCACGGTGGCGCGGCAGATGGGCTTTCGCGCGGACGCGACGCCGATTCCGGCTGTGCTGGATCCCTCCCGCCCGCAGCCGGCCGCGCCGCCGCCCCGGGTCTCCCCCGAGGCGGCTCCGGCGGCCGGCCCGCCCACGCTCGCCGAGACCGCGGCCGGCGGCGCCGCGACCAAGCCGGTCCCGCTCGCGGATCCCGAGGAGGAGCCGCTGTGGTGGCGGACGCCGCCGGAGGGCGGGACACCGGAGCGACCGGACCCCGACATGTACGGCGACGGCTCGCTGCACGCGCCGGCGTATCCGATCGGCGTGGTCTCGGACACGTCGGCGACCTGGGACGACGAGGAGGCGCTGACCGAACCCACGCCGGCCCTGGGCATGTTCGGTCCGGGCGCGCTGCGTACACAGGTGCGCGAGGTGTTCGCGATCGCGATGATGGCGATCGGTGCGATCGTGGCCTCGACCGTGGTGGTGCTGCTCGGCTACCTGGTGGTCTTCACGGCGGGCGCGTGGTCGCTCAAGGAGCGGCGGTTCGCCGCGTTCTACGTTCCCGGCACGACCGCACTGGCGTTCGCGATCGGCATGTGGCTGCGCGCCACCGGACACATGGGCACGGATCTGACCCGGGACGAGGCGTGGGATCGCCTGGGCGAACTGTTGCCCGCGATGATCCGGATCGCTGCGATCGCCGCGTCCCTGTATCTGCTGTGGCGGCTGAATCGACGTCAGATCACCGCGTAGGCACGGGAACACCACCCGTATTCGGACCCGTTCGGATGTGACGCACTCCGCTGCCGGTGCGCCGCATGCGCTCTTTACGATCCCATTAATTAGGTTAGCCTTACCTCCTCTGCATCGGACGGCGCCCGGACCTACCGCTAATAGGTCCGGGCGCCGCCTTGTGCACACTGCCACATGGAGGAGCCAAGGATGACGAACGGAGCGCGGCCCCAGCCCGCGAACCGCTTGATCCGCTTCGGAGCGATAGGCACGACCGCCGCGCTGGCGCTGGCCGGCGTGAGCCTGGCCTCGCCCGCGCAGGCCGCCCAGACCCCGTCCGTGAGTGTGTCGCCCGGCGTCGACATCAATCCGGACGGCGCCACGATCACCGTCGCCGGCACGGGTTTCGACAAGGTCCGCAACTCCGGTAACGGGGTCTACGTCCTGTTCGGGCCCAAGATCGACGACTACTACACCAACGCGGGTGCCTACAGCGCCCAGGCGTGGGTCGCGGGCAGCAAGATGAGCGCCGACGGCGCCTTCACCACGACGCTCGACGTCAAGGCGAAGTACACCGACGGGAACGGCAAGGAGGTGGACTGCCTCAAGCAGGAGTGCCGGGTCGTCACCTTCGCCGCGCACGGCGCAAGCATGACCGACCGCAGCCAGGACACCTTCACGCCGGTCGCGTTCAAGAACAACACGCCCACCCCGACGCCCAAGCTCACGGTGACCCCGGCCACCGGGGCCGACCCGGCCGGGCAGACCTTCACCGTCACCGGCACCGGCTTCGACCCGGTCCGCGACGGCGGCAACGGCATCTACGTCGCGTTCGGCCCCAAGAACGCCGACTGGAACACCAACCCGGCGCCGTACCAGGCGACCAAGTGGGTGCGCACCAACCCGGCCGCGTCGCCGGGCCAGGCCAAGCTCGGCGCCGACGGCGGCTTCACGCTGACGCTGGACGGCATGAAGGCCAAGTACAAGAACAAGGACGGCGTCGAGTTCGACTGCTCCGTCACCACGTGCCACGTGGTCACCTTCGCCGCGCACGGCTCGCCCGACCGCAGCCAGGACACCTTCCTGCCGGTCGCGTTCAAGGCCACGACGGTCCCCCCGGGCCCCGGCACCGGTTACCAGGTGATCACCACCGACGTGCAGGGCGGCCCGCTGACCCTGGGCGTCGGCGGCACCGACGTCGCCCTCCCGGGCGTCACCCTGGGTGGCCGGGACGCCTTCACCGGCGGCGCGCTCAACCCGCTCACCGTCTCCGACGCGCGCGGCACCAACGCGGGCTGGACGCTGACCGGGCAGGCGAGCGACCTGACCGCCGCCGGCGGCGGCAAGATCGTCGGCGACAACCTCGGCTGGACACCCACCGCGAAGTCCGTCACCGGCACGCTGCCCACCGGCGGCACCGCGTCACAGGTCACCCCGGGCGGCAACGCCGAGCCCGGCGCGGGCCTGGGCCGACCCCGCACGCTGTGCTCGTCCGCGGCAGGCGTAAGCGCCGGTTCGTTCGAGTGCGGAGGCAACCTCAAACTCGGCGTCCCCGGCAGCACCATCCCCGGCACCTACACCGGCACGCTGACCCTCACCCTCATCTGACGCCACTCACCACCGATCCAACCGGGTACTTCCCCGACGCCGACGCGTCGGGGAAGTACCGGACCAGCGGGCCGGACGCCGACCGGGCAGGCCGGCGGCAAAATCGTCGGCGACAACCTCGCCCGGACACCCACCGCGAAGTCCGTCACCGGCACGCTGCCCACCGGCGGCACCGCGTCACAGGTCACCCCGGGCGGCAACGCCGAGCCCCGCGCGGGCCTGCGCCACCCCGCAACCAACGCGCACGCAGCCCGCAGCCCCACAAAGCCCACCGCAAACAAACCGCCAACCCCCAGGCGCGTCAGCGCCCCCGACCCCCGCCCACCACAGTGATCGACGCGCGCAGCGCGGAGAGCGGCGGAGCCGCAATCACAGGCCGGGTGACCCGGAGCGAAGCGGAGGGGCACCCGGCCCCGAGCGAGGCACCGCTTTTCTGCGGAGGAGCGAAGCGGGGGAGCAGAAAAGCGGTGCCTCGCGAGCCGGCGGCGAAGCCGCCCAACAAAGGAGTCCCCCCATGCCTCCCGCCGCTCGACTGTTGTACCTCCTGGTCGCCGCCGTCTTGCCCCTCGTCGCTCTCGCGGCGCCCGCCCGGGCCGCCGACGAGTTCACCTGGGGTGTGCAACCGGCGGGCGGGCGCGACCACTTCGTGCTGACCGCCGCGCCGGGACAGACCCTGGTCGACGTGGTCGGCGTGTCCAACTTCGGCGACAAGCCGCTGACCCTGCGCGTCTACGCCACTGACGCCGTGCTCGCCGCCGACGGCGGGATGACCCTGCTGACCGCCGCCGAACGGCCGAAGGACGTCGGCGCGTGGATCGGCTTCGACGCCGAGTCGTACACGGTCGCGCCGGGCAAGCGCGCGGACATCCCGTTCCGGCTGACCGTTCCGGCGGACGCGAGCCCCGGGGACCACACCGGCGCCATCGTCGCCTCGATCAAGGCCGAGGCGAGCGGCCCCGGACAACAACGATTCGACGTCGACCGGCGCGTCGGCGCCCGGATCTACCTGCGCGTGGACGGCCCCGCCGTGCCGCGTCTGGCGATCGAGGATCTGCGGCTGTCCTACGACAACCCGATCGCGATGTTCGGCGGTGCCCAGGCGGTCGTGCGCTACCGGGTACGCAACACCGGCAACGTGCGCACCACGGCGGGCGTCGAGACCACCATCTCCGGGCTCGGCGGCCTGCGACTGGGCGGCCCCGCGCGCGCCACCCTGCCCGAGCTGCTGCCGGGAGCCACACACGAGGTGGTGCAGCGCTTCGACGGCGTCTTCCCGGCCGGTCGTCTCACCGCGGACGTCGAGGTCACCGGCAAACCGGCGACCGTGGCCACGAAGTCGATCAGCGTGTGGGCGCCGCCGTGGCTGCTGCTGGGCGCGATCACGCTGCTGCTCGGCGCGTTGATCGCCTACGGCACGGCGGTGCTCCGCCGACGCCGCCGGCGTGCCGACGCCGCCGCCACCGCGAAGGACACCGACGCCGCGCCCGACGCCGCCGCCTCCCCCACCGAAGTCACCGCCGACCCGACCGGCTGACCACCCGCCGTCGCGTCGCCGCCCCGACCCACCAGGAGCCGCCATGTACACCTCCCACCGCGTCCGTCGCGCCGCGCTCGGCCTGGCCGCCGCCGGCCTGCTGAGCGCCGCCGCCGGCGGCGCCTCGGCCGCACCCGCCGACACCCACGCCGAGAGCCCGGCCGCGCCCACCGCGACCGCGTCCCGCAGCACCGCACTGGCCCCGGCCGGCGACGAGATCACCGTCGTCGGTCGCGGCTTCGCCCCCGGCGCCCGGGTCAGCGTCGCGCTGTACGGCGGGGACACCGCCGACCGGGCGGGCGGCCGCACGCTCGCCGCCGACGGGCAGGGCGTCGTCGCGACGCCGCTGCGGGTGGGCACCGGATTCGCCCCGGACGCGTCCGCGTTCGAGGTCCGGGTCGGCGTCGAGGGCGGGCCGACCGCCAAGGTCGCGGTGACCTTCGCCGCACCGGCACCCGGCGCCGCTCCCCGATCGCTGCGCGCCGCCGCACCGGCCGCACCGGCGCAGTTCGGGCAGCCCGCGCCACAGGCCGCACCGCGGGCGGCGGCCGGCGGCGCCCGGCTGACCGTCACGCCGAGCACCGGCCTGGACCCGGCGGGCGCGTCGATCACGGTCAAGGGCTCCGGTTACGCGGCCGGCAGCGGCAACGGGATCTACGTGGTGTTCGGGCCCAAGGAGGCGGACTGGACCACCAACGCGGGCAACTACGGCGCCTCGAAGTGGCTCAAGGCATACGGCCCGGACGGGATCGGCCCGGACGGCACGTTCTCGGCCACCCTCACCGACGTCAAGGCCACGTACAAGAACGGCGCGGGCAAGGAGGTCGACTGCCTCAAGAGTGAGTGCTACGTGCTGACCATGGCCGCGCACGGCTCGCCCGATCGCAGCCAGGACGCGTTCGTGAAGGTCTCCTTCAAGAGCGGCTCGGCCACGACCGGATCCACCACGACGGGCGGCACCTCGGGTACGACCGGCGCGGCGACCACCGGCGGCGGCTCGACCGGCGGCACGGCCGCGGGCACGAGCGGCGCCGGCGGCGGCGCGGGCAACTCCGGCGGCGGCAGCCTGCCACTGACCGGCCCGGCCGGCCTGGTCGGCGCGGGTGTCGTCGGCGTGGCCCTGGTCGGCGCCGGCACGGCGGCCGTGCTGACCACCCGCCGCCGCCGCGCCGCGCCGCCCACCGCGGCATGAGTGCACCCGTCCCGTGCCCGCCGGCCCGACCGGCGGGCACGGGCGGGCATCGCGGGGCACGGGCCGCAGCCCCTCGCGGCTACTTGCCGAGCGCGTCCAACTGCTCCAGGAACCACTGCTGCGGGTTCAGCGCGACCGCCGCGGCGGCCAGCCGCCTGGTGCGCCGCAGCCGGTCGGCGGGTTCCATCGTGAGCGCCGTGTGCAGCGCCTCGGTGGTCTGCGACACGTCGAACGGGTTGACCACGATCGAGTCCTCGCCCAGCTCCTCGAACGCGCCCGCCTCGCGCGAGAGCACCAGCGCACAACCCCCGTGCGCCTCGTCCAGGAGCGAGACCACCGGCACCTCCTTGGCGACCAGGTTCATCCCGTCCCGGATCGGGTTCACCAGCGCGACGTCGGCCAGCCGGTACGCCGCGAGCGAGCGCGGGAAGTCGTCGTTGACGTGCAGGATCAGCGGCTGCCAGTCGCCGGTGCCGAACTCGTCGTCGATCTCCTTGGCCACCCGCTGCACCGCCGCGGTGTACTCGCGGTACTCCGGCAGGTCGTGCCGCGAGGGATAGGCGAACGCGACGTGCACCACCCGGCCGTGCCATTCCGGTCGGGTGCGCAGCAGCTCGCGGTAGGCCAGCAGGCCGCGAACGATGTTCTTGGACAGTTCGGTGCGGTCCACCCGAACGATCACCTTGCGATCGCCCACCGCCTCGCGCAGCCCGGCGAGCCGGGTGTCCACGTCGGCGCGCGACGCCCGCTCGCGCAGGAACTCGGCATCCGCGCCCAGGCCGTGCACGCCGATCTCGGTCACCCGGCCCCCGTGCGCGACGGTCATCGCGTGCTTGTCCACCGTCGCGCCGAGCACGTCCGCGCAGCAGTCCAGGAACGCGAGTGCCCAGCGCCGGGTCAAAAAGCCCGCGTGGTCGGCGCCGAGCACGCCCTCCAGGACGAACCGCGCGATGTCGTCGGGCAGCAGCCGGAAGTAGTCCGGCGGCGCCCACGGGGTGTGCGAGAAGTGACCGATCCGCAGATCCGGCCGCAGTCGGCGCAGCAGCACCGGCACCAGGGTCAGGTGGTAGTCCTGCACGACCACCTTGGCGCCCTCGGCGGCCTCCTCGGCCAGCGCCTCCGCGAACGCCTGGTTGTACGCCTCGTACGAGGCCCACTCCCTGCGAAAGCGCGCGTCGAAGACCGGCTTGGACGGGGTGTCGTAGAGCAGGTGGTGGACGAACCACAGGGTCGAATTCGCTATGGCGTTGTACGCCCGGGCGAAGGTGCCGGGGTCGATGTCGAGCATCCGCACCGCCAGACCGCCGGTGTCGTGACCGGCGAGATCCAGCCGGCCCGAGGGCGCGGCCCGGGTCGCGGTGCGATCGGCCTCACCCAGCGCCGAGCACACCCATACGGCGCCGGTCCCCTGCCCGGCGGTGGACAACCCGGACACGAGTCCGCCGCCGCCGCGGCTCACCGAAAGCGTGCCGTCGTCCTGCAGGGAGAAGGACACGGGACCGCGATTGGACGCAACCAGGACACCGGCGGGAGGGGGAGCACTCATGCCCCGACCCTAGCCACGCATCGCGGTGCGCAAACCCGGCTCGATCGCGCCCCCGACGCGAACGGTGTGGCGAGCATCACGTGCGCTTGTCATTACCGGCAGTAGCGAGGGTGTGCTTTCTCTTGACTCGTCGGGCCGATCTCGCTCGGATGCGACCGGGGGACTCGACCCGCCCACTCGATCGACGAATCGGGCCGGGCTCGGAAAAATCGGGCATGCGGCCAACGGGGCAAGGGGGAATCGGGTATGCGGAGCAATCGGGGCGTCCGAGCGGGTGTCGTGGCCGTCGCGCTGGTGCTCGCGGCCGGTGCGGCGCCGGCGGTCGCCGAAGGGGACGGCGCGTGCAACGACGGGGACGCGTGTCTGTACTACAACTCGAACACCAAGGGCGCACGTTTCGATCACCGGTACAACGTGGCCAACTACGCCGGTTACACCTTCATGCGGTCCCCGGACGGCAGCAGCGGCACGGGGGCGCCGGTGAAGAACAACGCCGCGTCGGTGTGGAACAACGATCCGACGCACATCCTGCGGATCTACTACGGCAGCAACTACCAGGGTCCGGTCCAGGAGATCGGCCCGAAGTCGACGGCCGATCTCGACCCGGCGCTGAAGAACAACAACGCGTCGGGCAGTTGGACCGCGCAGTAGTGCGTCCGCGCCGCGGGCCGGCCACGATCGCCCTGCTGGGTCTCGCCCTGGCTGCCCTGGCCGGGTGCACCGGAGCGGGCGACCGCGGCGGCCGCCCGCCCGCGGCCGACGGCGCGTCGGGCGCCCCGCCGCCGGCGGCGATCCCGGTGACCGGCGACGTGACCGGGCTGGACCTGCCGATCGCGGCCTACCTGCCGACCCGGGAGCAGCGCGCCCGACGTTCCGTTGCCGAGGCGGTGCTGATCCGCGATTGCCTGGCCCGGCTGGGCCTGACGTACCAGGTGCCGCCGGCTGGGGACGGCGGGCCGGTGCTGAAGTCGCGCACCGAGCGCCGGTACGGCGTGGGTGACCCGGTCGAGGTGGCCACATGGGGCTTTCGGCCACCGGGCGCCGGCGTCGGCGGTACGGACAAGCCGAGCGCGCCGGCGCCGAGCCGGGAGCTGGCGGTGGCGCTGTACGGCACGGCCGGGGCGGACGGTGTGCCGCCGGCGCCGACCGAGGGTGTCGATCGGCCGGGGCCGGGCTGTCTGGGCGAGGCGCGGTTCGCGCTGGGCGTGGATCCGACGCTGGAGCGCGCGGCACTGCCGAGTCGGCTGGACGTGGAGTCGTTCGAGCGGTCGCGGGCCGATCCCCGGGTGCGTCGGGTGCTGGCGCAGTGGTCGACCTGCATGCGCGCGAAGGGGTTCGACTACCCCGACCCGTTGGCGGCCGGCGGCGATCCGCAGTGGGCCACGCCCGCGCCGAGCGCACGCGAGATCGCCGCGGCGAGCGCGACGGTGGCCTGCAAGGCGGAGCACGACGTGGCGGGTACCTGGTACGCGGTCGACGTCGCCTATCAGCGGCAGGCGATCGAGCGCGAGGCGGCGGCACTGACCCGGGTGCGGGCGAACGAGGAGGAATCCGCGCGCCGGGTCGCGGCGGTCCTGGGCGGCTGAGCGGGCGGCCCACACCGAGCCGACGCCGTCCGGCGGGTGGCGCGAAACGGTCGCTCAGCGCCCGACCAGGCGGGTCCGCGCACGGTACTCGGGCACCGTCGCCATCGGCGGCCGTTCCCGGGCCGCGACGTCGTGCGTGCGCAGCCGAAAGCCCTCCTCGTCCCGCTCGAACTGGGTCAGCGCGGTGCTGAGCTCGACCGGGTGCGCGCCCGTGGGGCCGCGGCGCAGTCGGCGCTCGACGGCCTGGAGTATCTCCGCCGCCATCCGGCCGAGCCCGGCCTCGTCCTGGTGGCTGTGTCGGCGCACGCCCACGTCCACCTGGGCCATCGCGTCCAGGCCGACCAGGCGCAGGGTGTCCACGAGCATCGCGGTCTCGATGCCGTAGCCGCACGGGAAGGGCAACTGTTCCAGGAGCGAGCGCCGGGCCGCGTACTCGCCGCCCAGCGGCTGGACGAAGCCGGCCAGTTCGGGCCAGTGCAGGTTGAGCAGCGGGCGGGCGACCAGCTCGGTGACCCGGCCACCGCCCGCGGGCACGATCGTGTCGCCGATCTCCAGCGGCCGGTCGTACATGGCCTTGACCAGTTGCACCGAGGAGTCGGTCAGCAGCGGGCCCAGGATCCCGGTGACGAAGTCCGCCGAGAAGTCCTTCAGGTCGGCGTCCACGAACGCCACGATGTCGCCGTCGGTGACCAGGAGCGAGCGCCACAGCACCTCGCCCTTGCCGCGCACGGTCGCCAGCGTGGGCAGGATGTCGTCGCGGTGCACGACCCGGGCGCCCGCGTCGGCGGCGACCCTGCCGGTGTCGTCGGTGGATCCGGAGTCGACGACCACGAGCTCGTCCACCAGCGGCGCGCGCTCGATCAGCTCGGTCCGGATCACCTTGACGATGTCCCCGACGGTCGCGGCCTCGTTCAACGCGGGCAGGACGACGCTGACCCGGGTGTCGCGTTTGGCGTCAAGAAGCGTGTCGACGGGCCAGTCGGCGGCGACGGAGGACCGTCGTCGAAGCCAGGCGCTCACCTCGGGCTGCACGTTCGAAATCCCCTGTCGTCGCCGGTGTTCCGGCCTCGGTCGCGGCCACCCTTCATCGTCTCGCGAGGTGGACCGGATGATCGACGCGGCACCGGTTCGGTTACAGTCGTCGTCACCGGATACGACGATCGCACGTCGCGCCGGACAAACGCGGACCGGCCACCCGGCGAAGGGTGTGTCCACCGCCATAGCAGCTCATCCAGAGGGGCAGAGGGAACGGCCCGTTGAAGCCCCGGCAACCATCCGATCGTCATTCCTCGTGACGCGCTTTCGGCGCGAGCGAGCACCGGCGGATCGGACAGGTGCCAAGTCCGGCCCGTGGAACCCCACGGGTAAAGATGAGGACAGAAAGGCCCTCGCCATGGCGACACCCACCGCCACCCGCTCCGCCGGCTCCACCTCCACCGCCACCGCCTTCGGGCCGGCCGTCGCGCTGTCGTGTCGCGAGTGCGGCGAACGCACCGAACTCGGCCCGAAGTACGCCTGCGAGTCCTGTTTCGGCCCGCTGGAGGTCGCCTACGACTTCGGCACCGTCACGCGGGAGCAGATCGAGGCCGGCCCGCAGAACATCTGGCGCTACGCGCCGCTCCTGCCGGTCGCCGCGGACGTCGCGTCCCGGCCCAACCTGAACCCCGGTTTCACCAAGCTCGTCCGTGCCGAGAACCTGGGCCGCGAGCTGGGCATCGCCAAGCTGCACGTCAAGGACGACTCGGGCAACCCGACGCACTCTTTCAAGGACCGTGTGGTCGCGATCGCCGTCGAGGCGGCCCGCACCTTCGGCTTCACCACCCTCTCCTGCTCCTCCACCGGCAACCTGGCCGGCGCGGTGGGTGCCGCCGCCGCTCGGGCGGGCCTGCGCAGCTGCGTGTTCATCCCGGCCGACCTGGAGGCCGGCAAGGTCGTCACGGCGGCCGTCTACGGCGGCGAGCTGGTCGCCATCGAGGGCACCTACGACGAGGTCAACCGGTTCTGCTCGGAGCTGATCGGTGACCCGGCCGGCGAGGACTGGGGCTTCGTCAACGTGAACCTGCGGCCGTACTACGGCGAGGGTTCCAAGACGCTCGCCTACGAGATCGCCGAGCAGCTCGGCTGGCGGCTGCCCGAGCAGATCGTCATCCCGATCGCGTCCGGTTCGCAGCTGACCAAGATCGACAAGGGTTTCCGCGAGCTGATCGCGCTCGGCCTGGTCGAGGACGCGCCGTACCGGATCTTCGGCGCGCAGGCCACCGGGTGCTCGCCGGTGGCCGCCGCGTGGAAGGCCGGCCACGACGTGATCCGCCCGGTGCGGCCGGACACGATCGCCAAGTCGCTGGCGATCGGCAACCCGGCCGACGGCCCCTACGTGCTGGACGTGTGCAAGCGCACGGGCGGCGCGGTGGAGGACGTGACCGACGCCGAGGTGGTCGAGGCGATGAAGCTGCTGGCCCGCACCGAGGGCATCTTCGGGGAGACCGCCGGCGGCGTGACCGTCGGCTGCCTGCGCAAGCTGCTCGCGTCCGGCGCGCTGGACCCGGACGCCGAGACGGTCGTGCTCAACACGGGTGACGGCCTCAAGACGTTGGACGCGGTCACGCCGACCACCGGCGCCACCGCGACCATTCGACCCACTCTGGATTCCTTCCGAAAGGCCGGCCTGGCATGAGCGTCTCCGTTCGCATCCCGACGATCCTGCGCACCTACACGGGCGGGGCGGCCGAGGTGTCCGCCGAGGGGGCGACCCTCGCCGAGGTCCTGGATGCCTTGGAAAAGGATCACACCGGAATTCGCGCGCGCATCCTCGACGACGAGGGCAAGCTGCGTCGCTTTGTGAATCTGTACGTGGACGACGAGGATGTGCGCTTCGCGGACGGTCTCGCCACGGCCATCCCCGACAAGGGCACCGTTTCGATCATCCCGGCGGTCGCCGGCGGTTGCTGACGCGATAGGCCGAGGATCCCGATCTTCATCGGTACGGCCCGAAACGGAACCGAGAAATCCGCTGTCCGGCACCCCGGGCGGCGGATTTCTTCGTCACCCCGGCAGTCGTGCCTTACACGTGTTTAACCGGGTCCATTTCCCGGCTTTGGCGGCGCCACGTCGGTAAACCCGTGGTCGGAATCACATCCGTTATGTGTGGAAAGTCGCTTTCCTGGTGAATTGAAATACAGCTTTCCTGACGACTCGCGAAGAATGCGAGCTTTATTCACTCGGGAATTCTCGTCCGATTGACCTGTTGCTCCGGGCATCCGTCCGGATACATTCAGCCGCGGTCGTAGCGGAAGGCCGGGTCCTTCTGGATACGAACCCGGAGCTGCGGCGTGCAGTATCCGTGAAAGGGCCAGTAACAGGGGAGTTAGGAATGGCTCAGGGCGCCGTCAAGTGGTTCAACGCGGAGAAGGGGTACGGCTTCATCGCGGTCGACGGTGGTGCGGACGTTTTCGTCCACTACAGCGCGATCCAGATGGACGGGTACCGGACGCTCGAGGAGGGGCAGCGAGTCGAGTTCGAGATCTCGCAGGGGCAGAAGGGGCCGCAGGCCGACATGGTCCGCGTCACCGCCTGAACCAGGGGGCAATCCGCTCCTCTGCTTGAAACGGTCCACACCACGGACTGCACGACACACCGCAGCACACATCTTGTCCGATTGCCCGTGCCCGCCGATCCCTCGTCGGATCGTCGGATCGGGTTCGATCGGTGACCGGGGCCCGGCCTTCCCGCCACGCGGGGGCCGGGCCCCGGTCGTTGTGCGTCCGGTGGCGACTCGCCCGCCGACGGCGTGCCCGGCACCGTCGACGCCCCTCGCCGCGTGCGACACGCGCAGGTGTGCGCACGGACGGGTCGGGACCCGCCGTTGCGCTTGCACTCGGCATGGTCGAGTGCTAATCATTGGCGTTAGCACTCTGGATGTGAGAGTGACAGAAACGGACCGAGCCGGTGAGGCTCGGCACCCGTGAGGGAGGGATCCTCGCGGTGGTCGGGTCGTCCGTCGCGGGCACCAGTGCGGTCCGGCACTCACCCCCGTTCTGGGAGGACTTCACCACATGGCCAAGATCATCGCGTTCAACGAGGAAGCGCGCCGCGGCCTCGAGCGCGGGATGAACCAGCTCGCCGACGCCGTCAAGGTCACGCTGGGCCCCAAGGGCCGCAACGTCGTGCTCGAGAAGAAGTGGGGTGCGCCCACCATCACCAACGATGGTGTGAGCATCGCCAAGGAGATCGAGCTCGAGGACCCGTACGAGAAGATCGGTGCCGAGCTGGTCAAGGAGGTCGCGAAGAAGACGGACGACGTCGCCGGTGACGGTACGACGACCGCGACCGTCCTCGCCCAGGCGCTCGTACGCGAGGGCCTGCGCAACGTGGCCGCCGGCGCGAACCCGATGGCCCTCAAGCGTGGCATCGAGAAGGCCGTCGAGGCCGTCTCCGAGCAGCTGCTCGCGCTCGCCAAGGACGTCGAGACGAAGGAGCAGATCGCCTCCACCGCCTCGATCTCCGCCGCTGACCCCCTGATCGGCGAGATGATCGCCGAGGCCATGGACAAGGTCGGCAAGGAAGGCGTCATCACCGTCGAGGAGAGCAACACCTTCGGTCTCGAGCTCGAGCTCACCGAGGGCATGCGCTTCGACAAGGGCTACATCTCGCCGTACTTCGCGACCGACATGGAGCGCATGGAGGCCGTCCTCGAAGACGCCTACGTGCTCATCGTCAACTCGAAGATCACCTCGGTGAAGGACCTCCTCCCGCTGCTGGAGAAGGTCATGCAGTCGGGCAAGCCGCTCATGATCATCTCCGAGGACGTCGAGGGCGAGGCCCTGGCCACGCTCGTCGTCAACAAGATCCGCGGCACCTTCAAGTCCGTCGCCGTCAAGGCTCCGGGCTTCGGCGACCGTCGCAAGGCCATGCTCGGCGACATCGCCATCCTCACCGGTGGCCAGGTCATCTCCGAGGAGGTCGGCCTCAAGCTCGACACCGCGGGTCTCGAACTCCTCGGCCGCGCCCGCAAGGTCGTCGTCACCAAGGACGAGACCACCATCGTCGACGGCGCCGGTGACTCGGACCAGGTCGCGGGTCGGGTCAACCAGATCCGCGCCGAGATCGAGAACTCCGACTCGGACTACGACCGCGAGAAGCTCCAGGAGCGCCTCGCGAAGCTGGCCGGCGGCGTGGCCGTGATCAAGGCCGGTGCCGCGACCGAGGTCGAGCTCAAGGAGCGCAAGCACCGCATCGAGGACGCGGTGCGCAACGCGAAGGCCGCCGTCGAGGAGGGCATCGTCGCCGGTGGTGGCGTGGCCCTGCTCCAGGCGTCCACCATCGCGTTCGACAAGCTCGAGCTGGACGGCGACGAGGCCACCGGCGCGAACATCGTGCGCCTGGCCGTCGAGGCCCCGCTCAAGCAGATCGCGGTCAACGCCGGCCTCGAGGGCGGCGTGGTTGTGGAGAAGGTGCGCAACCTGACCCCGGGTCACGGTCTCAACGCCGCGACCGGCGAGTACGTGGACCTCATCGCCGAGGGCATCATCGACCCGGCGAAGGTCACCCGTTCCGCGCTGCAGAACGCCGCGTCGATCGCCGCGCTGTTCCTGACCACCGAGGCTGTCATCGCCGACAAGCCGGAGAAGAACCCGGCCCCGGCCGGCGGCGCTCCGGACATGGGCGGCATGGACTTCTGATCCGCTGAGGATCGGTCGCCCTGACGCACGGTCAATGGTTCGACGAAAGAGGCGGTCCCCTTCGGGGGGCCGCCTCTTTCGCGTTCTTGCGTGTTCGAGCCGTGTTCGCTCGTTCGAGTGGCGGTGGCGACTTACCCTGAAATGGTCTCCGGGCGGCACATAGCGTCGCTCCTGCCACAACGCGGACCGAGGTGGATGAGGTGGACGACATGACCGCACCCGTGATCGAGGCGAGCGACACCTGGCACCGACTGGTGTCCACGTGGCAGGAGCTGGACGTGCCCGACGGCTGGCGCGCCGAGATCACGGGGGGAAGCATCGTCATGTCGCCACCGCCGGCAAATACGCACAATCTGATCGCGTCGCGCATCCAGCGAGCCTTGCTTCCGGCCACCCCGGAGAACTGTGAGATCTTCCAGACCCTCGGGGTGAGCATCGCGCCGATGTTTCGGCTCTACATTCCCGACGTCGTCGTGATGCCGGTCGACGACATCGGGTTGGATCCCGAGCACGACACCGCGCCTACCCCGGCGCGGTACGCCCTCCTCATCGCCGAGGTCACCTCCAAGGACAATGCGAACCACGATCGGGTGACCAAGCTCGAGGCGTACGCGAGGGCCCAGGTTCCGCTCTACCTGCTCGTGGATCGCTGGGACAAGAAGGGCCCTTCCGTGACGCTCTTCTCCGCGCCCGACGGCCGGAAGTACCACGGGGAACTCCGGGTGTCGGTCGGCGAATCGATCACCATCCCCGAGCCTTTCGGGATCAACCTGGATACGTCACTCTTCGGGATCTGATTCGGCTCGACCGATATTCGCCGGCATCGGCGGCCGCTCGCTCGTAGGCTCGTAACGCGACTCCGGGAACTACGCGTTCCTTCCGTCTTGGCGCACAAACACCTCCGAAGTGTTTGGGGTTCGAATCCCTGTCCGGGACCCGTGACCTGCCCGGAGTCGCATGCCATCGCACCCGGGGAACTGCGCGTTCGTACAGAGCCGTTTCCCAAGGGTTGGAAGCGGTCCGAACGGAGGGGTCTTCGGACCCCGGTGAAACTTGGACCACACCGGACCCGCGACCTGCCCCGGGTGCCCACGGGGGAGCCTTTCGATGACCGAGATCACGCGCGCCCTGAGCGCCGAGAACCCGGCCCGCGCCGAGGCCGCCGCCACCGTCGTCCGCTTTCTGGACGTCGCCGTGGCCGCGACCGGGCGGGCCTCCTTCTACAACACCCGCGACGAGCAGCTCGCGCTGGAACAGGACGCGCACCGCGCGATGGCCGCGCTGGATCGACGGCTGTACGCGAACCTCGTGTGCTCCCCCGGAGCCACCGACCGCAGTCGGCAGCTCGGCGTACTGCACCTGCTCGACACGCCCGCCCACGAGGACGACGGCACCGCCGTGTACGACGCGGTCGCCGCGCTGACCGTGCCGCGCCGGCTCAAGCTGTTCGGCCTGCTGGCCGAGCGTCGGGTGAACAACGCTCGGGTGCGCCGGCTGATCCTGCGCACCGTGCTCGGCTCCGGCTCGCTGGAGCTGTGGTCGGTGCGCTACCGGGTCAAGCTCGCCGCTGCGCTGCGGCACGCGTGGGGCCTGCGGCTGAGCGGCATCCTGCGCTCGATCCTGGCCAAGCGGCTCGCCGGCGCGGAACTCGATCCGAAGGAACGCCGCGTCCTGGCCAGGGAGATCGACCGCTGGGCGGCCGATCCGGCCGTCGCGCACGAGTGCGTGGCGTTCGTGCTCGGCGCCGACGGCCCGTACACGCTGCCGCTGCCGCTCGCGTATCGAGCCGCCCGGACCGACCTGGACGCGGGCGCCGCGCTGCCGTTCGAGACGCTCGAAGGGCTGCGCGGCCGGTTCCACCCCGCCGAGAAGCCCGCACGCGCGCTGGAGTCGACCGCCGATCGGCTGACCGTCGGACAGCGGCTGGCCGGGCAGCGGCAGGCCCAGCGCGCGGGCGTCGAGGTCGCGGTCGACCTCGACCGCTACGACGCGGTCCGGCTGTACCTGTACGCGTTCGCCACCGGGATGACCGACGACGTCGCCGCAGCGCTGGATCGGCGGGCGACCGCCGGTGCGGCCGGACTCGACGTGGCCGGCCGCCGGATCGCCCTGGTGCTGGACGGCTCCGCCTCGATGCGCGGCGGCACCGATCAGCCGCTGCGGCCGATCGCGACCGTGCTCGCGCTGCGCGACGCGTTGCGGGCGGCCGCCGGGCAGTGCCACGACGTGTGGATCGGCGGCGTCCCGGACGGTCGGCTGGTGCGACCCGCCGGGGCCACCGCGGCGGCCGAGGGCCTGGTCGCCGCGCTGCGCACCGGGGCCGAGCTGATCGTGGTGATCGGCGACGGCTACGAGAACGCGCCCGCCGGGCGGTTCGCGCAGGTGCTCGACGCGGCCCGCACGCTCGGCATCGCGGTGCCCGTGGTCCAGCTCTCGCCCGTGCTCGCGGCCGAGGCGGCCGGCCTGCGCGGCTACGCGCCGGACCTGCCGCTCGCTCCCGTCCATCGTCCCGAGGCTCTCGAACTCGCCTGGTGCCGGCTGATGTTGACCATCGATCCGGCCGCCGCCGTACCCGCTCTGCTGCGCCTGGCCGACCTGGAGGTGACCGGATGAACACCATCACCCATGCCCCGCTGCCGATCGGCGACCTGCTGGCCGGCTGCACCCTCGGTCGAGTGCAGAGCGTCGGCCGGATGCAGGTGCTGCCGCTGCTCGGCGACACGTGCGACGCGCCCGCCGTCGCGCTCCCGACCGATCTGTGGATCGGCACGAGCGGCTACGGCACGCTCACCTTCGTCAACCACACGCCCGATGTCGCGCTGGTCCCGTGTCACCTCGCGGTGATCGTCCCGCACAGCGCGCAGGACCACGCGATGCCGCGGGCCGCCCTGGTCGAGCCCTCGGATCGGCTCGCCTTCGACGCGGCGATGTGCGTCCAGCAGACCCAGTCCGGCCTGATCACCGAGGCGGCACAGCCGCTCGCGGTGCTGCCGCTCGCGCTGCGCGCCGCCGCCTCGGCGAGTTCGGACACGGACGGGTACAGCCGGCTGTGGCCGGCCGTCCAGCGGTTCAACGCGTCCTCCGGCCTCGCCGAGACCGGGAATCTGGTGCTGTTCCTCAAGCACTTCGCGGTCGAGCTCGAACGTTTCGTCGCCGAGTTCGAGTGCGTCGAGGACCAGGTGGGCGCGGTGGTCCTGCTCGACGGCGAGATCGCCGGAATCGAGCGGGCGCCCTCGGGCGCGTACTGGTCGGCGATGTGGGAGCCGCTGATCAGGTCCTGCTACGGCGCGGAGGCGCTTCGCTACGGTCTGCACGACCCGGGCGATCCGCCGCCGAGCCGGACCGTGCTGAACCTGCCCGGCGGCGACGGCGCGGCGGCCGGTGATCCGTACGACGTGCTCGCCGAGGCGCTGCGGGCCGCCGACGCCGAGGAGCAGCGGCGCGCCGAGCGCACGCTGGACGACGCCGGCGCCCATCCGATGGCGCCGAACCCGGAGCACACGCATGCCGGTGTCACGGTGGGTCGCATCGAGAGCGAGCGGTATGTCGGCGCGTATGCGACGGGCGGCGACCGGCCGATCTACGCGTCGTTGACCGCGCGCTCGTTCGGCGGCTGAGTCCGGGTGAGGCCGCCGAGCGGGGCGATCACCTCGGCGTCTCGTTCGCAGACCCAGTGCGGGTCCTCGCCCAGCTCGGGTTCGAGGTAGAGCGGGTGGTCGTCGTGCCGCGGGCACGGCGGCCACACCGTGCCCTGTTCGGTGAGCGCCTCCTGGACGTCCTGCCCGATCAGTCCGGGGACGTACGCGGCGCCGTCGGGCCACTGCTCGACCCACCACTTGCGCTCGACCAGGGCGTGCTCGACCACGGTCACGGTCTCGGGGGTCTCGACGCCGTGCGTGCGCAGATCGGCCAGGACCAGGGCGCGGGCGGTCAGCAGGGCGGTGTCGGTCGGATCCTTGCTCATGGTCGACAAGTGTGCGCGATCGCGGCGTATACGAGAATCGAGCCTGTGGCTCTTCTCATCGATCCCCCGGCCTGGCCCGGACGCGGGCGGCTGTGGTCGCACCTGGTCAGCGACGTCTCGCATACCGAGCTGCACGCGTTCGCGCGCGCGCTCGGCGCGCCGGAACGCGCGTTCGACCGGGATCACTACGACGTCCCTGCCGACCTGTACGCCAAGGCGCTGGCCCAAGGGGCCGAGCCGGTCTCCAGTCGGGAACTGGTGATCCGGCTGACCGCGGCGGGCCTGCGCCGGCGCAAGCGGTACCGACCGCGCTGACCGGTCCGGCGGTGGGTCAGGACTGCTGGCGCGGGATGGTGCCCTCCAGCCGCTCCAGCTCGGCGCGCATGTTGTAGCGGGCCGCCTCCTCGTACCGGGCCGCGCCCAGCCGGGTGTGGAAGAGCCGGGGCAGCGACATCAGGTCGCGCAGCACCGCGGCGCGGGCGGCCCGGAACGCCTCGTCCGGGACGAACGCGTACTCCTCGCGGACCGCCGCCGTGTACGCCTCGTAGCGCTCGCGGTCGGCGGCCAGAATGGCCAGGTCCGCGTCGCACAACACATGCGCGTTGTGGTCGGATGCGCCGGGCGCGTGCTCGGCGGTCACCCGGACCAGGCGCACCGTCTCGGCGACCAGGTCCGGGGCCACGCCCGCCTCGCGCAGGGCGCGTTCGGCCAGCCGCGCGCTGCGCTCCTCGTTGTCGGCCCGGGCCGGGTCGTAGACCGCGTCGTGGAACCACGCGGCAAGCATGACCGCGTCGACGTCGTCGGCCTCGTAGGCCAGCTCGCCGATCAGGTCCAGCACGGTGCGCAGATGGTCGGTGTCGTGATAGCGGCGGTGCGGCTCGGCGTAGCGCGCCAGCAGGCTCTCGACGACGGCACGGGCCTCGGCGTGCTCACCGACGAGCCGGGCCCACTGGTCCCGCAGCGTCACGGTCGCGGACTCCTGGATGCGTTCCACCCGGCCAGCATGGCAGAACGAGCGAGCGAAGCCGACCACCAACCGGTCCGACACACGCGGTTCACCCGTATCGGATGTGGATCGCACGCGCCTTATTGGGCGCCTTCGGCGCCGGCTCGCGAGGGGCCGCCTTTTTCTCTCCCCCGCTTCGCTCCTCCGAGAAAAAGGCGGCCCCTCGCTCGGGACGGTGTGTCCCTCCGCTTCGCTCCGGG
>NZ_KB889747.1 GCF_000372745.1 Embleya scabrispora DSM 41855 | reverse complement strand
AGGCCGAGGACTTGTCCTCAGTTGCTACGCGTCCACTGTGTGGTTCCCGAACCGCAATCGGTTTCGGGGAACCCGTTTGATAATTGAATCACCGCATGTGATTTCTGGTTCACCGAACGGCCCGTGATTGTCGGGTTCGATGGTTTTCCGGTGGTCTTGGCGGAGAGGAAACGCCCGGTCTCATTCCGAACCCGGAAGCTAAGCTCTCCAGCGCCGATGGTACTGCACTCGAAGGGGTGTGGGAGAGTAGGACGCCGCCGGAATTTACGTGTGAAAGGCCCGCCCCTTTTGGGGGCGGGCCTTTTGCGTTTCCCGGATTCAAGATCTCCCAATTCGCTGCGGCGCGTGCCTGACCAGGACGTGCGCACCGTGACCGGGGCCAACAAAGGCATCGGGCGCGAGGTCGCGGCCGGCCTCGCCGCCTTGGGCCTGACCGTGCTCGTCGGCGCGCGGGATCGGTGCCGGGCCGGGGAGGCGGCGGCCGGGTCGGTCGCGGCGGGGGGCGACGCGTACCCGCCGTCCAAGGCCGCGCTCAACGCGCTCACCGTGCAGTACGCCAAGGCTTTGCGCGCGGACGGCATTCCGGTCAACGCGGCGGCCCCGGGCGCGTGTGCCACGGACTTCACCAAGGACCTCGGGTCGGCGTATTCGATCACCCGAACCGCCGCCCAGGGCGCGGCCGTCGTCATCCGGTTGGCCACGCTCGAAGGGGACGGCCCCACAGGAGGCTTCTTCGACGACGAGGGCCCGGTGCGCTGGTGACCGGGTGCCGTGCCGGTGGCCGCCGACCGCGCCCCGCCTCCGCCGGTCCGGAGTCGTACGCTCGTAGTCCAGGTGGGAATCGGGTTCGGATTCGCGTTCGGGAAGGTGTGCCGGTGGGCGTTCCACAGCAGGGCCGGGAGAGTGACGAGGTCGGGCTGTTCGGGCCCGATTCGGTGACGTGGCAGTTGCACGCCGATCCGGTGATGTGGGTGGCCGGTGTGCGGGCGCTGTATCTCCAGGCCCTGCATCCGCGGGCGGTACGCGCGGTCGTGCAGAATTCCGACTTTCGCAAGGACCCCTGGGGGCGGCTGATCCGGACCGCCGACTTCGTCGGAGTGACGACCTACGGAACGCGGACCGAAGCGGAGCGCGCGGGCGCGCGGGTGCGGCGGATCCACGACGTACTCAGGGCGGTCGACCCGGTGACGGAGCAGACGTATCGAATAGACGAGCCGGAGCTGCTGCGCTGGATCCACTGCGCGGAGGTCGGGTCGTATCTGTCGGTCGCCCGGAAGGCCGGCTTCCCGCTCACCGACGAGCTGGCCGATCTGTACTTGGCCGAGCAACGCCGGTCGGCGGAACTGGTCGGGCTCGCGGCCGACGAGGTGCCGGGCTCGTCGGGCGAGATGGATCGCTATTTCACCCGGATCCGGCCCGAGTTGGCCATGTCAGACGAGGCCGGGAGCATCTTCGACTTCCTGCGTCGGCCGCCGGTGCCGTTCGTGCTCGTACTCGGGCGTGAGGTGTTGTGGCGCCAGGTCGCGGAGCTGGCGTACGCGGCGTTGCCGCCGTGGGCCAAGGAACTGTACGGGTACCGCGGGCTGCCGTCGGTGGTGGCCGGCCCCGGCCTCAAGGGGCTGCGTCGGGTCGTGGGCGCGGCGACGCCGGTGATTCGCACGGTGTACCCGTCGCCGCACATCAGGGGTGCGATGGAGCGGCTCGGGCCCGAGGTCGAACCGTCGGCGGCGAGGCTGCCCGGGGCCGGTGTTGTCGTGCAGGCCACAGCCGGAGAGCCCGCCAATAAGTAAGGTCCCCTTTCTTTCTGGGCGCGCTGCCGTCACAATGTCAGACATTGTCAAGTAACCCGGCAGCTCGAAGGGAACCGCACGTGGCGAACGGCTTCTGGGCCCATGCGCAGGCCAATCCGGACCGGCTCGCGCTGGTCGACCCCGATGGCGCCGAGTGGACCGCGGGGGAATTGTTCGCCGCGTCGAACCGGCTCGTGCACGGGCTGCGGGCGGCGGGCCTGGGCACCGGCGACGTCTTCAGCGTGATCCTGCCGAACTGCGCCGAGTACATCGTGGCGTACATGGCGGCGGCGCAGGCCGGGCTGTACATGGTTCCGGTGAACCACCACCTGGTCGGCCCCGAGATCGCCTGGATCCTCGCGGACAGCGAGTCCAAGGTGGTGATCGGCCACGAGCGGTTCGCGGACACGATCGTGGCCGCGGCGGACGAGGCCGAGTTGCCCGCGCAGGCACGGTTCGCGGTCGGCGCGGTGCCCGGCTTTCGGCCGTTCGCCGAACTGACCGAGGGCCGATCGGCGGAGTCGCCGGCCGAGCGCAGCGTCGGCATGACGATGAACTACACCTCCGGCACCACCGGTCGCCCGCGCGGCGTGCGCCGGCCGCTGTCCGGGGGATCACCCGAAGACGCCCGATACGGCGGCACGTTGCTGATCTACGGTGTCAAGCCGCACGACGACAACGTGCACCTGGTCGGCTCGCCGCTCTACCACACGGCCGTGCTCCAGCACGCGCAGCAGTCGCTGCACATCGGCCACGGCGTGGTGCTGATGGACAAGTGGCGGCCCGAGGAGATGTTGCGGGTGATCGACCGGTACAGGGTCACCCACACGCACATGGTGCCGACCCAGTTCCACCGGCTCCTGCAACTGCCCGACGAGATCAAGGCCAAGTACGACGTGTCGTCCATGCGGCACGCCGTGCACGGCGCCGCGCCCTGTCCCGATCACGTCAAGCGGCGGATGATCGAGTGGTGGGGGTTGTGCGTCGAGGAGTACTACGCCGCGAGCGAGGGCGGCGGCACGTTCTGCTCCGCGCAGGAGTGGCTGGATCGGCCCGGGACGGTGGGCAAGGCGTGGCCGATCAGCGAGATCGGCATCTTCGACGACGACGACAACCGGCTGCCGGCCGGCGAGATCGGCACCGTGTACATGCTGATGCGGGCCGGCAAGTTCCGGTACCACAAGGACGAGGAGAAGACCCGCAAGGGGCGCATCGGCGACTGGTTCACCGTCGGCGACGTGGGGCTGCTCGACGAGGACGGCTACCTGTACCTGCGTGACCGCAAGATCGACATGATCATCTCCGGTGGCCAGAACATCTACCCCGCCGAGATCGAGAGCGCGCTGCTGCGGCACCCCGCGGTGGGTGACGTGGCGGTGTTCGGCATCCCGCACGAGGACTGGGGCGAGGAGGTCAAGGCGGTCGTCGAGGCCAACGAGGGTTTTGTCGCCGGCCCCGAGTTGGCCGCGGAATTGCTCGCGTTCTGTGTCGAGCAGCTCGCCACGTACAAGCGCCCGCGCACCGTCGATTTCGTCGACGCGATGCCGCGCGACCCGAATGGCAAGTTGCAGAAGCGGCGGTTGCGCGATCCCTATTGGGAGGGCCGCGAGCGGGCGGTCTGAGGCGAAATACGAATACACCGCCCGGGATTTCCCCGGGCGGTGTATTCGACGTTTCCCGTGAAGATCCGGATCAATGCGACGAATCTTTTCGAACGCGTTCCGCTAAGCGGATTCGGGCGCGCTTTCCGGCGTGTTCTCCGGTGCGGACGCCACCGCGAGCGCCCATTGCAGGTCCGGCTTTCCGGTGGGCGTGCGCTGGGTCTGTTCGACAACGCGCATGACCCTGGGCACCTTGTATCCGGCGATCTTGGTGCGGCAGTGCTCCTGGATGTCCTCCAGGCTCGGGGCCCGGCCCTCGCGCGGCTGCACGACCACCGCGACGGTCTGGCCCCAGCGCGGATGCGGGACGCCGACCACGATCGCGTCGTAGACCTCGGGATGGGCCTTGACCGCGCCCTCGACCTCCTCGGTGAAGATCTTCTCGCCGCCGGAGTTGATCGTCGCCGAGCCGCGGCCCAGCAGCGTGATCCGGCCGTCCCCCTCCAGGCGGGCGTAGTCGCCGGGCACCACATAGCGGGTGCCGTCCGGGCCGGTGCGGAAGACCTCGGCCGTCTTGACCGGGTCGCCGAGGTAGCCGAGCGGGATGTTGCCCTTGCGGCCGAGTCGGCCCACCACCCCGGCGGGCAGCGGGTTGAGGTCCTCGTCCAGGACGACCGAGTCGGGGACCGCCTTGACGGTGATCCCGCTCTGTTGCTCGGTCTGGCCCTTGACCGCGACGCCCACGCCGTTGGCGCCGGACTCGGAGGCGCCGATCGCGTCGCTGACCACGATTCCCAGGCGCTCCATGAACTCCTCCTTCAGCGACGGCGAGAACAGCGCCGCGCTGGAGGACAGGGCGAACAGGGAGGACAGGTCGTAGGACTCGCGCCCGTCGCGCGGCTCGGCGAGGGACTCCAGCAACGGGCGGGCCATCGCGTCGCCGGTGATCAGGATGACGTTGATCTTCTCGGCGGCCACGGTCTCCCACACGGCGTGCGCGTCGAACTTGTCGATCAGCACCACGCGGTGCCCCTTGGCCAGGTTCTGCAGCACTCCCCACTGGGTCGCGCCGTGCATGAGCGGCGCGATCGGGAAGGTGGTCATCTGACCGTTGCGGCCCTTCTCGACCATCTCCTCGGGCCGGGATATGCGTTGGCCGTTGGTGGGGTCGATGCCGCCGCCGAGGGCGAAGATCACGTCCTCCTGGCGCCACACCACGCCTTTGGGCAGGCCGGTGGTGCCGCCGGTGAACAGCAGGTACAGGTCGTCGGCCGAGCGCGGCTCGAAGTCGCGCTCCGGCGCGCCGGCCGCCATCGCGTCCTCGTACCGCACCGCGCCCAGCGACTCGGCGGTGACGCCGCCCGCGGCGGGCTCGGTGCCGTCCTCGACCACGATCAGGTGACGCAGCGAGCCGACCTTGGGCGCGACCTCGGCGACCCGGTCGGTGAACTGCCGCTGGAAGACCAGCGCGACCGGTCCGGCCTGGTCCAGCAGATAGGCCAGCTCATCCGCGACATAGCGGAAATTCACATTGATGCAGACGGCTCGGATCTTGTAGATCGCGAGCATCGCCTCCGCCCATTCGATGATGTTGTAGGCGTAGACCGCGACATGGTGGCCGGGCTGCACACCGGAGTCCCGGAGGTGATGGGCGAGGCGATTCGCCCGCTCCTCCAGAAGGGCATATGTACGGCGTTCACCGTTCGCGACGATCGCCTCGCGTTCGGGGTATTCCCCGGCCGCGCGCTCGAAGAGGTCGGCAAGGTTGAATTCCATGGGCGGAGCGTAAGGCGTGGGCCCGCCGATATTCCAGAGGCAATATCGTTTGGGTGGCCCCGGGAAACTGTGACACTGTCGACCGCCGCGAACACTTGACTGCGGCAAAGATGTGGGCTGGGGCGGTACGGCGAGCCGGCGCACCCGCGGTGACCTCGGACGACGGGCGTCTGCCCGGTCGCCGAGACCGAAACCCCGAGGCCGTCACCGAGGCGAGGTCGAAGCCGAAGCCGAAACGGGAGTCGATCCCCGGGCGGGAGCCGCGGTCGAACCGCCGGGCGCAGGCGCCTCAGCGCGAGGCGTACTCCCGCAGGCGTGGGCGCGCGCTCGCCGACACGAGCACCACGCACACCCCGAGCACGGCGATCGGCACCCACGGCCAGCCGGCGAGCGCGTCGTCCGCGCTGTCGGTGCGGTCCTCGAACTCGGCCAGGTCGGCGGCCGCGACCTGGGCCAGCGCGCTTTGGTAGTCGTAGAAGTCGAAGGCCAGGTTGCCGCGGCCGACCTTGGTGGCCAGGCCGACGGCGACATCCAGCCGGCCCTCGGCGACCGCCGCGCGCAGCGCTCGGTCGTCCCGGCGGAAGGCATCCAGTCGGGAGGCCACGCGCTCGTTCGGCACCGCCCGCTGCAACTGCGCGGCCTTGGCGGCGAAGCTCTCGCCGTACGCCCGGGCGCGATCGGGCAGGATCACGAACCGGCTCTCGTCCGCGTTCGCGTCCGAGGCGGTCGCCCGGGCCCGAGCCAGCGCCAGGAACGGGTCGAACGCCTGCGTCTGCGCGTCGCGCAGCCGAGAGGCGTGGTCGGCGAACAACGCGGCGGCGGTGCCGGTGAGCACGGCCACCGCGATGGTCACCGCGGCGAGCCCCGGAGCCAGGACGCGGTGGAACCGGCGGGCCCACCGGATCTGGCCGACGATCAACACGGCCAGCAGCAGCGTGCCGA
Source organism: Embleya scabrispora DSM 41855 (assembly GCF_000372745.1). GTDB lineage: Bacteria > Actinomycetota > Actinomycetes > Streptomycetales > Streptomycetaceae > Embleya > Embleya scabrispora. The sequence goes on along the minus strand of NZ_KB889747.1, from coordinate 16,754 downwards.
CCAGCCCGACCACCAGCGCCGCCCAGCGCGCGTGGGTGCGGTCGGAGTCGGCGTCGGAGGCCAGCTTCTCCTCGGCGCCGCGACCGAGCGCGTCGGCGGCCGGCAGCAGGTCCTCGTGCAGGAGGCTGGTCGCGCTCGCGAAGTAGTTGAGCGCGAGCATCGGCGGGCGCCCGGCCGGGCGGTCCTGCACCTGCTCGTCGGCCAGGCGCGCCTGCGCGACGTAGGCGTCGTAGCGGCCGAGCCCGTCGATGAGCGTGCCGACGGTCGCCACCGGCGCGCCGCCGGCGGAGAGGCTCTGGATGTCGGCGGTGATCCGGGCGCGCCGCTCGCGCATCTGTCGCAGTGCCAACTGCCGGTTGCCGATCTGCTCGTCCGAACCGACCAGGAGCACGTTGGCGACCTGCGCGTCGAGATCGGCGAGCGCGAAGTACAGATCCGCCGCGACGGCGGCCCGCGGGGCGGAGGTGTCGGCGACCTCGCCGAGCCCGGAGCGGGCGTTGCCGGCGCCGACCGCGATCACTGCGGCCAGGGTGACGATGCCGGTCAGGATCAGCGCGACGAACCCGTACACCCGAGCCGGGACCGCGCCCACCCGCCGCAACCGGCGCACCCGTATTCGTCGGGCCCGGTCGGGCGACGGCGCGACCGGCGCGACCCGCGGCGGCGATGGCGCGTACGCGGGTGTCGGTGGCGCAGGCGGAGCGGTCGGTGCGGCCATGCCGAAACGGTAGGCAAACGGCGCGAAGAGCCAACCATGAACCGATGGCGCCGACGCGAAGACCGAGTGAACATCCGTGTGTTCGAAGGGTGTTCGGAAAGTGACCGGAAGCCTGTCGGGAAGCGGCCCCGACTGACGCTTGGTCAGCCCCCGGTTGCGGCCAGTTGCGTCACCCGCGCGGATGAACCGTGCGGCGTGTGCCGGCTATGCCCCCCGTTGATCGCTTTGGTGACGGTCGGATTCGCACTGCGAAGGGCTGTTGCGGAGCACTCGTTGGCATGTAGCGTTGTCCGCGGTTGCAGCAGTAGATGTAGTTCCCTCGCACGTCCAACGCCTGCGGACATCAACAGCCGTGGGCGTTTTTCGCTCCTCACAGCGAGGGCATCCCGGGGTAACGCGGGGAGTGGGACCACTCGACGGTTCGCGACCCGGGCATCACGAGGTGTGGTGTCTGTGGGTTACGTGAAGGAATCAAGACATGGCCACCGGTACGGTCAAGTGGTTCAACGCCGACAAGGGCTACGGCTTCATCTCGCAGGACGACGGCGGCGCTGACGTCTTCGTCCACTTCTCCGCCATTCAGACGAACGGCTACCGTTCGTTGGAGGAGAACCAGCGCGTGGAGTTCGAGGTCACGCAGGGTCAGAAGGGCCCGCAGGCCGAGATGGTTCGCCCGCTCTGAATCGGTCCCGCGGCTCCGGCAACGGACCGCAGACCTAGCAAGGCCCGCGCCCGTGCAGGGTGCGGGCCTTGGGGCGTTCTTCGGGTCTTTTGGGATAACCCGGGCGGCTTCTGTCGAATGCCGCCTTCCGTGGGATTTCACCGGGTGGGTCGGATCGTGCGTGGCCGGCGGCGTGGTGAGGGGCCACTAGCATGTCTGTATGGGTTTCCTGCGCCGCCGCCCCCCGTCCGGGCCGGATTTCGACGTTCTTGCCATCCCCTTCACCGACTGGCCCGGCTCCGTGATCGTGGCCATGTTGCCGGGGGAGGACGGCAGTTGCCAGGGGATCTTCGTCCGCTACGACCTGCTGGCCAACCGCGGTCCCGCGATGCTGATCGGCAACCTGCCGCCCGGCTCGCCCGCGCGTGAGGAAGGCGTCGGCCGGATCGAGGCCCAGCAACTGGTCGCGGCCCTGGGCCACGAGGAGATGCCCGAGGAGTTGTCCACCGAGGACACCCCGGTCATGCTCGGCGACGACCTGCTGATCATCCGCAAGATCAAGTACGCCGAGGGGCGCCTGGCCTGCGTGGAATTCGACCGCAGCGACAACGTCATGGTGCGCATCGTGACCTGGGACCGCCCGATCACCGACGACGTGTTCCAACTGCTCAAGCCGATCCCCTCGGACACCTTCGGCGGCTGAACGTCGGCCAAGCGGGGCCGCGGGGCCACCCGGCCCCGATGGTCACCGGGTGCCGATCGCCGCGCGGACGGCTCGTCGCACCATGCCGCAGTCGTCGTGCAGCCGGCGCAGGAGGCGGCGCTGGTCCTCCCCGCCGGGCCCCACGTCGTTGAGCCGGATCTCGCGGACGAGCACCAGCATCAGGTTGACCAGGAACGCGTCGCGGGAGAGGGAGCCCGACTGCTGGGCCGTCTGGATGATCTGGCGGCGGGTCATCGGATCCCGGGCCAGCAGGGTCCACAGGACCGCCAAGTCGTAGCCGGGCAGGTGGTAGCCGGAGGACTCCCAGTCGACCAGCGCCGCGCCCTGGGCGGTCAGCAGCACGTTGGACAGCACCGCGTCGCCGTGGCAGAACTGCGCGGGCACCCGACTGAGGCCACGCAGGAGTTGGGCCAGGTCGCCGGCGTCGCGGTCGGTGAGCAGGCCGAGCTTGTGGTAGCGGTCGACGCGGGCCGGATAGTCGAACGCGAGCGGGAACGACCCGGGCGGGGGCTTCCACCGGTTGAGCGTGCCGAACGTGTGCAGTACGGCGCGGACGTCGGCGCGGGCCATCGCGGTGCCCGGGTGGCGTTCGTTCGCGGCGGGCCGGCCGGCCACGTGCTCCATCACCAGGATGCGCCGTTCGGGGTCGGCGGCGATCAGTCGCGGCACCCGGACCGGTGGCCGCTGGCGGGTGAAGGTGCGGTAGGCGTTGACCTCGTGCCGAAAGCGCTGGAGCCAGTGCGGCGAGGGATCGGTCAGATACTTCACCACCACCGGGCCGCGCCCGACCGAACCGGACAGGAGCAGGGAGCGCGGTGTCCGGCGCAGCACGGCGCCGGCGGTGAAGCCCGGACAGATCCGGGCGGCGAGCGCGGCCACCGCCTCCGGACCGGGAATCTGCTGTGCCATGCGAGGTACTCCCGGGCCCGCTCCGCCGGCCGGGGCCGGACCGGTCGCGACCGCGGCGTTCGCCGTGACCGCGGTGTTCGTCGACGCCACCGTGCCGGGCGCCGAACCACCGGAAGGCGTACGCCTGTTCGGACCGGGAGTGCCCGGCCGTGAGGTCGCGGAACCGGGATTGGCCGAGCGGCCGGGGGTGGTGGACGTCGTGGCTGACATGTAGACCTTCCTGCGCTGCCGATGGGCGGATCCGGCCGCGCGACGGGTGGGGGCCCACGTGCCGGATCCACCATCCACAACACTCCGAGGTCCGGGTGGTGATCCACGTGGCGAGCCCTGGCGAACCATGGCGAATCGGAGCCGGCTGCTCCGGACCCGGCTAGCCTCGGTCCGGCAGGCGGCCTCAGACAGGACGCTTTCGAGCCACGGTCCCCACATCAACGGGCGGTTTGCAATGCGCCGGGAACCCAACACCAAACTGGTGGACCTCTTCGCCCTGACCGGGTGGTCCAAGGGCGAACTCGCCCGACTGGTCAACCGTCGGGCCGCCGCGATGGGCCATCCTCAGCTTGCCACGGATACCTCCCGGGTCCGGCGCTGGCTGGAGGACGGCGAACGGCCCAGGGACCCGGTGCCCCGGGTTCTGGCGGCACTTTTCACCGAGCGGCTCGGGCGTGTCGTCACCTCCGAGGACCTCGGCCTGACCGGCCGCCCCCGGCACAACGCGCAGGTGGTGCAGGAGGACCTGCCGTGGAGCACCGAGCGCACGGTGACCGCGCTGACCGAGTTCACCGGCATGGACCTGATGCTCAACCGGCACGGCCTCGCGGGCAGCGGCTTCGCGCTCGTCGCGGGTCCGGCCCTGGTGGCCAATTTCGATCGTTGGCTCACCCCCGGGCTCGGCATGTCCCATCCGCGCGGCACGCCGGCCGATCCGGTCTCGTACGGCCTCGTCGACGCGGGGCCGATCGGCGCCGAGGAGGTCGGCGCGCTGGAGAACGCGGTCATCGTCTTTCGCACCTGGGACGCCGATCGTGGTGGCGGGCTGCAACGCAAGGCGGTGATCGGCCAGTTGAACGAGGTCGGCAATCTGCTGACCTATCCCAATCCGCTGCCGATCACCCGTCGGCTGTGGAACGTGGCGGCCAACCTCGCCGCGCTCGCGGGCTGGATGTCGCACGACGTGGGCCTGGATCCGACCGCGCAGAACTACTTCGTGATCGCGGCGCACGCCGCCCGGGAGGCGGGCGACCTGGCGCGCGCGGCCGAGGCGCTCTCGCGCGCCGCCCGGCAGATGGTGCACCTGGAGCGACCGGCCGACGCGCTCGCGCTGATCGAGTTGGCGCAACGTACGGCGGGCGATCGGGCGGGGGCGACCACGCGCGCGATGTTCCACACCGTGGAGGCATGGGCGCAGGCCGCGCTCGGCCGGCCCGCGGACTGCCGGCGCACCCTGGGCCGGGCCGAGGCGGAGTTCGGCCGATCGCGCCCGGACGAGGATCCGGACTGGGTGGCCTTCTTCGACTCGGCCGACCTGCACGGCATGCAGGCGCTGGTGTACCGCACGCTTGCCGAGGTGGACCCCACGGCGGCCGGCCGGGCCCAGGAACACGCCGAGAAGGCACTGGAGTTGCGCGCCCGCGGACACGAACGTTCCAAGACCTTCGACCTGATCTCGCTGGCCTCCGCGTGCCTGCTCGACGGCCGACCCGATCGCGGCGTACACCACGCCCGCCTCGCGGTCCGCGCCGCCGGCGAGGTGAGTTCCAAACGCACCTGGGATCGCCTGGAGGTACTGCGCAAACTCACCGACCGGTACCGCGACGTCCCCGAAGTCCACGCCTTTCGCCGGGAACTCGCCGAGGGCTCCTGAACCACGACCGTGCTCGCCGGCCCCCATCACGCCCACCCGGACCACCGACACCCGCAGCCACCCACCGGCGGCCGCGGGTGGGCGGGTGGGCCCATCCATCCCGAGCCGAGCGAAGCGCTACCGCACGCACACCGCCATCACGCACGCGTCGTCCTCGTACCGGGTGTGCCCGAGTCGACTCAGCACCACGTCCACGCACGTCCTGGCGTCCGCGCCGAGCAACCGCGGCCCCAGGCCCAGGAGCGCGCCGACCGCCTCCTCCGTGCCGCGCCCGCGCCGCTCGACCAAGCCGTCGGTGAAGATCAACAGCACGTCCCCGGACAACAGTTCGACCCGAGCCTCGACGAACTCCGGTTCGTCCAACGCCCCCAGCAGCACTCCGAACGGCGTGTCCAGCGCCCGACCCGCTCCGTCCCGGTACAGCAGCGGTGGCGGATGACCGCCCTGCGCCCAGGTCAACACCCGCTCCACCGGCTCGAATCGGGCGCACACGGCGGTGGCCACCTTGTCCGCGGGCAACGTGTGCACCACGATCCGGTTCAGTGCCGCCAGCATCGCCGCCGGCCCCGCCCCGGTCATCGCCACCCCCTGCAACGCGCCGCGCAGCGTGGTCATCCCGGACGCCGCGGCGACCCCGTGCCCCGACATGTCGCCGACCGCCAAAAGCACGTCGCCGCCCGGCAACGCGAGCGCGTCGTACCAGTCGCCGCCGACCTTCGAGTCCTGCTCGGCCGGGAAGTAGCGGGTGGCCACCTCCATGCCGGGCAGGCTGATCGGCCGGGTCCACCACGGCATCACCACGCGCTGGAGCTCGGTGGCGATCCGATGCTCGGAGCGCACCAGCCGGCGCTGGGCCAGCAGCTGCGCCCGGGTCCGGGTCAACGCCTCCTGGGTGCGCCGCAGTTCGGTGATGTCACGGAGCAACGCCCAGACCGCGTGCGGGGTCCCGTCCGCGCCGAGCACCGGCTCGCCGACGAACTGCACGGACACCCGGGTGCCGTCCGCGCGCACGATCCGGAACTCGCCCTCGGCACCGTTCGCGTGTTCGAGCAGTTCGCGCACCAGATCCGCGACGAACGCCCGGTCCTCGGCCGCCGCATGCCCCACCAACTCGGCCAGCGGCAGCGGTCCGAGCGCGGGGTCGCGGCCGAACAGCGCGTACATCTCGGTGGACCAGCGCACGTCGTCGCGATCGAGGTGCCACTCGGCGCTGGCCACCGGACCCGAGCCCGGAGACGGGGGCGGGGCGACCCGGCGCTGCTCGGGCAACAGCCCGTCCGGGTCCGGTTCGACGAACAGCCCTTCCGGGTCCGGTTCGACGAACAGTCGGCGCAGGTGCCGCCAGGGCAGCGCGGCGTCCTCCCCGTCGCCGGGCGCGAACGGCGCGGCGGGCCCGACATCCGGTGGGCGGACCGTACTGCGCGCCGGCATGCTGGTCGCCGGGCCCGGATCGTCGGCCTGCCGATGCTCCGGGTCGTCGGTGTCCAGACTCAGTCGGGCCAGATACTCCGCCGCCTGACCGAGGCTGCCGGCGAGCAGATCGCACAACAACCCCCGCCGGTGTGCGACCTCGACGGCCGCCGCCTCCTCACCCGATCCGGTGCCCGGTGCCGCACTCGCGCATTCGCCGGCCGAGCCCGGGCGCACGCCGAATCCGCCGCGCAAAGCCTCAAGTTCGGCCCGCATCCGGCCGATGTGCGCGAGCCATTGCGCCGGATCAACCACGAGGGGTCCGTCCACGGGGTGTTCGGGCCGTTCGCGCATCCGCTCGCGCTCCTCCGGACATGAGGTGGCAGGGGTGCAATGACTGTCGCACATCAAAGGCCCGGACGCGGATGAAACCACGGGAACCATGATGCTTGTGGCAGATTGCCCATTTCCGGTGTCCGGGGATGGCGAAAGGGGCTCGAACGCGACCGCGATCGAGCCCCTCACCAGCCTTGACGACCAAAACCCGACGCGGGCTCGACCATCTTCGAACACCGCGCGGGCGACACGCCGATCAGCCGATTTCGCTGCCCAGGATGGAGATGAACGAGACCATGTCGCCGGGATATCCGCCGAGGTTGTGGGTCAGCGCGAGCTTGCGGCCGTCCGCCGGGATCCGCCGCTCCGCCGGCGCCTCGTCGCGCAGCTGGAGCCACGCCTCGAACATCATCCGCAGCCCGGACGCGCCGACCGGGTGGCCGAAGCTCTTCAGCCCGCCGTCCGGGTTGACCGGCAGCCGGCCGCCCAGGTCGAACGCGCCGGCCAGCACGTCCTTCCACGCCGTGCCGCGGTCGGCGAACCGCAGGTCCTCCATCAGGACCAGCTCGGTCGGCGTGAAGCAGTCGTGCACCTCGGCCATCGCCAGTTCCTCGCGCGGGTTGCGCACCCCCGCCTGGCGGTAGGCGTCCTCGGCGCACGCGGCGATCTCGCGGAACGTGGTGTAGTCGTATTCCGGGTCGATCACTCCCGAGCCGTTGCCGGCCACCAGCGACAGCGCCTTGATGTACAGCGGCTTGTCCGTGTACAGATGCGCGTCCTCGGCCCGCACCACGATCGCCGCCGCCGCGCCGTCCGCGACACCCGCGCAGTCGAACACGCCCAATTGGCCCGCGAGTTTGGGCATCGCCGAGATCTTCTCCGGCGCGATCTCCTTGCGGAACTGGGCACGCGGGTTGCGCGCGCCGTTGTAGTGGTTCTTCGCCGCGATGTGCGACAGCACGTCGCGCATCTCCGCCTCGGACACGCCGTACTTGTCCCCGTACGCGGGCACCACCATCGAGAACATCGCCGCCGCGGTGAGCGTGCGGGCGGTGCCGTCACCCGGGATCGGGAATGCGTTCAGGCCCTGGAAGCCACCGTCCTTGACCTTCTCCACGCCGACCGCCATGGCCACGTCGTACGCGCCGGACGCGACCGCGTACGCGGCCTGGCGCAGCGCGTCGGATCCGGTCGCGCACATGTTCTCCACGCGGGTGACCGGCTTGCCCTGCAACTGCAGCGGCTTGGCCAGCGTCAACCCGGACATCCCCGACTGCGCGGTGCCCAGCCAGTAGGCGTCGACCTGCTCCTTGTCCACGCCGGCGTTCGCGAACGCCTCGGTGGTCGCCTCGATCAGCAGGTCGTCGGTGCCCCGGTCCCAATGCTCGACGAAGGGGGTGCACCCCATCCCGACGATGGCGACGCGGTCCTTGATGCCGTGCGATCCCATGCCTATGCCTCCTCGGCGGCTCGGGCGGTCCGCACGGGGCGGGCCTTCCAGAAGTAGTTGTGGATGCCGTCGGCACTGCCCAGCCGGCGGAAGGTCGGCTCGACCCGGTCGCCGATGGCCACCTCGGTCGCGTCCATGTCGGTCAACTCGATCGGCAGCCGCCCACCGTTGTCGAAGTCCACCACGGCGAACACCACGGGCGGGCTGGGCGAGTACGCCATCCGGTCCACGGTGAACGTCTTGACCGTGCCGAGCACGTCGGCGGTGGGCACCGGCTCCATGTCGTCCACGTTGCCACCGGTCATCGACACGCGCTGCGGCGGCAGGTGCACGGCACCGCTCTCGCGATCGCGCGAGCCGACGAAGCCGTACTTCCACTCCACCGAGCGCACGGCCGCCGAGGACGAGGTGCGCGCGGGCTCGGGCCGGCGCGGCGGCTCGACCGGGAGCAGCCCGCGCCACGCGAGGTACTTCCCGTACGGCAGCGGCGCGCCGCCGGCGATCTGCTCGGCGACCGTGCGGGTGGGCCGGTAGGCCGCGAGCGCGTCGGTGGTACGGAAGAGGAACACCTCGGCGCCGTCGGAGAGCACGACGAGCGCGACCACTTCGCCCGGTCCGGCATTTTCCAGCGTGGCACTCAACAAGAGACCCGGGTGCGCCGCGCCCGTGTTGCCGACGGTGGCGGCGAGGTCGTCGCCCAGGACACCCTCGCGCACCCCGAGCCTTCGACCCAGTCCGGCGACCGCGCGCCCGTGCAGGCCGGCGATCACCGCGTGGTCCACCTGGTCGGCGGTCAACCCGGTGGCTTTGAGCGCGTCGGTCCACGCCTGCCGACCGGCGGCGAGGTAGTTGTTCTCGCCGAACTTCTCCTCCCACAACTTCGAGCGCACGTCGCCGGGGGTGCGCCAACGGTCGACGAACTCGGCCGTGGCGGACGCGCCGCCCAGATACTCGGCGAGCACCGGGCCGTCGGCCGGACCGCCGACCAGCAGCGCGGCCGCGCCGTCACCGCCGGCCGCCTCGTCGCCGCTGCCGGGCAGGCCGACCCGGATGTCCGCGCCGACCACGAGCGAGGCGCCTGCGCCGTCCAGGGCGAGCCGGAGCAAACCGGCCGCCGAGCGCACCGAGCCGGTGGCGTCCATCGCGGGCACCGAACCGTCCAGGCGCAGCGCGGCGTGCATCGCGGTGGCGTTGGTGCGGTCCGCGTACGCGGGCGCCACCGTCGCGAACAGCAGCGCACGGGGATGGATCTCGGGTGTCGCGCGCAGTGTGTTGCGGGCCGCCTCGACGCCCAGGGTGGTGGTGTCCTCGTCGAAGGAGGCGACCGTGCGGGTGCCCTTGCCGCCGCCGGTGCCGGCCACGGCGGCGATGGTCTTGCGGTCGAGGCGCCGGTAGGGGAGATAGGCCCCGTACCCGAGGATGCCGCGTCCCGTCGAAACTGCGGTTCCGTCAGTCGTCATTTCTCCGCTTCCGCCTCGTTCCACTTGGGGTTCGTCCCACTTGGGGTTCGTCGCGTTCTTGCGTCGCCGCCGGCCGCTGGGGCCGCCGTGCGCGGTGGGTTCGGGGGCGCGTGGTCGGCTACGGGGTCTCCAACCCGATCGCGCCGTCGGCCGCGAGCCGGTCGATCTCCGCACGGGACAGGCCCAGTTCGACCCCGAGCACCTCGGCGGTGTGTTCGCCGACCCAGGGCACCCGGGTCTCCGGTCCCTCGGCGACTCGGGAGAGCTTGACCGGGTTGCCGGGGGACAGGACCGGTGCCGGGTCGCCGTCGGTGCGCTCCATCTCGACGATCATGTTGCGGTTGCGGACGTGCTCGTCCTCGATCACGTCGCCGGGGTTGTAGACGGGGCCGGACGCGACGCCCACCCCGCTCAGCGCCGCACACGCCTGCAACCGCGACTTGTCCGCCGCCCAGCCCTCGATGCCCGGGCGCAGGATGTCCTCGATGTGGTCGAACCACTCCTGCGGGCCGGCCAGGCGCGGGTCGCTCTTCCATTCCGGCCTGCCGACCAGGTCGGCGAGCGCCTCGAACATGTGCGGGCGCGCGCACTGGATCAGGAAGTAGCCGTCGAAGGCCCGGAACGAGTGGTTGATCAGCGGTGCCAGGCCGGGGTCCTTCAGACCCATCGACCAGTAGCTGATGCCCGCGTCGTTGAGCGCGACCATGGCGTCGAACATGGAGATGTCCACGTACTGGCCCACGCCGGTCGCATCCCGGTGGCGCAGCGCGGCGAGCACGCCGATCACCGCGAACAGCGCCGAGCCCGAGTCGCCGAGCGCACCCAGCGGGGACACCACGGGCGCGGTGTCCGGGGCGCGCTTGAAGTCGTACAGACCGGCCATGCCCTCGGCGACCGGGGCGTACGCGGGCCAGGACGCGTACGGCGACTCGGTGGTGTTGCCGAAGCCCGATACCGACAGGTAGATCGCGCGCGGGTTGACGGCGGCGATGTCCTCGAAGCCCAGGCCGAGCCGGCCGGCCGTACCGGGCTTGAAGTTCTCGCAGACGATGTCCGCCTTCTCGGCCAGGCGCAGCACGATCTCGCGGCCCTCGGGGTGCTTGAGGTCGACCGTGACGCTGCGCTTGCCGAGGTTGTTGCGCAGGAAGGTGACGCCGACGCGGCGGCCGAGCGGGTCGGTCATCATCGGCAGCGCGGCGCGCCCGGACTCGCCGACGCCGGGCGACTCGATCTTGATGACCTCCGCGCCCAGTCGGGCGAGCATCTGCGTGGCGTAGGGGAGCGCCTGCATCTGTTCGATGGCCAGGACCCGGATCCCGTCGAGCGGCTTTCCGAAGCGTTGCAGGTCGGCGCCTGCCACCTCTCCCACGCGCATGGTCACTCACTCCCTGTTGTGCGGTCGTACATGTGCCGCGCGGTCGACCGGCCGGCCGAGCCTGCTGCAGCCGTGATGCCCGGGACCCGGCGAGGCGTCCGCGGGACACCCCGTGCGAGTGCCCAATAGTCGCGAGACAGGCACCTCGTCACCATAGCTGACGGACAGTCAGATGAGCATGGGTCGCCTCCCGTGCCGCTCGTCACGCAGCCCGGAACACGGCAACGGGCCCGGCCGGGAAGCTTCTCCCGCCGGCATCGGCGCGGCCGCCACACCGCCTGCGCCCGTTCCGCCCTCCCGGCCGCGCCTGCCGCGCCCCCGATCCCCGCGCCCCTGTCGTGTGCCCGTGGAGGCTCATCCCCTGTCGACCCCGAAACGACCCGGCGGGAGTGAGCGCGGGGGATGGAGGCGGTATTGTTGGTTGAGCCATGCAGTTAATGGGTGGCGAGCGACAAGGGGGCGGTCATCGATACCGCGACGACACCGTGTGACGAGCCGACAGCCGGCCGCGCACCCGACGAACTCGGACGCGAACTCGCGCGTCTCATGCGGCTCTCGGCCGCCGCCAAGGCACGCAGTCGCGCCGAAAGCGGACCCGTGCCCGACGGGGGAGACCGGCTGCTCCTGGCCTACCTCGCGATGGAAGGGCCCCGCCGGGTCACCGACCTGGCGGCGATGACCTACCTGGACGTGTCCACGGTCAGCCGGCAGATCGCGTCGCTGGTCCAGCGCGGTCTCGTCGAGCGCCGCCCGGACCCCAACGACGGCCGCGGCACCCTGCTCGCGGTGACCGATGCCGGGGCCCAGGCGTTCGAGATGTACCGCAGTCGTCGGCAGGCCGAACTGGACCGGGTCACCCGCGACTGGTCCGCCGACGAACGCCAGACGCTCGTCCACCTCCTCGGCCGCTTCAACGACGACCTCGAACGCGATCAGGCACCCACGCGCGACGCCGCGCCCGGTGCACCGGAAGGCCGTACCGCATGACCGACACCAAACCGCAGACCGCACCGGACCAGGCCGCGAGCGAAAGCGGCCTGAGCCACCGTCAGATCATGACGATCCTGTACGGCCTGATGGCCGGCATGTTCCTGGCGGCGCTCGACCAGACGATCGTCTCGACCGCGATCCGCACCATCTCCGACGACCTGCACGGTCTCAGCCAACAGGCGTGGGCGACCACCGCCTACCTCATCACCTCGACGATCGCCACGCCGCTGTACGGCAAGCTGTCCGACCTGTACGGCCGGCGCCCGTTCTACCTCGCCGCCATCACGATCTTCGTGGTCGGCTCCGCCGCGTGCACGTTCTCCACGTCGATGTACGAACTCGCCGGCTTCCGAGCCCTCCAGGGCCTGGGCGCGGGCGGCCTGCTGTCGCTCGCGTTCGCGATCATCGGCGACATCGTCCCGCCCCGCGAACGCGCCCGCTACCAGGGCTACTTCCTCGCCGTGTTCGGCACCTCCAGCGTGCTCGGCCCACTCGTCGGCGGCTTCTTCGCCGGCCAGGACGAGATCCTCGGCATCGCGGGCTGGCGCTGGGTGTTCCTGGTCAACGTGCCGGTCGGCGTGGTCGCCCTGCTCGTGGTCGGCAAGGTGCTGCACATCCCGCACACCCGCCGCCCGCACCGGATCGACTGGTTCGGCGCGATCACCTTGACCCTGGGCGTCGTACCGCTGCTGATCGTCGCCGAACAGGGCCGTGAATGGGGCTGGGGCTCGGGCACCTCGACCGCCTGCTACCTGATCGGCGGCATCGGCGTGATCACCTGGATCCTGGTCGAGCGCCGGATGGGCGAGGACGCGCTGATCCCGATGCGCCTGTTCACCGACCGGATCTTCAGCCTCGCGTCGCTGATCGGCGTGATCTTCGGGATGGCCATGTTCGGCGGGTTCATGCTGATCCCGCAGTACTTCCAGATCGTCAAGGGCGCCAGCCCGACCAAGGCCGGCCTGCTGATGATCCCGGTCATGGTCGGCATGATGGGCTCGTCGATCCTCTCCGGCCAGATCACCTCCAAGACCGGCCGGTACAAGATCTTCCCGATCCTGGGCACCGGCATCGCCGCGATCGCGATGAGCCTGTTCGCGCTGTACGTCGACGCCGAGACCTCGCTGGTGACCACGAGCCTGTTCATGGTCCTGCTCGGCGTCGGCCTCGGCCAGTGCATGCAGACGCTGATCCTGGTCGTGCAAAACGCCGTCCCACCCCAGGACATGGGCGTGGCCACCTCGGCCGCGACCTTCTTCCGGCAGATGGGCGCCACCGCCGGCACCGCGGTGTTCCTGTCCGTGTTGTTCAGCAACGTCTCCGGGGAGATCGCCAAGGCGTTCACCCGGGACGCCGGCACACCCGCCTTCCAGTCCGCGCTGGCCGATCCGGCGGTGCTCGCCGATCCCGCCAACGGGCCGGTGATCGAGATGGTTCGGCACCCGAACCCGGGCGGTGCGCAGGGCTCCGGCGTGCTGAGCGACTCCTCGTTCATCCAGCACCTGGACCCGCGCCTGGCCGCACCCTTCAAGGAGGGCTTCTCCGAGGCGATGCAGCTGGTCTTCCTGATCGCCGCGTGCGTCATGGCGGTGGCGTTCGTGCTGGTCTTCTTCATCAAGGAAGTGCCGCTGCGCACGATGTCCGGCCTGCAGGCCAAGGCCGCCGCCGAGGCGGCGGAACGCGCCGACGCGCAGGCGGTGACGCCCGAGCCCGCCTCGGATCCGGCCGACCCGCCGCACGAGCCGGCCGCCGCCGGGTCGGCCTCGACCCACTCACCGGAACAGGACGCCCGCCGCGCAGCCGGCCGCCGGTGGCCCGAACAGGACTGACCCCCCGACCCGCACCCGACCCCGGGTGGCAAACGCGGTACACACCGGCCGACCGGACGGGCTCACCCGCCCTGTCCGGCCGGCCGGTGCGCCCGCATCGCGAGCCGATCGCCGTGCCGTACACCCGTGCCGCGACACCACGCGATGCCCGGATCGCCCGGTCGCCCGCGCACCGGGTCAGGCGACCCGGCCGGCTCGACGCCCCGCGGCCACCCGCCACGCCCACACCGCCGCGCACACGTTCACCACCGCCAGCGCCGCGAATGTCACCACGGCCGCATGCGCCGACGCACCGGCGCCCACACCCGTCGCCGACAGGAACGTGGTGCCGTACGTGGCCACCCCCAGCACCGCGCCGACCTGCATGAGCGTGACCAGCACCCCACTGGCGTCACCCGCGTGCTCGGCCCGCACCCGACCCAGCGCGCTCGCCATCAGCGGCCCGATCACCGCGCCCTGACCCAGGCCCATCGCGGCCAACCCGACCGCCAGCGCCACGCCGCCCTCCCGGCCGCCGTGCACCGAGGCCGCCATGCCGACGTACGACACGGACACCAGGGCGAAGCCCAGATACCCCACATGCGCCCGAATTCGCTCCGGCAACCGTCCCCACCACAACCCGGAGACCGCGAACCCGATCGCGCACGGCACATAGGTCAGCCCCGCCCGCAGCGGACTGTCGCCCAGACCGGACTGCAGGTGCAGCGCCAGGGTGAACAGGAACCCGTTGTAGCTCGCGACCGCGATCAACAGCGCGATCCCGCCGGACAGCAGCCCGGGCGAGCGCAGCACCGCGCCCGGCACCAACGGCGATCCGCCGCGCGCCGCCACCGCCCGCTCGACCACCGCGAACAGTCCCATCCCGGCGACCCCCGCCGCGAGCAACACCCAACCCCACACCGGCCAACCCTGCTCGTGCCCCATCACCAGCGGCACCACCAGCGCGAGCATCGCCGGCGCCAGCACCAGCACACCCGGCACATCCAGCCGACCCCAACCCGGGCGCCCACCCGGATCCGGCCCGTCACCGCCCAGCGCACGCCACCCGACCACCAACAGCAGCACCCCCAGCGGCACATTGACCAGGAACACCGGGCGCCACCCGGTGCCGAACAGATCCGCGCTCACCAGCACCCCGCCCAGGATCTGCCCGACGACCGCACCGCCGGCTATCGCCGTCTGGTACAGGCCCATCGCCGCGGTCCGCCGCCGCCCCTCGAACCGACGCTGGATCAACGTCAACACCTGCGGCACCAACAACGCGGCGCCCGCCCCCTGAAGACACCGGAACACCACCAACTCGCCCGTCGATGAGGCCAGTCCGCAGGCCAGCGAGGCGAGCGTGAACAGCCCGAGCCCACCCAGGTACGCCCGGCCGTACCCGAAGATCGCGCCCAGCCGCGAACCGGTGATCAGCAACATCGCGTAGGCGATCGTGTACCCCGCGATGATCCACTGCAGCCCGGCTCCCGACGCGTGCAGGTCCGAACGCATCACCGGCGCCGCGACGTTGACGATCGACGCGTCCAGCACCGCCATGAACTGCCCGGCCACCAGCACCACCAACAACACCGTGCTCGCGGCTCCGCGGCGGGCCTTCGCCTGCTTGTGCTCCGTCTCCCCGTTCGCGCCCCCGGGAGCGGTGATCGCCCGCTCCACGTCCTCCTCGCGTCGGGCGTCGCTGCCCGACATCAGATCCGTATCGTTCATGGGGACGACTCTGGCCGGTCCCGGGTACCCGGACCAGTAGCCTGGTTATCCGGGTATCACCAGGCACCTGGCAATCGACTCCGCTCCGGGCGCAGGATGGACCGATGACCGGCAGCCCGCGCACCGACGCCGTTCCCGAAGCCGTTCGCGAACAACACGACCGGAACCGGATCGCCTCCGATCCGAGCCCCGCCGACCGATCCGATCCGCCCGACCCCGAGCGGGCCACCCCGCAGTACGTCCGCCCCGCCCGCGCCGCCTCGCGCGCCGAACTCGGCGCCTTCCTGCGCAGCCGCCGGGAGCGGATCACTCCGGACCAGGTCGGCCTGCCCGTCGGCCGCCGCCGGCGCACCCCGGGCCTGCGCCGCGAAGAGGTCGCCCAACTCGCCGGTGTGGGTGTCACCTGGTACACCTGGCTCGAACAGGGCCGCCCGATCAACGCCAGCGCACAGGTGATCGCCGGCATCGCCCGCACGCTGCGCCTGGACGCCGTCGAATTGGAGCACGTCAAGCGGTTGGCCTGCATACCCAGCACGGCAACGCTGCGGGCCGAGAACGCGGTGGACGCGGACACCCGGGTCCTGCTCGACGACTTCGCCACACTGCCCGCGGTCGTGATGAACGGGCGTTACGACGTACTGGCCTACAACGAGCTGTACGCCAGGGTCTTCCCGGCCATGGTCGCCTGCCCCCGGGGTCGGCGGAACCTGATCTGGGAGCTGTTCACCCGACCCAAGTGTTGCAACCCGTTCCACGAGTGGCTCCAGGAGTGCCAGGGCGTGGTCGGCGTGCTGCGCGGCACCTACGCCCGCAACATCGGCGATCCGGTCTGGGACGCGTTCATCGACGAACTGGTGGAGACGAGCCCCGAGTTCGCCAAGGCGTGGGCCGCCCACCCGATTTCGCTCACCCGCAGCCGGGTCAAGTTCTTCCGTCACCTGGACGTCGGCGTGCTGCATGTGCGCGGCATTCCCACGGATCTGGCCGCCTCACCCGGCCAGCGCCTGACCGTGTACGTGCCGCAGGACGAGGAAACCCGCGAGCGCCTGGCCCGACTCACCGCACCGGATTTCGTACCCAGCGCACCCCATACGCACGGGGGAGTGTGAGCGCCCGCACCCGCACGTGCGCGGGGCTCGCGCACCCGGGACCGGTGAACCGGGGGCGGCGAACGTCGAAGGGCCGGCGGATCGTGATGATCCTCCGGCCCTTCGATACCGCTGGTGCGCGATACTGGGATTGAACCAGTGACCTCTTCCGTGTCAGGGAAGCGCTCTCCCGCTGAGCTAATCGCGCGGGCGCCGTGCGTGACCTGCGT
>NZ_KB889746.1 GCF_000372745.1 Embleya scabrispora DSM 41855 | reverse complement strand
GGGGGCTGGGGCGTGTGTTGGTTGTCGGAGGTGGCGTGGGTTGGGGGTGTTGACGCGTCGGGGGTGGGGCGGCTGGTGGGGGTCGCTTATCGTGGGTGGATGATCGTGCCTCAGCAGCGGACCGGGCTGGTTGCCACTGGGATTCGTTGGTACGAGGGTCGGCCGCATTTGGTGTTGGTCGACGCGGCGGACGAGGAGTCGCTTCAGGTGCTCGCTCCCGGCACCACCGCCGGGTGGCGGTTGGCCGGTCCGCGTACGTGTGTGGGTATTCGGCGCAAGAGTGGGCGACGTGTTCCGTGTCCCGTGCTCACGCCGCTGCCGGCGACGGCTCCGCGGTCGCAGTGCGATGCGTGTGCGCTGGCCGATCCGGGCCGAAAGCTGGCGCGGGATCAGGCGATGGACGATCCTCGGCCGTTCTCGCTCTACCTCGCGTGGTTCGGGCCCGGGCTGGTCAAGGTCGGTCTCACCGCCACCGAGCGTCGCGCGGCGCGGCTCGCCGACCAGGGTGCGCCGATGTTCACGTGGCTCGCGCACGGCCCGCTGGTGCCCGTCCGCAGCACCGAGCGCGCGTGCTCGGCCACCGGCACGGTCCGGGAACGGATACCGCACAAGGCCAAGGCGGCCGCCTGGTGGCGCACCCGAACGCCCGGTCCGCCGGCCGAACTCGCCGATGCACACGCGCGGTTGACTCGGCTCCTGCCGGAAACGCTGACTCCGGCGCCGTGCGACATCCAGGACCTGACCCGGTTCTACGGCCTCACCGAACCGCCCCCACCGACCCGGGATCAGGTCGCCGGGCTGACCCAGGACGCGCTGCTGCATGGCGAGTTCACGTGCGTCGCGGGGCACGACGCGGTGATCACCACGGATACCGGGCCACTGTTCGTGGATCTGCGGCTGCTCACCGGCTGGCAGTTGACGCCGGCTCGGGGTCGCACCCGGGGCATCGCCGTCAAGCCGCTGGAGACGGGTCGGGCACCGGATGGGTCGGTGCAGGAGGGGTTGTTCTAGGCGGGTCGGAGGTCTGCGGCGGGGGATTCGAGACATCGACGCGCCTTCGGTCGGTCGCTCGGGCCGTTCGTGGCCTCAGGTCCGGGATGCGACCTGGCAAGCGCCCGGGACGGCTTCCGCGTCGATCGGCTTGGTGCGGTCGTATGGATCCACCGTCGCCGGGGCGCCGGTCGAGGTTCCGGTGGGTGTGCGGTCCTCGGGGAACTCCGGGCGCACGAAGCCGTCCAAGCGGGTGCACGAACTGTTCGCGATGTCGTTGTCGACGTTCGCCACGGCGATCCGGCCGCGCGCGGTCGACCGGTAGCGGGGCCCCCGGTACACCTTGGTCTCCAGCACCCGGCGAACCACCGAGCGGGTGACGCTCGCACCGGGTCCACCGCCGGTCTTGGCCACCGGGTAGACGAACGAGTAGTCGGCGTGCACGGTCAGCATGCCCTCGCGGTCGATGTCGTAACTCGTGATCCCGTTGACCTTGATCACCGAGCCGACCGGCTCGACGTCCTTGGGGTCGAACCTGGTCATCCACGCCTTCGGGTTGTCACCATCCGCGTCCCATCGGGTCGCGGTCATCGCCTTCTCGATCCGCGCGACGAGACCGTCGGCCGGATCCAGCAGCGCGAGGTAGCCGGCCGGGCGGCCACCCGCGAGCACGTCGCGGTCCAGGTTGCCCGCGATCAGCAGCCGGCGGGTCAGCTCCAATGCCTCGGTGACCTCGGCGACGGAGTATCCGGGCACGGCCTTGGCCTCGGGCATGGACAGGCCCGCCTCGTTGTCCGCGTAGTTGAGCGCCGGCGACCCGGCGAACGGGTTCTTCCGGGTCGGCGTGTCCGAGGCCCCGCCCTGCTGTTGCGCCGCCACCGACGGTACGGAGGTGGCGACTCCGGTCACCGGCGGCTGCGCCATCGGGTCGTCCGCGGTGGCCGTGTTCGATGCGTCGAACCAGCCGAACACCCGGTCCGGAGCGGCGGCGAAGGCCACCAGGGCGAGCACGGCGACGGTGATCACGACCGTCCTGAGCCGACGCCGGCGGCCGGGTGCCTTGGGTGTATCGGACCACCAAGGGTGTTCCTGCGGCGGCTCGTTCGCCCATCGGCGGGCCAACATCCGTGCTCGTGCGGATCCTTCCGTTCGGGTCGCGGCCTTGACGAAATCATCGTCGAAGACGTACTTGGCGAACGGGTCGTCCGCGTCAGCCCCACCCGACTGTCCATCCATCCGGTCGCGGCCATCGCCTGCGTCCCGGCTCCCCCTGTGCTCAGACACGCGAGCAAGATATCGACGCCGCCCGACAGGCCCGATCGAGGGTGGCGTGCCGCACGCGTCCTTGACTTCGAGTTCACTCCAACTCGTAGAGTCCCGATCATGAACAGCGCAACCGACACCGTTTCCACCACCCCTGACAACCGCTACGAGCGTGGCCTCGCGGTACTGCGGCAGGTCGCCGGCACCGACCGGCCCGCCGTGCTCGAAAGCCTCGCCGACATCGCCCCCGATCTGGCCCGATACACCGTCGAGTTCGGTTATGGCGACATCTACTCGCGACCCGGACTCACGCTCCGGGAGCGGCAGTTGGCCAACGTCGCGGCCCTGGCCGCGATCGGCCACGCGGCACCGCAGTTGCGCTTCCACCTGACCGGCGCGCTCAACGTCGGCTGCACGCGGCGCGAGATTGTGGAGACCCTGATCCACGTCTGCGTCTACGCCGGTTTCCCCGCCACGCTCAACGGGCTGACCGCGGCCCGTGAGGTCTTCGAGACCCACCCGGCGGCGGCCGAGGCCGCACCGGTCGACGCTCCCGCACCCGGCGAGACCACCGCCGACCGCTACCGCCGGGGCCTGACCGCGCTCACCGAGATCGACGGCCACGCCGGCGAGCAGGTCATCGCGTCGCTCCGGGACATCGCCCCGGATCTGGGCCGCTACCTGCTGGAGTTCGCGTTCGGCGACGTGTACTCGCGCACCGGCCTGGACCTGAAGACCCGCGAACTCGCCACGATCGCGATGTGCACCGCGCTCGGCACGGCCGCGCCGCAACTCGCGGTGCACATCCACGGCCTGCTCAACGTCGGCGGCACCGAGGAGGAAGTGGTCGAGACGATCACCCAGATGGTCGGCTACGCGGGCTTCCCCGCCGCGCTGAACGGCATCACCGTCGCCCGCGCGGTGTTCGCCGAGCGGGCCGAAGCCGGCGCCCAGGGCTAGGAAAAAGTCGTCGCGTCGTCCTGCGGCAGCAGGTACACGTCGCGGCCCTCCCGGTCCACGAACGCGTCGCTCGCTCGGAAGCCGACCCGGCGGGCCAGGGTCAGGGACGGCACGTTGGCCGCGTCGATCACCGCGACGATCGGCATCGACGGGAGTGTCCGGCGGGCCAGGTCGAGGGTGGCGTCGACCGCCTCGCGGGCCAGGCCCCGCCCCCAGGCGACCGGCGCGAAACGGTAGTAGAGGTTGAACACCGGTATGCCGTCCGGCCGCAGCCGCCGGGTCAACTGGGTCCCGGCGAAGCCGAACACCGCGGCCGGATCCTCACGCGGCGCCACCGCGCAATAGCCGATCCCGTCCCGTTCCCAGTCCTCGATCATCGAGTCCAGGAACACGACCCCCTCCTCGGCCGAGCGCATCGGCCCGTGCGGGTTGTAGCGATTGGTCTCCGGGTCCCCGTGCACGGCGAACACCGCCGCCGCGTCCTCGGGGTGGGGTCGGGTCAGAACCAGTCGTGCGGTCTCGACGACCGTGATACGAGATGCCACGCGCGTACCGTTCGATTCGGATCGGATCGGGTTTGGTTTTGTTTGATTTTGGTTGTTGATGCCGCCTCTGGCGAGCCTACTGAACGCCTGGGCGCCACCCGCCCGGCGGCCGACCGGCCTGCTCGTACCGGTCGACCCGGCAGCGGCGTACGTCGCCGGTGTTCGTGTTCGGACCTGGTAGCGGTTCGGGGCGAAGGCGTGCGGGTTGGCCTCGATCCAGGCGGAGGTGCGGCGCAGGCCCTCGGTCAGGTCGATTCGACGCCGTATCTGGTGCCGGTCGAGTCGGCCACGCGCGAGGTGGCGGCCCGCGAGCGCCGGGCGTTCCATACGAGGATCGCCGTCGGCGGCCGACCGGCTCGGATGTTGACCACCCAGGGCGGTCCGGGCGGGGCGGTCCAGGTGGCGCTGCGCTCGGACGTCGTGGACAAGGGCGTCCGACAGGCGGGCGAGCTGATGGCCGCGGTCGCGGCGGCGGGCGTGCTGCTCGCGGCCGGGCTGTGCTGTGCGGTGGCCCGAACCGGTCTGGCGCCGGTCGGGCCACTACCGACCGGGCCGACCCCGGTGCTCAGTTGTGGTCCGCGAGCAGGTGTCGGGAGCCGTCGACGCCTACCCCCTCGCGCCGCAGCGCCCGGGTGCGGTGTTCGCGCGGGCTCATCCCCCGGACCCGCTTGAAGGCCGTGCTGAGCGCGAACGCGTCGCCGTAGCCCACCTTCTCCGCGACCCCGCCGACCGTGGCGTCCGGTTCGCACAGCAGGTCCGCGGCCAGGGCGAGGCGCCAGCCGGTGAGGAACGTCATCGGCGGTTCGCCGATCAGCTCGGCGAACCGCCGGGCCAGCGAGGCCCGGGAGACCCCCGCCTCGGCGGCCAAAGAAGCGACCGTCCACGGCTGTTCGGGGTTGTTGTAGATCAGGCTCAGCACGTGCCCGATCACCGGATCGCGGTAACCGCGGTACCAGCCGGGCGCGTCCGACCCGGACCGGGCGAACCACGTGCGCAGCATGGCGATCAGCAGCAGGTCCAACAGCCGGTCCAGGACCGCGTCCTGCCCGGGCCCGTCCTTGACGATCTCGTCGGCCAGCAGCGGGATCACCGCGAAGTCCCCTTCGCTGTGTCGGATCACCGCGAGCGTGGGCAGCGCCTCCAGCAGCGAGCGGCTGACCTCGCCGGCCATCTGGTACGTCCCGGTCAACATGATCGTCTCGGCGTCCGCGCTGTTGCCCCAGGTCCGCACGCCCAAGGCCATCTCCTTGGCCAGGTCCCGCCCGTCCGGGGTCGAGCAGCGCTGGCCGGGATGGATGACGATCTGCGGCTGCGAGCCCGGCTCGTCGGAGATCCGGTAGTGGTCGGGGCCGCGCACGATCGCCACGTCACCGGCGGTCAGTCGGATCGCCTCACCCCGGTCCAGCGCGATCCACGCATGGCCGCGCACCATCGACACGATGGTCAGTGGCGCTTCGTCGTGGATGCGCATGGACCACGGCGGACTCAGCATCGAACGGAGCAGGAAGGCGCCTTGCGCCCGAGGCCCGTTGAGCAGACTCGCGAGAGCATCCATGGGGAAATCTTAGACGATCAAACATGTAATTGGGTGTTTCAGCGATGTTCAGTCTCATTGCGAGGCCATTGAATAGAGCCATGACGACGAGCGAGCAGCACCCCACGAGCACCACGAACACCACCACGCTGGTCCTGGGCGGGACCGGGAAGACCGGCCGCCGGATCGCCGAGAAGCTCACCGCGCTGGGCCGCCCGGTCCGGCTCGGCTCACGATCGGCGCCCATCCCGTTCGACTGGGCGGACCGCACGACCTGGGGTCCGGCGCTGCGCGGCATCGACCGCGTGTACATCTCCTTCCAGCCCGACATCGCCGCGCCCGGCGGTGCGGACACGGTCGGCGCGTTCGCCGACCTCGCCGTCGAGAGCGGCGTGCGGCACCTGGTCCTGCTGTCCGGCCGCGGCGAGCCCGAGGCGCAGGACGCCGAGGCCCGAGTGCGCGCGTCCGGCGCCGAGTGGACGATCGTGCGGGCCTCCTTCTTCGCGCAGAACTTCGACGAGGGCGAGTTCCTCGGGCCGATCCTGGGCGGCGAGGTCGCACTTCCGGTCGGCGAGGTGGGCGAGCCCTTCATCGACGTGGACGACATCGCCGACGTCGCGGTCGCCGCGCTCACCGAGGACGGACACACCGGCCAGGTCTACGAGGTGACCGGCCCGCGGCTGCTGACCTTCGCCGACGCGGTCGCCGAGATCGCTCGTGCGGCTGACCGGGAAATCGCGTTCGTGCAGGTCCCGTTGGAGGCATACTCGGCGGTCCTGGCCGAGCACGGGGTGCCCGCCGAGGTCATCGACCTGCTGTCCTTCCTGTTCGGCGAGGTCCTCGACGGGCGCAACGCACACGTCTGCGACGGTGTGCAGCGCGCGCTCGGTCGGGCCCCCCGCGACTTTTCCGACTACGCACGCGACGCCGCCGCCCGCGGCGTCTGGAAGGTGTGACCATGAGCGGCCCCCTGTTCATCCTGACGCTTGTCGCGGCCCTGGGCTGCGCATCCATGGGCGGAGTCTTCTTCGGCTTCTCCTCCTTCGTCATGGCGGGCCTCGGCCGGCTGCCGGCGGCTCAGGGGGCCGCGGCCATGCGTTCGATCAACGTCACGGCCGTGACCGCCCCCTTCATGGCCGGCCTGTTCGGCACCGCCCTGCTGTGCGTGGGCCTGGGCATCGCGGCGGTCGTCTCGTGGGGCGAGGCGTACGCGGTGTACCTGCTCGTCGGCGCCGTGCTCTACCTGCTCGGCACGATCGTGCTCACCGCCGGCTACCACGTGCCCCGCAACAACGCGCTCGCCGCGGTCGAACCGAACTCCGCCGCGGAGGAGCGCCTGTGGGCCGGCTACCTCACCGACTGGACGAGGGCGAACCACGTGCGCGCCCTCTCCGGCATCGCGGCGGCCGCCTGCCTCGTCGTGGCCCTGACCCGCTGACGACGCGACACCACGACCGGCACCCGACGAACACCACCCGGCACCCAGCCACTCGAAAACGGGGATCCAGGCATGACCGAGCAGTTCACGACTTCGCGCACCACCCCACGTCCCACCCGCACCGCCGCCGTACTGCTCGGCGCCACCCTGCTCACCACGGGTCTGGTCGCCGGTGTCTACTTCGCCTTCGCCGTCGCGATCATGCCGGGCCTGGGACACGTCGACGACCGCACCTTCATCGACGTCCTCCAGCAGGTCAACAAGCGGATCGAGAACCCGGTCTTCTTCGCGTGCTTCTTCGGCGCCCCGATCCTCGGCGTGATCTCGATCGTGCGAACCCGCAAGCTCGGCCTCACCGAAGCGAACCGCTGGATCATCGCCGGCGTGGTCCTCGCCTTCGTCGGCATGCTGATCACCATGGGCGGCAACATCCCGCTCAACAACAAGCTCAAGGACGCCGGCGACCCCGCGAGGATCACCGACCCCGCCAAGCTCCGCGAAGACGTGGAGAACACCTGGATCGCCTGGAACATCGCCCGCACCCTGGCCGCCACCGCCGCCCTGGCCACCCTCACCCGAGCCGTCCACATCCTCTCCCGCACCACCCGCACCTCCTGACGCACCACCCCGGACAACGTCCGGGAACGCCGAAGTCCCGTCCCCCGACGAGCGGTCGCTCGCGGAGGGCGGGACTTCGACCGGTCCGGGTCCGGGCCCTCAGCCCTTGACGCAGATCACCTGGCGCAGTTCGGCGACCACCTCGACCAGGTCCTGCTGCTGCCGCATGACCTGCTCGATCTTCTTGTAGGCGCCCGGGATCTCGTCCACGACGCCCGAGTCCTTGCGGCACTCCACGCCCTCGGTCTGCTTGGCGAGGTCCTCGACGGTGAACCGCTTCTTGGCGGCGTTCCGGCTCATCCTGCGGCCGGCGCCGTGCGAGGCGGAGTTGAACGCGTCCTCGTTGCCCAGGCCCCGGACGATGTACGAGCGCGTGCCCATCGAACCCGGGATGATGCCGAGGTCGCCGCTGCCCGCCCGAATCGCACCCTTGCGGGTCACGAGCAGGTCCACGCCGTCGTAGATCTCCTCCGAGACGTAGTTGTGGTGACAGCTGATCGGCTCCTCGAAGCCCACCCGGGCCTTGCGGAACTCGCGCCGGATCACTTCCTGGAACAGGGCCATCATGATCGCCCGGTTCTTCGCCGCGTACTCCTGCGCCCAGTACAGGTCGGAGCGGTACGCGTCCATCTGCGGGGTGCCGCTGATGAACACCGCGAGGTCCCGGTCGACGATGCCCTGGTTGTGCGGCAGCGACCGGGCCACCGACATGTGGTGGTCCGCCAGCTCCTTGCCGATGTTGCGCGAGCCCGAGTGCAGCATGAGCCATACCGAATCGGATGTATCGACACAAAACTCTACGAAGTGGTTGCCGGACCCGAGCGACCCCATCTGCTTCATCGCTCGTTCGCGCCGGAACTTCACCGCGTCCGCGACGTCGTCGAACCGCGACCAGAACTCGGCCCAACCGGCCGTCGAGAGTCCGTACAGCCTGCTCGGGTCGACCGCCTCGCCGTGCATGCCCATCCCGACCGGGATCGCCTGCTCGATCTTGGACCGCACCCGGGACAGGTCGTCGGGCAGGTCGGCCGCGGTGAGCGTGGTCCTGACCGCGCTCATCCCACAGCCGATGTCCACGCCCACCGCCGCCGGGCAGACGGCGTCGCGCATGGCGATGACGGAGCCGACCGTGGCGCCGCGGCCGAAGTGCACGTCGGGCATCACGGCCAGGCCGTGCAGCCACGGGAGAGTGGTGATGTTGCGGAGCTGCTGCATGGCCTGACCCTCGACCGCGGCGGGGTCGGTCCACATGCGAATCGGTACCCGGGCGCCCGGGACCTCGGTGTACGACATATCTGGTCACTCTCCTGAGTGGGTACGACGAAACATGAGCACATCGGCTCGAAGTCTTGGTGGGCCGTCCCGGCGCACTCCGGGTGGTGAATCCGGGTGCGGCACGGGGCGGCCGGTGGCGGGACCGCAGGGTTTGGCGACTGCGGGACCCGCGGAGCAGAAGCGAAGCAGGGGTTACACGCGGCGGGCCGAGGCACCCTTGACGGGGCATCGGCTGTTGTCACGGAACCGCACCGGCTCGCTCCTCTCCCTACAAGGACAGGACACACGGAAGGTCCCGTCTCGGCTCGGCCTCCATCAAGCCACGGCAACCGCCCACCCCGCAAAGGGTTTTCCGGTCGGCGCGGGCGCGGCCGGCGTGCGCCCCGGCGTGCACCACGCGCGCCGCTGTGACAGCCGACCGGGTCGGGCGTACATTCCCGAGGCATGTTCGTCGTCGGGGTAGCCGCGTGGATCACCGCCGTAGCCTGTGTCGTGTTCGGCCGCGATCGGCATCGCCCCCGGGTGCGACCCGTGGTCCGCGACTTCGACGGCGACGGTCCACGGGAGCGCACCGAGTTCCCGCGGGCCGGCCGGGCCGGCCGACTCGCCGGCGCCGCGGCCGCCCTGGTCGGCGTGGCGGCGTTCGTGCTGAGTGTCAGGTGAGGTGGGCGGGGCCTGGCTCGGCACTCGGCGCGCTCGGGTCAACCAGGGTCACTCGGGTCACCCGAGTCGCCCGAGCCGCTCAGGTCGCCCGAGCCGCTCGGGTCGCTCAGGTGAAGACGACCGTGCGGGTCCCGTTGAGCAGCACGCGTCGCTCGGAGTGCCACTTGACCGCGCGCGCGAGCGCCTGGCACTCGACGTCGCGGCCGACCGCCACCAGGCCCGCGGGGGTGACCGCGTGGTCCACCCGCTCGACCTCCTGCTCGATGATCGGGCCCTCGTCCAGGTCGCCCGTGACGTAGTGGGCGGTCGCGCCGATCAGCTTGACCCCGCGCGCGTGCGCCTGGTGGTAGGGCTTGGCGCCCTTGAAACTCGGCAGGAACGAGTGGTGGATGTTGATCGCGCGGCCCTCGAGCTGCTTGCACAGGTCGTTCGACAGGACCTGCATGTACCGGGCGAGCACAACCAGTTCCACGTCGTACTCGCGCACCAGGGCGAGCAGTCGCGCCTCGGCCTCGGGCTTGGTCTCCCGGGTGACCGGGATGTGGTGGAACGGCACGCCGTACGAGCGGGACAACTCCTCGAAGTCGCGGTGGTTGGACACCACACCCACGATCTCGATCGGCAGCGCCCCGATGCTGCTGCGGAAGAGCAGGTCGTTCAGGCAGTGGCCGAACTTGCTGACCATCACGAACACGCGCATCCGCGCGTCGCCGTCGTGGATCTGCCAGTCCATCCGGAAGGACGCGCCGACCGCGGTGAAGCCGGCCCGCAGCGCCTCGAGCTCGACGCCCTGCTCGGCGGTGAAGTGCACACGCATGAAGAACAGGCCGGTGTCGCGGTCGCCGAACTGCTGGCTGTCCACGATGTTGCAGCCGGTCATCATCAGGAAGCTGGCGACCGCGTGCACGATGCCGCGCTTGTCCGGGCAGGACAGCGTCAGCACGTACTGGCCGCCGGTCGACCCGGCACCGGTGCCGTCGACAGGCTGGGTCTGCTCGGTCATGGACGCGCCCTTCTTCTCCATCTGCGGCATTCGTACGGCCTTCCGGATGTCGGTCCGCCGCGGCTTGGCTGCGGGGCCGATCCGTGCGCCTGCCGAGCAGGCGGACCCGCCGGTCGTACAGGATCCCACGTCCCGCGCGGGGTCAGCGCCCGCCGGTACGGATGCGCAGCACGTCGAGTGAGTCGGGCGGCGCGTCCGGGTCGTCCTCGTCCGCCTTCGCGAGCGCGACGTGCGCGGCCCGCGAGGCGGCGACGACCTGCGGCCAGCGCGGGTGGGTGAGGTAGGCGGGCGCGGGCGCGTCCTCGCCGATGTCGTGCAGGACGGCGAGGATCTCCAGCACGGCCGCGTCCACCAGCGCGGCCTCGTCCGCGTCCACGACCAGGCAGCCGACGTAGGTGTTCGCCGACCAGCGGTCCAGCCACGAATCGCCGACGAGGCGATAGACGGCATCGGTGATCGAGCCGTACTCCGGGCGGCCGGCCAGCCAGGACTCGCGCTGGAACGTCGGGTCGCCGAACATGTGCAGCGCGGAGCGGACCTTGGCCCGCCAACGCCACCACGGAACGGTGCTCTGGCGCATACGTGTCATCGTGGCGCCTCCTCCCCTGTCTCCGCTTCGGTTTCGCCGATCCGATCCCGTTCCGTTCCCGATCGGTTTCGGGCGGGATGCTTTCGATCACCGCGAATTCCCACCGATCATGCCGCAGACCGGACCGATCCCGGCAACCGGGCGGTCCGCGCGGCGGGCGGCGATCGGCTCGGTCGGCGGGCTCGGTCGGTCGGCTCAGTCGACGACTTTGATCGTGACCAGTCCCCGTTCGACGTCGTACACGCGCAGCGCGACCACCACGAAGCCCGGGTGGTCGCGGATCCAGTTCTGCGCCACGAGCACGATCCGGGCCGCGGTGTTGAACGCCTGCGCGGCCTCCGTGGTGTAGTCCCCCGGCAGGTGCGAGGACAGGTCGGTGTCGATCGCGACCTCGTACTTGCCCTTGTGGTCCAGGGTGAGCCGCACCTGCTGCAGGTGGGTCCCCTCCGGGGTGGTGTGCAGCGCGGCCAGCATCGCCGCGCCGTAGTCGTCCGCGGCCGCCTTGCGGTCGTCCCGCTCGGCGCCGAGCCGGAAGTCGATCGCGTCGCGGTCCGAGTCGAGGATCTCGATCCCGCCGACCCACAGCGCCGGGTGGTCCTCGGCCCACTGCGCGGTCTCGGTGAGCAGCTTGCCCGCACGGTCCCGGACGATCTCCTCGGCCTGGAGGTTCGAGCCGTCGCCACGCACCAGGTCCGTTTCGAGCGTGACCTTGTAGACCTTGTACGAGCTGGCCACGCGGACCCTGGTCACGTGGCTCCCGTGCGGAGTGGTCCGCAGGTGGGTCAGCAATTCGCTCCCGTAGGCGCCCGATTCGGCGGTGTCACCGGCTGCGGCGGGCGGGACCACCGGCGGCACGCTGCTGCTCGGGCGGTCCGTCGTGACCGGCTTGGAGCCCGTCGAGGACAGCCGCACCGAACTCGGCCCGGCGCTGGCCACCGTGTCGGCGATCCGGCCGGTGTCCGAGGATCCGGAGCATGCGGCGGCACCGGCCAAGGTCGTGGCGAACAGCACGACCGCCGACAGTCGTGTGCGCTTTCGTATGCGTATCAAGGTTCGTGTTCACCCCCTGTCACCCAGCCATGGTGCGGGTTGGCCCTCGGCTCCTACCAGGCGGGGGGTGGCGGGCGCTGGAAATATACCGCTTTGCTCGCGGTGCCGCGGCCACCCGCTCAGGGGTCCACGGCCAGTCGGTAGCCGCGCTTGGTGACCGTGCGCACCAGGCCCGCGTACGGTCCCAGCGCCGTGCGCAGCCGGGCCACCGCCGCCTCCACGGCGTGTTCGTCGGTGCGCGTGTCGGCCCACACCCGGCGCAGCAGTTCGGCCCGGCTGAGCACCCAGCCCGGCTTCTCGGCGAGTGCGCGCAGCACCGCGCCCGGTACCGGCGGCAGCCAGATGGTCCGGCCGTCGACGAGCAGCGCGTTGCCCTGTAGGACCAGTCGCTCGGTGCCGATGTGCAATTCGCGGCGGGCCCGGGCGGGCAGTGCCTCGGCGATCGTGCGCACCAGCGACCCGAGCCGACCGCGTTCGGGCCACACCGACTCGACGCCCTGCTCGGCCAGCGGCCGGGCGCACACCGGCCCGATGCACACCGGCAGCACGTCGGCACGCAGCGCGGCCAACACCTCCGCCCCGCGGCCGTGTTCCTCGGCGGTCTCCAGGAACGCGCCGATCGCGGGCGCGTTGGTGAAGGTCAGTGCGTGCAGCTCGCGGCGCACGGTCTGCTCCACCAGGCGGCGGACCGCGCTCGGATCGTCCGGCGGACCCCAGCGGTAGACCGGGATCTCCAGCACGTCGGCACCGCGCCCGCGCAGCGTGTCGGCGAACCCCGCGAGCGGTGCGCCGTGTTCCTGGACCGCGATCCGCCGCCCGCGCAGATCGCGCGCGAGCAGCCAGGCCAGCACCTCGTCGCCGGCGTCCGAACCGGGCGAGTACACCTCGCGCAGGCCGCACGCGCGCACCGCGGTGCCGGCCTTGGGCCCGCGACAGACCAGTACGGCGGCCCGGCACGCCGCGGTCAGCCGGGCGCCTCGCCCCCAGCTCTCGGCGGCGGCGAACCAGCCGCGCCAGCCCACCCCGGTGGTGGCCACGACGTAGTCGAGTCGGCGTTCCAGGGCGCGGTCGGTCGCCCGACGCAGGATCGGGTCGTCGGCCGGCGGCACGATCCGCACGGTGGGCGCGTCCACCACCTTGGCGCCCAGATCCCGGAGCAGCCCGACGAGTTCCTCGCGGCGCCGGGCCGCGGTGACGCCGATGGTGAACCCGATCAGCGGCTCGGCCCCCGTGCCTGTCTCCATGGGGTGAGACTCGCCGACGTGTGTTACGGCCCTGTTGCCGGACGGTCACGCGGGAGTTAGCACAGAAGCCGTCCCCGACCGACTCGCGGGCGTGCCGGCTCGGCGGCGGCGCCCGGTCGACGGGCCGGCCCGGATCAAAAGTCGCCGGCGCTGCGCTTCTTGAGGTTGTTGTCGGAGGCGATCGGGTTCCAGAGTCCGACCACCTTGTTCTTCGCGGTGGTGGCCCGACCGCCCGCGCGGTCGGCGGCGCGCTTGTGTTCGGTGTACTCGGCGCGGTGGTCCTTGCAGCCGCCGTGGGCCATCTCGGTTCCCCAGGCCGCGAGTTCGCGGTCCGACTCGGCGGAGGCGGCCCACGCCTCCCGCAGTCCCGCGACCAGTTCGGCACCACTGCCGAGCTTGTCGGTGCTCAGCTTGGCCAGGCCGGCGATCTGCTGGTCGCGCTGCCGGGCGGCCTCGGTCAGCGATTGCGCGCCGGCCGCGGGGTCTTCGCACTTTTGGATCTGCTGCACGGCCCGGGACACCGCCTGCCGGGATCCGGCGCCGTCCTGGAGCAGCCGGTCGACGGCGGACGCCTGCGCGGTGGCGCCGTTGTCGGCCTTGGCGGGCGGCGCGGTGGTCCCGGGGGTGGCGGCGCCCGAGGCGTCCGGCTTGACGGGCGCGGTGGTCGCGGCGCCCTTGCCCGCGGTGTCGCTCTTGTCGTCGTCGCCGAACGCGCCGCCGGCGAACGCGCCGATCGCGGCGACCACGACGAGCGCACCGACCCCGGCGGCGATCAGCGGCGTCCGGGAGCGGCCGGTCGGGCCCGAGCCGGCGTGGTCGTCGGGGCCGGGTCCGTGCGGCGGGCCGGTCGGCGGCGCGTAGTGCGGGGCATACGGCTGCGGCGCGGCGTACCCGGCGGGCGGCGGCGTCGAGTGGCCGGGCGGCGCGGGCTGAGCCGAGTAGGCCGGGGGCATCGGCTGTCCGGGGGCGCCCATCGGCCCCGGTCCGGCCGGCGGCCCGCCGGCCTCGTCCCGGAACAGGCTGACCGGAAACGCCTGGGTGGCGTCGGCCGGTCCGGCGGCGGGCGCCGGGCTCGGTCGGAACGGGTCCGGCCCGGCCGGCGGGGCTCCGGCTCCCATCGGTACGCCGGCGGCAGCGGACGCACCGGGCGGCGCGTGCGGCGGACGCGGCGGCACCTGTCCCGGTCCGGCCGGCGGCGCGAACACGGGCGGCGGGCCGAGCCGGGTGGCGCCGGGCGGATCGGCCGGGTTCGGCCGGTACGGCGTGTCGGGGTCGTAGGGCGGCTGTGGTGCGCCGTACGGCTGCTGCTGCCCGGGGTACTGCTGCGGCGCGCCGTAGCCCTGCGGGGGTCCCTGGTCCGCGTAGTCCTCGAACCTCGGCAGCACCTCGGTCTCGTCGCGCGGGAGTTCGAGCGGGCCGAAGGGCGAGGGCCCCGGCTGCTCGCCATTGGGGCCCCGTCCGCCCGATTCAGCCGATCCCATGCCATCCACCCGTTCGTCGCCCGAAGCCCTCGGGCCCGGCGGTCGCACGACCGCCCGGATCGCCCGGCGGCCATAACCCGTCCGCCCGACGGTAACTCAGACGTTCGAGTGACGGACAGCGGCGCACCTCGCATCGGCGCCGGGCGGGCCGCCGCCGACGGCCCGCGGCGGCCGCCGCGCCGCAGGTCGGCGGCCCGGGCGGGGCTCAGACCGGGACGGCGTGCACGGCTTCGGCGAATTCCCGGACCACGTGCTCGTCCCGGTACGGCTCCAGCCGGCGCTGGAAATCCTTGAGGTATTCGAGGCCGCGCGCCGAGTGCAGCCTGCCCACCAGGTCCAGCGCCTCGGCGCCGACCGCGCACGCCTCGTCGAGCCGGTTCTGTTGCAGGTGCGCGGTGGCGAGCAGAAGGGTGTCGACCGCACGCCGGCGCACCCGCGTGTCGGCATGCCCGTCCAGGGCCGCGCGGGCCGCCGCCTCGGCCTGCCGAGGCCGATCCAGATCGCGGTAACAGTGCGCGAACTCGTCGGAGAGGTACGCCTGGGAGAAGTGCCCTATCCAGGACGGATCCTCGTCCGGAGTCGCGACGTCCATCGCGGACTGGGCCCGCGCCAGCGATGCCTCACAGGCGCGCGCGTCGCCGAGCAGCGCGTGCCCGCGCGCCTCGGCGGCGTGGAACATCGCCTGGGTGGTCGGGGTGGCCTCCTGCTTGGCGCCCTCCTGTGCGGCGCGGGCAAGCTGGGTGATCTCGCGCGGGTTGCCCAGGCTGCCCGCGAGGTGGCTCATCCCGGCCGCCAGCACGTAGCCGCCGTAGGCCCGGTCGTTCGCGGCCTGGGCCAGTCGCAGGGCCTGGATGTAGTAGCGCTGGGCGAGACCGGGCTGGCCGGTGTCCACGGCCATGTAACCGGCCAGCTCGGTGAGTCGGGCCACGGCGGCGAACAGCGCCCGACCGGTCTCGTCGGAGTAGGTCCCGTTGAGCAGTTGGGCGACCACGCTGCCCAGGTAGTGCACCACGACCGGGCGGATGTGCCCGGCGCCGAAGCGGTGGTCCAGCGCGGACAACATCTCCGTGGTCGCGCACACCGCCTCGATGTCGGAGGCCCCCACCCGCGGCCCGCCGATCCTGGCCACCTGCGCGTCCGGCTCGGTGATCAGCCAGTCCCGGCTGGGCGCGACCAGCGCGGCCACCGCGACCGAGGAGTTGAGCAGAAAGTCGCGCCGGTTGACGTCGCTGCGCCACAACTCGGTGACCACCTCGACGGTGGCCGCCGGGGTGGCGGCGAACTGGAGACCGACGTTGGTCGCCAGCGAGCGGCCGTCGGCCATGCCGATCTCTTCGACGGTGACCGGTCGGCCGAGCTTGCGGCCGATCGCCTCGGCGATCAGGTTCGGCACCGCGCCGCGCGGCTGTTGACCACGCAGCCAACGGGCCACCGAGGTCTTGTCGTAGCGCAGATCCATGCCGTGTTCGGCCCCGCACATGTTGACCCGGCGGGCGAGCCCGGCATTCGAGCAGCCGGCCTCCTGGATCAGTGCCGTCAGCCTCTCGTTGGGCTGTCTCGTCGCCTGCGTTCGCGCGGCCATCCGCGTTCCCTTCCCGACCGTTGGTGCGGGCTTGCGACATGCGGGATCGGCGCGACGGGGGATCGTACGCTCCCGTCGTGTCCGTGCCCTGATGCCTGATGAGTCCGTGCTGCGTGTCCGGCGGACGTCATCCACATGCCGAGGTGCAGGCCGGCCTGAATTGCCGATGTTGCCCGGCAGTCGTATGAAATGTCATCCGCGTACGGAGCGTAGTGACCCGTATAGCGCAGCGGATAGGGCACCCTTCATTGCGCCCCCGGCTCTGCACCCATGCGCCCCCCTTGCGCCGGATGGCGACCGATGATCCCATCACCCCTGATCATCCGGTTTCGCCTGCCCGGAGCGCGGCCGCGCGGCGCGCGACCCGGCGCCGTTCGAGGAACGCCGTACGGGTGGCCGCGAGCGGGGCGGCGCCCGGCCGTAACCAACGTGGGGCCGTGCAGTTGTGCAGCACGTGGAAGACACCCTGGGGGCCCGGCAACTCGCCCGCGACACGCTTGTAGAGACCGCAGTCCGCTACGCCGAGGACCGGCACTGGGACGTGGTTCCCGGCGCCGCGGTGGTCGAGAACAGCGCGGGGCGTCGTTGCAGTTGCGGCCACTCCGGGTGCGTCACTCCGGGCGCGCACCCGATCCTGCGCGACTGGGCGGTCCAGGCGGCCAGTTCGCCGACACTGGTCAGGCGCTGGTGGACCGAGCATCCGGACGCGGCGATCCTGCTGCCCACCGGTCGCGGCTTCGACGTGATCGACGTCCCCGAGCAGGCCGGCTGCCTCGCGCTGGCCCGTCTGGAGCGCATGGGCCTGCCGCTCGGCCCGGTGATCGCGACGCCGACCCGACGTCTGCAGTTCTTCGTCCTGCCCGGTGCCCGGGACAAGATGGGCGAGATGTTGCGCCGCACCGGCTGGGGCACCGGCACGATCGACCTGATTCCCAAGGGCGAGGGCGACTGGGTCGTCGCCCCGCCGTCCCGGATGAGCAACTCCGGCAGCGCCTCGTGGGCTCGCGAACCCACCGAACTCAACCGCTGGCTCCCCGAGGCCCGCGAACTGGTCAGCCCGATCGCCTATGCCTGCGGCCGAACCCTGTCCGACGCCAGGTAGCTCCCGCCGCAGGCCGCAGCCGCCCCGGCGACGGGCCGCCCGTTGCCGGCAAACCACAGCCGGCCCACCCGACGGCACGGGTGGGCCGGGTGGGAACACCATCCCGAGCCACCCGCAACGCGACGGGCCCTCGACGCCGAAACAACCGGCGACGAGGGCCCGATATCCCGCGCGTCGACCCGCGACTACCGCGCGGCCACGAACACGTGCGACGCGACCTCCGGCGACAACTCCGCGGCCTCGCCGCCACTGCCCGCCATCACGCCACCCGCCGACTCGTGCACGCTCACGACCGCTCCGGGACGAACCCCGGCCCGGCGCAACGTGTACATCAGTTGCGCGTCGGTCTGCAGCGGCTCACCGAGCCGCCGCACCACGACGTTCTTGCCTTCCGGTCCCGCCGACTCGAGCAGCGTGACCAGCCCGCCTTCCTTGAAGGAGTCGGCGTGCAGTTCCTGGTCCAGCTCCTCCAGGCCCGGGATCGGGTTGCCGTACGGCGATTCCTTCGGGTAGCGCAGCAATTCGAGCAGACGGCGTTCCACCTGCTCACTGATCACGTGCTCCCAACGGCACGCCTCGGCGTGCACCTGTTCCCAGGGCAATCCGATGACGTCCACGAGCAGGCACTCGGCGAGCCGGTGCTTGCGCATGACCCGCGTCGCGATTCCCCGCCCTTCGGGCGTCAGTTCCAGATGACGGTCACCCTCGACCGTCAACAACCCGTCCCGCTCCATTCGTGCCACGGTCTGGCTCACGGTCGGCCCGCTCTGCTCGAGCCGCTCCGCGATCCGCGCCCGCAGCGGGACCACGCCCTCCTCCTCCAGCTCGAAAATCGTCCGGAGGTACATCTCCGTGGTGTCGATGAGTCCACTCACGACCAGCGGCTCCGTTCTTGGGTGGTCCTGCCGTCCAATTCTGACGCACCTGGACCGCCGATGCGGACGTCCGGCCGATCGGGTCCCCGCGGCTTTCCCCGCCCGCGCCGTCCGACGCGCGCCGCCGCTTCATCCGTACGTGTGTCCCGCCCGTGTGGGCCCGCGTTGTCGGGTGCGTACGGTCATAACGTTCCGGTATGCCATTGCCATCCCGGAAGTCCTCCGACTTGTCCGGATCCCTCGATCGTGTACACGTGCTCTGGTTCCGCCGGGATCTGCGGCTGGCCGACCACCCGGCGCTGCACGCCGCGGCCGGCACCGGCTTCCCGGGCACCGGGGACGGCGAGCCCGCCCGGGTGCTGCCGCTGTTCGTGTTCGACCCGGTGGTGTGGGACGCCTCGGGCCCGGCGCGCCGCGCACACCTGGTCGACGCGCTGCGCGCCCTGGCCGCGGACCTGCGCGAAATCGGTGGGCGTCTGGTGCTCCGCGCGGGCGACCCGGCCCGTGAGGTGCCCGCGCTGGTGCGCGAGGTCGGCGCCGCCGAAGTGCACGTCTCCGCCGACTTCGGGCCCTACGGGCGCACCCGCGACGCGGCCGTGGCGGCGGCGCTCGACGTGCCGTTCCGGGCCACCGGATCGCCGTACGCGGTGGCTCCGGGACGGGTGCGCAAGGCCGACGGGACGCCGTACCGGGTGTTCACCCCGTTCCTGCGCGCGTGGCTCGACCACGGCCGGCACGACCCGCTGCCGCGCCCGACCGACCTCGCGTGGGCGGGTGCCGACTCGGTCGAACCACCCACCGCGCCGGCGCCCGCCGGGGTACGGCTGCCCGAGGCGGGCGAGCGCGTCGCCCGCGCGACGTGGGAGGCGTTCCGCGCGCACGGCCTGGATCGTTATCGCGAGCTGCGCGACCGGGCCGACCTGGCCGGCACCTCGCGGCTCTCGGTGCACCTGAAATTCGGCGAGATCCACCCGCGCACGCTGCTCGCCGGCCGCGTCGACGAGACCTTCCGCGCCGAACTGGCCTGGCGCGAGTTCTACGCCGACGTGTTGTGGCATCAGCCGGAGACCGCGCGGGAGTACCTGAACCGGGACATGGCCGGCATGCGCTACGACAGCGGCCCGGACGCCGACGCGCTGTTCGACGCGTGGTGCGCGGGTCGGACCGGCTTCCCGTTCGTGGACGCCGGGATGCGGCAACTGCTCGCCGAGGGCTGGATGCACAACCGGGTGCGGATGGTGGTCGCGTCCTTCCTGGTCAAGGACCTGCATCAGGAGTGGACGCGCGGCGCGGCGCACTTCATGCGGCACCTGGTGGACGGCGACCCGGCCTCCAACAGCCACGGCTGGCAGTGGACCGCGGGCTGTGGCACCGACGCCTCGCCGTGGTTTCGGATCTTCAATCCGATCACCCAGGGCCGCAAGTTCGACCCCGCCGGGGACTACGTCCGGCGCTACGTGCCCGAGCTGCGCGGCATCGCGGGGAAGGCGGTGCACGAGCCGTGGAAGATCGGCGTCGCGGGCTACCCCGACCCGATCGTCGAGCACGCCGAGGAAAGACGCGTCGCACTCGACCGCTACGAGGCGATCCGGCGGTAAGGTGCCGGATCCGCGTACGCACCGCGGATCCGTATACGAAGCTCCGCACACGCACCGAAGGAATCGGGAGGACCGGGCATGGTCGAGCTGGGTGCGCGCTACCTCGACGCGGCGATCGCACTGCTGGAACGGCTGCGGGACGAGGAACTGCCCACCATCGACCGGGCCGCGGACCGGGTCGCCGAGGCGCTGGCGGCCGGTGGCCGGTTGTTCGTGTTCGGCGGCGGCCACTCCGCGCTCGCCGCGCAGGACGTGATCTACCGTGCGGGCGGCCTGATCCTGGCCAACCCGCTGATCGCCCCCGGCAACGAACTCACCGTGCGCCCGATCACGGTCAGCACCGCGGTGGAGAAGCTCGCCGAGCTGGCCGGTCCGGTACTCGACGGCGCGGGCCTGCGCGAGGGCGACGTACTCGTGGTGATCTCGCTGTCCGGACGCAACGGGCTGCCCGTGGAGATCGCGCGTCGAGCGCGCGAGCGCGGCACGCTCGTGGTCGGCGTCACATCGATCGTGGCCAGCGAGGCCGAATCGCCCAGGCACCCGTCGGGTACCCGAGTCCTCGACAACTGCGACATCGTGCTGGACACCGCCATCCCGCCGGGCGACGCCGCGCTGGAGGCGGACGGCGTGCCGCAGCGGATCGGCCCGACCTCGGGCGTGGTGTGCTCGGCGGTGCTGCAGACACTCATGGTCGGCGTGATCGGCCATCTGGTCTCCCGGGGGATCGAGCCCCCGGTGTTCATGTCCGCGAACGTCGAGGGCGGAGCCGCGTGGAACGAGCGGTTGCTGGCCGAACACGCGGACCGGATCTTCTACCTGAGGTGAACCCGGCAGTGCATCCCAACGCGCGGTCCCAGTCCTCGGACCGGCAGGCCGCGGATCGGCAAGCCCCCGACCGGCAGTCGTCGACCGATCCGTCATCCACGCCGACCGGGGCCGAGCAGGCGTCCGCACCGGCATCCGACCCGGCGTCGGCCCGGTCGGTCGGCGTGCCCGACCCGCGCACGGCCGCGATCGTGGTCCCGGGTCGGTTCAACGGGCCGCCGGGCATGGGCAACGGCGGCTATCTGGCCGGATTGCTGGCCGGCCGCGCAGGCGACGGGACGGCCTCCGGGGTGACCGTGACGCTGCGCCGCGCGGTGCCGCTGGACCGGTCGTTGGCGCTCACCCGCGACGCCGGAACCGGTGTGCTGACGCTGCATCGGCAGGACGAGCCGATCGCCGAGGCGGTGCCGGTGGACGCCGCGCTGCCGCTGCCCACCCCGATCGACCCGGTGACCCCCGCCGAGGCGAGCGAGGCGAGCCGATCCTTCGCCGGGTTCGCGGCGTGGAACCCCTATACCGAGTGCTTCGTGTGCGGCACCGAACGGGCCGAGGGCGACGGTCTGCGATTGTTCCCGGGCATGCTCGCCGACCGTCCCGACACCAACGCCTGTGTGTGGACCCCGCACACCTCGCTGGTCGCGCCCGGCACCGAGCAGATCGGCCCCGAGTTCGTCTGGGCCGCGCTCGACTGCCCCGGTGGCTGGACCGGGATGGACCGGGACACCGCGCTGTTGCTCGGCCGGATGACCGCGCACGTGTACGCGCTGCCCTATCCGGACGAGCCGTGCGTCGTGCTCGGGCGCCGACTCGGCCGGGAGGGCCGCAAGGTGCGCACCGCGACGACGCTCTACGACGCCGAGGGCCGGGTGGCCGCGCACGCCGAACAGGTGTGGATCGCACCGCGCGCCTGACCCGCGCCGCGCCGGTCGGCCGGGTCGAACCGGCCCCGTCCGGTCGGCTCGGCCGCATCGGCTCGGCCATGTCGGCTCGGGTCGGCCGCATCGGCCCGGGTCCGGCCGGCTCGGTCGGGTCGGACCCGCCGGGTCGTCCCGGGGGCGCTTCGTCCCAGCCGGCTACGGCCGCGGGTTGCGGGCGTCGTAGCGCCAGAAGCCGCGCCAACGCAGCGAGAGCGCGATCACCAGGATCACGCAGGCCAGTCCGCCGCTGACCACGGAGATCCGCTCGGTGCTCAGCGCGGCCACCGACCCGGCCTCGAAGTCGCCGAGCCGGGGCCCGCCGGCGACCACCACGATGAACACGCCGGCCAGCCGCCCCCGCATCTCGTCCGGGGTCGCCACCTGCATGATCGTGTTGCGGAAGACCATGCTGATGGTGTCCGCGCAGCCCGCGAGGGCCAGCAGGATCAGCCCGAGCCACAGCGGGCCGCCCAGCCCGAACACCGCGACGCACGTCCCCCACGCGATCACCGCGAGCACGACCGCGCGCCCCTGCCGCTGCACCCGCCCCAGCCAGCCGGAGAACAGGCCGCCCGCGAGCGAGCCCACCGCCGGCGCCGCGACCAGCAGGCCGACCGTGGTGGCGCCGCCGCCGTACAGCGTCGCGGCCATCGCCGGGAACAGCGCGCGCGGCATGCCGAACACCATCGCGACGATGTCGGTCGAAAAGGTCATCCGGACGTTGGGCCTGCTCCGCAGAAAGCGCAGCCCCTCCAGCACCGAAGCCCGCCTGGGCCCGCCCTCGGCCCGGGTCGGCGGCATCGACGGCAGCCGCCACATCGCGTACAGCGCCGCCGAGAAGGCGATCGCGTCGATCAGATAGGCGGCCTGGAAGCTCCACAGGCCGATCACCAGGCCGCCGAGCATCGGCCCGACCGTCATCGCGAGCGCCATGGCTATCGAGTTCAGCGCGTTGGCGGCGGGCAGCCGCTCCACGGGCAACAGCTTGGGGAGCATCGAGGTGCGCGCGGGGTTGTTCACCGCGAAGAACGCGGACTGCACCGCCACCGCCGCGTACAGCAGCCACACCTGGCCGAGATCGAGGAACGCCTGGACGGCCAGCACGATCGACACCGCGGAGAGCCCGCTCGCGGTCACCAGGCCGACCAGTCGGCGATCCAGGCTGTCCGCGATCGCGCCGCCGAGCAGTCCGAACACGATCAGCGGCACCACCGAGCACAGGCCCACCAGACCGACCGCGAAATTGGACTCGGTCAGGTCGTACACCTGG
Source organism: Embleya scabrispora DSM 41855 (assembly GCF_000372745.1). Classification (GTDB taxonomy): domain Bacteria; phylum Actinomycetota; class Actinomycetes; order Streptomycetales; family Streptomycetaceae; genus Embleya; species Embleya scabrispora. Next base: position 609 of record NZ_KB889746.1, on the reverse strand, counting down.
ATCGCCACCGCGACCGCGGTCATCTGCTGACCCAGCGAGGAGACCGAGTGGCCGAACCACAGACGACGGAAGTCGGGGAACTCGCGCAGCGGGGTCACGTCCGCGAGGACGGCCTTGGCCAGGCGTTTCGAGGCAGAGGGCACCCGCGCTATCCAATCCCAATGTGCCCTGCATCTATTCCTGATTTCGATGTGGGATCGGGCACCCCATAAATGCGTTGCACCAGCCCACGGGCCGATCTAACCTCACTGGCACACGGGAGAGGAGGTGGTCTGAAGTTGTATGGCATTCGGACGCGTGAGGTGGCTGCCCGCTAGCCGCCACTCCGGTTTACCGGCTCGGCAGGCCCCGTCGTGAGTGCACCGCGACGGACGCAGGCAGGCGGCCGGCAACACCAGGCAGACACCCGACCCGCAGGTCGCCGGGATCGTCCCCCGGCCTTCGTTCCACCTCACCGAGGCGGACGGAGAAGCGACCTGCGGGTCGCTTTTTTTGGGCGCCTTCGGCGCCGGCTCGCGAGGCACCGCCTTTTTCTCTCCCCCGCTTCGCTCCTCCGAGAAAAAGGCGGCCCCTCGCTCGGGACTTCGTGTCCCTCCGCTTCGCTCCGGG
>NZ_KB889745.1 GCF_000372745.1 Embleya scabrispora DSM 41855 | reverse complement strand
TGCATCGTCAAGCTCGCCAACGGCTGGATCATCATGAATCCCGGCGGCGGCCCGACCCCCGACAAACCCGATGTGATGCTGCAGCCGCCCGATGACCCCAACACCACATCGAGCTTCCTCAACATCCGTGTGGCCGACATCGAGGCCTGCTACAGGGACTGGAGCGCCAAGGGGGCGGAATTCCTCACCCCGCCCATCGACCGGAAAGCCGAGTTGCGCTGCTATCTCCGCGATCCCGACGGATACCTCATTGAGGTCGGCCAGGCTACCGGAATGCTGGAAGGGGTGTTCGCCGACCCGCCCGCCGGAATGGAGTAACCGGGCGGGAGCCGACCCGCTTTCCTCCCACCCCTTTTTAGGACGGCCGAGCCGCTCCCGCTGGTCGGCCTGTCCGCACGGCGACCGGTCGCCCTGCGGGCCTAAAGGTGGAGTTTGGTCGTGAACCCGCCGCGCGAGCGGCCCGGGCCCTCGCCTCCAGGACCACCTCCACCAAGCGGGCGACCAGGCTCTTGCCACGGCGCCTCGTCGTGGTCGGGCGCGAACGGCTTGTCGTACGGCCGCAGTACATCCAGGTCCAGGCTCTCGGTCGGGCCGTCCACCCAGACGATCGAGCCGTCCTCACCGCCGAGTCCCCCTTCGGGACGGGCGGCGGATCGGTGCGGGCACCCGCCGCGCGCTGATGTGCCCGCACGATGGTGGAGTCGACCGAGACGTCCCAGTCGATCCCACCTGCGGCATCGGCCTCGGCCTGGACCCGTTGGAGCAGCCGCTCCCAGGTCCCGTCGGCCGACCACAGGCGACGGCGCTTGTAGACCGTTTTCCACGGCCCGAACCGTTCGGGCGGGTCACGCCACTGAACCCCGGTCCGCACCCGGTGCAGGATCCCGTCGATCACCCGCCGGCCGCCGGCGGCGGCGTTCACGCGTGCTCACGGCCGTGGAGCCGGGATACCCGGTCCGAGGGCGCCCGGCCAAACCCGAACCCACTTCGTCACGGTCCCGGGCGCCGATCCACTCGCCGAAGCCGATGCACAATTGCCCGGCCGGTGCGGTCGCACAAGCGGACGGCGTACAAGTCGAGATGGACCTCGCTCGGATGGTGGTCGAGGCAGTCGTGAAGGGCGCGTTCGAGGTCCGGCGCGGAGTCGATGTCGATTTCTCCTGCGGGTGTGATCACGGCCCAAGGGCCAGCCGGCACGGTGGAGACGGTGAATTCGGAACACGAGGGCATCGGAGTTCGTCCTCACTCGGCGGTCGGTGGAGGTGTCCGGGCCCGGGGGAGGCCGCGCGCGATTGGCGGCGCCTGCCTCCCATTCATCCCCCGGTGGGACCGCCACTGTCGACAGCGGCTCGAAGCACGAACGGATTCGACGGGTGGTCCTCGCGGGAGTTCGACACCGAACTCTCCGGTGCAGCCGCCAAGCGGCCTTGCCGAATGCACGGCAGGGGCATGAGCGGCGCCCGAATGTTCACGGGGCGTCTGTGTCGAGTCCGCCTCGTTGCTCACCGTTCATTACGGTGTGCACCTGTGGCGTCGCCGCGTGATTCCGGGGTTGCAGTTCCAGTCGTAGGGCGTGTCCGTGCAGGGAAGCGATCGCCGTCGCTCCCGCGTCGTCCACGACCTCCGTGTTCGACAGGTCGGATGCCACCTCGGCCACGTGGTCGGGGAGGGTGTTGATCATCGACAGAAGATGCCTGCGCAGGCGCTGGGCGACCGAGAGATCCACGACGGTGGGCATGATCATCCGGGCGTGTTCCCCGACCACGCGGCAGACGCACTGCCGATCACCGCTCATCGTTCGCCTCGATCGTTCGCGCACCGTGTGGTCTTGCAACTCCGCCCGTCCGGGATTGTGTGCGGGAAAACGCACATGGCCGAGCCCGCTGCCCTTAATCTCTGCGCGTGACGCTCGTGAAGCAAATATGTGGGCGCTTGGCGCTCCTGTGCGCGGTGGTGGCCGTGGTCGTCGGCAATCTGCCGCTTTTCCTCGTCCCACCCAAGGGCGCGATGCTGTATCCGGCCGTCGCGGCGCTGGTGTTCGCCGTCGCCTGGGCCGCGTTGTCCGCGTACGACCAGCGCGGCATCCCGCGCGTGGACCTCGACAAGCCGGACACCCCCGGCAAAGCACTCCCCAACCCCGCCTGGCCGGTACGCGTCGGCCTCGCGATCGTTGTCGGCCTCGGCAGCGGTGCCGCGCTGATGCAGGCGATCGGACCCGACGGCGAGTACGGGCGCCGCGTGGCCGAGATCCGCGAGGCCGGCGGCGGACGCCACACCCTGCCCATCGACAGCGTCGCCGACAGGGCGCGCCAAACCGGCACGAACATCAACGAAGAAGACCAGTACGCCGCCACGGTCACCGTCACCGTCCCGTTCACCGACGGCCCGCGCAGCGTCACCGTGCCGCACGTCCGCACGCTCCGCCCACCCGCCCCGGGCCGCACCGCACATCTCGTGTACGCCTCCGACCACCCGGAACTCGGCGTCTACGACGACCCGTTCGGATTCTTCGACACCACCTTCCCGATGATCTTCGTATGGGCGTTCACCGGCCTCCCGACGCTCATCCTCGCCGGCAACCTCACCCTCGCGAACATCGGCCGCCTGCGGATCTTCCACCCGCGCGTCCACCTGCCGGCCATGCTGATCCTCGCCGCAGGCGGCGCACTGCTGCTGCCTCTCGCGCTCGGCTACCCGGATGGCAGCACGGACATCTGCCTCGCGATCCCGGCCGCCGCGGCGCCCTGGGCCGCCATGGTGTGGGTGATCGTGCAACTTGCGCGCCTCCACGGCGCGGACGCGGTATTCGCGCGCACCCGCTTCGACGCCTGAGACGACTGCCAACACGCCAGAGGCAGTTGGCGTGACTACCCTTCGCTTGGTGTCGGCCGTCCCTGTCCTTCCGGGCTGGGCCTCGGGCTCGGGCGCCGGTGTTCGTCTTGCGGGCCTCTGGCATCTGCTCGGGCATGCCTGCGAACTCGAAGGTCGTGTCGGCGTCGTTCCGATCCGGTCGACGGGTCCGGCCCGGGCGTGGGGATCCGCTCTTCCATGGCGCGACTTTCCGACCCGACCCGGCCCGGCCACCCCGCCTCGCCACGCGCTGGGTCTCACACGGCCCCACCGGCGCAGCATGGCGGACCTGCATGCCGAAGTGGAGTCGGAGCAGCGTCACATCACGGTGGGACCGAGGCTTGCTTGTTGATGTGGCACCAGCCCCCGCCCTGACGACCTACCTGGCGGCGTGGATGCAGCCGTTCGGCTCGGACGGGCCGAGGTCGGGGACGATCAGTCGCCGCTGTCCGCGAGCCTCGCACGCGCTGTTGAGCGGCGGCTCCATTTGCGCCCCGATGACGGTCACGCGGCGCCCCTCTCGTGTGCGGAGCACGAGCGGCATCCCGTCTATCCAGTCGCCCGCGCGCCAGTGGCCGGAGATCTGGGCCCGGCCGTCGGACTGACGGTGCACCGCGACCACCCTGAAATGGAACCAGCTGCCATTGCCTCGGCCCGTCTGCTGGTAAAGCTCCCCGCAGAAGGCGCAGACAACGGTCGGCCACAGCGAAGGTACGTCACCGGCAGTCACGATGCTCCATCCACACAGGGCAAACGTGCTTGACGCGGCACTAGGGCGTGTATCCAGTTGAGATCAACAGGTGCTCCGGCTGAGGTCCTTGACCCGGATCATCGCGGCGCGAGGGTGGAGGCCGGCGAGGTAGCTCTCGGGGGTCTTGTCGTAGCGGGTGGCGATCCCTCGCCTTGCCTTCAGCCTGTTGATCGCGCGTTCGACCGTGTTCCGTTCCTTGTAGAGATCGGCGTCGTGGCCGACGGGTCGACCGCCCGCGCTGCCCTTCCTCTTCCGGTTGGCGGCCTGGTCCCTCTTCTCCGGGATGACCGCCTTGATACGGCGTTTGCGCAGGTGGGCGCGGTTGCCGCGGGAGGAGTGGGCCTTGTCCCCGGCGACCGCGTCGGGCCGCGTGCGAGGACGGCCGACGGGCCCGCGGACCCGTATCTTCCCGAGGACGGGGACGAACTGCGGGCTGTCGGCGGCCTGTCCCGGGGTCAGGACGAACGCCAACGGGCGGCAGTTCCGGTCGGCGGCGAGGTGAATCTTGGAGGTCTGCCCGCCCCTCGAACGTCCGAGCAGGGCGGCTTTCAGCCGCACCCGGTGCCGGCGCCGGACACGTCGTCGTTCCTCCCGCTCCGGGTCGATTCCGATGTCGTTCCCGTCTTGTTCCTCCGGGCGCCCCCTTTTGCCGGGCCTTCTCCTCCTCGGCGGCGGCCTTCTCCAGCGCGGTGAGCACTCCACGTCCGTCAGTTGCTCTCGCGTCACAACAAGAAGATCTACCAGTTCAGGGTCGCCGCGACGACGAATCCCACAGATTGATCACAACCAGATGCGCGCCCTAGTCGCCGAGCTTCACGCGGCGTTGTCCAGACCGACGAACACCTTCGCGATAAGCCACTCGCCTTCGGCGTGCTGCAGAGTAAACGTGTAGAAGCCGGTCGCGATCACGGTCGCGCTCCCGCCCGCGTTCGACGTCAGCATCAGGTAGGCCCACACCCCTGCTGTGTCGGCGTCCGCACGGCGGAAGACCATGTTGATCAGGTTGTGCCTTCGCTGATCGGTTTGTGCTTCCGTTGCATCTCGCACCAGGTCGAGAATCGCCGCGCGCCCGACGAGGGGGCCCTGCTCGACCTCACCGGCGATGTTGGCCGTCCAGGTGGCGTCTTCGGTCAGGATGCCCGCCAACGTCACCAGATCCGCGTGATCCAGGGCGAAGGCGTAGCGTGCCAGCGTCTGTTGGACGGCGAGCCGCTCTGCAGGGTCGAGATCCGCCTCTCCCGCCGGCGTTGTGTTGAGGTGGCTGCTTCCCCAGCCCAAAGCCGCAGTCGTCGTCATGTCAAGCCTCGCTCGTGCTCGGTTGTCGGGTGAAAGATCGGGCGCGCTCAGCGATAGCGGTCATCTGGCGTGCGCCGGAAGGGTGGAGGGTGTGACATGAACGGCGCGCGGCCTTGCGACCGACCGCTCCACCTTCGGGACGCCGGACCGCTGCCGCCGGCGACGGTGATGTGCCGGCCGGTGATGTCGCCCTTCCGCCGGCGGCATCGGGAATGCGACCGTCTCGGCGATCTCCTGCGGCAACCCGAGCCGAACCGAGCCGACCGAACGGATCGGCTCGGTTTGCCGCAGCGAGCGTCGCGGCCACCTGGTCGCCGGAGGCGCCCGCGTCGGTGTCTCGATGGCCGCCGGTGCCCCGCGGACGGGCGCCGGACGCGTCGGGGGAACGGCTCGTTCCTAGGCGACCGTGAGTACGATCTTGCCTCGGATGTGCCCTCGGGCGGCGCGTTCGTGCGCTGCTCGGGCATCCGCGAGCGCGAACGTGCTGTCGATCGCGACGCGGACCGTGCCCGTGTCGAGCAGGCGTCCCAGTTCGGCGAGCTGCGCGCCGTTCGAGCGGACCTGGGTGCCCGTGACCGTGACGCCCAGCTTCGCGGTCTCTTCTTCGTCGAATTCGCCGAAGAACACGGGGAACAGGGAGCCGCCGTGCTTGAGCGTGCGCAGGAAGCGCTTGCTGTCGGGGCCACCGACGGTGTCGAGAACGACGTCGACGTCGCGCACGCGTTCCTCGGGACGACTCTTGGTGTAGTCGATGAACTCGTCGGCGCCGAGCTCGCTCAGGAACGATTCGTGCGCGCCCGATGCCACCGCGATGACACGTGCCCCCTTCCACTTCGCCAGTTGTAGCGCGAAGTGCCCCACGCCGCCCGCGGCGCCGTTGACGAGCACCGTCACGTTGGCGTCGAGCGGCACCGGACGGTGTTTCGCCGCCTGGAAGGGCGACGGGTGATCGTGTCCGAGCTCGATCAGAAACTGCCACGCGGTCAGCCCGGCCATGGGCGCCCCGGCGGCGTGCACGTGATCGATCCCGGCCGGCTTGAGCGCGAGGTCCGCCGCAGGCGCGACCACGTACTCGGCATATGTGCTGCCATCGAAGCTGGGGAAGCGAAGGAGGCCGAAGACTTCGTCGCCGACGGAGATACCGTCCACATCCGCGGCGACGCCCTCGACGACCCCCGACAGGTCCGTCCCCGGAATCACGGGCAAGCCGAACTTCGGCCTCGTCTCCGGAGGCAGGTTGGACATCCCGTCGCGCAGGTACCAGTCAGGGGGGTTGATGCCGACCGCGTGCACGCGAACGAGCACCTCGCCCGGCCCCGGCTCGGGAATCGGCACCTCGTCGTAACGCAGAACCTCAGGGCCGCCGTGCTCATGGAGCCGGACCGCCCTCATCGTGTGTGTCGGCATCGTCTTCTCCTGCCCGTACTGCGGGATACGCTGATTCGGATCAGCGATCCACATAAGTGGACCACTGATCCGAATATATGGACCACTGATCCGGATAGTCAAGGGGACGCATGCGGGCCGACGCCAGGAAGAACCGCGACCACCTGCTCGCAGTAGCGGGCTCCGCCATCACCGAGCAAGGCGTGGACGTGTCTCTGCGCGACATCGCGCGCAGGGCCGATGTCGGGCTCGCGACGCTGCTGCGGCACTTCCCGACGCGCGAGGCGCTGCTCGACGCCCTGCTCCGCACGAGTTTCGACGAACTGGCGGCACAGGCAGGCCGGCTCGAGACGTCGAGCTCGCCCGAAGACGCTCTCGTTTCGTGGCTACGCGACTGCGTCGCGTGGACAACCGAGTATCGAGGCGTGACCGTGCTGATGGCAGCCGCCATCGAGGACACCGAATCCGCGCTCCACGCTTCGTGCGTCACCCTGCGCGCAGCCGGTGCGCGGCTCCTCACCCGTGCCCAGGCCGCGGGCACGGCGCGGAGCGACATCGATGGCACCGATCTGTTCGCGCTGGTGGCGGCGCTCGCGTGGCTCGGCGATCAACCCTCGCTCGCGCCACGCGCCAACCGGCTCTTCGAGGTTGTCGCGAGCGCGATTCTGACGAACGCAGGGCAGTGATAGCCGAGGGGAACGCCGCCCTCGGCCCCGTGGCTGAAATCGTCGCGCACGCGGCCCGGCGAACTCCACCCGGCATCGAGCCGCGCGCGACGGCCGGACACTGCACCGGATCCGCCACAGCACCCTGACACACGACGCCGGGTGGCACCTCCACCCCGATGCTGCCGGCCCGCTCTCGCCACGCCTTCGTCCGCTCCTTTGAGCGGTACGCACGCCCCAGCGTCGACGCGGTCGCCCGGCACGTCGCCGAACGCGACCTCGTAACCTATGACGTCGATTGCGCGTTCGCGATGCCGCAGGACATCCGGGAATGGCTTCCGGCCGGACATCTGTGTTGGAAGGTCATCGCCATCGTCCGGCAACTGGACCTGACGGCCTTTCCGGACGAGTCCGCGCCGACGGACAGGGCCGGGCGGCACACGACCCCTCGGTGCTCTTCGCCTTGGTCGTCTACTGCTACAGCAAGGGAGTTCGCTCCTCACGCCGGATCGAGAGCTCGTGCCTCGACGACGTGGGATGTCGGATCATCACGGCGAACCGCACCATCGACCATTCCACGATCGCGCGCTTCATCCGACGGCACGGCCAAGCCCTGAAGTCCTTGTTCGTCCAAGTACTCGCAGCCTGCGGCCGACACGGACTCGTGGACCCGTCGGCGGTGGCGATCGACGGCTCCCCGATGACGGCCAACGCGAGCCGGGACTCGAACCGATCCACCGAAGCGCTCGAACGAATCGTCAACGACTGCGAGATCGCGGTCACCGAGGAACTGGATGCCGAGTCGAACTCCGGACGACCTCCGGGACGACCTCCGGAAGGCTCGCTCTCCTGTGCGATCGGCGGGGTTGAGCCCATACGGCCAGGACGCGCCTGTTCGAGCGGGCGCGGCCCTCGGCCGGCGAGATCAAGATCAAGGTCGACACCGCCGAGCGCGTCGTCGCCCGCGCGGAAAGGCGCCTTGCCGCCGAGGTTGCCGCTCATCAGGCACGCCTGGACGATCATGCCTCGCGACGACAGGCGGAGAGGACTGTGGGCCACCATCGACGCGCACAATTCGGCGCCCCACCCGTGCCGCTGCGGCCGCGATTTCACGAGGGCGGTTCAACCCACGCACGAGAAACCGCAGGACCTGACCCCACCTGCGGTCGGTCAGGTACCCACACAACAGCTCCCGCAGCTGCCGTGGTTCCCGCTCGAGCATGCGCTCCGCTGCCAGGAATTCCAGGACCAACCGGTGGAAGAACTGGCTCTCGTCCGGCGCCGGTCGGATCATCACGCCGATCCCCGGACTCAGGCCGTCGACCATCGCGATGGCCGCCGCGTGCGCTTCGGACGGCGGATAGCCGATGGCGTCGCCCAGGGTGTCACGGAACACACGGCGAAGTTCCTCGTCGCCCAAGGCGACGACGGACCGCGTGTGCATGTGCTCCGCCGTCACCCCGCACACCGTCCGGATGTGAGGGGTGGAAGGAAACGCGTCCGGGGCCCCGGACAACTCGATCTTGCGTCTGCGATGTTCACCGATCATGCGATCGACCGCCGTGTCCAAAACCGCGTGCAGGTCCTCGGGGAATTCGGCCCTTTGGTCCCGAGCCCGCAGCAGGAGAGTCAGGAACAACGGCACGTCGGCCAACGCCGACAGGTGCGGGGCCGAACCGACCTCACCCGCCCACCGCGCACTCTCCACCTCCACCTGCGCCTCGTCGAGAAAAGGCGCGAGCCACTTGGCGATGAACTCGAGTTGCTGCGCCTCGCTCAACGGAGCCAGGGTCGCGCGGCGCCGGCGCGAAGCGTCCAAAGGCAGCTCGACCGAGCTGAAGGGCCTCGTGGACGCGACGACATCCGCGCGCTTGGTGCTCGCGAACACGTCCAACCGATGAAGGCACACCCGCGCCAGTCCCGGCGAGGCCCACTCGTCCAGCCCGTCCACCGCCAGGACTAGGGCGCGTATCCGGTTGTGATCAATCTGTGGGATTCGTCGTCGCGGCGACCCTGAACTGGTAGATCGTCTTGTTGTGACGCGAGAGCAACTGACGGACGTGGAGTGGGAGTTCGTCGGGCCTTACCTGCCGATAGGCGGGTTCGGTCCGTATCCCGAGCGGCTGCGGCAGCAGTTCGAGGGCGTGGTCTGGAAGTTTCGGACGGGTGCGCAGTGGCGTGAGATGCCGAGGGAGTTCGGTGCCTGGCCGCCAACCGGAAGAGGACGGGCAGCGCGGGCGGTCGACCCGTCGGCCACGACGCCGATCTCTACAAGGAACGGAACACGGTCGAACGCGCGATCAACCGGCTGAAGGCATGGCGAGGGATCGCCACCCGCTACGACAAGACCCCCGAGAGCTACCTCGCCGGCCTCCACCTTCGCGCCGCGATGATCCGGGTCAAGGACCTCAGCCGGAGCACCTGTTGATCTCAACTGGATACACGCCCTAGAGCACGCCGGGACCACCGGCCCGGGTGGCAGCGGGCGACCGGCCCTGCGGTGGCGGGGTCGTTGCCTGTGACGGACAACGGCGACCAGGACCGCCGACCACGGTGGGCCGCCTCCTGGGCCGCCCGCTCGCCCTGGTCCCCGCCCCGGGTGCGCCTGGACCTGGACGGCCCCACCCACCGCGACCCGTCCTGGCAACACCTCCTGGACCCGCCCGAGCCCGAATACCCGACCTACCGCCGGCCGGTACGCCTGGGGGAGCGCGACGGCCTCGTCGGCTACTACCGAGAACGCGACTACACCGGCCTGCACATCGTCCTCGACGAAGGCGACCTGACCGACCTGGACGACGACTTCGACTACCTGCGCCCCATCGGCCCCGGACACGGCCTTGCCCTCCCGGCCCGCCCACCACGCGACCACGACCCGACCAGCGCCGCGCACGTGAGCCTGCTCCTGGACCCCTACGGCACGGTGCACGCCACCACCGGCATCCTGCCCACCGCGAACCTGCGAATGCCCGGGCGTGCGTTCGAGGAATCCCTCGACGCGATCACCGCCGGATTCCGCTTCGGCCCGATGTTCACCGTCCCGGCCCCCGACGACAGCAGCGCCGTGACCCTGCCCAGGCCCGCCGACCGACACAGCACCTGGACCCAACCCGCCTCGGCCGGCGCGTGGACGACCCACCCCACCGTGCCCGCCGACCCGGCACCGGCGCTGCCGTTCGCCCGCCCGGTTCTGCGCACCGGCTACCTCCGGCTCCACCCGTCCGAGGAAGGACCCACGCCGTGAGCGACGAGTTCCCCGAACACCCGGCCCACGCGATCGTCTCGGGCCTGCTCGACTACGCGGTCCTGACCAACCCCTTCCCCCGGCAGGCCGGCCCTCCCACGGGGGAATCGACGATCGCCCGCCTGGACATGGTCGTCTCCGCGCCGCCCGGCGACCCCGTCGAGTACGCCAGGATCGAGATCGCGCTCCCGATCGGGACCGGCGCGCAATCCCCCGTGGACACCGCGGACGGCATCACACCCCTGCCACCGGACGGCTGGGAGGGCGCGGTCGCCGTTACCGCCACGACCGCCACCATCACGTTCACCCCGCCCGGAGGCTCGTTCGTCTTCGACGAGGACGGCATCTCCGCCTCCATCGCCGGACTGTCCGACATGCTCGTCCTCGGGTACGTGAGCAAGGCCTCCGGCGGCTCCTACCAGAGGCTCCCCCTCACAGTCGATGACCGCGTAGTCGGAAGCGCAGCCGATCCCCCGCACACGGAGGACGCGGTGTTCATGCCGTCGTGTGCGGGTGAACGGGCGACGCCGCACGTCGCACCGGGTTCCACTCCGGCGGCGGCAAGCTCGTCACCGTCCGGTTTGGGTCCTCCTGGGCGTTCTTCACCCCGAAAGGCGTGGACCATGACCACGGCCCCCGCGAGGGCGCGCACCGCGCCCACGGCGGCACCAGACCCGTGCGCTGCACGTCGATCGTGATCGAACTCCCGGTCGGGATCCGCCCCGTGACCTCGCCGCCACCGGCGAGGGCTGCGCGTATGCCGGCAAAGGCTGAGCGGACTCGGGGATGTGGGACGGCGTCAGTGCATCCCGGCCGCAAACCTCATGTTCGGCAGCCATCCGGGGGGAAGTAGCTGGAGGTGATCCGATAGATCCCGGGGCGCGAAGCGGTCAGTTGTATCCAGGGGCCGCTCGCGCGCAGGCAGGCGCCGTCGGAATACAGCCAATGCGAGTAGGTGGCACGCACGGTGACCGTTCCCGGGCGGGGCATCTTGAGCACGATGTCGGCGTCGCCGGCACGGAGCACTTCGGCGGGGGCGGTGGCCAGTGGCACGGCGTCCTGGACGCGGAAGACGGTCCAATAGGTGTCGTTCCAGACCGGCTCCAGCCAGGAGCCCAGGCGGCCGGACCGGATCAACGCGGCCTCGGTCCTGGCGTAGCCGTCCGGTGGGGCGTGCGGCAGGACGACGTAGCCGACCGCCCAATCGTTCAGCCACGCCCGATAGCTCGCCTCGTCGAGCTCCTCGGAGTAGAACAACCGGCCGCGCTCCATGTCGAGTTGGCGGTTCCAGCCGCGCACCGCCTGGAAATACCGGGCGAACACCCGGGCCTCGCGGTGCGAGCCGGTGGGGACCACTTCGACACGGCCGCGATACGCGCCCAGCCGGTCCAACTCGGCGATGACTCCGGCGGTGTGCCGCGACCAGCCGGGCACCTCCGTATGCGCCTGCACATCTCGGGCCGTCGCCACCGCCGTCCAGATCACGCACATCGCCAGCCCCGCGGCACAGAAGCGCGTGCGGAAGGACGCGTCACCACCGACTCGGAGCAAGGACCTCCCGGGCTGCGGGCCTCGCCGTCTCCGCTCGAACCAGATTGCCAGCAGCACGGGCGCGCCGACAAGCGCGCCCAGGCGCTCGACGTTGGTGCCCACCGGCGAAGGAATCAGCCAGGTCAGCACCACACCGACGGCGTAGACCGCGCCACCGGCCCGCAGCACGCGCCAGTCGCGCGGTGCCGTCAACGCCACCACGACGCCGGCCAGGACCGGCAGGATGATCCGCTCGGCGGCCATGGGCTGTTGGCCGTGGGACGGGAACAGCACGGTCACCAACCCACCGACCACACCCGTCGGTACGGTCAGGGCCAGGCCCCTCGCCCACTGCCGGTCGAGCAGGAACCCCGCGCCCGCCACGAGAAGGAACAGACCAGCCACGGGGCTGAACAGCACGGTCAACCCCGTCCCCACGACCCCCGCGACGAGCCGCCACACAGGTGTGTGCCGCCCCACGAGGACCAGCAAGGTGCCCAGCGCGCTTGCGACACCGAGAGCGAACGTGGCGCGGCCCGAGACGACGTTGGCCCACAGCGCCAGCGCCCCGATCAGCGCCGGCCACGTCGGCACTTTCCGGGTGGTGCGCACCAACAGCGCGGCCAACAGCCCGGTCGAGGCCAACCCACTGAGGGCGGCGAGAGTGCGGACCCCGACCAACGCCATCAGCGGCGGCGAGAGGACGCTGTAGCTGCCGACGTCGATCCCGCCGAACCAGAACAGGCCGTACGGCGTACCCGGATGCCGCACGGCGAACTCCGCCCAGGAGTACTGAGCCGCGAGATCACCGCCACCGGTGGCCAGCAGGAGGCCCCATCCCACATACAGCGGTAGTGCGAGCGCAACCGCCACATGACAGATCCGCCACCGGGGCGGGGAGACGCCGGACGGCTTCGCGGGCTCGGGGTCCCCGCCGTGACGCGCGCTGGACGCCTGGCCCAGGCGAGCACCGCGCCGTTCGCCGGAGGCGGCGCCGACGACCGCCGTCGCGATGCGGCCGCCCTCGGGTCCGAACGCCGACCGACGCGGGTATGGACCCCACCGCAGGCGGCGCGGTCGAGCGAAATGATTCCGGCCGACGCCCCCGCGCGGCTCGCTCATGACAGGTTCCTCACAGGCACAACTGGGCTCCGCAACCGCTTGACGGATGCGGAGCCTGCTCAGGCATCAGGATGACGCACGAAGACTAATCGGCCAAGCGCGCCGTGTGGCGCTCGGGGGGCGGACCTGGCTCGATCGAGGGAGGCCGGCGGCCCTGTGGTAGGACGGCGCAGGACACGGCGGGGGCAGCGAGTGTGAGCGCGAGGACTGGGTGGGACGTGGTGCCCTGCCGGGCCCCCGGTCGGCCGCGCGGTGTCGTCGGCGGGCCGGCCGCGGGTTCCGCGTGTCAGGGCCGGGCGGCCGCGGTGCACCGGTGCCGCCGGAAGGGCGAAGGCCCGGATCCGCCGTGGTGTGGCACGTATCGGTGCTCTGGCCGTTTGCCCCATGTCCGGGACGCCGGGACCCGGCGTGGGCGATCCTCAAGGGCCGCCGCCGTACAGTCGCGGCGCGATGCCCACTGGCCGGCGCGCCGATGTGCGGCACCCGACGACAAGGGAGACGACGTGGCGTTACGGAAATGGCCGAGGTGGACCTGAAGAACAAGCGCGTTCTGATCCGGGCGGATCTGAACGTTCCCCTCAAGGACGGGCGGGTCGTCTCCGACGCCCGTATCCGCGCGGCCGCGGCGACGCTCCAGGCCGCGCTGAAGCAGGGCGCCCGGGTCATGGTCACCTCCCACCTGGACTGGGCCACCGAGGGCAAATACCAGGAGGAGTTCTCCCTCCTTCCGGTCGTCAACTCCCTCAAGGAGCACCTGACGTGCCCGGTGCGGCTGGTCGAGGGCTACCTCGGCCCTGTCGAGGTGGCCGCGGGTGAGGTCGCCGTCCTGGAGAACGTGCGGTTCAACCCGGGGGAGGAGGCCGACGACGAAGCCCGGGCGCGGAAGTACGCGACTCTGTGCGACGTCTACGTCCTGGACGCGTTCGGCTCCGCACACCGCGCCCGGGCGTCCACCCACGGCGTGGCCAGGTTCGCCCCGGCCGCCTGCGCCGGCCCCTTGTTCACCGCCGAATCGGAGGCGCTGGAGAAGGTGCTCAAGTACCCGGCCCGCCCGCTGGTCGCCGTCATCAGCGGCCCGAAGATGTCCACGAAGCCGGCCCTGCTGGAGAACATCTGCAAGATCGCCGACCAGGTGATCGTCGGGGGCGGCATCGCCGACACCTTCATCGCCGCCCGGGGCCACAACGTGGGCACGTCGCTGTACGAGAAGGAATCCGTCCCCCGTGCGCTCGAACCGTCCAAGGACGGGAAGATCGCCGTCCCGACGGACGTCTCCACCGCCACCGAGTTCTCCGGGGTCGCGGCAGCGACCCCGAAGAAGGTCGGGGCGGTCGGTGACGGCGAGCAGATCCTGGACCTCGGCCCGGAAACCGTCCGGAACACGGCGAGATCCTGGAGCGCGCCCAGACCATTTTGTGGAACGGCCCGGTGGGTGTGTGGGAGTTCGCCAACTTCCGGAACGGGACAGAGACCGTCGCCCAGGCCGTCGCCAAGAGCCGGGCGTTCTCCGTCGCCATGGGCGGTGACACGCTCGCCGTCATCGACCGGTTCAACCTGGCGGACAAGCTGTCGTACGTCTCGACCAGCGGCGGGGCCGCCCTGGAGTATCTCGAAGGTAAGCGGCTTCCGGGTATCGACGTCCTCGAAGCCCGCGCCGCGTAGTACCCGGCCTGGGGGAAATAGCCCCCGGTTCATTCGTGAATCGGGGCATTCGTGTCCCGGGCCACACACCCGCATGCCCAGGTGTCGGAAGGCTCGACATCGCGCCGGGGGGTCCGCCTCGATCGGAAGCGGTCCGCCTCGATCGGCACGGTCGGCACTATCGGGCATGGGCAACTCGCCCGGTAGGCTCATCGATCCGGAGCCCCATATTCCCGACACCTGTGTGTACCGGAACGGATCCCAATGCCCAACGCCATCACTGATCACGTCCGCGGCCGGAAGCTCCACGGCAGCGCCTGGCTGGAGAGCGACGAGCGATTTCGCATCGAGTATCGCCGAATGCGTCGTCGGGTCCCGCTGTACCGGGTGGCCATCCGAGGACTTCGTTTCCTGCACAGGCTCACCGCCGACAAGACGCAGGCGCGCGCGAAGCTGAGTGTCACCTGGTGGCCCCGGATCGGCCCACACGGCGGGATCTACGCGATGCCGAAGCTGTGGACCATGAAGGAGGGCAGCGACAAAGACCCCGATCCTCCCGCGACCGAGGCCGAGATGTGGGAACGCCTCACATCCGGCACGTTGCGCCCGCCGATCGTGGAGGGCGGCGTGCGTCCGTCCGGGAGCGCAGATCAACTGCGTGCGAACGCCTCCTTGGCGGCGCGCCTGGCTCGCGCCGTATCGGCCGACGAATGGCCGCAAATGATCCACGAGTACGAGCACCGCAAGGCGATTTTCAAACACTTTCGCAAGGGCGTCGTACCCGAGGGCAACTGGCTCGTCGAGACCGGTGCGGTCCCCGAGGGCGTTCGGCCGCCGCTCTTCGGTTACGCCCGCTACCACTCGGTCGGTGACCGACCGCTGGACCTGTCCTCCGACCGACTCATGGACGAGGCGTGGGTGCTCAACCGGACGCCTCCGACGCTGCACATACCCTGGAGTCGCGGCAGGCAGCGATACGCGGGTGCGTTTTTCGGCCCGATGTTCGGCGAACTCGGTCGCACGGTCCCGGGTGCGGAGGCCAACCCGGAATTCCTGAGCCTGCGGGCCGCCTACGGCGTGTGGTGGACGAAGAACGCCTCGAAGAAGAACGAGGCCCGAGTGCTGCACGGGTCACGGGTGGTGCGAGCGAAGGACCTGGTGCGGTTCGCCCAGACGGAACTGCACTGGCACGGCTTGGCGCCGGAGCCCAAGAGTGGACCCGCGTGGGTACGGCCGTGGGAGCCGCCGAGACCGGTGGAGATCACCGACGACGTGGTCACCACGGTGGCCCGGGTCGCCAAAGCGGAGCCCCCGCCCGGTCCCACCGCACCGCGGGAGCCACCGGCGCGGCCCGCCGCCGCGACGGTCGTCGCGGCGAACGGACTCGCCGCGCCGTTGCCCTCCCGAGTACAGATGGTCGCCCGTCGCGCCTACGACCGGAACGTGCAGGCCGACGGCGCCCTCTACCAAGCCATCGCCGCAGCCGTCACGGTCGGCGACGGGGTGGTCCGGGCAAGGCCCGCACGAGGGCTCCCGGCCATCGATCCCCCTGCCGACGGTCGGGTCCCCGGTGTTCATCCGTGGCAGCCCGCGCCGGAAACGTCCGGCGGCTCGTCCCACGTGGTTCGCGGGACATTCTCGTCCGGTGGGTCGCGGGACGTCGATCGCGGCAAGTCCATGGAGCGCTAGCCCTGTTCTTCACGGGTTGCGTTGGTTGGGGTGTGACTGTGTCGGGGTCGGCTCGTTGTGCCGGTATGGCTGCATATCGAGTGGCCCCGGCATCGTGCCCGGCGTGGGCGGGCGGAGACCGTCACCGAGTCGGTGGTGGTCAAGCGGTTGGCCGCGTTGCCGGTGGTGGCGGACCTCTGCCGCCGGTTGGAGGTGGCCGGAATTGTCGATCGCCTGTGTCCGGTACGGGAGTTCGCCCGGATCAGTCACGGTGAGGTCGTCGAGGCGTCGATCGCCAATCGGCTGACGTCGCCGTCCCCGATGTGGAAGGTGGACGAGTGGGCCGCCGACTGCGCGGTCGAGGAAGTCTTCGGGATCGAGTCGGACGCACTCAACGACGATCGGATCGCCCGGGCCCTGGACGCGATCGCCCACGAGGTCGAGGCCGTCGTCGGGTCGATCGGGGCCGCGGGGATCGCCGCGTTCGGCCTGGACGTGTCCCGTCTTCACCGGGACATGACGTCGATCTCCCTGCACGGCGCGTTCGAGAGGGTCGAGGAGGAGTATCCGGCGCCGAGGTACGGCCATTCCAAGGACCGCCGGCCGGACCTGAAGCAGATCCAGGCGGGCCTGGCGGTCACCGCGTCGACGACACGAACCCTCGCGTCGTCGTCCACGGTGTAGACACGGGTGTCGATCGGGCGGGCCCAGACGCCGGCGCCGTCGTCGTGGAGATACGCCAGATCCCTGCGCGCGGCAGGAGAGGGCCGGCCCAGGCGCAACTTGCGACGCCCCACGCTCACCTGAACGAACGGCTGGTGCGACAGACCCAGAAGAGGCCGAGCGGCCGACGGGGCCTCTTTGTGCGCGACGAAGGATCGTTGATTGATGGGCATCTCACCGGGCACCTCCGGGACCAGTGTGACCACCGGATGGGGCCGATCGCGGTTGCATTCCTCGGCGACCAAGTCCTGTTGAACCTCGCGCATGCGTTCTTGCCGGTCGGCCGCAGCCTGGAAGCGCTGGTGGTAGGCGGTGGCGACGTGCGTCTCGGTCAGCCAGTCGGTCTCGCTGCCGGCGCGCCGCGGGCAGCGCAACGCGGTCGTGGGAGGATGCCCGCGTGCGCGCGGGCCTGGTCCTGGCGATTGCCCAACTGGCCCACGAACACGACCCGGGCGACACCGTCGCCTGGGTCCGGGCCCTGTGGCCGGATCCGACCGGCCCCGCAGAGGTGAGGGTGGGTGCCGCGTTGGGGCGGCTGTGCCTGGTCGACGATCCCGTTCCCGACGCCCTGCGCGCCGTGATCGAGGAGAGCGTCACCCCCGAACTCCACCGACCGTTGTCTCCGTCGCCCTGATGAGGCAGTCAGGAAGTCCATGCGGAAACACAACAGCGCGTCCACCCCGCGTGCGTGGACGGTCTTGGGGTCCCAGTGCAGCCAGACCTCGGGCAGCAGCGCGGGCAAGTCCGTCGTCGTGGCGCCGACGATGGCGTGGTAGAGGTCGAACAGAAGCAGCTGCGGGGCGACTTCGCGTCGTCGACGCTTTTGCGGAGCCGCGCGTACAGCTCCGCCTTCATCGCGGCCTTGTCGCCCGACTCGGGGTGCGTATGGACTCACCACGCCTGCAGGTCGCTCCATCGGATGCCGTCGGCGCCGATCGGCCGGTCGTAAGACCAGGACGTCCCCGGTGTTGCCGACGATGTCCTGGCGCCACGCCGACGGGCCCAATTGCGCCGTCGCGGGTCGGGTGTTCGGTCTCGACCGCGTGAGCGGCCTTCCCGGTCATGACTGCGGCTGTGGCGGCGGGGCGGCCGACCGTGTCACAGCCCGGCGGCCGCGCGCAGGCTCGCGTGGTCGTCGTCGCGCAGCGAGGCGCTCGCCAGGAGCGCGTCGTCGTCGAGGAGCCGCCGTACCCACGCCGCGTCCGTGACGAAGGCCGCTCGACACAGGGCGCGTTCGGGGTGGTCCTCCTCGCGGCCGCCGATCGCCAGGGCCCACGCGTTGTCGGGGTCGGTCGGCTCGGACAACGCGGCGGCCACCAGCACCAAATCGAACAGCTCGTCCCGGCGGGGCACCTCGGGATCGGCCGCCAGGCGCAACAGGAACGGCAGGACCGCCGCCATCGCCATGCCGATGTTCAGCGGACCCGACATCACCACCCAGCCCAGCGCCCGTTCGGTCTCCTCGGCCGCCTCGGGGTCCAGCAGACCGCGCAACACGACCGGGACGCCCTCCGGGCAGCCGGGGATCGCTGTCCACACCACGTCCTCGCACCCCGCCAACGCGGGGTGTGAGCAGGGGCCCTGCGCCAAATGCGGATGTGCCGCCACCAGCCTCGCGACCGCCGCCACCGCCGCCGCCTCGTGATCCACCTCGCACACCGCGAACCCCCTGTGCCATCCACGCGGCCCCGGTGGGCGAGACCCGCAACCCCGGGATCGGGACACCGATGACCACTGCGCGAAGCCGACTCCGAGTCCGGTCGATTCGTGTACGCGACGCTATCGAACTCGGATCGTGCCGGCTTCCGGATTTCGGGTGCGGATACCCGGACGCCTTTGCCCTGCGGGCAGGACTGCGGGCCGCGTTCGATCGCATCGCCGGCACCGGTTTGATGCGTAAGGGCTCAGGAGATCTTTGACGCGTTGTCCTAAGCCCGCACCGGGCAGCAACCTCGCGTCGGACGAGGGTTGTCCGACGCGAAGCCAACCGTGTTGGCGTACTCGCCGCGCTTTCGGCGGTTTCACCGGCCTCAGGAGATCCTCACCG
This sequence comes from Embleya scabrispora DSM 41855, assembly GCF_000372745.1. Classification (GTDB taxonomy): domain Bacteria; phylum Actinomycetota; class Actinomycetes; order Streptomycetales; family Streptomycetaceae; genus Embleya; species Embleya scabrispora. Next base: position 4,594 of record NZ_KB889745.1, on the reverse strand, counting down.
TGGTGGCCCCGCTGGTCGACGACACGAGGTGCTCCGTCTGCCGGCTTGCGGGTGTGATCAGTCGTCGGCCGTGCGTTCCTGGCTGCGCTGGTTTGCGCGGTCGACCTCGGCCATGTGTTCCTCGGCCCACTCACGAAGCCTGGCCAGCGGTTCTTCCAGTGTCGTGCCGAGCGGGGTGAGCCCGTAGTACACGCGTGGCGGCACCGACGCTTCCACCCGACGGCTGACCAGGCCGTCACGGGCCAGCCCTTGAAGGGTGACCGACAACATCTTCTGCGAGACGCCGGCCATCCTGCGCTGTAGTTCCGCGAAGCGCACCTCCTGCGGGGACGCCTCCGCCAGCACCTTGATGGTCATGGACGTCCACTTCGTGCCGATCCGGTCAAGCAGACGGCGGGTCGGACACTGCGGATCGAACAGATCTCCACGATTCCCGTGAGGGGGGCGCCGCGTCGAGGAGGTCACCTGGAACTCACCACCTGTGGCAGAAGTGCGGTCTTGGCCCCTTCACCCTAGTTACCTATCGTTTTGTTGTCACCATTCGTAACCACACAGGGGGATCGCCGTGCCTGCCGCACCGCGCCACATACCCAACCGCCCGTCAGGCATCGAACTACGGCGGGTCACGGCCAACGGCGTCGACCTCAACGTGGCTCTCGCCGGCGAGGGGCCGGCCGTGCTGCTGCTGCACGGCTTCCCGCACACCTGGCAACTGTGGACCCATGTCCTGGACGGCCTCGCCGGGCAATACCGAGTGATCGCACCAGACCTGCGAGGAACAGGCGCAAGCACGCGCGCAAGGGACGGCTACGACGCCGGAACGCTTGCAACCGACGCCGAAGCCCTACTCGACGCTCTCGGGGAGAGTTCGGCGTCCGTGGTCGGCATCGACGCCGGAACCCCACCGGCCTTTCTTCTTGCCATGCGCCGCCCCGACCTCGTCCGACAACTCGTGGTCATGGAGTCACTTCTGGGCACACTTCTGCCGGGCGCCGAGGAATTCCTCGCCCATGGAGCACCGTGGTGGTTCGGCTTCCACGCGGTACCCGGCCTCGCGGAAACCGTACTCACCGGACACGAAGCCCAGTACATCGACTGGTTCCTGCGCACGGGCTCCAACGGAGAGGGCGTGGATCCCGCCGTCCGAAACGCCTTCGTCCACGCGTACACCGGGGCCGAGGCCCTGCGCTGCGCCTTCTCGTACTACCGGGCACTGCCCACGAGCAACGAACAGATCCGGGAAGCCGCCAATACCGGCCGGTTGACCGTACCCACCATGGCCATCGGGGCCCGCCCTGTGGGCAGGACCCTCGAACGGCAACTGCGGCCGCTCGCCGATCATCTCGTCGGCCACATCATCGACGACTGCGGCCACATCATCCCACTGCACCGCCCCAAGAGGCTGCTCAGCCTTCTGGAACCGTTCCTCGCCTCGCCGCTGCCGGTCCTCGAGCCTCGCGCGGACTCAGGAGCCGCTCTGCCCGCGCCTATGCGGCCATTGCGCACGTGATTTGCGTGGAAGCCAGGTCGTATGAGGAATCCGAAGGGCATGCTCTCAAAGGACCTGGAAACCCAGCAGGTCAGTGGCCCATCATCCGCCGAATGCGATGCGACAGGACAACCGCTGCCGATGGCCATCACATTGGCCCCCCACGCCCGGTCCGGGACAGGTAGCGTGCCGGCATGAAGAGTGACGACATCCCGGTGACGGTGGAACAGATCGGCGCGGCTCTGGCCGCGTTGGGCCTCTACGAGGGCAACAACACACCGGCCGAGCACGCCGAAAGGGCCGCAGGGTTCGGCAGCCCCGACATCTACCGGCTGCGTCTGCTCAACACCCTGCTGGGTGCGGTGCAGGGACAGGCGAAGCTCGCCGACGAGGCCGAGGAGGACGGCGAGGACCTGTTCACCGCATGGTTGGAGCAGCTGAAGGGCGCCGACACCTGGGACGACCCGGCCAGGCAGATATCCTTCCTGGGCTGGCAGGTTCGGCGGGTGGGTATGCCGCTCTTCCTCCTCGCCAACGATCCGGACACCGGGCCCATCGTGGGCGCGGCCGCGCAGGCCGCCGAGGCGCTGCACATCATGCTGGGCGTGATCGGCACACTCGAAGAGGCGGACCCGACCGTCGACTTCGTCACCATCATCAACCAGGGCGGGATGCTGAAGGCGGGCCGGGAGCTCCTGGCAACCGCCCTCGACAACACCGACACCGCGCTGGAGACGTTCAAGTAGGCCGGCCCGTGGTCGTCCGGGCCCGGCTGCCCGGCCGGGGGCTGCCATCTGCTTGTGGTCGATCATGAGATGGTGTTCCGGTCCCTGGACGGACCGCGCTGTTCGGCAGGGTCTGCTCGGCGGAGACGCCGACATCGCCCGCCTGTGCCGCCGAAGTCCGCCCACATCGACTCCACGGACGCTACGGCTTCGCGCTGCCCGCCCAAGGTGGCCGGCGGACGGCAGCGGCCCACCTGCAAGCCCTGAGGCCAAGGTGCTCTTCCAGGGAGCCGCGCCCGGCTCGCCGGCCGCCTTCCGGGCGGCGAGCCGGTATCGGACCTTCTCGTGGGACAGGCCCGCCTGCCGGCCGATCTGCCGCAGCCGCGAGGATCTGCCACGCAGCCGAGAATCCGGAGCTATGCCATCCGGTTGAGAATCGGCCGAAGCCACAGGTCACTCGGTCACTCACATGACATCGAGGCTGAGAACCCACAACTCGGGTGTGGGTTCTCGAATCGAGTCTCGCTGTTTCGTGCCGCGAGGAGGTCGGTGTCCTCGGGGGCGTCCGGGAGTGGGATCCGGGTGATGTCGGCCAGTCCCCGCTGCTGCCAGGCGATGAGTTCCGCGCGTACCGGGCGAGGGATGCAACGGTCGAGGCCGGTGAACGCGACGATCATGTCGTGGCGTTCGGCGCGGCCCGCGGAGGGGTCCTCGGCGATGGAGTGCAGGACGGTGCGGGCCTGTGGGGGTGTGTCGCCGCGTTGCCACGGCGACAGCATGGCGGTGCCTTCGGCCCGGAGTCGTTCCCGCGTGTGGTCCTCGAACCGGAATTGCAGCCCGCGTGATGTGCCGGCGAGCGCGCGGCGAAGCGGGGCGTAGGGGTTGGCGCGGCCGGAGAGGATGGCTTCGACGACCGCCTGCCGCATCTGCTCGTCGCGTTCGAAACGGACGGCCACGTCGACGTCGTGCGGTTCGGAGGCGCCCGGGCGAAGCTCCCGAAAATCCAGACCTGTTGGACCAGGGCTCATCGGCCAACTCCGGTCCGCGTCGAGTCGGCCGAGCATCCGTGCGACCAGATCGACGGCGCGTGCCCGCTTCACGTTCGTCTTCCTCGCATCGGCAGCGGTGTAGGTGCGCCGGCGTCCGTCCCCGGCCCGCCACAAGAGGACTTCGACCCGTCGGATTCGCCACCTCGACCTGCCGACCCGCAGGAGGATGGCCGACGTGCGCCGGTACCGAGCCGACCACATCGACGAAAGGGAATCACCGTGGATGTCGCGGAGGCGCTCGGCGAGTTCCTCGGCCAAGGCGGTGTCGGCGACATCGCGCTCAGTCCCGACGGACGCACCCTGGCCATCGAAAGCAACAGCCTCGGCACCACGCAGCTCCGAAAGGTGGGGACCCACCGGCAACTGGGTGAGATCCCCTCCGGCTTCGTCACCGCCATGAGGTTCGATCCCGACGGTGTCCAACAACGCGACCGGCTTCCGGAGCGGTTCGACCCGCAGGGCTGACCGGCGAGTCTTGGTCCCCGCGGGGCACTGCCCGTGCGGTGACCCGTGTTCTCGGAGCGCCGAGCGGGCGCACCGGCCACCGACGCCGTCTCCCGGCAGCGCTCGCGTCGTCGGTCGGTCGTCTGCGACCGCTGTGCGTCGGCGGACGGCCCGGTATCGGCGAACCGGCACGTCGCCACCTGGCCCCCGAACCGCCCGCAGGCCCGGAGCGGGGGATCACCCCCGATCGGGAGCAGACGATCGACCGCGCGGCATCGAGTGACATGCGGGCCCTGTACGAGGACCTGATCGGCCCGTTCGAACGCGCCCTGATGCCGCTGCGCGTCGACGGGGCCCACGAACTCGACCCGCAGGCCGAGGTCTGGAAGTGGGAGGAGAACCTCCTTGTCGGCACGTTCGACCTGTGGTTGTGCATTGAGTCGCCGCCGACACGGTCGTGGCCGGTCCCGTCCATCAGCGGTCCGCACCGTTGGTCCGATGATGGGAGACCTGTTCACGTGCCGCCTGCCAACGTGACCGTGTCTGCTCGACCACGCTGTCCCACTGTCGGCGGACCTCGTGGTCGGAAGGGCGTCGGCCTTGACGGATCCGACCGAGTTCGTCTCGTACTTCTCGTCCCAGCGCAGCCGATGCGACGAGGACGAGCATGGCCGCGAAGAGGGCCGAGATCATCGCGAAGACGGCACCGACCACTCCGTAGCGCGAGACGGAGGCGTTGAACAGACGCGGCAGGTAGACGCCGGCGCCCACGGAATAGATCGCTGTCAGAACGGCCGCGGTGACGCCGAAAGGGATCAGGTCGGGCCACGTGATCCGCTTCGCCGACAGGATCCAGCCGCTCCAGACAAGAAACACGGCGGTTACCG
>NZ_KB889744.1 GCF_000372745.1 Embleya scabrispora DSM 41855 | reverse complement strand
CGGTGTCGGGGTCGCCCGCCCAGACGAACTGCTCGTCGTCGGCCGTGACGGTCATGCCGTGCTCGTACAGGCTCACGGCGCCGCCCGCGATCCACGCGTCCCACGCGGTCTCCAGTTCGTCGACGAGCCGGCGCGGACCTCCCTGGGAGGCGATCGCGCACCCGTTCGGCGGCGTGGAGATCGTCGCCCAGGACCGGCGCCGTCGTGGAGGCGGGCATGGACGCCGCCGGTGTCGACGGTGGTGTCGAACAGGACGTCGGGCAGGCGCAGGCGCAGCGCCCACATCAGGTGGGCGTTGTCGTGCAAGGGGCGTGGGTCGCGGGTGAAGGCGCGTTCGTGGTCGGGGTGGCGGTCGGCGCGGATGTGGCGGTGGGTGGGGGTGCCGCGGGCGTTCATGAATTGAGCGAGGCCGTGGAGCCATCCTGTGGCGGAGCGGCCGTCCTTGGCGGTGGTGAGGGCGAAGTAGCCCAGGCGGATCCAGGGGAAGACGATGTCGCCGCCGGGGGTGGTCTGTTCGATCCAGGCGCGGGGGACGCGGTCGACCGCGTAGGTGGCGATCAGCCGGTCGTAGGGGGCGTTCGGGGCCCAGCCGAGGGTGCCGCCGCCGACCCGGACGTCGACGCGTGCTCCGGCGCGGGTCAGGGTCGCGGCCGCGGTGGTGGCGAGCGCGGAGTCGGTCTCAATGCTGGTGACGTGTCCGGTGGGGCCGACGCGGTGGGCGATCAGGGCGGCGTTCCATCCGGTGTCGGGTAGGACCGCATGATGCACACCGAGTTCGGCACGACACTGCCCCGCGAGGACGTCGAGCACGGCGAACTCCTCGCCGCGATGTACTGAACGCGGGCCCGGGTGTTCAGGGCCCGCGTGCCCCTGGGCTCCATGAGCAGGACACGGAGACGGAGGATGCCGCCGGGGAACCGGGCTTGTGGTTCGACGGCCGTCGCCGCCCCCGTTCGCATCCGGCCTGGCCGTACGACGGGCGCGATCACGCCTGCCCGGGAGCGTCTCCTCGGCTTCGCCCATGAGCTGCACCCCGGTGCGCTCAAACCGATTGGACAGCACGTTGGCCGAGAGATCGGAGTCCGGTCCCACGAACTCGGCCCATCCGGCCGCCGTTTCGGCGGCGTCCTCCACCCCTTCGTGGGCGAACCTGGTCGAAGCGGCGATCTCCGACTCCGCCTTGGCCGGCAACGCGCCGAGGAGCTGCGGACGGTCGTCCTCCCGCGGGCCTTCGCGCGACGACTCCGGATCGAGGATCGGCTTGGCCCCCAAGGCCACCAGGCCCCACAGATCTGCTCCGCACTCACCGGGTGCTCGCCGCTGATGCTCACCAGCCCAGCTTCACCGCAAGGCGGGGCTGTGGAGACTGCGACCCCGCCGCATCGGAGCGGATGCGACACCGCCCGCGCTGTGCCCGGACCCGCCCGGCGTGCCGACGGGTCCGGGCGAGGCCGGAACCGGACTCCCCGGAGAGTGGCGAATCGCCATTTCGGCCCCGGAGGCGGACATTCCTTGTCTACGTTCGCGGTATGAGTTTCGAGCAGCGCTGGACGCGCAACCCCAATCCCGTCACGGTCGAGGACTGCATGGAATTGGAGGACGACCTGGAGGAAAACCGCGACGGCCTCCGGCCATTCGGCGCGATGCTCCGGTCGTGGGCGCATCCCGATCCGGGCGTCGCCCGGGGACCACACGTCGCGGCGTTGACCCTGGCCGCTGCCGCAGCCCTCGTGGAGGCGGCCGGCGGCACGTGCGCGGGACCGCGCTACCGGGCGCGGGAGAGCGCGGAGGAGTTGTCCGAGATCGCGGACCGGGTCGCGACGGCGATCATCGATCTGAAGCGGGCGGGGGACGACGACACCGCCGCGCGAGGCACGCTGGCCCTACGGCTGCGGTTCCAGGCCGAACACGTCTCCTGGCTGGTCGCTTTGGCCGCGCGCGTCGCCGACGAGGCCCTCGCCCTGTCCCCCGACGACCCGGCCGCGCGGGCGGACCTGGCGACCGCGGCGACCCTGGCCCGGTCCGTGCTGCAGTCCGCCCGCGCCTGCGTCGCCGGCTGCGTCGCCCGGGTCGAGGAACTGGGCCAGTCGGACGAGCCGTTCGACGAGGCGTCGGCCCGCATCGACAAACACGAGGCGACGATCGAGATCGCCGCCCGACGCCTGGCCCACGAAGTGGCGTGCTAGCGACCCGCGTCCCCGGATCCGCCCGGAGCCGGCGCGCAGGGTCCGGCCGGGGATTTCGTGGGCTTCGCCGTCCGGGCGCAGTCCTCCGGAAGCCGCGACGACGTGTCACGTGAACCGACTCGCGCCCTCACCGGGCCCACCCGGTCGGCGCGCCGTGGGCGCGCGGATCGTAGCGGGACTCCGGGCTTGTGTTGACCCGGCGTGGCGGCACTCGCCAGGATCGACCGGCATGGGCGGCCATGCGTTCGATACGACGGCGAACTTTCGTGTGTGGGTGGACACCCGCCATTGGTTGATGATAGACGGGATGCTCGACAACGAGGACCAGAGCAGGCGGGAACGCGGTGACCACGACGGCGCCGAACTCGCCGGGAGCGTTCGCCGGGCGGGCTGGGACCAGATCCCCGACTGGCCGCGGGACGCGGCCGGCTTCGCGACCTGGCCGGCCCCCGGCCAGACCTCGGCCCTGGTCCTGAACGCGGCCCGGTGGGCACTGGTCGTCTCCGGACTGGACCGGTGGGCGGACATCGACGACAGCCTCGGCATTCCCGAACACGCCGCCATGGCGAACGAGAAACGCAACATCTCGGCACTGATCCGCGCCCGGCTCACCGAGCAGGGATGGGCCTGTCCCGGGTGAGTTGGCGTCGACGAGGTACGGCCGCGGAGTCGGCGCGGGGCTCTCGCTCACCTGGGGCCTACCCATACCAAGACCTGGAAGATCCCGTTCGTCGACCGACCCCGGCCGGGCGCCGTCCCCTCCCGGCGAGTCGGGCGGCGTCCGGTGGATCACCCACCGAGAGCAGAATGGGACGATGAGCGCTTATCTGGTTGAGAGTTGGGGCTCGGACGGCGCGGATCCGGCGGGGTTGCTGATGCTTTCGGCCGTCGGGATCGTCTTCCTCGGGGCCGGGATCTGGTTTCTGCGCGACAGAGAGGGGGCCGCGCGATTCTTCGCCGAGAACGGCGCAGATGTGGCCTCCCGGTCCCCCGAGGAGCGGTTGGTCTCGGCCCGGGCGGCGGTGAAGGTCATCGGTCCGGGCTTCCTCGTCATGGGGTCGCTGCTGTTGATCGGCGGTACCGTCGCGGCCTTCACCTGATCGATCCGGCGCCGGCACCGGTCCCACCTGCGCCGGTTCGTCGTAGGTGTCCGTCAGCATGCCCGGGTGGCGACGAACGATCCCGGTGGTGCCGGCGAGGAGGAGCAGCCGGCGCTCGGGGTCGAGGGGGCGCGGGCCGTGCGGGCTGCCCGGGGGCGTGAGCCGAAGGCGTCGGTGTTGGTGCGGTCGTTGGCCGGCAGGAGAGGGACCACCGAGGCGCGGTCGGGCGCGAGGGTGACCCGGATCAGGGCGCCGGTGTCGGCGCACACGAACGACGCGTTGTCGATCCAAAAGCGCGGCGAGCAGTGTGTGGGGATCTTCTCGTCGCCGGGCATCCGCTCCTCGTCGAGGATGTCCCGGGCGCCGATGCGGACGGCGTCGTTGATGTGTTGGCCGTTGCGGACCAGACGCATCCCACGTCGGTACTCGTAGGCCACGGCCACGTCACCGCCCGGAGAGACCATCTCCACGGTGGCGGCCGGGCTCCACACGCTCTCGCCGGACAGCAGGAACGCGTTCGCGCTCGAGCGTCCGCGTTCCCTCGGCGCGGCGGGGCTGCGGGGAGCGCGGGAGAGGACGCGTTTGTCCGCGTCCTGGTACCACAGGGTGTCGGTGTCGGGCGCGAACATCGGCGCCGACTCCGAGGGCGCTCTCGGGGAGGTGAACTCGTCGGCCGGCGGCGGGCCGACGGCGCGGCCGGTGGTCAGGTCGAACGCCGCGGCACGGCGCCCTCGACCGGGCGGCCCCGGGACGATGCCCGCCACCAGGGTGTGGTTGCGGTCGAAGAGCCGTCGTACCTGCTGAGCGGATCGTTGCTCGTCCGCGGGCGAGCACAGGTAGTCGGGTTCGGCGTGTTCGGAGCCGAACGAGATCGTGCGCTCGCTCGTTTTCACACCGTCGGCGATCCGGTACGACGACAGGATCGCCACGGTCGGGAAAGGCGAGATCCCCGACCTGCCACATCACATGACCGTCGCGATGCCCGGCCCGAACGAGGCGGGACCCACATCCGGTGCCCCCGAAACCGGGTGCGCCGTCGCACCGGGGGAAGTCGGCGCCGTGACCGGCGCCCGCCCGGCGTCCTCGTGCCCGGTGCACCCGGTCGCCGCGGTCGCCGCGAGCAACACACCTGCCGGGAAGCCGCGTTCGCGACGCCTCATGCACACCCCCGTGTCGACGGTCCGGGCGACCCTATCGCCGGGAAGGGCGCGGTCACGAACCACCGCCTGATTCGACGAACGGACGGCGATGCCACAACGCCCGGCCGGCCGTCGCCTCGTACTCAACGTTCGGACGGACGTGTCAAACGCAGTCCCGTGTCCCGCGCGAAACAGGCGATCGTGTGCCCGCCCGCGGCCCATTGCTGCGGGTCGGGGAGGAGGTAGTGCACGTCGCCGGGTCGCGGGGCGACGCCGGAAGAGGGGATGAACTCGCGTGCCAGCGCGACGCAGCGGGTGGTGGCCACGACGTTCAGGGACTCGGCATCGACGGTGGGCGCCTGGGAGTCGAGGGTGAACACGGCGTAGATCTCGCCGGTGTGGACGCGGGTGCAGGCGACGGTGTGGACGGCGTCCAGCCGGGTCGGTGGTGCGGCGGTTGGATCGTCGGCGGCGAAGCAGTCGCCTTTGCCGGGGATCGCGACGGGTGCTTCGCGGGCGGGTTTGTCGTCGTCGCGGAGGGCGGTCACGATCAGGACGACGACGAACAGCGCAATCAGCGCGGTGTTCATGGCGATGCCGGTCCAGGCGAGCCACCGGCCGCGTTCGCGGGTGTGTTTGATGCGTTGGAGGGCGACGACGCCCAGGGCCAGGCCCACGGGCAGGAACGAGCAGAAGAACCCCACGATGGGGGCGAGGACGGCGAGCAGGTTGTACGGCGGTTTCGGCGCGACGTCGCCCGCCGAGGATAACGACGACTCGATGTCGGACGGGGTGCTCGGGGTACCCATCGGGTTCTCCAGTGCGTGAGTGATCTGCGGAACCTGGCACTGTAGGGCCCGGATCCGACGAACGCAGGCGATTTCTCCCGCCTCCAGGCGGCGGTTGCTGTGTGTACGGGCGCGATGTCGCGGTGTGCAGTAGTCACGGGCTCGACGGCGAGCAGGTCCGCGTCGGGGCGGCGATGGCGACGTCGGGCCCGTCCTCGACCAGCTCATGCGCCCCGCCCACACCGGACGGGCCACCCGCACCGAGCACAATCTCCCGGCCTGCAGCACACCCATCCGCATTCCCCCGCCGGCACGTTCCGTGCACGAAGGGCGGGGCAGGACCTCGGCGACACCGTCCTGGGGAAGGCAAGGAGAGCCTCGACGAACTCGACGACGGCCTCGACGAGTCACCGCTCCCGGGCCCGGACGCCGACGAAGACGAGCCCGACTCCCCCGCCCCGCCGTACCTGGGGCTCGGGCTCTACGATGCCCATGAGGAGGCCCTGAGATGGTGAGCCTCGGCGTGCACTCGGGCAACGGCCCGAGTGGCGAGGGTGTGGACGCGACGGAACAGTCCCGGCCGGTCACCACCTGGCAGGGTTGGCAGAACTTCGTGGCCGCACCACCCCCGACACCGCCCGAGCCCGATGCCCCGCCACGCAGCCGGGAAGAACGCCTGGCCTACCACTCCGCGTTCGTCACCATCCGCACCCCGGCCATCGACGCCCTCGCCATCAGCGTGCGCACGCTGATGATCCTGGGCCGCCATCAATCGACCACCGCCCGACCGTCCCTGATCGTCACCGGCCCCGCCGCGGCCGGAAAGACCACCGCCTGCTCCACGTCGGGCGCCTGCCACCTCGCGGAGGCCACCCGACGCGGCGGGAGGGCGGAGGGCCGGGTGGCGGTGGCGTACGTCCGCCCGGCGCGACCGCGAAAGCCCTCGCGGCCGAATTCGCCCGCTACCTCGGCATCCCCGTCACGGCCCGGATGACACAGGCCCGGATCACCGAGGTCGTCTGCCACACCTACCATCGGGCCGGCGTCCGCCTGGTCCTCATCGACGAGAACCCACCGTCCTCAACCCCCGCACCACCACCGGCGCCGAAACCGCCGACCTGCTCAAAGACCTCACCGAACGCATCGCCGCGACGTTCGTGTACGCGAGCATCGACGTGGCCGCCACACCGTTGTTCGCGGGTGTGCGCGCGGCGCAACTCGCCGGACGGGCCTCACTCGTCGAGTGCGGGGCGTTCCCGGCTCGGCTCGGGAAACGCGAACCGTTCACGGAGCTGATCGCCGGGTTGGAAGCCGCCCTCGACTTGCGCGCGCACCGGGCCGGGACACTCCCCCGCCTCGCGCCCTATCTCCACCAACGCACCGCCGGACGGATCGGCAGCCTCACCTGCCTGATCCGCCAAGCCGCCATCACCGCCGTCCTGGACGGCACCGAACGCATCACCAAAACCAGCCTCGACGCGATCCGCCTCGACCACCTCGCCGATGATCTGCGCCCGTGGTCCGGTGCTCAAGGTGCGGTCGGGTAAATTGGGTCGACGACCAACGCTCCGGAAGTGGATCGCCGAACGACGAGCGGGAGTGGTTGCCCACCGCAATCGGCATGCACTGGTGAACACGGTGTTGCCCGGGGTATCCACACGCCAACCACCACCACCCGGAATCACGGCAACCTCACCAATCGCCCCAGGAAGTCGGCACGGGAGTGATGTCACGGTCGTGCCAGGTAGCGATGGCCTCCTTGACCCGTCCCACACGGACCAGCAACGAAGCCCGGGTGGCGACGTCCCACTCCCTCTTGCTCGGTGTCAGGATCTCGATGGCCTCGTCGAGGCGCCCGGTGAGCGTCAGGAGATCGACCAGACGGTTCCTCATGTTCGAGGTGTCGGCGTCCGCACGCGCGCGCACTTCGGCGATGGCCCGGTCGGCACGGCCCAGCTCGCAGAGCAACCAGACGTGCAGGCCGAACAGTTCAACCGACATGTCGCCGACTGCGGCCAGACCGTCGACGATCTCCAGGGCCTCCTGCGCCCGCCCACGCTCGACCAGCCGGATGAACAGCGACTGCAGGACCCAGGTCTCGTAGTACGCCAACCCCGGCTCCGGGCGCAGCAGTTCGACCGCCTCCTCGACGCGATCGTGCCGGAACAGTATCTCCGCCGTCCCCAGTGCGGGGTTCGGGTCGCCGGTCGCGACGAACGGTCGCAGGGCGTCGACGGCGTCGTCCACGCGGCCCTGTTCCTCCAGATAGAGGGATAGACGCGAGGCCGCATGTACTCCGCCGCGTCCGTCGGCGAAGTCCCGCAACTGCGCCTCCCGGCCATGGCGTGCCAGGGTATCGGCGTACTGCTCGACCACGTTGACCGACCCGTTGGGGTGGTGGACGCGAGTGGCCAACAGGGCCAGGGCCTCGTCGACGCGGCCCTGTCGCTCCAACACCTCGGCGGGCAGACCCACGACGGCCGGGAACTCCCCGAACGCCGGCTCGGCGGGCACCGCGGGCAGCAGGCGCAGCACCGTGTCGTCACGACCGCGTCCGGCGGTCAGGTCGACCAACTCCCGGGCGCGGAACATGTCCGCGGCGTGCGGGGCCAACACCGCGATCACCTCGTCGATCCGGCCCTCGCCGGCCAACAGCACCGCCAGCCGCTCGATCGCGGACCCCTCGCCGCGCTCCGCCGCCGGGCGGACCAGGGCGATCGCCTCGGCCGTACGCCCCCACCCGACCAAGTGCTCCGCCACCGTGCGCACCGCCTCCCACCAACCGGTGTCGGCGAACGGGGCCAGCACTCCCAGCGCCGCGTCCCGCTCATCCCGCGCGGCAAGCAACGACGCCCACTCCCGCACGCAACACCAGTCCCCTCCCCGCGCCTGGAAACGGAGTTCGTCGAGGTGGCCGCACTCGACCAACGCCGACACCACCCTCGGCGGCAACCACGGGTCAAATGCATGAAGACGTCGATCGAGCTCGGTAATGGTGTCCACACCGCGAAACCGTAACGACCGCCACCGACCAACCCACACCGACATCCACACACGCGGCTGTGAACGGCCGGCCCGCCGACACCGCCCCACGCCTCGCTCACCCTGCAGCCGATCGGTCACCCCACATCAGCCGGCGACACACGAACCCGAACCACCGATACAGACACTCCGCCAACCCCCGTCGCCGACCACCAACCACCTGTGCCGAAGCACGATGGTCGTCACCAACGACGGACACCCGGCTGGGATTTCCTGCCGGCGACGCACGTTTGTCGTCACCGGATCGGCGCGCTTCCCGTCACCGATGCGCGATGAAGCACGGTGGTTGTCACCGGACGCAGAACCCCACGAACCCCGCGAGTCGCACGGGAATCTCAACCATGCGGCACACACTCACGCACCCACGATCCTGGCGACAACAAGCCTGCGTTGGTGACAACCGGCGTGCTTCGGCACACGAAGGCACCGGCCCGCCCACGCGTTCTTCCCCTCGGGGTGCGGATCACCACCACCCCGTCCCGGGGCCACGCGACGATCCCGGCGGAGCGAGTCGAGGTACTCGACACGCTCGGCCTGGGGTGGACGTGAACCGGACGTAAGGTTCACGTCCGCCCCAGGCCAAGCGGCGCGTCCGAGCGGGCGTTTTCGTCTCGTTCGGGTGAACCGCCTGCGCCGGGGACCGACGGGGTGCGACGGTGTGGAGGGTGCCGTTCGTGGGGTCCACGCATTCGCCACGCGGCGGGTTGTGCGGGCTGTGCCCCACGACGGGACACACGAACGGCTCCGACCACAGGTCGGAGCCGTTCGTGTTGCGGCGCAGAAGTGGGGGGTGCGGTTCGTCAGCCGGCGTCCTCGGGCCGCTTCAGCAGGGCTCGTTCGGCGTCGACGGACGAGCAGCGGCCGACGATCTCGGCCGCCTCGGCGGCGAGTTCCACGGCCCGCCGGGTCAGGGATTCGCTGCTGTTGATGTTGTTCTCCCGGTATGCGGCGTTGATGCCGTAGCCCCTCCCAGTACCGGATCCGAATTCGCGTATCGATCGGCGATCCCGTGCATCGCCCCCATCAGGCCGGAGATCGTCGCCTCGACCTCGGTCCATCGGTGCGGCGCCCCAGGTCAGGGCACCGCACCCTCAACACACCACCGACACGACACAGTGGTGCCGTTCCCACCGCCGTTCGGACGCGGCAGCCGTGCCCGCGGTACGCGCTCACCGCGGCCACCGACGGTGGGGCCGTCGCCGCACGCCGTCCTTTCGGCGCCCGTCCCGGAATCCGCGCCGGATATCACGCGGTGGAGGCCGTCGGGAAGTGGCGTGTACGGATGAACTCGTCGAGCACGGCGAGTTGTTCGGCGGTGAAGGCGCTCTCGGGGATGGTGGAGACGGCGCGGGGCATCGTACGGATGACCAGAAGCCCGTACTGGCGTCGCACATCGAGGGTGGCCGACCACCGCATACCGGAGGTGGCCACGCCCGGCCGCTCGCGCATGTAGCCGTCGTCGTCCAGCTCGACGTCGATCGCGCCCAGGCCGACCAGCGTACGCACCGACTTGCCGTGGACAAGCAGCATGATGAGCGGCGCAACGATCAACCAGACACGCACGTAGGGCTCCTTCACGACCACCGCCGCGAGCGGCAGCAACACGGGCAGTGCAATGACCACCCTGCGGTTCCACTTCGGGTATGCGGCGAGCACCGTCGCGGCCGCGGTCCGCCACGTGTGAGTGAAGGTCGTCGAGATCAGCATGCACGGATGCTAGGAGAACGGCACGACACCGAAACACCGGGCCGTTCATCGGCAGTCGTCGCCGGCCGAGCGGATCGCAGCCACGCGCGTGCGCAGTACGGCCCGGGTCGGTCCATGGCGGAGCGGGAGCGGGCCAAGGCCGAGGAGATGCGGGCGTCGGGGTGGGCGGTGAGTGTGGCGACGATGCAGCGGGTGCGCGGCCGGTATCGGCGGCAGGGCTTGTGGGGGCCGGTCGACAAGCGCGCCACGCGCGGCGCGAGTGCGACCGGGCGCAGCGACGGGCGGGTGGTGGTGGCCGTGTTGGAGGCGTTGCGCCGGCAGCGGGGGCGGTCGAAGGGCACGGTGGAGGGGTTGCGGCGGTTGGCCGGGGAGATCCTGGACCGGGCGCACGGGCCGGGTGTGGTGCCCTTGCCGTCGCGGGCGACGTTCCATCGGTTGGTGAACGCTCCGGCCGATCCTGCGGAGTTGCCGGGGTGGCCGGCGCGGACCGCGAGCGCGAGGACGCCGCCGTTCGCTCGCGCGGGCGCGTCGCGGCCGGGTGAGCGGGTCCGGGTCGACACCACCCGCTTGGACGTGATGGCCGTCCTGGAGGACGGGCGGTTGGGGCGGCCGGAGGGGACCAAGGCGGTCGACGCTGCTTTATTGCTCGCGGAGATGGTGGTGCCGCATCCGATGCGGCCGCATTGGCCCGAGGCGTTGGGGTTGTCGCGGGCGAGCGTGCCCTACGAGCGGCTGATGAGGGTGGATAAGCGGTTGGAGGGCGTTGCGGCGCGGCCGGTGATCGTGCCGGAGACGATCGTGGTCGACCGGGGCAGGGTGTTCGTGTCGGAGGCGTTTGTGGCGGCGTGCGAGACGTTGGGGGTGAGCGTGCGGCCCGCCCCTCCGCGCAGGCCCGCGGCGAAAGGGGTGGTGGAGCGGACGTTCGGCGCGATCAACACGCTGTTCTGCCAACACGTGGCCGGGTACACCGGCTCGAACACGACCCTGCGCGGGCGAAGTGTCGAGGACGAGGCGTGTTGGACCGTTCCGCAGTTGCAGGACCTGCTCGACGAGTGGATCACCGTGGGTTGGCAGGGCCGGCCCCACGAGGGGCTGCGGCACCCGATGACGCCCGGGGCGGCGCTGACGCCGAACGAGATGTGGGGCGCCCTGGTGGGGGCGTGCGGGTATGTGCCTGTGCCGCTCGCGGGGCGGAATTATGTGGAGTTGCTGCCGGCGCGGTGGCATCGGGTCACCGACCGCGGGATCCGTATCGACCACCGCACCTACGACCATCCGGTCCTGGGGGCGTGTCGGGGGCGGTCCCCGGGAGTGATCGCGCGGCAGGGGAAGTGGGAGGTGCACCACAACCCGCACGACGGCCGCCAGGTGTGGATCCGGTTGCCCGGCGGGGAGTTCGCCGAGGTGCCGTGGATCCACCGCGACCACGTGAATGTTCCGTTCGAGCGAACGTGGTGAAGCGGCGCAGCCCGTGGGTGAGGGTCCAGGTCACGGTGGTGTGGTGTCGGTGGGAGCGGCCTCGACGGCGGGGACGGCGTCGAGCCAGGGGGCGGGCGGAGCGCCGGGTTTGGGGGGCGGGTGCGACCCGGCAGACGGTGACGTCGTCGCGGGCCAGGTTCGCGGTCCTGGCGCGGATGGCGTCCACGCCGATGGGCGACGGTTGGGCCTCCCAGGCCATGCGGTGGGTGCCGTGGGGGATGTGGCCAGGACGTCGGCGCGCCAGGAGACGTCGGCTGCGGCCACCTCCAGGCGACCGCCGGGACGAACTACGTCGTCGCCGACGTCCTCGCCGGCAGCGGCGGCATCTTCGGCATGCCAAGTCCCCCGAGGACGCCGCGCAGATGATGATCGACGGCGAGCGGTTCATGGTCTCTGGAGACACCGCCAAGGCCGCCCACACCACGGCCTTCCGCGGCGTCGGCACGGACAGCGCGCACGGCGTCGTCTTCCACTGCACCGCGGGCAGGGACCGCACCGGCTGGTCCGAGGCGGCCCTGCTCACGGCCCTCGGTGTGCCCCAGGACACCATCATGGCGGACTACCTTGCCGGCAGCGACTACCGCGCTGCGGCGAACAAGGCGGCCCTCGACCGCATGCCGCCTGCGCAGGCCGCGGTCTGCAAGCCGATGCTCGACGTCCGGCCGGAGTACCTCAACGCCGGCTTGGACGAGGTCCGCGAGCAGTACGGCTCGTTCAACTCCTACCTCGACCGGGCGCTGGACCTCGACGCCCGTGACGTCTGCGAGCTGCGGGACGACCTGCTGGTGGGCTGACATCGGCACGCGGCGCCGGAACCCTACGCGAGGGGTCCGGGCATCGCTCTGTTTGCCACTGTCCGCTCAGCGCACGCGCGTCGCGAGGACGAGGCCGCTCGCGGCGTGCAGTTCCACCGCGGTGAGGCGCGGGTCGGTCGGCAACTGGTTGCGTACCGCGGAGGTCTTGGCGACGTGCTCGGGGTTGGCGTACCGCGTCAGGTCCATGTCGTCGACGAAGAGCACGCCCCCGGGCCGCAGTGCGTCGATCGTCAGGTCGAGGCTGTGCCACGTGCCGCCATCGGCGTCGGCGAAGATCAAGTCGAAGGTGCCGAGCGTGGGCAGGAGCGCGACGGCGTCGCCGATGATCGCCCGCGGCGCGCGATCCCACGGCAACTTGGCTACGTCGTACCCGAATTCGTCGTCGTACTCGAACGTGACGAACTCGACATCCTGCCGAGTGGCGAGACCCGACGTGATTCAGGCGGCCCCGACGCCCGCCCCGGTGCCCGGTTCGAGAATGCGGCCGTCGGTGGGGACCGCCGCGGCCAGGACCGGGAGCAGGCGGCCGACCTTGGGCTCGCTGGACAGCGCGAAGCCGCAGGCGGTGGCCAACGCGACGGCGTGGCCGACGATTTCGGGTGTCCCGACTCGGGACTGGCAGGCATGAATCACTCCTCGTGAGGGGAATTCCGAGGATCGTGCCGCGCGGCCTCTGCGAACGCCAACTGGTTAACAGGTTTTCGCGGGCAAGCCAGGGACGCCCGGAAAGCGCGAGGCGGGCGCGCCGTGTGTCGGCAACGCCCGCCCCCGATGCGGCCCGCCAGGCCGCGAGCATCCGTTCAGGCGATCCGGAACTTCACCGTTTCGATGTTCGACGCGACCCCGAGCGCCTTCAGGTCGCGGGCGTCCACGGTGCCGTTCCCGTCGGCGTCCGGCACGGTGGCCGGCGCGTCGTCGAGCACGCCGTTGTGGTTCAGGTCGTCGACCACCGCGACGGTGAGCACCGTGTCGGTGTTCGTACCGAAGAACGCGCCGCCCACCAGCCAGCTGTCGGCGATCGTGCTGCCGCGACGGCCCTGCTCGGCGATCGCGGTGACGTTGAACAGGTTCGCCAGGTTGGTGCCGGGGCCCGAGAAACCGGGCTTGTCGGCGACGGTCGTGGACAGCAGGACGACGACGCCCGGCAGCTTGTCGTCCTTGCCGGGCGAGAAGGTGCCCGCCGCCGGGGGCACGTTGTTGTGCTTCTCCGGCCCGGTCAACTGCGGACCGGTCCAGCCGGCCGCCTGCAGCCCGTCGCGGTAGCGGACGTTCAGGTCGAACATCCACGCCTTGCCCTCGATCCCGGTGCTCGCCCCGGCGCGCGGGGTGAGCACGTCGACGTGGGCGGCGCGGCTCTTGTCCGAGCTGTCGGCCAGCGCGGTCGGCGCGAGCACCGCGACGGCGGCGACGGCAAGGCCGAGGGCGGACCAGCGCAGCGCTTTGGTGTGGTTCATCAGTTGCGTCCCCTTGATGGGCGGGCCTCGCCGGGGTGCGAGACGGTCGCCGGGGGATACGGACGGAACCTCCGCGTGCGTTCAGCACGTGACGAAAAATCATGGGAATTCCGCATCGTGCCGTGCCGCGCCTGACGACTCGTCACGTCGTAACCGGCACACGCAACGCCGGCGGCCCGCCAGGCACCGTGCTGAGCCCGAGCGCGACCGCCCCCTGGCGACGCATCCCCGCGGTCAGTTCGACGGAGACGGGGTGCTCGCCGAGCGCGGTGAAGCTGCCGGCCGGCACGCGCGAGCCGTCCGCCCGTTCCAGCCACACCATGTAGTGCTCCCCCGCGGGCAGGCCGCTGACGTCGAGCCGGAGGCTGACCCCCCACGAGTGGTCGGTGAGGTATGCGGTCGCGTGGGTGCCGCCCGACGAGTAGGCGACCTGCGGCCGCGGCCGGTCCGGCGAGTCGAGTGCCGACGTCAGCAGCAGCACCCCCGCGACGGCGGCGGCGATCCCGGTGACCACCCCCGTGCCGACCACCGCCGCGCGGCGGCGCGCCCGGCGCCGGGCCGCGGCGACACCGGCCGGCACCGCCTCGCCGAGCCGCGCGGGCGGCACCGGCGGATCCTGGGCCACCCGGTCGGGATCGGCGCGGCCGAGGCGTTCCGCGGTGGCGCGCAGCATGCGCAGCTCGGCCGTGCAGGTCGGGCAACCGTCCAGGTGCGCCCGGGCGGCCACGGCCTCGGCGTCCGACGCACGTCCGAGTGCCGCCATGCCGAGCAGCGGCCGGAAATGCGCGCACTGCCGTGACTGCTCACCCGAGGTCATCGTCCCACCCCATTTCCTCCAGGATCAGGCGCAGGGCCTTGAGTGCATAGAAGACCCTGCTGCGCACCGTCCCGACCGGGATGCCCAGGTCGGCGGCCACTTCCGCGGCCGCGCGGTCCCGCAGATGCACTTCCACGAGCACCGCGCGGTGCTCGTGGCTGAGGCGGCGCAGCGCCTCCTCGACCTGCATGGCGTCCAGCAGCCGGTCCCACGGCTCGTCACCCGGTTCCGGCACGGTGCCCGGGTCGGCGTGGCCCGCGTCGACCGCGACCAGTTTGGGTCGGACGCTGCGGGCCCGGGCCAGGTCGATCACCACGTTCCGGCAGATCGCGAACAGCCAGGTCCGGGCGGATGCCAGGCCGGCATCGTAGCGATCGGCGGCGCGCCACGCGCGGACGAACGTCTCCTGGACGGCTTCCTCCGCCAATCCGGGATCGCCCAGCGAGCGGCACGAGAACGCGAAGAGTTCGCCGCCGTACCGCTCGTACAGCGCGCGTACCTCCCCATCGGTGTCCGGCCGTGCCCGCTCCGCGCGCGCCCCGGCGCTCCGGCGCCTCCACCGCATACCGCCTCCATCCGGATGGGCCTTGACGAGCCGAGTACTCGCCGCCCGGGGTTACGGACGGCACGGCGCTCGCGTTCACCGCCCGGCGGACCCGGCGCCGGGCAGTGCCGCGCGCCGGGTCCGTCCGGAGAGCGCTACCGGCCGAACGCGGTGCTAGCCGAACAGCGTGGGCAGGCGCGCCAGCCCCCACCCGGCGACCTGGCGGCCCAGCGTGGCACCGGCAAGGTCCGAGTAGCGGAAGTGGACGCCTTCCCAGACGCGCGCATTGATGTTGTCACGCGTCATTTCGTGCCAGTACGCGTAGGTCCGGGTCACGCCGTCGGGACTGCCCAGAGTGACGGGGGTTGCCGGGCCGGGTCCGGCCAACGCGGTCAGCACGGCCTCGGCGGCGCCCGCGAACGTGCAGTGGCCGCCCGGGTAGTCGGGGTGCCGGGGGGTCGCCACCAGCGGTTCCCACGTCGGGTCCGGGTCCACGGAGCCCTCGCGGATCGCGGTGACCGGGCGCCAGCGGGTGTAGACGTACTTGGCCTCGAAGACGGCGATCTGCGCGTCGACGCTGATCGTGTGGAAGGCGGCGACGAGCCGGGCACGGTCGCGTACCGAACGCGGGCGGGGGTGGGCGACCGCGGCGCGCAGGGCGCCGGTGAAGCCGGCCAGCGAGGACTGCTGCCAGAACAGTGCCGTGTCGGTCTGCTCCGGGGTGCGGAGGCCGCCGGTCTTGCGGCCGTAGGCGCGGATCTCCGCGAGGTGGGTCAGGTAGGTGTCCGAGCCGAGGCCGGGCGCCGGACCCGGCCGGAAGCGGTCGGCGCGGCCGAGGAGGAAGGTCCGGCCGAGACGCTGCCCGAATTGGACGGCGGGCTTGGTCGGATCGGGCGGCGTCGGGCGCCAGATGCCCGGGGCCACCGGCGGCGGCGTGTAAGGGGCGTTGACCTGCTCCGGCCGCAGACCGTCGCCCTCGCGTTCGGCCACCGCACGCGCCGCCTGCCGCTCGCCTTCCGCGATCCCGGCGGACGTCCGACGCCCCGCGGGCAGCCGCGCGAGCGTGCGGGCGAACGCACCGTCCAGGAACGCGGCCTGATCGGTGCCGGGGAACAGCGTGCGCAACGCGGCGTGCACCGCGGAGGCCACGGCGGCGTCTTCGAAGTCCCGGTCCCGGCCGTACTCCAGCGCCCGCGCCGCAGCGAGCCAACCGATGCCCCACGCGCGGCTGTTGGTGATCTGCGTTGGGGCACCCCAGGAGGCGATGACGGCTGCGGTGGTGTCGTACCACTCGATGATCACGTCGGTGCGGGACGTGCCGTCGAGCGTCTCGGTGCCGGCCCGATCGGCCCGGCCCTCCGCCCGCACCGGCCCGGCGGCACCGAACGCGACGGCGACGGCGGCACCGGCGCCGAGACCGATCAGCCGGCGCCGCCCCACCATGCCGGATTTCGGCGCTTCCGCCCCGGCGTCGCCGGGGCGCACCCCTGCGGTCTCGTCGTCCCCGAGCGCGTTCATGGTCTGCCCTCCACATGTCACCGACGTTGTCGGGAAGGGGATACGAAGGGCGCACCCGAAACGTTCAGCGCACCGTGCCGGACCGGCGGTGCCGGCTGCTGCAGCGGTGGTGGGGGCGGGGTGATGCGTGGTGTGGGTGGTGGGGACGCGGCGGGCTCGCCGACGGCCGGCAGCAGGTCGCCCGGGGTGCAGTCGAGGGCGGCGCACAGCGCGGCCAGAGTGGACAGCTTCACCTGGGAGGGTTGCTTGGTGAACAGGGCGGACACCGATGCCGCGGACAGGTCGAGGCCAGTCCGTTCGGCGAGAAGTCGGCGCAGTTCGGTGCCGGTCCAGATGCCGCGCTGTGCCGCGGCCATCCGCAGTCTCCACTCGACCTGCGGCGAGAAAGCCGTGGACTCGACGGCGTGCAGAGGGGCCTGTGTGGTCATGGCGTCCTGTCTGTGGGTCAGCCGGTCAGGCCGGTGACGGCGTCCTGCGTCGCGCGGCGCCGGGCGTCCTCGACGAAGGTGAGTGAGGGGCGGACGTAGGCCATGGTCGAGGCGATGTGCCGGTGTCCGAGCGGTTGTTGGACGACGGGCAGGTCCATGCCCTGCTCGTAGTGGTGGGTCGCACACGCGCGGCGCAGGTCGTGCGGGGTGAACCGGTCGCTCTCGGGTCGGCCTTCGGCCTTCAGGAGGCGGGCCGGGCGGTCACGTGCGGTCTCCGGTTTCAGTGGCCTTCCGTGGGTGTCGCAGAACAGTGCGGCGGTGTCGGGGAACAGGGGCCGGACGTCGCTTTGATACCAGGCGAGGATCCGGCCGGCTCGTCGAGCATGGGTGCCCATCTCGGGCGCGGTCCCCGGGCGTTGGCCGCCTTGCCGAACCGTACGTGGAGCTTGCCTGCGGGGCCGAGTTCGGGGTGGACGTCGTATCGGTCGAGGTGGAGTGCTTCGCTCAGCCGCGGCGCGGAGTGGTACAGGGTGCGCGGCAGCGCCCGGCTTCCTCCGCCGCGCCGTTCACCGGGATCCGCCTCGCCGTGCGGCGGGCTGTGAGCCGGGGGCGGCCGGCCGGCCGCGACACAACCCCCGCCGTCGGACCGGCCCAACCCCCGAGACCCACCGGGCCGGTCGCGTGCCGACGCCGGTCGGTGCGGCACCGGCCCCGCCCGCGACCGGCGAGGCCCTGCTGCCGGCGGTCGATCGTGTGGGCCGCCCGACCCCACCGTGGACCGACCGGGTGGCACAGGGGTGGGGTCGGCGCGCCGGGATATGTGCGCACGCCCGGCGGGAGACCGTGTCCGGCGTCCCCCACCCCCGCACGACGGGAGACACCCCATGAGGATCCGCGCCCTCGCCGCCCTCGCCCGCCTCACGACCGCCGCCATGCCGGCCAGGCCACCGCCGCCCCCCACCGCGCCGCCGACGTCGGCCGCGACCCGAGCGAGTTCATTCCCGCGCAGCTGTGTCTCGCTGACGAGGCTCCCCGGAATCGGCTCTGGCACGGAAAGCGTGAACGATCCTCGGAGGCCCGGAGTCCACCCGCGTGCGCCCTCGGCCGACCGGCATCGATCACGACCCGCCGGCGCCGACCCGGCTCCCGACGAGGGACGTTCACGCTTCCCGGGACAAGGCCCGAGTTCACGTCGGACAACACTGTCCCGTGGTTGGACATCGCGCTCGCCCCGGGGGCCGTCGCGGTCGTGTTCCACGTCCTCGGATTCGCCGCGGTGGGCGGGACGGCAGGTCGCGGCGTCACGCGTTCGGGTGGCCTTCGGTCTGGCTTCCGTACGGGGCGGGCCTGCTCGGTGATCGTGGTGGCGTTGCGTTCACGACGACGGGAAGAAGCGACGATGACGTCCACGACCGACACCTCCGACCTCGCCGCCCGCCTGGGCCTGAAGCAGGGACTGGTGGTGCAGGAGTTCGGCCACGACGGCGACGACGACCTGCACGCGGCGATCGAGCGGATCACCGGGAAGGACCTGGTGGGCGAGGACCACGACGACGTGGTCGACGTGGCGCTGTTGTGGTTCCGCGACGGGGACGGCGACCTGGCCGAGGCCCGGGGAATGCTCGCCGACGAGGGCGCCGTGTGGGTGCTGACCCCGAAGGCCGGACTGGGCGAACACGTCGACCCCGGCGACATCGAGGCGACGGCGACGACCTTCGGTCTGACCCGGACCACCACCGTCGGAACGGCATCCGACTGGGCCGCCACCCGCCTGATCGCCGCCGGGACCACCGAGGCTCGCGACTGAGCGGCCCGCGGTCTAGAGCGAGCCGACGACCTTGCGCGGAGCGACCCGCACGACGACGCGTTCGCCGTCGTCGGCGGAGGCGGGATTCAAGTCCGCGTAGTCCTTGCCCGTGTACTTGCGCGAGAGCTCGTCGATCAACTCCCGGCCCCCCTCCAGGGAAAGCGTGGCCTCGCCGCGGACCTCGGCGTAGGTGTACGGCGCGTTGTGCGGGTTGATCATCACGGTGACGCGCGGGTCCCTGCGCAGGTTCCGTTCCTTCCTGCGGCCTACGGTCGTGGAGATCAGCAGGTCGTCGCCGTCGCGCTTGAGCCAGGTCACCGACAACTGCGGACTGCCGTCGGGCTGGATCGTGGCCACCGTCGCGAAGACGGGGGTGTCGTCGATGAGCTTCTGCAGATCGTCGGAGAGTGCGGCGGACATGGCAATGGGCCCCTTTCGGGTGGACGTTTCGCACCCCACGGCACGGAATGCGACAACGGATGGCGCCACCGGGTACAACGACCGTTCCCGACCCCGGTGTCGGGCGGCCGATGCCCCACCACCCCCGCTTCCTCGAACCCGCCCTCCCGGGCATCGCGGCCCCCACCACCCAGGGCGGCGTCAAACACTGAACCCGCTGACATCCGGTCGTGGCGAATCCGCCGACAACCTCGGGCCCTGGCACCGACTTGTGATCCGAGCACGAGGCATGTTCGTCGTACGGCGTGGTGCCGGGTCGGGCGTTGGGTCGGTCGCGGAGCAGGCGCCGGATCACGAGATCAGGGCCGGCCCACGTTCACATCGGACGACACCCCGTTGTTCGTGTGGTCGGTGTTCGCGCGGGATGCAGTCCTGAGGGGCGTGGAATGTCACCTGGTGTGATAGCCGGGGGCGTGCGACGTACGCGTCCGTGCGGGGCCCGGCCGGTATCGACGGGAGACGGGCTTCCCGCGGTCGGCCCGGGGGAAGGGACCTGTTCATGACGGATCCCGTGAACGACGGCGCCGTGACGCCGACCGCCTTGTCGATCCCCGTGAAGGACCTGACGGACGCCGGTCTGGAGGCCCAGTGGCAGTCCTGGTTCGGTCCCGGGCCCGACGAGCCGGTGACCGCCGAACAGATCGCCGAGGCCGTCGGGGAGAAGGAACTCGCGCGGACCGCCGAATCCCTCGGGCTCGAGTCCGGCCAGGTCGCCGCGGTCGTCGCCGACGCTCTCCCGCTCCTGGTGTCCGGCTCCGCCTCGATCGAACTCGGAGTCGAGATCGACGGCACATTGCTGACGACCACACCCGGGGACGGCGGAGCGCATGTCGGCTCCAGGGCGCCGCTGAGGATCAGCATGGTGGGACCGGGACCCGCGGCGGGCGACTACACGGGCGTCGTGGCACTCGTGTTCGACGCCGTGCCGCCGGCATAGGCCCGACGCGTACACGGCTCCGGCGAAGTCCCGGGCGGCGGCGAACCGCGAAGTCCGACGCGGCGCGCGATTGCGGCCGCCCGACCTCGGTGGGACATTCCACGCCGACCGGCGATCAATACGCGCGGATCACCGGGAACTCGTCGTGATCAACCCGGCGTTCGCGGACGATCTGCGGAGTGCGCGAGCGCCGGGTCTGGGCGCCCGGCCGGTTCACGGACCGACCGTCACGGCCGCTTCCGAGGAGCCAGGCTCCGGATGCGACGCGGCAGGACTGTGCCCGCCCCCGCCGATGGCACCGCACTCGTCCCGGGCGCGCTCGCCACCCCGGCGCAGGCGGCCCCACGCCCCCCCGGGGGGTGGCAGCGGACCCCACGGCGACGTCGACCCCGGTGCGCCCGGACCCGGACCCGGATCCGAGCATTCCGGACGCGCCGTTCGTCCCGGCGGGCGATGTCGTAGCGGAGGGCGTCGACCTCCGAGGCGTAACGGGAACCCCCGAAGTCGATCGGGCGCGGGCACGACCACGTGTGAACGGTGCGGGCGATACCGCGGACCATGTCGGTGTCGACCCATGACGGGGGCAGGGTCGATTCCCCGTCGCGGCGGGCGGCCCCTCCCCGGGACCACCGCCGACCGACACACCCCGCCGGCGCCGTGCGCCCCCGCCTCGGCCCGACCACCCGTCCATCGACGGGAACAGGGGCCGTTCCGGGCCCGACGCCCCCCGCGCAGGACGCTCCATCAGTGTGATCGGCGGCGGGAAACGGGCGGCGACTCCCGACGAACATCGGCGACGGCGCGGGGACGGTACGGGATAGGGGCGGGGCCCCACCCATGGGTGTGACGCGGCGCGGCGCGGCCGGGGGTCCGGCGCGAGGCGGTTCGAGGCTCCCGGGAGCGGGCACGACGGCCGTCGACGGGCGAACGCGCGTCGTGACACACCGGTCACAGGGAGCAGGCGCATGGCGCAGGGCGCGGTGAAGCCCACTACAACGAGGAAAAGGGCTACGGCTTCATCACCGAGGACGGCGGGAACACCGACATCCTCGTCCACAAGTCCTCGATCGAATCCGACGAATACGACACCCTGCCGGTGGGCACCCGCGTCGAGTTCAGGATCGTCCAGGGCACCCGGGGCCCCCAGGCGGAGAAGGTCCGCGTCCTTTGATACGTCGCCCGCGCCGGGGCATCCGCCCCGGCGCGGGCCGTCGGGCCCGCGCCGCCGGTGCGCGGCCGCGGCAACCGCGACATGTCCGCGCAACCGACGTACTCCCGTCCCGGCGACGGCCGAGAACACGGCCCTCGTTCGGCGAGAGGACGCCCTGCCATGGCACCCGCACCGGGCGGTGCGGGGTTCCGGCCGGGACGCCCGGCCGAACATCGCGCCGACGACCGACCATCCCGACTCCGCCACGATCGACTCACCCCACACCAGAGCGACCGGCGAGCGCAGGCTCGCGGCGAAGGTCGAGGTCGGTGCTCGTGGAAGCCGAACCCGTCACCGGGCACCCCCGCCCGTCGACCGGGCATGAACACCACCAAGCATCTGATCGCCGTCCTTGCACTCGCCGGCGCCGCGCTCACCCGCTCCGCACCCGCACACGCCGAAACCCCCACAACCGCCGAAGAGATCGAGCGCCGCGGCCGCCGGCCGACCCGCTGTCGGATTCACCGTCCCGGCCGGCGTGCGGGTCGGGGCGGGGACGACGTGGTACTCCTCGACCGAGCCGGCCTCCCGGCCGCCCCGGGCCCGGTCCGTCACCGCCTTCCGCGTCCGGCAGACGTGGCGGGATCGCCACGACCTCTGCCATCCCCGTCAGGATCACCGACAGCGGCCGAGCGTACGACGTCGCCCGCCCGCAAGTGATCCATGGCCGACGCGGGTTCAGTGTGCGGCGTATTCGAAGGCGCTGCCGACCTGGTCGGCGAGGGTGACCGCGACCAGGCGGGCCTGGAGGGAGGGCCGGGTGCCGGGCGTGGGGTCGAGCATGAAGCGGCCGTGGAAGTGACCGGCCCGGTATACGCGCAGCTCGATTTCCTCTGCGGGTAGGCCGCGTCGGTCGACGTCTCGGGTGCGCGGTCCGATGGATACCGATCCGTCCTGTTCCAGGCGCGGCGGGTGGCCGATGAGCGTGCCGTATTCGAACCGGCAGCCGCGCAGTTCGAGGAGCGTGATCAGGTGGGCCCTGACCGCGTCGACCACGGCGTCCGGCGACGTGGACGAGCGGGCGGCCTCGGCGGTGTCGCGGATCCGGGAGAGGTGATCGGCGTCGGTGATGGCGACGACCTGCAGGCGGCGGGCGCGGGCGGCGATCTGCGAGACCGCCAGCCCGACCAGGAGGAGCAGCACCGCCATTTGCACGTCGGCCGAGCGCGTGATGGTGAAGCTCTCGTAGGGCTTGGTGAAGAAGAAGTCGAACCAGATGGTGGCCGACAGGGCGGCGAGTGCCCCGGCGAGCCGGTGGCCGTTCGCGGCCACCGCGACCACGACCATGCACAGGGCCACGTTCGCGCTCGCGAAGTGCTCTCGGAACGGAGCCAGCACTCCCGCGACCGCCACTGGCACCACCACAGCCGCGATCAGAGCCATCTGGTCCCGACGGGGATATCGAGGCATCACACCGAGCACCTCCACGGAATCACACGGCTCGTCGATCGCTGAAGCGGGGTCGCCGCATTGCCGTCGACACCGATACCGGCGACCAACGGCGCGGTGGATTGCCAGGGTATGTCCGCGAATTGCGATGGGCCCGGCGACGCGGCGTCGAGGTCGCGACAAGGTTGGCTGCGGAGCCACCAAAGGTGTGTCAAGGCTCGCCCGGACGGCTGAAGAGCGAGGAATTTGAGAGTCGCCTCCGCCACATGCGACAAGGAGTCGAACCGTGGCCGACCTGGTGTTCGTTCTCGCGACCATCGCCTTCTTCGCCGTGGTGGCCCTCATCGCGAGGGGGGTGGCGAAGCTGTAACACCCCGGCGGGCCGTGTCCCCATACCCGTCAGCCCCTACCTCCCCGCTCCGCCCACCGAGCACGTCCGTTCCGAAGAAAGGGTCGCCTCATGAGCATCGAAAGCATCGTGGGTCTGTCCGTGTCGGTCGTGCTGCTCGCCTACCTGGTTGTCGCACTGCTCTTTCCCGAGAAGTTCTGATGGACACGACGCTCGCGGGCATTCTGCAACTCAGCCTGCTGATCGTCGCGCTCGCGGCCGTGTATCGCCCTTTCGGCGACTACATGGCCCACGCCTACAGCAGCCCCCGACACCTGCGCGGCGAACGGTGGATCTACCGCCTGATCGGGGTGAATCCGGACGCCGAGCAGCACTGGGGCATGTATCTGCGCAGCATCCTGGCCTTCTCGCTGTTCTCGGTGTTGGGCCTGTACGGGCTGCTGCGACTCCAGGAACACCTGCCGTTGGACCTGGGCATGCGGGCGATGCCGGCCGATCAGGCGTTCAACACGGCGGCGTCGTTCACCACCAACACGAACTGGCAGTCGTACTCGGGTGAGGCGGCGCTGGGCCACCTGGCGCAGATGGCCGGTCTGACCGTGCAGAACTTCGTGTCGGCCGCGGTGGGCATGGCGGTGGCGATCGCCCTGGTGCGCGGGTTCGTTCGGGTCCGCTCGGGCGAGATCGGCAACTTCTGGGTCGACCTGATCCGCGGTTCGATCCGGATCCTGCTGCCGATCGCGATCATCGGCACGATCGTGCTGGTCGCGTC
>NZ_KB889743.1 GCF_000372745.1 Embleya scabrispora DSM 41855 | reverse complement strand
CTCGGCGAACTTTCACGGCGTTGTGTCGGGCCTGTCCCGACACAACGCCGTGCCGACGGTACGTGGACCACCCACCGCGGTGCGCCATTCGCGGGTGCGGCCCCCGGCGTTCACGCGCGCGGGCCCGGTCTCCGGCCTGTGCCGCGCCTCGCGTGGGTCCTGGCGACGGCCGGGGTGAGCGCGGTCGGTTGAGTACGTGGACGCGCTCGGTTGAGTAGGTCGCCCCTGTGGGTGTGCTCTCTCGCTCCGGCAGGGTGGGTGCATGCCAACGAAGACGGTGGGGCGGCGCGATGCGGTGGGCGGGACGCGAGCACCGGGTACGCGCCGTCGATTGTGCCATCTGGTTCCCCTGGCGCAGGCGATCCGCCGGATCACCCCGGTCTCGGAACGCCTGTTGTGGGGCAACGCGGCTTCGGGTCTGGTGGGCGCCGTGCGCGTGCTGGACCGGCACCTGCGTCCCGACGATCCCGCCCGAGCCGATACCGCGACGGCCATCGCCGTCACGGTGCAGTCTCGCGGCCGTCTGCGTGGCACGGGGGTGTGGTCCCCGGTCGGATTCCGCCGGACCACCTGCTGTCTGTACTACCGCACGCCGCAGGGCGGTACGTGCGGCGACTGCGTCCGCACCGAGGCCCCCGACCGCCGCCGTGCCCCGGGGGACGGGTCACGATGAGCCCGGCTCCGCGTCCGGTTCGCCGGCGCTATTGCGCCGGACGTACCTGGTAGGGCGTTGCGGTGGTGCGGTTCTCGTCGACGGCGAGGCGGTTGCCGGCGGTGGGGTTGGCGCGTTGGGTGCAGTCGTGGCGTTCGCAGACGCGGCAGCCCATGCCGATCGGGGTGGCGGCGCGGGGGTCGTCGAGGGCGTGGCCGTCGGCGTAGGTGAGGCGGTGGGCGTGGCGGAGTTCGCAGCCGAGGGCGACGGCGAAGGTCGCGCCGGGGGCGTTCCAGCCGGGGAGGCCGCGGGTTACGGTGCGGGCGATCCAGAAGTAGGAGCGGCCGTCGGGCATGGTGGCGATCTGGGTCAGGATGCGGCCGGGTGAGCTGAACGCCTCGTACACGGTCCACAGGGGACAGGTGCCGCCGAACCGGGAGAAGTGGAAGTCGGTGGCCGATTGGCGCTTGGAGACGTTGCCGGCGCGGTCGACGCGCAGGAACGCGAAGGGGACGCCCGCGGCGCGGGGTCGTTGCAGGGTGCTGAGCCGATGACAGGTGGTCTCGAACCCGACGCCGTAGCGCGCCGCCAACAGGTCGATGTCGTAGCGCAGTTCCTCCGCGTCGCGGTGGAACGCCGTATAGGGCATCACCAGGGCGCCGGCGGCGTAGTGCGCCAGGCCGACGCGGGCCAGGGCGGGGGCGTCGGGCCCGGTGAGACCGGCGCCCGCGACGATGGTGTCGATGAGATCCCGGAACTCCAAGGACGCGAGTTGCACCGCCTCCTGGAATGCCCGCTGCCCGGGCGTGAGGTGCGCGGCGAGACGCAGGGTCGCGCTCTCGCGGTCGTATCGGCGCGGGTCCTCGGCGACGAGGGCGCGGCCGCGCGGCGGGGCGACGACCACCCGTACGCCGTGCCGTTCCGCGAGGCAGGCCCTGAGTGCCTCCTCGGCCGCCCCGGGAACGATGCCTACGGTCTCGGCCAGGGCCTCGGCCGCGGCGTCCAGCTCGGCGATGTGGTTGCGCTCGGCTGCGAAGAAGTCCCGTACCTCGTCGTGGGGTTCGGCCAGTCCGAGGGCTTCGGGATGGCCGGCGAGGACGGCCGCCCGGTCGGCGGCCTCGCGGTAGCGGCGGTGCAACGCGACGAGCGCGCGGGCGGCGTCGGGGAACTGGCGGACCAGTTCCTGGATCTCCTCGCCGTCGGCGGCCTCGCCTCGGTGTCCGCCGGCCGCCTCGTCGGCCAGCGCCGCGCGCACGTCGGTGCCCAGCCGCAGCCGATCGGCGGCGGCGAAGAAGTCCGGCGCGACGCCGAGGGTCTCGGTGACGCGCAGGAGAACCGGCACGGTCATCGGCCGTCGGTCGTGCTCCATCTGGTTGAGATAGCTGGGCGAGATCTCCAGACGACGGGCCAGGTCGACCTGGCTGAGCCCGTGCTGGCGGCGCAGTTTGCGCAGAGCGGGACCGGCGTACATCTGCCGGTCGCCCGGCGGGCGCCCGCGTTTCGCCACCACGTTCTCCTCCGCCGTCTCCGAGATGAGCCAACTCCAGGATTGGCAAAGATACCAAGTCGGAATTAACAAGATTGGCCACGAGCTGAGAAAACTTGGCAGAAGTTGGCAGATTGGCTCCCTGGTACGAGGCCATCCGGCGTGTGAGCCTGATCGGCACAGGCAGATACCCGCTCACCACCAGGACGTGCCATGACCGACCACCGCGTACGTGTCCGCCCCAGTGCGGACGACTTCCCCCGCACCGAGGAACTCGCCCACAAGATCGCCGAGCTGGCGGCGGGGACCACCGAGGCCACGGTCACCGACGCGACCCGGGACATGGTGATCAACCGGGTCATCGACAACGCCGCCGTGGCGGTGGCGTCGCTGCGCCGCCGCCCGCCCGCGGTCGCCCGTGCGCAGGCCCTGCGCCACCCGGTGCCGGCGGACCGAGCGGGCGCCAGCGTGTTCGGCAGCGACGTCCGCGTGTCCCCGGAATGGGCGGCGTGGGCGAACGGCACCGCGGTGCGCGAACTGGACTTCCACGACACCTACCTCGCGGCGGACTACGCGCACCCCGGCGACAACATCCCCGCGATCCTGGCGATCGCCCAGCACACCGGACGCTCGGGCGCCGACGTCATCCGAGCCGCCGCCACCGCCTACGAGGTACAGGTCGCCCTGGTCACCGGGATCTGCCTGCACAAGCACCGCATCGACCACATCGCCCACCTGGGCCCGTCGCTCGCCGCCGGCCTCGGCACGCTGCTCGGACTGCCCGTCGAAGTCATCCGCGAAGCGGTCGGCCAGGCCCTGCACACCACGACCGCGACGCGACAGTCCCGCAAGGGCGCGATCTCCTCCTGGAAGGCGTTCGCCCCCGCGTTCGCCGGCAAGGCCGGCATCGAGGCCGTCGACCGCACGATGCGCGGCGAAGGCGCGCCGGCACCGATCTACGAGGGCGAGGACGGGGTCATCGCCCGCCTGCTGGACGGCCCGGGCGCCGACTACACGATGACCCTGCCCGCGCCGGGCGAGCCGCGCGACGGGATCCTGCACACCTACACCAAGGAACACTCCGCCGAGTATCAGGCGCAGGCGCTCATCGACCTGGCCCGACGCCTCAACGCGCGACTCGGCGACGAGGGCATCGCCCACGTCTCGGACATCGTGCTGCACACCAGCCACCACACCCACCAGGTGATCGGCTCCGGCGCGAACGACCCGCAGAAGTACGACCCTTCGGCGAGCCGTGAGACGCTCGACCACTCGATCCCGTACATCTTCGCCGTCGCCCTGCAGGACGGTGCCTGGCACCACGAGGACTCCTACCGGCCCGAACGCGCCGCCCGCCCCGACACCGTCGCCCTGTGGCGTCGCGTCACCACGGTCGAGGATCCGGAATGGACGCGCCGCTACCACTCCGAGGATCCCACCGAGAAGGCGTTCGGCGCGCGCGTCGTGATCACCTTCGACGACGGCACCACCCTCGTCGACGAGATCGCGGTCGCCGATGCCCACCCGCTCGGTGCCCGGCCGTTCGGTCGGGAGCAGTACGTCGCCAAGTTCCGGGCCCTGGCCGAGGGTGTGCTCGACAAGGCCGCCCAGGACCGGTTCCTGCTCGCCGCCGAACGCCTGCCCGACCTGGACGCGGCCGGCCTGGTCGACCTGTTCCCGGCGGTCGACCCGGCGTACGTCGCCGACGTCGACGCGGCCCTGCCCGACGGGATCCTGTGATGCTGCACGCCCGCACCACCGCCGGCGCCAAGCGACGGGCCCTCCGCGACGGACTGGCCTCGGGACGGCTCCAGCGCATCCCCGGAGCGTTCAATCCGCTCACCGCCCGGCTGATCCAGGACACCGGCTTCGAGGGCGTGTACGTCTCCGGCGCGGTGGTATCCGCCGACCTGGCGCTGCCCGACATCGGCCTGACCACCCTCACCGAAGTCGCGCAGCGCGCCGCGCAGATCGCCCGGGTCACCGACCTGCCCACCCTCGTGGACGCCGACACCGGCTTCGGCGAGCCGATGAACGCCGCCCGTTCCATCCAGGTCCTGGAGGACGCCGGGGTGGCCGGCTGCCACTTGGAGGACCAGGTCAACCCCAAGCGCTGCGGCCACCTGGACGGCAAGGCCGTCGTGGACCCGGACGCGATGATCCGGCGCATCAAGGCCGCCGTCGAGGCACGGCGCGACCCGGACTTCGTCATCTGCGCCCGCACCGACGCCCGAGACCTGGAGGGCCTGGACGGCGCGATCGAGCGCGCCAAGGCGTACGTCGACGCCGGCGCGGACATGGTCTTCCCCGAAGCGCTGTGCGACGAGAGCGAGTTCGCCGCGTTCCGGGCCGATGTCGACGCGCCCCTGCTGGCCAACATGACCGAGTTCGGCAAGTCACTCCTGCTGGACGCCAAGACGCTCGAATCGCTCGGGTACAACGCGGTCATCCACCCGGTCACCACCCTGCGGCTGGCCATGGGCGCCGTCGAGGACGGACTGCGCATGCTCGCCCGCGAAGGCACCCAGGCCGGGTCCGTCGGCTCCATGCAGACCCGCAGCCGACTGTACGAACTCCTCGGCTACGCCGACTACGCGGCCTTCGACCGCGACATCTTCGACTTCACCCTCCCGCCCACCGACTGAGACCGAGCCCTGGAGGCACCCCATGTCCGTGGCCACCACACCCGACATCCGCAAGGGCCTCGCCGGAGTCGTCGTCGACACGACCGACATCTCCACCGTCGTCGCCGAGTCCAACTCCCTGACCTACCGCGGCTACCCCGTGCAACAACTGGCCGCCGACTGCTCGTTCGAGGAGGTCGCCCACCTGCTGTGGCACGGCGAACTCCCCAACGCCGTACAGTTGCACGATCTCACCGCGGCCGAGCGCGCCCTGCGTCCGCTCGACCGGGGCGCGCAGGAAATCCTCACCCGCCTCCCGGACACCTGCCACCCGATGGACGTGCTGCGCACGATCGTCAGCTACCTCGGTGCCCAGGACCCCACCGAGGACGACGGCTCGCCGGCCGCGAACCGGGCCAAGTCCCTGGCGCTGCTGGCCAAGCTGCCCACCGCGGTGGCCGTCGATCACCGGCGCCGCCGCGGCATGGCGCCGATCGCACCGGACCCGTCCCTCGGGTACGCGGAGAACTTCTTCCACATGTGCTTCGGTCGGGTCCCCGAGCCGGAGGTTGTGCGCTGCTTCGAGATCTCCCTCATCCTCTACGCCGAACACAGCTTCAACGCCTCGACGTTCACCGCCCGCGTCGTCACCTCCACGCTCTCCGACCTCTACAGCGCGGTCACCGCGGCGATCGGCGCACTCAAGGGACCGCTGCACGGCGGTGCGAACGAGGCCGTCATGCACATGCTCGCCGAGGTCGGCACTGCGGATCGCGCCGAGGAGTGGCTGCGTACCGCATTCGCCGACAAGCGCAAGATCATGGGCTTCGGGCACCGCGTCTACAAGCACGGCGACTCACGCGTCCCGATCATGCAGGAGTCCCTGGACCGGCTGGCGGCCGGCAAGGGCGCCGAAGACCTGATGAAGCTGTACGCCGCGCTGCGTGACGCGATGATCCGGGCGAAGGGCATCCACCCCAACCTGGACTACCCGACCGGCCCCGCCTACCACCTGATGGGCTTCGACGTCCCCACCTTCACCCCCATCTTCGTGATGAGCCGCATCACCGGCTGGACCGCCCACATCACCGAGCAACTCGCGGCCAACGCGCTCATCCGCCCCCTGGGGGTTTACACCGGACAGGTCCAGCGTTCCGTCCCGCAACCGGCCAACCGACTGACATGACCGGCATCGAAGGGCGAATGCCTGCGGACGAGGTCGCCGCGCAGATTGCAGACTTCGTACTGCCGCCGATGCTCAACCACCACGGCACCCTGTTCGCGGGCATGGGACTGCAACTCCTCGTCAAGGCGGCGGTGGTCGCCGCCAGCAGGCAGGCACAGGGCGATGTGGTGATGGCCTCCTGCCGCGACGTGGCCTTCATCCGGCCGGTCCGCGGCGGGGAACTGGTGACCGTATCCGCGTTCGTCAGGGCCCAGGGCCGCACGTCGCTCGACGTGTGGGCCGAGGCGGTCGCCGAGGACCCCACCCGAGGGAGCCGGTACACCGCGATCGAAGGCCTCTTCCGCCTGGTCCGCGTCGACGACGTGGGCCGCCCGACGCCCCTGGCCGCCCACGCGGCGGACGGCGCGCTCGCCGGCACCCGGTAAGCGCGGGGAGCGGGTCGAGCCGTCGACCGCGGGCCGCCCGAGTTCCGCCGGTGGACAGCGGGCGCCGGGGCCTACCCCACAAGGCGGCCTTGCGGCGCATCCGACGACGAGGACCGTGTCCTTGGTCAGGAGGTGTCGCCGCTCGGGTTTCGGGTGGTGTCGGGGTGTGGTGGCCTGGCGGGTTCGCGTGTTGGTTGATGAGATTGCGGGGCTTCGTGGTCGTTTTTCGTGCGTGCCGGGGCCGACTGGCCTGCGCCCGTGTGTCGTGTCGTCCTGCGGATTCCCCCGGGGCGGGTAGCGGTTCGAGGTGGGTTGCTCTGATTCATCACGTACGGGGGACGGCGGGCACCCCAACGCGTCCATCGCCCGGCCGTGCCCGACGCGCCCTCGCATCCCCCTCCTCCCGCGCCCGCCGTGACCTGCCGCGCTCGCGCCTATGGCCTCGTACCTGCCGTGCCCCTCAACCCCCGCCGGCCGTACCCACCGCGCCCCCGCCCCACGTACCCGCTGCGCCCGTCATCGTCGCTCCCGGTGTGCCCGCCTCCGCTGCCGCGTGCGCCCAGCGCCGTAGTCAGGCGAGGTTCAGACGCGTTCTGTCAGCGTCCCATCCATGACCACTGATCAGGCAAGGTACGACGAGGCGTTCCCGGCGCGGCCGTTGCTCAACAAAGTGCCCGAAGTCACGGTGTTCTTTTGGGTAATCAAGGTGTTGTGCACCACCGTCGGCGAGACCTGCGCGGACTATCTCAACGACAATCTCGGTCTCGGGCTGACCGGGACCTCCCTGGTCATGACCCTCCTGCTGGCCGTCACACTGCTCCTCCAGTTCCGCTCCCCGCGCTACGTGCCGGGGGTGTACTGGCTCGCGGTCGTGCTGATCAGCGTGGTCGGCACGCTGGTCAGCGACAACCTCACGGACAACCTCGGGATCCCGCTCGAAGTGACCACCGCGGTCTTCGGCGTCGCCCTGATCGCCACCTTCGCCGCCTGGTACGCGAGCGAGAAGACACTGTCCATCCACTCGATCCGCACCCCGCGCCGGGAGGCGTACTACTGGCTCGCGATCCTGCTCACCTTCGCCCTGGGAACCGCGGCCGGTGACCTGGTCGCCGAGCAACTCGACGTCGGCTACTGGAAGTCCGCGCTGCTGTTCGCCGCTGTGATCGCGATCGTGGCGGGCGCACACTACGTCGTGGGACTCGACGCGGTCTGGTCCTTCTGGCTCGCGTACATCCTCACCCGCCCGCTCGGCGCCTCGCTCGGCGACTACCTCTCCCAGGACCCCGACGAGGGCGGCCTGGGCCTGGGCACGGTGGTCACCAGCGTGCTGTTCCTGGCCACGATCATGCTCCTGGTCGGCTATCTCACCGTGACCAGGACCGACGAGTCGCCGGCTGTCGAGGTCAGCCCGCAGGAAGGGTGACCACGAACCGGGCGCCCCGATCGCTCGCCGCCAGCTCGATCTCGCCGTTCGCGGCCCGGGCCAACCGACGGGCCAGCGGCAGGCCCAGCCCCGCGCCGTCGTGCCCGTCCTGGGGATCGGCCCGGCGGCCGGGATCGAAGACCAGCGGCGCGAACGCGTCCGGGACGCCCGGCCCGTCGTCGTGGACGCTCACCGCGACGCCGCCCGGCACCACCGCGCACTCCACCACGATCGCCGCCGAGGCGTAGCGGCGGGCGTTGTCCAGGAGCGGGGCCAGGATCCGTTCGGTCATCCGCGCCGAAACGCCCGCCGTCGGGTCGCCGCCGACCACGGAGATCGGCGCGGCTTGCGGGTGCTCCGCCGCGGCCCGGTGGGCGAGTTCGCGCGCCACCTCGGCGGGTCGGCAGCTCCCGGGGACCGCCGCCGTCCGAGTCCGCGCCTCGGACAACAGCGTCTCGCAGATCCGCTCCATCGTGGCCGCGGCCACCGCGATCGCCTCGTGCGCGGTACGCCGCTCGGCCGCGTCGCGCGGACGCGCGGTCAGCCACTCGGTCTCGGCGGTGATCCGGGCCAGTGGCGTACGCAACTCGTGGGACAGCTCCGCGTTCTGCTGTTGCTCGTGCCGCAGTACGGCGGCAAGCCGATCCAGGAGTTCGTCCAGGTTGCCCGCCAGCGTGGCCAGTTCGGCCGGGCGGCCCGCCGTACCGAACCGCTCGGAGGCGCCCGCCGCACTGCGCCGCGCGGCCTGCGCGCTCATCACCGCGACCGGCCGCAGCGCCCGCCCGACCACGGCGCGGGTGACCAGGTAGAGCCCGCCGAGCAGCAGCAGGGCCAGCGCGATCGACCCGGCGAGCACCTCGTGGGCGGTGCTGCGGTACGGGTCGAGGCCGACCGAGGCGACCACCGTGCCCACCTGTCGGGTGCCGCCGGCCGCGTCCATGATCGGCAGCGCGTACAGCCGGGTCGGCGACCGCCCCCCGGTCTGTGCGAACACCGCGCCTCGCCCGACCAGTCGCTCCGCGCGGTCCTGCAGGCCGGTGGACCCCGGCGGCTGTTCGACCAGCCGATCGCCCTGGAAGATCCACACGCCCGTGTCCAGCACCCGGTCGTC
The DNA here is from genome assembly GCF_000372745.1 of Embleya scabrispora DSM 41855. Taxonomy (GTDB): domain Bacteria; phylum Actinomycetota; class Actinomycetes; order Streptomycetales; family Streptomycetaceae; genus Embleya; species Embleya scabrispora. Next base: position 15,533 of record NZ_KB889743.1, on the reverse strand, counting down.
GGCCGGCTCGTGCACCACGATCGCGCCGTCCGGCCCGGCCTCGACGGTGGAGGCGACCGCCGCGGCCCGGGTCCGGACCAAGTCGTCTGCCTGGACCCGCAGCCGCGAGGCGAGCACGACGTTGAACAGCACCGTCAGCACCGCGACCCAGATCGCGCCGACGATCAGCGCGATCAGCGCCAGCCGGCCGCGCAGCGTGGCCGGCCGGCGGTGCCACGAGCGGCTCCTCATCCGAACCGGTAGCCCACACCGCGCACCGTGTCGATGCCGTGCACGCACGCCGCGCCGCGCAGCTTGCGACGCAGCCGGGTCAGGTACTGATCGAGCGTGTTGTCACTGACCTGCGCGCCCTCGGGCCACCCCGCGCGGACGAGCACCCGCCGCCGGACCACCGCTCCCGGCTCGGCCATCAGGCATCCCAACAGCCGGAACTCGGTGGGCGTCAGCGGCACCGAGGTCTCCCCCACGGTCAGCAGATGGCGGACCGGGTCCAGCCGCATCGCGCCCACCTCGATGCCCGGGGCGCGGCCCCCGCGCCGCAGCGCCGCGCGGATCCGGGCGGCCAATTCGGCCAGGTGGAACGGCTTGCCGAGGTAGTCGTCGCCGCCGGAGGAGAACCCGGCGAGCCGATCGGCGAGATTGTCGTGCGCGGTCAGGAAGATCACCGGGACGGTGACGCCGGTCGCGCGCATCGCGTGGCAGACGTCGCGGCCGTCCGAGTCGGGCAGGCCGATGTCCAGAACCACGGCGTCCATCCGGTCGTCGACCACCTTCAGCGCGCCGGCCCCGTCGGCGGCGGTCACCACCTCGAAGCCCTCGTCCCGCAGACCTCGGGCAAGCACGTGGCGCAGCCCGTGGTCGTCCTCCACGACGAGGATGCGGTGCGCGGTCATGCGGTCAGTATCACCGGCCGCCGGCGCACCCGGTGACCCGCTGCCCCGGTGTTCAGGTTGCGTTCAGGCCGGCCGGCCGAGTCTGCGGCGCGTCTGGAGTTGCAGGGCCGGCTCGACCACGCGTTGGCCATGGGGACCGGCGCGCTGGTGTTGACCGCGTTCCTGTCCGTGGGCCGCGAGGGCCTGGAGACTGCGGTGATCGTCTGGGGCACGGCCCGCTCGACCGGCGAGAACACCGACCCGATGATCGGCGTCGTCCTCGGCCTGGCCACCGCAGTCGTGCTCGGCTACCTCTCTACGCAGGCGCCGTCCGGATCAACCTGGCCAAATTCTTCCTGTGGACCGGCGCCGGCCTGGTCGTCGCCGCCGGCGTACTCGCCTACGGCGTCCACGACCTCCAGGAAGCCGACTTCCTCCCGGGCCTGTCCAACCGCGCTTTCGACGTCAGCGACACGATCCCGCCGGACAGCTGGTACGGCACGCTGCTCAAGGGCTTCCTCAACTTCCAGCCCGCCCCCGCGGTCCTCCAGGTGACCGTCTGGGCCCTCTACCTGATTCCGAGCATGGCCCTGTTCTTCCTGCTCCCCAAGGGCGCCAAGAAGCCCCGTCGCCGGCAGCCGCCCGACCGACCATCACTTCGGGTACTCCAGGCGGTACCCATGGCCGCGCAGGGTGGTGATCTCCGGCGGCTCGGCAGCGGCCTCGTGCAGCCGCCGGCGCAGCGCGGACATCGTCACGTCGAGGGTCTTGGTCGAGCCGAACCAGTTCTCGTCCCACACCTGTGCCATCAGCGTCTCCCGGGCCACGGCCGTGCCCGGCTGCCGGGCCAGTACCACCAGGAGTTCGAACTCCTTGGGGCGCAGCGTGATTTCGGTGTCGCCGAGCAGGCAGCGCCGGGCGGCCGGGTCCACGGTCAGCGCGCCGATTCGGATCGGGCCGCCCGCCTCCGGTGGGTCGTCCGGTCGGCGGCGCAGGTGCGCGCGCAGTCGGGCGAGCAGCACGGTGAGGCTGAACGGCTTGACGAGGTAGTCGTCCGCGCCCGCGTCCAGCCCCGCGATGACGTCGATCTCGTCGGTGCGGGCGGTGAGGATGACGATCAGGATGTCGGGGAGATCGGCGCGCAGCCGGCGGGCGATGTCGATCCCGTCGGTGTCCGGCAGGCCGAGGTCGAGCAGTACCACGTCGTAGGCGCGACGTCGGCTCTCGGCCAGCGCGTTCGTCCCGGTGCGACACCACGTCGACAGGTAGCCGCTGCCGGCCAGCCCCGTTTCCAGGTGGCGGCCGATGGTCGGGTCGTCCTCGACGACCAGGACGTGGGCGCGGTCCGAGCGGGCGGCTGTCGACATGATTCGCAGGGTAGGGCAAACGATCACCCGTCGCGCAGTTCCTCGATCGGTGGTCGATGGGCGTGGCGCGCACCGTTGATCGCGGCCGCCGTGATCGCGGCGACGGCGGTCAGCGTGGTTGCCGCCAGGTAGGCCCACGGGACGGCGAGGCCGGCCGGGGGCGGGTCGAACACGCCGGTGAGTACCTTGACCAGCATCTCCGACAGGGCCCACCCCAGCGCCGCGCCACCCGCGAGGCCGCCGAGGGTGACCACCGCGGCCTCGCCGAGGACGAGTCCGCGCACTTGGCGGGCCGTACCGCCGAGCACGAGCGTGATTGCGAAGGTGCGTCGGCGTTCGGCCAGGCCGAGGGCGAGCACGATGCCGGCGGAGCCTGCGGCCAGTGCCAGGGCGAAGCCGAGTTCGATCCGGGTCAGTCCGGCCAGGTCGACCGAGGTCAGGCTGGAGCCGACCGCCGATCGGGTCTGGGTGAGGTCGGTGACGGTGGCGGTGGTGCCCAGGCGCCTGCGGAGTTCGTCGGCGACGGCGTGTTGCCGGGTGCCGCCGGTGTCGATCAGGAACGCGCCGACCGCGTCGCTGCCGGTGACCTTGGTGATGTAGTCGGCGTTGGCGACGAAGAAGCTGTCCTTGGGGGCGGTGGGGAACTCCTTGACGATGCCGGCGTAGTGGAACGGGACGGTACGCAGATCCCGGGTGCGCTCGTCGCGCAGCCGCAGGTTCACCGTGTCGCCGAGGTTGAGCCGGAAGTCCTGCACGGTCTCGTTGCTGACCAGCAGAGAATCCGGCCGACTCGCGAGCGTGGCCATCAGCGCCTTGCTGCTGCCGCCGCTGAAGTAGGCGTCCTGGAGGGAGGTGGCGGCGCCGATGGTGGCCGGGCGGACGCCGTACAGGTCCTGCAGGTCCGAGCCGACGTAGGCGAAGCGGTGTTGCAGCGGCTCGACCCGGCGTACGCCCGCCGTGGTCAGCGCGCGGCCCGCGTCCGGGCCCGCCCGCGCGCCGGGCGGCTGGGTGACGGTGACGTCCGCGCCGTTGGTGAGCCGGGCGTCGACCTCGGCCTGCTGCCGGTAGGTGGCGTTGAAGGTCGAGGTGGAGGCCGCGAAGGACACGGCCAGCGCGAGCAGCACCATCGACCGGGCCAGCGGCCGGCGCCGGCGCGCCATGGTCGCCGACGCGGTGCTCGCCAGGTTCCCGGCCAACGGCCGGACCAGGCGGGTGAGTACGGCACGCCCGTGCCCCAGGAACAGCACCGCCAGGCGCTGGAGCAGCAACGCGCCGCCCAGCCAGAGCAGCACCGGACCGAGCAGCGCCCAGTACGACACGGAGATCGCGGCCACTCCCTCCGGGGCCAGGACCAGCGAGTACCGGTTGGCGCCGGACGCCCTGAAGACCAGCAGCGAGATCGCCAGCAGGATGAAGTCGAGGCCGATCCTGCTCCACCACGGCGCGTGCGCGCTGGAAGCGGCCCGGCCCGCCTGGGCCACGGTCGCCGTACGCAGGTCGCGCAGCGCCGGGACCAGCACGGCGGAGCCTGCGATCAGCAGCCCGCCGCCGAACGCGACCAGTGACCAGGTGGTCGCCGACCCGACGCCCGCGCCGAACGAGGCCTGACCGAAGGCGAGTTGCCCGACCAGCGCGGCAACGCCCAGGCCGAGGAGGCCGCCAGCGACGCCGACGACCGCAGCCTCGGCACCGGCCAATGCGACCACCTGGCGGGCGCGCAGGCCCCGGGTACGCAGCAGTGCCTGTTCGCGGCGGCGGCGATCGGCCCCGGCACCGGCGACCGAGGCGGTCAGCAGCGCGGCCAGGATCGCCCCGGGCAGCCCCAGGAACAGGAACAGGACCTGGGCGTACAGGGCGTCCGAGCGGGCGCCGTCCAGCGCCGCGCCCAGGTTGTCGCCGACCACCGCGCCGCCGGAGGTACGCGCCTCCAGGTTGTGCGCCGCGCCGACCACGGCGGTGAACGCGCTCGCCGGATCGGCGGGCAGGTGCGCGTTGCGGGCCACGTGGATCTGGGTGGTGACGGCGGCCGGGTCGGTGGCCCGGGTCGGCGCGGTCAGGGTGTCGAACAACGCGGCCGGCAGCAGTACGACGTTGTCCGGCGGGGCACTCGGCTGCGCCTGCTTGGGCGCGCCGACTTGCTGGAACAGCGAGTCGGCCTGCGGCAGATCGACCACGCCGGCCACCCGGACCGGGGCCGGCAGCGCGCCGGGCAGCGCGAGGGTGACCTCGTCGCCGGGGGCCACGTGCAGGTTCGCCGCGGTCTGCTGGGCGATCAGCACCCCGGAGCCGGCTCCGGTCAGCGGCCGAATCGCGCCGGGAAAGGTGGCCTGGTAGCCGTCCGGCAGGCCCAACACCACGCCGGCGCCGGTGCTTTGCGTGCTGCCGCCGACGGTGGCCCGGAAGCCGGTACTGCGCGCGAAGGTGACCGGCAGCGCGCCGCGCACCCCGGCGGTCGTCCGCACGAGGGCCAGTACAGCGCCCGGATCGGCGCCCGGTTGCACCTGGACCTGCCAGTCCACCGCCACCGAACGGGTCGCCCGCTCGGTCATCGTCGACTTGGACGCGGTCAGGAACGAGCCCAGCGAGGCCGCCAGCGCGACGGCCAGGGCGACCCCGATCACGCAGGCCGCCAGCCGACCGGTACGCCACCGGAGGAGGCCGCCCACCCAGGTCGCGATCATGAGCTCACGCCTCCATTTCGAGACGGCCGTCGTGCATCCGCCACCGGGTGTCCAGCCGTCGGGCCACGGTGGGGTCGTGCGTGGTGACCACCAGGGCCGCGCCGATCTCGGCCGCCGCGGCAAGCAGTACGTCGATCACCTGGCCGCCGGTGGCCCGATCCAGTTGACCGGTCGGCTCGTCGGCCAGCACCAGGCGGGGCCGCTGCGCCAACACCCGGGCCACGGCGATCCGTTGGCTCTGCCCGCCGGACAGCTCCTCCGGCAGCCGCGCGGCCAGGTCGGCGATGCCGAGCAGCTCCAGGGCGGCCAGCGCACGACCGCGCGCGACCTCCTCGGGCAGGCCGGCCAGGACCAGCGGCAGCCCGGTGTTCTCGCCGACGTCCAGGGCCGGGATCAGGCTCGGTCCCTGGAAGACGACGCCGATCCGGGGCGTCGGATCGGCGTCGTCGCCCTCGCCCGCCGGCCACGTAACCGTGCCGGTGGTGGGCCGCTCCAGGCCGGCCATCAGGTGCAGCAGGGTGGACTTCCCCGAGCCGGACGGGCCGATGATCGAGATCCGTTTGCCCGCCCGTACCCGGCAGGAGCTCCCGTGCACCGCGACGACCGCGTTGGCGCCCCGGCCGAAGGTACGGGCCGCGTCCCGGCAGTCCACCAGGACGTCGCAGGTGCTGCTCATTCCTGGATCCTCCCGTCGCGCAGCTCGATCGTGCGATCCGCGATCCGCATCGCCTCGGGGCTGTGTGTGACGATCAGCAGCGCGCGTCCGGTCCGTGCATCGGCCCGCAGCAGGTCCAGGATCCGGGCCTCCGAGGTGCCGTCGAGTTCGCCGGTGGGCTCGTCCGCGAGCAGCACGTCGGGCGCGTTGGCGAGCGCCACGGCCAGGCCCGCGCGGGCGAGTTCGCCGCCGGACAACTCCCGGGGCAGCGCGCGGGCCCGATGGCCGATGCCGACCCGGTCCAAGAGCTCGGCCACTCCCTCGCCGTGCCCACCGGGAGCCGCCGCACGGGCCAGGCGGATGTTGGCGCTCACGTCCAGATGCGCGAGCAGATTGCCCGACTGGAGCAGAACGCCGATCCGCCGCGCCCGGATCCGGGCCCGCTCGGCCTCGGGACGGTGGCTGATTCGGACCCCGCCCACGTACACCGAGCCGCCGGCCGGCTCGTCCAACCCGGCCAGACAGGCCAGCAGGGTGGACTTGCCCGAGCCGGACGGTCCCACCACCGCCACCGTCTCGCCGCGCCCGACCTCGAGGGTGACGCCGCGCAACGCGCGCGTCTCCTCCTCGCCCGACCGGAAGAAGCGGTACAGCTCCCGCGCGTCGAGCACGCACGGTTCCCGCCCCGGCGCCGGGAGCGGGCCGACGGAGGTCACGGCGTCCACGCCAGCGAGTCGGTCACGATCCGCCAGGGATCCACGTTGTCCGCGCCGACCGGCCCGGACAGGGTCACCACCGTTTCGCGCCCATCGTGGAAGAACGCATAGCGCTCGAACTCGTCCCGGACCACCTTGCCGGTCACCGGGTCCGGCGCGGTGTCGCCCTTGTAGGTGAGCAGCACGGCCGCCCCGGCCGGGCGGTTCACCGTCGAGGTGGCGCCGATCTCGAACTTCGGTACCCGGCCCTGGAGTTCGGGGACGTCCTGGGCGAGTACCGACTGCGGCGTCGGCGCGCTCGGCGCCGCCATCGGGGTGATCTCGATCCGATTGAGCTTGTCCGTGAACGCGGTCGTGCCGCCCGTGGTCGTCCCGGCCCAGCCCTCGGGCACCTTGAGCGTGATCCCGGACCCGGCCGGCATCTGGATGACGAACGCCTGATTGTCCGGGATGTCGCCGGCCGAGGATGCCTCACCGCCGCCACCGGACCCGCCGCACCCCGCGATGACGACCGCGGCCAAACCGGCGGCGATCGTCGCCGCCACACCTGCGCCTCGCATGGTCGTGCCGCCCTTCAGCGTGGAGAACCCATATGGCGACGCTAGGCGGCGAGAGGTTAAGGCCAGGACCCCCGACGGTTAGACGACGGCAAAACCGCCACTGGCATCGCGCGGGAACCCCGGCCCCCGCTCGCGCGAGGTGATGATGTGGGCATGAGACAGCGGGTGGTACGGGTGGCGGTGGTCGCGGCGTTGGTGGCCCTGGTGCTGCTCGCCGCGCCGCTCGCGGTGATCATCCGGATCTCGTTCTACGCCGACGAGCGCGGCGAACTGGAACGCGACGCCCTCTCCGCCGCGGCCCGCGTCAGCGCCCAACTCGCCGCCGGGGAACCAGTCCACCTGCCTCCCGCGCACCACGACGGGACTCTGGGGGTGTACGACCCCGGGATGCGCCTGCTGGCCGGCACCGGGCCCGACCCCGGGGACGCGCTCACCCGCCGCGCCGCCGAGAGCGGATCGATCCGGGAGAGCACCGGCGGGCGGATCGCGGTCGCCGTACCGCTGTCCACCACCGAGCGCACCATCGGCGTGGTCCGGGTCGCCACCGACAGCCGCGACGTCCGCAACCGCGTCCTGTGGAGCCGGCTCGGCCTGCTCGGCGCCGCCCTGCTCGCGCTCGGCGCCGCGATCCTGGTCGCCCGGCGGCAGGCCCGCGCCCTCTCCGCACCCCTGGAGTCGCTCTCGCGCACCTCCCAGGCGGTGGCCGACGGCGACCTCACCGCCCGGGCGGGCAGTTGCGGCATCGTGGAGATCGACCGGGTGGCCGCCACCCAGAACACCATGGTCCACCGACTGACCCTGCTCCTGGAACACGAACGACACTTCACCACGAACGCCTCGCACCAGTTGCGCACCCCGCTCACCGGCCTGCAACTGGGCCTGGAAGGTGCCCTGACCACGCCCGACGCGGACCTGCGCGCGGCACTGCGCGAGGCGCTCGACCAGTCGCAGCACCTGCACCGCACGATCGACGAGGTGCTGCGCCTGGCCCGGTCCACGCCGGCCGGCGGCTACGTGTCCCGGCCGGCCGGGGAACTTGTCGGGCGCGCCGAGCACCGGTGGCACGGAGCGCTGGCCCGGGACGGTCGCCGGCTCGACCTGGCGATCGAACGCGGCGCCGCGAACCTGCCCGTCGCCGAGCACGCGACCGAGCAGATCCTCGACGTCCTCTTGGACAACGCGCGCGAACACGGCAGCGGCACCGTCCGGGTCACGCTGCGCGAGCTCGGCGCCGCGGTGGCCGTCGACATCCGCGACGAGGGGACACTCATCCTCGATCCGGCCACCCTGTTCGACCGAGGCGCCACCACCGGCGCCGGCCAGGGCATCGGCCTGTCCCTGGCCCGGGACCTGGCCGAGGGCGTCGGCGGCCGACTCGCGGCGACCGGGACGTCCCCGACCACGTTCACCCTGCTGGTGCCGATCCTGGCGGAGTGACCGGGTCGCGGGGCGGCCGGGCCCGCTGCGGTCGTCGACGACCGAGCTCGAGCCCGCATCAGCCTTCACAGACGCCGAGGACATCCCGAAGTGTCGTTGCCGCCGCCGCCCGTTCGGGGGACCCCACCGTACGGACCACGGCGGGGCCTCGCTCGCACGTGGGCCTGCCGACGCCGCGACGGCGGGGAAGCCCCCGGCCGGGGGCGCCCCGGGCCCTACCACCCGACCGGGCACCTTTCGTACACCCGCCGAGTCCCTCGCGGTGGCGCCTGGCGGCAGCGCGATTGCGCAACCGGTTGACTGAGCACGACGCAGCGCGTCGCGACGATTTGCCGGAGATGACGCGCATCGACCTGGACCCGTTGCGGGCCGTCCTGGCGGTGTCCGGCGTGCGGCGGGGTCCCCGAGCCGGGCGAGCGGTGGATCCTCTCGGACACCCGCGATCCGTTCGCGCCGCATTTCGACTTCGGCCACGAGTAGGCGCTGTGGTCCGGACCGCCGACGCGCGCCCGAACGGGCGCCGCGTGGCCGGATGGGCGCCGCGCTCGCAGCACGGCGGCCGTGGTCGGTGCAGTGACGCATCGATGTCCGTCGAGGAACCGGCACACCGACCTCCGCGATCGGGACAGGGTCGGGATCGGGGTCCGCGTGATCGCCGAGTCCACGGGATCGTTTCGCGCGGTGCCCGAGGCGTCGTGTCCCCCACGGTTCCCGGTCACTCCCTGTCGACTGTCTCGCCCGGGGCGTTCCGGCTGTCCATCTGCAGTCCGCGGATCTTGACGCCGACGACCCAGTACGCGATCGCGTTGACGGTGAGGCCGTACAGGCCGAAGAACCGGTATTCGGCGAACACGAAAACCTGCGTCACGAGCATGCTCACCACCAGCGATCCGGCGAACAGGCGATAGGCGAGGAGGCGATTCCAGGGAAACGCCGCGACGCCGGCGGTCGTCAGGGTCAGGGACAGCAGAGACGAGACCACGGGCAGGATCGAGTCGACCTCGGCGTACCCCAATGCGGTCCGGTCGATCCCCAGCGCTTCCAGTACCACCACACCGGCCCCGGACTGGAGGGCGAGAGCCACCACGACGAACAGCCACAGCCATGTCCGTGCCTCGATGCCCTCGCGGACCCGGGCGGTCCACCGCTGCGTGTGCCGCGACAGTCCCGACAGTCGCGACACGTGGTAGGGGCACGCCTGGAGCAGGCCCATCACGGCGGCGTGCTCGGGTGTCCCCGCCTGATCCCGCACGAGGTCCTCGGCCTGCGCCCGCTGCCGCGGGGTGAGCCCGCGGCGCAGATGCGTCGAGGCGGTGAGCGCGACGTTCGTCAAGCGGTCGCCGGGGCCCATCCGCTCGGCGGGCAGCAGCAGTTGGGCGAGCGCGAGCAGCGCCACGAACGTCACGTACATGATGGCCACGGCGGGCTCGTAGAAGTAGCCGTTCGCCCTTCCGACCAGTTTGCCGACCTCGTCGATGAACAGCCCGAATCCCACGCCGCCGACGATCGACGTCACCTCGCGCAGGCGCGGCCCGACGAGGGTGAGCTGAAGGATCACCGCGAGCAGCATCAGCAGTCCGCCCCACAACGCGTGTGCGATGTGGAGGTGGCTGACGCCGACTTTGGGATAGCCGGACTCGGACAGGGCCAGTCGGGTGAGCAGCACCGTCACCACGGCCGCCAGGACCACCGTCTGCACGTGCCGGATGCCGGCCGAGGTCCGGCTCAGGCCCCACCCGGCGGCGGGTGTGCGAACCGCGGGCCTCATGAGTGAAGGTTAGGCGGGGTCGGGGTCGCCGTGCCTGATGAGCGGCCTGCTCGGGGGCGGCCGGGTGGTCGCGGGGGAGGGAGCCGTTCGCGGGTTGGCTTTCGGGTTAGGGTGCGGCGCAGGAGGAACACCCCGGCGGCGCACAGCCATCCGGAGATGATCAGGATCTGGATCCGTTCCAGCAGCCCGACGCCGTAGGTGTCGTTCATGCCCAGGGCGACTTCCGCCGCGCCCAGGGTGGCGAGCAGGACGGCCACGATCGGGCCCGATCGCTGCCACGGCCCCGGCGCGGGAAGACGCCGCACGATCATGGCGACCAGCAGGATTCCCAGGATGAGGGCGGAGAATCCCGCCAGGCTCGACACCACGTGTGGATCGGCGACCTGGGTCACCACTCCGGTGCGGTGTCGGGCGCGGCATCGCGCGTCGACGGATGGTGCGCAGGCCATCGGGAGCAGCCCGTCCACGATCGAGGCGAGTCCGCCCGCCGCGAGGGCGCAGCAGCCGGACCACCGGCGCCGTCCCGGTGGCATCCGGCGGGCCAGGGCGGCGGCGAGCAGGACGATGCCGGTTCCGGCCACGATGTCGGTGGCGCGGAACCGGCCCGAGGCGGGCCGACCGGCCACGCTCAGTTCGCTGACGTAGGAGCCCATCATGCTCAGGCGCGAGCGGGAGGGCAGGTCCGTGACGAACGAGCTGAACGCCAGGCCGCCGACGATGCCGCCGAGCGCGGCGGCGGTGTCGGCCGTTCTGGGGATCATGGCGCGCCTGCCGTTCCCGGCGCCGGTTGCGGGAGGCGGTCGGCGAGCCAGTCGAAAGCGCCGGGGGCGGCCTGGGCCCAGGCTCGGAAGTTGTGGCCGCCGGTCGGCGGCGTCACCGTGACCACGTCGGGACGCCGGGGCCCCGCGGCCCGACGCAGGTCCAGCATGGCGCGGTGTGCCGCGCGGTCCTGTCGACTCGCCACCAGGTAGAGCGCGGGGCCCGCGGGCCGGTGGGCGATCAGCCATTGCGGCGAGTTCCAGTGTCGGACGTCCTGTCGGCCGCGGTAGAGGTCGCCGGTGTCGGCGTCGACCACGGCCCGGAAGTACCCGGAGAGCGATCCGGCCGCCGCGTAGCGGTCGGGATGGTGCAGGGCGATGTTGACGGCACAGAATCCGCCGGTGGAGTAGCCGAGCCCGGCCCAGGAGCGTGGTTGCTCCATGACACGAAAGTGCTGCGTGAGAGCGGCGGGCACGTCGACCGCCAGGTATGTCTCGTCCTGGACTCCGCGCACGGCGTCGACGCATTCCTGGTCGTGGGGCCCGTCGTCGTCGGTGGTGGCCACCACGATCACCGGCCGCATCCGGCCCGCCGCGATTTCGGTGTCCAGGGCGTGGGCCATGTGCAGGTGCCGTTCCCAGTTGTGGGGTCCGCCGGGACGGCCGTGGAACAGTTCGATGACGGGGAAGCGGCGGGTGGGCTGTGCGGGATCGAAGTAGGCCGCCGGGAGGTAGACGATCGCGTCCCGAACCACGCGCGCGCGGGGGCCCGGCAGCCGGTCGCGCACGATCAGGCCTTGTTCGCGGGGCCCGGTCGGGATCCGGGGCGCGGGCGTCGGCACCAGATCGGCGGCCGCCGCGGGCGGCGTGGCCCGGCCCGTCAGGTCGCCGAAGGAGGTGTAGAAACCGAACTCGCGGTTCACCAGGTCCGCCGACAGCAGTACTCCGGACAGCATCACCAACAACAGCGACAGCACTCTGAGCGGCAACGCCCCCCATCCGGGCCACCGGTTCCACAACACCATCGTGGTGGCCATCACGGCGACCGCGAAAACCACCAGCAACACCAGAAAGGGAATACCGGTGAGCGTCATGGAATAGCCCCGTGCCGAACGGGCTCGGTGTCCGGTATCTACCATTATCCTCCGGTGGGGCGGGTGTCGACCCAGTGGCGCGGCGGGTCTGCCGCAGCGTCGTCGTGATGGTGCTCGTGTGCACCGGTCGGGACCGGTTCCTGGACGCGTTTGTGTCGCGGAACTCCGTGGGCTGTGTGCCGGGTTGCGGCTCGGGCGGGTGGATCGTGTGGCGATTCGGTCGCGTTTCGGGCGAGGGTTGGTGGGTGGTGTGGGGCCGTTGTCGTGTTCGGCGCTCTCGGGGGGATCGTTCGGTGGCGTGTTCGACGCGGAGGCGTCCCCGATGGTGATCGGCGTCGTCGTCCCCAGGCCGGGGGCGGTTGCGTCGACGCGGTCGCAGGCGAGCGCAGCGAGCCCTGGGGCTCGCGCGGGACGGCGGCCGCCCGTGGCTTCCTTCGGTTCGACCCGCGTCCTCGTTCATGACCGCGCCTGGGCGGACGAGGCCGAACCCCCGGTGGTCGGGGGTCCCCCTCGGCCGGGTGGCGGGGCTCATGGAGGGCGTTCCCCGGCGCGGGTGGAACGTTCGCGTTCGGCGTTGCCGCTTCGGCATCGCCGCACTCATCGGGCTCCGGGGTCGCAGCCGGGCGCGGTGGGCGGGCGCGGGTCGGCCGGGAGTGCGGCGATCGGTGGAATCAGCGGGAGGGTCAGGCACAACCAGAGGGCGGCGAGGAGCCAGCCGCCGACGATGTCGAACGGCCAGTGCACTCCCAGGTAGACGCGGCTGAGGCCGACGGCGCAGGCGGCCAGGCCCAGCAGCGCGAGGACCGGTGGCGTCCAGGGCCGCCGGGGGCCGCGCAGGATCGCCCAGGCGAGCAGTCCCGCGGCGACGGCGGCGGTGAAGGCGTGTCCGGAGGGATAGGAGTAGCCGCTGGGGGAGGCGACGACCCAGTCCGCCGTCGGCGGGCGAGGGCGGGCGAACACTCGCATGGTCACATGGCGGGCGAGTTGACCCGCGGCCAACACCACCAGGGGTGCGCAGAAGAGGGCGATGGAGACGATTCGACGCACCGGCCGCGTGGCGTGCCGTACCAGCAGGAAGCCCGCGGCCAGGGCGGCGAGGTAGGGCGGAACGCCGGTCCCCAGGTCCGTGACGATGCCGACGATGCGTACCGCCGGCGAGGGGCGGTGGGCGACCGCCCAGGAGTGCATGGCCGACTCGATTCGATGCGGGCCCCAGCCGTGAACGGCCAACACGGCGGTGAGCACGGCGAAGAGAACGAACGCGATCCCCGCCGCCCCGAGCGCGGTCCCAACCCCCGGGCGTCGCCCCCTCATGTGCCCACCCGGGTGGGCAGTCGCCCCGCGCGCGGGTGCGCTACCGCCGGCCCGGCAGGTCGCGCCGGCGGGGCGGGCAGCGGGCCGAGGCCCGGGTCGAGGGTGGCCCCCACGAGAACGTCGTGTGGGTGGTGAACGTCGACGAAGGCATCGGGGACGCCCCACGCCGGTGCGGCCACACCCGCCCCGACGCCCGGACGCAGGTCGTACCGCCGGCCTGCGGTGGCCAGCGTGAAGGCGGTCGCCGTGTGGGTGCTCGGCGTCGATCGTTCCCCGGCGGCCGGGCACGCTTGCTGTGTGGTGCCGGTGGGGAGCACCCGACGCGGCCGGGGCTCGCGCGGTGCGGATTTCGGTCTCGCCTCGGAGGCGGAGGCGACCACGACGACGGGCGGCGCCGCGGGGGCGAGGGCCTCGGCGTGCGTCGGGCCCCGGTGGCGGCGCCGCCGGGTGGGGGTTCTCGGGACGGCGAACTTCCCGAGGCCGTGGGTCGACCGTGCGGCGACCACGTCCCCGACTACGGACGGGGCCTGGCGGGCGGGGTCCGTGACATCCGGGTGGGGGCAAGCGCGGGCGGTATGCAAAGGCGTGTGCAACGCGCTCACCGCTCCCCGTTCTTGGCCGTGCGGCGTGAGCGCAGCAGTTCCAGTCCGAGCGGGATCAGCGAGATCGCGACGATGACGGCGACCATCGGCAGCAGGTATCGGTCGACGTTGGGCACGGAGGAACCCAGCGCGTAACCGGCCAGGACCAGTCCCACGGTCCACACCAGGCCCCCTGCCGCCTGCCAGATCGTGAACGTGCGGGTGGGCACGCCCAGAGCCCCGGCCAACGGGTTGAGGACGGTACGGACGACGGGAACGAACCGGGCGAGCACGATGGCCTTCGCGTGGCCGTAGCGATCCAGGAGTTCCTCGGCGCGCCGAGCGCCGGTGTGCAGCCGCTTGTTGTGCGAGCGGGACAGCATGGCGCGGCCGGCGCGGCGTCCGATGACGAAGCCGGCCTGGGCTCCGAGCAGGGCTCCGGCGACCGCGGCGAGAAGGACCTGGGGCAGGGACAGGTGGACCGGCCCGCCGGCGTCGGAGACGCACAGGAGGCCGGCGGTGAACAGCAGGGAGTCCCCGGGGAGGAAGAACCCGACCAGCAGACCGGTCTCGGCGAAGAGCACGACCGCGATGCCGAGAGCCCCGAACGTCCCCAGTAGGGAACTCGCGTCCAGAACGTTCACGGCCGACAGGCCTGCGGAATGGGGCATGGGTCGGCGCCTTTCTCCGGGGGTGCCGTCGCACCCCGTCCGTCTACAACGCTGTAGACATCGTGGTGTCGGGATGACCGGTGACGGTCGCGGTTTCGTGCAGGCGATGCCCGCGCACCGACACCTGCGCGGGCCTTTCCGGTCGCGGTTGGAGCCCGACGAGGGGTGGACGCGTCGGGCTCAGGAGCAGTGTCCGGGGCCGGTCGGCGGCGGATCGAGGTCGTGCCGCATCCGGTCCCAGAGGTTGTTCGTCTGCGCGGCGACCCCGCGCAGGGAGTGCGCCGCGTGCACGGCGGTGGCCCCGCGCGCGCAGGAGGGCGGGGTCGATGTCGGCGAGCCCGGGAGTGTGAGGACGGCAGCGATCGATGCTCCCAGGAGTGCGGCGGCGAATGCTCGTGTGGGCCATCGCCGCGTGCGCGAAGCGTTCCGCCTAGTCGTCATCGCCTGCCCCCGGATCTCGTGTGGGCGGTGACCTGTGGTGGCCATCCCCGTGTGTCGAGTCGACCACCCGGGCGCTGAGAGAATCCTGAGAGGCATGGGTCTTCGACCGGTGTTCCACGGCGGCGCGGTGGCGGGGCGGACACCGGCGGACCGGTGAGAGCGCCGGCCCCGCCACGACGAGCCGATCGACTTGCCCGCGAGTCCGAGACCGCTTGCGGAAGCCGTTCGGGATTTCAGCCGCCGGTGGCGTCGCGCGGTGCGCTCGGGGACCGGTTCGGCTCCGTCGGCAGTACGACCCGGAACAGCGCTCCTCCGCCCGGTGCTTCGTCCACGTCAACGCTCCCGTGGTGGGCGGCCACGAGTTGGTGCACGATGGCGAGCCCCAGGCCCACGCCGCCGGAGTCGCGGTCGCGGCTGGGGTCCAGGCGTACGAACCGGCCGAAGATGCGGTCGCGTTCGGCGGGGGGCACGCCGGGGCCGTCGTCGGCCACCTCGAGCACGGCCGTGTGTCCGTCGGGCGACGGGGCGACCGTCAGGCGTACTGCGGAGGAGGCGTGGGTCGCGGCGTTGTCGGCGAGGTTGCGCAGGACCTGGGCGAGTTGCCCGGCGTCGCCGTGC
>NZ_KB889742.1 GCF_000372745.1 Embleya scabrispora DSM 41855 | reverse complement strand
GAGCCGGGCCCACTGGTCCCGCAGCGTCACGGTCGCGGACTCCTGGATGCGTTCCACCCGGCCAGCATGGCAGAACGAGCGAGCGAAGCCGACCACCAACCGGTCCGACACACGCGGTTCACCCGTATCGGATGTGGATCGCACGCGCCTTATTGGGCGCCTTCGGCGCCGGCTCGCGAGGGGCCGCCTTTTTCTCTCCCCCGCTTCGCTCCTCCGAGAAAAAGGCGGCCCCTCGCTCGGGACGGTGTGTCCCTCCGCTTCGCTCCGGGTCACACCGTCCAAGNTTTGCGGCTCCGCCGCTCTCCGCGCTTCGCGCGTCGATCGCTGGGGGCGGCCGAGGGCGGGGGCGCTGACGCGCCTAGGGGGCGGCGGGGGGCACCGGGAGGGGGCGCGCGTGCAGCACGATCAGTCCGGACACCGCGCGGGTGAGGACCACGTAGAGCCGGCGCAGCCCCTGGGCCTCGGCGTCGACGATCTCGGCCGGTTCGGCGACCGCGACGTGGTCGAACTCCAGTCCCTTGGCCAGGGACGCGGGCACCACGCTGATCCGAGCCTGCTCGGCGTCGCCGTCCGCACCCAGCACCCGGTGCGCGACACCGTCCGCGCGCAGTGCGGCGGCCACCTCGGACACCCGCGCGTCGGCGCAGATCAGGCCGATCGAGCCCTCGTGGTCGAGCAGTTCGGCGGCCGCCTCGGCTGATCGCGCGGCCAGTTCGTCGGCCGCGACCGGGCGCAGTTCCAGTGCGCCCGCCGCCTGGCGAACCGAGGACGCGGGTGCCAGGCCCGGCGCGATCAGCGGCAACAACCGACTGGCGAACTCCAGGATCTGCAGCGGCACCCGGAAGCCCCGGGTCAACTCCTCGATCCTGGCCCCCTCGTGTCCCAGGTGATGCAGCGTCTGCTGCCAACCGGGGGTGGCCCACGGCGTGGTGCCCTGCGCGATGTCGCCGAGCACCGTCGCCGAGCCGGTGGAGCAGCGCCTGCCCACCGCGCGCAACTGCATCGGGGACAGGTCCTGCGCCTCGTCGATCACCACATGCCCGTAGCCGCCGGTGCGGTAGAGCAGGTCGGTGGTCTCGTCCACGAGCACCGCGTCGGCCACGGTCCAGCGCGCGGATCCCACCCCGCGCGGCGGCGTGGCCCAGCCGATCGCGGCCTGTTCCTCGGCGCTCAGCACGCCGTCCGCGCACGCGGCCCGGAAGTCGGCGTCGCCCAGCAGCCGGAACACCAGCTTGAGCGGGTCCACCGCCGGCCACATCGCGTCCACCGCCGCCTTGACCGGCCGGCTGCGCGCGACCGCGTCCTGGACCCGGTCGTCCGGGGACTCGCCGCGCTCCTCCATCTTGGTCAGCAGCGCGTGTGCGATGCGCTGCCGAAGCATGTCGCGGGCCGCGCCGTAGCGCACGTCGCGTGTGCGCAGCGCGGCGACCAGTTCCTCGACCTCGTACACCGCGAGCCGCCAGGTGCGCGAGTCGCGGACCACGGCCACCGACTCCGTCGGCGCGCTCAGTCCCGACCACACCGCGCGGCGCAGCACCTCGGCCATCCGCGCGTCGCCCTTGATCGTGCCGGACACCGCCTCGTCCAGCGCCCGGACCTTGATCTTGGAGGTGCGGGTGACCAGGTCCTCGACGGTGGTCTGACCGACCTCGATCTCGCCGAGGGCGGGCAGCACCTGCTGGATGTAGTCGAGGAAGGAGCGGTTCGGGCCGACCACCAGGGTGCCGCTGCGGGCGAGGCGGTCCCGGTAGGCGTACAGCAGCCAGGCCACCCGGTGCAGGCCGACGGCGGTCTTGCCGGTGCCGGGCGCGCCCTGCACGCACAGCGTGTGGCCCAGGTCGGAACGCACGATCTCGTCCTGCTCGGGCTGGATGGTCGCCACGATGTCGCGCATCGGGCCCACGCGCGGGCGCTCGATCTCCGCCGCGAGGATGCCGCTGGCGGTGTCGACCTCGTCCGGGTCGGTCAGGTGCTCGTCCTCGAACGCGGTCAGCTCGCCGGCCGTCCAGCCGAAGCGGCGGCGCAATTCGACACCGAGCGGATCGGCCCGGTTGGCCCGGTAGAACGCGCGGGACAGCGGCGCGCGCCAGTCCACCACCATCGGGTCGCCGAGTTCGTCGTGTACGTGCCGGCGGCCGATCCAGAAGGATTCGACGGGCTTGTTCGGGTCGGCGCTCACCTCGGCCGGTTCGGCGCCCTCGACGCCGTCGGCGAATCGGCCGTCGACCCGGCCGAAGAACAGTGGTGAGCCGGCGTGGTCGGCCAGTGCGGCGATGCGCTTGGCGATCAGGTGCTGGGCGGTCTCGTTGGCGACGGCGGTGGCGCCGACGTCGCGCAGGTCGAGCGCCTCGGTCTCCTCGCGCATCCGGCGCAGTGCGGCGCGGGAGGCGTCCAGGTAGGCGCGTTCGACGGCGAGCGCGTCGGAAGTGGGCAGGGCGGGGCCGGTGGTGGCAGGCGCGGACATGGCTCTCCGGTTCGTGGCGGCGAGAATTCGGAGCCCGGCCGTGTGCCATGCCACGTCCTGGTGCGCCCCTGCGGAGGGCGCGGGCCGAGTGCCCGAAGGCGGTGGCCCGCGCGGCCCACCGGTGCCGGGCGCCGAGGACGATTCCCGATCACTGCACTGGGTGGGACAGCGGAATCAGCGAGCCTAGGCCAGTCCGCCTCTGCCATCAACTCCCTTCGCCGGGCCATGCTCGGTTGCCGGCGCGGAACGGGCGGGCGCGGACGCCCGACGGGCCGGGCGGACGCGGTGCGGCAGGCGTGGTGCAGCGGCGCGGTGGGGCGGGCGTAGTGGAGCGGGCGCGGTGCGGCGGGCGCGGCGGCAGTCGCGATGCGGCGGTCATGGTGAGAACAAGGGGAGGGTGGTTCGGGGATGAGGGCGTGGGCGACGCGGGCGGTGCTCGCGATGGCGCTGGTGGCCGGGGTCGCGCTCGCGCCGACCCCGGCGGGTGGCGGGCGCGGCGGGCGGGTGCCGACCGGGTTCGAGCGGCGCGGCGGCACCGCCTGGACGACCCCGGCCGAGGAGCGGGACTACCTGCGCGACCTGGTCGCGGCGGCGCCGGGCCCGGAGCGGGCCGGGTGGGGGGCCGCGCGGGTCGACGTGACCCGGGTCGGCACGAGCGCTCGCGGCCGGGCCCTGGAGCTGATCACCGTGGCCGGCGCGCGGTCGGTGTCCGAGCCGGTCCGGGTGTTGTTCGTCTGCGGCCAGCACGGCGACGAGCCGGCCGGCCGGGAGGCGTGCCTGAAGCTGGTCCGCGACCTGGCCGCCGACCGCTCACCCGCGGGACGTCGGCTGCTGGAGCGCGTCACCGTACTGGTGCTGGCCACGCCGAATCCGGACGGGGCGGCGGCGGGTACCCGTGCGACCGCCGAGGGGTTGGACCTCAACCGGGATCACGTGGCGGTGAGTTCGCCCGAGGCGCGGGCGATCCGCCGGGTGCTGCGCGAGGCACGCCCGCACATCGTGCACGACCTGCACGAGTTCACCGAGCCGACCGGCACGGCTGCCACGCCGACCCTGTACCTGTGGCCGCGCAATCTCAATGTGGCGCCCGAACTACGGTCCCTGGCGATCGAGTTGGCGCGCGATCGGATCGGTACGGCGCTGCCCGCGGCGGGCTGGGCGGCGGGCGTCTACGGCGAGGACACCACCGGTCGACGGCTCGGTGGCGACGGGGACGAGCGACTGTTGCGCAACGCGGCCGCGCTGGACCACGCGGTGGCGGTGCTGGTCGAGGTCGGTGCGCGACCCGTCTCGGCGCTGGAGCGCGCGGATCCGGGCCTGTTGGGCCGGCGGCGGGTGGCCGCGCACCTGGTGGCCGCGCGGGCCACGCTGCGGATGGCCGCCGAGCGCGGCGACGCGATCACGGCGGCGGTGCGCACGTCCCGGGAGCGGGCCGCGCGCGGCGCCGCGGCGGTGTACTTCGACGGCGCCGACAACGTCCCGGCGGGCCGCGGCGCGGTCGCGCCGATGCCGTGCGCGTATCGACTGACGCCGGACCGGTACCCGAGTGCACGGGTCGCGCTGGCCGAGCACGGCATCCGGGTGGAGCCCGACCTGCGGGTGGAGACGGCGCAACCGGCGGGCGCGATGGCCGCGTTGCTGCTGGACCCGCGGGCACGCTTCGCGGTCGCGGCGGCGATCCCCGAACCGTGCGCGGGAGGTTCGGGGATCGCCGGCGCGTCCTGACCGTGCGCGCGTACGTACGGGCCAACCGGCGGCCGGGTGCGCGGACGGTGCCCGGCGGCAGGTCCCGTCGGGTCCGTCGAACCGGACCTATCCGGCCGATTCGACGTGGTCGGCGAGGGCGGTGAGCAGGTCGGCGACGCCGTCGGGGCCGGCGACGACCAGGTCGGCGCGTTCGGCGAGGGCGTGCACCTCGGCCGAGCCGCTGCACACGGTGAGGCCGGCGGTGCCCTGGTCGCGCACCTCCTCGACGGCTTCGAACGCGGCGATGTCGCCGAGGTCGTCGCCCGCGAACAGGACCGAGCCGGCCTGCGTCTCCTTGAGGAAGCCGGTCAACGCCCGGCCCTTGTCCATCCCGCGCGGACGCAGTTCGAGCACGTAGCGGCCGGGCTCGACGGCCAGGTCGTGCCGCGCCGCCAGCTCGTCGAGCGGGTCGCGCAGCAGCGCGAGGGCCGCGTCCGGGTCCGGCGCGCGGCGGGTGTGCACGGCGAGTGCGCTGCCCTTGTCCTCGACCCAGGTGTCGTTCCACAGGTCGATCGCCTGGAGCAGGCCGGGCAGCGCCAAGCGCACCTCGTGCACCCCGCGCGGCGGCTCCGGCGCGCTGACCCGGCCGGTCGCCGCGTCCCAGCGCTCCAGGCCGTAGTGGCCGAGCACGACGAGGCGTTCGAGGCCGGGCACGCCGCGAAAGCGGCCGTACTCGACGGCGACCGCGGCCGGACGACCGGTCACGATCACCACCGCGGCCAGGTGCGGGGTCAGCCGGGACAGCGCGGTCACCGCACGCGTGTCCGCGCGCGCCTGATCCGGGCGGTCGACGATCGGAGCCAGTGTGCCGTCGAAATCGAGGGCGACGACGGCTCGGGCCGGCTCACCGAGCAACGCGGCAAGGCCCGCTCGCCCGGCCGGCGTGATGGGTTCGGGCAGCGTGGACCGGTTCGTGGTCATGCCGTCCAACCTACCCAGTGGTCAGCGAACCGAGCAGACGATCGGCCAGCGGGACCACCTGGTCGTCGACCACGATCACGGTGAGTCGACGCTGCGGGATGCCGCCGAAGGTCGGCTTGATCCGGTCGATCCCGGGCAGCGCGGCGGCCAGCGCACGGGCCTGCTTCTCCTGCCCGGCGGGGTGGTAGACGGTGGTGGCCGGGACCGAACCGCGGAACACGTCCGTCCCGGTCACCTCCCAGCCCGCCGCCTCCAGCCGTCGGGCCATGCGCTTCGCCAGCGCGGGCACCTTGCTCTGGTCGAGCAGCACCACCTTGCCGTTCGCGCCCCGCGGCGGCGCGGGCGCCTGGGCGGGCGGCACCGGGTGGGCCGGCGCGGGCCCGGACGTGTACCGGGCGCGGTCCGCGGCCACCCGGGAGGCGGGCTCGCCCCGGCCGATCGCGAGCACGCCGGCCACGAGGCAGATCGCCAGCAGCGCGGCCGTCGGGATCAGGCCGCGTCGCGGGTGCTCCCGTGCGGGTTCGGCTCGGGGGCGCGGCCCGCCGATCGCATCGCGCCCGGGTGCCGCGCGGTCCGGGTCCGCCCGGGGTTCCTCGGCCTCGAGGTCCTCGTTGGTCCAGATCAGGCCGTACCGCCCGAAGCCGTCGAAGACCTCGTACTCGTCCCTGCGGCGCGAGAACACCCCGGGCCGTCCCTCAGTGCCCGGGACGGCGCACGGTGGACCGAGCCTGCTGCCGGGCCTCGCGCAGTCGCCGCAGCCGCTGGACCAGCATCGGGTCGTGCTCCAGGGCCTCCGGCCGGTCGAGCAGGGTGTTCAGCACCTGGAAGTAGCGGGTGGCGGAGAAGCCGAAACGATCGCGTACGGCGCGTTCCTTCGCGCCGGCGTGCTTCCACCACTGACGCTCGAATTCGAGGATGTCCCGGTCCCGGTCGGACAGCCCGCCCGCGGGAACCGGTTCGGGCGGACGCGGCGCGGCGCCCTGCCCGGGAATCACGGGCGACTCGGGCCGCGCGTCGTGTTCCTCGCCCATCGGTCACCCCTTCGGTACCTCGCCCGGGCCCGTCGACCCGCTTTCGGCATTGTGCCCGCCCGTGCCGACGGGCCACCGCACCGGCACGGTGATTCGCCGGAAAAGCCCATGAATCACCCGCGGGAGGGGATCTGCGCGGAGCCCTATATGCTCCGCCGCATGTCTACTTTTGCCGTCCATATCCCCGCCGCCGAACTCGAAGCCGACCCGCTCGACCCGGCTCAGATCGTCTCCGGCACGCCCGAGGTCTCGGGCAAGGTCCTGTGGGAATCCGAGGACGGCAGGCAGATTCGCGGCATCTGGCAGATCACCCCGGGCGTGGTGACCGACACCGAGGCCAACGAGCTGTTCGTGGTCGTCTCCGGTCGGGCCACGATCGAGATCCGCGGCGGCGCGACGATCGAGGTCGGCCCGGGCGACGCGTGCGTGCTCCAAGAGGGCGACGAGACGGTGTGGACGGTGCACGAGACGCTGCGCAAGGCGTACCACATCACCCTGCCGTAGCCACCGGACGCGGACGCGGCGAAGCCCACAGGCCCCGAGACCTGTGGGCTTCGCGCTCCCCGGAGTCGGCCGGACCTACTTGACCGACCCGGCCGTCAGACCCGACACGACGTGCTTCTCGATGTAGGCGAACAGGATCACCACGGGCACGATCGCCACCACCGAACCGGCGAACAGGTACTGCCATTCGACCCGGTAGGCGCCGAGGAAGCTGTTGATGCCGACCGTGAGCGGTTGCTTGTCCGGCGTGGTCACCAGCACCAGCGCGACGGTGAACTCGTTCCACGCCGCGATGAAGGTGAAGATCACCGCCGTGACGATGCCGGGCATCGCCAGCGGCAGGGTGACCCGACGCAGTGCCCCGAGACGGGAGGCACCGTCGATCATCGCGGCCTCTTCCAGCTCGACCGGGATCGCGCTGAAGTAGGCGGTCAGGATCCACACCGAGAAGGCCAGGTTGAACGCGCCGTTGACGAGCACGAGCGCCCAGTACGAGTCGAGCAGATCCAGGATGTAGAACTCCCGGTACAGCCCGACCAGCAGTGACGTCGGCTGGAACATCTGGGTGACCAGCACGAGCAGCAGGAAGACGCCCCGGCCGCGGAATCGCTTGCGCGCGGTGTAGTAGGCCGCGGGCAGCGAGACCACCAGCACGAGCAGCGTGGACATGCCGGCGACCAGCAGCGAGACCTTGAGGTTGTCGCCGAGCGTGGACTTGTCCCACACGTCGACGAAGTTGGCCCATTCGAACTTCGAGGGCACGTAGCCGTCGCTGGTCAGTTCGTCCTTGGGTCGCAGGGCGGTGATCGCCATCTCGACGTAGGGCAGGACGAAGACGATCGCGATCACCCAGGCGAGCGCACCGAACCACAGCTGCTTTTGGCTGTACTTCGAGCCCCCGAGTACGGACTTCCCGCGTCCGGGAGAAGTGCCGCCGCCCGAGGCGGCCGCGGGCTGCTTCGCGGCGCCGGTGCCCGGCTTGCGGCCGGCGGCGGTGCTCGTGCTCATCGGTCGGTCTCCTTGTTACGGCTGACAACGAGGAAGAACGCGACCAGGATGATGATCATCGCGAAGTTGGCCACGGACATCGCGGCGCTCTCCCCGATGTCGGACGCCTTGAGCTGGTACATGAACACCGTGGTCGTCGCGGTCTCGTAGCCCGGACCGCCGTTGGTCATCGCCCAGATGATCGGGAACGAGTTGAAGACGTTGATCAGGTTGATCACCACCGCGACCAGGATCGCGGGCTTGAGCAGCGGCAGCGTGATCGACAGGTAGGTGCGCCACGTGGACGCGCCGTCGATCTTGGCCGCCTCGTACACCTCGCCGGGAACCGTCTGGAGCCCTGCGAGCAGCGTGTACGTGGTGAACGGCAGCGAGACGAAGACCGCGACCGCCATCATCCACGGCATCGCCGTGGAGGGCCTGCCGAGCCAGTCCTTGCCCGCGTCCATCAGATGCAGGTCGACCATGAGCGTGTTGATCGCGCCGTGGGTCTCGTGCAGCATCCACTTGAAGACGACGGCGGTCATGAAGACCGAGGCCGCCCACGGCACGATCATCGCCCAGCGGGCGAACCGCCGGCCGGGGAAGTGCTGGTTGAACAGCTGGGCCAGGAACAGCGACAACACGAGGGTGATGGCGACGACCACCAGCACCCAGACCACGGTGTTCCACAGCACGGCCACGAAGTCCGGCTCGTCGAACAACTTCTTGTAGTTGTCGGTGCCGTTGGATCCCACCACGATGCCGGTGCGGCGGATGCGCTGGAAGGAGCTCCAGACCATCACGACCACGGGCCACAGGACCACGACACCGATGAGGAGGACGGCCGGGCCGATCCACGGCAGCGGGGCCAGCGCCTTCTTGACTCTGGTGACGACGGTAGGCGCTCTGCGTACGGCGGTTTCGGCCACGGGGCCGTCCTCCTCCTTCGGTGCTCGGACGTATCTGTGGTGCGTCAGCTCTTCTGCTGCGCGACCGCCGCTTCGGCTTCCTTCTGGAGCTGGTCCAGCACGTCCTTGGGCGACTTGCCGGAGACCGCGCTACCGAGCTGTTCCTTGATCTTGGGCGAGAGCACGTCCCACGCGACGTCGTTCAACGGGTAGAACTTCGCCTTGGGCAGCAGGTCGATGTAGGGCTTGAGACCGGCGTTGGCGGGGTTGGTCGTCATCTTGGCCATCACCGACTTGGTCACCGGCGGGAAGCTGTACTGCTCCTGGAACTTGATCTGCTGGTCGGTGCTGAACGCGTGGTCCAGGAACGCCTTGATCTGGTCCTTGTGGCCGTTCTTCTTGAACGCCATCATCCAGTCGCAGACCCCGAGGGTCTCGTTCAGCGGGCCCGCCTTGCCGGGGATCGGCGCGGTCGCGTACTTGAGGTTCGGGTAGTCCTTCTTCAGCGTGGCGATCATGGTGGGGTTGCTGTTCACCATGCCGACGCTGCCGCCGTAGAAGTCCGTGTAGACGTCCTTGCGGTTCTTGGTGCCGGGGTTCGACTCGGTCAGACCACCCTTGACCAGGTTGTCGTTGACCCAGTTCAGCGCCTCGACGTTCTGCGCGCTGTTGACCGTGTACTTGCCGTTGGTCTGGTAGCCGCCACCGTTGCCCAGCGCCCAGTTCATGAACTCGCCCTGGGCCTCCTCCTTGCCCAGCGGCAGGCCGAAGGGCGTCGCCACGCCGGCGGCCTTGAGCTTGGTCGCGGCGGCCTTGAGCTCGTCCCACGTCTTGGGCGGGTCGGTGATTCCGGCCTTGGTGAACAGATCGGTGTTGTAGATCAATTGCCGGGTGCTGGAGGTGAAGGGAATGCCGTACTGCTTCCCCTTGACCGTCGCGGCGGGCGTGAAGGAATCCACGAAATCGGCCTTGGTGGCGGGCGACATGACGTCGTCGACCGGGTAGAGCAGGTCGTCGACGACCTTGTCCGCATAACCGCCGGTCTGCAAAAGGTCGGGCATGTCGTTGTTCTGGATCATGGTCGCGACCTGCTTGTCGATGTCATCCCAGTTGATGACCTGCAGGTTCACCTTGATGCCGGGGTTTTTCTCGTTGAAACTCGAGATCACCCCGTTCCAGTACTTCTGCATGCTGCCGTCGCCGCTGCCGTAGTCGGCCACGACCAGCTTGATCGTCCCGTCCTTGGGCGCACCCGCCGCGCCGGAGGCGCCGGGCGCCGCCTTGTCGCCGTCGTCCTTCTTGTCGTCCGAGCCACCACACGCTGACAGAAGCAGTGCGGCCGACAGTCCTGTCGCCGCCAATGCCATCTGGTGCCGCTTCATCGCAGTACCGCCTTCATGCCTTCGGGAAAACAGGACCGTTGGTGAGGGTTTGGTCGCACTAAACCCATGCACATGCTTGCGCAAAACTGTTCGCAACGCGGGTTTGAAGAAAACTCTTGAGCAGCATCGAGCATTTTGCGGACTCGCCGTGTCGGCAGTCAACACCTCGCCGGAAGAAAGGTCTACACCAATCCGAGGATTCGGAGGAGGGTTGGAGGAAGTTTGCAGAGTAATTCGTTACCCATGCGGGCGCGCATCGAGAAGAACCGGCACAGAGGGTGCCGGTTCGATCCCGCGAATGATCCATCGAGTTGGTTGATCAACGAGTACGCGAATGCCCCGAACGCGCGAACGCGCCCGCCGGGAAGGCGGGCGCGTGGGGTCCGGGCGGGTCGGGCGCCAGGGCCGGATTCAGACCCGGATGACCCGAACGCCCGCGTCGACGAAGGCCGCCGCGGTCTCCTCGGTCGCCGCGGTGTCGGTGACCAGTACGTCGATCCGATCCAGCGGGCAGATCCGGGCGAACGCTCGACGGCCGAGCTTGGAGGAGTCCGCAGCCACCACCACCCGGCCCGCGCCGGCGGCCATCAACTGGTTGATGCTCGCCTCGCCCTCGTGGTGGGCGCTCGCGCCGTGCTCGACATCGATCGCGTCGACGCCCAGGATCGCCACGTCCAGGGCCACCTCGCGCAGGATGCCGGTGGCCAACGGGCCGATCAGTTCGTAGGACTGGGTGCGCGCCACACCCCCGGTGACCACGATCTTCACGTGCCGGCGCACGGCGAGTTCGCCCGCGATGTTGAGCGCGTTGGTGACGATCGTGAACGCCTGCGCGTTCGAGTCGCCCTCGGTGTGCAGGTCGGCCCGGGCCACCAGGGCGCGGGCCACCTCGGTCATCGTGGTGCCGCCGTTGAGCCCGATCGTCTCTCCCGGCTTGACCAGCGCCGCGGCGGCCTGCGCGATGCGCTGCTTCTCGGACGCGTGCCGGGCGGTCTTGTAACGCAGCGGCAGGTCGTAGGAGACCGCGTGCGCGACCGCGCCGCCCCGGGTGCGGGTCAACATCTGCTGCTGGGCGAGCTGATCCAGGTCGCGGCGGATCGTCGCGGGCGAGACGTCCAGCTCCGAGGCCACGTCCTCGACCTCCAGCCGGCCGTGCTTGGCCAGCAGCTCCAGGAGCGCACCCCACCGCTCGTAACGGCTCACCCGTGACCTCCCGCCCTGTCCGACAGCCCCGGCCGACTCGTGTCGGATCGTTCGGGACATCCTCGCGGGCGCCCCACACGTGTCGAGCATCGGGGCTTCCGTGAACCGCCGCTCACTCGACGATGCTGTTGCATGTTCATGTTTTCAACTGCTATCCAGTGAGCACAAACGCGCATTCTCGGATCCACCCGCCCTCGGGCTCACAATCTGCCCCACCTACCAGACTTGAGACGCCGATGCCGCACGTGAACACCCCGCCGTCCGACCTGTCCGGCGCGGACTGCGTCGTCGCACTCGATGTCGGCGGCACCGACATCAAGGGCGGCGTGGTCGACGCGGGCGGCAACCTCGTCTACAGCGAGCGGCGTCCCACCGGCCGGACCGCGGGCCCCAACGCGGTGGTCGCGGGCATCGTCGACTTCGCCGCCGCGCTGCGCGAGCGCGCGGTCGAACTCGGCGGCGTGCCGCGGGCGGCGGGCGTCGTGGTGCCGGGGATCGTGGACGATCCGGCGGGTGTCGCGGTGTGGTCGGCCAGCATCCAGTGGCGCGAGGTACCGCTGCGTTCGCTGATCGCGGACCGGCTCGGCCTACCGGCTGCTTTGAGCCACGACGTGCGCACCGGCGCGCTGGCCGAGGGCCGGCTCGGCGCGGGACGCGACTGCGACAACTTCCTGTTCGTGGCGATCGGCACCGGGCTCGCCTCGGTACTCGTGCTGGGCGGGCGCCCCTACCCGGGCGCGCACGGACAGGCGGGCGAGATCGGCCACATCACCGTGCGTCCGGGCGGCGGCAGATGTACGTGCGGGGCGGTCGGCTGTCTGGAGGCGCACTTCTCCGGACCCGCCATCGCGCACGCGTTCGCGGAGGCCGCGCCGGGCGACGACCCGCCGCTGAGCGCGGCCCAGGTGGTGGCCCGGGTGGCGGCCGGCGACACGGTCGCGGCGGCCGTGTGGGGCCAGGGTCTGTCCGCGTTCGCGGACGGCCTGCTCACCGGTCTCGCGCTGTACGACCCGAAGTTGCTGGTGATCGGCGGCGGGCTCTCGCTCGCCGGGGAACAGCTGTTCAACCCCTTGCGGACGTTGCTCGCCGAGCGCGCCGTGGTCCAACACGTGCCGCCGCTGGTGACCGCGGCGCTCGGGGACGAGGCCGGCTGCCGAGGCGCCGGCCTGATCGCGTGGGACACCTTGGAGGTGCGCGGGTGACGGTGCTCGGCAATGCGCGAGTGGTGCTGCCCTCCGGGGTGGTCGAGGGCGCTTCGGTGGGCGTGGTCGGTGACCGGATCGCCTTCGCCGGCCCGGGCCTGCCGGCCGGTCCCGAGCCGGTGGTCGACGTCGCGGGCGGCTGGATCGTGCCGGGCTTCGTGGACATGCACGTACACGGGGGCGGCGGCGGTTCGTACACCTCCGGCGATCCGGACGAGGCGGTGCGGGTGGCCGAATTCCATCGCTCGCACGGCACCACGACCACGGTGGCGAGTCTGGTCACCGCGTCCCCGGCGGAGCTGCTGCGGATCGTGTCCGAGCTGGCCCCGCTCGTGCACGACGGCCGACTGGCCGGACTGCACCTGGAGGGCCCGTACCTGAGCGCGGCCCGCTGTGGCGCACACGATCCGACCCAGTTGCGCGCGCCCGACCGGGACGAGGTCACCGCGTTGCTGAAGGCGGGCAGCGGCGCCATCCGGATGCTCACGCTGGCCCCCGAACTGCCCGGCGGCATCGAGTTGGTACGCCGACTGGCCGACGAGGGGGTGATCGCCGCGGTGGGGCACACCGACGGCACCCACCGCGAGACGCGCGCGGCGCTGGCCGCGGGCGCGAGTGTGGCAACCCACCTGTTCAACGCGATGCGCAGCGTGCACCACCGCGAGCCGGGACCGGTCACCGCCCTGCTCCAGGACAGCGACGCGGTGGTCGAGTTGATCAACGACGGCGTGCACCTGCACTCCAGTGTCGTCAACCTGGCGTACGCGAGCGCGGGCCCGGACCGGGTCGCGTTCATCACCGATGCGATGGGCGCCGCGGGCATGCCGGACGGCGTGTATCCACTGGGCGTGATGACCGTGGACGTGGTCGACGGCGTGGCCCGGCTGGCCGACGGCGACTCGATCGCGGGCAGCACGCTGACGCTGGACCGGGCGCTGCGCAACGGCGTCGCGGGCGGTCTGCCGATCGCCGATGTGGTCCGCTCGCTGTCCGCGACTCCCGCCCGGGCACTGGGCATCGCCGATCGGGTCGGCACCCTGGAGCCGGGCAAGCGGGCCGACCTGGTGGTGCTCGACGACGCACTGCGAGTACGCGCGGTAATGGCCTGCGGCGCGTGGGTGGACCACCGCCGACCCTGATCGCCGAGAGCTCCGGCCGCCTCGAAGTCGGGGCGGCCGAGCCTCAGTTGGCCGGATAGCGCTTGACCCAGGAGGTCTCGCCGGCCTCGGGGCCGTGCAGCGTGGTGCCCTGCGTCATCTCCATCGCGAAGTCGTCGGCCAACTCCAGGATCGCGCCGCGGCCCTCCAACTCGGCGACCAGGTCGGCGGGCAGCACGGTGTCGCCGTGCATCGCGCCCAGCAGGTTGCCGCAGATCGACCCGGTCGAGTCGCTGTCACCACCGTGATTGACCGCGAGCAGCAGCCCGGTGCGCATGTCCGGGGCCACCAGCGCGCAGTACAGCCCGATCGACAGGGCCTCCTCGGCCGTCCAGCCCTGGCCCAGCGCCTCCACCCGCTCCGCCGACGGCACCCCGGCGCGCACCGCGGCCAGCGCCGCCTCGATCGCGCTCGCCGTCTCGGTGTGCTCTGGGCGGGCCTTGACCAGATCCAGCGCCACCCGCACGCCCTCCTCCAGCGGGGCACCCTGCATGACCGCGTGCACGATCACCGCGAACGCGCCCGCCGAGAGGTAGCCGGTGGGGTGACCGTGCGTCAGCACCGCGCATTCCAGCGCGAGTTGGAAAACCAGCTCGGGCCGCCAGCCGACCAGCAGGCCGAACGGCGCCGAGCGCATCACCGCCCCGCAGCCCTTGGAATCGGGGTTCTTGGGCCGCTCCAGCGTGCCCATCACGCTTTCGTCCTCCAGGCCGCGCAGACAGGCGGACCCGGGCGCACGCGAGCTGTACAGCCACTCCTCGCGGACCAGCCAGCCCTCGTCCTTGCGCTCGTCCGGCCCCCACTCGCTCTGCGTCGCCTTCCAGCGCAGATACGCGCCGTGCAGGTCGGTCGGCGGATGCCAGGCCCCGGTGTCGCGCCGCACGTGCGCGCGGATCAGGCCCTCCACCGTGAACAACGTCATCTGCGTGTCGTCGGTGATCGCGCCGTGCCGGTGATACGCCGTCACATACCCCACGACGCCGTCGGCGCCGTGTTGTGCGCGGATCTCCGCGAGACTGAGGAACTCGATGCCCGCGCCGAGCGCGTCACCGATCGCGCCACCGACCAGGCACCCCCGTACCCGTGCCCGAAAGTCCTGCAACCGGTCTCTGGACCACAGTGCGGCCATGTGTGTTCTCCCTCCCCCGACACCCCACCGCAGCGTACCGGCGGCGGGTCACCCAGGGGTCGTACACGCGTCCTACATCGTGTGGTCGGGGGTCGGTCGTGCCCGGTGCGGCGCCGGTGCGGGTGTTCCCGGCCGGCGCGGCGGGAGCGGGCCCGATCGGCCGATCTCGTCCGTGCGCGGGCCCCGGGGCGGCGTGCCGTCCCGGGGCCCGCGTGCTCAGTTGGTCAGGATCGGGAGCATGATCTTCTCGACCTCGGCGTCGTGGCGACGGGCCACCTCCTGACGCTCGGCGCTCACCTCGCCGTAGGTGGTCGTGCGCTGGCGGGCGCGCCTGCCGAGCGAGGCGGCCATCGCCTCCAGTTCGGCGATCGACTTCTTGGAGCCGTTGTCGGCGCCCGCCATCCTGGAGATGGTCTCCTCCATGAGCGTGCCGCCCATGTCGTTCGCGCCGCCTTCGAGCATCAGGTTGGTGCCCTCGACGCCGAGCTTGACCCAGCTGGTCTGGATGTTGTCGATTCTGCCGTGCAGCAGGATCCGGGCCATCGCGTGCACGGCCCGGTTGTCCCGCAGCGTCGGCCCCGGGCGGGCGATGCCGGCCAGGTAGACGGGCGCGTTGGTGTGCACGAACGGCAGCGTGACGAACTCGGTGAAGCCGCCCGTCTCCTCCTGGATACGGCCGAGCAGACGCAGGTGGCCCAGCCAGTGCGAGGGCGTGTCCACGTGGCCGTACATCATCGTCGACGAGCTGCGGATGCCCAGCTCGTGCGCGGTCTTGACCACCTCGACCCAGGTCGCGGCGGGCAGCTTGCCCTTGGTCAGGATCCAGCGCACGTCGTCGTCGAGGATCTCGGCGGCGGTCCCGGGGATGGTGTCCAGGCCCGCCTCCTTGGCGGCGGTCAGCCAGTCGCGGATGGACATCCCGGTCCGGGTCGCGCCGTTGACCACCTCCATCGGCGAGAACGCGTGCACGTGCATGTCCGGTACGCGCTTCTTGACCTCGCGCGCGATGTCGAAGTACGCGGTGCCGGGCAGGTCCGGGTGGATGCCGCCCTGCATGCACACCTCGGTCGCGCCGACCGCCCAGGCCTGTTCGGCCCGCTCGCCCACCTGGTCCAGGGAGAGCGTGTACGCGTCCGCGTCGGTGCGCCGCTGGGCGAACGCGCAGAAGCGGCAGCCGGTGTAGCAGACGTTGGTGAAGTTGATGTTCCGGTTGACGATGTAGGTGATCTCGTCGCCGTTCACCGCACGACGCAAGTCATCGGCTATTCGGGCGAGTTCATCCATCGCGACGCCATCGCAGTGGAACAGCGCGAGGGCCTGGTCGTCGGTCAGTCGGGTCGGGTCGGCGGCGGCTTGGCCGAGCGCCGCCCTGACGTCCGAGTCGAGCCGGACCACCGATCCCGTGGCGCCGTCGGCGACCTGTTCGCGCAACGACTCCCAGTCGCCGTACACGTTGTCGAAGTCGTCTCGGCGGTCGGTGGTGCGGCCGGTGGTGTCGATGCTCACGTGCAGGTCGGTGCGGCCGGTCGCGGCGGCGAAGATGTCCTCGGGATCCTGCCAGGGCAGCCCCTCGGGGCACTTGCCCTCGATCGCGAGCCCGGTCTCCGGATCGGACAGCGCGCGCACGTGCGGCAGCACCCGCGGGTCCACCCACGGCTCGCCGCGCTGGATCACCTCGGGGTAGACGTTGAGCCGCTCGCGCAGCGTGAAGCCCGCCTCGGCGGTCCGCGCCGCGAGCAACTCGATCTGTGGCCAGGCGAGTTCGGGGTTGACGTGATCGGGAGTGAGCGGCGAGACGCCGCCCCAGTCGTCGATGCCCGCCGCGATCATCAGCGCGTACTCCTCGCCGATCAGGTTCGGCGGGGCCTGCACCCGGATCTTGGGTCCCAGCACGATCCGGGAGACGGCGATCGCGGCGGCCAACTCGACCAGATCGGCGTCCGGTGTCGAGCGCATCGCGGTGTCCGGCTTGGCCCGGAAGTTCTGCAGGATGACTTCCTGGATCGAGCCGTACTGCCGGGCGACCTTGCGCATCGCGAAGATCGACTCGGCCCGCTCGGTCATGTTCTCGCCGATGCCGATCAACAGGCCGGTGGTGAACGGGACGTTCGAGCGCCCGGCGTCCTCCAGCACCCGCAGCCGCACGGCCGGTTCCTTGTCCGGCGAGCCGTGGTGCGGGCCGCCGGGCTCGGACCACAGCCGGGTCGCGGTGGTCTCCAGCATCATCCCCATCGACGCGCTGACCGGCTTGAGCCGTTGGAAGTCGGTCCAGGACAGCACCCCGGGGTTGAGATGCGGCAGCAGACCGGTCTCCTCCAGCACCCGGATCGACATCGCCCGCACATACGCGAGCGTGTCGTCGTACCCGTGCGCGTCCAGCCATTCGCGCGCCTCCGGCCAGCGGTCCTCGGGCCGGTCGCCGAGCGTGAACAGGGCTTCCTTGCAACCGAGCGCGGCGCCCTCGCGGGCGATCCCGAGCACCTCGTCGGGGCTGAGGAACATCCCGTGGCCCTCGCGCCTGAGCTTGCCGGGGACGGTGACGAAGGTGCAGTAGTTGCATCGGTCGCGACACAGTCTGGTCAGCGGGATGAACACCTTTCGGCTGTAGGTGATCACCCCGGTGCGGCCGACCGCCTCCAGCCCGGCATCGCGTACGCGCGCGGCCGATCGACTCAGATCGGTCAGGTCCGTGTCGCGCGCGTGCAGGAGCACGGCCGCTTCCGAGACGTCGAGCATGACCCCGTCTCGGGCTCGCCGCAGCGCCCGCCGCATCGAACTCTCGGTGGGACGTCCCTCGTTGCGGGTCGGGGTCATGCGACACCTCGCTGTCGTCGCTGTTGCTCGGGCTGAATCGGCGGGCCGACCGCACCTCGTACGCTCCGACCAACCGACAAACGGGAGCCGACGCGACGTCGTCCCCCGAACAGACCAAGGGTAGGCGCGCTCGATCCAGGGCATTGCGACTCGTGTCGCACGTCACGTGGCCGGCGGGCGGCTGCGACGGACACGGTCGGTGAACCCGAGGCTGCGCCATTCGGGTGACCTTCGACCGACTCGGTCGTTGGATTGTTCGGACCAGACAAGGACCGTGCCGGTGGTCGTGGAGAGTGTCACAATCGGGGCAGGTCGGGGCGACACGAAGGCGGTGCTACGAATGGCGGCTCTCCCCGCGCAGTCGCACGTCCAGCCCTGGACTGTGGACGAATGGATCGCTCTCAACGAGGACGCGCCGGACGGCAGCCGGTACGAACTCGTCGACGGGAGCGTGCTCATGAGCCCGCCGCCATCCATGGGCCATCAGCTCGCCGGGGATCGACTTGCCCGGATCCTGACGGATGCCGCCCCAGCAGGGCTCATTCCGGTGACTGCGACCGGCATCCCCATGGGGGACCGCACGGCCCTGATCCCCGACCTGTTGGTCGTCGATCTCACGGCCTTCGCCGACGATGCCAAGATGCCCGATCCTTCGCAGGTACACCTGGTCGTCGAGATCGTTTCTCCGTCCACCACGACCACCGACCGCACCCTCAAGCCCGCCAAATACGCCGCCGCCGGCATCCCCCACTTCTGGCGTCTGGAAACGGCACGGTTCCGCGGGCTCGGGGTCGAGCGGCTGCCGGTGCTGTTCGCCTACACGCTCGATGCCGATGGGGAGTACCGACTGACCCGACGGCTCCCCGCCGGCACCACTGTCCGAATCGAGGACCCCTTCCCGGTCGAACTCGACCCCGCCGACCTCGTCGTGTCGTAGGCGCTCCCGCCCGATCCGCCGCCCCGGACGTGGAGCGGCGGCGTACGGGAGGACCCCCGTACGCCGCCGAGTTCCTGGTGGGTCAGACCGAGACGGTGACCGTGTCCTTGCCGGAGCGCAGCAGCGTGCCGTTGGCGGCGCCGGTGGTCTGCCCGTCGCGGATGGTCTCCACGCCGTTGACCCGGACGCTGACCACGCCGGTGGATTCGCTGGTCAGTCGCGGGCTGTCGCCGGGCAGGTCGTGCATCAGCCGGGCCGGGCCGGAGCCGACGGTGGCCGGGTCGAACAACACCAGGTCGGCGTGGAAGCCCTCGGCGATCCGGCCGCGGTCCTTGAGGCCGAACAGTTCGGCCGGCTCGGTGGTGAGCATCTGCACCGCGCGCTCGAGCGAGACCAGCTTGCGGCCGCGCAGCATGTCGCCCAGGAAGCGGGTGGTGTAGGTGGCACCGCACATCCGGTCCAGGTGCGCGCCGGCGTCCGACCCGCCCAGGATCACGTGCTCGTTGTCCCACACCTGCTGCCGCAGGTCCCACGACGCCTGGTCGTTGTCGGTGGGCATCGGCCACAACACCGTGCGCAGGTCGTCGTTGATGCAGATCTCCACGAGCGTCCAGAAGTCGTCCTGGCCGCGCTCCTTGGCGATGTCCGCGACCACTCGGCCGGACAGGCCCTCGTTGGCCTCGGAGTAGGTGTCACCGATCACGTAGCGGCCGAAGTCGGCGAGCCGGCGGAAGACGCCCGCCTCGGGGCTGTCCGCGTTGCGCAGCATCTCCGCGCGCACGTCGGCGTCGCGCAGCTTGGCGATGCGCTCGGGCACCGGCAGCGACAGGATCGGGCCCCAGCCCGGGATCAGGTTGAGCGCGCAGTAGGTCAGGAAGGACATGTTCATCGGGACCAGGACCGGCATGGTCAGGATGACGATCCGCCCGCCCGCCTCCTTGGCCTTCTCCGACGCGTGGATCTGGCGCGGCGCGCGGTCGGGCGCGGCGGCGTCGACGGTGAGCACGTTCCAGTTCATCGGCCGACCGGCCGTCGTGGTCATCTTGACCAGCAGGTCGATTTCCTCATCCGAGAACTTGTCCAGACAGCCGGCGACGATGACCTCCAGCTGGGTGCCCTCGTGCTTGCCGACCTCCTCGCACAGCGCCAGGATCTCGGCCGGCGTCGCGGCCCGGGACGGGACCGGGTTGCCGTCCCCGTCGGTGTGGTTGGACTGACCGGTGGAGAAGCCGAGCGCTCCGGCCTCCATCGCCTTGCCCAGCTCGACCACCATCGCCGCGACCTGCTCGGGCGATGCCTCCTTGCCGACCGAGTCGGCGCCCATCACGTAGCGGCGGATCGCGCAGTGCCCGGCCATGAAGCCGGCGTTCACCGCGATCCGGCCCTCCAGCTTGTCCAGGTACTGGGCGAAGGTCTCCCAGCTCCAGTCCACGCCGTTCTCCAGCGCGGGCAGCGCCATTCCCTCGACCTTGGCCATCATCCGCCGGGTGTAGTCGGCGTCCTCGGCCTTGAGCGGCGCGAGCGTGAAGCCGCAGTTGCCGCCGATGATCGTGGTCACGCCGTGGTTGACCGAGGGCGTGGCGTACGGGTCCCAGTGCAGCTGGGCGTCGTAGTGGGTGTGCGGGTCGACGAACCCGGGTGCCAGAACCAGGCCCTCGGCGTTCTCGGTGCTCGCCGCCTCTTCGGTTATGCCGCCGGCGGGGGTGACGGCGACGATCCGCCCGTCCCTGATGCCCACGTCTCCCAGGAAGGACGGCGCGCCCGTCCCGTCGACGACGGTGGCTCCGGTGATGACGTGGTCCAGCATGGCGAAGCTCCTTCTGCCCTCGGTGTTGCCCGCGAGCGCGGCCGACCGCATGCCCGCGCATGCCCGGCCCCGCCCACCCACGAAACTGATGGTACGTCAGATGTACGAGGTCGCCAGGGGTCCGCGCGGGATGAGACGGGGCTCACCCGAGTCATGCCACAGCGGCATATCTCGATGGCGGATCGAGGCGGCCCGCGAAGGCCCACGGGTACTCAGAAGAGCTTCACACCCGCCATCCAACCGCCGTCGACGACGATGTGGGTGCCCGTCATGTACGAACTGTCGCCACTCGTCAGGAACAGCGCGGCGGTCGCGATCTCGTCCGGCTCGCCGATCCGGGCCAAAGGTATGCCGCCGAACACCTCACTCACCGGGTCCGGCTCACCCGGCGCCGGGGTCGGTGCGGTCAGGCCGTCGATGTCGCCCGGGTTGGTCATCGGCGTACGGACGCCGCCCGGACAGATCGCGTTGACCCGAATCCCCGGTCCGGCCTCCAGCGCGGCCACGCGGGTCATCGCGAGCACCGCGCCCTTGGTGGAGGCGTAGGCGACCAGGCCCTCCATGCCGGCCAGGCCCGCGTAGGACGCGATGTTGACGATCGTGCCCGGGCCGCCTGCCGCACGGATCGCGGGCAGTGCGGTCTTCATGCCCAGGAACGTGCCGAGCTGGTTCACCTCGACGATCCGCAGATATGCCGCCCGGGACATCTCCTCGATCGGGTCGAAGGCCAGGATTCCGGCGTTGTTGACCAGCCCGTCGAGCCTGCCGAACGCGCCGACGGCGGCTTGCACCGCGCGCTGCCAGTCGTCCTCGTCCGACACGTCCAGGTGTACGTAGCGGGCCGCGTCGCCGATCTCCTTCGCCGCCGCCTCACCCGCCTCGTCGAGGATGTCGGCCAGTACGACCCGCGCCCCCTCGGCCGCGAACAGGCGGGCCTCCACAACCCCCTGACCACGTGCCGCGCCGGTGATCAGGACCACCCTGCCGTCCAGCTTGCCCATGCGAACTTCCCTTCCGAGAACGGAGACTGATGGAGCGTCAGAGCATCGTGCGAGGTGTGCCCGGCGCGCCGGCGCGCGGCGTCGCGGTCAGGAGAGCTGCGGCGCGACCTCGGCGGCGAACCGTGCGATCTGGTCGAGCAGCTCGGCCAGGTCGCGGCTGCGGAAGCGGACCTGGATCTGGTTCGCACCCTGCTCGCCGTACCAGCGCAGCGACTCGGCGAGCTTGTCCGGGCTGCCGCTGAGGGTGTTCGCGCCGACGTCCCAGCCCGCCTCGCCGACATAGAGCATCTCGGTGATCGCGCCGATGTCCAGGCGCTCCTCGGCGCGGCCGAACTCCTCCTGGTAGCGCAGCAGTTCGGCCAGCTGATCAGGGTAGGTCGCGCGCGGGCTGCCCTGCGGCAGCCAGCCGTCGCCGTACTTGGCCACCCGCTTGAGCGCCGCGCCCGCCGAGCCGCCGATCCAGATCGGCGGACGGGGGGTCTGCACCGGACGCGGCAGCGCGCCCATGTCGCTGACCTGCCAGCGCTCGCCCGCGAAGGTCACGTACTCGTCCCGCAGCGCGAGGTCGAGCAGTTCCAATGCCTCGTTGAGCGCCTTGCCCCGGGTCTTGAAGTCCACCCCGAGCATCTCGAACTCGGCCTCGACGTGTCCCGCGCCGGCGCCGACGATCGCCCGGCCCTTGGAGATCCGGTCCAGCGTGGCGAACGCCTTGGCCGACATCATCGGGTGCCGGTAGGCGAGAACCGACACGTGACTGATCAGTCGGATCCGCTCGGTGATGCCCGCGAGCCAGCCGAGCGTGGTCATCGTGTCCCACCACTCGGTCCCCATCGCGCCGGCATGGCTGCGCGGGATCGCGGTGTGGTCGCAGACCGCGATGTACGCGAAGCCGGCCCGGTCGCATGCCTGCGCGATCGCGGCCAGCTCGTCCGGTCCCGAGGTCTCCTCCCACGCCTCCGCGTACAGCTTGCTCTGCGACTGGATGGGCAGCTGCATGCCGACGTGCAGGGTGCCCGGGGGCAGGATCGCGGCCATGAAAGTGCCTCCGAGGGATCGAGGGAGATCGTTGGACTGTGGCGAACGCGTGTCACATACTCCGATCTAACGGGTCGTCAGACAAGGCCGAAGTACCGCTCCTGGAGGAACCGGACCGTGATCAACACCACCGACCCAAGCATCGACGAGGCCGAGGTGCGGATGCGGCTGGAGGTCGAGGAGGCCACCGGCATCGCGGTGCTGACGCTGTGTCGACCGGACAAGCTGAACGCGTGGAGCTGGGAGGCGACCCGGCAGTTGGGCATCATGGCCGACCGGATCCGCTTCGACGAGCGGGTCCGGGTGGTGCTGCTGCGAGCCGAGGGGCGAGCGTTCTGCGCGGGCATCGACGTCACCGCACCCGGCGGCGCGATCACCGGCCGCTCCGGCGCAGAGCGCACCCGCAACTACTACGAGGGCCTGCGCTGGGTACACGAGCGCTTTCGCGTCTTCGCCCGGCTGCCGCAGCCCGTGGTCGCCGCCGTGCAGGGCTACTGCCTGGGCTTCGGCTTCGAGCTCGCGCTGATGGCGGACATCCGGATCGCGGCCGACGATGCCAGGTTCGCGCTGCCCGAGGCACAGATCGGCGTCGCGGTGGACGCGGGCGGCGACATCCGGATCGCCCGGGAGGCGGGCGCGGGCTGGGCCAAGCTGCTGTCGCTGACCGGCCGCCGGATCGACGCGGCCCTGGCCGAGCGCCTGAACCTGGTCCAGGAGGTGGTGCCCGTGGCCGACCTGGACCGCACCGCCCGCGCCCTGGCCGAGGAAATCGCCGCCAACGCCCCCCTGGCCGTCCAGGGCATCAAACGCAGCATCGACACCTTCGCCGACGCCAACCTCGACACGGCCCTGGGCCTGACCGCGATGTCCGCGGCCCTGACCCTGGTCTCCGAAGACTCGACGGCAGGCTACGCGGCCAAGGCAGCCCGCCGCGCACCAGACTTCGAGGGCAAATAGCGGTCGGCCGGGCTCGGCCTCAAACGCCGGCCGGGCTGTTCACAGCCCGACCGGCACCTCGTCCCAAGGCCGGGCAAATCCAGCCCGGCCGGCGCTTGAGGCCACTCGGCCCCGCCGGCGCATGAGGCGAACCGGCCCGGCACCCGTGCGCATGAGGCCAAGAGCCGCTCCGCGTCAACGACGCGCCGCCTCCTCCGCGGCCCGCGCCCGGAGCTCGAACTTCAACACCTTGCCGCCCGGATTCCGCGGCAACTCGGTGACGAACTCGACCGCCCGAGGCACCTTGTAGTTCGCCATCTCCCGCCGGCAGAACGCGATGACCTCCTCGGCCGTGACCTCCGCCCCCGGCCGCAGCAGCAGGTACGCCCTGCCCACCTCGCCCATCCGCGCGTCCGGCACACCCACCACCGCCGCCTCCGAGATCGCCGGGTGCCCCGCGAGCACCGACTCGATCTCCGCCGGGTAGGCGTTGAAGCCCCCGACGATGAACATGTCCTTGATCCGGTCGGTGATCCTCAGGTTGCCGTGCCCGTCCAACACGCCCACGTCGCCCGTGTGCAGCCAGCCGTCCGCGTCGATCGCCCCGGCGGTCTCCTCCGGGTCCTCGAAATAGCCCTTCATCACGTTGTACCCACGCACCCACACCTCGCCGGACTCGCCCACGGCGGTCGGCTTCCCGTCCCCGTCCACGGTGACCACCTCCACCCCCGGGATGGCCCGCCCCGAGGTGGACGAGACGACCTCGGCCGAGTCGCCCTGCCGGCACATGGTGGCCGTACCGCACGACTCCGTCAGCCCGTACGCGGTGAGCACCGAGTCGAAGCCCAGTTCCCGCGCCATCCGGGTGACCAGGGACAACGGCACCGCCGCCGCCCCGGTGACCGCGAGCCGCAACGAGGACAGGTCGTACCCGCCGGCCCCCTCACGCGCCACCGCGTCCAGGAGCGACGTGTAGACCGTCGGCGCGCCCGGCAGCACGGTGACCCTCTCCTGCTGGATCACCGCCATCACGGCGTCGGTGTCGAAGACCGCCTGCGGAATCATCGTGGCCCCCTTGATCAGGCTCGCGACGATCCCCGCCTTGTACCCGAAGGTNNGGAAGAACGGGCTGACGATCAGGTACCTGTCGCCCTCGACGACACCGACCACCGACGCCCACGTGTCGAACACGCGCAACGTCTGCGCCTGGGTGGTCATCACACCCTTGGGCCGGCCGGTGGTACCGGAGGTGAAGATGATGTCGCCGATGTCGTCCGGACCCACGCCCGCCTTGCGGGCGTCCACCTC
>NZ_KB889741.1 GCF_000372745.1 Embleya scabrispora DSM 41855 | reverse complement strand
AAGGAATGGAACATGCTCCGCGACTGGCTCGGTCGCAACGGCCACAACGGCACCGGCGGCAGCTGGCCGGTCAAGGTCGGCCTCAACGACGTCAACGCCTACTGGGACGGATCCTCCGTCTCCATCGGCCACAACCAGGCGAACCAGTGGATCGCCTCGATGGACGTCGTCGGCCACGAATTCGGCCACGGAATCGACCAGTTCACCCCCGGCGGCGCCGGCACCGAACCCGGACTGGGCGAATCCACCGGCGACATCATGGGCGCGCTCACCGAGGCGTACACCAACGAACCCTCGCCCTACGACGTCCCCGACTACACCGTCGGCGAAGCCGTCAACCTGGTCGGCCAGGGCCCCATCCGCTACATGTACAAGCCCTCCACCAACGGCGACCCCGACTGCTACAGCTCCTCCATCCCCAACACCGAGGAACACGCCGCGGCAGGCCCGATGAACCACTGGTTCTACCTGCTCGCCGAAGGCACCAACCCCGGCGGCGGCAAACCCGCCAGCCCCACCTGCAACAACACCACCCTCACCGGCGTCGGCGCCCAGCAGGCAGGCAAGATCTTCTACGGCGGCATGCTGCTCAAGACCAGCGGCATGACCTACAAGAAGTACCGCACCGCCACCCTCAACTCCGCCAAGACCCTCGACCCCACCTGCGGCCTGTTCAACAAGACCAAGGCCGCCTGGGACGCCGTCAGCGTACCCGCGCAGTCGGGCGACCCGACCTGCAACGGAAACCCGGGCCCCGACTTCTCGATCAGCGTCAACCCGACCTCGGGTTCGGTGCTCGCCGGTGCCTCGGTCTCGGCCACGGTCGGCACGACCACCACCTCGGGCGCGGCGCAGACCGTCGCGCTGACCGCCACCGGTCAGCCCGCCGACGTCTCGGTGACCCTGACCCCGAGCTCGGTCCAGTCCGGTGCCTCCGCGACGCTGACCGCGACCGCCGCCGCCAACGCCGCGAACGGCACATACGTGATCACCGTGACCGGTACCGGCCCCTCCGCCACCCACACCGCCCAGTACACGCTGACCGTCGGCAACGCGCCCCCGGGCAGCGCGATACGCAACGGCGGCTTCGAGGACGGCACCGCCAACTGGACGCAAAGCGCCAATGACATAACCAACAGCAACCCGGGCAACGCGCACGGCGGTTCCTGGTACGCGTGGATGATGGGCTACGGCTCCACCGCGACCGAGACCGTGAGCCAGTCCAACGTCACGATCCCGGCCGGTTCGCCGAA
The DNA here is from genome assembly GCF_000372745.1 of Embleya scabrispora DSM 41855. Classification (GTDB taxonomy): domain Bacteria; phylum Actinomycetota; class Actinomycetes; order Streptomycetales; family Streptomycetaceae; genus Embleya; species Embleya scabrispora. The sequence goes on along the minus strand of NZ_KB889741.1, from coordinate 259,584 downwards.
CCTGCGCGTGTGGATCAAGACCACCACCCAGGAGACCGGCAGCACGGTCTACGACACCCTCAAGGTCAAGATCGGCTCGACCACGCTTGCCACCTATTCCAACGTCGGCGCCACCGGTGCCTACGTGCAACGCACGGTGAACCTGAGCGCCTACGCGGGCCAGACGGTCACCCTCACCTTCGCGGGTGCCGAGGACTCCTCGCTGACCACCACGTTCTTCGTGGACGACGTGAGCATCTCCTGATCACGCGCGACCGATGACGGCCTCGCTCCCGGCGCCCCACGCCGGGAGCGAGGCTTCTCGCCGTTGCCGCCGAAAGGAAGGGGGCCGGGCTTTCGCTCGTCCCGCGCATCCGGGGTTTGGTCCGCCGTGGACGGGGCGACCATCTCGCCCACGGCGGCCCCGCCCGCCGCCGTGCCTGCGCGCGGGTGGCCGGTCCGCCCCTCGGCCCGTCTGGAGAGTGATGGCCTCGAACCAGTCCGCCCCCTGGGTCGGCGCGTGGCAGGTATTGCGCAACCCGCGGATCTGGGTGATGCCTTCGATCATCGTCGGGCTGCTGGCCTTCCTGTTGTCCATGCTCTACATGGGCGGCATCCTCAACCCGCGCGCGGACCTGCACCGCCTGCCGATCGGCCTGGTCGACGCGGACCGGGGTGCGCCGGCGGGCACGGCGAACAACCTCGGCGCGCGGATCGTCGAGGGCATCGCCGCCGCGCCCGATCCGGGCGACACGGTGTCCTGGCGAGTCATGGACGAAGCCTCGGCCCGGCAGGAAATGGCCTCGGGCAAGCTGTACGGCGCGATCGTGGTGCCGGCGGGCTTCACCGCGTCGGTGGCCGCGCTGGGTGCCCCCGCGCCGGCGGCGCCGGCCGCGCCGACCCGCCCCACGGTCACCGTGCTGACCAACCCGGGGGCGGGCAGTCTGGCCTCGTCGTTGGCCACCGCCATCGCCCAACAGGCCCTGCACGCGGCCTCCTTGCAATTGGGCGCGGCGCTCACCGGCGCACCGCCGACCGGATCGGGGCAGGTCACCGCCGCGACCCGGCTGCTGCTCGCCGATCCGATCGCGGTCGCCATCGCGGTCGGCCATCCGATCGGCCCACACAGCGGACTGGGCCTGACCGCCTTCTACTACACGCTGCTCCTGGTACTGGCCGGCTTCCTCGGCGGCAACATCATCGGCAACGGGGTCGACGTCGCCCTCGGCTACATGGCGAGCGAGATCGGCCCGCTGCGTACCGAACGGCCGCTGGTGCACATCACCCGTACCCATCAACTCGCGGTCAAGTGCGCGATGTCCGCCGTGTTGTCGATGCTGACCACCACCTTGATCATGCTTGCCACGATCGGCATCCTGGACATGGACGCGGCGCATCTCCCGCTGCTGTGGGTGTTCTCGGTCTGCGCGACCACCGCGGTCGGCGTGGGCGTCCAGGCGATCAACGCGGCCTTCGGCGGGATCGGCCAGTTGGTCGGCATGTTCGTCTTCATCGTGCTGGCCCTGCCGTCCTCGGGCGCGACCATCCCGCTCCAGGCGCTGCCGCACTTCTACCGGGTGTTGTCCGTGTTCGAGCCGATGCGCCAACTCACCGACGGCGTGCGCGCCATCCTGTACTTCGACGCGCGCGCCGACGCCGGTCTGACCCGGGCCTGGCTCGGCATCGCCTTCGGCATCGTGGCCGGTCTCGCCTTCGGCTTCGCGATGACCACGTACTACGACCGCCGACAACTGCACCGCATCGCACCGAAGGCCGGGTAGCGCTCAGGCCGCCCGGTTCAGTTCCCGGAGCATCGCCGTGATGTCCGAGTGTCGGCCCTCCACGCTCCGCAGGCCGGCGATCAGCGTGTCGATGGACAACTGCACGACGTCCTCCACCGGAACGTCGCGGTAGGCCAGCCAGTCCAGGCTGATCTCGTCCAGGTAGCCCACCCATCCGCGCAGCGCGGCGCGCAGGATCGGCGGCGGCGGCTCGGACTCGATCTCGAACAGGTCCAGCACCAGGTCCACACCCGCCTGCCGGGCCGACTCGAAGATCCGCCGCACATCGGGATCGCCCAGACCGGTGCGCATGAACCCGATGAAGGTCTGGGTGTGCCCGCCGATGTACTCGAAGTGGCGCCGGACCATCCCGTACAGGCGCGCCTCGGCGCTCACCTCGTCCGGACGCGGGCGCTGGTAGTCCTGGATGTCGCGGGCGACCTGGCCCAGCGCCTCCAGGTAGATGCCGCGCTTGTCCTTGAAGTAGTAGAAGAGCAGGCCGTGCGCGACGCCCGCGGCATCGGCGATGTCGGCGATGAAGATGTCCTCGTAGGGCCGCGCGGAGAACAGTTCGACGGCCGCCTCCAGAAGTTGCCGGCGACGCTCGCCGCGCCGCCCGGTGCCCGGACCCGTGCCCGTGCCCAGCCGGTTCGACGTGCGCTTCTTCGCCGGCCCGCCCTTCGCCGGGCTGCGCCCGGCGGCCCTGGGTCGAGCCGCCTTCTCCTCTGCTCCCTCAGCCATTCCCAGAGCATATCGAGCCACGCGGTGCGCTCCGTGTCAACTCTTCGACTTGAACTCAAAGATTCTTTGACTTGAAATCAAACTCTGGTTAGCGTGGCTGCCACCTCGACCGACGCACCCGCCGACGCACCCCGTAGGCACGCGTCGCTCGTCGAGCACCGCGTTGGACCGACACAGGGAGTGCCGATGGCCGTACCGGACGTGGACGTGCCGGTGGTGGGAGCGGGCCCGGCGGGCCTGAGCGCCGCCGTGCTGCTCGGGCGGCTCGGGCGGCTCGGGATCGACACGCGCAGTCCGGTCCGCACGCTGCCGGGCATCGGCAACGACGAGATCGCGCCGGTGGGCCACCTGCTCGACGTCTACTTCGACGCCGACCTCACCGCGTACACCCGGGGCCGGCCGTATGCGGTGTGGCGGATCCTGAACCCGCAGACCCAGGGTGCGCTGATCGCGCCGGACGGCAGCACTCGGTGGACCTACAACCTCGCGTTCGACCCCGAGCGGGAGAGCCCCGCCGACTACCCGGCAAAGCGCTGCGCGGAGCTGATCCGGCACGCGGTGGGTGCTCCCGACCTCGCGGTCCGGGTACGCAGCGCGCTGCCGTCGCAGTTGGGGATCGCCATCGCGAAACGCTTCCGGTCCGGCCGGGTCTTCCTGGTCGGCGACGCGGCCCACCGGTTCCCGCCGACCGGTGGCTTCGGGATGAACACCGGCGTCCGGGACGCGCACAACCCGGCCTGGAAACCGGCCGCCGTGCTGCGCGGACAGGCCGGCGAGGACCTGCTCGCGAGCTACGAGGCGGAGCGCGTGCCGGTCGCCCGGTTCAACGCCGCGCAGAGCATGCGCAACGCCGAACGCATGGCCGGCACCGGCGTGTTGTTCACCGAACCTGGCGCACCGGCCGCGATCGAGGATGCCGCGGGGCACGAACCGCGCACCGGCCCGGCCACGGCTGTGGGGCATCGGGCCGCGCGGATGCGTGCTGCTGCGCCCGGACGGGCACGTCGCTGCGGGTGGCCGACGACCATGGCCCCGCCGACCTGACCGCACCGCTGCGCGCCGTCCCGGCCCGCACCGGCGGCGGCTTCGTCCGTACCTGACATTCACACCACGACAAGGGAGTTCGACGATGACCGCGACCCTGCGCCTCGCGCACACCGTGTTGCAGACCAACCGCAAGGCCGAGATGCGCGAGTGGTACACCCGGGCACTGGGCGCCCAGGTGGTGTACGAGACCGAGCAGATCGCCTTCCTGACCTTCGACGAGGAGCACCACCGGCTCGGGCTGATCGGCGCGCCGATTCCGTTCGAAGAGCGCACCCCGACGACCGTCGGCCTCGCGCACACGGCCTACACCTTCGCCACTCTCGACGCCCTGCTCGACCGGTTCGCCGGCCTGCGCGACGCGGGCATCCGGCCGCACGTGTGCGTCGCGCACGGCCCGACCACCTCGATGTACTACCGCGACCCGGACGGCAACACGGTCGAGTTGCAGATCGACAACTTCGCCACCGCGCAGGAGACCACCGACTACCTCACCGGGGCCGAGTTCACCGCCGACCCGGTCGGCCCGGCATTCGACCCGGACCGGTTGCTCGCGGCCTACGAAAGCGGCACCGCGATCGCCGAACTCACCACTCGGGCCTGGGCGTCGGCCGGTCCGGTGCACACCCACCCGCTGCTCGCGCTCACCGGCGACGAGCCCGCCCGGCCGGTGTGCGCCGGATGACCCGCGTTCTCGTCCGCCGCCCGCCCCGGCCGTCCAGGAGGAGCCCACAGTGAGCAGTACCACCCAGGACCGGGCGGGACCCGACGCCCGCTTCACCACGACGCAGGGCCGGGTCCTGTTGTCCGGCGTGCAGGCGCTGGTGCGGCTGGTCCTCGACCAGCGCCGTGCCGACGCCGGGGCCGGCGCCGACACGGGAGCGTATGTCTCCGGCTATCAGGGCTCGCCGCTGGGCACCATCGACCTGGAGTTCGGCCGGCAGCCCGCGCTGCTGGACGAGTTGGGCATCGTCTTCCGACCCGGCGTCAACGAGGAGTTGGCGGCCACCGCCATCGCGGGCAGCCAACTCGCCGCCGGTCGGGAGTCGCACACCGTCGAGGGTGTGCTCGGCGTCTGGTACGGCAAGTCCCCGGGGGTCGACCGGGCCGCCGACGCGATCCGGCACGGCAACCTGGTCGGCACCGGACCCACCGGTGGCGTGCTGATGCTGGTCGGCGACGACCCGGCGGCCAAGTCCTCCACCGTGCCCGGGGCCTCCGAGGCCCTGCTCGCCGCGCTCGGCGTACCGGTCTTCTCCGCAGGCGACGTACAGGAGTTGCTCGACCTGGGTCGGCACGCCATCGCCTGCTCGCGCGAGTCGGGTCTGTGGGTCGCGCTCAAGGTGGTCACCCGGGTCGCCGACGCGACCGCGACCGTCGAGGTCGGCGGCGAACACGCGCCCACCGGTCCCCCGGCCGGCCCCGGCCATCGGCCGGACGCGATGATGATCGGGCCGCGCCTGCTGAACATGGAGCGCGACCTGGTCGAGGTCCGGCTCGCCCGGGCCCGGGCCTACGGCCGCCGGCACCGCCTGACCCGAATCGCCCGGTCGGCGCCCACCGCGCGGGTGGGTGTGATCACCGCCGGTACCGCCTACTTCGACCTGTGCCGGGCGCTGGAGCACCTCGGTGTCGAGGACGACCTGGTGCGGGTGCTCAAGGTCGGCATGATCCACCCGCTGGATGCCGAGGCGGTACGGGAGTTCGCGGTCGGGCTGGACGAGGTGCTGGTCCTGGAGGAGAAGGGGCCGTTCCTCGAACCGCTGGTCAAGGAGGCACTGTACGGCGCGCCGAGCACGCCGCCGGTGACCGGCAAGCACGATCCGGCGGGCGCGCCGCTGGTCCCGCTCACCGGCGTGCTGGACGCGGGTGTCGTCGGCCGGGCCGTCGCGGCGCGACTGCTCGCCCACCACGACCTGCCCGAACTGCGCGCTCGTGCGGCCGAGTCGACCCCGCCGGCGCACCGGCGCACGCTGCCGCTGGTCGACCAGCGCACCCCGTTCTTCTGCTCGGGCTGCCCGCACAACGTCTCGACGAAGGTGCCTGCGGGCACTCTGGTCGGCGCGGGCATCGGCTGCCACGGCATGGTCACCGTCAACCGACAGGACCACGGCGACCTCACCGGGCTGAGCCAGATGGGCGGCGAGGGCGCGCACTGGATCGGCATGGCGCCCTTCCTGAACCGCACGCACCTGGTGCAGAACATGGGCGACGGCACCTTCGCCCACTCGGGCTCACTGGCGATCCGCGCGGCCGTCTCGGCGAGCGTGCACATCACCTTCAAGCTGTTGTACAACGACGCGGTCGCGATGACCGGCGGACAGCAGGCGCAGGGCAGGCTCTCGGTGCCCGCGATCACCCGGCTGCTCGAAGCCGAGGGTGTCCGGCGGATCGTGGTCACCACCGAGGACGTCCGGCGCTACCGCCGAGTCCGCCTCGCCGGCATCGCCAAGGTCCGCCCGCGCGAGCATCTGGAGGCCGTACAGGCGGAGTTGGCGGCCGTCCCGGGCGTGACCGTGCTGATTCACGATCAACTGTGCGCGATCGAGAAGCGGCGCCGGCGCCGGCGCGGCGAACTCGCCGATCCGGTCGAGCGGGTGCTGATCAACGAGTCGATCTGCGAGGGATGCGGTGACTGCGGCGCGAAGTCGGGCTGTCTGTCCGTGGAACCGGTGCAGACCGAGTTCGGCCGCAAGACCCGGATCCATCAGTCGTCCTGCACCAAGGACTTCTCCTGTCTTCAGGGCGACTGCCCGGCCTTTCTGACGGTGCGGGCGAAGGACGCGGGTGCGCTTGGCTCGTGGGTGAAGGGTGCGTGGGTGAAGGGTGCGTGGGTGAAGGGCTCGCGTCCCGGTGCGGCGCGGGCCGGTCGGGCGGATCGGGTGGGGCCGACCACGCCCGAGCCGCCGCGACCACCGGACCTGCCGCTGCCGCGATTTCGGGTCGAGGCCGAGGACCTTCGGATCCGCCTGGTCGGCATCGGCGGCACCGGCGTGGTCACCGTCGCCCAGGTGCTCGGTGCGGCAGCCGCCCTGGACGGCCTGCACACCGCCGGCCTGGATCAGACCGGATTGAGCCAGAAGGCCGGTCCCGTGGTGTCCGACGTGCGGATCTCCACGACCCCGGTCACCGGTTCGGCCACCGTGTCGGCCGGCAGCCTCGATCTGTTGCTCGGGCTGGACATCCTGGGCGCCGCGTCGGCGGCCAACCTGGCCAACGCGAACACCGGGCGCACCGTCGCGGTGGTCTGCACCGGCCTGGCCCCGACCGGCCGGATGGCCACCGACGTCACCGCGCCCGCGCCCGATCTCGTCGCCGCCCGGGAAGTGATCGACGCCTGCACCCGCGAGCGGGACAACGTCCACGTGGACGCGCGCGACCTGGCCGAACGGGTCTTCGGCGATCATCTGCCGGCCAACGTGATCATGCTGGGCGCGGCCTGGCAGCACGGCATGCTGCCGATCACGCTCGGCGCGATCGAGGAGGCGTTCCGCCGCAACGGGACCGCGGTCGAGCAGAACCTGGCCGCGTTCGGCTGGGGCCGGGCGGCGGTGGCCGAACCGGCCGCGGTGCAACGGCTGCGTGAGCCGGAGGAGGCCGTGCCGCTCTCGCCGCCGGCCGCCGCGCTGGTCGACCGGGTGTCCGGCACGCCGGGCGAACTGCGCCGGTTGCTGAGCGTCCGAGTGCCCGAGCTGATCGCCTATCAGCACGCCGGATACGCCCGCCGCTACGTCGACGTCGTCGCGCACGCGCACGCGGTCGCGGCGCGGCGTATCCCGGGCGACGACACGGTCGCCGAGGCGGTGGCCCGCGGGCTGTTCAAGCTGATGGCCTACAAGGACGAGTACGAGGTGGCCCGGCTGCACCTCGCGCAGGTCGCGGCGCTGCCGGCGGACCGCACGTTCGCGGTGCACCTGCATCCGCCGGTGCTGCGCGCGCTGGGCATGGATCGCAAGATCCGCCTGGGTCCGTGGAGCACCCCGCTGTTCCGCGCCCTGTACGCCGCCCGGCCACTGCGCGGCACCCGCCTCGACCCGTTCGGGCCCACCGCACTGCGGCGCACCGAGAGGGAATTGATCGACGAGTACGTCGAACACGTGCGACACGCGCTCGACCGACTCACCCCCGCGACCCGCGACGTGGTCGTCGAACTGTGCGAACTCCCGGACACGGTACGCGGCTACGAGGAGATCAAGCTGGCCGGTGTGGCCCGCTTCCGCGACCGGGCCCGGGCGCTGCGCGATCGACTGGCCGAACCATCCGCCCCGCCCCCCGGAGCCGAACATGCTGCCGCACCTGGTGCCGGCCCGCCGGAAACCTGACGTCCCCGCCGGGGACATCGCCGAACCGCCCGCCGAATTCCTGCGGTTCGCCGTCGGATATCCCGGTCGGCCACTGGTCGGTTGGGTCGAGGGCATCGACGAACCGCGCAACCCGATGCTCGCCCGGACGGCGGCCCCGGGGTCGATCCGGCCCCGGCCCCGACCGCACCTCGCGGTGCGCGCCCGCCGACTCGCCGACCGGTGCGAGTCGCGGCCGGCGGTCAGCGCAGGCGCCGGCGGCTGATGTTCTTCTCCAGCAGTGCGGTCGCGGTCCGGACGCCGACCGCGTCCGGACCGTCGGCCTCGGGCAATCGGCCGTCGGAGCGGATCAGTTCGGTCAGCGCCGCGTCGATGGCGGTGTGTGCGGCGAACAGGCACGGTGTGCTGTAGATCGCCGCGTCCACGCCGAGTTCGGCCAGTTCGGTGAGGGTCAGGCGTGGCGACTTGCCACCCGCGATCTGATTGAACAGCAGCGGCTTGTCGCCGACCGCCGCGCGGATCCGGCGGATCCACTCGACGCTGCGCACGCCGTCCACCAGGACCACGTCGGCGTCGGTCTTGGCCAGGGCCCGCGCCCGGCGCAGGATGTCGTCCGGTTCGGTGGCGTCGGTGCGGGCGACCACCACCATGTCGCCGCGGCAGTCCAGCACGTGCGCCAGCTTGTCCAGATACTCGTTCAGCGGAAGCACGAGTTTGCCGTCGGCGTGGCCGCAGCGCCGCGGTCGCATCTGGTCCTCCAGGATCACCCCGGACGCCCCTGCCCGAGCCAGCCGTTGCACCACGTGGCAGGCCACCTCCGGGTCGCCGTAGCCGTCGTCGATGTCGACCAGGAGGTGCTGCCGTGGGAAGGCGAGCCGCAGGCGCTCCACGAACGCAACCATGTCCGGCCAGGCGATGAAGCCGATGTCGGGCAGCCCGTAGTAGGAGGCGGCGAAACCGAAGCCGGAAACGAAGAAGCCGTCGAAGTGCCGGGCCGCGAGGGACGCGGAATACATGTCGTGAATGCCGACGAGGGGTGTGGTCTCCGCGCGGACGAGATCGTCCCGCAGGGCACTTCCGTAGAGCACGAGTTCTCCATGTGTAGTCATCCGACTACAGACGCAGTATGGAGATCGTGGTCGATTGCTGTCAATCTCTACCAACCACTCGGGTCACCTCCAGCGTCTCCACCATCCGGCGCAGCCTCGCCTCGACCCGGGCCGCGTCCCGGGCGCACACGGTGACCTCGACGGTGGCCGCGCCGAACTCGGTGGAGACGTAGCTGAGTCGGCGTACGCCATGGTTGTTGAGCGTGGTGGCGACCCGGGCGAGCACGCCGCGGCCGTGCCGCATCCGGGCCACCAGATGGGCGCTCTCGACGCCGGGGGCGATCCCCTCGGCGTTGGACCCGGTGGTGGGGGCGGGATCGCCCGGCATCGAGGCGACTTCCGCGAACCGGGGGGCTTCGAGGACCTGGGTGCCGTCGTCAACCATGGATCGGGCTCCTGTCGAAGTGGGGTGGCGTGGGATCGATTGGCTCGTGCGAATCGGAAAGAGTCCGGAAAACAGAAAGACCCCTCGCGAAGCGCGAGAGGTCTGCGTGCGGACGGTGGGCCGCAGGGAAATGGTCGTCCTGGTCAGCCCGGTGTCGGCACGCTGCCGGTAATAATCATCCGACGTCGCATGGTGTCGAAACTCGCACACCCGCCACGAGTCGTCCAACGTGTCTCATGATGCGGATGCCCAGGTCCGCTCCGTGGGCCGACGGCGACCGATCGATCAGCTGATCGATCGGTCGCCGTCGGTTGCTCGGAACATGATTCAGCGCAGGGCTCGGAGCCGGACTCGGAGCGGAGCTCGCAGCCGGACTCGGAGCGGGACCGCGATGCTCAGAACTTGATCCACTCGCTGGACGTGGTCACCGAGTCCAGGATGTCGACGATCGGGTCGATGCCCAGGCCGGGGCCGGTGGGCACGTCCAGGTGCCCGTCGGCGAGTTCGAACGGCGCGGTGATGTCGGTGGCGTAGTAGCGGCGTGAGGCGGAGGTGTCGCCCGGAAGAATGAAGCCGGGCAGCGCGGCCAGGGCCACGTTGGCGGCCCGACCCAGGCCGGTCTCCAGCATCCCGCCGCACCAGACCGGCACGCCGTGCGCCACACACAGGTCGTGGATCGCCTTGGCCTCCAGGTAGCCGCCGACCCGACCGGGCTTGATGTTGATGATCGACGCGGAGCCCAGGGTGATCGCCGCCGCGGCGTCCTCGACCGACTCGATGGACTCGTCCAGGCAGATCGGGGTCTTCATCTGCTTGGCCAACTGGGCGTGCTGGACCAGGTCGTCGTCGGCCAGCGGCTGCTCGATCAACAGCAGGTCGAACGCGTCCAGCTTGGCCAGCTGCCGCGCGTCGGCCAACGTGTACGCGGCGTTCGCGTCCACCTGCAACAGCAGGTCGTCGCCGAAGCGCTCACGCACCGCGCGCACCGGGGCCACGTCCCAGTTCGGCTCGATCTTCAGCTTGATCCGCACATAGCCCTCGTCGACGAACTGGCCGACCAGGTCCAGCAGTTCCGGAATCGAGTCCATGATGCCCACGGACACCCCGCACGGGACCCGGTCCCGGGAGGCACCCAGGAACGATCCGAACGACTGTCCGGCGGCCCGCAGTTGGGCGTCCAGGACGCCCGTCTCCAGGGCCGCCTTCGCCATCTTGTGGCCCTTGAACGGCTTCAGCGCGCGCTTGACCGTCAGCGCGTCCACCCGCTCGGGCAGCGCCGGGATCAGGAATCGCTTGAGCACGTCGACCGCGCCGTCCACGTACTCCGAGTTGTACAGCGGGTCGGACATCGCGACGCACTCGCCCCAGCCCTCCGCCTCCGGCGTGACCACGCGAAGCAGCAGGATGTCGCGTGCGGTCTCGACGCCGAAGGAGGTGCGGAACGGCGCGCGCAACGGCATGGCGATGCGGCGCAGTTCGATTCCGGTGATCTTCATGGTGCCTGGACTCCTGATCGATTGTCGGTCGGCGGTCACGCGGTGCTGTCGCGCGTGAGGATGTAGCGGGTCTTGTCCTGGAAGCCGATCACCCGGGCGCCGTCGGCGAGCAGTCCGCCGAACACCTCGCGCAGCGCGATCCGCCATTCCTTGGCGGCACCCGGGTCGGTGCGCCGCAGCGTCTCGATGTCCGCGGGAACCTCGACGAGCAGGTGTGCGGCGTCGGTGCGGCCCAGCAGCGGCCGCTCGTCCCGCACGGCCAGCGCGGTCACCGCGTCCGCCGGCACGGCGACCGGGATGGGCGTGGAGTTCACGGCCGCGATCACCTTGGGGTCGGCCAGATCCCAGACCACCAGGGCCCGGTCGGTGTCGGTGCCGCCGTTGATCGCGTCGTCGACCGAGCCGTAGAAGTTGGGCATGTAGCCGTCCGGACGACCGCCCAGCTTGGTCACGTTGAAGTGGGCGTTGCGCCGGATCAGCGGATCGTAGGTCCAGGTGATCCGGGCGACACCGCGGGCCAGCGCCCAGTTGCGCTGGTGCACCTTGAGCGCGAAGCCGGCCGCGTGGCCGGCGTGGGCGCCGGTGACGTGCGAGTGCAGCGTACGGGCGATCGGCGCCCCGAAGAACCCGACGGTGGCGCCGGTGAGACGCCCGTCCACGTAGGCCCCGGCGACGTAGTTCCCGGCGTGCGACAGTGCGCGCATCTGTTCGACGGACATCGGCGCGTTGCCCGGCCCCGTCCCCCAGATCTCGCAGAACAGGCGGAACGCGTCCTCGATCTCGTCGAGTTCGTGCAGTTCGCGAACGACCACGGCGCTCATCGGACCGCCTCGATCAGGCCCGCGAGCAGGAGCGTGCGCGGCGCCAACTCGGCCACGATCACGTGTTCGTGGTCGGCGTGCGCACCGCCGCCGACCGCGCCGAGGCCGTCCAGGGTCGGACAGCCGATGCCGGCGGTGAAGTTGCCGTCGGAGGCGCCGCCGACCGCCGCGGCGCGCAGCGGCGGCAGGCCGCTGCCGCTCGCGACCCGGTCGGCGAGGTCGAACAGCGCGCTGGAGGAGGACTCCTCCAGCGGCGGCCGGTTGGGGCCGCCGAGCACCTCGATCCGGGCGCCGGGCACGGTCGTACCCAGACCGCGGATCAAGTCGTCCACCCGCTCCTGGGCCTTGATCGTGGGCACCCGTACGTCCACGGTCACCCGCGCCCGATCGGGAACGGTGTTGGACACCGCGCCGGCCTCGACCACCGTGGGGGTCACGGTGGTGCGCCATCCGTCCAAAGCGCCCTCGTCCGCCAGGTCGGCCAGGGCGCCGAGGGCGAGCACCAGGTGGGCGGCCTCGATCGCCGCGTTGATGCCCTTCTCCGGCTCCAGGCCCGCGTGCGCGGCCCTGCCGTGCACGACCAACTCGTATTGCGAGCCGCCCTTTCGCCCGGTCTTCAGCGCCCCGCCGTCGGCGGACGCCTCCAGGACGAAGGTCGCCGCGCAGCCGCGTGCGGAGTCCTCGATCAGGGCGCGCGAGGTGGTCGAGCCGACTTCCTCGTCCCCGGTGATCAGCACGCCGATGCCGTCCAGCGAGTCCAACGAGGCGAGCGCGTGGAACATCTGGACCAGGCCGGCCTTCATGTCGAAGACGCCCGGCCCTCGGGCGATCCCGTCCACCACCGACCAGGGGTGGGTGGCCAACGAGCCCATCGGCCACACCGTGTCGTGGTGCCCGACCAGCAGGACGCGCGGGGTGCCGAACGTCCACTGAAGGTGGGTCACCCCGTCCAGCACGATCCGTTGCGGTTCGACGCCGAGATGGCGAGCGCCCTGGGCCGCGACCACCTCCGCGCTGCGCGCGACCGCTGCCAGATCGGCGGAGAACGACTCACACCGCACCAGTTCGGCCAGGTCGGCCAGCATCGCGTCGGTGTCGAACGCGTTCGAGCCGGCCGCGGAATCGGCCGTCGCGCCGGTCATCGGGCCAGGCCCAGCTCGGCACGGAACAGCCTCTGTACATTACCGCCAAGGATCGCCATGATCTCCTTCTCACCCAGTCCGCGCCGCACCAATGCCTCGGTGAGCGCGGGAAGTTCGGCCGGGCCGTTCAGCCCGGGCAGTTCGGCGGAGGCGTCCACACCGGTGTAGTCCGCGCCTTCGCAGCACGGTGGTGTGATGTCCGCGAGCACCTCTTGCAGGAAGTCGGGGCCGATCCCGACGTGGTCCACACCCACCAGGGAGATGATGTGCTCGATGTGGTCGACGAGCCCGTCGATGGTCTGCTTCGACCGGTCGGCGGACAGGAAGTCGGGCACGAAGTTGACGCACACGACGCCACCGGTCGCGGCCACACCCCGGATCTGCTCGTCGGTCAGGTTCCGGTGGTGGTCGCACAGCGCCCGGGCGCCCGAGTGGGTGGCGATCAGCGGGCGCGTGGCCTGCTCCAGCACGTGCGCCACGCCGACGGCCCCCAGGTGGGAGATGTCGAAGATGATGCCGAGCCGCTCCATCTCGCGCAGCGCCTCGACGCCGGCGTGGGTGAGCCGGCTGCCGGTGGCGTCCTCGCCGCTGCCGTCGCCCAGTGCGGACCGGCCCCAGTGCGCGATCGAGGCGACCCGTACACCGAGCCGGTACAGCGTGCGGAACAGTTCCAGGTCGGCGTCCACCCCCGGCGCGCTCTCCAGTGCCAGCACGAGCGCGATCCTGCCCTCGGCGAGCGCCGTGTCGACGTCGTCGCCGTCCAGGCACAGCTTGACCTCGTCCGGGTTGCCCTCGGCGATCGCGTGGGCGCACTCGACCATCCGCAGCGTCCGGCGCAGCGCGCCCTCCGGGCGGAACTGGTCGTCCACGAACACCGGCAATACCTGGATGTCCACCCCGCCCTCGCGCAGTTGGGGCAGCCACTGCTCTCGGAAGAAACTCGCCCACCTGCCTGGTGGTCGTTCCACCACGGCCATCAGGAGATCGTTGTGCGTGTCCGCCACGACGGCACGGGTGTGCAGTTCGGCGCTCATGTCGCGTCCTTCCGGTTGGTGTGTGAGCGACGCTAGGCCGCGCCACGTACCGGGTTCTTCGTCCGAATGACCAATGCTGTCGACACTTTCCGTCAGCGGGCACCAAAGCCACGACCGGCTCGCGGGACCGCCGTGCCGGCACCTCACCGCCGGATCCGTACCCCGCAGGAGCCCGGGCGAGGCCATAGGTGGGCCGCGACAAAGAACCCGGCTCGGCTTCGTCGCGCCGGACGATCCCCGGCCACCGGCTGTGCACCTACCGTGCGCAGGTGTCCTGGTATCCCCCGGCCCCGGTCCGGCGGGTCCGCGCCGCCAGCTCGGGGATCGTCCCCGGCCACGGCACCAGGTGAACCGGGCCTCCTTCCCGGCCCGCCCGTCCACCCCAGGGATGCGCCCGTGCCCGTCGACCGTCTGCTCCCCACCGACGAAGCCCACGACCTGATCGCCCGAACCCGGGCGTTCGCGGACCGCGAACTCGCGTCCCGGGTCGCCGGGTGTGAGGCCGACGCGAGCTACCCCACCGGTTTGTTCACCGCTCTGGGCCGGGCGGGCCTGTCCGGCCTGCCCTACCCGGTGCGGTACGGGGGCGGCGGCCAGCCCTACGAGGTCTACCTCCAGGTGGTGGAAGAACTCGCCGCGCGCTGGGCGGCGGTGGCCGGCGCCGTGGACACGCACACACTGGCCTGCCTGCCGACCGCGGCGCACGGCACCGACGCGCAACGCGAGCAGTGGCTGCCCGGCATGCTCGACGGCGCGCTGACCGGCGGCGGCAGCCGGTCCGAACCGCATGTCGGAGCCGATCCCTCGGCGGTCACCTGCCGGGCCGAGCGCACCCGCGCCGGGCACCTGCTCCAGGGCACCCAGTTCGCCCTCGCGCACGGGGGCCGGGCGCACTTCCACACCGTGTTCGCCCGCACCGGTCCGGCCCGACCGGACGTTTCCTGCTTCCTGGCCCCCGGCGCCGACGAGTACCTCTACTTCGCCGCTCCCGAGGAGGCGACCGCGTTGCGCGCCATCCCGACCACCACCGCCTATTGGGACGGGGTGTACCTGGAACCCGAGCGGCTGATCGGGGCGCCGGGTCGGGGTCTGCGGATCGCGTTCGACCTGTTGGACGCGGGCCGGTTGGGCGGCGCGGCGTGCGCGACCGGGCTGGCCCAGGCCGCGCTGGACGTCGCGGGCGCGTTCGTGACCGGGGCCGATCGGCACCTGCCGGCGGAGGCTGCGGCAGCGGTCGACTCCGCCCGGGCGATCTACCTGGACGCGGCCCGGCGCCGCGACGCGGGCATCTCGTACACGCGCCAGGCGTCGGTGGCCGAGTCGGCCGCGGTGGAGGCCGCGGTCAAGGCGACCGCCGCCGCGGTACGGATCCTGGGTGCGGTGGCCGACACCGACGAGTTCCCGGTGCGGCGGTATGCGCGCGAGGCGGCGGTGCTGCGCCGGCGGATCGCGGCGGCCGGGGGTGCGGGGGCCGGTGCCTTCGGCGCGGGCGGTGGGGGTGGCACGGGGGCGGCGGCCGGTGTACCGGTCGGCCGGCGCCACGGGTCCGGCCGTGGTGGGGCCTTGAGCGTGCGGGGGTCCGTGGTCTAGGCACAGGGCTGATGCGCGGTCTCGGTCTCGGTCTCGGTCGCCGTTGCCGGTTGCGGCGGGCCGACGGGCTCGACGCGCTCGACGGGCTCGAAGACGATCGGTGCCTCGAAGGCCGCCTTGCGGGCGGCTCTGCGCAGCGCGGCCAGCACCGCCGGGCCCACGAGCACGATGGCGACGCAGTTGGTGATCGCGCGTCCGGTGTCCCAGCCGAAGGTGGAGGTGAGCACGGTGAAGACGAAGAACCGGTGCAGGTTGTCCAGGACCGCGTCGCCGGGTACGAACGCCGGACCGACCATGCCCGGTGCGTCGGCCAGGAACGGCCAGAACCACATGTTGAGCAGGAAGCCGAAGGCGTAGGCGGAGAACACGCCGTAGCAGGCCAGCATAACGATCTCGCGACGGCCGCGCACCCGCTTGGGCAGCAGGCCGGCACCCAGCCCCACCCAGGCCGAGGCGAGCATCTGGAACGGCAGCCAGGGCCCGACCCCGGCGGTCAGCAGGGCCGAGGCGAACAGTGACGTACAGCCGAGCACGAAGCCGAAGCCGGGGCCGAACACCCGACCGGCGAGCACGAGCATGAAGAAGACCGTCTCGATCCCCGCCGTACCGGCGCCCAGTGGGCGCAGCGCGGCGTTGATCGCGGACAGGACGCCGAGCATGGCCAGCGCCTTCGAGTCCAGCCCGCCGCTGGTCATTTCGGCCAGTACCACCGCGACCACGAACGGCAGGGTGACCGCGAAGATCAGCGGCGCGTCCCCGGAGTGCGCGGCGGATTCGGGCGACGGCGAGGCGAACAGCGGCCACAGGAACATCGCCAGTCCGGCGATCGAGGCGATGGTGAGCACGAGCGCGGTGCGCGGGGTGATCCGGATCGCGCTGGTGTGACGCGTGCTCGGGGCCGGGGGGCTCATCGGGTCGCCTCCTGCTCGCGGGGGTGGGTCGGGGCAGGGAGCGGGCCGGCTTGCGGGGTGGGGTCGGGGTCGGCTTGCGGGTCCAGACCGGGGCTTGGACCGGTACCTGAGCCGGGACTTGGACCGGCACCTGAGCTTGGACTTGGGCCTGGACCGGTGCCGGGCTCGGGGCGGCGGCCAGGCTCGGGGCCGGGGTCCAGTGCCGCCGCCACGTCGGCGACGGTCAGCCACGGGAGCGGGGCCAGGATCTTGGCCACCTGCGGTGCGAACGCGGGTGAGGACACCACCACGTCCGGGGTCGGGCCGTCGGCCACGATGTCGCCCTCGGCCATCACCACGACCCGATCGGCGACCTGCGCGACGAATTCGACGTCGTGTGTGGCCAGGACCACCGTGCCGCCCGCGTCCGCCAGTTCGCGCACGACCCGAACGAACCGCCGCTTGGCGTGGTAATCGAGTCCGCAGGTGGGCTCGTCCAGCAGCACCACCCGTGGTGCGGCGACGAGTTGGATCGCCAGCACCAGCGCCAGCCGCTGCCCTTCGGAGACGTCACGCGGGTGCAGCGCGCCGTCGATGCCGGGCGCGATCCGGTTCAGGAGGGCGCGACACGAGCCCTGCTCGACCTCGGATTCCCGGTCCGCCTGGGCACATTCCGCATCCACGGTCTCCAGGTACAACAGGTCGCCGGAGCTTTGTGGGACCAGGCCGACCAGACCGCGCGCACGATGCGGCGCGGCCTTGCCCGGGTCCTCGCCGGCCACGTCCACGGTGCCGCCCTGGCGCGGCCCCGAACCCTGGAGGGCCCACAGGAGCGAGGACTTGCCGGACCCGTTGCGGCCCATCAGCGCGGTGACCCGGCCGGGGAACAGGTCCAGGTCCAGGCCGCGTACCGCGATCACGTCGCCGTAGCGGACGATGATCCGCCGCGCGCTCAGGAGCGGTCCGGCCGCTCGGACGGCGGCCCGCGCCTCGGGCGGCGTACGGTCGGCCAGACGCTCGCGCAGCGGTGGTGCCAGGCGCCGGGCGTCGCGGACCGAGAGCGGCAGCGGCGACCAGCCCGCCAGTCGGCCGAGTTCGACGACCGGCGGCGCGATGTCGCACGTGGCCAGGATCTCGGCGGGCGGGCCGTCGCGGACGGTGTGATCACCCGGCAGGTGCACCAGCCGGTCGGCGTACTGCACCACGCGTTCCATGCGGTGCTCGGCGACGATCGCGGTGATACCGAGGTCGTGCACGAGCCGGGTGATGGCGGCCAACACGTCCTCGGCGGCGGTCGGATCGAGAGCGGAGGTGGGTTCGTCCAGCACCAGGACGCGCGGATGCGCGGTCAGCACCGAGCCGATCGCGACCCGCTGTTGTTGGCCGCCGGAGAGGGTGCGCAGCGGCCGGTGCCGCAGTTCGGCGATGCCGAGCAGGTCGAGAGTCTCCTCCACGCGCTTGCGCATCACCGTCGACGGGATGGCCAACTGCTCCATTCCGTAAGCGAGTTCCTCCTCGACGGTATCGGTGACGAAACCCGCGAGCGGGTCCTGACCGACCACCCCGACCAGGTGTGCGAACTCGCGCGGCGGCTGGGTACGGGTGTCCACGCCGTCCACGAGCACGCTCCCGCGCAGGGTGCCGCCGGTGAAGTGCGGGACCAGGCCGTTGATCGCGCCGAGCAGGGTCGACTTGCCCGCTCCGGTGCGACCGACGACCAGACACAACTCACCTTCGGGGATCGTGAGTTCGACGTTGCGCAGGGCCGGTGCGCGCGCATCGGCGTAGGTGATGGTGACGTCGCGGAACCGGATCACCGGACGGATCTCTCCTTGCCGGCAGAGCCGGTCGCGGCCGGGCGGGGAGCCGGGCCGGGCTGGACGGATGGAACGGGTACGGGCGCGGTCGCGCCGAAGCGGGGTGTATCCGGCAAAGGCGGCGGGGCCAGCCACGCGGGCAGCACGCCGACGACCAGCGCGAGCACCGGGAGCGGGGCCAACTCCGGCCAGGCCAACGGGCTCAGCGACGGATAGAGGTTGCCGGCGTCGATCCGGCTGGTGAGGTGGACCAGCGCGCCGGCGCCGACCCCGCACCCGGCCACCGCGAACTCGGCGCTCCGCCAGCGGTCCGGCAGGTAGACACTGCGGTCGATCCGCCGGCCGGTCAGCACGAAGCCGATGCCCGCGATCACGATTCCGCCGGGCAGCATCGTCGCGCCCAGATAGCGTGGGGCGCTGCCGTCGAGCAGTGCGTACACCCCCACGCACACGCCGATCAGGCCCACCAGGGTCAGCATGCCGGTGAGCAGCCGGATCGATCGGGGCAGGTGCCGGTTGCGGCCGTAGCCGCGCGAGTCCATCGCGGCGGCCAGCGCGAGCGAACGATCCAGCGCGTCCTGGAGCACCGGGATGGCGATCGAGCGCAGCGCTCGCATGCCGCGCTGGGCACCGCCGCGCAGCCGGCGGGCCCTGCGCACCCGCTGCACGCTCTCCACCAACTGCGGTGCCACCGAGAGCGCGACCACCACGGCCGCGCCCACCTCGTACAGCGCCGCCGGCACCGCCTTGAGCATGCGCTTGGGACTGGCGAGTGCGTTGGCCGCGCCCAGGCAGACGATCATGGTGGCCAGGCGCAGCCCGTCGTAGAACCCGCCGAGCACGTGCTCCAGGACCACCGGGCCGAACAGGTGGATGCCCGCCGCCCAGGCGGGCAGCGGGAGTTCGGGCAGATCGAGGAGGACGTGGCCGCTCGCCGCGCCGGCGCCGAACAGGATCCGGAACAACACCCGCATCATGATGATGAACAGGCCCAGGAACAGGTACATCCGGAACGCCAGGGCCCACGGGGCATCGCTGCGCCGGTTGGCGACCACGTAACCGGCGACGGCCAGGATCAGCGCGAGCAGCAGCGGATTGGTGGTCCGACTGGCCGCGGTGGCCAGACCGAGCGCCCAGAGCCACCACGCGCCGGGATGCACGGTGCGCGGCAGGCGGCCCGCGGCGAAACGCGCGGCCACCGTCACCCGTCCCGGGCCTGCGGGCCGGTTCAACGCACCGCGCTCGTCGCGCGCCGACGTCGCACGACGGTGAAGGCGGCACCCGCGCACAGCGCGGCGAGCAGGGCGATGCCGATCAGGGTGGTGATCGGGATGCCGGAGTCCTCGCCGGTACGGGCGAGTTCCTCGCCACCGGTCCAGGTGGCCCCGGCCGGGGTGGTCCCGGAGGGTTGACCGGCAGCGGGTGGGCCGGCCCCTGGTTGGGTGCCGGTCGCGGTCGTGGACGGATCCACGACCGGCGGGGCGGCGGGTGGTGGTTCGGCTTCCATCGGGTTGCCCGCCACCCCGGGGCCCGGGGCGAGCGGGTCGACGGACCGGCTGCCGGTGGTGTCCGGTGTGTCGGTGCCGCCGGCGGGCGGCGGGTTGCCGGCCGGATCGGACCCCGGCGGTTGCGGCTTCGGCTGTTCCGGACCGGGCTGTTCGGGCTTGGGCTGTTCGGGCTTGGGGCGCTCCGACTCGGGCGCGTTCGGGGTGGGCTTGGGCGTGGGGCGGGTCGGGGCCACCCGGGGCGGCGGGTTGGAGGTCTCGGTCTTGTCCTTGGAGAAGGACCAGCCCTCGAAACTGCCGATCGGGGGCTTGCGGTTCAGCACGCCCCACTGGCTGTAGGTCCACGAACCGCCGTTGAGGGCATGCCAGTACGACCAGTAGGCGGAGGCCGGCGGCGTGTCGATGCACGGCTCGGAGTTGGCGCCCGGCTTGCCCTCGACCCGGCAGATGAACGCCTCCCCCCAGCGGGCGACACCGGTGATTTGCATGCCGGCGTTCTTCAACGCCGCCAACCCGGTGGCCTGTTCGCCCGGTGCGCAGCGCACGATGGTGGTGCCACCGAGTTCCTGGAAGTCGACGATCACGGTCACGCCGTTGCCGTCCGGGCAGAACCCGGGCGTGCCCTTGCCGGTGTCGACCGCGCGTGCGGCCGGTGCGGTGACGGTGAGTTGCGCGGTCGCGGGCAACACCAGGATCGCCAACGCGGCGGCCAGGCGGGCGATCCGGGCACGGTGCGCGGCGATCATCACGCGTGATCCCCGTTCCTGCGGCGGGCGCCCGCGCGCACCGCAAGGCCCGTACCGACCAGGCCGATCGCGAGCAGGGTCAGACCGCCGACCTGCGCGCCGGTCCGGGCCAGTCGGCCGCCGCCGGAGCCGGACCCGGCGCCGGTGTTCCCGCCCGACACCGAGCCGGGCGTGGTGATGGTCGAACTCGCCGAGGCGCTCGCGGTGCGGCCGGCCGACGTGGTGGCGCTCGGCGAGTTCGTGGCCGAACTCGCCGCGGAGGTGCTGGTGGAGGTGGTGGGCGAGGCCGTGCGCGTGGCGGTCGGCGAAGTCGTGGCCGTGGCCGTGGCCGACGTGGTGGCGGTGCCCGTGGGTCCGGTCGGGGCCTTGCCCAGGTCGCCGAGCGGGACGTCGGCGAGCACGAGCAGCGCCTGCGGCGTTGCCCGGCGCCACTGGTCGCGCTGAAACTCCGGGATGCCCTCGGCCCGGGCCGAGGTGAGGGCCTCCGCGTTGTAGGCGATCGTGCCGATCTCCCGGTCGGCGGCGCCCGCGTTGTCCTTGGTGATCTGGTGCTCCAGCACCCACGCGGCGGCCCGGTCCGACTCGGCCGGGTAGCCGGCCGCGTGCAGGGCCTGTCCGGCCAGGCCCGTGCTGTTGGTGTTCGAGGCCACCGTGGGACCCGAGCCACCGAACGAACCATCCGCGCGCTGCTTGGACTTGAGCCAGTCCGCGCCCTTCCGGGCCGCGGCGGCGGCGCCCACCGATTTGCTCTCGGTCGCGGCGGCGAGCAGGGCCTGCACCGCCATACCGGTCGAGTCCGGGTCGAGCACGGTCGTGGGCGTGTCCTGGCAGGTTGCGCCGGTGCTGCCCAACTGGCCCGGGTACAAGCGGAATCCGCCGCTCGGACACTGTTGCTTGATCAGGAAGTCCACCGCGCTCTGCGGCACTCCGCCGCTGCGAGCCAGGCCCAGCACGGCCAGCGATTGGCCGAACGCGTTGCCGGAGTCGGGACTGCCGGTGAGCTTGTCCCGGATGCGACCCGCGTCGTCGCCCGCGTCGGCCCCGGCGATCAGGTCGAGCGTCTCCGCGCGCATGTCGAGGCCGCCGAATCCGGTCGGATCGCGATCCGCGACCACCGCGGCGAACAGCACCTTCGCGGTCGCGCCGGCGATCCGCGAGCCGGGCAAGCCCCACTCCTCGGCGCTGGTGTACTTGCGCACGTTCGCCGCCACCGCGTCCGCCGCGGCGCCGAGCGCGGTCGGCTGCGAGCGAGTGGCGGCCAGCGCCATCATCGTGTCGATGGTGAGGCCCCAGTCGGGGCCCGCGAAACCGGGTATGCCGCCGGCGACCAGTTCCCCGGCCTGCCACTCGGCCGCCGCGGCGCCCGCCGCGGCATACGGGTTCGCTGCGTCGGCCGAGGCCGGCAGGACGGGGGCGACGGCGACGAGCACCGCGCCGCAGACCGCGACGGCGCAGGTGGGTGCGACGGTGAACCGGAACATCGGGGATCCTTCCGGGACTACACGAGTCCCGGTGTCCGACCGACACAGAGAGCGCCAGCGGTGGAATCCGGGCTTCAGCGTGCAGTCCACGACAGCTGGAGCCTTCAAAATCGTACGAACCCAGGCATTCCGACTCGTGGCGACCTGTCGGTCACCACCCACGGTTGCGGGACAGCGCCGGAATTCGACCGGCTTCCCCTGGGCTTCGAACTATGGAGTTGAGGTGCCGACGACATGCACCGGCGTGCGGAGCGTACGAGAGATACCGCCTCGCGGACAACCGTTCGCGCGTGCGCGGCACCATGCCGTTCGTCACCATCCGACGATGTCGGCCCCGATCCGGGGGCGGTTTCCAGCCGTTGCACGGACTCCGGGAAGGCTCCCGTTCCGGGCCCGGCCTCGGCTCGAACTGCGGGATCGACTTCGGCTCCGGCCCGAACTCCGGCTGTCCGGACGGTGATCGGGGCGAGGGTCGCCGAGCCCCCTGGCCGGAAAGCGAGTTACCCTCGGCGGCGAACTGTCCGTAGAGTGCGCAGCGTCTCGCCCGAGGATCTTCGGTGCGACGGCGGTGTCCACTCCCGGGCACCACCGTGTCCGGCCGGTTCCGGGGCGCGGCGAACCGAGTCGACTTCGGCCGCAGGGAAAGTCCGGTGTGATTCCGGCGCTGACCCGCAGCGGTGGTCCGTCCACGTCCGTGCGACGGCGAGCCCGAATGCCTGGGGCCGGAGCGTTCCACCTCCATTCCCCGTCGTGGTCTACGGGGCGGAGCCCTCGCGCCGCCGGGCCGAGACCGTCCCGCTCCCGGGTCACGGTCGAACGCGTGGCGAATTCGCCGGGCATGCCGCTTCGCAGGCCCGGAAAGGCTTCGTCATGACGCTCACCCGACCCGGCCGGAAGATCTCCGCTCTGTTCGGCGGACTGCTCCTCGCCACCGCGACCGCCGTCGTACCCGCGACCGCGAGCGCCGCCCCGGCACCCGTCGACCGGTCCGCGGCCGCTTCGATCCCGGCCGACAATCGCACCCGCGCCGCCGCCGGATGGCTGGCCCGGCAACTCGTCGACGGAGAGCGCTTCGAGACGACCTTCGACGGGGTGACCTACCCCGACCAGGGCCTGACCATCGACGCGATCCTGGCATTCGCCGCCGCCGGGGTGGCCGACGTCAACGGGGCCAAGGCCACCACCTGGCTGGCCCGCCCGGAGATCCTGTCCGGCTACATCGGCGACGGCACTGCCAACTCCTATGCCGGGGCCACCGCCAAGGCGCTGCTCGCGGCCGAGGTGCGCGGCGTGAATCCGAGCAACTTCGGCGGCGTCGACCTCCCGACCCGGCTGCGCTCGTTGCAACAACCCTCGGGCCGGTTCACCGACACCTCCCCGTGGGGCGACTACAGCAACGCGTTCAGCCAGTCGCTCGCGCTGCTGGCGCTGGACCGCACCGCCTCCGGCGCACCGTCCGCCGCGGTCGACTTCCTGGCCGGCGCACACTGTGCCGACGGCGGGTTCCCGCTGAACTTCGGCCTCGCGACCTGCACCAGCGACGCGGACTCGACCGCGATGAGCGTGCAGGCGCTGGCCGCCACCGGTCGCCATCAGGAGGCCACCGCCGGGCTCAACTGGCTCGCGGCGCACCAGCTTTCCGATGGCGGCTTCGGCACGTCGGGCGCCACCACGTCCAACGCCAACAGCACCGGCCTGGCCGGGCAGGCCCTGCTGTCCTCGTGGCGGGTGTTGCCCGGGCTGACCGCGCGGCACTTCCTCACCCAGCGACAGGTGGGCTGCACGGCCACGCCCGCCACGCGAGGGGCGATCGCGTACGACGCCACCGGGTTCGACCCGTCCACCGCGACGCGGGCCACCGCCCAGGCCGTACTGGGTCTGGCCGGCACCGGCTTCGCCGACCTGACGGCCGCGGGCGCCCTGCCCGGCGTACCGACCCTGCACTGCCCGTCGTCCGCGTCCTGACCCGGATCCGGACCACCCGCGTCGTCGGTCGCCGATCCGGGCGACCGACGACGCGGGGCCTTGCCAAGCAGGCTGAACAACCCCACATGGAGCGAGGTTCGGCCGAGCTAACGCGAAGGTGTCACGCGCGGCGGCGGGTTGGTCGAAGCGGTCTTGTCCTTGGAGAAGGACCAACCCTCGAAGCTGCCCAGCGGGGGCTTGCGGTTGGACGCACCCCACGAGCTGTACGTCCAGGTACCGCTGTTCGGCGCGTGCCAGTAGGACCAATAGGCGTTGGCCGGAGGTGTGTTCAGGCACGGCTCGGTGTCCGGGCCGGGCTTGTTCTCGATCCGGCAGATGAACGCCTCACCCCAGCGGGCGGTGCCGGCTATCTGGAAACCGGCGTTCTTCAGCGCGGCGAGGCCGGTGGCCTGATCACCCGGCGCACAGCGCACCAGGGTGGCGCCGCCGAGTTCCTGGAAGTCGACGACCACGGTCACCCCGTCGTTGGTCGGGCACACGCCGGCGCTGCCCTTGGTGGTGTCCACGGCGTACGCGCTCGGCGCCGACACCGTGACCTGCGCGGTGGCGGGCAGTACCAACAGGGCCAGTACGCCGATCAGTCGGCCGATTCGTCCCTTGTTCCGAAAGTTCTTCACGGACGGATTCCCTTCGTGCGATGGACGCGGGCGCGGACGGCGGGAACGGAGAGTCCCGGCGTCCGGCCGAAGACAGGCGTCGGCCGCGGAATCCGGGCTTCAGCGTGCAGTCCACGACAGCTGGAGCCTTCGGGATCGAATGAACCCAGGCATTCCGACTCGTGGCGACCTGTCGGTCACCACCCACGGTTGCGGGACAGCGCCGGAATTCGACCGGCTTCCCCTGGGCTTCGAACATTCGGTTGTCGCACGACGATCCGAGCGGGATCGCCGCGCGCCGACGAACCGCGTCGGCGTCCGGAGCGTACGAGAGAGCGCACCCCGCGGACAACCGTCGACCGCCGGACCCCACCGTGCCGTTCGTCACCCGACCGTTGTTGTCACCCGACGGTGTCTTGCGCCGGGGATTTCCGGATCGGACAGCATGGAGTCACGCACACACGATGTGTGATCACACGCCGGAACGAACGAACGGGTCCCGCTCCGAGGTCGGCTGATCGAGGACGCGGACCGGCGGATCGGCTACACCCCCGGCGGACGGCGATCCACCGGCGGTCGGGTCGGCAGGCGGCGGCGCGGATGTCCGGCAAGGGCGGCGGTACCCGGATCGGCCGCCCGGACCTGCGCCATCGCCGCGCGGGAGTGCGCGAAGACGTCCCGGGCGTAGCGGCCGCGGGTGGTCCGCAGGTGGGTGAGCGTCCGGCCGTGGTCGCTCACCACCATGGCCGTCGCCCCGGCGGCCAGGAACCACCAGCCGACCACCGCGGCCGCCCGGAACGCGGGCGGGGACGCCGCCAGGCAACCACGCAACCAGTCGCAGTGGAACGGGACATGGCGCTGTTCATCGGCCAGGATCCGGGCAGCCACCTCGGCGGTCAGCGGGTCGTCGACACCGTCGGCGATCGCCGCGTAGAAGGGGAGCACGACGATCTCCGAGGCCAGGATCAACATCATCTCCAGGCGCAGGCCGAAGGCCGGACGCAGCCGACGAAACGTCGCGTCCGCCCAATGACCCGTGATCCGCCCCGACCCGGCCGCGGCCAACAGATGGTCGAGCAGCCGGCCGTGATTGGCCTCCTCCGCAGCGAACAGCACGATGGCAGCGGCGTATTCGGGGTCGCCCGCCGCGACGGTCTTCGCGATCAGCAGCCGATTGTCGGTGTCCTCGCT
This sequence comes from Embleya scabrispora DSM 41855, assembly GCF_000372745.1. GTDB lineage: Bacteria > Actinomycetota > Actinomycetes > Streptomycetales > Streptomycetaceae > Embleya > Embleya scabrispora. Next base: position 233,949 of record NZ_KB889741.1, on the reverse strand, counting down.
GAACTGGAACCGCCGAAGGGTCTCGATCAGCACCGGGTCGAGACGGGCGCCCATCTCCCAGGCCGGATCCTGCTCCCCGGCCCGCCGCAACGCCTCCGCCTCGAAATTTGCCAACCACCGCCGAAAGTCCACCTCCACACCCATCCGACAGCGCTCCCCCACCGACCCCCGTCCGGCCGATGCCGAGACGATCCCGAATCACCCTACGCCGCCCCTGCGGTGCCGGTGCCGGCACCCAAATCACCCTCCGGCACGCGCAGTCGGTCCGCGGAAAGCTCGGGCGGGCGCCACTCCAGCTTCGCGGCATGGGCCAGGAAGCGTGGGTCGAGGGCCAGGTGGTACGTCTCGACATAGTGGGCGAGATCGGAGTACCAGAACCAAGTGCCGTCGGTGCGCACCGCCAAGCCGCCGATTGGCGACCGATCGCGGCTCAGTTCGTCGTAGGCCACGGTGGTGGTGGCCGCCAACACCGCACCGGCGCGCAGGTAGCCGACCACTTCGGCCTCGAAGGCGCGCGGAATCAGGCCGGCCACGTCGTGGATGCCAGGCGCCGCCGGGTCCCGACCGGTCAGCTCCCGGTAGACGCCGAGAGGTTCGTAGTCCGCCCCTTCCGGGGACCACAGCGCGGCGGGCTCCGCCGGCACGCCCGCCCCCTTCGCGCGCGGACCGGTCGGCGGCACGACCTCGAAGCATCCTTCCTCCTCCTCCGGCGGTAGCGCCCGGTCCACCACGGCTCGCAACTCCGCCTGCGGATCCTCCCCCGCCTGCACCGCCGTCAAATACCGCTGCGCCGCACTCGGCCCGAGCCCGCGCACCACCCGCCGCAACCGGCGCAGTGCGCTGATCCTGCCGTAGGTGACGATCAACGCCCGCAACTCGGCGTCGAGTTCGTCCCGCGGCCCGGGCATTCGCTCGCCCCGAACCCGAACCCGATAGGCCGACTCCCACGCCCCGGTGACGAAGTCGACCACGCCGAGCGCATGCAGGCCGCCGTCCTCGCCATCGACGATGTACGGCCCGGCGCCGATCAGGAGATATCGCCGATCCCCAGTGCGTACATAGGCCTTGGCCTGACTGGAGACGATCCACCCCAACGCGTGCCGCTCCACGTCACAAACCACCGGCCGCGAATCCGGATCCGCCGAATACGGCCGTCGCTCCCACTCCTTTGCCAAACACGCCTCGACCAACCGCACCGCGTACTCCCGCTCGATCACCGAACAAGCATGCGCCATACACACGCACCCCCGCCGGCGCAATTTCGCCACCTGAACGTCCGACCACTCGTCATGGACTCACCCGATCGCATGGCTCCGGCCGAGAACTCGGTTCCGTCGAGAACCTGTTGGGCCGATTGCGCCGACATCGCCGGTGAGCCCCGATCGGGCTCACCGGCGACGCCTCGTCAGCCGTTCATCGCTTCGCGTGTGCTGCGTGGGCGCATGTCGGTCCAGACCTTGTCGATGTGGGAGAGGCAGGCCGGGCGGGTGCCGGTGAAGCCTTCCGCGCGCCAGCCGGCCGGGATGTCGCGGTCGGTGGCCCAGATCGAGTACTGGTGCTCGTCGTTGATCACCACTCGGCAGGGGCGTTCGGGCTCGTCGTTCGTGGTCATACCTTCTCCAGCTCGGATTCGGGTTCGGGTTCGGGTAGTTTCCGGGCGAGTGGCGGCTGCGGCGTCGTCGCAGCGTCCGCCCGCTTTTTGCGGCGTTCCTCGATGCCGATCAGATCGTCCGGCATCGCGTCGGGGACCTCGTCGTCGAACCCGGCGATCACCCGATGCCGGAACGAGGCGAGTGCGAGCACGATCATCGCCGACGCGCACAGCAGATACAGGAAGCCCGTGCCGCGACCGTCGCCGACGCCGATCACTCGCCCGACGCTGGACGCCAGCGCGCCACCCGGGCTGAACAGCGGTTCGAGCAAGTGCACCGCGAGCGGCGCGATCACCCCGAAGCCCAACGGGAGCGTGGACCAGGCCACCATCGTGTTCAGCGCGATCACCCGGCCGTGGAACCGCTGCGGAACCTTGACCTGGATGATCGTCGCGTAGATGCCGTTGAGCAGGGACAGTCCGAAGAACACCCCGAAGAAGCCGATGCCGACCGGCACCGGCGAGGGCCGCAGACCGGCGACGAAAGCGAAGACCGCGATCAGCACGGTGGCCAGCAGGATGCCGCGCATCCGGTGATGCCGCGGGCCTCCCCACACCCCCATCGCCAGGCCGCCGAGCAGCGCACCCGCCCCCGCCGCCACACCGACCGCGCCCGCGGTGTGCACCGATCCGAAGGACAGGACCAGCGGTGTCATCAACACCAACATCGGCGCCAGGAAGACGTTCAACAGCGCGAAGTAGAGCAGCATGGTGCGGAATCCGGGGTGCCCCATCGAGTAGCGCACGCCGTTGGCGATCTCCTTGGCCAAGCTTTCCCGCCGGGTCTGCGCCATCGTGTCGGGGAACGGCACGAATGCGACGACGGTCACCGCGATCACGAACGTGGTGATGTCGATCAGCAGAATCCCGCCGAGTCCGATGCTCGCCAACAGCGCCACCGCGATCAGCGGCACCACCAACTGCGCCAGCCCCGTGCTCGTTTGCACGATGCCGTTGGCGTGCCCGAGGTAGCGTTTGGGCACCAGTTGCGGCACCGCCGAGTTGTAGGCGAGGCGTTGGAAGGTGGCGGTCACCGACAACACCACCAGGAGCCCGTATACCGCGCCCACGCCCAGATGGCCGCTCCACAGCAGCACCGCCATCACTACCTGCACGGCTCCCGCCGCGCAGTCCGCGGCCAACATCACCGTCCGGCGGCTGTTGCGGTCCACCACCGCGCCCGCCAACGGCGCCACCACGATCCCCGGCACCAGCGCCAGCACCGAGAACAGCGCGAATTGGGTGAGCGAATCGGTGCGCAGATAGATCCAGATCGGGATGGCGAACTCGGTCAGCGCCGACCCGGTGATCGAGGCGAGCTGCCCGAGGGCCACCGCCATGAACCGACCCATGCTCGGCCGCACGGCCGGTGTCCGGGCCGGCTCGGCATCGACAGTCGCCGATCCGACCCCGGCGACACCGGCGCCCGCGTCGGTGCCGGTGCCGCCCGAGACCCCCTCCAACCACCATCCCGCGTCCTGACCGCGCGCCGTCCGGGTCAGCGGCTCGGTCCGCTCACGAGCCATCGCCTCGTGCGTCGCGGTGACGATCTCGGCCAACTCGTCCGCCCGATAGCGCAGGAAGTAGTGGCCCGCCTCGTCGATCACCACCAACGCCGTGGCGTCGGCCATGAAGTGCCACTCCCGGTATCGCTCCTGGTAGAACTCGGTGCTCGGGTCGCGCTCGCCGATCACCGAGATCACCGGCGCGGCCAACGGCCGCATGCCCTCGGCCATCCGCCGGGTGAAGTACTCCTCCGAGGTCCGCCCGTCCTTGCGCATGTTGCGGATGATGAAGGTGACCTGCTCCTCGTCCAGGTCGCCGAGGTCGGCGCCCATGGAGGTCAGCCAGTTCAGATGCACCCGGTCCCCGCGCAACCGCTCCAGTCCGGCGAATCGCGACAGCGCGCCGAGCATGCCGCCCTCGGGTCGGGCGAACGGGAAGATCGCACCGAGGTACACCGCCTCCAACCGGCGCCCCGACTCCTCCAGGAGGTGCGCGATCTGCGCGGTCAGCGCGCTGCCCACCCCACAGTGCCCGTACAGCGCCAACGGCCCCTCGACCCGGGCCAAAATTTCGTCGGCGCACTCCCGGGCGACCTCTTCGATCGGCCTGGGCGCCTCCGGCATGGACAGGTCGTGGCCGGGGATCGCCACCGAGTACAGCGAGTGTCCGGCCGGCAGCGCATCCGCCAGCGGCTGGTACACCACCGCGCTCCCGCCGCCGTAGGGCACACACACCAGCGAGAGCACCTGCCGGCCGGCCGGTACCGGTCGGGTCAACTCGTGCAGGAGCGAACGTGGTTCGTCCTCGCCGGCCGGTCGGTCGATCAGTGCGGCGAGTTCGCGCACGGTGCGGTGCTTGAACAACTCCAACAGGCTCACCTGCCGGCTGCCGGGCGGCAACACCTTGCGCAGCCGGGCCAACACCTGCATCGCGAGCAGCGAATGCCCGCCCAGCTCGAAGAAGTCGTCGGTGACGCCGACCGGGGCAAGGTCGAGCACCGCGCACCAGATCTCGACCAGGGCCTCCTCGGTCGCGCCGGCCGGAGCCACCCGCTCGCCGCAGTCCGCCCCAACCCCGGCGTCCGGTTCCGGCAGCAGCGCCCGATCCACCTTGCCGTGCGCCTTCAGCGGCAGTCGGTCGAGCCAGACGAACCGGGACGGCACCATGTACTCGGGCAGCCGGACCAGCAGCTCCCGGCGCAGGTCGGCGCCGGCCGGCGGCTCGCCCGGATGCTCCTCGGCCGGCACCAGATAGGCGATCAGCCGCTGCGCCCCCGCCGGCCCCCGCGCGTCCACGACGACCTGCCCGACCGCGGGTTGCGCGCGCAACGCCTTCTCTATCTCGGCGGGTTCGACCCGATAGCCGCGAATCTTGACCTGCTGGTCGCTGCGTCCGAGGAACTCCACGTCGCCGCCGGGCAGATATCGACCCAGGTCGCCGGTGCGGTACAGCCGAGCGCCCGGCGGCCCGAACGGGTCGGGCACGAACCGGTCCGCGGTTGCCCCTGGCTGCCCCAGGTAGCCGCGCGCCAGCCGCTCGCCTCCGATGTGGATCTCCCCGGTGACCCCGATCGGTACCGGTTGCAGGTGTGCGTCCAGCAGGTACACCCGCGCGTTCGGCAGCGGTCGGCCGATCGGCGTCACCGTGGAGACCGGCACGTCCTGCGGTCGGACCCGGTAGGTGGTCACCCCCACCGTGGTCTCGGTCGGCCCGTAGTGGTTGACCACCGCACACCTGCCGAGCGCGGCCAGGTCGCGCGCCCACTCCCATGAGGAGCCCTCGCCGCCGAGAATCAACAGCCGCCTGGGCAGCAGTCGTTCGGCACCGGCCTCGGCCGCCAGCCCGGCCAGATGGGACGGCGTCATCTTCAGGTAGTCGACCGGGTGCCGATTCAGGTGGTCGGCGAATTCCGCACCGGACAACCGCGCGGGAATCAGGTGCAGTTCGCCACCGGTGGTCCAGGCCAGGTACAGCGCGGTGATCGCGAAGTCGAAGGACAACGACTGGGCCAGGCCATGGACCGATCCGGGCACCACCTCGAACCGTTCGCGTACACCGTCCAGATAGGCCAGCGCCTCGCGGTGTTGCACCGCGACGCCCTTGGGTCGGCCGGTGGAGCCGGACGTGTAGATCACATAGGCCAGGTTTCCCGACTCGGCCGCATCGGGCGAGCGGCCCGGATCCGACTCCTGGTCCGGGACCTGGTCGCAGGCGTCGATCGCGGCCCGTTCGCGGTCGAGCAGGATGAACGTGCCGGTGTGACCCGCCGTGCGCTCGCGCAGCGCGGTATCCGTCACCAGCACCCGCACATCCGCGTCGGCGAGCATGAACGCGAGCCGTTCGACCGGTTGTTCGGGATCGAGCGGGAGATACGCCCCGCCCGCCTTGAGCACGGCCAGGACCGCCACCGCGAGGTCGAGCGACTGCTCCAGGCACAGCGCGACCGGTGTCTCCGGGCCGACGCCGCGCCCGCGCAGGTATCGGGCGAGCCGGTCGGCGCGCGCGTCGAGTTCGCCGTAGTCGAGCGTGCGCCCCTCGTGGGTCACCGCCGGCGCGCGCGGATCCGAAGCCACTTGGGCCTCGATCGCGGCGGTCAGCGTGCGGTGTTCGGGCATCGGCCGAGCGGTATCGTTCCAGCCCGTGACGAGTCGGGCCCGCTCCTGCGGTTCGAGCAGGTCGATCCGGGACAACGGCGTATGCGGGTCGGCGACCACCGCCCGCAGCAGTGTGGTCAGGTGCCCGGCGAGCCGGGCCACCGTGCTCGCGTCGAACAGGTCGGTGTTGTAGGTGAGCAGGCCGTTCATCCCCGTCCCGGCCTCGAACACGAACAGGCTCAGGTCGAACCGGGTCACCCGGGAGTCGCCGCTGAACCAGTCGTGGCCCAGTCCGGTGAAGCCGCGCTCGCCGCGCTCGTAGTTCTGCAGCGCGAAGGTGACCTGGAACAGCGGCGTGCGGCTGACGTCGCGGGTCACGTTCTGGTCCCGGACCACCTGATCGAACGGCAGGTCCTGGTGTGCGTAGGCGTCCAGGCAGCTCTCCCGAACCCGGCCCAGGAGTTCGGCGAAGGTGGGATCCCCCGCCAGCGGGGCCCGCATGGCCAGCATGTTGACGAACATGCCGATCATCGGTTCCAGGTCCGGATGCGGACGCCCGGCGATCGGGGAGCCGACCGCGAAATCGTCCTGGCCGCCGTGCCGGGACAACACCGCCTGCCAGGCCGCGAGCAGGGTCATGTACGACGTGGCGCCGTGTGCGCGACCCAGTTCACTGATCCCCGACGCCAATTCCGCGTCCAGCGTGAAGCCGTGCGCGTCACCGCCGAACGTCTGCCGGGCCGGCCGGGGTCGGTCGGTGGGCAGCGCGAGCGTGCCCAGACCGGCCAATCGATCCCGCCAGTAGCGGGCGGCCCGTTCGCCTTCGGGACCGGCCAGCCGCTGCTGCTGCCAGGCCGCGTAGTCGCCGTACCGCACCGTCGGTTCCGGCACGGGCGATTCCAGGCCGGCCGTGAACGCGTCGTAGTCGGACATCAGTTCGTTGACCAGCAGGTGAACCGACCAGCCGTCGCCGACCAGGTGGTGCAGGACCACCACCAGCACGGTGTCCTCCCGGTCCAACCGCACCAACGCGGCGCGCATCAGCGGCGGTATCTCCAGGTGGAACGGGCGGGCGAACTCCGCACCCACCAGCGCGCTCGCCCAGCGTTCCCGGGCCTCGGCGTCGAGGTCCTCGGCAGGCGAGTGTCGGGCCACGGTGATCGGCATCGGCGGATGCACGGTGGCCACCGGGCCGCCGTCCGCGCTGGTGCCGAACGTGGTGCGCAGACTGTCGTGCCGGGACAGCAGCGCGTTCAACGCCCGTTCCAGCGCGTCCTCGTCGAGCCGTCCGCGCAGTCGCAGGGCGATCGGGATGGTGTACGCGGCGGTTCCCGGTGTCAGGTTCTCCATGAACCAAAGCGGGATCTGCGCTGAGGACAGCGGTACTCGCGCCCCATCCGGCAGGCGGGGGATCGATGCGGGGGCGGTCGTCGTGGACCTGCGCAGCCGCTGTTCCAGCAGGGTGCGCTTGGCAGCGGAGAGTTCGCCGGGACGACTCGGCGGCGCCGGGGTCGGCGTCATCGTGGGTCTCCTGTCTCGGCCTGCTCCAGCACCAGTCGTTCGGCGTCCGCTTCGGAGAGCGTGTCGAGTTCGGCCAGCAGCAGTTCCTCGATCGATGCGGCCAGACCGGCCACCGTGGGATCGGTGAACAGGGCACGGATGGGCACGGTCAGTTCGATCGCCGTGCCGATCCGGGCCACCACCCGGGTGGCCAACAGCGAATGGCCACCGAGCGCGAAGAAGTCGTCGAGCGCGCCGACCCGTTCCAGGCCGAGCACGTCGGCGAAGGTCTCCGCGACCAGTTCCTCGGCGCTGCCGCGCGGAGCCACGAACGAGGCCGCCGGCGTGGTGCGTTGTTCGGGCGCGGGCAGCGCGGCCCGGTCGAGCTTGCCGTTCGCCGTCAGCGGCAGGCGCTCCAGCACCACGAACGCGGCGGGCAGCAGGTACGCGGGCAGCGCTCGGGCCAGCGCGGCCCGCACCGCCGTCGGCTCCGGCGGCTCGGCCGCCTCGGCACCGGGCACCAGATAGGCGACCAGTCGTCGATCGCCCTGTTCCTCCCGCACCAGCACCGCCGCCTGGGCGATGTCCGGTTGCGCGACCAGGGCCGCCTCGATCTCGCCGGGCTCGATCCGGTAGCCGCGCAACTTGACCTGGTGGTCGGTGCGTCCGAGAAACTCCAGTTGCCCGTCCGGGCGCTGCCGAGCGCGGTCGCCGGTGCGGTAGAGCCGGGAGCCGGGTGGGCCATACGGGTCGGGCACGAAGTGCACCCCGGTCAGGCCCGGATGACCCAGGTAGCCCCGGGCCGGTCCGATACCGCCGATGCACAACTCGCCCGGCACGCCGGGCGGCACCGGTTCGAGATGCCGGTCCAGTACGTGCACGCGGGTACCGGCCAACGGGCGCCCGATCGGTGGCCGCGTGCCGTCCCACAGTTCGGCACGGGGGCCGGCCAAGGTGGCCGACGTGGCGATCACCGCGGTCTCGGTGGGACCGTACGTGTTGACCAGGTCGACCCGTTCGCCGAAGACCTCGCGCCAGCGCCGCGTCGAGGCGACGTCGGCCTGATCGCCGCCGATGATCAACAGCCGCAGCGCCTTCGGCCACGGCAGGCCCGGGGTCTGCGCGACCAGTTCGTGCCAGTAGGACGTGGGCAGGTCGAGCACGGTCAGCGTGCGACCGGCGTCGGTGGCGAAGAAGTCCGGCAGTAGACCGTCCGCGGGTGCCAGCACCAGGGTCGCTCCGTCCAGCAGTGTCGGATACACCTCCTCGACGTGCGTATCGAAGCCGAACGAGGCGAATTGCAGGACCCGGTCGGTGGGGGCGGTCCGGTAGCGCTCGCGCATCCAGGCCACCCGGGCGGCCAGCGCCTCGCGGGTGATCAAGGTGCCCTTGGGGCGGCCGGTGGAGCCGGAGGTGTAGACGAGGTAGGCGAGATGTTCGGGACCGGCAACGGAGGCGAGCGGTTGCTCCTGCGCCTCGTCGCCCTCGACGCCCCCGTCCCCGTCCCCGTCCCCGTCCAACAGCAGCACCGGAGGTGCGACGTCGGCGAACCGGTGCGCGAACTCGGCTCGGCACAGGACGCGTTCGGCCGCGCTGTCGGCCAGCATGTAGGCGATGCGCTCGGCCGGCAGCGCGGGATCCACCGAAAGGTAGGCACCGCCCGCCTTCAGCACGGCGAGCAGCGCGACGATCGTCTCGATCGAGCGTTCGGCGCACACCGCGATCACCGAGTCCGGGCCGGTGCCGCCGCGCCGCAGTTCCCGGGCCAGCCGGTTCGCCCGGGCGTCCAGGTCGGCGTAACCGATCCGGCTGTCACCGCACTCGACGGCATCGGCCCGCGGGGTGCGCAGCACCTGTACCTCGAAGGCCAGGATCGGGTCCGGGCAGTCGCCCGGGGGCGGGCCGGCAGCGGCGGCCGAGACCCGGGCCCGCTCGGCCGGTGGCAGCAGCGGCAACCGGGACAGCGGCGTGTCGGGTTCGGCCACGGCGCCCCGGAGCAACGTCTCGAAGCAGCGCGCGAGACGCGCGACGGTCTCGGGGACGAACCGTTCGGTGTCGTAGACGAACTCCACCACCAACTCGTCGCCTTCCGGCCACACCTCCAGGGCCAGGTCGAACTTGGCCTGCCGGAACCCGGATTCGAAGACCTCCGCGGTCACCTCGCCGAGCCGCAGTCCGGGGCCGGCGGGCGGGCGCAGGGTCAGCATGGTCCGGAACACCGGCGGGTCGTCCGGATCGCGGTCCACGTGCAGGGCGCCGAGGAGTCGTTCGAACGGCACGTCCTGGTGCTCGAACGCCTGGATTGTCACCGTCCGGGTGCGGGCCAGGAAGGCCCGGAACGACGGATCCCCCGCAGTGCTCCCGCGCAGGACCAGCGTGTTGAGGAAGTAGCCGACCAGCCCTTCGTACTCCTCCTCGTCCCGGCCCGCCAGCGGCGAGCCCACGCACACGTCCTCCTGGTCGCAGTAGCGCGCGAGCAGGGTCTGGTAGGCGGCGAGCAGGGTCATGTAGAGGGTGACTCGTTCGCGGCGGGCGAGCTGCTCGATGCCCGTGCGAAGGTCGGCGGACAGGTGGTGGGTGACGGTGCCGCCGCGCCCGGCGTGCGCGCCGCCGACGCGCGGACGGTCGGCGGGCAGATCCAGGGGTGGCGCTCCGGTGAGTTGCCGGGTCCAGTAGGTCAGTCGTTCGTCGAATTCGGGCGAGTCGACGAGTTCGCGTTGGCGCCGCACGTAGTCGACGTAGCTCAGCGGCAGCGGTTCCAGCGGCGAGGGCCGACCGGCCGTGAAGGCGGCGTAGACGGCCGCGAGTTCGCCGTCCAGGACGTTCATCGACCAACCGTCGGCGACGATGTGGTGCAGAACCAGGCAGAGCACGTGATCGTGTCCGTGCTCGTCCAGGCGCAGCAGACTCGCCCGCACCAGGGGTCCCCGGGCCACGTCGAAGGGGCGGTTGGTGCGTTCGGCGACCAGTTCGCGGGCGTGCCATTCGCGTTCGCCCGGCACGCCGTCGACGACCACCCGTTCCAGGACGAAGTCGCCGGACGGGCCGATCACCTGGGCGGGCACGCCGTCTTCGTCCGGGAAAGCCGCACGCAGGCTGTCGTGCCGTGCGACCAGTTCGGCCAGCGCTCGCTCCAGTGCGTCGGCGTGCAACGGTCCGCGCAGTCGATGGACCTGGAACATGTTGAAGGCGGCGTCGCCGGGGTTGAGCCGATCCAGCAGCCAAAGTCGTTCCTGGCCCGCCGACAGCGGTGTGCGCAGCGGGCGTTCGGGCCGGTTCGTGGGCTGCTCCGCCGGTCCGTGCCGGTGCGGGTCATGGTTTCGGGATGGGGTGTTCATGGCCGCCGTTCGCTTCGCATCGCGGAGACCGCGCTGGTGAGTCCGGTGATGGTCGGGGATTCGAAGAAGACGTGCAGCGGTACGTCCACGCCCAGGCGCTTGCGGATGCGCGCGCCGATCCGGGTGACGGTGAGCGAGTGGCCGCCGAGGTCGAACAGGTCCTCGTCGGGACGGATGTCGTCCAAGCCGAGCACCTCGCGCCAGATGGCGGTGATCTCGGCGACCGGGCCGGGGTCGTCTGTCGGCCGGCCGGCCGGATCCGGAGCCGGGTCGGCCACCCGCACTCGTGGTGGCGCGGGCAACGCGGCCCGGTCCAGTTTGCCGTTGGGCGTCAGCGGCAGGCGCTCCAACGCGACGAAGGCGCTCGGCACCAGTGCGCGGGGCAGCGTCGCGGCCAGGTGTACCCGCAGTTCGGCCGGACTCGGGGCGGCGCCCGCGCGCGGTACCAGGTAGGCCACCAAGTGCGGGCCGTCGGCCCCGTCCTGCCTGGCCACCACGGCCGCCGTCGCGATGTCCGGGTGCTCCAGCAACGCGGCTTCGATCTCCCCCGGTTCGATCCGGTGGCCGAGGATCTTCACCTGGTGGTCGACTCGCCCCAGGTACTCGATCCGGCCGTCCGCGCGGTAGCGGGCGCGGTCGCCGGTGCGATACATCCGGGCGCCGGGCGGTCCGAACGGGTCCGGCCCGAACCGGTCGGCGGTGACGCCGGGCAGGTTTCGGTAGCCGCGAGCCAGACCGCTGCCGGCGATGTACAGGTCCCCCTCGACGCCGATCGGGACCGGTACGGCCTCGGCGTCCAGGATGTACATCCGGGTGTTGGCGATCGGGCGACCGATGGTCACCTCGTCGTCGTCCGGGCCGATCTCCGCCGTACCGGACCACACCGTGGTTTCGGTCGGCCCATAGGCGTTGACCAACCGCGCCGTCCGCCCGCGCAGTTCGCGGGCCAGTGGGACCGGGAGTGCTTCGCCACCGGTGACCGCGACCACGGCGGGCTCCGCGAAGCCCGCGTCGAGCAGCATCCGCCACCCGGACGGCGTGGCCTGCACATGCGAGACGTGTTCGTCCCGGATCAGCCGCAGTAGCGCCCGCCCGTCGCGGACTTCACCGTCCTGGGCGAGGACCAGCAGTCCTCCGGTGATCAGCGGCAGGTACAACTCCACGGCGGAGATGTCGAACGAGGCCGAGGTCAGTCCGAGCCACACCGCGTCCTGGTCGCTTTCCAGCGTGTCCCGCATCGAGGCGAGCAGGTTGCTCAGCGCACCGTGTTCGATCTCCACGCCCTTGGGCCTGCCGGTGGAGCCGGAGGTCGCCAGCACGTAGGCGAGAGCGCCGGGCATCGGAGGCGTCCACCGTCGCGCCGTCCCGGCGGTCGTGGTGCCGATCTCGTCGATCAGCAGCGCGTCGGCAACGTGTGCGGGGAATCGGCCGAGCAGATCGCGCTCGGTCAACAGCACGGTCGCGGCGCAGTCGCCGAGTACGGACGCCAGCCGCGCCGGCGGGTATTCGGGATCCAGGGGCAGGTAGCCGGCGCCGGACCGCAGGATGCCCAGCAGGGCCGTCGGCAGCGCGGCGGTGCGCCGCACGCAGACCGCCACCAGGTCGCCCGACCCGACGCCGGCGGCGCGCAGCCGCTCGGCGACCGCCTCCACGGCCGCGTCCAGGTGGGCGTAGCTCAGTCGTTCCGCACCGCAGTGCACCGCCGGTGCGTTCGGGGTACGGGCGACCTGCGCGGCGAACAGTTCCGGCAGCGTCGCGGGGTCTCCGGCCCTGGTGGTGTCGTTCCAGTCGAGCAGAATCGTGGCCCGCTCGCGATCGGTCAGCACCGCGAGCCGGGACAGCGCGGTGTCCGGGGCCGCGACGATCGCGCGCAGCAGGGTGCTGTAGTGGCCCGCGATGGCCTCGGCCGTGCCCCGATCGAGGGCGTCGGTGGCGAAGTGCAGGTGCAGCGCGAGCCGGTCGGGGTCGTCCAGGCATTGCAGGTGCAGGTCGCCGCGCACGGCGTGGTTGAACATGGTCCAGTCGATGGAAGCGGGCACACCCGCGAACTCGGGTACCTCGGTGCGCCGGCGATAGCTCATCGACACCGGTGCCGGCGCCAGGCGCGGCGTGAGACCGGCCACCGCCCGGCTCAGCGGCACGTCACGCACCCGGTACAACTCGCGCAGGTCCGCGCGCAGCGCCTGCCCGAAGGCGCCGAACGGCGTCTTCGGCGACGGGTGGGTGTGGACCGGCAGTTCGTTGACGTACGGGCCGATCCGGTCGCGGGTGTGCGGCGTGCGGGTGCCCAGGCCGACGGCCACCGTGGGGTGTTCGTTGCCGTAGCGCCACAGCAGCACGTGCAGCGCGCCGAGGAGCAGCGCGAACGAGCTGATCCCCAACAGCGCGGCGGTGCCGGCCAGATCGCGCCGCAGGTTGTGGTCGACGGGTATCGGCACCGACTCGCCGGGGCCGCCGTGCGTCTCGGCGCGACCTCGGCCGGGCAACAACACCGGCGGCGGGTCCAGGGCCTCGGCGGCGAAGCGCTCCTTGGCGAGCGTGACTCGACGGGTGAAATCCGCCGCCTCACGCGCGATGCGCTCGGCTTCGGCACCTTCCTCGTGGTCCGGCGCATCCGGCGGTGCCGGCTTGGTGCCGGTGTCGAACGCCGTGTAGAGCGCGCCCAGTTCCCGGACCAGGATGTCCTTGGAGGTGCCGTCGAAGGCCAGATGGTGGACGACGACCAGCAGCACCCGGTGTCCGGGGCCCGCGTCGAGCAGGGTGAAGCGCGCGGGTGGGCCGGTGGCGGGGTCGAACGGGCGCAGCGTCTCGCGCCGGATCAGCTCCGCGATGGCATCCGCGCGCCGTTCGGGTGCCGTCGCGGCGAGCTCTTCGGTCACGAGTCGGGGCATGGTGTCGGCTGGGACCAGCCACAGTTCGCCGTCGGCTTCGCGCAACGCGCTGCCCAGGACCGGGTGCCGGGCCACGAGCGCGTCGCAGGCGTCGGCCAGGGCGCCCGGGTCGAGGTCGCCGGTGAAGCGGATGGCAAGCGGCATGTGGTGGGCGGTGCCGGTGTGGCCGGCGAGTTCGGTGAACCGGATTCCGTGTTGCACGGGGGTCACCGCGGCGCGGTGGTGGGGTTCCGGCGGCAGGGATACCGGCTGGGACTTGCGCATCGTCAGCCCTTCTCGGTGGCGGTCGGTGGGTGCACAAGCGCGTCGACGTCCCCGAACACCGGCGCTTGGGGCTGGTCGAGCGCGAGCGCCCAGGCGTCGACGAATGCCTGGGCCAGGCCCTCGACGACGGAGGGGGCGAATGCGCGCTCGTTGTACAGCAGCCAGCCGGCGATGGTGCCGTCCGGTTGTTCGGCGAGGGCAAGTTCCGGCACACCCAGATCGGGACGGCCGCCGGGAGTGGACCATTCGGCGTCCAACTCGCGTGGCAGGTCGAAGGGTTCGGAGACCAGACCGAGAAAGTGCGCCCGGTTGGACCAGCTCTCGTAGCGAATCCAGGCCGCGTCCGGAAAGCGCGGGTAGAACTCGGCGAACGGGTAGGACTGGTGCTCGTTGGCGGCCAACGCGGCGCTGCGCACCCGGGCCAGCAGTTCGCCGAACGAGGGGTCGCCGCGCAGGTCGATCCGGATCAGCAGGGATTGCACCAGGCAGCCGATCAGGTTCTCGCTGCCCGGTCGCGAACGGCCCGGTACCGGTGACATCACCACGATGTCGCGGGTGCCGGCCGTCCTGGCCAACACGCTCGTCCAGCATGCGGTGGCCAGCATGAACGCGGTCGCGCCCTGCTCGCGCGCGCTCGTGCGCAGTCGGCCGACCAGGTCCGCGTCCAGGGTGAACCGTACCGATGCGCTGTGCAGCCGATCGGTGACGTCCCGGCCGGGAAAGGGGTCGATCGCGGCGGGTGCGCCGGCCAGGGACTCCTCCCAGAAGGGCCGGGTGCGCGGCCATTGGGCGCGGGCCCAGCGCAGGTGTTCCGCGCAGGTCGGCATGGGCGGCGTCAGCGGACTGGGCCGTCCGGTGCGAAACGCCGAGTAGATCAGCGCCAGTTCACGCAGCAGTACGCCCATCGACCATCCGTCGAACACCATGTGGTGTACGGCGATGATCAATACGTGGTCTTCGGCGTCGAGTTCGATCAGCAGGGCGCGCACGAGCGGACCGCGGGCCAGATCCCAGTCCTGTTCGCGTTCGATGCGGGCGTGTTCGTGGGCGAACCGCTCGCGCTCGGCCGGTGTACCGCCTTCGGCGCGCACCCGCCGCACCTCGGGTCGCAGTTCGGGTCGTACGAGTGCCTCCGGCGCGCCGTCGACGTAGCGAAAGACGGTACGCAGCGCCTCGTGTCGGCGGACGATCTCGGCCAGGGCGGCGGTCAACGTGTCCGGGTCGAAGGTGTCGGTGATGCGAATGCCCACGCTCACCGGGCCGACGTCGCGGGTCTCCTCGGTGGCGTGCATCCAGACGAAGAAGTTCTCCTGCTGCGAGCTGAGCGGCATCGGCGCGAGTTCGGCCGACGGTTGCGAAGTGCCCGGGCGGACGGGCCGGGGATCGGCTCGGGCGGCGTCGATCCATGCGGCCTGCGCGGCCAGTTCCGGCCGGTCGAAGGCGAGCGAGGAGGGCACGTCCAGGGCGAAAAGGCGCTCGACGGCGGCGGCGAGTCGGGTGGCCTTGAACGAGTCCCCGCCCAAGGCGAAGAAGTTGTCGTCCGGGCCCGCGCCGCACGAGCCGAGCACCTCGTCCCACAGACCGCTCACCGCCACCTCGGTCGCGGTCCGGGGCACGCTCGTGCTCGGGGTGTCGCTTTCGGCCAGCCGGGAGCGCAACTGTTCCTTGACCACCTTGCCCGCCGGATTCCGGGGGAGGGAGTCCACGCGCAGGAGTCGGGTCGGGATCTCGTGCCGGGCCAACCGCTCGCCCAGGAACACCCGCAGGTCCTCGGCCGACACCTCGGCCCGCAGCACCAGCGCGGCGGCGACCATCGTGCCCATCACCGGGTGCGGCAACCCGAACACGGATGCGTCGGCGACGGCGGGGTGTTCGTACAGCGCGGCCTCCACCGCGAGGGTGGAGATCCGCGTCGCGCCGGACTTGATCAGGTCGCTTTCCCGGTCGATCAGGTACAGGTAGCCGTCGGCGTCCAGGCGACCGATGTCGCCCATCCGCACCCAACCGCCGGTGAACACCTCGGCGTCGGCCCGGGCGTCGCGGTAGTAGGTACGCGACGCGGTGGGTGGGCGCAGCCAGATCTCGCCGACCTCGCCGGTGGGCACGGGTTCGCCGTCCGCACCGACGATACGCAGGTCGTCCCGGCCGGTGCCGCGGCCCACCGAGGTGGGCCGGTCGGCGTCGAAAACCATGGTGGTCTGCGCGGGCGCCGCCTCGGTGGAGGTGTAGGAGTTGACGATGGTCGCGTCCGGAAATGCCTCGGTCAGCGCGAGCGCGGTGGCCGGCGGCAATGCGGCGGCGGTGGAGCCGAACAGTTGCACCGTGCTCACGTCGTGCCGGGTCCAGGCACGCGAGTTCACCAACTCGGTGGCCATCGCCGGGACCGTGAACACGGTCCCGACCCGGTAGGCGGCGATCAGCGCACAGAACTCCTCGGCGTCGAACGTCGGTGCGCACAGTGCCGTCGGCTCGGCGGTCAGCGCGTTCAGCAACATCGTCTGGCCCGCGTTGGTGCCGATCGGGAACGCGTGCAGGAAGTGTCGCGAGTGGGCCAACTGGCGGTGTCTGGGCGTCGGTTCGAAGCCATGGGTGAGGTTGGCGTGGGTGGCGGCGACGCCCTTGGGCGTGCCGGTGGTGCCGGAGGTGTACAGGATCTGGGCGAGGTCGTCGGGACGCGACGCGGGCAGGCCGGACGGGCTCCGGCTCGGATTCCGGTGCTGCTCGGGTCGGCGTTGATTCGGGCGGTGCGGGTCCGAGCCGTGCGGGTCCGAGCCGTGCGGGTCCGAGCCGTGCGGGTCCGGGCCGTGCGGGTCCGGGCGGTGCGGATTTGCTGTACGGCCCTCGGCTCGGGCCGCGGCGGCCTCGAGTTCGGCGGCGGGCGAGTTCCACGCGTCCGTCGGTGCCGGCCGAATTTCGGCGCCGTGCACAACCGCGGTGGCGGCGCAGTGGGTGAGCATCGTGTGCAGGGCGGCGGGCGGCAGCCGCTCGGGAAGCGGCACCGCGACCGCGCCGGCCCGGTGCACCGCGCAGTAGGCGACGGCATAGTCGGCCCATTCGCGACCGGCGAAGATCAACCCGATCCGATCTCCTTCGCGCACCCCGCGCGCGCGTAACTCGCGGGCCAGGGACGATGATCGACGATCCCACTCGGCGAAGGTGAGCCGGCTTTCCGGCGTTCCCGGCAGCAGGAAGGCGACCCGGTCGGGGTCGACGAGCGCGCGGGCGGCCAGCAGTCCCGGCACAGTCGACCCCGGCGCGGTCGCTCGCACCGCGGGGGGCTCCGGGTCGGCCGACCTCCGGCGGGCCTCGGCGGCGGTCACCTCGCGGACCGAATCGCGGTGACCGGATGCGGGCATGGGTGAGTTCTGGCTCGGCGCATGGATGTGTCTCCGGGGTAGGAGTTGCGAAGTGCAAGACGCCATGGGCAACATCGGCCCACGCAGGGCAGCGGAAACGCCGTACGGGAACCGCCGATCCGGTCATGGAGCGATGACCGTCGGCGACATGTCCAAGACTGTCAATGGACTAGACCAATGACAAGAGCCGGACGGAATCCCGGTGCGGATCCGGGCCGGAATTCGCACACCTGGGTCGCCCCGAACGCCGCACGCACCCACACCGGTTGGTCGTCCGGCGTCGGGCAAGCCGGCCGAATCACGTGCTGGGACGGCGATTTCGCCATGCCGAGACAGGGTCTGTCGCCGCCGGGCTTCCGGCGCTAACGTGAGCCTGCCGCACTTCCCTAACCCAGGGTCGATGACCGGTGAACCCGGCGTACCCGCCGGGAACGACGGGCATCGGCGGAAAGGTATCGTCATGCGCACCGCATCGAATGCCGCTCGGAACACCGTCGTCAACGCCTGGCGCTCCGGCGCCGAATCGGCCGACGGCGTGGAGAACCCCGCCGGTTCGCTCTACATCGGCGGAACCGCAACCGAACAGGGCCTCACCGAGATCGACGTCGCCGCGATCAGCTGCGGCACCGCCTGCTCCTGGTCGCGCACTCGCGCCTGTTGTTGATCCGTACCTCAACGACCCGCCGTTCGCAGCCGTCGCGTCTCGACGGGCTCCGGGCGGCGGGTCCGTCATCGATGGGTGGCGATCCGCGCATGGCAATCCCGGTCCGGCCCCGCCCGGTGGTGACGTACGACGACGCAGGCGAATTCGACGCCGCGTTGGAGCCCTTGATCGAGCCGGCCCTGGACCGCTTCCGACGCCGGCTGCACGCGGTGCCGAAGCCCCTCTCGACGGCCGAGCGGGACATCCTGCAACGAGCCGCCCACCGCTCCCTGCTGGGCGCGGTCCGCCCCAAGGCCAACCGGCTGCTCCTGCTCGAACTGCACGCCGCACGGATGTCCGGCCGGCTCACCCGGGACACCAGTGAGCAGCGCTGGGACGAATTCCTCGAAGCCGCTGCCGAAGCCCACTTCTGGCGCGAACTCGACGTGGACTACCCGGCGTTCGCGCCGCGCCTGGACCGGGTGATCCGCAATCGCTGCGCGGCGCTGCTCGCCCTGGCCCGCCGCCTGGCCGCCGACCGACCGCGTCTGACCGAACTGCTCGGCACACCGCCCGGCGAGCTGGTCGAGATCGCTCTGGACGCCGGCGACTCGCATCGCGGCGGCCGAACCGTCGCCCTGGTCCGCTTCGAAGCCGGCCGCGCGGTGTACAAGCCCCGCCCGCTGGCCGTGGACATCGCGCTCGCCACGACCTTGGACGCGCTCCTGGCCGGCACCCCGCGCGCGGACCGGATCAGGGTCCCGCGGGTCCTGCTCGGCGACGACTACGGCTGGGCCGAGCACATCGAGCACCGCCACTGCACCGACGCGCGCGAACAGGCCCGCTTCTACCAGGGCCTGGGCGAGTGGATGTGCGTGATGCAACTGCTCGGCGCCACCGACCTGCACTCGGACAACGTGATCGCCCAGGGCCCCGTCCCGTGGGTGGTGGACTGTGAAACGTTGTTCAGCCCCGAACCGAACGTGGGCGCGAGCGGGCTCGGCGACGCCTTCGACACCGCCGCAGCCTCGGTCCGCCGGACCGTGCTGCGCACCGGGCTGCTGCCCATGCGGCTGGCCCAACTCGTGCTCCAGGGTGTGGACATGTCCGCCGTGGGCGCGCTGCCCGAGCAACAACCGCGCATCCCGGTACCGGTGATCTCCGGCGCCGGCACCGACCTGGCCCGCCTGGCGATGGAGCCCGCCGAGGTGGCCGGTTCGGCCAACCTGCCCGCCCCGGACGCGGATCCGATAGCTCATCAGGACGACATCGTGCGCGGCTACCGCGACCTGCGCGGCCGACTCGACGGCCTGGACCGGGCCGGCCGACTGCGTGCGATCCTGGACGCCTTCCTCGGCTGTGACCTGCGCGTGGTGCTGCGACCCACCCAGGTCTACGTCGAGATCGCCCGGATGCTCTGGCACCCCGCGTCCCTGCACGACGAACCCGCGGCCGTCGAGCGCGCCCGGGACGTGCTGACCCGACAGGCGAAGGCCCTGCACGGCGCGCCGTCCTCACCCGAGGTGGTCGGTGCCGAGGTCGCCGATCTCCTCGACGGCGACATCCCGTTCTTCGGCGTCCGACCCGAGGACGGCCGGATGGACGGGCCGCGCGGCACCACGTGGGGGGAACCGGTCCGGTTGATCGACGCGAGCGTCGAGCGCTGGCGGGCGGGCGACCCGGAGTTCGAGGAGGTGATGATCCGTTCCTCGCTGCTGGGCGTCTATCGCGATCGCAGCGCGATGCCGGAGGCGAATCGACGCCGGGACCTGCCGGTCCGGACCGGCCGGCTGGACGAACGCCGCCGCGACCTGGCCGCCCGGATGGCTCGGGACCTGTGCGCACGGGCCGTGGTGGGCACCGACGGCACGGCCACCTGGATCGGGCCGGTCTACACCGAAGGCGGGTTCAGCGTGCGGCCGTTCGCCGCCGACTTCTACAGCGGGCAGGCCGGTGTCGCACTGGCATTGCACGCCTATCTGGCCCAGTCGCGCACCGGTCGGGTACCCAGGGTGGTCGAGCTGGAAGGCATCGCCGACGGCGCGATCCGGGCACTCGCGGCGATGGAGGACGCGGTACCCATCATCCGGGTCGGCGCGTTCGACGGGATCGGTGCGGCGGTGCGCACCTGGCTGGCGCTGGGCGCGACCTCCGGCCGGCAGTCGTACCTGGATCGGGCGATCCGGCACGCGGAGCGCGCGTCGGATCTGTTGGCCCAGGACTCGATCCTCGACGTCGCGGGCGGCGCGGCCGGGCTCGTGGTCCCGCTGCTGGCACTGGCCGAGCGGACCGGTGACGATCGTTGGCGCGGGGTCGCGCAGTCCGCCGGGACACTCCTGGTCGAACGCGCGGTCGTCGAGGACACCGAGCACGGACGGGCCGCCCGCTGGCCGACCGCGCTCTTCCCGCAGGGCATCGGCGGGTTCGCGCACGGCGCGGCGGGCTTCGACTGGGCACTGACCCGCCTGGGTCTGGTCACCGACCACCCCGAGCAGCTCGAACTCGCCCGAATGGCACGCACGTTCCAGGAAAATCTGTATCGCCCCGAGGCCGGCGCCTGGCTCGACGGCCGAGAGGCGGACCAGGTCCTGTACCTGGACTCCTGGTGCCACGGCAGCACCGGCATCGGCCTGGCCGCATGGGATCTGTACGTACGCACCGGCGACCCCACCCACCTGGACCGCGCGCTGCGCGCCGCGGCGGCGACCTGGCGCACCGGCTTCGGCTGGGACTACACCCTGTGCCACGGCGACCTGGGCTCCTGGGAACTCCTGGACACCCTCCTCCAAGGCGCCCCCGAACACCTTCGCGCCCACGTCCCCGACGCCCCCACCCGCGATCACCTGAACGCCCTCCTCCTCACCGCCCTGGAAACCTACGGCCCCCTCACCAAGTCCACCACCGACACCACAACCGGCCTCCTCCCAGGCACCGCCGGCGCCCTCCACCAACTCCTCCGCCTGAACCACCCCCACCCACACCGCCCTCCGTCGCTACTGCTGCTCGACGAGCTGTAGGAGGGGGCACCGCCGCGGCAATCAGCCCGAGCGGCGTTCGAGGCCACCTCGGCCGAAGGTCGGGTCCAACCAGCCCGGCCGGCGCTCGAGGCCAAGTAGCCGGGCCGGCGCCTGAGGCCACTCAGCCCGGCCCACGCGTGAGGCCGCGACGCCAAAAGCGAGTTCACCCCGACTCGACATACGCCGCCGCCTGCAACCGATACAGCTCCGCGTACAGGCCCCCCTCCCGCATCAACTGCTCGTGCGTACCCTGCTGCGCCACCGCACCCCGTTCCAGCACCACGATCCGATCACACTCCCGCACCGAAGCCAGCCGATGGCTGATCAGCACCACCGTCCGCCCCGCCGCCAATCGCCGGATGTTCGCGTACACCGCGTGCTCCGCCCGCGCGTCCAACGCAGCCGTCGGCTCGTCCGCGATCAACAGCCGCGCATCCCGATAGAACCCGCGTGCGATGCCGATCCGCTGCCACTGCCCGCCGGACAGATCCACCCCGGCCCGAAACTTCTTCGACAACAACGTCTCGTACCCGTGCGGCAGCCGCGAGATCAGCTCGTCCGCGCCCGCGTCCCGCGCCGCCCTCTCCATGGCCGCGCCGTCCGGATCGACCCGATCCGCGCGCCCCAGCACGATGTTGCCCCGCGCCGTCAGCGGCCAGCGGGTCGGCTGTTGCATCACCAGCGCCACCTGCTCGCGGATCCCGACCGGGTCGACCTCGGCCAGATCGGCGTCGTCCCAATGCACCGTGCCCTTGTCCGGGTGGTAGAGCGCGGCCAACAGGAGTGCCAGCGTGGTCTTTCCCGACCCGTTCTCGCCGACCAGGGCCACCGTCTCCCCGCGCCGGATCACCAGATCCACCCCGCGCAACGCCGACTCCGCGCTGCCTGGGTAGCCGAAGTACACGTCCCGCAACCGGATCTCGGCGAAGCCGACCGGCACCGCCCGGGTCGCCGACGGCCGCGAACGCGCCCTCGCCTCGTCCAGGAAGGCGTGATAGTCGGTGATGTACAAGGACTTCTCATAGAGCCGGTCGACGGCCACCATCAACGTGGCCAGCGAACCGCTCGCGGTGCGCACCGCCAACACCGCCGTACCCGCCACCGCGAGCGGCACGATCTCGGCGCGCACCAGCAGACCCAGCGCGACATAGGTGGCGCCCAAGGCCAGGCCGGACAGGGTCCGTCCGATCACGCCCACCCGGACCTGCGCATAGCCGACCCCGACCTCGGCCCGTTCCACCGACCCGGCCAGCCGCCGGAATTCGGCGAGCAACGGCCGCTCGGCGGTACAGGCGCGCACCTCCGCCGCCGCCTCCCGGGCGCTGAGCAGATCGGCGAACAGCCACAGCCGCCGATACAGCGTCATCCGCTGCACCATGCCCTCGAAGCCGATCCGGGCCGAGCGCAGCGCCGCCCACCCCTGCGGCGCGATCGACAGGACCAGCAGCGGCAGCAGTACCGGATGCAACCCGGTCACCACGCCGATCCCGACCAGCAGGCCGACCAGCGCCCCGAGCAGCTCGACCGCGTGTCCCAGGGCCAGTTGCGCGTGGTCGATGCCACGATCCCGGGCCCGAGCCAGCGCGTCGTGCCAGTCCGCGTCGTCGAACGCGCCCAGGTCCGCGCCGACCGCCGCGGCGTGCAGCCGGTTCTCGGCCACCCGGCGAATTCCCGGCGACAACCGCGCCTGGGTCGCCGCGACCACCGTCTCCAATCCCGCCCGCACGGCCGTGGCCAGCACCACCGCGACCACCGCGGGCAGCGCCGCGCCGACCCGATCCGGCGCCGGCCCCGAGGCGAACAGTGCCCCCAACGCGCGTGCGGTGGCCAGCAACGCCAGTGCGGTGGCCACCCCCGCCGCCGACTGGGCGAGCACCAGCAGCCACGTGGCACGCCGACTCGCCGCCCGGGACAGCCGCCACACCTGCGCGAGCGCGACCGGCAACCGGGTGACCATCCGCCCCAGGCCCGCGTTCGCCGCGTCCCCGTCGAAGGGAGTGTCGTACCCCTGCCCCAGCTCGTCGAACTCTCCCATTTCCGCAGGCATTTGCCCGGTCATCCGCGAACCCCTCCCGGCCGACAAGTACGGTATGCCCGGGACCGGGGTGCGCTACGGGTGCCGATGGGTTGGAAAGCCCGGCGAAATGGATCCGAAAGGGCGTTCGGCCGACAGGTGGATCTTCCCGGTGAGTCCGCCTCGCG
The DNA here is from genome assembly GCF_000372745.1 of Embleya scabrispora DSM 41855. Lineage (GTDB taxonomy): Bacteria > Actinomycetota > Actinomycetes > Streptomycetales > Streptomycetaceae > Embleya > Embleya scabrispora. Next base: position 210,987 of record NZ_KB889741.1, on the reverse strand, counting down.
AGCGCCCCGACCCGGCCCGCGCGTCGTACCCCGGCGACACCGGCGTCCCGCTCCGCGCCATCCCCACGGATGCCGTCCCCCGTCACCGCCAACGCACCCCCCGACCCCCTGAGCGGTCGGAAAAGGCTACGACTCGCCGCGGATCCCGGCGGAGGCGATCGAGGCCGCGGCGATGGTCCTGGCGGCGGTCCGGGTGGACGAGCCGGAGTTCAGGCCGGGGAGGGACGGCTGGTCGAGTACGTAAACGACGAACTCGTAGGTGTTCACTGTCGAGGGTGAGCAGGGTCCCTGGTAGCCGTAGAGGCTCGCGCTTCCCCGGTAGTAGATCTGCCTGGCTCCCGCGGGGACCGAGGGGCGGTAGGCGTGGTCGACGTTTTGTGGGAGGGAGGTCGTGTTCGCCGGGATGTCGTAGACGACCCAGTGAATGAGGTCGGCGTTGTCGAGATCGCGCATGACGATCGCGTAGCTCCGGGCGGCGGCCGGGGCACCGGACCAGGTCAGGGGCGGGGACTCATTCTTCTTGGCGGGGTCGTTGCCGCCCCCGCTGGTGCACTCGTGGATCTTGGGGATGAAGCCGCCGTCGACGAAGGCGGCGCTGGACAGGGCGAACGCGCTCCGGCCTGCCGACGACGCCGGTGCGATCGACGAAGCGACGGCGGGTGGGACGCCGACGGCCCAGGTGACGAGCAGCGCGCACAGCACAATTCGTGTGCTTCTCACAGGAGGCTCCCGAGGATGCTTGTGGTCCCTGTGGTCCGTCCATGGAGTAAGGGGGATACGGGGCAAGTCGGAGTGGGGCAAGCGGGGATGGGGCGCGCGTCGTACGCGTGCGGTCGAACCAGCGTATGTACGCTGGATTCCGGCGGCCAATGCCACTTTCTCCGCGAACGATGCACTTTTCTCTTGCGAACCACGCATGCGCTGCCCTGTGTTACCAGTCCGGGATCAACCCGCTGCGTCGAGCCAGCGCCACCGCCTCGGTGCGGCGGGACGCGCCGACCTTGGCCATGATGTTGGAGACGTGCACACTCGCGGTCTTGGCGCTGATGAACAGTTCCTCGCCGATCTGCCGGTTGGTCCGACCCTTGGCCAGCAGCTGCAACACCTCCTGTTCGCGCGCGGTCAACATCACCTCGCCGGCCGGCGCCGAGTCGGGATCGCCCAGCCGCGCGCGCCGCACCGTCGCGTCCACCGCGTCCCGCAGCGGCACCGAGCCCAGCCGATCCGCCGTCTCCCGCACCCGCCGCGCCAGGTCGGCCGCCTCGTCCCGGCGGCCCGCCGCCACCAGCGCCTGGGCCAACCGCAGTTCGCTGCGCGCCGCCTCGAAAACATTGCCGTAGTCGTACGCCTCGACCGTCTTCTCCCACAGCGCGACGTCCGCATCGCCGGACACCCGCGACCACTCGGCCTCGGCGCGCAGCAACCAGGCGCGGCCCTCGGATCCGCTGCGCGGATAGCGCCGGCCCGGCCAACCGGCCGTGGTACGGGCCAGTTCGATGAACTCCCGCGCCGCGGTCACCGCTTGCTGCGCACCCTCGGCATCGCCCGCCGCCCGCAGGTCGGCCGCCGTGTCGCCGATCGCCGACAGCGCCAGGGCGGACAGCCGGATACCCACGTCCGGGTAGGGGTTGCGCTCCTCGGCCAGTTCGCCCAGCACGCGTCGCGCCCAGTCGGCCGCCGCGCGGGAATCGCCGCGCCAGACCGCCTCGTCGGTCAGCACCAGGCCGCCCACGAGCGTGCCCATCCAGTTGAACGGTCGCGCCTCGAACAGGGCCCGCGCCCGCTCCACGACACCTGGCTCGCCGCGACCCAGCGGGACGTACAGTGCCGCCGAGGCGACATGCCCGAACGCCGACGAGGGCACCGCCGAGGGCACCGCCGCCAGCGCGTCGTCCCATCGGCCCAGCGTGTACAGGAGTTGGGCGCGCAGGTAGCGCATGTCGAGCGGATGCGGCGACGAGGACCTGGTGGTGCGACGGGCCAGGTCCAGGCCGTCGTCCAACCAGCGCAGGCTCTCCTGGAGCAGGCCGGACTCGAAGCTGCCCATGGCCAGGTTGAACAGCGCCCGCAGCTCGATCGTCGTGTTGCCGGCGCGGCGAGCCAACTCGCGTGCCTGGCTCAGCCGTTCCCGTCCCTCGGGAGACTGTCGACTGTCCCATTCCAGGCCGGTCAGCGAGATGATCGCGTCGGCGCGGGCGTCGTCGGTACCCAGTTCCTCGGCGGCGGCCAAAACCTGGCGACCGACCCGTCGGGCGGTTTCGTCGTCCCTGGAGTAGTACGCGGCCTGCACGAACGTGACCGCCGCCCACAACCAGGTGCGCGACAGTGGCTCGGCCGGGATCATCGCCAGTGCCTGGCGGCTGTACTCGAACGCGGCCTGAAGGTCGTCCACGCTCATCAGGCTGGACGCGAGCGTGTAACGGACGGTCACCGCGAGGTCGATGTCCGCGTTTGCGCCGAGCCGGTCCAGGGCGGTACGCGCGAAGGCGACGGCACGGTGCGCCTCGCCGGCCCCGACCGCGGCCGCGGACGCGCGCAGCATCAGCGACACGTCGTCGGTGTCGGCCAACTCCCGCGCGTTGGGCACCGCGTCCCATACCTCCAGGGCGGCCTCCAGCCAACGCATCTCCTCGGCGGGCGCACCGACGCGCGCGGCGTGGTCGGCCGCCTCGACCGACGCGGAGAGCGCACCGGGCAGGTCGTGACCGGCCCGGTGATGAACGGCGCGCTCGGCCGAACTGCCCACCCGCCGTCCCGGGTCACCGAGCAACCGCGCGAACACCCCGTGGATCCGCACTCGTTCACCCGGCAACAGGTCCGCGTACGCCGCCTCGCGGATCAGCGCGTGCCGGAACGCGTAGGTGTCCCCCTCGGCGGCCACCAACAGGTGCCGCCCGACCGCCTCGCGTAGCGCGGTGTCCAACTCGTCGTCGGGCAGATCGACGGCGTCTCGGAGCAGACCGTGTTCGACTCGGCGACCGGCCACGGCGGCGGTACGGATCACCCGCTGGGCGGTGCCCGACAACTGCTCGATCCGGGTGAGCAGCACCTCGGCCAGGCCGCTGGGCACGCCGCCGGCCGTGGCATCGGTCGCGGCACGCAATTCCTGCGCGTAGAACGCGTTGCCCTCGGCCCGCTCGACGATGGCCCGCACGGTGTCCTCGGGCAACGGGTCGGCGGCCAGGCCGCGGACCAGGCTGGCCACGTCCTCGTCGTCCATCGGCCGCAGATCCAACCGCCCGACGGAGGGCAGCCGAACCAACTCGGCCAACAGCGGGCGCAGCGGGTGCCGCCGATGCAGGTCGTCGGACCGGTAGGACACGAGCACGGTGAGCCGCTGGTACGCCGCGCCGCCCGGGCGCTGCGGCAGCAGCCGACTGAGCAGGAAGCGCAGCAGATCGCGGGTCGACTGGTCGGCCCAGTGCAGATCCTCGACCACGAGCAGCACGGGAGCCCGCTCGGCGAGGTCACCGAGCAGCGCCGCGACGTCCTCCAGCAACCGCAGCCGCACACCGGCGTCGGGCAGCGCGCCGGCGTACTCCGCCGCACCCCCGCCGGCCCGCAGCAGCCGCTCGACGGCCGGATGCGCGGCCAGCACCTCGGCGTACCGGGCATCGGCGTCCAGCCCGCGCAGCACCTCGACCAGCGGCAGATAGGGCAGCCCGACGTCCCCCAGGTCCACACAATGCCCGGTCAACACGGTCGTCCCGGCCCCGGCGGCCCGAGCGGCGGCCTCCGCGAGCAACCGCGTCTTGCCCACCCCGGCGTCCCCGGCGAGCAACACGGCGCACGGATCCCCCGCCCGTCCCCGCGCCAACGCCTCGTCGAGCCGGGCGACCTCCTCGCCCCGCCCCACCAGCGCCACGTCCCAACCCACGTCAGTCACCGCGCAATCCTCACACGCGCCAACAACACAGGACATCCCAGCTCAGCTACCGGATCACTCGTCCCAAGGCATCGAATAGCGAGGGGCACCCGCGGGTCGGCCCTCGCCGGGCGCAAGAACGGGCACATCCCCGTAGTTGCCGTCATCCGGAAAGGTCACCGCATCGATGGGCACCCAGGTTTCGACGCAACCGACCTCGATCGATTCCGTATAGGGCTTCTCGGCGAGGACGTGTCGATACCAGATCCTCATCCTCACCCGCAGCCATTCGAAGCCTCCCGGCCTGGGTTCACGAGCCGTAAGTTCGGCCTGAACGCGGCCCGTCCCCCCTGGAAGGTCCACCATCACGAGACGCGTGTCGTCCCGATCGTCATCGGATGAGATCTGTAGCGACATGACCACTACCTCGCGTTTCTAACAAGGCGCGCTTCCGTTGAAGAATGTCGTGACTTCTCTTGCCGCCGAATTCCCGCAGATATATCGCAACTCGTGAGAGGTCCATCCGCTGCCATAATCTTTACCCGCCAGAATTCCCTCGACATCCTGAATTCCATCCAAATTGAAGCTGATTCTCCCTCCTCCCGCGACTACACGGTCGATCATCTTGGCCAAGCCGTCATGAGTGGCCATTCCTCGAGGCAGAATATCGTGGAAAGTTCCATCCTTATACGTCACTGCACTTTGCATCCGGGCAAACTTGTCGAGCGTTCCCACCCCTCTTCCCCGAATCGTCTCGAGACCAAGGGCCAGGTGTATCCCACAAGCCTCATCGGAAGAGTTGTGTACCAGGATCGATACCCGCACCGCCGACACGTAGTACGAATGCGCGACGTCGACGGTCAGGTCGTGGGTGCGCTGTCGGCCGTGTACATACCGGACGGCGCCTACCTGCACCCAGGTGCCGGCGGCGGTTTGGAGGAATTGGCCGGGCTGGAGGTCGCCGGCGTTTATCCATTGTTTGAGGTCGGGAGCCCAGAAGGGGTGGTTGGTGGTGGCGATGATGGAGGCGTCGCCCTTGTCGGTTTTGACGGTGATATCGACGAAGTCCTTGTCGCCCTCGGTGGTAATCGCCGCCAGAACGGTGCGGGGTTTGGTTTCGCCGGATTCCGGGTCGGTCGCCAGGACGGTATCGCCGGGCTTGACCTCCTGGATGGCCTTGGTGCTGCCGTCGGCCATCAGCACGCCGGTGCCGGCCGGGAAGCTGTGGCAGCTCGGGTCCGCACCGGTCGGTTGGGTGCCGACCGGTGCGTTGCCGGTGATGCATGAGGAGCCCGCGCCGGTGACGCCTCGGCACTTGGAGAGGCGGGTGTTGGGGTCGCCCGGGTCGCCGGGCGGGGTGTCGACGTGGCAGTCCTGCATCGCGTCGGGGCCGAACCGGCCGTCGCAGTCGCCGATCAGGTGCAGGTCACCCGGGCCCGGGCCGGACCCACAGGAGGCGGTCGAGCCGCCCGCGCCGCAGGTTCCGGTCAGGGGTGCCCCGGAGGGTAGGTCGGGTGCCTTCGCCGTGTCCGGCACCTGACTCACCTCGACCCGCAGCGCGTGGTCCAGGTCGATCAGGCGCCGGGCGATGGTCTTCCAGTAGTGCTCGAACAGGCTGGTCCACCCGCCCGAGGTGGTGTCACCCGTCGACCACTGGTTCCACTTGTGGGTCTCGGTGTAGCGGTACCAGTCGGTGCGTTCGTAGGCGAAGGTGCTGTCGAAGTACTTGTCGACCGTCGACCAGGCCTTCCAGGACGTCGTCGTGCTGGTGCCGGTGATGTACGGGGGTGGAGGCGGCGGAGGATCTGCGGGCGGCGGAGGCGGCGGGCAACATGCGGGCTGGACGTCCACCGGCGGGTCGGTGCGCACCGCCGGGGCCTCCGGCGTCCGGACGGGCGTGGTCGAGCCGTCCGCGTTGACGACGACCCAGACCACCACGCCGGTGACCAGCGCGACCAGGACCACCGCACCGACGACGAGCAGGACTTCGGGCGTGAGCACCGACGCGACCGCGAGGACCGCGCCGCGCAGCGCCACCCGCAGCCCGGCCCGTGCCACCGGCTTGGCGGCGGATTTCACGGCGTTTCCGGCGAGCGAGATCCCCTTCGAAGCCGCGTGTTCGAGCGTGCTGACACTGGGCGTGCCCGGGATACCCAGGAAGTGCCCGGTCGGATCCCACGTACTGGTCGGATTCCCCTCGCCGTATCCGTACCGGTTGGTCGACGCCGACCCGCTCATCGGCACCGCCGCCGTATCCCTCGACGCGAACGAGCCCGTCGTCGGGTCGTACCACCGCGCCTGTGCCTGGACCCGACCCGTCGTCTCGTCGGTCCACGACCCCTGGAAGCCGATCGGCGCCTGCGCCCCCGCCGACGCGGTCACCTTCCCGAACGCGTCGTAGGAACGCGACCCCGAGATCGCACCGGTCGTCGAATCGATCAGCGCGATGGCGTCATGGTGCGCGTTGGTCAGCACGCCGTACGCCGGCGCGGCGCCCGAGGGCGGATCCGCGGCATCCGCCGTCGACTTGCGCGCCGCGAACGTGGTGTCCGGCGGTCCGTCCCGGGCGCCCAGAACGGTATCCCCGCTGCGGGTGAACCACCACCGGCCGTCCGTCGCGGGCTCCTTGTCGAACCCGTTGTAGCCGAACCGCCGGTAGCCGGCCGGATCCGTGTTGCGCGACGTGGTCAATCGGTCCAACGCGTCGTACTCGTAGGACGCCGTACCGTCGGCGGTCAATCGGCCGAACGCGTCGAAGCTCTGGTCCACGGTCGACACCGGCGCGCCCACCGCCCGGCGCGTGGTCCGCGCCAGTGTGCCGTTCGCGTCCCACGTGTAGTCCGTGGTTCCCGCAACCGGATCACTGGCCTGGACCAGCCGGTTGCGTTCGTCGTAGCCGAACGAGCTGCCGCCGGTGGCCACATGCTGCTGCGGCGTGCCTTCCCATTTCGTGGCGGCCTTGCGGTTGCCGACCTCGTCCCACGTGTAGTCCGTGCCGGTCTGCGCGGTCGGGTCGAAGTCGCTCGACAACCGGCCGGCCTGGTCGTAGGTGTACTCCTGGGTCTTGGCGCCGGCGACCTCGCCCTCTGTCCTGGAACCGATCAGGTTGCCTTCGAGGTCCCAGCGGAAGGTCTGCTTCGCGGTGACGCCACCCGCCGGGTTGCGCACGGTGTCGGTGTCCACCCGACCGGTCGCGTCGTAGGTGTAGCTGCGTGTGGCCAACTGCTTGATGCCGCGTCTTTGTTCCTCGCCGGTGACCCGGCCCGCCGCGTCCCGCGTGTAGATGCGACTGAGCTGCGAAATCGTGTCGCCGACCGTGACCAGGTCCGAGTTCTCGTAGCACCACGAGACGCCGTCGGTCGCGGCCGGGCCGACGCTGCTCCTGACCCGGCCGTCGCCGTCGTAGGTGTACCGGGTCTGGCCCACGTGACCGGTCGAGAGCGTCATCAGCCCGCGATCGTCGTATTGGTACAGGGTTTCCGCGGTGCCGCTCTGCGTGTGGGTCACCCGGCCGGCGGCGTCGTAGCCGAAGGTGCGCTCCGTCGCCTTGTCCGCGCCCGTCCCGCTCTCGCGCACCGTCCGACCCAGTCGGTCGTACTCGAACCGCCGCACCACGCCGCCCGGTTCGGCGGCCACCGTCGGATTCCCGGCCACGTCGTAGGACGTGCTCCAGGTCCGGTCGGTAATCGCCGGGTGTGCGGCCGTCGCGGGCTCGCGCCGGGTGTTCGGCAGGTTCCACGTGTTGTACGTGGTGTACGTGGCCCGCCCGGCCGCGTCGGTGACCCGGGTCCGGTTGCCGACCGCGTCGTAGCCGAACCGGGTGATCAACACCTGTGCGGCGGCCGGGTCGACGCCCTCGGACAGCGCGATCACCCGTCCCGCCGCGTCGTATTCCTTGCTCTGGAAGGTCTGGCCGAGGGTCCCGCCCCGCTCTCCACCGACCCGGGTGGCGTTGCCGGCCGCGTCGTACTCGTAGTGCTTCTCGCCCGCGGGCGCACCGTCGCTTCCCTTGGCCACCGACTCCAACAACTTGCCGTCGACGTCCCACAGGTTCACCACGGTCCGCCCGACCGGGTCCACCGTCGTGCGCAGCCGACCGGCGATGTCATAGGAGTAGGTGGTCGGCCCGTGGCCGCGCACCGTCTCGGTCCGCACCTGCCCGTCGGCGGTGTAGGTGTAGGCCGTGGACTGCCCGCCGGGTGTGTCCACCCGGATCATCCGGCCCAGGTCGTCGCTGGTGTACGTGGTGGTGAAGCGGTCCACCCCGCCGCCCGGCAGCCGTTGGAGCGCGGTCGCGGTGCGTTTGCGGTCCATCCCGTCGTACGTCCACAACTGCTGGGCGCCGAGCGAGTCGAGCCGGGACACGACATTGCCGTTGTCGTCGTGCGTGGAAGTCACCACGTACGGCGAGGCATTGTCCGAGGCAGCGGGTGCCGTCACCTGGAACATCCTGTTACGGGCGTCGTACTTCATCGTCGTCGTTCGCCCGTAGCGGTCCTGATGCTGGGTCAGGTTCCCGACCCGGTCGTAGGTCCACTGCTCCACCGGGAACTGGACGGACCCGTCGGGGTTGGTCATCTGTGGATGGGTGACCTTCACCCGACGGCCCTGCGCGTTGTACTCGGTAACCGTCACCCGAGCCAACGCATCACGCTCGTGGGTGACTTCGCCGAATGTGTTGTAGCCGATGGTGACGGTCGGACGTGCCTGCCGGGGCGCCGCGCCGTCGCCGTCCTCGACCGCCACCGGCGGTTCGACGGTCTCCCGGGCGCGGCCCAGCACGTCGTAGGTCTGCTCGGTGGTGAACGCGGGGTTCGGCGGGTCGGTGGAGCCGATCGCCGGCACGCCGCGCGGGTCGGTCGTGGCGATCAGCCGGCCCGAACGATCGCGCTTGTACGCGGTCACCGACTCGCCCGAGCAGCACATGGTGCGCACGCCCGTTGCGACCAACTGCCCCGAGGTGTCGTAGATCTGCCGCGTCGCGTCGGCCGTGGTCTGCCCGTCCGACAACACCGTCGAGGTCACCGCGCCGGCCTTGCTGTAGCCGGTGGTGGTCACCCGGTTCAGGCCGCCCGGGTCCAGGGTCGTGCTGATGCTGCGGTTGACCGCGTCGTAGCCGGACGTGGTCACCAGGCTTGCCGCACCGGCGCCTTGCACGTCCTTGACCACGTTTCCGGCCGCGTCGTAGGTGTACGTGCGCAGCGGGATGTCCCGGGTCGTGTTGGTGACCGGGTCGTAGAAGCCGCGCAGTGTCTCGGTCAGTCGCAGTCCATCGGGCGTGTAGGTGTACCCCACCCAGTGGTTCATCGCGTCCGCCACCTGGCTGAGCCGGCCGCCCGGGTCGTAGCGCCGCGCGGCGACCCGGATATCCCGGGGATCGGTCCCGGTCACACTGAATTGCCGAAGCCACGTGTCGGTCAGCCGCGTCTGCGCGTCGTAGACGAAGTCGTACCTGGTGCCCAACGGATCGTAGTTGGTGCGTACTTCGCCGAGGTAACCGTAGACGAGCGAGCCCGTGTAGATCCCACCGCTGGTCACCGTGGTCTGCCGATCCCGCACGTCGTAGGTGTAGACGGTGACTCGCTCGCGGTCGCCGCCGGCCTCCGGCGGGGTCAGATCGGCCACCCGAACTTCGAGCAGATTCCCGTTGACGTCCCGCTTGTTGGTGGTGCGTTTGTGGTGGGTCACGCCGGAGATCGAGTTCGTCACGGCCGGCTCGGTGACCGTCTCCACGTTGCCGAGCGCGTCGTAGGTGAGGGTGGTCACGGCGCCGTCGACGCGCTGCTCGACGGGTTGGCCGACCCGGTTGTGCAAGACGTCGGTGACCAGTCCGGTGGGCGTCGTCGTGCGGGTCACGTCGCCGAAGCGGTTGTACTCGTAGCGGGTGGTGCGACCGTCCGGGTCGGTCCGAGTGCGGGCGAGGCCGCACGGCTGCACCGCGCCCGCCGGTGCCTGCGGGTCGTTGACCACCGGTGGTTGCGCCTCCGGCGGCACGCAGGTGTAGGTGAATCGGGTGACCCCGCCGTCCGCGGCCGTGGAGGACTGCACCAGAGCGCTGTACCGGCTCCCGTAGGAGGCGGGAACGTAGGCATAGGTGGTCTGGTGTTGGTTGGCGTCCTGCATCATCTCGGGTTGTCCGTTGAGCGGATCGCCGGGCAGCCCGAGGTGGTTGCGGATGTGGGTGTTGACGATGGTGTTGGCGTCGCGGTACGCGTTGTGGCCGGTCGGGCGGCCGGCGGTCCAGTACGTCTCGGTGACGTTCCCGTTCTCGTCGAGCGTGGACGAGGGCAGCCCGAACGCGTTGTAGCCCCAGATCTTCGTGTTCGTCTCGGTTGACGGACCGTTGCCGGTCCAGCGATACAGCAGCGACGCACGGGCGTTGAAGGCGTACGAGGTGCGCAGCTGGTTCGGGTCGGTGACCGCGACCACGAACGCGGTGTCGGGCGTGGCGGCCGGTCCGCGCGCATACCGCCACAGCGCGCCGTCCGCGAACGTCACGGTCTCGACGAAGTCCCCGGTGTAGGACACCTTCGTGTAGTTCTTCGGATCCGGTCGCGTCGACTTGGTCAGACGCCCCACGGCGGCCGGGCTCCCATGGTCGTTGTACTCGTACATGCCGCATGCGAGCCGGACATCGCAAACCCGGGTCAGATAGCCGGTGTTGTCGTGGTCGTAGCTGACGAACCGGCCTCCGTTGGAGGTGCTGCCGTCCGCGTTGTCGGCGACGTAGATGACGTCGGCGCCGAGCCAACCGAAGTACAAACCGCGGCTCCACGGTTCCAGACCGTCGCGGATGGACTGCACATGACCCGACGTGTCGTAGGTGAAGTAGTGGATCTCTCCGCTCACCCCGACCAGCTGGTTGACTCGACCGTTGTCGCCGAACCAGTATTTGGTGCCGTCCGCCGTGCGCAGGCTTCCCGGCCCGGTGACCTCCGCTCCGGCCGATTCACCGAAGGCTGGCGTCCAACTCCCGTCGGGGTTGCGGCCGTAGCGCACCTGTCGGCCATCCGGATAGGTAACCCGCAGGAAACCGTCGGGTTCCAGGATCGATGTCATGTCCAGGATCGAGGACCAACCAACCCCGAATACGCCGCGCTTGGGGTTGGCGCTGTTGTACACCCGGACGAGCTCCAACGCACCGCCGCGCGCCGGGATGCTCATGTCCTTTTCCTGCCGGGTGTAGTTGCCCCGGTACAGACCGACCCCGGCCGGGTCCACGGCGGCGGGGTCGATGCCGAGGCGGTTCCCGCCCTCGACCGCAGGGACGATGGTCGAGTAACGCGATTGTGCGCTCCACGGTGTGGTCGCGCTGTCGTCCCGGACCCTGAGCCGCCACAGGTAGGTGGTGTTCCAGGTCATCGCAGCGGCGGGTGGCCGCCATCGGTGGTACAGCGTGAAACTGCTGCCTGGCGTGCCCACGCGCAGCCAGCCACTGTCCTGGCACGGCTTCGCCGGCTCGCTCTGCGGGCACAGTTCGTATTGCACGTCAATCGGTCGGGAACCGTCGCCGTAGACGCCGATGGACAGTTCGGTGTCGAGGCTTGCGTATGTGGCGTCGTAGGGCGGGTCGTAGATCCGTGCAGACGGCGGCTGATGCGGAAGGGTGAACGCCATCGGCGTGGCGGCCGGCACGCCGCGATCGACGTAGTAGACGCCGTCGTCCTGCACGTCCCAGACCAACTTGAACGACCCTGCGGGCAACCGCTCGATCTGGGCGTAGATCTGCGTGGTGGCCCCGACCGGCACATCGGAGGTCAGCGCGGTCGGCGTCCCGAGGAAGTTGTACAGCGATCCGTCGGCTCGATAGAGGTGGTAGCTCAGCGCGAAACTGGAGTTCGCAAGCCAGGTGTAGTTCGACTTGTTGGTGAGTGAGACCCACACGTAGCCGGCTTGAGCATAGGTGGGCACGACACTGAAGTTCCCCCACGAGTACCAGACTCCGTACTGGGCGCCGGGCGGCGCCGACGCCGGCCCGCTTCGCACCGGCCTCGGCGCGTCCCCCGGACCCGGCTGCCGACTCGGGTCCGGCACCGGCGGGTCGTCGGCCGATCTGCCGTTGTTATGCGGGAGTTGCTCCAGTCGAGGGCCCTCGGTCACCCGCTTCGGCAGATCGATGTCGGGGTGCTCGGCCGTCGGTTCGTCGAGCGCGCGGCCCTGGCGGACCAGGGTTTCGTTGGTGGCCCGCATCTCCGGGCTCAGCGCGGTCGGCGTCGGGTGCCCGGATGACTGCCGTTCGGCGACGGTTTGGGCGACCCGTTGCCGGGCCTCGTACAGGGCGTCGCCCGGCTTGGCGTCCACTCTGGCCGGCGGCGCGGGTGGCGGTTCGGTCGGAGTGGCCGAAGTCGGCCCGGTCCGTTGCGGTTTGGCCAGGGACTTGTCCGCCGCGGCGGCGTCGGTCGGGCCGGACCATGGCGACAGAAAGCCCGCCAGGAGTGCGAGTAGCACCACGCCGACCAAGCCCAAGCGAACTCGGATCCCCACCATGTCCCCCTGCCGCGCGCGGACGCGGTGGGCACATGGTGCGCCCGCGGCGTTGCCCACTGTGGCCAACCGGCAGGCCGGTTGTCAGGAGTTGATCCTGGCTCGCTGTCGGAAGCCGCAACAGGGACTGGACGCAGGGTTCATCCGGCGTTTCCCCGGCGGATGTTCGGGCGACGGCCGGCTCCGCACGAACGGGTTCGACACCGGACGCGCGGAAGGCCACCGCGGGGGCGGTGGCCTTCCATCGTGCGGGACGAGCAGGGAGGCGGAACCGGCTCGGTTCCGAGTCGATCGGCGTGGAGGTGGGGAATGATCAGGTCCGGTTCGGACCGATCCGTCGGCGCCGTTTCGATCAGCTCTTGATCGAGTAGCTGTCGCCGTAGACCTTCCAGTTCAGCGGGGGGTCGAGGTCGAGGTTGCCGGCCTTGAGGAAGACGCGCTGTTCGGTGTCGACCCGGCTGGTGTCGCTGTGCGCGTCCTCGTGCTTCATCGCGACCTTGCGGGCGTCGAGGAAGGCGTTGAGGTAGGTGGTCTCGTTGCCGCCCTGGGCCGGCGGCTTGGCCTTCTTGAGCGCGTTCGCCCGGATCGAGCTGAAGCTGTCCCGGTCGCCACCGTCGCCGTGCATGACGATCGCGTCGTAGTACATGAACTGGCCCAGTGCGCCCAGGCCGTCGGACTTGCCGCGGTTGACCGCCGGGTTGAAGTACACCCGGTCCCGCTCGTCGTCCTGGGCCTTGCGGAAGTCGGCGTCGCCGGCGGCGGTCGCCCAGGCCTTCTCGAAGGAACTGCCCAGACCCGAGTGCGAATCGGTGCCGTTGACCTTGCGCAGCGCGGGCAGGTACTTGGCCAGCACGTTGCCCGGCTTACGCGCGGTGTACAGCTCGACCAGGTCGAGCATGTCGCCGGTGCCGGAACAGAAGCCGATGATGCCGGCCGTGTATCCGCGCCCGTCGTCGATGTCCTCGATGTACTTGTATTGCGCCTTCCAGTCCAGGGAGGAGTTCTCCGCACTGGACACCAGTTGCATGGCGATGTCCTTCTTGTGCGGGTCGTCCAACCCGATACGCGCGGCGGCCTGCTGCGTCACGTTGGTCGAACTCGACTGCGAGGCGCTCGTCGCCGCGTGGGCCAGCGGCCCGGGTGCGGCGATCAGCAGTCCGGTTGCCACAAGCAGGGTCAAACGCTTGCGGGATCGTCCGAGGTGAGATTGCACGTGCGTCTCCGTTCCGGCTCTACGGCCACGTTCGGGGGGCTCCGTGTCCATCCATTGTTAGGAAAGTTTCCTAACAAGGACGAGACACATTGAAGCACTGCCGGGTTCCGCCGCCAAGGGGACCGGGAACATCTCCTGCAAACTGATTTACCGCCATCCGAGTTGGTCACAAAGTGACCTTGGGAACGGTCAGGTTCGGAAGACGGCGCGCACCATCGAACCTTCCAACACCACGATCCGGCCCGAGCGGTCCCAGAGGGTGATCCGGCCGGCGTGCGCTCGGAAACCGATCGTGTCGGGAGCGGCGCCGGGAAAGGAGACCTTCGCGGTGGATTCGGCGTCCGTGCCCGAATGCAGCACCGCTACCGCATCCGCGACGTCCACGAACGCGTCTCCGGACACGAGGACCGACTCGAAGGTGACCGGAACCACTCGGCCGGTACCGGTGATCAGCGAACGGGGCGTCCCGCCCGGCAGGACGGATCTGTCCCGCAACGTCCAACCCGGCATGTCCCAGCGCCACTTGGCGAGGTCCGCCATCCGCTCGGCGCCTTCCTCGGTCTGTGCGAGCGCCGCGCACGAGGTCGCGGTCCGCGCCACGGAGAGGAAAGGCGCCGGCGCGGCCTCCTCGCGCCAGACGACCTGCGGCCGAGTGGTGAGCGTGTCGAGCACGGTGATGATCCCTCGGTCCAGCGTCACGAGGTGTCCGCCGTCGAAGGAGTCGGCGAACTCGCGCGCGGACAACGTGGCCCAGTGCCGGACCCGCCGGGTGACCACATCCAGGCGGTGGATGTCGCAGGACACACCGCGATTTCCGATCAGCAGCGCGGTCGAGCCATGGTCCGCCAGGACGATCCGATGCGCCGTTACGTCCCACCGCGCGCGTTCGCGACCGTCGCGGCCGAGCAGCCGGGTGCCGGCCGCACCGCACGCGACCAGGACCGTGCCGTCCGGTAGTGCGGCGGCGTTCCGGACCGGCACCCGGCCCGGGAAGTGGCCGGCGCTCACCGCGATCGGTTCGGGACGTCGAGCGCACCCCGGTTCGACCGGCGCGCGCAGATCCGCCGCGGCGAGTGGGTCGGCCCGAGCCCGGAGCGCATCGAACCGCCGACGCCCGCTCCCGGTCGCGAATCCGACCGACCGGGCGGGCCGCCCGGATGCCCGCGCCAGGGCGCGCGCGGCCAGGGTGGCGAGTTCGCGATCCCAGGCCGGGTCGACGGCCGACAGTTCGGCCAGTGCGGCGGCGAAGATGTCCAGGTCGGCGCGGTCGGCATGATCGGCGCGGTCGGAGACCGGGCCCGCGCCGACCGTGGGGACCCCGGCCCCCGTCGCGGCCGCACCCGCCGCCCGGGCGGTCGCCACAGGCCCAAGCGCCGCGTCACGCTCTGCCGCCACGTTTGCGCCAGCCGCCGCCCCTCTCTCGACGTCCGCTGCCAGAAAGGCCGATACCGCCGCCCTGGCCTGCCGGACCGGGGCCTCGGTGGCGAGAAACGCCAGGAGGCGTGCGCCGATCGCGCCGCCCTGCGCGATACCCGCCGTCAGATCGCCCGCAACGGCGGGGCGCAGCTCGGGCTCGGGCCAGGCCGCCTCGACCGCGCCGAGACGATCCCCGGCCGCCTGGCACGCCCGGACCCACGCAGCACGCAGTTCGCTCGCCGTCCTGGGGTCGCCGGGCATGAGCCGCTCGATCGCCGTCGCGAACGCGCCGTACAGTCGCGCGTGCGTCACCGCGCGGTCCCGCTCACCGGCGCGCCACCACAACCCGACCACCAGGTCCGGTGCGAGCGCCCGGCTCTCGGCCAACTCGGCGGCGTCGCGGAAACGGTCATGGCGCGTGTACACCTCGACCGCCGCGTCGGGTGAGTCGAGCAGGTCCGCGAGTACGAACGCGGCCTCGTCGATCCGGCCGGTCCGTTCGAGGCGTTCGGCGGCGTCCATGTACAGCACGCGCAGTCGCTCGAACATCGCGGTTCGAGTCGGCATCCGGGCGCCCCGCGGTCCGACCCGGGCGGCCGGCCGGAGTTCGCCCGTCCGCGGCCTGGGCAGCCCGAGGGCGAGCGGCCCGGAGTGCGCATCGGCCGGACCGTCGGACAGCGCGATCGCGTTCCGCAGCGCGATCTCGAAGCGACCGCGCTCGAACGCCCGCACCATGCCGTGCAGGTAGCGCTCCTGACGCCCCGACCACACCTGGACCAGGGGGCCGCGGAGCAACAACGCGGCCAGGCGACGGCCCGGGACACGCAGGCGCCGCGCGAGCCGACGCGGCGCGAATCGTCGGGCTCCGGCTGGGCCGGCCACCGGCGTCTTCGGCTTCCGCGTCTGCCCGGTAGTTCGCCCGTCGGCGGCATACGCGCCGCGCGTGCGCCGTCGCCACAGCAGTACGGCGCCCACCAGGATCGGGCCGAGCGTCGCGATCGGGGCCCGCCCGCCGCTCAGAGCACCGAGCCCGGCGATCACACCACCGGCGCCAAGGGCGACGAGGCCGACCAGCGC
Source organism: Embleya scabrispora DSM 41855 (assembly GCF_000372745.1). Lineage (GTDB taxonomy): Bacteria > Actinomycetota > Actinomycetes > Streptomycetales > Streptomycetaceae > Embleya > Embleya scabrispora. The sequence continues at coordinate 194,932 of NZ_KB889741.1, read as the reverse complement.
GACCGCCACGAGAAACGCGACCGGCGCGCTCCGCAGGTCCGGCAGCGCCTTCGTCGTGTTCGGCCCGGTCGATTCGACGTCCCACACTTCGGCGGCGATCCGGTCCGCGCGCGCGTCGCGCCGGCCCACGCCGGCCTTCGCCCGCTGGTTCGGACCGGTCCGCAGCGGTGGCTCGATCGGCACATCGGGACGCGGATCGGGCGCGTCCAGAGCCGGCAACCGGTGGATCGGCAGCCCGTCCACCCGCAACCACGCCGCAGGCGCCAGAACGGGCAAGCCGGACAGCGCGAGCGAGAGCCGCCGACCACCCGAACTCGCCACCACATGACCCTCGTCACCAGGATCCGGCCGCAACCCCGGCTCCGTCAAAGCCTGTTCCCGGGCGACCAACGGGGTGCCGGGCGCCTGCTCGGCCCGCACCACGCGCTCCGTCCCGAGTCGCAACAACCAGCGCCCGTCCGGCAGTACGTGCAGCCCGGCCCCCGGATCCCACAGCGCCAAGACCCGCGCGGCGGCCACGTCCGGGCCCAGTACGGGTACGTCCAGCAGGAAGCCCGCGGCCCGCACGGTCCCGCGATACCCGGTAGCCCCACCGCCGTCGCCGCGCGACCCGTCGCCTACCCGGTCCATCACGCCGTCGCCAGGGTCGCCAAAAGCGCGCCGGTCACCGCGTGGCCGACCCGAATGCGACCCTCTCGGTCCCGTCCGGCGATCAACGGCAACGTCGGATGCACCGTCACCGGGTCCGGTGCGTCCGACCAGGCGCGCAGCACCCGATCCCCGTCGGGGGTGTGCGTGCGTACCAGCGAATCGTGCGCCGAGGTGCTGATCAGCGCGGCCCGGCCGTCCTCGACGACCAAGCCGATCGCCCGTACGTCGGCCGGCAGGTGCAGGCACTGCTCGGGAACTTTCGGTGCGATGCGAATTCGCCACGCGGTCGGGTCCTCGGCGCGCCATGCGAACGCGCCGCCACCCAGCACGTGATCGGTGACGCCGACTGCCGTGATCGGCTGGGGCCATCCGGTGAACCGGAGGTTTCGCCCGCCCGCGGGGATGGTCAGCAGTGGTTCGTTCGACTCCCTGCCGACACCCGGCACGATCGACGCCAGGTCGATCCGTACCGGCGGCTCGTCCGCACGCAACCGCCACCACGCTTCGCCGATCCGGCAGATCAGCGCGTCCGCCACGTGATGGATCGGCCGAATCGGGGCGTCGTCCGACAGCGCGATCGCCTCCGGGCCGAATCCGTCGACGGGCCCACCGATGCCGACCAGCTCCGGCGCCGGGCGGCCGATGACGTGCACCGCGAACTCCCCCCGCGTGAGCGTAAGTACGATCAGGCGGCGCCGGACCCAGGACGCCGCGTACGCCGTGCCGCGGAACGTGTGCCGGGTGGGTCGGGCCGGTGGTCGCCCCTCGGTGGGGATGTAGAGCGAGAGCAGGTGGCCCGGCCCCTCTCCCCGCATCAGCAGTTGTCGCGGTCGCCCGGTGAACGCGGGCAACCGCAGCGGGCCGACCGGCGCCGTACCGCCGGCGGCGGTCGACTCGATCACCGCGAACTCCCGGCCGCGCAGGGCGGCGATCGCCATCTCGGGGGCCGGCAGCGGGAGTTCCACCGTCGTGTCGGCGATGGACACCTCGACGCGCGAGGCGCCCGCGGCCGTCCACCCGGTCTCACGCGCGGTGACCACCCGACCGCCCGCACCGTCCGTACCCAGGATCCACACCTCGTCGGCGTCGTCCGCCGCGGCCAGGTGTGCGGCGACTTGCGCGCGGGTCGGCACCTGATCGAGGCGGAAGTTCAACCAGGAGCGCAGTACTCGACGCAGATCACCGGTGAGCCGGACGTGCGGATCCGTCCCGATCACGTCGACCACCAGTTGTGTGCCACGCGCCTGCGCCTTGCGGGCCAGCACGATCAGGCACGCGAGGTGGACCAGGCGCGGGGCTCCGGCCTGGAGCGGGCCCGCGTCCACGAGCACGAGCACGCGTCCGGTCGGTATCGGATCAACGAAATCGTGGTCCAGGTACAGCAGTTCACCGTCGGCCGCGCGGCGCAGGAATTCGGTGCCCAACTCCTGGGCATACAGCCACTCGGAGGCGAGCAAGCGCTCCGGATGCCCGCGCCGGGCGATCCCGCCGTAGCCCGCGAACTCCCCTGCCGGCGCGGGGCCGGGATCCGCCACCGCCAACAGCGCGTCCAGTCGCCGAACCATCGGACCCAGGGCGGTGGCGAGTCGTGGAGTCAGCGCGTCCAGCGGTTCGGCCCAGGACGCCAGCCCGTCGGGCAGCCTCATGCGTCGTCACCGGGCGTCGCCGTCCTGGCCTCCCACGCCGGGGGAGGCGGAGAAGCCACGAGAACCTTCGAAACCACCGGAGTCGGAGGAGTCGCCAGGGCCGCCAGCCGCTCGCGATCCGCCGGGCCCACCGGCATCGGCGCCGTCAGGATCCGCTCCGGCAGCAACACCACGAGGTCATCGGGGCCGATAGCCGCGCGCCAAAGCTCCGCCGAAGGCTCGGGCCGCATCGTGGTGGGCGTCAGCGCCTCGCCGTCCCAACCGAGGTAGGTCACCGCGTCCAGCCACGGGAGGTTCTCCCCCATGACCACCAACCACGCGTGATCACCTGCGGCTCGGAGCGGATCTCCACCATCCGATCGCTCGACGATTCGCGCGGCGAGGCCCGCCACGGCCGCTCCCCGGGCCAGTACGGCGGCCACCGGGAGCGGAGACTCGCGAGGATGCCAAACGGGCACGGCGGGGCCGACCACGATGGGCTCGTCCTCCGCGTCGGCCCCGGAAGCCTCGCGCCCTCCGAGCGGAGAACTCTCGTCCCGGCCTTGGCCGCCTCGCTCAACCCTCCCGACTCCGCTCTGCCCACCGCTCCCGGACTCGGCCCGCCCGTCCCTCCATTGCCCGCCCCGACCGACCGTCGCCGACCGGATCGGCTCGACCGACCCCGGCCCACCCGGCTCGCCCATTCCGGGCCGAGTCCGTTCGACGCCGCTCGTCACGACTGCACGGCCGCGACCAGGCGGTCGCGGACAGCGGCCAGTTCGGCGCCGAGGTCGGTTGCCGCGAAGCCGGCGTCGATCTCGCGCAGCACCGCCTCCAGCCGCAACCGCCGGTCGCCGTCGGTCGGACCCGACCCGAAGCGGGCGAGCAGGTCCCGTCCGTTCTCCGCGAGTCGGCGCGCCCGCGCCGCGCTGCCGTGTGAGTACTCCTCGGCGGCGTGGCACAGGCTGCCGCTGCCTGCCGCGCCGATCAGGTCGGCCAACACGTCGCGCGCGGCCGCCTGCGCGTCCGGCGTCGATGCGATCAGCGGCAGTGTCCACAGGTCGCCCGGTTCCGCTGCCAGACGCCCGTCCAAGACGGCGGCCGCGGCCACCAAGCGTTGCGAGCGCACCGCCCGACGGTCGGTGATCGGCACCCCGGCCGCCCGCATCCGGCGCACCGCGGTGGCCAGCACGGGTCGCACCGAGGCAAGCCGGCATGATTGCGCAGCTTCGGAGAGGCGATCGATGCCGGACAGCGCATGCGGCGAAACCGGAGACACAAGCCCGGGGGTCGAGAACGTGTCACCCTCCTCCAGCAGTTCCTCCAACCGTGCGTCGGCGACCGGCTCGACGAACACCCGGGCCAGGAAGCGGTCGGCGAAGGCCGCGAGTGAGGGGTCCTGCGGAACGTGGTTCGCCGCTCCCACGCACACCCGCAGCGGCGCCGCGGACACGGTGGCACCGCGCCGGAAGATCCGCTCGTTGAGCAGGCCGAGCAGGGTATTCAGGATCGCGGTGGAGCCGAGGAAGACCTCGTCCAGGAAGGCGATTTCCGCCTCCGGCAACATCCCGGCCGTCCGGATCTCGACGACCCCCTCGCGCAGGCGACGCAGATCGACCGGACCGAAGATCTCGTTCGGTTCGGTGAATCGGCCCAACATGTACTCGAAGTAGCGGCCACCGAGTTGCTCGGCGATCCGCCGCACCGCCAACGACTTGGCCGTGCCGGGAGCCCCGATCACGAGCAGATGCTCACCCGCGACCGCACACAACGTCACCACTTCGGCGACCACCTCGCGATCGACCAGGCCCACCCGCGCTGTCGCCAACGCGTCGCGCACCGCGATCGCGTCCTCCTGAACCCGCATCGTCTCCGGAACGAACACTCGGAAAGTCTATGCACCGCACACCGCACACCTGTGCGCGTTTCGGCTTACGAACGCGCCCACCGCGTCCCCGACGGCCGCATGCCGGAATCGGCATGGGCTCGGGTTCGGCACGTACCCGGACAACCCGTTGGGGTGGATGTCGGCCGGTATGCGGTGCGGTGCCGGCGCCGGGCCCGGCAAGGGTCCGAATCAGCCGGGTAACCGGTTGATTACGGACTGATTCGGAAACGATGGCAGCCAACCGCGCCGTCGCGTGGCAGCATCGTGGCATGGACGAGCATCCGCAGCCCGAAGTCGAGCCCGAATGGCTCGACCACGACGACTTCGAACGGCTCATGGCCGAGGTTCTCCCCACCCCGGAGCCACAGTTGCCGCCGCTCTCCGACAAGCGCGTCTACGAGCGCACCACCGGCGGGGACACCGGCTGATGATCGACTCGGCCGAGCGGTATGCCGGTGGCCGATGTCGGAGGCACCGGCGTTCGTAGCCCACCCCGACCGCCGCGGATCAGCGCCGAGAGGCCGATGGTCGAGGTTGGTCAATCGGTGGTCGGGGTCGGCCCGTCGCGGAAAGGCCACCGCCGCTTCCAGGCGGGCGAGCATCGCGCCGACGCAGAAGTGGATCCCCGCCCCGAAGCTCAACGAGCCGCTCTCGGCGCGCCACGGATCGAACCGCTGTGGTTCGCGGTAGCGCACGGGATCCCGATTGGCGGCCCCGATCAGCATCAGTACCTCGCCGAAGCGCGGCACCGGCACCCCGTCGACCGAGAGGCCGTCCCGGAGCGCGATCCGCGAGGTCAACTGGATCGGCGAGTCGTACCGCAGCACCTCCTCGACGAAGTCGGCCACTGGCAGGGACCGGTCGGCGAGCGCAGCGCGCACGTCGGGATGCTCGCGCAACAGCGCGAGGCCGTTGCCGAGCAGGTTCGTGGTGGTCTCGAAACCGGCCACCAGCAACAGCACCAGGCTGGCGATCAGTTCGGCGTCACCGATCGCCTGCCCCGGGTCCTCGTCACGCAGCCGCACCAGCGCGCTGACCAGATCGTCCTGCGGTCGCGCCCGGCGTTCGGCCACCAAATCCGCGAAGTAGCCGCCGAGTTCATGCCCGGCGTGATCGGCCGCGGTCGAATCGGCGTCGAGCGACATGACCTCCAGCACCCTGGTCAGGTCGTGGGCCGGGCGCCGGAAACGATGGCGGTGCTCGTGTGGGGCAGCGTGTTCACGATCGTGGCCGGTGTCGTCACGGGGGTGTGGCGGCTGGGGCGGGCGGTCGCCCGTACCGGCCGGCGGGTGGAGACGTTCACGGACGACTCGTACGACGAGACGCGCGGCGGCGATCATGGCCGAGGTGTGCGAGTTCGAGGGCCACGGGTACGCCGAGGAGTTGGCGCGGCGGCCGGAGTCGGCCGGGGACGCGCGCCGGTTCGTGTCGACCGCGCTGCGGGTCTGGCGGATGGACCACGTGATCGAGGACGCGCGCCTCGTTGCCACCGAGCTGGTCACGAACGCGCTACGGCACGCCGAGGAGGGACCGGTCCGGGTGAGTATCTGCCGCAAGGCTGCCCGGCGACGGGTGCGGATCGCGGTCGTGGACCAATCCGACACGGTGCCGCTGTTGCGTGCGGCCGGGCGGGACGCCGAGGCGGGACACGGGTTGCTCATGGTGCACGAGCTGTCGGGCGGCTGCTGGGCGACGGACCTGCTCGCCGTCGGGAAGCGGGTGCGGGCCGACATCTACGTGGGGGACGGTCGGGGTGAGTGGACGTGACGGCGATGGTCACCGCGAACTCCTCTATGTCCTGGCGTTGCTCGGGCTCTATGCGCTCCTTGCCGTCGGCATCGCGTGCGGGTAGGCACGCCCGGCGGCGGCCGGTGCATCAGCGGTGGGTGATCGGTCGGTGCGCCCGGTGCGGTAACGCGGACGTCACCGTGGCCTGGTTGTGGTGTGTCGCCTCCGATCCCGCGTGCGCCGGGGTGGGCGTGTGTGTGCCGTGCGTGGGGCAGCTCGAACAGCTCGTGTGGGAGCGCACGTACACGTGGACGCTCGGGGGCGTGGGTCGGGAGGTGAGTGGTGAGGACATGGTCGTGCAGGGAGTGCGCGGAGTTCGCGCGGCGGGGGCGTGAGGGCTCGTCGGTGGCGCTGTACAACCTGGTGCTCCACCACATCCGGGTCCACAAGACGACCGGGCTTCGGGTCGTCGGGTGCGCGGTGTGCCTGCGGTGGGACAAGCCGACTCCGATGATCAAGCCGAAGTTCGCGGCCCGGCTGCGGTTGCAGCATCACGTCGAGCACGAACTACGGATCGTGTCGGACGACGGGCGGTTGAGGTTCGCCGATATGCCTTCCGCGCCGCGGCGTGGTCGGCGGTCCGCCGCATCTTGATCCATCGTCCGCTCCCGGCCGTGCGATTCGTCGCGCGGCCGGGGCAGGCGGACTCAGCGCACCTCGATGATGGTCACGGTGACGTGCGTGTCCTCGATCTGGAACGTCGCCTCGTACAGCTCGAAGAACCCCGTGATCCGGACGTTCTTGCTGCGGGTGGGGTTGCCGACGCGCCAGGGATCGGCGGCCAGGGATCGGGTCAGTGAGGCGTACGCGGACTGTCCTTCGGGGCTCAACGACCGGATTTTCTGCTGGACCTGCCAGAGCGATTCCACGCGGTAGCTCACGTGTCCTCCTGATCGGGTGGGGGCCAGGCGGTGACGGTGTCGACGGGAAGGCCCGCGTTCAGGCGGGCGATGATCTCGGCGTTGCGGTCGGCGTCAGGGCTGCGGCGGAGCCACATCTCTCCCTGCCACTGGGCCAGGACGTGGGCGAGCTGCGAGAGGTCTCCGAGGTCGTCCGCGACCTTGAGCGCGTGGCGGAACTCGTCGTCGAACTCGGCGCGTAGGTCGGCGGGGAGTTCGGCGCGGATCTCGCCGGGGTCCGGGTGGCGCGGCCCGCCGGTGTGGATCGTGACGTCCGGCGTGTGGGGGTGGGTGTCTCGAGTGTCGTGCTCGTCCATGGGGCCAGCGTGGCACCGGGTGGGGCTTGATCGGAAGCCGCGCGAAGGAGTGCGGTGGGGGGTTGCCGGGCGCGCTCGGGTGGAGACGACTCCGCCCCGCTTCGGCGGACCGGGCGGGGCGGACCAGCGTTCGTCGGTCAATCAGCTCGACGCCCGGCGAGGGGCGTCGGCACGTGCGGGCCGGTCAGGCTTGGGCGGGCTGCCCGCCGAGTTCGAGGACCATGGCGCTGTAGACCGGCGCGCCGTCCCAGGGCTGCGACAGGCCGACGGTGCGGTAACCCCACGACGCGTACGCGGACTGCGCCGGGGCCGCCTCCGGTTCCGGGCGGACGGTGAGTGTCACCCGCTCGACGTGCAGGCCATCGAGTAGCGCGGCGTGGAGAGCGGCGGCGATACCGCGTCGGCGCCACGCTTCACGGACCGCAAGTTCGAGGATCACCCACGTGCGGTTGCCGTCCTCGCGCGTGAAGTCCTCCGCAAGGACCTGCTCGACGTTGGTCCACCATCCGGTATTGCGAGGAAGGAAGTATCCATAGGTGAAACCGATGACCTCGTCGCCGTCGCGGGCGATGACCAGCCGCATCCCCGGCCGCTGCGTGTGGAGCAGGTAGTGGTCGATGAACTGGGCCACGTCGCTGGGGCCTTCGCAGTACGGGGGTTCGGCGTAGACCTCCTCGTAGGCCGGTAGGAAGGTGTCGAGTTGTCCTGCGGCCTCTCGGCCCTCGTATCGCCCGTAGGCCACCTCGGACATCACGCTGCCCCCTTCGTTTCCACGTATTCGGCCAGTTCCTCGGCGGCTTCCCGGGCGGAGACGGCGTCGACGGCGCGTAGCGCGCCGACCACCTCGGTGAGGCGTCGTTTGACGCGGCCCGACTCGACCTCTTCCAAATCGCCCAGGCTTCCCACGGCTTGGGCGGCGCCTTCGTCCACTTCCCCGGCGCCGATCAGGCCCCGGGCCAGAGTGAGGCGGTACAGGGCCCGGTTGCGTCCGTAGTTGGCCTCCTGGTGGGCAAGCGCGGCGCGGAGGAACCCGGTCGCCGCTTGGTGGTGGCCGAGTTCGGTGTAGAGGAGTCCCTGCGCGTAGTCCAGTTCGGCATGCCCGTGGAAGGCCGCCCACTCGGGCGAGGGGCGCCCGCGCCTGTTGCGGTCGACGAGCCGCATCGCCTCGCTCATTCGGCGTCGAGCGGATGTGTCGTCGGCCAACAGCGACAGGGCGCGTGCTTCCCGGGCGGCAATGAGGGACTGGAGGATCGGCGACCCGAGGCGGGTCGCACGGTCCTGGGCAGCGCGGGCCAGGTCGAGGCCGTCGCGGGGCCGGCCCTCGTGGCATGCCTGGAGGCTCATGGAGGAGAAGACCAGGATTTCGAGGTTGGTGTCGCGGAGCATGGTCGCCGTCGTCAGGGCCTCGCCCCAATAGCGTTTCGCGTTCTCTTGGTTGTCGGCGTCGTAGTACAGCCAGCCGCAGTGTTCGGCGATCTCCCCCGAGAGGAGCCGAAGCTGACGGCCGATCGTGTCCGGGTACTTGCCGGTGTTGATGATGCGGCGGACTCGGCTCAGGTGGCGGACGGCCAAAGATCGAACGTCCCTGCCCCCGTACGCCGCGTCGAGCTGGAAGAGGACGTGAAGACCAGCCCTGAGCTCCAGGAGATGTGTGGTGCCGATGGCGCCGGTGCCTCCGGCTGGGCTCCGTGAGAGAGCTTGGGCGGGCAAGCCAACAGCGGCGGCTGCGCCGATGGAGTCGGACAGGAAAGCCCGTCGATCCACGCCGGTGCCCTTCCGTGTGGGGAGTGGTGCACTCCCCACGGTGGCACCCGGTGGCGGTCCGGGGAACCCAATCTCACTCGGGCAGACGGCGAACATGGCGTGGAGGGTCTTCCAGGCGCGCGCCCGGGGTGCAGGTGGGTCGGGTTGACGCCACCGGCGGTACTGGCGGTCGGTCAGTGTGACCGCTTCGCCGAGCACGTCGGCCGCAGCGTGGAAGGCCCGTAAAAAGTCCGCCGGCTTGTCCCAGCCGTGCGCGAGACAGGCGACCTCGAAGGGGGTCAGCTCCGGCACCGCGTCACCTCCGTGATCTGCATCACGACGACGGTAGCGACTTCCGGGGCACCTAAGACCGCTGACCTCGAAAAGTCCGCCCGAAAAGTCCGCTTGAAGGTCCGGCCGGGTCGGTTTCCCGGGAGTTGGCTTGAAAGCGAGACCCACAGATTTGTCCCCTGCCGCCGTCCGTTCCCGGTCGCACGAGACGGGCGGCACCCGGGCCCGCAGTCCCCTTCGGGCGTGGCTGCGGGACCGGTCCCCCTTTCACCCCACGCCCGGCCTGGGGAAGCGCGCCCACCGCGCGGGGTCGGGCGTGGGGCACCGACGAGAGCACGACAGCGCGTGCATGGAGGTTCGAATGGTCGAGTTGATGTCCGGGTGCGAGACGTGCGCGGATCTGGCGAGCCGAGGGCGGCGGGGCCGGTCGATGGCTCTGCACGATCTGGTGACGCACCACATCGAGGTCCACGGGACCGTGGGCCGGGTGTTGCCCGGGTGCACGGGGTGCGCCGGGCGGCAGGAGTACGCGCACATGGTCGATCCGGCCTTGGCGGAGCGGTGGCGTGTGCGGCACGGGGTGGAGCACGCGCTGAGGATCGTCGACGACGGCCCCGACCTCCCCTTGCGGTTCGCGGACATGCCCCGGGGTGGTGGGTCGTGAGGGACCGGAGAGACGTCGACCCGGAGAAGTTGCGGCGCCTGGACGATGCGATCGAGAAGGCGGGCGCTGGGTGGTATCTGCCGCGTGAGCCTCACGACTCGTACCTGACAGAGGTGTACGAACACCCCGACCGTGGGGACCTGTACGACGCCCTCGACAACCCGGACGGGGCGAAGGTCACGGTCCTCAGGGAGTTCCCGTCGAGCGGGTCGGGGCCGGTCTGGTTCAAGGTGCTGCCGGCCGGCCTCGACGTGGACGACATCGGGGCGCGCCGGCTGGTCGGTACTCCGGCTCAGGTCCACGACTGGTACACGGACTACCGGCAGTTCCTGATCGACACCGGTTGGCGAATCGCCGAGTCGACGAGCATCAACGTCGAAGTCATCGAGCCGGCTCGGCTCGTCTCCTGATTGCCCATCGAACTCCCGCCCCCGGCCGTGCTGTCGTGCGCCCGGCCGGGGAGCGGGCCCATTCCATCTCATCGTGGGGGTGCACGTGACCGCACGTCCGATCAGCACCGGGGACCAAGCAGCAAGTTGCTACTTCCGAACGACGGTTGACCACCCGTACCGCAAGGCTCTCATCCAGGTCTGCGAGCCGTGCAACGAGACGTGCAAGCACTGCTTCGTCTCCGCGACGAAGCGCGGCGCGTACATGCCGCTGGACGCAGTTCGCGGCCGGCTCATCCCGCAGCTCGCAGCGGCACGCGTGAACCGCGGGACGTTGACCGGCGGTGAGCCGTTCATGCACGCGGACCTGATCCGAATCACGGAGGCGTTCCGCGCGGCCGGGATGGGTGTCGGTGTGTGCACGAACGCGACGATGGTCACGGCAGAGCAGGTCGCCCGTCTCGCCGAGCTGGGCGTGCACATGAACGTGAGCCTCGACGGGTTCTCGCCCGAGTCACACGGCGTGTTCCGGGGCCGGCCCGAGGGCTTCCAGGAAACCGTCGACACCGTCAGGGCGTTCGGGGAGGCGGGCATCCTGCAAGGGCTGTTGTGCACGCCGAACAACCTGGCCCAGGACGAGGAGTACGGGCAGCTCTGCACGTTCGCGAAGGAGCAGGGCGCGCGGTACGTGCTGATGAATCCGCTCGGGCCGATGGGGCGCGGGGCGTCCCGCGGCTCCCAGCGGCTCCGCCGGCCGGACGACCACATGCGGCACATCCGGGACCTGGCGCTCCCGTTCGCCGATGACGACTTGGACCTCACGCTCATCCGCTTCCCGAACGACTCGAAGCCGCTGGCGGGCTGCGAGGCCGGAACGATCATCTACGTGTTCACCGACGGTGCGTGGCGATCTGCCCCTACTTGGTTTTCGCCGCGCGGACGCGGGTGAGCCAACACCCGGACACGGATTTCCTCGTCGGCAACGTCTGGGAATACGACGACGTCGCCGAACGGCTCGACGCCTACGGGAAGTTCAGCGACCGGTGGGATCTCGGGGCGAATCCGACGTGCGGCGGCTGCTCGATGTCGGCCGCGTGCGGGAAGGGCTGCCCGGCCGCGGTCGTTGCCGCCGGGGAGCGTATCGGCGCCGTCGACACGGAGCAGTGCCCAGTGGTCCCGGGGCAGTCGCGCATGCTGCCCGTGGTCGGTGCGTCGTGAGCGGGGTGTTCGTCACGATCGACGGGCCGGGCGGTATCGGGAAGTCCACGGCCACGGCGGCCGTCGCGCTGGAGTTGCGGACGATCGGCGTCGCGGTGTGCCAGACCCGGGAGCCGAGCGATACCCGGTGGGGCTGCTCGCGCGGAACGGCACCGACACGTACCGGGGTATGGCAATGGCGTGCCTGATCGCGGCGGACAGGTACGCGCACCTGAACGAGGAGATCCGGCCGGCGCTCGCGCGCGGCGAGACGGTCGTGTGTGACCGGTACGTTGCCTCGTCGCTGGTGCTCCAGGTCTTGGACGGCGTGGACCTCGATGTGGTGTGGGAGCTGAACCGGCACGCCGACTTGCCCGACGTCGCCGTGATCCTCAACGCCCGCACCGACGTGATCAAGGCGCGGCTGACCAACCGTGGCGCCCACAGCCGGTACGAGCGCGACCCCGGCAGCACCGCGCGGGAATGCGCGGCGTTCCGCGAGGCCGCTACGTTCCTCATGGCCGCCGGCGTCCGCGTCCTCCGACTCGACGCGAGCGACGAAGGCCCGGCCGCCGTCGCCAGTGCCGTGGTCGCGGCCGTCAGGGGCCCGTGGCGGTGGCTGAGGGAGTGCGCTGCGGCGCTTCCCGACGGCCGGACCGGCGCCCGGGTCGTGCTCGGAGACCTCAACGTCCTGGAGCCTGATCACTCGCCGCGCTACCGATTCTTCGCCCCGTTCGAGTACGACTTCTACGGGGCGTTCGGCCGAGCCGGGTACGCGGACGCGTTCCGGACGCTGCATGCGGACGCGCGCGAGTATTCGTGGGTCGGGAAGACCGGTGACGGATACCGCTACGACCACGCGCACGTCTCGGCCAGCCTGGGCGGCACGCTCCTCGGCTGCTCGTACGTCCACGAGCCCCGCACCGGCCCGGACCGGCTGACCGACCACTCGGCGCTCACGGTGCGGCTCGCCGTCCCCGCTTCGGTGCCGCTGCCGGTAACCGACCCCACGCAGGCTGAGGAGCCCGTGGCCGCCCTGTTCTGACACCCGTACGACCGTGGGAGAAGTGGATGGACGAGAACACCTGGGAACAGATCAACCGGCTCCGCCGCTGGTTGGACGAGAACGCCGGCGAGCAGACCGAACGGGAACGCACGTTGCTGCGCGTGCTCAAGGTCGGCGAGGAGTACGGCGAGGTCGCGGAGGCACTGCACGGGGCTCTCGCCGCAAACCCCCGGAAAGGTGCGTCGCACTCGTGGGATGACGTGCGGAAGGAGCTGGTGGACGTCGCGGTAACGGCGCTCGTCGCACTGGCGACACTCGGCCCTGACGGTGAGAAGGAGTTCGACGCGCGGCTTCAAGACCTCGTGGATCGTGTCCTGTCTCCGTCCGCAGAGAACGGGTAGCGGCCTGACCGTGTTGAAGGCGCAGCAGTTTTGGCCCTCACGGCAACGGGGGTAACGGTCGCTGGGGCTGGTTCGTTAGTAGGACGGACGTGTTTCGGCCATCGGCCGGGGCGCGTCGGGTCGCCCTCCCTCGGGTGGATTGGTGGCCGGCGGGTGGCCGTGCTCCGCCAAGCCGGCGGCCCGTTGAGCAGGGGTTCGGCGTCGTATTCGGCGCCGAACCCCTGCCGTGTTTTCGGGGTGCGCCCGGCCGTGCACCCATGGGTGCACGGCCGCGTGACGATCCGGGTAGTGTCGGGCTGAAACGGGCCGAGACGGTTCGTGTTCGTCGAGGTCGCGGCGTTTGCGCAGGTCAGAGGTGCCGACAGGAAACAATGGTGGATTGTTCATCAGGATCGACCGGCCGAATAGTTCCCACGACCGGGGGCGCGGCTCGTCGCCCAGTACCGCCGCACTGGCCTCGCGGTCCAGCACGCCGAACTCGCGGTCACGCAACACCCGATCGGCCGCCGCGTAGCCGGTGACCAGCACGAGCGTGTCGGTCACCGGCAGTACGGGGCCGAGTTCACGGGCCTGTTCGTACAGCGGGAAGGGATTCGCCCGAGTCTGCGGAGCAGTGAGCTGGTCGAGCACCGCGATCGCGTCCATGTTTGCCCTCTCGTCCCCCGTCGCCGGCCGCCGCCCCGGCCGCTACTGGTAGATCAACTGCACGCAGGGGTATGGGAGTTCCCGTACCCTCCGGTTGGCTGGAAGCGCACTCCCGTGTGACCGGACAGACCTCGTGCGGCGAGTTCCGGCCGCGCGTCCCGGATCGGCGGCAGGTTTTCACGGTGTGGGCGGTCGGGCGACACGGACCGGATTCGCCCGCGTTCCGCTTGCCGGGGTGCGGTCGTCGGGGGCCCAGCGGTGGATTGCGGCGGCTGCCGTCAGGGTGGTGGCGGTGAGGGAGGCCCACAGTACGCCCGGGCCCCAGGCGAACAGTGCCGTCAACACCGCCGGTGACGCGGCCATGCCGATGCCGTGGCCGAGTTGGAATCGGGCCAGGGCCCGGCCCAGGCGGTGGGCGGGCGTGGTCGCCACGATGAGTGCGGTGGCGCTGCCGGTGTACATGATCTCGCCGGCCGTGTAGAGCACGGACACCAGCGCGATGGCCGCCGCGCCGGCCTGGCCGCCCAGGCCGCCGGCCGCCCAGAAGCCCAGGTAGGACACGCCGAGTACGAGGCCCGCGCCGGCCGGCGCCGAGCGTCGGGGGCGGCGGGACAGCCACACCACTACGGCGATCTGCGTGGTGACGACGATGAGCGTGTTGGCCACGAAGATGCCGGCGGACCAGGCCGGGGACGCGTGCAGTTGGGTGACGAGTACGGCGGGCAGCGCCACTTCCAGCACGTTGAAGCAGAACGCGTAGGGCAGGTTGGCCACATCGAGCACGCCGATCCGGCCGCCCGTTCGCTTGCCGCCCGTTCGCTCGCCGCGCGCCCCCTTGCCACCCACCCGCGTGTCGGCCACCCGCCTGTCGGCCGCCGGTTCAGCCGCACCCCGCGACCCGGGCCGGCCGGTGCCGGTCACGCGCATCGATCGGACCAACAGCGCGGCGACGGTGTAGCCCAGCCCGGTCACCGTCGCGAGCACCCGCAGGGCTCCGGTACCGCCGGTCATCGTCAGCGTCGCGATCAACGCGCCGGCGCCCAGACCCGCGTTGCGCAGCGACCGCCCCGCGGCGAGCGCGGCGTCCCGATAGCGCTCGTCGGCCACCGTGCCGACCAGCGCGGCGTGCGCGGGCGGCCAACACTGGTCGCCGATCCCCAGGAACAGCGCCGCGACGGTGAATCCCCACACGGCGGAACCGCCCACTCCGGCACCGGTGAGCAGCAGCGCCGCCACACCCAGGACCCGGATCAGCATCGCACCGGCGACCGGCGCGCTCCGGGCGCCGCGATCGATCCACCGGCCGAGGAAGGGCACCGTGGCGAGCCCGAGCAGCATGCCGATCGACATCGCCGTACCGGCCCGAGCCACGCCCAGTCCCAGCACCTGGACCCCATAGAGGAGCAGGAACGGCCGCAACATCCCGGACCCGAGCGCGTCCACCCCGAGCGCGACGGCGTAGCGCGGACCGCCCGAGGCACGCACCAGCTCGCCCAAGGGCGGCCGCTCCGGCCGGTCCGGCCGCGTCCGCCCTCTCGGGTCGTCACCCACAGGCGGGCCCGAAGCCACAGCCGCCCCCGCGGTCACCACCGGGCTCGCAGCCACCGCCGCGTCGGAAGCCGGTCGGGTCGCGAGTGGTATGGAAGGCGGTCGCGCCGGAGTCGTCGTCATGGGCCAAACCGTCGTCGGCCCGACCCGGCCGGGTCACCTCGATTGACCGTTGTCGTCAATCGGCTCCGGCCCGCCGACCGGCACCTGCGATGATCCCGCCGTGAGCCTGACCATCGACATCACGGGGGTACCGCCCGAGCACCTGCTGTTCGGGGCCTCCCCGCTCGCCGAGTTGACCGCGATGCTGCATGTGCTCGCCGAGCCCGGGCATCACCCGGCGCACCACGACTGGGTCGCCGAGACCCGGGAGGCGCTGCGACCGGAACTGGCGGACAAACTGCTCGAAGCGGAATTCCTGTGGCGCTCGTCGCGGGCGGACTTCCTGCTGCCGGGCAGGCCCGGAGCGACCCTGGCCGACGAATTGGACGAGGTGGACCGCCTCGACGACGACGCCTACGTGTCGACCGCGCTGGTCGCCACGTGCGGAACCGACCGATTGCTCGTCGGCAACCCGTCACCGTTGCGCGACTCGAACACGCGCGACCGCGTCCTGAACCTGGCGCACGCTCGCGGCCCACGTCAGGTGTCCTTCGCGGATCGGTTGATCGCGGATCCGCCGATGGTGCGGGCCCGGGTGCGTCGGATGTTGGAGGACTGCCGGGACGCGTTCTTCACCGCGACCTGGCAGCGGGTGTACCCGCGGCTGACCGCCGATCTGCGGTTGAAGGCGGATCTGATGGCCCGGCGCGGCGTCGCCGACACCCTGGCCTCGGTCTCCCGGGCGATCGACCTGGACGGGCCCCGGCAGCGGATCGTGGTGGACAAGCTCCAGGACCACGCGACCAGCGCGGTGGGCGACGGGGTGACGTTCCTGCCCACGGTGTTCGGCGCCCCGCATCTGGTCGTGGTGCACGCACGCGGTTGGCGTCCGGTGCTCCAGTACCCGGTCGCGGTCACCGACCGGGACGTCCGGCAGCCGGTCCCGATGGACCTGGCACGGCAGCGCTTGGAGGCGCTGTCGCATCCGGTCCGGCTGCGTCTGGCGCGCACCCTCGCCCGCGGCTCGCACACCACCGGCGAACTGGCCTCGGCCTGGGAGCTGACCGCGCCCGAGGTTTCCCGACACCTGGCCGTACTGCGCAAGGCCGGGCTGCTGCGAATGCGGCGGCGCGGCCGGTATGTGCTCTACGACCTGGACGCCTCGGCGACGGCGACGCTGGGCACGGACCTGATGGCGGCGATGCTGCGCTGAGGTCGACGGGGCGGCCCCGGGGACCGCTCCGGGGAGCGACTCAGCTCGCCGTTCGCACCCGAAACACCGACCGCCCGGCCGCCGGTCCCACGTGTTCCGTGAACAACTTGGCGACCAGTTCGCCCCGACTGGCCACACCGACCTTGGCCAGCACTGATTTGATGTGGTCGCGCACGGTGTGTGTGGAGATGTGCAGCCGGCGGGCGATGTCGTCGGTGCCCAGGCCGCCCGCGATCAGGCGGGTGATCTCGCTCTCCCGCCCGGTCAGTTCGTATGCCTCGACGATGATCGCGGCCACCTCGGACGCCGGGGCCGCCTCGATCATCACCACGGTGAACGCGTCGTCGCCGCTGAGCCGAGACGCGTGGCACACCAGCCAGCGGCCGGCCCGGGTGAGCACCCGCACCCGGCCGGTCCCGGCCGCGGCCAGGGTGGCGATCCACATCGGCAGCGCGCCGTCCGCGTCCTCGCCGACCACGCTCGCGATCCGGTCGCGGGCCTGCTCGTTGGCCGAGACCAGGCGTCCGGCCCGATCGAAGAGCAGTACGCCGGTCGCCTCGTCCGCCTCCGCCAACTCCTCGACGGTCGCCTCGCCCGGCCGCAGGAAGCCGCGCAACCGCCCGGCGAGGGGAGCCGACAGGCCCGCGACCAGTTCGGTGTCGGCGGCGGTGAAGGCCGGTCGGTCCCGATCCCGGAACAGACTCACGCTGCCCCACGGACGGCCGGCCACCCGCAACACCGCGCGCAGCTCGTCGCCGAATCGGCGCGGGCGCAGGTACGCGTCGTAGAGCGGACTGGCCTCGGGACGATCACCGGTGCTCTCGCGCAGTGCCGCCGCCGGGACCCGGGCGTGCACGAGGGCACGGAACGCGTTGACCGTGTCCGGGTCCGATTCGCTGGTCCAAAACGCCGCGCAGCCACCCGCGTCGATGTTCTCCACCCGAATCGGCGCGGCGATCAGCCCGGTGAGCGGGTCGGTCGCGCGCCACACCGCCGCGTCGAACGGCACCATGCGGCGCAGCCGCACCGACGCGGTCGCGAACAGCGCGAGCGCGTCGGGCGCCTCGGCGGCACGGGCCAGCAGTTCGTCGCGTTTCCAGCCGGCGCTGTCGGGTCGGCGGGTCATCGGGGCTCCGTTCCTGGTCGGACACGCGGGCGGGCTTCGGAGGGATCGGGTCGGCGGCCCGGAATCGGGTCGACGGCCCGGAGGGGGCGGCCGAGCCTCGGGTGAGGTCGGCCGTCGGGTCGAGCGCGCGCTCGGGCCGCCCGACGATCGCGTCAACCTACGGAATCAGCAGAAGCTTCCCGGTGCTTCGTCGGCTCTCCAGATCCTCGTGCGCGCGCCGCGCCTGCGCCAACGGGTACCGCCCGCCGACGTGCACCCGCAGCGCCCCCGAGAGCATGCGCTCGAACACGTCGTGCGCCCGGCCGAGCAATTCCGTGCGATCGCGAATGTAGTCGGCGATGCCGGGTCGGGTCAGGTACAGCGAGCCGGCGCCGAGCAGGCGGCCCGTGTCGAAGTCCCGGACCGGGCCGCTCGCTCCGCCGAGCAGGACCAT
The DNA here is from genome assembly GCF_000372745.1 of Embleya scabrispora DSM 41855. GTDB lineage: Bacteria > Actinomycetota > Actinomycetes > Streptomycetales > Streptomycetaceae > Embleya > Embleya scabrispora. The sequence continues at coordinate 177,006 of NZ_KB889741.1, read as the reverse complement.
GGTGCCGCGGGTACGCAGGCTCGCCAGACCGCCGTCGAAGGTCGCCGCGCCGACCCCGTCGTACACCGCGTCCGCGCCCCGCCCGTCGGTGGCCTCGCGGACGCGCTCGGCGAACCCCTCGTAGCCCAGTACCAGGTCCGCCCCGGCCGCGCGGGCCCGGTCGTGCTTGGCCGGGTCGGAGACCGTCGCGATCACCCGTGCGCCGCGGGCCACCGCGTACTGGGTGAGCAGCCCGCCCAGGCCGCCGGCCGCCGCGTGCACCACGACGGTGTCGCCCGGGCGCACCCGATAGGCATCGTGGGTGAGGTAGTGCGCGGTCAGCCCGTGCATCAGGATCGAGGCGGCCGACTCGGCATCCAACCCGTCGGGGATCGGCACCAGGCGGTCCGCGGAGACCACGGCGCGTTGCGCGTAGGCGCCGTGCGCGGTGGTCACCGAGCCGTCCATGACCCAGGCGACCGGGTCACCGACGGCGACGCCGGTCACTCCCGGGCCCAGTTCGACGACCGTCCCGGCGGCCTCGACGCCGGGCACGAACGGCGTGGGTACCGCGAACACGCCTCGGCGCTGGCTGATGTCGATGAAGTTGACCCCGCTCGCGGCGACCTCCACCAGTACTCGACCGTTGCCGGGACGCGGCTCGGGGTGTGCGGGCACGGCGGTCAGGACCTCGGGACCGCCGTGATCGATGGCGATGACGGCTTGCATGGCGGGTGCTCCTCGGGTGGATCGGTACGGACGTCCTCGATCCTGTGCCGCTCGCGTCCGGGCGCCCATCCCTCACCTGGGGGATGGGCGGTGGGAACGCGCCCGTCGAGAGTGGCCCGGGTCGGTGCCGCCGGCTCGATGGTCGGGCACATCCTGCGGCATCGCGGACGAGGAGCGCGGTCGTGACGACGAAGCAGGCGGCAGCGGACGGGAGTACCGGGGAGCGGGTGGCGGCGCGGGCACCGGCGATCGGCCGACCGGTTCGCGCGGCCGGGGTGCGACTCGGACTGCTCGGCGGCCCCTCGGTGTTCGGGGTCACCGCAGCCGGGGTCGCGCTGCCGGACGTGGGGCGCGCGCTCGCGGCCGGGCCGGCGTCCACCGGCTGGGTGCTCACCGTGCACGCGCTCGCGCTCGGCATGGGGACGGCCGTGTTCGGCCGACTGGCGGACGCCCGCGGTGTGCGCTTCTCGCTGTCCGCGGGTGGCGCGTTGCTGGCGCTGGGCATGGCGGTGTGCCTGGGCGCGCCCGACCTGGGCGTCCTGGTCGCCGGGCGGTTCGTCGCGGCGGCCGGTTCGGGGGCGATGATCTCCGGCGCGCTCGCCCTCGCGGTGGCCACGGACCCGGCCCGACGGGCCCGGGTCCTGGGCGAATTCGGGGGCACGATGGCGGTGTTCGGGGCCGGCGCCACCCTGGTCGGCGGCGTGGTCACCGAGTGGATCGGTTGGCGGGCCACCCTGGTCCTGCCCGCGCTGTCGCTGCCGGTGATCGGGCTGTGCCTGCCGCTGGTGCGGCGTACCGGGGCCGGTTCGCGGCGTGCGGTGGACGCGGTGGGCGCCGGGCTGGTCGCGGTCACGGCTACCACGCTGTTGGTGCTGATCCAGTCCCCCACGTTGTCCCTGAGCACCCCGACGGTGGTCGCGCTGGGCTTGGCCGCGGCGCTCGCGCTCGGCACCCTGATGGGGTGGACCCTGCGTCGACCGCACGGTTTCGTGCCGCGTGCGCTGGTCGGCGATCGCACGATCGTGCTCACCGCGGTGATGGGGATCGGCGTGTTCGGCGCGCTGTTCTCGGTGATGTACGCGGCGCCGCAGCTGTTGGTCCGGCAGTACGGGTGGAGCGTGCTCCAGGTGGGCGCGGCGTTGCTGCCCGGCGGCCTGATCGGTTTCGTCCTGGCCCGCCGAGCCGTCGGGCCGCGTGGGCGAGGGCTGTTCGCGGTGACCGCGGTGCTCGCGTCGGCGGGCCTGCTCACGGTCGGCCTGATCTCGGGCGCGTTCGTGATCGTGGTCGCCGCCTCGCTGTGCATCGTGGCGTTCGCGGTGAGCCAGGTCGTCACCACCGGACGGGTCGCGACGCTGGTGGACCCGGCCGTACGGGGTGGCGCCGTCGGATTGCTCAACCAGGTGTACTTCGTCGGCGGTGGAATGAGCGCGGCAGCGGTCGGATCGTTGTCGACGACGATGGACCCGGCGCATGCGCTTGCCCTGGTCGCCCTGCTGCCGCCACTCGCGGCGGGCGCGGCGCTGTGGCCGACTGCCGCGAACGGGCGGGTGGACTCGGGCGGGTGAGGTGGGGGCGGGACGGGGGCGTCAGGGGCGGTTCGAGGCGGACCCGGAGCGGCTCGGGACGGTGCGAGGCGCGTCGGGAAGCCGGTTCGGGGACGTCCGAGGCGGGCCGGGAGCCGTTCGGGGGCGGGTTCACCGCGATGGGTACGGCCTCCCCTTCGATGCGGGCAGGCCCGGTCACGCGGCGATGTCGACCCGCCGCGCGTCGGGATCCGCGATGGCGAACTCGGCCAGCCGGGACGCCTCTTCGGCGACCTGTCGCTCCTGGTCCGGCGAAAGCGGCCGAAACGGCCGTATCCGCAGGCCGGTGGCGTGCACGGACCAGGTGCCGTGGACGAAGCCGTCGACCAGGAACGTGGGCAGCACGAGCGCGCCGCCCGGCATGACCAGTCGGCGGTCCTCGTCGGCCAGGATCCGGGACCGATCGACATGCCCGAGCAGCACGTTGTCATACGCGGGCAGGAAGCGGACCGGCGCCGGCCGGTCCTCGTCGGCGAGTTCCGCGTCGGGCAGGTCGTACAGCTCGCGCCCGTCGACGTCGCGCAGCGCCCGTAGCGGCATGCCCTCGACCACGTCGCGCAGCCGCTTGAGCCCGGACCAGCCCTGCACGTCGGCCACCGTCGCCGGGCCGAACGCGGCGAGATATCGCCCGATCAACTCCCGTGCCGCGGGCGCCGGATCCATCGCCCGCCCGGTCCACGCCGGGGCCAACGCCATGGACACCGACGGGCGCGTACCCCAGCCACCCCATACCCCGTCGGGCGTGGGATGCACGATCGGCAGCAGCCGCTGTACCGCCGCCGTGAGCACGGCCCCGGAGCGGCCCGGATAGCGCTCCGCCAGGAGCCGGCCCAGTGCTCGCCTGGTCAGTTGTCCCTCCCCCAGCAACTCCCGTCCGGCTGCGGCAAGTTCGGCGGGGGCCAGGCCCCGGGTCTCGCGGGCGTAGTAGCTCGGGCGCAGCTCGGTTCCGGGAGCGGGTTGGAGCAGCGGCCGGATCCAGGCGTAGTCCTCGGCCGTCGCCATGTGTTGGGTGCCGCGCAGCAGTGGGCCGCGGACGACGGTGCGGTCCGTGTACAGGGCGGTCGGCTCCGCGTGCCGCAGGTCCGCTACTCGGGTCCACAGGCCCACATAGGGCCAGTTCGGCTCCTGTGCCTGCATGGCGACCAAGTGCCGGACCACCTCGGCCGAGCTGCGGCAGGTGCGCTCGGCGAGGAACTGACGCGTCAACAGGGTTCGGTTGAGCGCCCGACGGGTGAGCACGGTTCGGAACCGGCCGGAAGGGGGTTTCATGGTCACGATTCTGCGCGTCAATGCGGCCGATTCCCTGCCGCATTCGCCGCGCCGGCGGGGCGGGGACACGTTCTGTGGGAAGTCGCCGTCATGTTGCCCGGCGCCTGGAGTGAGTAGGGCGCACGCTCGGCGACATCGCAGGTCGGGACTGAGCCGGGGCGGGGACCGAACCGGGGCCGGGGCTGAGGCCAGATCTGGGCGAAGCCCGGGCGGAGGTCGGGGCCGGGCGCAGGCCGGACGGAGACCGGGGCAGAGGCGGGGGCAGAGGCAATGGCCGGGGCCGGGGCGGTGAGGGTGACGGGCGGAGGGCTGGTGACCGGGTCAGCCCGCCGGGGTCGGCTTGTCGAGGGTGGGAACGGTGGTGGCGTCGTCGAGGGTGGCCTCTCGACTGGTTCGCAGGGCTCCGTGCAGGGTCGCGTCCGGGCCCAACATGCCTCGTACGATGGCCGGTTCCAGGTGGGGGGCACCCGCGCGGCGGCCCGCCATGACGGCGTCGATGCCGGGGGTCAGCCACGCCGCCCAGGTTGCCAGGTAGCCGCCGAGGATCACCTCGCCCGGGTCCACCAGCCCGGAGATGGCCAGCACCGCCGCGCCCACCGAGCGGCCCGCGAACGCGAGCGCGTCGGTCGCACGCGGGTCGCCGGCGCGCAGTCGGCGGTCGAGTTCGGCCAGGGCTCCGTCGACCCCGTCCCGCGCGGCCACGTCGGCGAGCCCCGCGGCGGCGGTCAGCGGCTCGGGCCCGACGTACATCGCCAGGCACCCGCGCGCGCCACACGGACAGTCGGGGCCGTCGAACGCGACCGGGATGTGGCCCACTTCGCCGGCCATGCCGTGCGTACCGGTGTGGATCCGGCCGCCGACCACCAGGCCGCCCCCGACGCCGGTGTCGGCCTTGATGTACGCGACGGCACACGGGAGTTCGCCGCCCTGTTCGGCGCGCGCATGAAATTCGGCCAGGGCCGCGACGTTCGCGTCGTTGACCACGTCCAATGGGCAGGCGAGGTCGGGCAGGTGCGCCAGCACCAGTGCGCGCAGGTCGGTCCGCGACCAGCCGAAGTCGATCGCGGCGGCAACGGTATGCCCGGACCCGGTCACCGGTCCTGCCATCGCGATCACCACCCGGGCCAGATGCGCGTCGCGCCGAGCGCGCACGACCGCCTCGGCCCGCCCGATCTCGCGCGCGAGCACCGCGGCCAGTGGCTCGGGGTCGCCGAACGGCGCGCGGTGCGGTACGGATGCGCGATGCGCCACCGCGCCGGCAAGGTCCGCGGCCATCACCTCGACCCGCTCCAGCGTCACCTGTAGCGCGATCGCCACCACCCGCCCGGGCACCAGGCGCAGCAGCCGACGCGGCCGGCCCCGACCGCCGGACGACGCGGAGCCCACCTCGGCCACCAGACCACGCCCGATCAGGTCGGCGGCCAGGGCGCTGACCGACGCGTGCACGAGGCCGGTGGCCGCCGCGACCTCGGTACGCGCGCAGGGGCCGTGCGCGGCGATCTCGCGCAGCACGAGAGCCACGTTGTGACGTCGTACCGCGGCGGTGTCGGTGGGGTTGTTCACGCAACCGATTCTGCCCCTTCGCGACCCCCGGCCCTTCGCAGCTCCCGGCCTTGCGATCCTATGGAACGTGCGGGTAGTTTTTTCAACTCTTGTAATATTTAGCGTTCGGGACCGATACTCCCCCATGGAAAGCTCGGGCGTCACCCCCCGTGCCGACCGCCGGACCGCCAGACCGACCCCTCCGCGCAAAGGATCACCCCCGTGCCCCAGCAGCCGCTCGTCACCACCAATCTGGGTCCCGTCCAAGGGTTCTGGGAGGGCCGGTCCGCCCGCTTCCTGGGCATCCCGTACGCCAAGCCTCCCGTCGGCGACCTGCGCTTCGCCGCGCCCGAGGCTCCCGAGGCGTGGACCGAACCGCTGATGGCCACCGCGTACGGCCCCACCGCCCAGCGCCGCGCGTTCGGTGACGGGCCGACGATCATCCCGGAGCCGTCGATCCCCGGCGACGACGTACTGGGCGTCAACGTGTTCACGCCCGACCCGAGCCCGGACGCCGCGCTGCCGGTACTGGTCTGGATCCACGGCGGCGGCTTCGTCGCCGGCTCCCCCGCGAGCCCGTGGTACGACGGCACCGCGTTCAACCGGGACGGCGTGGTCCTGGTCTCGCTCGGCTACCGGCTGGGCATCGAGGGTTTCCTGCACCTGGAGGGCGCGCCCGACAACCGGGGCGTCCTGGACTGGATCGCCGCCCTGCGCTGGGTCCGGGACAACATCGCGGCCTTCGGCGGCGACCCGGCCAAGGTCACCATCGCCGGCCAGTCGGCGGGTGGCGGCGCGGTGCAGACGCTGATGGTCGCGCCGTCCGCGCACGACCTCTTCCGGGCCGCGATCTCGGTCTCCGGCGCGGTGATGGAGCCGCAGAGCCGCGCGGACGGCCTCGCCGTCGCCGAACTCTTCACCTCCCGCACCGGCCTGCCCGCGACCGCCGCCGCGCTGCGCGACCTCTCGCACGACGAGTTGCTGCGCTTGCAGGACCTGCTCACCGCGCCCGACGAGGGCGCCGCCGCGCTGCCGGGCCTATTGCTGGCGCCGTTCTCCGACGGCGAGTTGATCCCCGAGGACGTACACACGGCGTTCCGCGACGGCTCGGCCACACCCGCACCGCTGATGCTCGGTGCCACCCATCACGAGTTCAACGCCGTCGCCGAATTCGAGATGTCGGACGCCCCGATCGAGGTCGCCGTCGCCATCCTCGGCTCCGCCGGCCTGCCGCCCGAGGGCGTCGAGGCGTATCTCGCCCTGCACGACGGCGCCGCCCCCGCCCAGGTGATCGGCCAGGCGATCACCGACACCCTGTTCCGCGGCACCGCGGTCTCCATCGCCGAGGCCCGGGCGGGTCAGGACCGGCCGACCTGGCTGTACGCCTTCGAATGGCTCTCCACCTCACCGACGTTCGGCGGGAAGGCCTTCCACTGCCTCGACCTGCCGTTCGCCTTCGACCTGCTGGCCGCCGAGAACGCGAAGAACGCGACCGGCCCCGACGCGCCCCAGAAGCTGGCCGACGCGATGCACGGCGCGTGGGTCGCCTTCATCCGCGACCTCGACCCGGGCGCCCAGTGGCCGCGCTATACCCGCACCCATCGCGACACGATGGTCTGGGACGCCACCCCCCGGGTCACTCCGGACGTCCTGAGTGCCGAACGCAAGATCTGGACCGCCCGCCGAACCCCGACCGGCTGAGCCGAACAGCGTTGCCCCGCCGGGTCGACGGCACGGTGCCGAGCCGCAGCCGGCCGGTCCGGCGGCGGGGTGTCCGGCCGACCCCGGATCGATGAACACGCCCGCTGCGGGGCCATGAAACACACGCCAACCCGCGGCCGGAAGAACGAACCGCGGTCCTACGCCTGCGCTTCGAGCCAGTCGCGGTGGGTCGGGCCGGACAGGACGGCGTGCGGGGAAGGAAGCAGGCCGCCGTTTTCGAACACCTCGCGGTCCGGGTTGGCCGGGTCGCTCACCTCTTCGATGCGGACCTCGTGGCCGCGTCGGGCCGGCACCGGTTCGGCCATTGCGGCGAGGTTCTCCTCGCGGGGGCCGGCGATCTCCGCGAACGGGGTGCCCGGCGACTCGGCCACCGGCCCGTCCCCCGTGGCCAGGTCGACCAAGCCCTCCGCGACGGCGCGGGCGGCGATCAGTTGGGTGCGCGTCCTGGGCACTTGGCAGACCTCGCCCTGGATCCCCCAGCTCACGAGCTCCGCCACGAACTCGTGGAACTGCGCCGCGCGCAGGATCCGAACCGGCAGCGGACCGGCCGGCACGGCCTGCTCTGGGCCGACTTGGCGGCGTTGTAGCCCGCGGTCGAGGCGTCGATGCCGATGATCGAGGCCACCACCATCCGACGTACGCCGGCCTTGACGCCCGCCTCGTGCAGATTCCCAATCCGGCGGCACCGGATCGCGTCGACACAGCCCTGATGGACTTCGGCCCGAAGATGTGACAGCCCGGGAAAGAGAATCCCGATCGGCTTTTCCGGCAGTGCTTCGGCGACACGTCGGTTCGATATGCGCACCGCCGGGTGGTCCCCGCACACCCGCCCCGCCCGGCACGCCCGCCCCCCGCCCCAGGCGGTTCGAGGTTCGACGGGCAGCGCGAGATCGGGTCGGTTGACGACCTCCTTCAATTGGTTGTACAACCATAATGATTGTACTTCAGTAACGATTGGAGAGGTGCATGTCGTCCATCGGCACCGATCAGCGCAGAAAGCTCCTCGTTCTGTTGACCTGTTGCATGAGTCTGTTCATCGTCGGGCTCGACAACACCATCCTGAACGTGGCTCTGCCATCCATTCGGAGTGATCTCGACGCCTCGGTGTCGCAGCTTCAATGGACCATCGACGCCTACACGCTGGTGCTGGCCTCGCTGCTCATGGTGGCCGGCTCGACGGCTGATCGGATCGGTCGGCGTCGGGTCTTCCAGACCGGACTCGTGTTGTTCGCCGCGGGCTCGGTGTTGTGCGGCCTGGCGCCGGGGCTCGGGTGGTTGATCGCGTTCCGGGTGGTCCAGGCCGTCGGTGGGTCGATGCTCAACCCGGTCGCGATGTCGATCATCACCAACACCTTCACCGAACCCCGCGAACGCGCCCGCGCGATCGGCATGTGGGGCGCGGTGATCGGAATCGCCATGGCGCTCGGGCCGATCGTGGGCGGCGCGCTGGTCGACTCGGCCGGCTGGCGGTCGGTGTTCTGGATCAATGTGCCGGTCGCGCTCGCCGCCATGGTGCTCACCGCGCTCTACGTACCGGAGTCCAAGGCCGCGCGCCCCAGGCGGGCGGATCCGGTCGCTCAGGTACTGGTGTTCGCGTTCCTGCTGTCGCTCACCTACGCGATCATCGAGGGTCGCGAGGCGGGGTGGTCCGCGCCGCTGATCGTCGCGTTGTTCGCCCTGGCCGCGGCCTGCCTGGCGGGCCTGCTGTACTGGTCGCCGCGGCGCGCGGAACCGCTGATCGACCTGCGCTTCTTCCGCAGCGCGCCGTTCGCGGGCGCGACCGTGATCGCGGTGTGCACGTTCGCGTCGATGTCCGGATTCCTCTTCCTGAACACGCTCTATCTCCAGGAGGCACGCGGCTACTCGCCGACCGAGGCGGGTCTGCGTACGCTGCCGATGGCGCTGATGACGTTCGTGTTCTCGCCGATCTCCGGGCGGCTGGTCGGACGGGTCGGCCCGCGCATACCGCTGGTCGCGGCCGGCCTCGCCATCGCGGCGAGCGCCGCGTTGCTGGTCGGGCTGGCCGACGACACCTCCACCGTGCGGATGGTCGCCGCGTACAGCCTGTTCGGCATCGGCTTCGGGCTGGTCAACGCGCCGATCACGAACACCGCCGTGTCCGGCATGCCGCGCGCCCAGGCGGGGGTGGCCTCGGCGATCGCGTCGACGAGTCGCCAGGTCGGCCAGTCCTTCGGGGTCGCGGTGGTCGGCACCACCATGGGATCCGTGCTGTCCACACCCGGCGGCGCCGGCCTGGCCGCCGCGACGCACGCCGGATGGTGGATCGTGCTGGGCTGCGGCGTCTCGGTCGCGGGCCTCGGTATGCTCACCACGGGCCGCTGGGCCCTGCGCACCGCCGAGCGCACGGGCGCGAAACTGATGCCCGCGGCGGCGCCGCCCGCCGGGGCGCCGGAGACGACGGACGTGAGGCAATGACGGGTTCCCCCGCACGCGACGCGGCGAGCGACGCCCCCTCGGACGCCGCGGGACGGGTCTGGACCGGGATGCGCACCCTCGTCCTGGAGCGCCACGATCGCCGCCGCCAGGTCACCGAGGCAACCGGGCTCAGCTTCGTCCGCGTCAAGGCACTGCGCCGGATCGCCGCCGGTCCGCTGTCCATGCGCGAACTGGCCGCTCGGTTGTCCACCGACAAGCCGTACACGACTCTGGTCGTCGACGACCTCGAACGCCGCGGCCTGATCGAACGCACCATCCACCCCGCCGACCGCAGGCAGCGGATGCTGGCGGTGACCCCGGAGGGCCTGCGCATCGCACAGATCGCCCGCGGCATTCTGGACGACCCCCCGGAGATCCTGCGCGACCTCCCACGGGCGGACCTGGCCGCACTGGACCGGGTGATCACCGCTCTCGTCGAGGCTGAGCACCCCGCGGAGTAGGGCGTCCCGGAATCCCCGCGGCCGGGCGAACGCGGCTCGCCGACCCGGCGGCCCACCGGACCGCCACCCGGCAGGCGAGCAACAATCGGCGTGGCAAACCCGGCGCGGCAACCCGGCACGGCACGGTCGGCCGGGCAAAACTCGACGAGGCGTCACGAGGAAGCGCGACGATGCGCGTCGGGAGGCGAAAGGGCGACGGGTAGCCGATGAGGTGGGCGATGACATCCGAGTCCGCAGGCATCCGACGACTCGTGAACGCCGGCGTTCGAGACCGGGTCTACCCCGGCGCGGTATGGGCCGTCGGCGACGCCCGAGGCACCCGCGCGACCGGAGCCGGCGGCACCCTCGACCCGCTCGCACCGATCGGGCCGTTCACCCGCGGCGACAACCGAACCCGCGGGCGAGTCGACGTACGAATGAACCCGAACACCATCTTCGACGTGGCCAGCCTTACCAAGATCATCGCTGTCTGGGCCTGCGTGGGCGCCCTCTGGGAGGACGGCGTCCTGCCCCTCGACGCGCCCCTCGCCTCGTATTGGCCCGAGGTCGCCGGTCACCCGCTCGGCGACGTCACCGCCCGCCGGCTGCTCACCCACACCGCGGGCGTTCCGCCGCACGCGGACCTGGCCCTCCACTACGGCACCGACCCGGACACCATCCGCACCGGCGTCCTGCGCGAAGTCCTGCACCGCCCGCCCGGCGAAGCCGTCGAGTACACCGACCGGGCCGCGCTGATCCTCGGCTATCTCGTCGAACACCTCGCGGCCGACACCCTCGACCACGTCGCCGGCTCCCGAATCTGGCAACCGCTCGGCATGCGCGACACCCGCTTCGGCCCGCTCCCCACCGCGCTCGGCGCCGACTGTGCGCCCACCGAGCCCGACCCGGACAGCGGGGGCCGACTCCGTGGCACGGTGCACGACCCGTCCGCACGCCTGCTCGGCGGTGTCTGCGGCATCGCCGGCGCCTTCACCGTCCGCGACGACCTGGCCCGTTTCCTTCGCCACCTGCTCGGCGCGCCTCCCGCCGACCGCGGCCCCGCCCCCGGCTTCGGTCCCGCCTGGGTCGAGGAATCGCTGACCGTCCACACCGGTGACCTCGAACCCGCCCGGGGCCTGTTCTGGCATCCGGCCCCGGGCACCCATCCGGCCGAGGGCGTCTACGTCCACTACGGCTTCACCGGCACCGCCATGTGGATCTCGGCGCGACGGCGGCGCTGGGCGGTCCTGCTCACCAACAAGGTCTACTTCACCCGCGAACGCGAGCCGCTGGCCGCCATCCGCAACGAATTCCGCAGACTGGCCTTCGGATAGGGCGTGTTCGCGGACCCCGCGGATCGGCGGGGGAACTCGGCGGGCAGGATGGGGTGGCATGACAGCGAACATCGAACCCGTGTCCGCCCTGCTGGTCGTCGACGTGCAGATGGCCTTCGTCACCGGCGCCGGCGCGGTACCGGCGGCGGAGCGGGTGGTGGAGCGAGCCGCCACGTTGATCGCCCGGGCCCGGGCGAACGGTGCGTTGGTGGTGCATCTCCAGAACGACGGGCCGGTCGGCGCGGACGACGAGATCGGCACGCCCGGTTGGAAGTTGCGGCTGCCGGTGGCGGCTGGCCCCCGTGAGGTGGTGGTTCGCAAGACCGAGGACGACGGCTTCGACGGTACGCCGCTGGCGGACCTGCTGACCCGGGCGGGCGTCACGGGTGTGGCCGTGTGCGGGGTGATGTCCGAGATGTGCGTGGGCGCGACCGCGCGGGAGGCGCTGGCACGGGGCTACCGAGTGGTACTGCCGCACGACGCGCACGCCACGTACGACATCCCGGCCGCGCCCGGCATCAGCGAGGCGGTACCGGCGCCGATGGTCTCGCGGGTGGCCGAATGGGCACTGGGCGACGAGGTCGAGATCGTCGCGCACGTCGAGGAAGTGACCTTCACCGACGCGGGAATCGCCGACCGATCCGCCGAGGACCCTCGGAACCCGGCGTAGCACACCCGCCTACGACGCAGCGCCGGTCTCGCGAGCGGGAGTACACGCGCCCTGCGCGGCGCCGTGTGACACCGCGACCGGGTGCCGGCCCCGGCGCGACCGGGGCCGCGCCGAGACCAACCCGCGCTCCCGGCGGTGGCGTTCAGGGTTTGAGCACGACCCGGCCCACGAGATCGGTGTCGTCCTCCATCAGTGCGTGCGCCCGAGCCGCCTCGGCCAACGGGAACCGAGCCGCGACACGCGCACCGATCCGCCCGCGGCCGAGGAGGTCGAGCACCGCGAGGGCGTCGCGGTGGCGGGCGCCTCGGGTGCCGACGACGGTGATCTCCAGGCGGGTGAAGTCGTTGACGGTGATCGGGAACTGGCCGGGCGGGACCTGGTTGCCGGAGGCCGGACAGAAGCTGCCGCCCAGCCGCAATGCATCGACGGCCAGGCGCAGCACGCCGGCATTGCCGGTGTAGTTGACCGCGTGGTCCACGCCGTCCGTACCGCTCCAGGCCCGGACGTGCGCCACGGCCCGCCGGACTATTCGGCTCCGCCGATCACGGCGTCGGCCGCCGGCAGGGCAATCGTGCGCGCCGTGGCCACCCTTCGCGACAGTTCCCCGTCGAATGCGGCCGACAGGAGATCGAGCCGAATCCGGTCCCGGGCCTGCTCGAACGATGGCACCTCGGCCGACGGCCCGGCCGCACCCGCCAGTTCGGCGTAGCGATCGCGCAGTCGCGACTCGGACAGGTCCACTCGGTCCGACGGCGACTCGCGTAGCGCCCGCGCGAGTTCGGCCGCCTCGTTGCGTGCGAAGCCGTCCTCGTCGTAGCTCGGCACACCCGGCACCGGACGCCTGGACGCCCGGGCCGCCGCGCGGCGCGCGTTCTCGGCTTCGAATCGGGCCCGGAATCCGGCCTCGGTCGGGTCGGCCAACACCCCGGCCTGCTGCGCCCAACGCCGCAGCACCGAATCCTGCGCCGCCGCCCGCAACGCCCGCTCCGTCAGCACCTCGTGCGGCGTCCGACCCGCGATCGGCGTCCGCCAGTACTGGGCGCGCGCCCCGGTGATCGGGAACTCCGCGACCACCTCGGCCCGCAACCGCATCGCGGCCCGACGCAACTCACCAGCTGTGAGCGGTACTTCGTCGACCGTCGCGACCACGGCGGCCGAATTGACGGCCTCCGCCCGCGAGGCCGGGCCGCCGCCGGATGCGGGTGTCGCCCGTCCGGATGCCGAGGACGGGCCCAGGAAGGCCACCGAGACACCCACGACCGCGATCGTCGCGGTCAGTGCGGCGGCCCAGCCGAGCACGCGCCGCCGGCGGCGGCACGTGACGCCCGCCTGCGGCTCGACTCCGCGCGCCGGACTCCCGGCCCGTCCCCGGCCGGACATCAGGCGACGACCTTCAGATCGAACACGTGCAACCCGGGCCCGGCAATCGGGCCGCCCGTCGGCAGGGTCACCGAATCCACCGTCCGGGACGGGTCGATCGCCAATGACGCGACCCTTACCGTGACGTCCTCCTCGGACCGTGCCGTGGCCGGATTGCGGTAGTCGGTCTGCGGCTTGTGGTGATAGGCGGCGCGGACCGCGACCTGATCGGACGGACCGGCGGCGGTGCTCCACCAGTCGCCCAGGGTGAGCGTCGCGGTCGAGGACGTGCCGTCGGTGTAGGTGACGGTGACGGTGCCGCTTTGCGCCCCGTACGCGCCCGCGCCCAGCACCACGAGGCGACTGCCGCTGCCGGTCAGCGCGATGCGCTGCCCGGCGACCTTGACGTTGTCCGGCAGACCGTACGCGCGCGGGTGCCACGTGAATTGGGCGCCGCCCGCGCCGACCGTACCGCCCGGGACGTATCCGGCCGCCGCCAGCGCCGGCCCGGAGTAGCTGCGTCCGGACAGCCCGAGGCCGCCGGTGTTCGGGTTGGCGTCGTCGCCGACCCCGACGTTGTTGTAAGCGGCGGCGATCGACGAATAGCGCGGCGCGGCCACCGCCGAGCCGTTGTAGGCGCCCCGGTTGACCCCCGCGCCACCGCCCGTCACGGGATTGCCGAAGTAGTCGTGCGTGCCCATGCCCGGCACCGCGACTCCGCTGCCCAGCGCGGGAGATCCGGCAAGCAACGCGTAACCGCTCGCGTCGGTACGGCCGGTCGCGGTGCCGGGGGCGGCCAGGCCCGGGTCGCCGGTCACGGCCGAGGGGTCTCCGATGGGTACGGTGAAGCCGCCGTGGTAGACGTTGGCCTGATACCTGATCCCCGCTCCCGTGGGCAGCGCGCCCTGACCGGCGACGAAGACGTTGTTGGCGACCAGCGTGTCCGCCGAGGCGCCACCCGGGAGTTCGACGTCCATCTTCTTGCTCGGGCAGAAGAAGGTGTTGTTGTACATCCGCAGCGGGCTGGTGTTGTCGCCCGACGCGTTGGCCCGGATCCGGCAGTCGTCCTGGGCGATGTTGAAGCGCAGGATCTGGGTGGCGTGGAAGTTGCCGAGGGCGGTGCAGTTCTGGCAGCCGAGGTAGAAGCCGCCGCCGTTGTCGTGCGAGTAGTTGTACTGGTAGGTGCACGAACCGGTGATCGCGCCGTCGCAGTCCCACGCGGTCGAGTCGAAGATGGACGGTCGTTGCCGAGTGACCTCGTTGTACTGGAACACCGGGTCACGCGAGTTGATCGGCCACATCCCGGCGAAGTTCCCGTTGACGTAGGGGTACTTGCCGCCTCCGCCGTCGTCGAAGAGGTTGTACTCGACCAGCGGCGCGTCCGAGCCGTGCACCACGATCCCGTCGCCGCCGACGCTGCGGATGGTGTTCGCCCGGATCAGCACGTCGCGGTGGAAGTCGGCGGGCTTGACCGAGATCTTGATGCCGCCGCCACCGGTGTCGTGCACCTGGTTGTCGGCGATGGTCAGGCCCTCGATCGGGCCGGCGGTCGCCCGGCCGAGCACGACGATGCCGGCCGAGGCGGAGAACCAACCCGCGTTGGCACCGGTCTTGTCGCTCCAGCCGGCGACGTCGGAGACCTCCAGGTCGCGCAACACGATCCCGTACTTGCGCTCCGGGGTGGTGGTGTCGATCTGAACTCCGGTACGCAGGGCCTGCGTGGTCGCCGGGTTGGTCACGTGGAGGCCCTGCACGGTCCACCAGCTCTGATCGACCAAGCGCACGGTGGAGGGGCCGCCGATGCCCTGGATCACCGGGCGCGGGCCCTCGCCGTAGGCGCCGATCGTGATCGGGTTGCCCGCGGTGCCGGAGCCCTTCGGGGTGAGCGTGCCGGTGCACACGGTGCCGGCGCGGAACAGGACGCGGTCGCCCGCGGCGAAGGTGCGGGTGTTGATCGGGGCGAGGTCGCCCAGTGGGTCCTCGGGGGTGGTCCCGGTGGCGTCCGGTCGGCCTACGCCGCAGTCGACGTACGTCGTGGTCGGGGATGCGGTCGTGGCTCCGGCGGCTTGGGCGGTAGCCAGGCATGCCGTGGCCAGGAGGGTCGCCGAGAGGGCGAGGGTCAGGGGTCTGAAGCCGTGCATGTGACCTCCGGTCTGGGGGGTCGTGCAAGTGCCTCCGGCCGGGGCCGGAAGATTTGTGGGCCGGGTCTCTCGGCCTCAAGCGCCGGCCGGGCTAGTCGGCCTCGAACGCCGGCCGGGCTGACGGTTTCGGCGGACCTCGCGCGTCGGTTGCTCCGGGGTGGCCTCAAACGCCGGCCGGGCTGAAATCGCGGCCCTCACACTTGAGTCGGACCGAATCCGGTACCGAAGACCGACGGGGCTGAGATTGCGGGCATCGGGCTTGGGACGGGCCGAGTCGGTGCCGGGTGCCGGCGGGGGCGAGGTGGGGGACTCGGGTTAGTGGGGTCTTTGCCTCGAACACCGGCCGGGGCGGGTTCGCGGGCCGGCCGGCGTTCGAGGTTGCTTCAGGCCGAGTGGGTCAGCGTTGCCGGTTCGACTGCGTGGCTGAAGGGGACGCCTCGGGTGTAGCGGTCGAGTTCGTCCAGGGCCAGGGCGACCATGCGGCGCAGTTCTCCGCCCAGGGAGCCGGCGATGTGTGGGGTCAGGAGCACGTTGGGCAGGTCGTAGAGCGGCGAGGCGGCCGGGAGTACGTCCGGTTCGGTGACGTCGATGACGGCGTCGAGTCGGCCCGCGACCAGTTCCTCGGTGAGTGCGTCCTGGTCCACGAGGGAGCCGCGGGCGGTGTTGATCAGCGTCGCGCCGTCCCGCATCAGCGCGAGCCGGCGGCGGTCCAGGAGGTGTCGGGTGGACTCAAGTTCGGGTGCGTGCACGCTGACCACGTCCGAGCTTCGCACCAGTTCGTCCAGATCCACCCCGCGCGCGCCCAGTGCCGCGGCCTGATCGGCAGTCACATACGGGTCGTGCAGCAGCAGTTCGAAATCGAACGGGCGGAGCAATTCGAGCACCCGGCGGCCGATCCGGGAGGCGCCGACGATACCGATGGTGCGCCGGTAGTTGCCGAAACCCGGGAACCGCGCGTCCCAGTCCACCAGGCGCCGCTCCGCGCGGTAGGCGTCCCGGATCTGCAGGACCCGCTTGTTGGCGAACAGTACGGCGGCGACGGTGTACTCGGCCACCGGCAGGGCGTTGGCCGCGGCGCCCGAGGAGACGATCAGGCCGCGTTCCCAGGCGGCGTCGGTGACGTGGTGCTTGACCGAGCCGGCCGCGTGCACCACCGCGCGCAGTCGTGGTGCCCGGGCCAACACCGCGGCGTCCAGGCGGGCGCTGCCCCAGCAGGTGAACAGGACTTCCGCCTCGGCCAGCGCTGCGGCGGCCTCGGGGCTGTCGAAGTCGTCGGCGATCAGGTCGAGATCGACGTCGGCCAGCGCGACGAGTCGCTCGCGTGCCCGGGTGTCCAGGATGCGCCCGGCCACGGACGGATCCATCGCGAGCAGGAGTCGGGGTCGGTGTCGTGCCGGTGCGGGCGCGCCGGCGGCGGGCTCGAATCGGGCGGTGCCGTTGCTCACTTGACGCTCCCCGCGGACAGGCCCGCACGCCAGTGGCGCTGGAGCGAGACGAAGGCGACGACCAGCGGGACCACGGCCATCAGAGAGCCGGTGATGACCAGCGGATAGAACTCGGGGTACGCGTGCGCGTTGGTGTTCCACGAATACAGACCCAGGCTGACCGGGTACAGCTTCTGGTCGGAGAGCATCACCAGGGGCAGGAAGAAGTTGTTCCAGATCGCGGTGAACTGGAACAGGAAGATGGTCACGAAGCCCGGCATCATCATCGGCATGGCGACCGAGAAGAAGGTCCGGATCTCGCCGGCGCCGTCCATTCGGGCGGCTTCGAGCACCTCGCCGGGGATGTATCCGGCGCTGAACACCCGGGCCAGGTAGACGCCGAACGGATTGACGATGACCGGGATGAACACCGCCCAGAAGGTGTTGACCAGGCCCACCTTGGACGCGAGCAGGTACAGCGGCAGCGCGACGGCGGTGGTGGGCACGAGCACGCCCAGCAGCACGCCGCCGAACAGCTTCTCCTTGCCGGGGAAGTCGAACTTGTCGAACGCGTAGCCGGCGAGCACGCTGATGAACGAGCCGAGCGCCGCGCCGACGCCGGCGTAGAGCAGGCTGTTGAGGTACCAGTGCCAGTAGATGCCGTCGCCCTCGGTGCTGACGGCCTTGACGTTCTCGGTGAAGTGGAATCCCTCGAACGCGAAGCCGTCGCCGCCGAACAGGCCGCCCATGTCCTTGGTCGCGGCGATCAGCAGCCAGGCCAGCGGCAACATCATGTAGAGCGTGACCAGCACCAGGGCGCCGTTGACGGCGACCTTGCCCATCAGCGCCTCGGTGGCGCGGCCCTTGGCGCGTGGGCGGCGGGCGGGCCCCGCTGCGGGTTTACGGGTGGGCGCGGGCGCGTCGGCCGCGACCCCGTCCGGCTGCTGCACGGTGGTGCTCATGCGGTCCTCCGTCCGGACGACAGGCGGGTGACGCCGAACGACAGCGCCGCGGCGAACACGGCGAGCAGCACCGAGGCGGCCGCCGCGAGGCCGAAGTCGTTGGCGCGGAAGGCGGCCGAGTAGGCGTACATGTTGGGTGTCCAGGAACTGCCCACGGCGGGGTTGGCGTCGCTGAGGATGGACGGCTCGGTGAACAGTTGCAGCGAGCCGATGATGGTGAACAACATCGTCATCGCGACGGCGGCGCGGATCATCGGGATCTTCACCGAGACCGCGATGCGCACCGGCCCGGCGCCGTCGACGGTGGCCGCCTCGACCACCTCGCGCGGGATCGCCTGGAGCGCGGCGTAGAAGATGATCATGTTGTAGCCGATCCACTCCCACGTGGCGATGTTGACGATCGAGAACAGCGCGGTGTCCGAGGCCAGGAAGTCCCAGTGCAGGCCGCCGGATTCGAGCAGTTCCACGACCGGGCTCAGGCCCGGCGTGTAGAGGTAGACCCAGATCAACGCGGCGATGATGCCCGGGACCGCGTGCGGCAGGAACAGGGCGAGTTGGAAGAACCGACGCGCCCGGGCCAGCGCCGAGTCCAGCAGGAGCGCCAGGGCGAGGGCGGTGCCGACCATCACCGGGATGTAGAGGAGGCAGTACAGCCCGATCGCGACGAATCCGTCACGGAACTTGTCGTCGCCGAGCGCGTCGGCGTAGTTGCCGAAGCCGCTGAACACGCGTCTGGTGCCGCCGAAGCCCAGGCCCGAGGTCTTCTCGGTGAACAGGCTGAGCCAGATCGCGTAACCGATCGGCACGACCATGGTGGCGATGAACAGCGCGTAGAACGGGGTCAGGAACAGCGCGGCGGTGGTCTTCCGGCGCCGGCGTCCGGCGCGCAGGGATGTGTTCATGGAACTGCTTCCTCGTGGCGGTCCCCCGGTGCGGGGCGGCTGTGGCCGAGCGCACCGGGGGCCTGCGGATCACGGGTCGGGCCGAAGTGCGGCCGCGCGGGCCGAGCGGTCAGCTCTTGACCGAGATGCCGCGCTTCTTCAGGTCCTCGACGGTGCTCCGCTGGGCCTCCTCCAGGGCGCCCACGATGCTGCCGCCGCTGGAGAGCTTGCCGAACTGGTCCTTGAGGATGGTGTTGGTCTGGGTCATCGACGGACCCCAGGTCCAGCCGGCGCCGATCTTCCCGGTCGCCTCGGTGAACAGCGGGTAGATGTCCTGCTTGCCGAAGTAGCCGGTGTCGAAGAACTGTGCCGCGGTGGGCACCAGTTCGGTGGCGGCCGGGTACGCGCTGGAGGTGCCGGAGGCGATCCGCGCGGAGATGCCCTCCTTGGTGGTGGTCATCCACTCGATGAAGGTGAGCGCGGCCTTGCTCTTCTTGCTGTCCTTGCTCACCGCGAAGGTCGAGCCGCCGAGCATGCCGTTGGACGGGGTGCCCCAGTCCGGCAGCGGCGCGACCGCCCACTTGCCGGCCAGGTCGGGCTGGCTGCTCTTGAGCACGCCCGCGCTCCACGAGGCGCCGACGATGCCGACCGTGCCGCCGCTCTTGAGGTCGGCGTTCCACTGCTGGCTGAACGAGGGCTGCACGCGCACCAGGTCGTCGGTGACCAGCTTGTTCCAGTACTCGCCGACCTTGCGCGCGTTCGGGTCGGTGAGCGAGACCTTCCACGCGTCGCCCTCGGTGCCGAACCAGGCACCGCCGGCCTGCCAGGTGAGCCCGGCCATGGTGCTGGGGTCGTCCGGGTAGAAGGTGCCGATCCGGGCGTTCGGATCGGCCTTCTTGACCTGCTCGGCGGCGGCCCGGTACTCGTCCCAGGTCTTGGGCACGGCGATGTTGTGGTCGGTGAAGAAGTCCTTGCGGTAGTACAGCGCCATCGGTGCGGCGTCCAGCGGCACCGCCCAGGTCTTGCCGCCGAGCTCGGTCAGCTTGTTCACCGACGCGGGGAACTTCGACTTGAGGCCGGACACCTTCGACGTGAGGTCCTGCACGGCCCCCTGGCTGACGAAGTCCGGCAGTTGCGGGTATTCGATGGTGAGCACGTCGGGGGCGTTGCCCGCCTTGACCGCGTTGGCCATCTTCGCGTAGCCGCCCGCGTTGCCGGACGGGATCTGCTCGTACTTGACCTGGATGTCGGGGTGCGACTTGTTGAACGCGTCCACGACCTCCTGGGTGCCCTTGGTCCAGGACCAGAAGGTGAGTTCCTGCTTCTGGCCCGAGCCGCCGCCCGGGGCGGCGGGGGCGGCGCCGGCGTCCTTCTTCTTGTCGTCGCCGCCACCACAGCCGGTGACGAGGCTCAGGGCGGTGACTATGCCGACGAGAGCCGTGCCGAGTCTGATGGATGTGCGCTGCATGGACGCTCCTGGGTCGAACCTGCATCGAAGGCGATAGCGAGCATCATTCGGTCAGGAGCGAACAGCGTCAAGAGCAAATGAACAATCGATGAAAAACGAAACTCGCTATGATCGTTCGATCACAGAGTGGCTTGGTTACTTTCGCTTGTCCGCATCGGCTCGGCCGACTCGATCGACTCCCCCCGGTCGGCCGGCTCGGTGGTGGCCCGCAACCGCAGCCTGGGCACCAGCGAGATGTGCCGCGGCGCGCGCCCGTCGTCCCCGTCGGCCAACCGCGCGGCGAGCAGCTCGACCGCGATCCGGCCCACCTCGTGCTTGGCCGGCGCGATCGCACTCAGCGGCGGATCGGCCAGCGCGGCCACCTCGTCGTCGTACGCGATCAGCGCCAGGTCACCGGGCACGTCCAGGCCCGCCGCACGCAACCGGGACACCAGCAGCAGCGCGTCCTGGTCGTTGTGCACGAGCGCGGCGGTGGCCGCGCCCGAGCGGGCCGCCTCGATCACCCTGGCGACCGCCCGGTCGAAGCCGTCCGCGTCCTCACCCGGATGCGGCGTCTCCACCCCGGCCGGATCCGGCGGGGTCAGACCCGACGCGGCCATCGCGGCGGTGTACCCGGCGTGCACGGCGGGCGTGGTCGGACTGCCCAGCCGGGCCACGAGCAGGATGCGCTCGTGGCCCAGCGTGCCCAGCCGGCGGACCGCCTGCGCCGCGCCCAACGCGTGATCGGAGGCCACCCGGTCCAGGTGTTCGAGCCCGGAGCCGATCTCGGCGCGGCGCTCCACCAGCACGACGGGCACCGGCAGTCGCCCCATCCACGCGTCCTCGCCGCCCGGCCCCGGCGCCCGCGAGGGGGTCAGCAGCAGGCCGTCCACGCCACCGCGCAACAGCTGGTCCACCTGGTCGCGGTCCTCGCTGGGCAGATAGCGCGAGATACCCAGCACCAGCCGGCCGCCGATCGCCTCGACCGCGTCCCGGGCGCCGCGCACGACCTCCGGAAAGTAGTAGGTGGCGGACGGCACGAGCATGCCCACCGTCGGCCCGTCGTGGCCGTTCGCCGGCGGCCGGCCCGGCTCCGGCACGGACGGGCGCGCGTGCGGCAGGGTGGCGCCGCCGTGCACCCGGGCCAGCAGACCGCTCGCCACAAGGGCGGTCACGTCGCGCCGCACGGTGACCAGGGACACGCCCAGCTCCTCGGCGATCTCGACCACCTTGACGCTGCCCTGTTCGCGGGCCGTTCTGAGAATGAGTTCCTGCCGCTGTTCCGCCAACACCGTGGACGTCGTCCTTCCGAATCAGCGCACGCCCGGAACGGGCCGTGCCCCCCTGCGCCCGGCTGCTGTCCGGTCACCGGCTCAGCCTAGGGCATCGCCATTCGATTTTGATTGAAAAGGATCGTTCGATCAAACCGGCTCTTGACCTGATCGATCGACCCCCCTAGCGTGTCGACGCCCGGGAGCGTCCAGTCGAGGAGATCCGTGAACACACCGCACCCCTTCGTGCTGCCCCCGGAGGACCGCACCCTGAGCCCGTACACCGGCTGGACCCGGGCGCACTGGGAGGCGGTGGCCGACGGTCTGCTCACCGCGGTGCGCCCGTACCGCTCCCCGGGCGGCGCGCTGATCACCCTGCCCGGACGCACGAGTTGGTCCGGCGAGCGCTCGGACGGCCTGGAGGGCTACGCCCGTACGTTCCTGCTCGCGGCGCTGCGCGCGGCCGGCACCGCCGCCTCCGGCCGGCCCGTCCCGGCGGCCCTGCTGGAGCCGTACGCGGACGGGCTGCGCGCGGGAACGGCCGCGCCGGGCACGGCGGATGCGGAATCGTGGCCGGCCGTGGTCGATCGCGGCCAGGCGATGGTGGAGGCCGCTTCGGTGGCCCTGGCCCTGCACCTGACGAAGGATCAGTTGTGGGATCGGCTCGACGAGTCCGTCCGCGAGCGGGCGGCCGACTGGCTCGCCGGTGCGCTGCGGCACGAACCGGTGGACAACAACTGGTGGCTCTTCCCGGTCGCGGTGGGCACCTTCCTGGAGGCGGCCGACCGGCACACCGGACAGGCCCGGGCCGCGATCGACCGCGGCCTGGCCCGGATCGAGAAGTGGTACGTCGGCGACGGGTGGTACACCGACGGCGCCGGGCGGTACTTCGACCACTACAACGGCTGGGCCATGCACCTGTATCCGCTGCTGTGCGCGGCGGTCGCGGGCGAGCCGACCGACCCGGTGCGCCGCGAGCGGCTGCGCGAGTTCCTGACCGGATACGGCCGGCTCTTCGACCGCACCGGCGCGCCGCTGCACCAGGGGCGTTCGCTGACCTACCGGTTCGCGTCCGCGGCCCCGCTGTGGCTGGGCGCGCTCGTGGACGCCACGCCGTACTCGCCGGGCACCACCCGGCGCCTGGCGAGCGGCGTGCTGCGCCACTTCCTGGACCGCGGCGCGGCCCGCGACGGCCTGCTCTCGCTCGGCTGGTACGGCCCGGACGCGGCGACCGTACAGCCCTACTCGGGCTCGGCGTCGCCGTACTGGGCGGCCAAGGGCTTCGTCGGCCTGCTGCTGCCCGAGCGGCACGAGGTGTGGACCGCGCGCGAGAGCGCCGGACCGGCCGAGCAGGCGGACGCGGACCCTGCACTGGGCCTGCCCGGTCCCGGACTGCTCGTGCACGCCGGGCACGGCGTGGCCCGGCTGGTCAACCACGGCGCCGACCACCAGCCGGCCGTGCCGGCCGCCGCGCTCGACGCCGACGATCCGCTGTACGCGCGGCTGGCCTACTCGACGCTGACCGGCCCCACACGTTGCGGCGATCCGGCGGACAACCACATCGGGCTGGTACTGGCCGGCCGGGTGACCGAACGCGGCCGGATCGAGCCGCTGGGCGCGGGTCCCGGATGGGCCGCCTCGGCGCATTCGCCCACACTCGACGGGCACCCGGTCCCGGACACCCGGATCGTGTCGGTCAGCGTGGTGCGCGGGCCGTACGAGGTACGCGTGCACCACGTCCTGGCGCCGACGGGCACCGCGGTGCGCGCGAGCGGGTGGGCGCCCGCTGCGGCAGCCGGCGCCCGGTTGCGGTCCGCGGTCGAGGGGCTCGGCGCGCGGGTGGACACCGCGTCGGTGCGCAGCACGCTGACCGGCGCGCACGGCTGGGAGCGGGCGGCCGTGCACGCGGCGGCGCACGGAACCGCGTTCGGCGAGCAGGCCGAACTGGCCGTGCTGGAGGGCACGGTGGCGACCGGCCCGCTGGTCACCGTGCTGTCGCTGACCTGGGCGGACACCGCGCTCGTCCCGGCGCCGCGGGTGACGGTGACGGCGTCGGACGCGGACGTGTGGTGGGCCGACGGCGGCGTGAGCCGGGTCCGGCGAACGGGGGCGGACGGCTGCTCCGTCACGCACGAACCCGCCTGATCGGATCCGGAACTCGGCGCCGGACCGGACTCTCGGCGCCGGATCCGATCCCGGAGCCGGATCGAACTCCCGGAGCCGACCAGGCTCCCGGCGCCGCACCCGATTCCCGGGACCGGATCGAACTCCCGGCGCCGGATCGTACCCCCGGTGCCGGGCACGCTCCCGTGCCCCATCGGCTCCGGTGGTTCCGGAACCCGCTCAGCCGGTCGGGCGACGGCGCACCATCACGGTGTTGTCCGTGCGGGTGATCGGCCGGCCCTCGGGGTCGTTCTGGATCCGCTCGTGCTCCTCCTTGCGGAGCACCTCCCACTGCCCCTCCGGGAGTTCGAGCGCGGCGAGAACCTCGTCGGGGGTCGGCAGGACCACACCGGGGTGTGGGTTCTTCTCCCACGGCGGGAGCCCCGAGTGGCCGACGATCAACAGCACGCCGCCGGGCGCGACCGTCGTGGCGGCGGTACGCAGGATCGCTTCGCGGTTCAACTCGCCGTGCGAGTGCAGGAAGTGCGCCGAGACCAGGTCGAAGGTGCCGGCCGGGAAGGTCGCGCCCAGGTCGTGCCACTGCCAGTCGATCAGCTCGGCGACCTGCTCCGCCTTCGCGTGCTCGGCCGCCCGCTCCAGGGCGATCCGGGAGACGTCGGTGGCGGTGACCCGCCAACCCCGCTTGGCGAGCCAGATCGCGTCGCCGCCCTCGCCGCAGCCCAGGTCCAGGGCCCGGCCGGGCGGCAGGTCCGAGGTCTCGCGAACCAGGGCGGCGTTCGGGTTGCCGCTCCAGATCCGGTTGCTCTCCGCATAGCGCGCGTCCCAGATTTCCGCTGCCGAGGGCTGTTCGGCGTGCTCGGTGATCCGGTCGTCGGTCATCGTGGGGTCCTCCGTGCGGTGGCGGATGCGGCCCGACCACTCCCGATCGGGCCGGGCGACGTGTGGTTCGGCGCCCGCTCGACATGGTCCGCCTGCCGTACTTCGATTGACAAACGTTGTTGCCGAGTCGGCAAATGGAGCCATGAAAAATGGCGATCTCACCTCCGTCCTGACCGCGGTCGGCCCACGCCTGCGCGCCTTGCGCCAGGAGCGGGGCACCACCCTGACCGACCTGAGCGCGACGACGGGAATCTCCCCCAGCACGTTGTCCAGACTGGAGTCCGGGCAGCGCAAACCCACCCTGGAACTGCTGCTCCCGCTGGCGAAGGCGTACGGCGTGCAGCTGGACGAGTTGGTGGACGCGCCGGAGACCGGCGACCCGCGGGTGCACGCGCGCCCGATCCAGCGCTACGGGATGACCATCATTCCGTTGACCCGGTACAGCGGCGGGCTGCACGCGTTCAAGCAGATCCTGCCGCCCGGAGTCGGCGGGACCGAACCGGAGTTGCAGACGCACGAGGGCTACGAGTGGATGTACATCCTGTCCGGCCGGCTGCGGCTGTTCCTGGGCGAGCACGATCTCGTACTCGCCGCGGGCGAGGCCGCCGAATTCGACACCCGTACCCCGCACGCGTTCATCTGCGCCGGGCCGGAGCCGGTGGAGTTCCTCAGCCTGTACGGCAAGCAGGGCGAGCGCATGCACGTACGGGCCCGCCCCGGCGGCGGGTGACCGGGCCCTGCCGGCGGAACCCGACGGACCGCCGGACAGGTCCCGGCGGTCCGCGCGTGCGAGTGGGTCGATCAGAAGGTGACGTCGGTGCACTGGTAGAAGGCGTTGCCGGTGTCCGCGATGTCCCAGACCGCGAAGATCACCGCCTTGCCGCTGCGGCCGGCCGGGAGCGTGCCGGTGTGCGAGACGGTCGCGGCGGGCTGGACCCCGTTGTAGGGGACGGTCAGGAACGGGGTGCTCTCCAACTGCGCCCGGGTGATCGGCTGGCTGGGACTCCAGCCGGACTTGGTGACGAAGTAGCGGAACGACGTGGTGGCGTGCCGCGCGGTGAGCTTCCAGGTGAACGTCTTGCTCGACCCCGAGGTCACCGCGGTGCTCGGCCACGCGCCGCCACGCGGGTCGTCGAGTTCGGCGAATCGGCTGTTGCCGCCCGCACAGAGCCTGCCGTCGGCCGGTCCGCGCGCCGGGAAGCCCTTGGGGCCCTCCACGCTCTGCGGTTCCCACTGGATCTCACCGCAGTTGGTGACGGTGCCCTGGGCGCAGTAGGCGGCACGGCTCGGCGGGCTGGTGACCCAGCCGTGCGCACCCGCCGTACCGGCCGTCATCAGGGGAAACGAGACGGCGGGGATGGTCAGCGCCGTCAGGATGGTCCTTTTACGCATGGAACTCTCCTAGGGGACGAGTGAATGCGAAGGACGTTCGAACGGTCCGGGTCCGCGTCGTACGCCTTATTTCACCGGTTGTTCACATCCGTAGTGCGCTCCTCAAGTTAAGAGGTCCAGACCACTCGGTCAATGGTCTGGACCACGCCAACGGAAGCGAAGTCCCTTTCCGGACAAAGAGGTTGGTGATCCACCGACCCCGGCAAAGCAGGCCGCAGCCGGGCACGAGTCGAGGCGCAGGCCAGGTCGCGAGTCGTGCCGGCCGGCTAGAACCGATCGGCGCCCGTCTCGAACTGCGGTGCCAGTACGTCCAGTTCGGCCATCGCGCCGACGGTGATCCCGCGGGTCAGCCGCTCCGCGCCGGCCGCGTCGCCCTCGCGGATCGCCTCGGCGAGGCGCACGTGCAGCGTGACCGCGGTCGGGTCCGGGTCCGGGAACATCACATGGTGGTGGGTGCGTCCGGTCAGCACCTCGGCGACCACATCGCCCAGCCGGGCGAACATCTCGTTGCCCGACGCGGCCAGAATCACCCGGTGGAAGGCGATGTCGTGCACGAGGTACGCCGCCAACTGCCGACCGCGCGAGGTGGAGACCATGCCCAGCGCGTGCTCGGTCAGCGCCGCGCACTGGGTCGGCGTCGCGGACACGGCGGCCAGTGCCGCCGCGGCGGGCTCGATCGCCGAGCGCAGCGCGGTCAGCGACCGGAGCTGGCGCGGGCGATCGGCACCGGCCAGGCGCCAGCGGATCACGTACGGGTCGAAGACGTTCCACTGCTCGGGCGGGCACACGGTGACTCCGACCCGGCGCCGCGACTCGACGAGCCGCATCGACTCCAGCACCCGAACGGCCTCGCGGACCACGGTTCGCGAGACCTCGAAGCGATGCTCCAGCTCGTCGGTGCGCAAAACCGTGCCGGCGGGGTGGACGCCGGCCGTGATGGCCGGCCCGAGGGACTCCAGCACCTTCATATGCAAGCCCCGGCCCTCGTTCTCCATGGCGATCAGCCTACTGGGCGGGGTGCGTCGGGCCGCCCGGATTACGTATGACTTAACGACTCCCAAGTCTTGATTAAGTATCACCTATGCGTTTGGGTATGGGACGGCGCCCGAGCACGAGCCGGGCAAGGACAGCGAGGTATCGATGAACGCCCCCCACGTCGTGGTGGTCATGGGTGTGTCCGGCACGGGGAAGTCGACGGTCGGCCGGCTGCTGGCCGCCGAGCTGCGGGTGCCCTACGCGGACGCGGACGACTTCCACCCACCCGCCAACATCGCCAAGATGTCGGCCGGGATCCCGTTGGACGACGTGGACCGTGCGCCGTGGCTGGACGCCATCGGCGACTGGCTCGCCGCACACGAGCGCTCCGGCGGCGTGGTCGGCTGCTCCGCGCTCAAGCGCGCCTACCGCGATCGGCTGCGCCGGGCGGCACCCGGGGTGATCACCTTCCACCTCGTCGGCGACCGCGCGCTGATCGCCGCGCGCCTGCACGAGCGGACCGGCCACTTCATGCCGGAGGCCCTGCTCGCCTCGCAGTTCGCCGATCTGCAACCGCTGGAGCCGGACGAGGCGGGACTCGCGCTCGACATCTCGCCCGGCCCGGACGCCATAACCGAACAGGCCGTCGCCGCGCTGCGCCGTCTCGAAGCGAATCAGGGGAACTCGTGACCACCATCGACCTGCCGACGCTGGCGGCGGGGGCGGCGGTCGCGCCGATAACCTCGGCCGGGCACGCCCGACTGGGCCTGGCGGTACTCGTCGGCATCGGCGTGATCGTGCT
The DNA here is from genome assembly GCF_000372745.1 of Embleya scabrispora DSM 41855. GTDB lineage: Bacteria > Actinomycetota > Actinomycetes > Streptomycetales > Streptomycetaceae > Embleya > Embleya scabrispora. The sequence goes on along the minus strand of NZ_KB889741.1, from coordinate 149,645 downwards.
GCTCATCGGCCGGTTCAAGCTGCACGCCTTCCTCGCGCTGACCATCGGGTCGCTGGCGCTCGGCGCGGTGGCGGCAGCTCCGCTGGACAAGGTGATCACCAGCTTCACGTCGGGTCTGGGCTCCACCGTCGCGGGCGTGGGCGTACTGATCGCACTCGGCGCGATCCTGGGCAAGCTGCTGGCCGACTCCGGCGGCGCCGACCAGATCGTGGACACCATCCTGGCCAAGGCGAGCGATCGCACCATGCCCTGGGCGATGGCGCTGATCGCGGGCATCATCGGGCTGCCGCTGTTCTTCGAGGTCGGCGTGGTCCTGCTGATCCCGGTCGTGCTTCTGGTGGCCAAGCGCGGCAACCACTCGCTGATGCGGGTGGGCATCCCGGCACTGGCCGGCCTGTCCGTGATGCACGGTTTGGTCCCGCCGCACCCCGGGCCACTCGCGGCCATCGACGCCATCCACGCCGACCTGGGCGTGGTGCTCGCGCTGGGCGTGCTGGTGGCGATACCGACGCTGGCCATCGCCGGCCCGCTGTTCGGCCGCTACGCCGCGCGCTGGGTGGACATCGCGCCGCCGCAGAGCCTGGTCCCGGAGCGCTCCTCGGCGGACCTGGAGCGGCGACCCAGCTTCGCCGTGACCGTGGGCACCGTGCTGCTGCCGGTGGCGCTGATGCTCGGCAAGGCACTGGTCGACATCGTCGTCGACGACCCCGCCGACCGTGTCCAGCGGGTCGCGGACGTGGTCGGCTCGCCGCTGATCGCACTGCTGTCGGCGGTGATCGTGGCGATGTTCACGCTCGGCCGAGCCGCCGGGTTCACCCGGGACCGGGTGTCGACCACGGTGGAGAAGGCGCTGCTGCCGATCGCCGGCATCCTGCTGATCGTCGGCGCGGGCGGCGGCTTCAAGCAGACCCTGGTCGACGTGGGCGTCGGCCGAATGATCCTGGACATATCCCAGGACTGGGCCGTCTCGCCGCTGCTGCTCGCGTGGCTGATCGCGGTGGCGATCCGCCTGGCCACCGGCTCGGCGACGGTGGCGACCATCTCGGCGGCGGGCCTGGTGGCCCCGCTGGCGGCGGACATGAGCAGCACGCACACCGCCCTGCTCGTACTGGCCGTGGGCGCCGGGTCGCTGTTCTTCAGCCACCTCAACGACGCCGGATTCTGGCTGGTCAAGGAGTACTTCGGGATGAGCGTGGGCCAGACGGTGAAGACCTGGTCCCTGATGGAAACGATCATCTCGGTCGTCGCCGGCGGCTTCGTACTGCTGCTGTCACTGATCTTGTAGCGCACACTCCCGGCGACGAAATGCTGCCGAAGATGCGCCCGGACGCCGACCGGCGCGGCCGTGCGCGGCGAACGTCGCCCGACCGGGCCCGGCGCGGAGTACGGTGCGGGGTCCGCCGGGATCGGCCGGCAAAGCCTTGGGCCGCCGACATGTCGGGTCGTCGGCGGCCGCTTCGGGATGGCCGCGCTGCGGAGCGGGCCGACCGACCCGCTTCCGCTGGACGAGGACCGCCGCCGGGAGACCGTGCTCGAGGTGACCATGTGGCATCGCGCCCTGGTCGCCCCGAAGGTCGCCGAGAGCAACCGCCGCGAACGCGAGCACCTGAGCGTGATCGTCCGCGGCGTGCTGCGCGACGCCCGGGACAACGGCGAACTGATCGACGGCGTGGACGTCGACCGGACCACGGCCGACCTGCCGGCCTGATCGACGGCCTGAGCGCGCACGTGCTGCTGTATCCCGACCGGCTGAGCCCCTCCGCCGCGGCCCGCACGCTCGACGCCGAACTCGACCGGATCACCCGCCCCGACGGGAGCCCGGGGACCCACTGACCCACCCCGCGCCCGGCTCGACTCGCCGGCCCGGGCGGGAAAATGGCATGAGGCCGCCGGGCCCGGTGGACTAGCTTCCGCACATGGTCACTCCGGAGAAGCTGCTCATCGAGCGGCTGGCCCCGGCGTTCGCACAGGTCGCGGGCATGCCCGCCGATCCGTCGATACGTCGCGGCCGGCACGCGGACTTCCAGTGCGACGGGGCCCTGGCCCTGGGCCGACGCCTGGGCCGCGACGCGCGCGAGATCGCGGCCGAGGTGCTCCGGTACGCCGTCTTGGACGACCTGTGTTCGGCGGTGGAGATCAGCGGGCCCGGCTTCGTGAATCTCACCCTCGCGCCGACCGGACTCGGCCGGCTGCTCGCCGAAATCGCCGCCGACGAACGGCTCGGCGTGCCGCGTACCGCCAGGCCCGAGACGATCGTCGTCGACTACTCGGGCCCGAACACCGCCAAGGAGATGCACGTCGGCCACCTGCGCTCGACGATCATCGGCGACGCCGCCGTCCGGGTACTGGAATGGCAGGGCCACACCGTGCTGCGCCGCAACCACCTCGGCGACTGGGGCACCCCGTTCGGCATGCTGATCGAACACCTCCTGGACGTCGGCGAGACCGAGGCCGCACACGAACTCTCGGTCGGCGACCTGACCGGCTTCTACCAGGCCGCGCGCCGTGCGTTCGACGCCGACGAGGCATTCCGGGTCCGGTCCCGGGAACGTGTGGTCGCGTTGCAGGCGGGCGATCCGACCACATTGCGGTTGTGGCGGGTCCTGGTGAGCGAATCCAAGAAGTACTTCATGGCCGTCTACGCCCGACTCGGTGTCCGGCTCACTGCGGACGACTTCTTCGGGGAGAGTCACTACAACGACGAACTGCCGCCGTTGGTCGAGGAGTTGACCGCTCTGGGGCTGCTCCGGGAAAGCGCCGGCGCGCAGTGTGTCTTCCCCGCGGGGTTCGTCAATCGCGACGGCGAGCCGCTGCCGCTGATCGTGCGCAAGAGCGACGGCGGATTCGGTTACGCCGCCACCGATCTGGCCACCCTGCGGCACCGGCTGCGGGACCTGGCGGCGGACCGGCTGTTGTACGTGGTCGGCACGCCGCAGAGCGAGCACCTGGAGATGGTCTTCGCCACCGCGCGCGACGCCGGCTGGCACAGGGCGACCGCGTGCGACGCGAGCGGGCCCGGTGCGACCGCACGCGACGCGGTTCGGGCCACCGCGGCCGCGCGGGTCGAGCACGTCGAATTCGGCTACGTCCTGGGATCCGACGGGAAGATCCTGCGCACTCGGGCCGGGGCTTCGGTCAAGCTGGTGGACCTGCTCGACGAGGCGGTGGCCCGGGCCGCCGCCGTCATCGCCGAGAAGAACCCGGACCTGGACGCGGATGCGCGGGCGGCGGTGGCCCGGGCGGTGGGCATCGGTGCGGTGAAGTACGCGGACCTGTCCGGGGATCGGCGCAAGGACTACCGCTTCGACTACGACCGAATGCTCTCCTTGGACGGCAACACCGCGCCCTATCTCCAGTACGCGCATGCCCGAACCCGCTCGATCCTGCGGCGAGGAGGTGTCGAGGCGCCGCAGCCGATCGAACCCCTGGTGATCGGGGAGCCCGCCGAACGGGCGCTGGCCCTGCGGCTTTTGGCCTTCCCGGACGTGATCGAGGAGGTCGGCGAATCGCTGGACTTCCACCGCCTCGCCCTCCACCTGTTCGAGCTGGCCACCGCGTTCACCGGCTTCTTCGAGAACTGCCCGGTGCTGCGCTCGGAGGGCGAGACCCGGTACTCGCGGCTGATCCTGTGCGACCTGACCGCACGCACCCTGGCACGCGGCCTGGACCTGCTGGGCATCGAGACGCCCGATCGCATGTAGCAGGCCACGCCCGCGCCCTCACCCGCGTGCTCGGCGGGCGCGGGCACGGGCACGGCGCGGGCGCGGGCGCGAAAGGGCCTTCCCGAACGGGGTCGACGTGGGGGAGGGCGTCGACCCCGCTCGCCGGAAGGTCCCGGCCCCGGTCGGGGCCGCCGGGCATCGGGATCAGCCGCGGCGCCGCCGAACCCTGACCAGCACGCCGGACACGCCGGCGAAGCCGAGCAGGCCGGCCGCGGCGATCGCGGTCGGCGCGACCGGGAACGAGTCGTCCGCGGTGTGCGCCGCGCCCGGGCCGGTGTCGTTCGGCCCGAAGCCGCCCGCCAGGCCCTTGGCGTCGTAGCCGGAGCCGGGCAGCTTGTCCGCATAGGCTCGGTGCACCCGGTCCCGGTACGCCGAGACGCCGGTCCCGCCCGCGCCGATCGCGCGCTTGGCATCGGCGTTCAGCGGCAACACCCGATCACCGTCCTGCACGTACCAGGCGTTGATCTGCGGCTCGCGGAAGACGATGCCGGCAGCCGACAGGCGGGCGCCGGCCGCGGCGTAGCGGGCCTCGTCGTCGCCGTCCGCGATGTTGACCACCTGCCGGCCCCGCGGGGTGTCGGCGGTCCACACCGACGCCTTGCGGCCGTCCGCGGCCACGACCGTGGCCGCCAGGAACTCCTGCCGGGCAATCGGCACCGGCCGGGCCCCGGGCCGGGCCGCGACGAACTCCGGGGCCAGCGTGTACACGGCGACCACGTCGCCCTCGATCCTGGGCGCCGCGTCCGCCGCGGCGAGCGCGCCGTCGCGGGCGAAGAACCTGGACAGCGTGTCGAGCGTGCCGGGCGCCGCGATCACGTCGCGTGCGGCGCCCACGCTGATCGCGTCCGGCGCCGGCGGCGCGGGTACGGACGCGGCGTGCGCGGTCTGCGGGGTAAGGGCCAAGGTGAGCGCCGCCGCGAGGGTACCCGCCGCGAACAGGCGCTTGATGCCGCCTCCGGTCATGGCGTCACGCTCCGATCCGGTAGAGCGAGTGGGTCCAGGAGAACTCGTTGTTGTCCACGTACCAGTCGTGCGCGGCCCAGTTGTAGCGGTAGTTGTCCGGCCACGGGTCGCCCCAGTAGACCCAGCTCTGGGCGGTGTCGTAGCCGTGGATCACGTGCATGTGTCCGCCGCCCGAGGACCACTGGATCCGAGTCTCGATCGGCCGGTTCGCGTTGATCTCGGTCTGCACGGTGCCGTACTGGAGCCAACCGCTGACGTAGGAACCGGAGTTGATTCCGGCCCAGCGCAGCGCGGTCTGCACGTTGCCCAGCGTGGCTTGCGAGTTGGGGCACTCGGTGCTCTGCGAACGGCCGAAAGCCGCGTTGCAGAACTGGTTCTGGCTGTAGGTGCGGCCGTACCAGGTGGCGATGGTGTTGCCCGAGCCCGCCCAGCACCAGTTGCTCTTCTGCTGGGCCTGCATGGTGATGTTCAGTTTCTTGGCGGCGAGCGCGAGCGGCTGCGCCTGCTCCGCCGAGGTCTGCGTCCGTGCGGCCGGGACGAAGGCGCCCGCGGTCGAGGCGGATGCGGCCGAGGGCACCGCGAGCAGCGCGGAGAGCAGCGCGACCACCGCGAGGGTCAGCGCCGAGGTGCGGCGGCCGGATACCAGGCCCGTTCGTGGGGACGGTCGAGTCATGACGTTCCTTCCGTGACGGAGGGACGAGGTGGGGCGTGGCGCGCGTCCGGACGCGGCAAGGTGGAGCATCGGGTGTTGTCGTGGTGTGTTTCAAGACGCTTCAATGCGGGGTGAAGCGGTGGTGTGAACGCCTGGACCGGCCTGTGAACGACCCGCGACCGGTCGACTGGAACACCTCGGTCGCGAGCGCCGATCCCGACCGGTCCGCCGTGAACGTTCACAAGGGAGGCGAGCGATGCCGCGGACCGACACCCGAAACGACCCGGTCGAGGCGGAGTTGGCGCGGGCGCTGCGCGCGGGCCCGTTCCATGTGGCGTTGCGCGCGGCACTGGCCGCCCGCGGCCTGGCGCTGCACCGGGTGCAGCACCGGCTGGCCCAGCGCGGCGTGCAGGTCGGGGTGACCAGCCTCAGCTACTGGCAGCAGGGCGCGCGTCGGCCGCAGCGGGCCGAGTCGCTGCGCGCGGTGCGAGCGCTGGAGGACGTGCTGGAGCTGCCGCCGCACGCGCTGACCAGGCTGTTGGAGCCGGAGGCCACCGAGCGCACCGCGTCGCGTCCCTACCGCGCGGTGGTGGAGGAATCCGGCACGCTGGGCCGGTTGTTGACCGACCTGGAGTCGCCCGCGGACGGCGGCCTGCACACGGTGTGCCAGCTCGAACAGGTCCGGGTCGGAGCCCGCCGCGAACTCCTTGACCGCGCCTCGCAGCACGTGGTCCGCGCGCATCGCGACGGGGTGGACCGCTATCTCGCCATCCACATCGGCGACCGCGGCTGCGCGCCCGAGCAGGTCCGGGTCCGGGCGACGGAGAACTGCCGGGTGGGGCGGGTGCGCTGGAGCCGGGACGCCGCCGTGCTGGTGGCGGAGCTGTTGTTCGACGCGCGGCTGCGCTCCGGGGACACCTACGTCTTCGGCTACGGCTTCGAGGACGGCACCGGCGGACCCAGCGACGAGTACGTGCGCGGTTTCACCTTCCCGTGCGGGCAGTACGTGCTCCAGGTGCGCTTCGACCCCGCCGCTCTGCCGGTGCACTGCCGCCGGTTCACCCGAAGCACGGCGGGCGCGCCGCGCACCGACCGGCGCGATCTGACCCTCAACGGCCGGCACAGCGTGGTCCACCTGGCCGAACGGGACGTCGCGCCGGGCATCCTGGGCATCGGCTGGGACTGGACCTGATCGTCCGGGAGCTCGGCCGCTCGGGTGCCCGGTCGGGCCGGCCGGGGGTCACCCGATGGACGCAACACCGGGAGCGCCCGGACGCGCGTTGGCGTTGGATGGGCCGGGGATTGGGCATCGACCGCCGGGCCCACCCCGCCCATCGAGCACCGGTACCCACCTTCGTGCCACCGGGGCACCTGCCATCCGCCGGTGCGAATGCGCGGGCCACCGGCACCCCATGGCCACGGTGCGCGAGCCGCGTACCCGACGAAAGGAGCGACTCGCGTGAGCGACGCGATCGAGCGACCCGTCCTGCGGGCCGCGGGTTCACACCTGTATCCGGGCGCCCTGGTGCGAGTACACGCGCCGGGGACGAACGACCCGCACCGGGCCGGGACGACGCCGGGCGACCTGCTGTTCGCGGACGGCTCGCGAACGACGGCGCAGGTGCTGGTCGACCCGGACGAGCGTTCGACGCTGTGGGTCGGGAAGTACACGACCGAGCGCGGCATCGCGGTGTCCGAGCGGGTGTGGTCGGTACAGCCGTCGCCCGACGGCTCGGGCGACGTACTGCTGCGCGTCGGCGCCCGGCTGCCGTAGACCTCGCGGTCAGCCGGTACGCGCCGCCCGTACACGCTCCAGCAGGTCGCCCATGACGGCGACCGGCAGGGCCGGGTTGGCGGCGGCCGCGCCGGCGGTGTCCGGGTCGTCGAGGAGCTCGGTCAGCCGGGCGAGCGGCAGCCGCGGATCGCGTGCGGCCTCGCTCCGTACCCACGGATCCGGGTCGTGGCCGAGCTTTTCGAGCACGGCCGGGTCGGCCTCGGGGTCCGCCAGGGCGGCCAGGCGCAGTCGTCGGTTCGGGTCGTCGACGAATCGGGCCAGGCCGGCCCGGGCGAAGGCGGGCATCCGGCGCAGCAGCGACCAGTCCCGGTGCGGGTCGCTCGCGTACATCGCGAGCAGCACCTCGTGCGGAGTGTCCGCGCAGGCGTGACAGAGCGTGTGTCGGACCTCGAAGTCCGGGTCGTCGGCCAGGAGTTGCACCACATCCGCAGGCAGCCGGGGCAGACCCGCGACGGCACGCCGGAGCAGCACGTGCGCGGATCCGGCCGCGCGGCGCATCGCCCGGGGATCCTCACGGCGCTCGAACACCCAGGGCACCGGCGGGGGTTGGCCTTCGGGGACGGTGTACTCCACGGCCGCGCGTTGCTCCTCGGTGAGCCCTTCGGCCAGCGACGCGGCCAGCCGCACGGTCGGGTCGGGGTCCGTCGCGAGGAGTTCGACCAGGTCGGGCGGCAGGTGTACGTTGCCGGCCACCCGGGCCCGGGTGGCCGCGTCCGGGTCCCGGACGAGCGCCTCGGCGAGGTCGCGATCGAGGTCGGCGTGCGCAACGGCGAGCCGGCGGCGGGCCGGTTCGGGTTCGTCGGCGTAGGCGGCCGCCGTGCGTGGCAGCGGCCGGTCTCCGCGTCGGGCCGCCGCGACCGCCTCTGCGATCCGGGGGTCGGGGTCACCCCCCAGTGCCGCGCGGTCCGTCGGAGTCAGCAGCGCCCACAGATCCGGGTGGAAACGGAGCACGGCCGCCCGGACCGTCGGGTCCGGGTCGCGAGCCAGGCGCTGCCACACGTCGTGGTGCGCCCCCGGCAACATGGCGGTGCGCCGACGGATCACCGGGTCGACGTCTCGGGCCGATGCGGCGACCGCTTCCACGGGCAGCGCCAGGTCGCGGTCGATCGCGGCCCGCAGGCAGCGCACGCGCACCCTCGGTTCGGGGTCGAGCGCGAGCCGGCCGAGCAGGTCCGCCGGCAGGTGGGGATTCTCCGCCACCGTCGCGCGCACCCCCGGGTCGGGATGCCCGACCGCCGCCGCCGCGCCGGTCGGCGACAGCGGCAGGCGGCGCAGCCACTCCGCGTCGTCGCCGGGCGACGGGACCAGCGCGAGCGCGCGCTCGGCCACCGTCGCCGGCGTCGCCGGGTTCTCCGCCAGTCCCGCCACCCAGGCCGTGTGCACCTCGGGTCGATCCGTCAACTCCGTCTGCCTTTCCCCGGACCGGGCGGCCCGCCGTCGTACCGTGGTCCGGGGTGTCGGATCACCACGGGGAGCCGAAGAGCCAGGCCCACTTCTCCATCATGTCCCGAATGGCCGCGTAGATCTGGAGCAGTTCCTCTTCCCAGTCGTCGTCCGGCGCGGGACCCATTTCGGCGGTGGAGACCTTCCGCCGGTTTCCGCTGCCGTCGCCGTCGAACCATTCGATGCTGCCCCACGAGCGCTTCTTCTCCTGCACGGCGCGGAAGACGGTCAACATCTCCCAGGCCGTCTGGTATCCGTCCGAGGCGGCCTTGCGCCATCCGTCCGAGTCCGGGTACCGCTGGGCCCACATGCCGCGCAGCACCGCGTTCTGGAACTTCTCCCGGGGCGTGTTCCCGGGCAGACCCTCCAGGGTGATGGACAGCCGGGTCGATTCGTTGTTGACGGCCGCCTGGACCGAGGTCATCCACGCCGGCGGCGCGTTGCCGTGCTGGTCTCCGCTCCTGGTGTTGTCGGCGCCCGTGAAGGACTGGTTGAACGTGCGGGCCTGGGGCGAGGGTTCTTCCGCGGGATTGGTCGGGTCGGACTGTCCCGCGCGGTAGTCCCAGGCCAGCTTGTCGGAATACCTGCCGACGCCGAGCACGACGTGCTCGCAGTTGTCGCTGCCGCCGTCGTTGTGTACCAGGACCGGAGTGTGGTCGGCCTGGACGAAGTAGGTGTGCAGCCGGTCGACGGTGAGGTTGTAGGTCTTCGCGGTGGTGCTGTACGGGCGGACCGAGAGGATCTCGGCCCGGCCGGTCGGGGTGCGCAGTTCCTCGCCGGCCTTGAGGTCGGCGGCCCGGGTCCAGGCACCGGTGGTGGCGTCGAGGAATCGGTGGTCGGCGGTCGAGGTGATGGTGCGCGGACCGTCGGCGGTGCCCACGGTGACGTCGACGAAGGAGGTGTCGTCGTCGGTGACGTGGATCGCGCTGACCTGCTCCGGCCGGACCGGCGGGTCGGTGCCGCTGGAGGTGTCGGCCTCCGGCGCCGCCGCGACCCGGTCGCCGACCCGGACCTGGTCGATCGGCTTGGCCGTGCCGTCGGCGAGCAGCACCGGGGTGGCCGCGACGAAGCTGTTCTTCTTGCACTTGTCGTCGCTCTGATTGCGGGCGGGAAGTTTGCCGCCCTCCTCGAAGGCCTGTTGGGCGAGGTACAGGCTGCCCGCGGTTAGCCCGAGTTCGGCGCCGACGGCCACCGCGCTGGTGCCGGCCACGATGCCCGCGCTCGCCGCGGCGGCCGGCACCAGCACCGGTGCCGCGACCACGACCGCGGTGACCACCACGGCGATGACCACCGCCACCGCGACGACCTTGGCCGCCTTCTTGAGGAAGCTGCCCCAGCCCATGCCGCTGGGGTCGGCGATGTTGACCGGATTGCCGCCGCCGTAGGTGTACGGGTTGAGCTGGGCCGGGTCCTCGGCGACGGTCTGCGGGTCGCGGGACATGAATCGGCCCGCGCCGGGGTCGTACTCGCGGGCCCCGATGTGGGTCAGGCCGGTGGAGGAGTCCTTGGGCGCACCGAGGAAGCCCTTGTCGTCCGGCCACACGGCGGGCTGGGTGCCGCGCGCGTCGCCGTAGGGCATCGAGCCTCGGCGGGTGTGGTTCATGCTCGCGTAGTCGACGGCGAGTTGGCTGGTGCCGTGCTGGTCGGCGATCAGGATCGACGCCCTGCCGTCCGAGGAGCGGACGAACTGCCCGCCCGCGCCCGCGTAGTAGCGGGTGCCGGTGACCGAGCCGGTCGCGCGGGTGAGCTTGAGCTCGGTGCTGCCCAGGTAGAGCGTGACGCCGTCGGGTTCGCGGCGCAGCAGCCGGGTGCCGTCGGGGTCGTAGACGAAGCTGCTGGTCCTGGCCTGGCCGGCGACGGTGGTGCTGGCTGTCGCCATCCGGCCCTCGACGTCCCAGGTCATGTTCCGGTCGTCGCCGCCGACGGTGCGGCGGGTGGTGTTACCCGCGTCGTCGTATCCGTAGGAGGTGCGGTTGACGCCCCCGGGCCCGGCCGCGTCCACCGAGTCCAGGCGGTGTGCGGTGGTGTTGTAGGTGCGGGTGACGTCCTTGGCGGTGTTGCCGGTGGGATCGTGCTGCTTCTCGGTCCGGCGGTTGCCCACCGTGTCGAAGGTGTAGGAGGTCCAGTAGGCGTCGACGCCGCCGACCTTGGGCGTGCCGCCCGCGGCCGGGCCGGCCGAGCAGTTGTCGGTCGCGGTCCAGGCTTCGGTCATCCGGCTGCGGTAGTCGTACGCGAAGCACTGGGTGTCCGTGCTCGTCGCGTCGTCGCGGTTGTTCACGACCCGGACGATGTTGCCGCCGGCGTCGGTGGTGTAGTTCAGGTCGTCGAGGGTCTGCGGCCCGGCCTTCTCCCGGTCCGCGACGGACCTGACCAGCCGGCGGGTGTCCTCGGCGTAGGTCATCGTGGCGATCGTGCGCCGGCCGACGTTGCCGAATTGGGTCTGGATCGCCTCGCCGAAGGGCGAGTACAGGGTGCCGTTGACGTAGCGGGTGTTGCCCGACACGAGCGAGTTGGCCAGGCCGAACTTCGTGTAGCCGTAGTCGAGTTTCTCGGCGGGCAGGCCGCCCCAGGACTGGCCGTAGGTGACCGTGTCGAGCAGGCCGGTGCCCGGGGTGAATGCGCTGGTGGTGGTGTATTCACCGGCCAGCTTCTCCTCGCCGGGTGCGGCGGGGATGGTGACCTTGACGCCGCTGGGGTGTCCGACGGTGTCGTAGCCGGTGGTCTCCGAGACGTAGCGCAGGCCGTTGTCGATCCGGGTCGAGGAGCGGGCCAGGCCCAGGTTGCCCGGCAGGTCGTAGGCCCACTCGGCACGTACCGGGCCGGTCGTGCCGCCTTCGCGCATCGAGGTTTTGCGGCCGAGTTCGTCGTAGGTGTAAGCGAGGGTCTTGCCGCGCGGGTCGGTGACCGTCTCGACTTGGTCGGCGCCGAGCCTGCCGCCGGGCACATAGGTGGTTCGGGTGGTGCCCTGTTCGGGGTCGATCGCCTTGGTCTGCCGGCCGCGCAGGTCGTACTCGTAGGTCCAGGTGCTGCCGCCCGCGTCGATCACCTTGGTCCGGTTGCCGGCGGCGTCGTAGCGGTAGCGTGTCGCGTCGTAGGCGCTGGGCGGCGCGTCGTAGCCGGGGACGGGTGCCCCGTCGGCGGGGTTGGCGTCCTTGTACTGCCGCAGTTCGACGGTGCGGCCCACCACGTCGGTGACCTTGAGCGTCGTGGTGCCGCCGGCGGGCGGCACGGTGGCCACCCAGTTGCCGCCGTACAGGGTCCTGGTCCGCCAACGCTCGTTGTTGAGCGACTTGAACACGGACGCGGTGGTGCGCCCTTGGCCGTCGTACTCGAAGGCGGTCTGCGAGGGGATCTGCGCGTCCGCGACGGAGAGCAGTTGGCCGGTGGGCGCCTTGGCGTTGAAGAATCCGGCGTTCTCCTTGGCCTTGCGGCCCTGGTCGTCGTAGAAGGTGTCCGTCACCACCCGGCCGTCGGCTACCTGGCTCTGTACCTGACGCGGCCTCAGCAGGCCGTCGGAGAGCGTGATCTCGGTGTGGTAACTGCCGTCGTCGAGGAGCGTTTTGGTGGTCACCGCGGTGGGCGCGGACTGGCTGGGGGCGTAGCTGTAGACCAGGTTCGCCGGGTCCTTGGTGGGTCGGCCGGATAACCACACCGAGGTCAGCCGGCCGAGCGCGTCGAAGGCGGAGGTGGAGCCGCGCCCGTTCGCGTCGGTCGACTTCAGGGTCAGGCCGCGTACCGGGTCGACGGTGGTGCGTCCCGTCCAGCCCTTGGGGTTGGTGACCGCGACCTCGGTGGGGTTGCGGCCGGTTGCGGGCGTGTACGTCGTCGTGTTGACCTTGCCGTCCTCGCCGGTGACGGTCGACTCGCGGCCGTAGGGGTCGTGGGTGGTGACCGCGGCGACGCCGTAGACGGGGGTGGTGCCGTCGAAGCGCTCCAGCCCCTCCTGCCGGGTGGTGTTGCCCTTGCCTGCCACGGGGGCCTGGCCCAGCGCCCGGCCGTCGTAGTAGTTGCGGGATTCGGCGATGGTGTTCGCCGGGGCGGCGGCGACCGAGCAGCGTGCGGAGGTGTGCAGTTCGGAGGCGGGGTAGGCGAGCAGCCACGCGGTGCGGTCGGCATCGACATAGGTGGTGCGGGTGCAGGTCTCGTCGCCGGTGACCGCGATGTCGCCCTCGTCGTCGACGGTGAGCGGTTGGCCGTCCTGGTCGAAGGTCCGGTTGGTGCGTACGCTCTGCCAACCGCCGTCGGAGAGGCGGACCTTCTTGGTCTCGGTGGTGGTCTTGACCTGGCCGGCGGTCAGCGCGGGCAGCCCGGCGAGCCGGGGCCGGGTGGCGGTCTGCCGGACCACCTGCGGTTCGGTGACGGTGGACGTGGCGGGCGTGCCGCCGCGGGCGATGTCCTTGTCGTAGCCGATCTGTTCGCGGATCTGCCCGGTGAGCTCGGGGCGGTCGGTGATGCCCTGGACGGCCGCCGAACGGGTCTTGCCGTCGGCGAGCCGGTCGCCGTCCATACCTCGGAAGAACACCGTCTCACCGAGCACCGGGTCGGCCTCGCCCTTGCGCACCCGCACCGTGCCGTAGCCGCGGAACTGGTTCCAGGTGCGGTGCTTGTCGAGGGTGAACTCGTCCTCGTCGCGGTGCCAGGCGGCTCCACCGAGGTATTCGTAAGAGGTGAGCACCGTCGCCGAGCCGCTGCCGGCGACCAGGTCGTCGTCGGCGACCCGGGTGACCACGTAGGTGTTGAACCAGTCCTTGACCGGATCGGTCTGACCGTCGGGGGTCCACCACACCGGGTAGCAGCGCCGGGTGTTGCTGTCCGGCGTGGGCAGGTCGGTGGGCGTGCAGTCCTGCGGGGAGTAGGTGACCAGGGTGTCCGCGCCGGTCTCCGAGTTGATCCGGGTGATCCGGTACTTGTACAGCGGCGGTAGGCCCTCCGCCCCATCCACCCGGTTGGGCATCAGGGTGCCCTCGAAGGTGATCTTCGGCAGGGTGATCGCCGCGCTGCCCGGAGCCTTGCCGGTGTGCGTGATCGAGGCCAGCCACAGGGCCTTGCCGCCCCGGTCGCCACTGCCGGGCAGGGTCTGCTCCAGGTCCCACGTGTCGGCAGCGGTGTAGGTGGTACCGCTGCCGGACCACACCGAGGTGTCGATCCGGGTCAGCCGCTTGCGGGTCCAAAACGTCGGCGACCCGATGTAACAGGTCTTGTCCTTCTCGCAGTTCAGATCGACCGGGACGTCCGGCCAGCTCGCCGCGTGGTCCTTGTCGAAGGTGGCGCAGTCGCTCAGGCAGCGCTCGGCGTAGGTGAAGTCGACCTTGGCGGGCGCGGGTGCGCTGTAGAGGGTGTCGGCGCGGTGGCCGTATTCGATCCGGATCGGGTAGCCGCCGCGCGTGTACTCGCCGGTGCCGGTGGTCGCGCCGCTCTTGGCGTAGAAGTTCCTTTCCCGGTCGTAGAAGTAGGCGGACGCGTTGCCGTGCACGTCGGTGACGAAGTCGAGGTTCCAGCGCCAGGCCTGGGTCTTCGCCGAATCGGCGAACGCCGCCTGATGGCCGGGCTCGCCGGGGTTGTTGCCGAAGACGGGTGCGGTGTAGACCGAGTTGGTCTCCGGCTTGCCCGTGCTCCAGCCCGCCATCCGGTTCTTGCCGAACCAGTACTGGGTGCCCTCGCCCGTGGTCACCCGCCAGTACTCGTTGGCGCCGTCCACCGCGTCGCCGTCGTCGCCGTTGCCGGTGTCGGCGGCGGTGCCGGTCAGGTGCTCGACGCGGGAGCCGTCGTCGTCGGAGAGTTTCCAGGTGCCGGACGTGTCGTCGCGGACCAGTTCGGCGGACTTGCCGTTGAGCGAGACGGTGACGAACTGGCCGCCGGCCCAGCACCAGTCGCCGTCCTTGGCCGTGTTCGACCCGGGCGTGTCCTTGTCGTCCTTGCACCCCCGGTAGCGCCGCTCGATGAAGCCCTGCTCCAGGCCGCCCCAGCCCTCGCCGATCACCGACGGCTGACTGGAGGTGGACGAGGTGCGGCCGTCGACGGCGGACGAGGAGTAGCCGAGCGCCAGTTGCGGGGCCAACGCGCCCGGCGTCGGCGGCAGCGGGATCGGATCGCTCCAGGTGAAGCCACCGGCGCTGCCGCCCGCACTCCAACTGCCGGAGGGGGACAGCGAGGTGGCCTTGAAGTCGCCCGAGCCGCCGGCGGTGCCGGCGGTGGCGGCCAGCACGGTGGCTGCGGCGGGCGCTGCGCGCGGCCCTGCGGGGTCGGCCGGCGCCGCCGGGTCGGGCGCCGCGGCGACCTCGGCGGAGAGCGTGTCCGTCGCACCGTCGTTGCGGGCGGCCAACGGGATGCCCACCCGGCAGTCGGGGTTGTCCGGGGTGGTCAGCACACAGGCCGGGAACTGCACCAGGCGCAGCCGGTCCGCCCAACCGGCGCCGTGCGCGGCCCGAAACGCCCGGTAGTCGAGTTCGACCCGGACCCCGCCGGGGGCGGCACCGCCGTCGGCCCGCTGGACCGACAGCAGCACGCCGTCCAGGCCCGCCCGTACGGCGGCCCGGTGGTCGGCGACCTGCACACGCAGCCGGCTCACCGGCGCCGCAGCGTCCGCGCCCTGGATCCGCGCGGCGGCGACGCCGGCCGGGGTCAGCGCGGCGACCTTGACCGGCAGGCCCGGGGCCCGGGCGACCGCACCGGCCTGGGGCGCCGCCGTCACCCGCGCGTCCCGGTCGCCGGTGCCGCCCAGGTCGACGGTGGCGGTGCCCGCGGCCGGCCACGCGGGCCGGGGGTCGGTGAGCGGCGCGTCGCGTGTGGAGTCGCCCGGCGGGCGCTTGGCGTCGGCGGAGATCGACGTGCCGTCGATCGAGCGCTCATGCTGCGGATCCCGGACCTTGAAGTGCGATCCGTCCGCATCGGGCGAGGCCGCGACCAGGGTGCCCACGAGCACCATCGCAACGCCCGTTCCCAACATCCGGCGTCGGGTCGAACCGCCCGCCGTGAATCCGCCCCATTCCCACCGAGACACGCGAAACCCCCGTTGTGGCGCCCGACCTCCGTGATCAATGGCCAGCGAAAGCTAGCAAATATTCTCCCGGACGAATAGAGCCCGGCTGCGCTTGTCGAACGACTTTGCCGGAGAATCGACAACGGAATCCATCGCACGGTTTTACGACCGTCGAAAACGATTGCCATGCGACCGCATCGGGGTAATACCGCTTAACTCGCCCGACCCCTCCCGCCGGCCGAAAGTCGTCGCTACGCTGCGGCGGTCGCGCGGGCCTTCCCGGCCCGCGGACGCTACGAGGGAGAAAGTCGTGCGAACTCAACACCGACGCGGGCGGGCCCTGCGACGGGGCTCGGTCGCAGTGGTCGTGGCGGCGCTGTGGGCGAGCGGCGTGAGCCGGCCCACGCATGCGGCCGAGCCCGTGCCCGCCGCCGACCCGCCTGCCGCCGGCGCCGGCCAATCGACGCCGGACGTATATGCGCAGGCCAAGGCGGCAGGCCGGCCAATCGAGATCGAGGCGGATCGAACGCCGAGCACCGAGAAGTGGGCCAACCCGGACGGTACGGTGACCAGTCGGTCCTACCTGCGACCGGTGCGCACCAACATCGACGGCACTTGGCGCCCGGTCGACGCGACCCTACGGGTGGGCCCGGACGGCCGAATTTCGCCGACCGCGTCGGTATTCCCGATCTCGTTTTCGCCGGGCGGCACGGCAGTCATGGCCGGCATGACAAAAAATGACAAAAGCCTTTCCCTGTCCTGGCCGCAGCCGCTACCCCGACCGACCCTCGAAGGTGCCACCGCACGCTATCCGGAGGTCCTTCCCGGGGTGGATCTTGAATTGATCGCGGACATCGACGGGATCAGCCAGCATCTGATCGTCAAGAATCGTTCGGCCGCGGAAAATCCCGCACTCAAGGAAATCCGATATGGCCTGACCGGGGCCGGCTTGAAAGTGACCGACGGGCCGGACGGCGGCCTCGCGGCCACCGACGCGGCGGGCACGGTCGTCTTCAAGGCGCCCGCCCCCGCGATGTGGGACAGCGGCACCCGAACCGACGCCGGCGTGGTCGGCACCCGTACGGCCGCCGCGATCGCGCCACAGGGACCGGTCGCGGGCGGCGCGGAGGTGCCCGTCGACGCGGTACCCGTAGCGGTCGCGGTGGACGGCGACACGCTGCGCCTCACTCCGGACGCACGCCTGCTCGCCGCCCCGGACACCGTCTTCCCCGTGGTGATCGACCCGGTGTTCTCGGATGGTTGGCGGGAGGACTGGACCATCGCCTACAAGCGCGACAACGACTCGGGCGTGGCCGGCACCTCGTTCTTCAACGGCCAGCACTTCGACGACAAGCTCGCCCGGGTCGGCTACGAGGACGACCCCGACGCACGCAGCTACGGCACGGCCGAGTCGTACTTCGAGCTCAACACCGACGGCCTGGGCAAATCCACGATCATCTCGGCCAACGTCAACTTCTTCAACCAGAAGTCGTGGAGCTGCACCAAGAGTTCCGTCGAACTGGGCCTGACCGGCACCATCTCGGCCGCCACCACCTGGAACAACCGACCGAACTGGATCCGCACCCTGCAGAGCAAGTCCTTCGCCCACGGCTGGAGCAGTTCCTGCACACCCGCCGGCGAGGACTTCAACGCCGCCGCGGTCAAGGCCGCCGTCCAGGAGGCCGCCAACGGGAGTTGGCCGAATATCACCCTCGGTCTGCGCGCCCCCGGAGCGGCCGGCAAGGACCACACCAGCTGGAAGAAGTTCGCCAACAACCCGGCCCTGGAGGTCACCTACAACCACGCACCGGTGATGCAGGAGCACGCCGCGTGGGCGAGCCCGTGGGCTCCCGGCGGATCGGGCAACGTCGGCATCCGCTGCGACGCCGACCCCGCCACGTGGCCCACGGTCGGCAACAACGACATCGTGCTGACCGCCCGGGTGTCCGACGCCGACGGCGGCAACGTCACCGATGCGTTCACGGTCTGGGAGTACGGCGGCGACACCGTCACCGCACCCACCACCACGGTCGGCCAGAACGCCACCGGGCATGTGACCATCCCGATCGGGCAACTCCAGGACGGCCACCGCTACAAATGGATGGCCCTCGGCCGGGACGGCAACACCGACACCGGGTGGACCGCGGCCTGCGGTTTCAACGTGGACAAGATCGCACCGGGTAAACCCACCGTGACCCCCATCGACGGCAAGCGCATCGACATCGCGCAAAGCCCCGCCCGGACCCCGCGCACACTGCGCCTGCGCGCCACCGACAACGTCGGCATCGCGTCCTTCTGCTACTTCCTCGACCGCTACCTTTCCACCGGCAACGAGGGTTGCGAGGACGCCGACCGGGTCGCCGCGCAGCCGGACTCGACCACGCCGGCGACCGACGACTATTACGCCGACATCACCGTCAGCCCGAACCGCTTCCCCGAATCCCGGCTCTACGTCCGCGCGTACGACAAGGCGGGCAACCGGTCCCTGATCAATGTCGGCAGTGACGACACGGCCCATCAACTCGACTGGGCCACCGTGCCCGCCGACGGCGATGCGGTCACCATCAAGACCCAGCCGATCGACTGGGTCACCGGCCTCGACTCGCCCGACACCGGCGACTGGGACGACCGCGACGGCGACCTGGACGGCGACGGCCGACCCGACCTGGTCGGTGTCGGCGGCAACGGCAGGCTGTACCTGTACCCGGGGGCCGGCGACGGCACCCTGCACGATCCCCGGGAGATCGGCGCGACGGGCTGGACCGGCGCGAGGATCACCCACCGCGGCGACTTCACCGGCCCGTACACCACGCAGGCGGCGCCGCTCGACGGCTACGAGGACTACTTCGTGGGGCTGCCCCAGACGGACGGCGGCTACCGGGTGTTCCTGTACGCCAACGACGGCACCGGCATACCGGACTACTTCACCCGCAAGGAGATTCCGCACCCCGGCGGCGGGAACTGGCCGGCCGGGCTCCAGTTGGTCGCCCCGGGGGACGCCACCGGCGACGGTCGCCCCGATCTGCTGACCACCGAGGGCACCGCACTGGTCCTGTACCCCGGCGACGGCAACGGCGGCTTGGACCTCGGCGCGCGCCGCGTGCTCAACACCTGGGGCTGGGCGCCCTTCGACCTGTACGCCGCGGGTGACGTGACCGGTGACGGCATCCCGGACCTGATCAGTCGTCAGCACACCGAATCGACCACGGCCAACTACTACGGCAAGCTCAACCTCTACCCCGGCACCCGCGACGCGACGGGCTATACCGCGCAACCGAGCGGCGTCTACGGGACGGCCGGGTGGAATCCCGCCAATCGACCGAGCATCGCGACCGTGCCCAACGCCCAGGGCGCGGTGGAGATCCGCAACGGCACCCGAGTCTGGGTGCCCACCACCGGCAAGGAGACCCCGGACTTCTACGCCACCGCTCCCGGCGGCGACAACGGTCGGGGCGTGCTGTACTTCTACGCCGGCGGGCCGCAGACGCACGCCCCCCAGGTCCAGGTCGGCAACTCCGGCTGGACCACCACCATCACCGACATCCACTGACCGGGTCGAGCGGGGGCCGGCGCCGCGCCCGCCCCCGCTCGACGACCGATCCGGGGCCGGGTCCGGCCGTTTCGGCGTCCGGGGCGCCGGCCCATAGCATGTGGCGACGGGCCCACGACTGCGACTCTAGAGAGCAAGGAGCGTTCGTGCGAGAGATCGCCGTGTTCAGCGGTAGCGCACATCCCGAATTGGCCGCCCAGGTCTGTGCGCACCTGGGTGTCCCGCTCAGTCCGACCCGGGTGAACAGATTCGCGAACGACTGCCTGGAGGTGCAACTTCAGGCCAACTGCCGCGAGCACGACGTGTTCCTGATCCAGCCGCTGGTCGCACCGGTCCAGGAGAACCTGGTCGAGTTGTTGCTGATGTGCGACGCCGCACGCGGCGCCTCGGCGGGCCGGATCACGGTGGTGATGCCGCACTACGCCTACGCCCGCTCGGACAAGAAGGACGCGCCGCGCATCTCCATCGGCGGCCGATTGGTCGCCGACCTCATGGTCGCCTCCGGCGCGAGCCGGGTGCTGGCGATGACGCTGCACTCGCCGCAGGTGCACGGATTCTTCTCCGTCCCGGTCGACCACCTGCACGCGCTGCGCGAGTTGGCCGAGCATTTCCGGCGCTACGACCTGTCCGACACCACCGTGGTCTCGCCCGACCTGGGCAACGCCAAGGAGGCCGCCGCCTTCGCCCGAATGCTCGGCGCCCAGGTCGCCGCGGGCGCCAAGCAGCGCTTCGCCGACGACCGGGTGGCGATCAGCGCGGTGATCGGCGAGGTCGCCGGCCGGGACGTGATCGTCTTGGACGACGAGATCGCCAAGGGCAGCACGGTCCTGGAACTGCTCGACCGACTCCGCGAGTTGGGCGCCCGTTCGATCCGCGTCGCGTGCACGCACGGCCTGTTCGCCGCCGGTGCCCTCAAGCGCCTGTCCGACCAGCCCGACGTGCTGGAGATCGTCTGCACCAACACGGTCCCGATCCCCGCCGGGGAACACACCGACAAACTGCGCGTCCTGTCCATCGCCCCCGCCCTCGCCGAGGCCGTCCGCCGCATCCACAACGGCGAAAGCGTCAGCGCCCTGTTCGACACGTGATCGCCGCGTGGCGGCCGACACTCTTGCCGTTTCGAACCTCCGCCTAGGATTTCGGCAGGAAGTCGGCCAGGGCCGAAGTGACCCGGTCGGGCCGTTCCAGGGATCCGGGCGGCCATCCCCTCGGTCTCGGTGGCCCGGGCCCGGGCCTCGAACCGTGTACGCGCGCACCGCCGTGGCCAAGTCGACGCACTGCTCGGGGCCGCCGGCCCGGCCGGTGGCCTTGGATTCGCGCGGCATCATCGCGGACACACCGCGGCGCCAATCGGGGTGTCGTCGACGGCGAGCGGCGGGCGGGTCGCGCCGAAGGCGCACGCGTGCGGGTGCGAGTCGTTGCTGCCGGGCAGCGCGGTACGCCCGGCCAGATCGACCACTTCGATCCCGGGTCCGATCAGCGGCCGGATTTCGGCGTCCGAGCCGACCGCGACGATCCGACCGGCGCGGACCGCGAGCGCCTCGGCGACGGTGAACGCGGCGTCCACGGTGAGTACGCGGCCGTTGATCAGGACGAGATCGGCGCAGACCGGCATACGGGTCTCCTTGCGTAGCGGCTACACACCGGGAGTCGGCACCCGATATTATTTGAGGCCAAACGATATGGATCGACCTCGGCCTCCACAAGCCCCCGGCCGATTCTTCGACTCCGAACGACGAGACCGGCGGGCGCGACCCCACACTCGACGCCGCGACCTTGTCATCCGCGTCGGGCCGGCTTATTGTTTGGGACCAAATCAGTCTCGGAGGCTTCGTTGCGCGCCTTGATCATCCGCCACGACCACCAGTCGCACGCCGGGTATGTCGGCGCGCGTCTGGCCGAACGCGGTTTCGTGTCGCACGAGGTGACGGTCGTCCCCGAGCAGCGCTTCCACTCTCCCGATGTACGCGTCGCCTTCCCGCGCCCCACCGACTTCGACCTGGTCGTGTCACTCGGGGCGCCGTGGTCGGTCTACGACACCGCGACGATAGGCACCTGGATCGGCGAGGAACTCGCGCTGCTGGCCGAGGCGGTCCGGGCGGACGTA
Organism: Embleya scabrispora DSM 41855; assembly: GCF_000372745.1. Classification (GTDB taxonomy): domain Bacteria; phylum Actinomycetota; class Actinomycetes; order Streptomycetales; family Streptomycetaceae; genus Embleya; species Embleya scabrispora. The sequence goes on along the minus strand of NZ_KB889741.1, from coordinate 128,434 downwards.
CCCGTCCTGGGGATCTGCTTCGGCGCACAGGCGCTCGCGGCGGCGCTGGGCGGGCGCGTGGAGCGGGCACCGAGGTTCGAGTTGGGGTGGCACACGATCGAGTCGGACGAGCCGGCCCTGATCTCGCCCGGCCCCTGGTACCAGTGGCACTTCGACCGCTTCACGGTTCCGCCGGGTGGGCGTGAGACAGCCCGGTCCGCGGCCGGCCCGCAAGCGTATGTCGTGGGTCGTTCGCTCGGCGTGCAGTTCCATCCCGAGGTCACCCCGGGGATCGTGGCCGCCTGGCTCGCCGGCGGCGGCGATGCCGAGGCCCGCGAACTCGGCCTGGAGGTCGCGGCGTTGCGCCGGACGGAGACGGGTGCCCGGGAGCGGGCCGACGCTCTGGTGGACGCCTTCCTGGCGGACGTGGCCAAGATCTGAGCCGCACCCGGCGCCGGCGCGGCCGAGCGCCTTCGGCGAGCCCGTCGTCGAGACACTCGCCGCCGACCGCCCGCCGCAGCCGCAGCCGCGCCGGACGACTCGTCGTGTTCACTCGGACTTGAGGCCGAACTCCCTTACTCGCAAGCACAGTTGGGCTATTCTCCCGCTTCCCGTGCCGCTGCCTCGCGCACCCTGACGCCACATCCGCATGCGTCACCGCGCGCCCGCGAGCGGTTGCAAAAAGGATCAACGCGGGGGTTGACACTGAAAGTTGGTCTAGACCAACCTAGTGGAACGGGGATCGGAGCGGTGCTCCGGCATGGCCGTCGGCCGACCAGGCGGACCGGCCGGTCGGCGCCGCGCGTGCGCCACGGGCGTTCCACGACCCGTGCGCGCACCGAGTACAAGGAGGTAGCAATCCCGGCTCTGTCATCACGGAGAACCAGAACCTCCACGGTGCGAACGGCCGGGCGCGGTAGCGCGCTCCCTTGCCGAGACCGCCTGTCGTAAAGCCGGCTCGTCCCTTCGAAAAGGCGTATCGCGGGTCGGCGGACTCGGAGTCGGAGTCGGCGGAGGGTTCATCACCGAACCCTGGTACTGCCGAACCCTGATACCGCAGTCGGCGACTGCCTGCGTCTGTGGGCGACCATCCACCGTTGTACGAACGAACTTCCGCAGCGGTCGGCCTCACGCAACGCCATTGTCCACAATCGGCGCGACCGCGCCTGGGCGCGGCGTGGGTGCTGCGAGGAGGTCGCGTCGACGGCTGCCCCTGATCGGTCCGCGGCACGCACGAGCCCGCCGGACACGCCCCCGGCCCTCCCCCATGTCCACCACGCCCACCCGTCACACGTGAACCGCGGTGTCGGATAGGCCATTTCGGCACGCCGCCGGACCGGCTACGGCCGGCCCCGGTGCGCCCGTACCCGACACTCCCCCACACCCGATCGATCAACCGCCCCGGTGCGGTCGATGTGCGATCAGCCACGGAAAAATTCGAGCCTTGGAGTAATCACATGGCGACGCCCGACGCCTATCCGTATAGAGCAGCCTCCGATATTCCCTACTTCAGCGCGGACGGCGAAACGTACCTGGCCCCGACGCCGCTGCGTGATCTCCGGAAGTCCCGGCCCCTTCGCGTGTTGTCCGAGCAGGACTTCGACTTCTGGCAGACGTACGGGTACGTCGTGGTGAAGGAGGCCATCCCGGCCGCCGCAGCCGCTCGCCTGCTGGAATTCGCCTGGGACTTCCAAGGACTCGATCCACGACATCCGCAGGGTTGGTACTCCGACGATCGGGAGTTCCGCTCCGATCTGGACCGGGAACTGCACATCTACGGCTTCGTCGAGGCATACCACCATCAGCTCATCTGGGACAGTCGCCAGACACGTCGCGTCTACGACGCGTTCGTCGACGTGTGGGACTGCGAAGAGTTGTGGGTGACCCTGGACCGCCTCAACCTGAACCCGCCCAACATCCGGGACCGTGATCGCGCACACATCGCGCCCACGGACAAGGGGTTCGACATCGAGCTGCACTGGGACGTCGACACCACCCTCGAGGTGCCGCCGCAACGGGTCCAGGGCATCATCGCGCTCGATGCCACGCAGCCGGATCACGGCGGATTCCAGTGCTCGCCCGAGCTGTTCCGCCGGTTCGGCGAGTGGAAGGCCGGCCAACCCGCGGATCGGGATCCGATCCGGCCCGCCGCCGACCGCGGCGAATTCCCGGTGATCCGACCGGAACTCGCGGCCGGCGACCTGCTGATCTGGAACGGGCTGCTCGCCCACGGGGTGGCCCGCAACACCTCCGCGGACGGCGTCCGGGCGGTCCAGTACCTGTCCATGATGCCCGCCTTGGAATCCCACCACGAGCAACGGCGATCCCGGATCGAGTCCTGGCGTCACCTGAGCACACCGGATTGGAACAAGACCCTCGTCGGCGACGCCACCAGGCACGAATCGCTCAGGTACGGCACCGCCACGCTGAACGACCTCGGCAGGAAGCTCCTGGGGCTCGAATCGTGGCGCGGGCTGGACACCGACCAGTTCACCGGAGAGCCGGCATGCACAAAATCTGCCTGACCCTGCCCACGAACCGGGCCTGCGCCGCCACGATATCCGCCATCGCCGAGGAAGCCGAGTACGCGGCAACGCACTTCGACGTCGAGGTGCACCTGCTGATTCTCGACTCCTGCGAGGAGTCCGCGTTCACGATCCATGCCAAGGTCGTCGACGCGACGCCCGCCTCGCCGAACGTGATCGTGCACCATCTCGACGAAGCCACACAGCGGAACTTCCTACGCAGGGTCGTCGACCGGGCGGGCGTCGACACTCCGGACCTGTTCCTCGACCTGATGCTGCCCGCCGCCGTCTCCTACGGCGCCTGCACCAATCGCGCCTTCCTGATCGCCGCCGCGCTCGGGTGTGCGTCGATCCACCGCCGGGATTCGGACAGCAACTATCAGACGCTGAACGGGGAACCGGTCTTTCCCATCCACCACGAGCTGACGTCGCTCGGAAAGCGGGCTCGCGACGCGGCGTCCGGTGTGAGCGAAACCGTCCTGGATCCGGCCCACGCCGACAGGCCCGTGGTGCTGGCCGGCAGTTCCTTCGTCGGCGAACTGTCGGTGGACATCGGCGAGATCCAACGCCTGGACCCCGAGACCTATTTCGACATCGTCAGCCTGTGGGCCCCACCCGAATGGTCCGAGCAACAAAAGCGACGGCTGGTCGAGGAATCCTTCACCGGAGCGGGCACCGACCCCTTCGTCCGGGACCACTCGACCCTGACCATCGTCGATCCGATGCGGCTGGACATGTGCAACATCGCCTTCCGTCACGAGGTGTACGAGCGGGTACCGCTGCCGCCGGCGACCGACACCATCGGCAGCGACTACTTCCTCATGCACCTGATCCACGACGCCGAGTTGCCGGGTGTACTGCACAACCGCAACATCGTGAACTTCTACACCGAGGAGCGCCGCACCGACTCGGGCTTCGTCGCCTACCAGCTGCGGCTGACCAAGTTCTTCCTGTCGATGCTCTACTTCAATGCCATCTACGCCGAGATGGCGACGGCCGCCGGTGCGCTGCTCGACGCCGAACAACGCCTCCGGCCCGCCGCCGTCGCCGAACTCGCCCGGGCCGCCGCCGGGTCGGATCGTGCCGAGAACGTGCACCGGCTGCGCAGCCTCGACCGCTCCTATCGCAGCCTGGGCGGCCGTTACGCCGCCTTCGCCGACACGCTGGCCGCCCGTGGCCCGCGCCTGCTCGACGAGGCCCGGTCGGATATCGAAGACTTCACGCTGCTGATCGAGGCGTGGGAGGCACTGATCCACGCCGGCAAGGCCACGAGCGTCCACGAACCGCACCGATAGTGGGGCCCGGACCCAATCATGCACATGAACGCACACCTGCGCGCCGCCCTGGCGGCTTCCACCGAGGACCGCATCGTCTTCGATCTGACCGGCATCGAGGAGCGATACGACTCGCTGCTCGCGGAGTTGCCCGACGTCTCGGTCAGATTCGCGATGAAGGCATGCCCCGTCGACGAGGTGCTTTCCTGCCTGGCCCGCAAGGGCGCCGGTTTCGACGCGGCGAGTCCGCACGAGATCGAGCAGGCCATCGCCACCGGCGTACCGATCGAGCACATCCACTACGGCAACACCATCAAGTCGGACCGGAACATCCGGGACGCATATAGGCTCGGGATCCGGGATTTCGCCACCGACAGCCTGGAGGACGTGCGGGCCGTCGCCGCCCACGCTCCCGGTTCCCGGGTCTTCTGCCGACTGGCCACCGGCGGCGAGGGGGCCCTGTGGGGCCTGAGCCGCAAATTCGGCTGCTCGGGCACGGACGCGATCCTCGTCCTGGCGGAGGCCCGGGCCCTGGGTCTGACTCCCGCGGGCCTGTCGGTTCACGTCGGCTCGCAACAGATGACCGCCGAGGCATGGCAGGACGCCTTCGACAAGCTCGCGGACGTGCTCGCGGCGCTGAACCGGCGCGGGATCGCGCCGGACCACGTCAATCTCGGCGGCGGCCTGCCCGCCCTCGGCTACCTGGATCGGCGCGGCCGGCGATTGGATCCGCCGCTGGACAAGATCTTCGTGGTGATCCGCGAGGGGATCCAACGGCTCCGCGAAGTCTCGGCGTCGCCCCTGGACTTCCTGATGGAGCCGGGCCGCTGGTTCGTCGCCGACAACGGCGCGATCCGGGCCCGGGTCTCCCGCCTGTCCGCCAGGCAACAGCTCGACGGCGAACGCCAGTTCTGGCTGTACCTGAGCTGCGGCAAGTTCAACGGCCTGTACGAGATGGACGAACTCCGGTATGGGCTGGTCTTTCCCACCCACGAGGACGCACAGTGCGTGCCGGCCGTCGTCGCCGGCCCGACCTGCGACAGCGACGACGCCTATCCGCACGAGGAGGACCCGGTGCCGGTGCCCGGGTCGGTCGCCTCGGGGGACCCGGTCTGGATCGTCTCCTGCGGCGCCTACGTCACCAGCTACACGACCCGGGGGTTCAACGGATTCGCTCCGCTTCCGTACACCTGCATCGGCGGCGACCACGACGACGGCAACCACGCTCGGCAGCGGAGTCCATCGTCCGCCATCGACGTACTTCCGGAAGGTGTGGTGTAGATGGGACGCGACGTGCGCATCCGGCACATCACCGAGGGCGACTGGGATGCCATCGTCGCACTGGAGGCAGCCGCCCATTCCGCCGGCGCGCTGTCCGAGGAGCGGCACGCGTTGGAGTCCCGGGCCCGGTCCTCGCCCGGCACGTGCTTCGTGCTGGACTTCGAGAAGCGACCCGCCGGTTACGTACTGGCCCTGCCCTACCCGATGTTCCGCTACCCGGACCTGTCCCGGGCGGAGGACGTGGTCCACCACTCGCGCAATCTGCACCTGCACGACCTCGTCGTCGCCGAGCACGTGCGGGGCAACGGATTGGCCCGTGAACTCCTGCACCGGCTGACCACGACGGCCCGGGCGAAGAAGTACGAACGCGTCTCGCTGATCGCCGTCGGCGGCAGCGAGGGCTTCTGGTCCGCGAACGCGTTCGACGCCGTGCCCGAGGTGGCGCTCGCGCCGAGCTACGGCGCGAGCGCGGTGTACATGTCCAAAGCGCTGCGCATGTCCGAAGCGCTGCGCATGTCGGAAGCGCTGTACCGGTCCGAACCGGTGCACGAGGACCGCGATGCGAGAAGGCGAAGCCAGCCGATGGTCCGGTCTACGGATCATCCCCGGAAGACGAAGTAGGCCGATACACATGTTTCGCGTTCGCGATGACTTCCGCCGAGCACAGGTGGCGATCGCAGCACTGTTCTGTTTTCTCGGGCTGCAGTACGCCACCTGGGCATCGCGGTTGCCCGCGATCAAGGCCGAACTGGACCTGAGCGAGGCCGAGGTCGGCCTGTTGCTGATGGCCTGCGGCGCGGGCGCGGCGGCCTCCTTTCCGCTCGTCGCGGTACTGACCAGGCGGCTGGGCTCACGCCTGCTGGCGCTGTCCTCGGCCCTGGTGCTGGGCCTGCTCCTGCTCGCGTTGGCCATGGCGCCGAACTATCCGGTCGCGCTGGTGATCATCTGCTGCGACGGGGTCGCCGTCGGCTGTCTCAACGTGGCGATGAACGCGCAGGGCGCCGCGCTCGAGGTCGAGTACGGGCGCACCGCGATGTCACAACTGCATGCGACGTTCAGCGCCGGTTCGCTGTGCGCGGCCCTGCTCGCATCCGGGATGAACGCGCTGACCTCGAACCTGGCCACGCACTTCGCGGTCGCCGCGGCGCTGCTGTTGTTGCTCCTGGCCTACGCCCGACCGGGGTTGCTGACCGCCGATCGGGCGGCGGCCGAATCCGCCGAGGCCGAGCAGTCGTCGCGGTCGGACCGGCGCGGGTTGACGCTGCCGTCCCGGATCACCCTCTGGATGGGCGGTGCGATGGCCTTCGGCACGGTGACCGAAGGCGCGATGAACGACTGGTCCGCGCTGTACATGAAGGATGTCGCGGACGCGAGCGCGGAGGTGGCGCCGCTGGGCATCGCGGTGGTCTCGGTGATGATGGTGTTGGCCCGCGTCTTCGCCGACGGGTGGCGCAGCCGTTGGGGCGACGGCCGGATCGTTCGGGTCGGCGGCGCGCTGGCCGGGACCGGGCTGGCGGTCGCGCTGGCGGCTGGTGGTGTGGTGCCGGCGCTGATCGGCTTCGCGTGTGTCGGGTTGGGCGTCGCCGCGGTGACGCCGTGCGTGTATGTGGCGGCGGCCCGGTCGGGTTCGGACGCGCTGGCCCTGGTCGCCGCCATGGGCACGACCGGTCTGCTCGCCGGTCCGGCCCTGATCGGCTTCATCGCGAGCGGCAGCAGCCTGGTGTGGGGCATGGGCGCGGTGGCCGTCTCCGCGATGCTGGTGTCGGTCTGCGCCACGCGGATCCGCTGGACCGGCCCGGAGGCGGCCGCGTCGGGCCCGGCGGTCGAGCCGCGCGAGCAGCCCGGGCCGGGGACGGAGGTCGAGCCGCTCACCGGTACCTGAGTCGCCGCCGGGCACAGGTCAGGCGACCAGTTCCCGGCGGTACGTCGCGGCCGGGGCGATCGCCCGCCCACCCGGCGCCACCACACCGACCCCACCCAACGCTCCCTCTTCACCGCCCTCACCGAAGCAGCCCACCACCGACACCGACACCCCGTCCCCGCCGACCAGCCCGCACCCGGCGCGCCGTGCCCGTGGCGTCAGCCCTTCGCGCGGCGGCCGCCTCGTCGGGGCTTGGGGGTGTTGCCGGCCAGGAGATCCTGGCGGCGTTCCTCGCCCTTGGCTTCGAGGCGGGCGACGATGCGGCGTAGCGAGTCGGCGAGGGTGAGGCATTCGTCGGCGCCGAGGTCGTCGGTGACGAATGCCTCCTCGGCGTTGAAGGCCGGGAAGACGTCGGCCATCAGTTCCTCGCCGGCGGGGGTCAGCGAAAGCAGGACGAGCCGGCCGTCGGTGGCGTGTGTGGCGCGGGTGAGCAGGCCGCGCGATTCCAGGGTGCGGGCCACGCCGGTGAGCGTGCCCTTGGAGATGCCCGCCTCCTCGGCGACGCGCCGGGTCTCGCTCTCGCCCCAGATCCACACCTCCCACAGCACGGTGAACGCGGTCCAGGTGAGTTCGGCGTCGCGCAGCACCGAGTTCTCCAGGTGCTGACGCACCGCGGCGGCGGCGCGGTAGATGTTCGACACCGCGGCCATCTGCTCTCGCCGCAGCGGGATGTCGCCCAGTCGTGCCTGGACGGCCTTCTCCGTTTCGGTGATGGACCGCTTGACCACGTGCTCCGCCCTTCCTCGTCGTCCGCGTCCGGGTGGTGCCCCGATACGCCTTCCGCATCCCGAAATCTAGTCCTTGTGGCGACCTGTTTGCATCCGTACGATCAGCGGCACCCGCAAACCGTACGGGTCCAAACGAATGGGCTTCCGCCCCTCGGAGGCGCCGGGCAAGACAATCGGACAAGCGTCGACGAACAGCCCCACCGCCCACGCGGCCGCCCCCTCGCGCGGCTCGCTCGGCGTCGCACACATCGTCTTCTTCGTGGTGGCGGCCTCCGCCCCACTGACCGTCGCCGCCGGCGGCATCCCGCAGCGCCTCGCGGTCACCGGCACCTCCGGCATCCCCGCGCTCTACCTCGTACCGGCCGCCCTGCCGGCGGTGTTCAGCGTCGGCTACGCCGCGATGAGCCGGCGCATCACCGGCGCCGGCGCCTTCTACGCCTACGTCGCGCAGGGCCTGGGCCGGGTGGCCGGTCGCCGCGGCGACCCGGACGGGCACCTGCTGCGCACCCTGCGCAACCTCGGCTCGCTGGGCATCGGCGCCACCACCGGCAACCACGAGTACTGTTTTGGCCGGTTCGAGATCAACCTCGACCACTCCGACGCGCTGGGCGCGGCCGACCGGGCCTTCCGGTTCAAGGCCGCGATCAAGGAACTGGCGTGCCTGGAGGGCAGGTTGGCCACGTTCATGGCCAAACCGCCTGGAGATGCGGATCATGTTCGAGGAACTGCTGCCCCGGATCGCCGACATCCGGCTCGCGGGCGAGGTCCGCCGAGTCCGGTCCAACTTCGTCAACGGCATCAAGGAACTCCCGGTGACGGTGACCCTGGCCTGATCCCGCCGCCCGACCCGCGGCGACCTCGGCACCGTCCGGGCCCTCGGTTAGGGTGCGCCGCATGGACACTCGTGGGGGATTCACCGCAGGGGTCGCACTGTTCGCGGCGCTGTTACTGGTCGGGTGCGGGAACACCGAGGCCGGTCGGAGCCCGGTGGCGGATCGCCCCACCCTCGCCGGTACACCGCCCGCGGCGGTCGAACCCCGATTCGTGCACGTCGTCGACGTGCCCGGCTACGTGCTCGCGCCGCAGTCGGTCGCGGTCTACGGGGACACCGGCTTCCAGTCGGTCTACGTATCGGCGCAGGGCGGGCAGATTCACCTCGGCGTGGACGCGGGCGACCCGAACTCCGCGGCCTGCCCGCCGAATCCGCCGGCCGGCGAGACATGCGTGGCCGACGGCGACGCTTGGTACCGCAGCACGCCGGCCGAGCACACCTACGCCCGCGCTGGCGACGGCCTGGTCGTGTGGGTGTGGGCCGACCCGAACGAGGTCGACCGGGTCACCCTGCACGCGGCGCTGCGGGACGCCCGCCCGGCCGAGGTCCCCGCCCCGGCTCCCGGCACGCTCACGCCCCGCCCGGGACCGAGCACCGCGAACACACCGGTGGAGCGCGGCGACCTGCCACCGGTCGGCGACGGCGCACCGATGAACGACCCCCCACACCACGGCTGGTGATCCGGCGGTTCCGGACCGGACACCCCGCATGAACGGTGCCGGATCGATCCGGAGATCACGGCCGCGACGTTCGGTGCCGAAGCGCGGGTGCGAAGTTCGGCTGCGGAAGATCCTTTTCGAATGGACCCGGCGGCGCATTCGAATAGATTGCGAAGACGATAGATACTCGCCGAAAAATTGCCGCGCGGAATGTTCACGATGCAGAAGATGCCAACGGAATCGGTTAACCGGGATTCACCGGACCGCCTCATCGCATCGCAGGGCAACCCCCTTGTGAAGACGCCGGACGAGCCCGCACCCGCTCGGCATCCTTGCAGGGTAGGAGCCTGATTGCGTTTTCCACAGGGAGATTTCCGGCCGGCGCGGATGGCTGGTAATCGTTCTTGTTCGGCCGCCTATTCAACGCTTAGCGTCCTCTCCGAGATCAAACAGGTCTCCTGGATTCGCGGCACCCACCAAAGCGCTGCGACCGATATCGCGGGAGTTGTCATGAACGACAAGATTCTGCTCGAAGAAACCACCGAGACGCGCGACTTCGCCGACTTCGACCTCGACGTCCGTATCGCGGAAGGCGAGCTCGAAGCCGCCGACTTCGGTGCGGCCGGCGGCGGCTGGACCTCGCCGAGCACGTACGGCGTGCAGTCGCGCTGCCCGCTCTGCTGCGCCTGACCTGCAATTCCGGGGGTGGGCGGTGGCGCCCGCCCCCGGGTGTCATCCTTCGGCGAGAGCCGGTCACACGGGCATGGGGTCGGTGCGGAACACGGTGCGACACTCCGAGCGGAATCCTGGGCACGTCGACGGTCCCTACACGGGACGCGACGACGCGCGAGACAACCAATACGAACCGGCCGGCCCCGTCTTCGTGCGGATGGCGAGCGTGCCGCGCGGCGGGACGGACCCGGGCCCCGCGCGCGCCGCACCGGTCCCGGACACGGCCGACGCGCACACCGCCGAGGGGCTGCGCCGGATCATCGCCGACCCGCTGCTTCGCGAGGCGGTACGGGTTGCCAGCGGCAGCCTGTCCGCCGCCCTGGACCGGCTCGACGCGGGCGCGGACCTCGGGCCGAAGCGGCTGACCGGCACCGCGCTGTCGGTGACCCGGTACGCGCTGCGGATGGGCGGCCGGCCCACCCCGTTCGGCCTGTTCGCCGGCGTGACCACCGCCCACCTGGGAACATCCGCACGAGCGCGGGTGCACGGCCCCGGCACCAAGGCGGTCCGCCTGGACGCCGGCCGACTGGACGAGCGGGTGCGGGCCTGGCTCGCCGCGCCCGAGGTCCGCCGACGCGTCGACGTGGTGCTCAACGACCTGTGTCGGGTACGCGGCGACCGGCTCGTGCTGTCCGGGCCCGAGCGGGAGATCTCGGTGCGGCACAGCCCACTGGTCGCACACATCCGCGCGGCCGCACCGCACCCCGTCCCGTACCGGACCCTGCTCGATCGAGCCGCCGAGGCATTCCCCGGCGCACCCCGCGACCGGCTCGACGCGTCGGTGGCGCAACTGCTGCAACACGGCTTCCTGCTCAGCTCGATCACCCCGCACCGGCTCGACGAGGCACTGCTCGATCGCATCGAGGCCGCGGTCGAGGAACTGCCCGCCGTGGCCGCCGAAGTCCGGGCGACGCGGGCCGCGGTGCGCGAATACGAGAAGGCCCGGCCCGGCGAGGGCACCGAGTCCTGGCACCGGTTGATGGCCCTGGTCGATCCGCGCGCGGACGCCGTCCGGCCGCCGGTCCAGGTGGATCTGCGGATGGACGCCGAACTGACCCTGCCCCGGGCCGTGGGCGAGGAGGCAAGCGCCTACGCCGACGCGATGTGGACGCTGTCCGACGCGTGGGTCACCCACGAACACATGCGCGACTACCGAAATCGGTTCATCGAGCGGTATGGCACCACCCGAACCGTCCCGCTGGCCGAACTCGTGGACCCGCATCGCGGCCTGGGCTTCCCGACCGGCTACGGCGAACGCCTGGCGCCGGGCGAACAGCCCACCACCGGTTACCGACCCGGCCGCGACCGGCGGGTGCTGATCGCCGAGTTGGTCCAGGAGGCGCTGTTGCGCGAGGACCGCGAACTGCGGCTGACCCCGGACCTGATCGAACTGCTCGCCGGCACCGCGCAGTCCGAGGGCGGCGAAGCCGCCGCACCGCCGAACTCGCTCGACCTGTGCTTCCAACTCCTCGCATCCGACGCCGCCGCACTGGACCAGGGCCGCTTCAAGCTGGTCGGCACCGCGCACGCGGGCTCCTGGGTGGCCGGCTCGATGGCCGGACGCTTCGCCGAACTCACGGACAGCGGCGACACGTTGGCCAAGCTGGTGGCGGCTGCGGCGGACGTCGACGCGGTGCCCGCGCAGATCTCGTTCCGGCCGCACACCGCCCGCGCGCTGAACATGATCCAGGTACCTCGCCTGCTGTCCCACGAGATCCCGGTCGGGGTGTACACCGATCGGCGCGACCCGCACAGCCTGGACTGGCGCGAGCTGCTCGTGGGTGTGGACCCGGCCGGTCTGAAGCTGATCCTGCCCCGGACCGGACAGCGGGTGATGCCCGTGGTGCCGCACATGCTGGCCCTCGATCGCGAGGCGCCCAAGGTGGTCCGACTGATGGTGGACATCGTCTTCGGCCGGTCCCGGACCTGGACCGGATGGGACTGGACCGGCCTGGAGGCACTGCCGCTGCTGCCGAGGGTGACCTTCGGCCGGGTCGTCGTCGCACCCAAACGCTGGACCCCGGACCGTGCGATGTACGCGGGGGCCGAGGACCCGCCCGAGTTCGACCGCGCGCTGCGCGAGTGGAGCGACCGCTACGGCGTGCCGGACCGGGTGCAGGTGGTGCACTGGGACCGGGTGTACGGCCTGGATCTGGCCACGCCCTGGCACCGCACGCTGCTGCGCCACGAGGTGCGCCGGGGCCGGGTCGCGCTGCTGGAGGATCCGAGCGAGGACGGCCGCGGCTTCGGCTGGGCGGACGGGCACAGCACCGAAGTGGTCGTCCCGCTGACCCGCCGCGCCGCCGCCCGGGCGCTGCCCACGACCGCCCCGGTCGCGCCCGAACCCGCCGCCGGGCCCGCCACCGGCTACCATCTGCCGGGCGAGGACTGGTTGTTCGCGAAGCTGTACGCGACGCCGGACACCCACGACGAACTGCTCCGGGTGCACCTGCCCGCGCTGCTCGCCGACGTCGGCGAGCACGTCGACCGCTGGTTCTTCATCCGATACCTGGACCCGGACCCGCACATCAGGATCCGCCTGCACGGCGACCCGGCCTCGCTGCGCAACCGGGTGCTGCCCGAATTGGCCAGGCACGTACGGGCAATGCGCGGGGCGGGCGCGATCCGCACGATGGCGCTGGACGTGTACGAGCCGGAGACCCAACGCTACGGCGGGCCGAACGGGCCGGCGGCCGCGGAGCGCCTGTTCACCCTGGACAGCAGGTCCGCGATCGCCCAACTGGGCCTGCGCGCACGCGGTGCGCTCGCGGTGCCGGACGAGGTGCTGATCGCGGTCAACCACGCACTGCTCCTGGAGAGCCTGGGCGACTGGGACTGGCCCTCGTGGGTGGAGTACGCGTTCGTCAAGGACCCGGACCAGAGCGCGTTCCGCCGACATCGGGCGCTGGTCCGGGACCTGATCCGGCCCGGCCACACCGCCGCGGCGGTCGGCGAGCGGCTGGGCGTCCCGGCGCTGGCCCGGTTGTGGACGCGGCCGGAGTACGGTCGTGCGTACGGCGCGACCGTGCTCTCCGACGCGGGCCGCCGGCCGGCCGGCGCCGCGCACGAGAACGCCGTACTCGGGTTGTTGCACATGCAGCACAACCGACTGATCGGCATCGACCGAGCGAGCGAACAGCGCGGCTACGCCATCCTGCGCGGAATCGCGAGTGACCATCTGGGCCGGCTCGCGCACGCGCCGGGACGGTCCGGGGCAGCGGGCTCGGGCGCCGATCGCACGGGCGCGAAGACCGCGACCGGCGACCCTGTTACCGCCGAACCCGTTGCCGCCGAGGCCGCGAACGATCAGGAGAGGGACGAGCGGAATGACTGAGCCGGCGCGGGAGGGTACGACGACCACGGTCGGCGCACCCGCCGAACCCCGCTTCGCCGACCAGGCGCGTGCGATGGTGGCGCGGGTGTTGGAGCGGCTCGCCGATCCGGCGGCGGTCGCCGCCGATACCGACGTCCTGGCCGAGATGTCCTGGGACGGCGACGATCAACCGCTGTGGGTGGACCTGTCGCTGTCCAGCGGATTCCCGGGCGTCTCGCTGGCCTTCAGCGGCAGCACCCCGCGCGGACCCGAGCACGCCGCCCGGGCACACGCCCACCTGGGCAAGGCGATGGAGGTACTGGCGGGGGAGCGTTTTCCGGCGGCCGGCATCTTCACCGGGCCGGGCTCGGTCGCGTTCGCCACGCTGGTCGCCCACCGCGCGACCGGCGGGTATGTGAACGCCCTGGCCCGTATGGACGAGCACCAGCGCCGGGTGGTCCGGGCGGCGCTGCCACGCCCGCGCACCAACGCGCCGCTGAGCACGAACGGCGAGTTCGAGACCGTCCGAGGGCTCAGCGGGGTCGGCCGCTACCTGCTGGCACGCGACGCCGCCGGCGACGAGTTGCGGATGGTGCTGTCCTACCTGGTCGGCCTGTCCGAGGGGGAGATCCTGCATCGGGGTCGCCGGGTGCCGCGCTGGTGGACCCTGGCCGCGCCCAAGCTGGGCCAGGAGGTGGAGATGCCCACCGGCCATCTCAACCTGGGCCTGTCGCACGGCATCGCCGGGCCGCTGGCGCTGCTCGCGCTGGCCTGGCGGGCGGACGTGCGGGTACCGGGACAACGCGCCGCGCTCGAACAACTGGTGGCGCTGCTCGCCGAGTGCGCCGTCCCCACCGGCGACGCCCTGTGGTGGCCGGCCTTTCGGACGCTGGAGCAGTGGGCGACCGCACCGGACCCGGACGCCCCGGCGCAGCGCCCGTCCTGGTGCTACGGCGCCCCCGGGGTCTCCCGTGCGGTCCAGTTGGCGGCGCTCGCCCTCGACCGACCCGACTGGCACGAGCTCACCCGCCGTTCGCTCACCGACCTGCTCGACACGCCGATCGCGGACTGGGGCATCGACGATCCGGCGCTGTGTCACGGCTGGGGCGGCCTGCTGCACCTGCTCGGCCTGCTGGGCGAACACCTGGACGACGCCCGACTGCCCGCCGTCCGGGACGAGTTGGCCGCGCTGGTGCTGGCCCAGTATCACGACGAGTACCGCTTCGGCTTCCGCTCGACGATGACGCGCGTCCCGCAGGGCGTGGACGTACCGGCCTTCCTGGAGGGTGCGGCGGGCGTCGCACTCGCCCTGGACGCGTACGCCGAGGGGCGGGCAACGGCCGGGTGGGATCAGGCGCTCCTGGTGGCGTGATCCCGGCTCACCCGGTCGACGGGGGTCACAACGCGACCGGTTCCGAGTACGTTCCCCTGCCATGGACTCTTCCAGCGGCATACCGGCCGCCACCCCAGGATTCGGGGAACGCCCCCGATCCCGCAGCAGGTTGCGCTTCATCGGCCGGCCCGGCCCCGGGCTCCTGGTCATGGTATTCGCGCTCCTGGCCGCCCTCGTCCCCTCGACCGTCTCCGGCACCGCCACCGCGGCACCCCTCACCGCCGCGGAGCAACGTTGGGGCAACGACCGCCTCGATCAGGTCACTTCGCTGACCACGCACAACTCGTTCACCAACTACGAGGACTCGCGATGGTCCTCGGTCAACCAGTCCGAGTCCATCCGCGGGCAGTTGGACCGGGGCGTACGCGGGCTGATGCTCGACACGCACTGGTACGAGCACAGCACCGGCCTGTGCATCATCAGTTTCGGCAGCGATTGCTACCCGAGCGACGTGTACCTGTGTCACGGGGACTGCAAGGCGTTCGCGGGGGTGACCTACGCGCTGCCCCGGCAGAGCTTCGCCGGGGCGATGCAGACCGTGGTCGACTTCCTGAACGCGAATCCGCTGGAGGTGGTGACCGTGTTCCTGGAGGACTACGTCGACACCGACCGGCTCCGTCGCTCCCTGGAACAGGTGCGCGGGCTGCCGGACCTGCTGTTTCGGCCGGACACCGCCGGCGTGCGGAACAACGGCTGGCCCAGGGTGGCGGACATGGTCACCGCCGACAAGCGCCTGCTGCTCTTCTCCGACAAGCCCGGCAAGGAGGGCCTGGGCGTGATGTACGACAAGGACTGGACCGTGCAGAACTACTGGAGCCTGGGTGACCTGGGCAACGACCTGGCCTGCACGAGCCGGTGGTCCGACGTCCCGCTGAACCGGACCGAACCCGGTTTCCGCCGGTTGTTCGCGATGAGCCACTTCCGCAATGTGCCGACGATCGGGACCGCCGCCCTGGACAACGGGACCAAGCTCCGCAACCGCATCGCACAGCAGTGCGAACCGGCGGCGGGGCGGAACCCGAACTTCGTCGCGGTGGACTTCCATCGGCAATCCGACGGGAGCGGACACAGCCCGGCTTCGATCGTCGGCGAGTTGAACGGGGGGTGAGCGGCGTCGGGGCGGGCGCGGCGGCGCGGGGCAGGGCCTGAAAGCGGCGGCGCCGGCGGGCCGAGGGGCGTCGTAGGCGGGGCGGCGCGGGGCAGGTCCGTGGACGGGGTGGGTCAGGGCGCGGAGCAGGGCCGTCGGGCGGGCCCAGGCGCAGGAAGCGGGGCGTGGCCCCTGGACGCAGGGCCCGAGCCCGGGGCACAAGGCCGGCCCGGGCCGCGCCGAACCCGTCCGCGGCGGCGTGATCCGGTGATTCTCGCCGGCCGGCGGGACGACCGGCGGCACGACCCGAGTGCCGGTCGGTCCGCCGTCGGAACGCTCCATCGGAACCTCGGCGCGTTCCGATCCGGCACCCCGGTCGGACCGCCCCGCGCGGGCGGTCCGACCATCGCATCCGACCGGGTGGTCCTCAGGCGCGCTTGGCGGTGCGAGCGCTCGTCGTGCGCTTGGCGGCCGTCTTGCGACCGGGGGCGCTGCGTGTGGTGGGCGTCTTGGCGGCGGCCTTCTTGGCGGTGGTCGTCTTGGCCGGGGTCGCCTTCGCGGTGGTCTTCTTCGCGGTGGTCTTCTTGGCCGCCGTCGACTTGGCGGCGGTGGTCTTCTTCGCCGCGGTGGTCTTCGCGGTGGCCTTCTTCGCCGCGGCCTTGCGGGCCGGAGCAGCGGTCTTCGCCGCCGTGGTGGCCCGCGTGGTCGCCTTCTTCGCGGCGGCCTTCTTGGCGGTGGCCTTCTTCGCGGTCGTCTTCTTCGCTGCGGCCTTCTTGCCGGCGACGGTGGTACCGCCGGTCACGGTACCCGGCGAAGCCTTCTTGATCGCGGTCTCGCCACGGGTCAGCTTCTTGGTGCCGCCGGTGAGGTCCTTGAAGCCCTGGCCCGGGCGGAAGCGCGGCACGGAGGTCTTCTTGACCCGAACCCGTTCGCCCGTCTGGGGGTTACGAGCGTACCGGGCGGCGCGCTCGACCTTCTCGAACGAGCCGAAGCCGGTGACCGAGACCCGGTCCCCGGCGACGACCGAGCGAATGATGGTGTCCAGGACCGCGTCGACCGCTTCCTCGGCCGCAGCCCGACCGCCGAGCTTGTCGGCGATGGCTTCGACGAGTTGTGCCTTGTTCATGAGATGCCCTTCTCGGTGCGGGGGTACCGATCGCTTTCGACCGGCCGGACCATCCGACCGATCGGGTCGAACGCCGTTGCGCCAGTACCCATTTCCATGACTGTAACTCTCCGTCACACGGGGGGCATTTCGAACCACACCAAAGAAGCGCCCGAAACACCCCCTTGGATCAACGACGGGGACCCACGCGGGGATCCGCGAAACACTCGGCAAATCCTCCTGTCCGGTCCCGACGTTGACCCACCGAGGGGCAGTTTCCCCTTGTGGCGCAAGGCCCAAGGCCCCTCCCGGCGGCTTCCCGCCACTGCTCGACGACCGCCTCCACAGGTGCGGTAATCGGGAAATACTCGCCGACCCGAGCTTCCGCCGAACGGATTTCGCACTTTCGGCGTGGCAACGTCCGTCCGTGGACGTGATCCGCCTCCCCACGTCCTGCCAACTCACCGAAACCGACCCACAATCGATCCGTCCGCCCACCCCCGGGACGGCGCCGGCCGGCAAAAACGCACCCCGCCCCCGCCCAAGCGTGGAATCCCTTCTCGCCCTCACCACCACAACGCCACCACAGGCCGGTTGACGTGCGCAAACGCGCTCCGGAGCGGTTGGCATGTCGGGCGCGTGGCGCGCGGCGTGCCGGAGAGCACACACGAGACGCCCAAGAGCGACCGACTCCGAACCCCGAACCGGGCCTTCCCGCAGCCCCCGCCCAGGCGCAGCAAATCCGCCCGTCACCAGCCCGACCCGCGCCCGAATACGCCAAATCGAGCCCCCATGGCCCGTGAGCACGAAACCCGACCGCCGAAAAGCGCCCGATCCGAGCCCGAAACCCGCGAGATCGAACCGTCGCAGCCGCACCCAGGGGCCACCCAAGGCAGACCAGGCCCCAAAGCGCGGATTCCGAGCCCCCGCGGCCCCGCCGGCCACGCCGATGGAGCGCTTCGACGGCACTCCGGCGCAGACAGCCGAGCCCCGGTCACTCCGAACCGGATCCGCCCCGTCCGCAAGCCGGATCCCCCGCACGCACAGGGGAATCGCCACCGATCCAACCAATCCTGCGATCCCGCCACGGTTCGAGGCGGAGGGCCCTCCGCACACAGGGCGCTCCGGTCACCAAAAGTCATCAAGCGCGTCGAAGAGTGCACCGGACCCATCCGTGCGACAAGGCCCAGGACACCGGCATCCACCGCGCTCCGCGACTGGCCGGGGGAGGACCCGCCGCACCACGGACTCGACGCCCGAACAGGGCCCATGACGCCCGCACCCGCCGCAATCCCCCACAGGCGGCGGAAGGACGGGCCCGACACCGGAATCAACCACGAGGCCAGGCCATCTCAGCGGCGCCCGGTGGAACCCTCGTGGAGCCGCGGGAGGACGGGCTCACCAGCGCGATTTCCCCCCAAACCGGTGCGCCGCGCCGATCGAGGGCTGAATCCGCACCGGGACAAGGCGGCTACGACAGACCCGAAACGGACTCCGTGGCCGGGTAAGGCTCGTCGAGCGGCCCCGGCCCGATTCCACGTAGTGGCAAGCCGAGTCGGAATTCGGTAGCCGGCCGCCCCACCACCCGGCACTCGGCGCCACCCGCCTCCGCTGCTCGATCCGCCGCACCACAACCTGCCGTTCGACAAATCCCAACGCGGCCCACGCATCACACGGCGCACCCACACGGCCCGTTCACTCGGCGCGCCCGGCCCCACACCGCTGCGCCCCGGGCCGCCCACGGCCAGCCCACCGACGTCCCCGGCCGTTCGGCCCGCCGGGCCGCGAGGCGAATGCGCAACCCGGCGCGCAGCGAACGGACCACACCCCGGCCACGGAGTGGACGCGCACCACCAACAACACACACCGCACGCACCCGGCCACGTAGCGACAGGCAACCGGCCATACTGCCGCAGATGCCCTCATGCGCCCCGCACCCAGCCCTCCACGCGCCACGCAACCCCCCAGGCCCGCTCGCGCGGCACCGGGCCGCACACAGCCGTCCACCACACGACCCACCCCCAGCTCAACGGCCGCGTGGCGGACGAGCGGTTCCAGGCTCACCTGGTTCACTCGAATGGTCGTGGCCGGGCCGATCGGCACACCGCGGGTGGGTATGCACGAAGCTCTGCACGGGTTCGGGCGGCGTGATCCACCCGGCTCATCGGACAGGACGCGCGGGCGGAATCGGGTTCGGGTCGGTTCGCAGCAGCGGGACGACGCGTTCGCCGACCCGGTACGCCTCCTCCAGGTGCGGCCGGCCGGACAGGATGAACTCGTCGATGCCCAGGGCCGCGTACTCGGCGAGTCGTCGGGCGACCTGTTCGTGACTCCCCACCAGGGCCGTGCCGGCGCCCTCGCGGACCAGACCGATGCCCGCCCACAGGTTGGGCGCGATCTCCAGGTCTCGGGCGTCGCCGCCGTGCAGCGCGGCCATTCGGGCCTGGCCGACCGACTCCATCGCGGCGAACCGCGCCTGGGCGGCCGCGATTCGGGCCGCGTCCATGCCGTCGAGCAGGCGGTGTGCCTCGCCCCAGGCGGCCTCCGTGGTGTCCCGGGCGATCACGTGCACGCGCAGGCCGAATCGCAGCTCGCGCCCCTGTGCCCGGGCCTTCGCCCGGACCCGCGCCGCGCGTTCCGCAACGGCCGGGCCCGGTTCGCCGCACAGCAGGTACACGTCGGCGAAGCGCGCGGCCACGTCCTCGGCCGCGGGTGACGCACCGCCGAAGTAGATCGGCGGGTCGGCGCTCGCGCTCGCGCCGACGGTGGTCAGGCCGTCCTCGACCCGGTAGTGGGTGCCGTCGAAACCGTACGGTTCACCGGCCCACGATCGGCGCCGTACGGCCAGGAATTCACCGGTGCGGGCATAGCGATCCGCGTGGGTGAGGAAGTCACCGTAGGCGCGCTGCTCGTGCGGGTCGCCACCGGTGACGATGTTCACCGCGAGCCGGCCGCCGGAGAACTCGGCGAAGGTACGGGCCTGTTGCGCGGCCAGGGTGGGCAACACGAAGCCCGGCCTGAAGGCGACCGGAAAGCGCAGCGTGCTGGTTCGCTCGATCAGCGCCGAGCAGACGATCCACGGATCGGGGCAACCGGCGCCGACCGAGGTCAACACCGCGTCGAAACCCGCCTGTTCGGCCGCCGCAGCGATCTGTGCGAGGTAGCCGAGCGTGGTCGGCCGGGTGGGTGTGCGCGAGCGCGCCGACGGTGGTGGTGGCGGCGCCGACCTGGCGGCCGTCACCGGAAGTGGGCAGGAACCAATGGAATCGCGTACTCATCAGACTCATCCCGGCGGCCTGGTACGGCACGCCGACGCCTCGACCGGGCCCGGGCGGGCGCGCGTGATGCGCACCGGGGCGTGACGGGATGTCAGGACATGCGCGGCAATGGAGGAAGCGCCGTCGCGAAGGCTCGTCGATCGCGCGCCGAGCGGCGCGGCCGGAGATCGGTAATCACCGGTCGGCCGGACTTGACGGGAGCGGACGGGCGTTCGACGGCGGCGAGAGAGTAAAACGGGCGCCGATCAGGTACGGCGCGGGGAATCCGGACAGACCGCGGTCGCCACGCGCTGTAGATCGACATGAAGTCGTGCGACGAGGCGAACCGGATTCATCCGGCCGAGCGTACCGGAGCCGGCCCCCGGGCGACATGGGGCTCGGTCCCAAGGTCTCGCCTCTCGCCCGCGGTCGGGGCCCAGGGATCAGGAGCCCTCGATCGGAAATCGAGCACTCGGCCACGGCCCGGTCGCACTCGGTCGGCCCGGAGCGGCTACGCCTCTTCCGGTCGTTGTCCGGGCCAGTCCAGCTTCAGCCGTTGCAGCTTCGGCAGTTGGGCGACCACGAGGTCGTAGGAGTCCTCGATCAGGTCGCGCACCATCGTCTCCGGCAGCGAGCCGTCCAGGGTCACGGTGTTCCAGTGCCGCTTGCTCAGGTGGTAGCCGGGGGCGATCGCCGGGTGTTCGGCACGTAGTCGGATGGCGAGTTCCGGGTCACACTTCAGGCTCACTCGCAACGGTGGCGGATCGGTCAGCGTCGAGAACGCGAAGATCTTCCCGCCCACCTTGAACGTCGACAGGTCCGGATTCCGCCCGAACGGAAACTCCTCCACGGCCCCATTGAACTCGAGGCACATGCCGCGAAGCCGCTCGGCTCCCATCCCCGCCAACCCCTGCGCATCGACCATCCCGCCAGTATGCCCACAGCACAAGTCCCACCCACACAGGGCAGCACACCCGGCCCGAGGCGAGCGGCCCACGGCCGGACCCGCCGGCCCGCACCACACCGCCCGCCGCCCGCAGCCCGCCACTCATCGCCTCCGCCCCGACCCAGCCTCACCCCCGGCCGGGCCCACCCCATCTCGGCGATCCGGCGCCCGAGTCCCCCGCACTAGAGTTCGCTCGCGACGGGCCTTGCCGTGGTCCGCCCACCGACAAGGAGGACCATGACGAACCCGCTGATCGCCGCCGTGGGCGGGCATGAGCCGCAGATCGATCCCGCCGCCTTCGTCGCCGCCAACGCGACGGTGGTCGGTGCCGTCACGCTCGCCGCCGGCGCGAGCATCTGGTACGGCGCGGTGCTGCGCGGCGACGCCGAATCGATCGCGGTGGGTCCGGACACCAACATCCAGGACAACTGCACCGTGCACAGCGACCCGGACTTCCCGACCGTGATCGGCGCGCGTGTGTCCGTCGGCCACAACGCGGTGCTGCACGGCTGCACGATCGAGGACGACGTCCTGGTCGGCATGAACTCCACGGTCCTCAACGGCGCCCACATCGGTTCGGGCGCCCTGATCGCCGCCGGGGCCGTGGTGCCCCAGGGCACGCGCGTACCGCCCGGCGTCCTGGTCGCCGGCGTACCGGCCAAGGTCAAGCGCGAACTCACCGAGGACGAGCGCGCCGGCATCAAGGCAAACGGCGCCGGCTACCGGTTCCTGGCCCGAGCCCACGGCGAGATCGCCTTCGACTGACCTCGGGGCGGGCCGTCGCGGCATCGCGCAGTCGTTGCTCCACCCGGGAGAGCACGTCGGTCGACGTCATCCGGGTGGAGTCGATGTCCGTGACGTCCTCGCCGCCGCACCGGACGCCGTCGTCGGGCATGCCGGAACTCCCCGGTCGGCGTTCGACATCCGCGCCGGACCGAACTCCATCGCCGGCAACTCCACCGCGCTCGGCGGCATTCGCAACAACACGTGTGCCGTGTGACGTGTACCGCGGCTCGATTCGGCAGACCGGTATCCGGGACCACCGCATCCAACCCCAACCCGAGCCGGTGCGCAAGGGTGGCCTTGCCGGCGTCGGCCGGCCGGCCGACGGAAACCGAGGTCTCGGGCATCGGTCCTCACCGTCGTCCCGGACCGGGCGCTCCGCCCGATTTCATCCCATGCCTCGGGCCCGCGTCCAAGGAACCTCACCCCGTCGTGCGGCGGTCCGTCCGGGGCTTCGCAGCGGCCGTCGTGCGCGCCCCGCGCCGGCTTGAATTCGCCCTCCCACCAGGCATTTCATCGCTGCCATACGTGACCGTATGGCTGCGGAGAGTGCCGGGTGAAACGGCATCAAAAGTCGCAAAGGGGACTTCTGTCGATCCATAACCGGAACCGGGCCTTCGACTTGACGCCGGTACGACAACCCCATGATCGTGTTCCGGCCGCCGATGTTCCGTGAAGGACTTTCGACGGAACCGGCCGGACAACCCTCATGCGGAAGGGCTACCGATGGGCCGATTTTGGAATCTCAAGACGCAGAAATCATCCGACAAAATCTCGCGGTCGTCGCCCCCCGGGCCGCGGATGTCACGTCCCACTTCTACGCACTGCTGTTCCTTCGCCGACCCGACCTGCGCGACCTGTTCCCACCGGCGATGGACGTCCAGCGCGACCGCCTGCTGCACGCGCTGATCCGCATCGTCGGCGACTTGGAGAATGCTCCGGCACTGGCCGGATTCCTCGGCCAACTCGGTCGTGACCATCGCAAATTCGACGTCATCGCCGAACACTACGATCTGGTCGGCGAGTGCCTGGTCGCCGCGCTCGCGCGATTCAGCGGCGACACCTGGAACGACGCGGTACAGAACGCCTGGGTACGTGCGTACGGCGCGGCCGCGGGCATCATGATCGGCGCGGCCGACGAGGATGCCCTGACCAACCCCCCGCACTGGACCGCGGAGATCGTCTCGCACGAGAAGCCCGCCGACGACATCGCCCTGGTCACGGTGCGCCCCGACATACCGTTCCCCTACCGGGCGGGCCAGTACACGTTCCTGGAAACCCCGTGGTGGCCGCGCGTGTGGCGGGCGTACTCGATCGCCAACGCGCCAGGCCCGAACGGCCTGCTCACCTTCCACGTGCGTTCGGTGCCCGCGGGTTGGGTCAGCAACGCCCTGGTACACAAGGCCAAACCGGGCGATCGCATCAAACTGGGCGCCGCCATGGGCGAGATGGTCGTGGATCACCTGGCGCCCAATCCGGTGTTGTGCGTGGCGGGCGGTACCGGCCTGGCGCCGCTGAAGGCGATGGTCGAGGAACTGGCCTACTACGGCACCGATCGCTTTGTCGACCTGTTCTACGGCGCCAGCGCGCACAGCGGGCTGTACGGGCTGGAGGACCTGTTGCGACTGTCCCAGCGGGTGTCCTGGCTGCGGGTGCGTCCGGCGCTCGACGACCTGACCCTGGCCGGGATCAGCGGAGGCGTCTCCGACGTGGTCCGGGAGTACGGGCCACGCTACGACTGCGACGCGTATCTGAGCGGGCCGCCCGCGATGGTGCTGGACAGTGCCCGCGTGCTGCGCCGACTCGGCCTGAGCAAGCGACAGATCCACCATGACCCGGTCGTCGGCGCGTACTCCGCCGATGACGCGGCCCAGCCGGCCGTCCCGGTGGCCGCGGAAGCGCCGGGCTGACCCGCGGGCCGCCGCCGGCTCGTACCCCCACCAGACCCGAAACAGGCTCCCGCGACCCCCGGTCGCAGCGCCGAGCCGGTTCCCAGGAGAGCGTTGACCGAGCACAGCATCACCCGGATCCGCGGCGACCAGCCGTCGTGTCCCGTACCACACCACCCCCAAGTCCCCGCCCCGCAGCCCTCGTCCGCACTACCCGACGCCCCTCCCGAGGGCGCCGTGGACCCCGCCCGAGCCCTCGCGTTCCTCGAACGTTTCCATCGGGAGACCGGGTCACCGGTGGATCGGGACGCTCGTCGGCGCGAGATCGTCGAGCAAATCCGAGACACCGGCACCTACATCCACACCTCGGCCGAACTCGTCTGGGGTGCCCGGGTCGCCTGGCGCAACTCGGCCCGATGCATCGGCCGGTTGTATTGGAACAGCCTGGTCGTCCGGGACCGCCGGCACGTGAGCCGGCCGGACGAGGTCGCCGCCCAGTGCGCGGGACACCTGCGCGAGACCTGGCGCGGCGGCCGGATCCGGCCGACGATCACCGTGTTCGCGCCGGACGCCCCCACCGGGCCGAGGGTGCGGATCTGGAACGAGCAGTTGATCCGCTACGCCGGCTATCGCCGGGCGGACGGCGCGCTCGTGGGCGACGGCCGCAACCTGGGCGTCACCGAGCTCGCTCACGAACTCGGCTGGCGCGGCGCGGGTACCGACTTCGACCCGTTGCCCCTGATCATCGAGGGCGCGGACGGCCGGCTGCACTCGTACACGCTGCCGCCGGACGCGGTCCGGGAAATCGCGCTCACCCACCCCGAACACCCCGGATTCGCCGCCCTGGGCCTGCGCTGGCACGCGATCCCGGCGATTTCCAACATGCGCCTGGAGATCGGCGGCGTCTCCTACAGTGCGGCGCCGTTCAACGGCTGGTACATGGGTACCGAGATCGGTGCCCGCAACCTGGTCGACGCGGACCGCTACGACATGCTCCCGGCGATCGCCGCGTTGTTCGACCTGGACACCTCCAGCGAGCGCACGCTGTGGCGGGATCGGGCCTCGATCGAGCTCAACCGCGCCGTGCTGCACTCGTTCGACGCGGCCGGCGCGACCATCACCGACCACCACACCGAATCCGACCGCTTCCTGCGGCACGTCGAACGCGAGGCGGAGGCGGGCCGCACGTGCCCGGCGGACTGGAGTTGGATCGTGCCCCCGGTCTCCGGCGGCCTGACACCGGTGTACCACCGCTACTACGACGATCACGACGAGAGCACCCGGAGCCCGGCCTATCTGCTCGACGAGGCCGCCGGCCACCGCTCGGCGGGCCGGCGCGCCTGAGCATGCCCGGCCGCCGGCCGGGCGGGTGTTTCGCCGGTGGTGGGGCGGGAAATCTCGGGGGCCGCAGTCGCGACGAGGCTCCGGCCGGCGCGTCCCCCACGACACGTCGTGGCATCAGGTGAAGGAATGGATCGATGGCTACAGGCAAGGTGAAGTGGTTCAACGCGGACAAGGGCTTCGGCTTCATCGAGCAGGACGACGGCGGCCCGGACGTGTTCGTGCACTTCTCGGCCATCCAAAGCTCGGGTTTCCGCCAGCTGGAGGAAAACGCCAGGGTGGAATTCGATGTCGTCCAGGGGCCGAAGGGCCCGCAGGCGGAAAACGTCACCGTCACCACGGACTGACGCATCGCGACACGGACGAATGAGAACCGGGGCACCGCCGGGAACGACCTCCCGGCGGTGCCCCGATTCACGTCCGTGCCCGCGCCCGGACACCACCTCGTCGTCGACGGGTGACCTCCGGCGATCGGCCCGCGGCCGGCCGCGTCCAGGGCTACCGGGCAGTGCAACTCGACCTGAAATCAACAGAGTTCGTGATCCGGATCGAGTGCTCGGCTCAGTCGATCCGAGGTCGCCTGCGCCTGGTCGAATGCTCCCCCGCGTCGAGCTCGCGGTCATCACGCAACATAAGGTTGCGGATTGCTCACCCCATCGTTAGAGTCATGTGCAACCGATGGTTGCTTATTGGAGGTCCATGATGGAGTTCGGAAAGTTGGAACGCGAGATCCGCATCGACGCGTCACCGGAGATCGTGTTCGACGTGGTGAGTCGTCCCGAGCACATCAGGATGTGGTGGCCCGACGACGCGTCGTTCGAGCCTACGCCGGGCTCGGTCGGCGAACTGGTGTGGGGCGAGCGCGCCGCGGTTGAACAAATCACGGTGGTCGAGGTGGATCCGCCCCACACATTCGCGATCCGCTGGATCGCTCCCGACGGTCGACTGCCCGATGCGGACAACTCCCTCCTGATCACCTTCGAGCTGGAGCCCTCCGGTGACGGCACGATCGTGCGCCTGACCGAGAGCGGCTGGCGGGAGAAGGGCTGGGAAGCCGCTGTGCTCGAGGAGGCCTTCCACGACCACGAGCGCGGGTGGGACATGTTCCTGCCCCGACTGCAGAGCTACGCCGCTTCCGTGGTGGCGCAATGACCGTCGCCGTCGACGACGAACTGTGGTCGGCGATCGGCGATCCGATCAGGCGTCGCCTGCTCGACCTGCTGCTCGCGGACGGAGTCGGTACGCCGACCAGCCTGAGCGATCGTCTCCCGATCACGCGCCAGGCGGTCACCAAGCACTTGGGCGTCCTCGATCGCGCCGGTCTCGTGCACGCGACACCGATGGGCCGCGAGCGGCGCTACGAAGTCGACGAGGTACAGCTCGGCCGCGCCGTCCGGCAACTGAATGAAGTCGGCAAGACCTGGGATGCGCGACTGAACCGCATCAAGCGCATCGCGGAAGAGATCCAGCGTCAAAAACGCGACTGAAGAACCAATCACCTTCGGAGGACACACATGAGTGGATTGTTGCTCGGTGACAAGAACGCTGTGATCTATGGGGGCGGGGGCGCCATCGGCGGCGCGATCGCACGGGTATTCGCCCGAGAAGGCGCGCGGGTCTTCATCGCCGGGCGTACGCAGGCGAAGCTCGACGCCGTGGCGCGTGACATCACCGCCGCGGGCGGATCAGTCGAGACCGCGCAGGTCGACGTTCTCGATCAGCAAGCGGTCGAAAAGCACGCCGATGCGATCGCGGCAACGGCCGGCAGCATCGACATCGCCCTCAACGCCGTGAGCGTCATGCACGACCAGGGGACTGTGCTGGCGGACCTTTCGCTGGAGGAGTTCATGCGGCCGATCGACGGCTTTCTGCGGACGCTGTTCATCACGAGCAAGGCCGTGGCACCGCACATGGGTCGCGAGCGTCCCGGCGTCATTCTGACTTTGTCCGAGCCGGGTTCCAAACTGGCCGTGGGCGGCATCTTGGGACACAGCGTGAGCGCGGCCGGCAAGGAGGCATTCTCGCGGGTTCTGGCCGCGGAGCTGGCTCCCGCCAACATCCGGGTGATCTGCATCCGTCCGCACGCTGTGGTCGATGCGCCGGCGGCGGGTTCCTACACCAAGGACCTCTTCAAGCCGATCGCGGCAGCGGCCGGGCAGTCGGTCCAGGAGTTGCTCGAAGGCGGGGGGATGGCGCAGGGAACGCTTTTGAAGAGGTTGCCTACGCTCGCCGAAATCGCAGAGACGGCCGCGTTCCTGGCTTCGGATCGAGCCGGCGCCATGACCGCAACGATCGCCAATCTGTCCGCCGGCGCACTTGTCGACTGAGGCCGCCGTGTGCGATCAGGCCGACAAGGCCGAGCTGCTTCGTTCCCTGCACGTCCCGGGCACTCCGCTGGTGCTGCCGAACGCCTGGGACGTGGGCAGCGCCCGCGCCGTCGTCGGCGCGGGCTTCCCGGTGGTCGCGACCGCGAGCAACGCGATCGCCGCCGCTCTGGGCTACGACGATGGTGAGGGCGCCCCGAGCGAGGCGATGATGTTCGTCGCCCAACGCATCGCAGCCTCTGTCGAGGTGCCGGTCACCGTCGACGCCGAAGCCGGCTACGGGATGGCACCGGAGGAGCTGGTCGAACTGCTGAGCGGGATCGGAGTCGTCGGCTGCAACGTCGAGGACAGTGATCACGCCAACGGCGGTCTGATCGGCGTCGATATTCACGCCGCCTACATCGCGCGGATGCGCGCGGCCGCCGACCGCGTCGGGGTGCCGCTGGTCATCAATGCCCGGATCGACTCCTTCTTCCCCACCTCGCCTCTGGCCGAGGATCACAAGCGCGCCGATGCGATCAGCCGGGCCGAGGCGTACTGGTCGGCCGGCGCCGATTGTGTGTTCCCTCCCGGGGCCGGGCCGGACGACCTCCGGGCCGTCATCGCCGAGGTCGGTGCGCCGGTGAACGCGGGCCTTCCACTGAAAGGCGGGTCGCTGGACGAGCTTCGGGCGATCGGTGTCGCCCGGGTCTCCGTGGGACCCCAGCTGTACCGCAGCGCACTCGACCACCTGCACACCGATCTCCAGTCCCTCTTCGAGGCACGGAAGTGACGGGCCGGCTCGACTTCTTGCACTGCGGCAGCGGCGCGAGAATTTGCCCGGTGTCGGCGACGCGCCGGTATGTTGACTGCTTCGTGATCATGTGACGCGTTCGATTCGCTCCGGTCCGAACGCTCAGGGTGACTCGTCGCCATGGGCGTTCGGCACCGCTGTCGTTCGCAGCGCCCGACCACCCAGGGGGAACCTCGATGAAGCGTTGGCCGGCAGCCCTCGTCCTCGCGTTCGGCATCACCATCGGAGCCGGCGGCGCCCGGACCGCGGTCGCCGCCGGCTCGCACAGCCCGGCGTGCGTGGCCGACGCGTCGCCCGGACACACCCGCCGGCACCTGCCGGAGGCGGAGATCTTCGTCACCGACAACACCGCGGTGATCAGCGACCCCAACGACCCGCGACTGAACACCCGACTCAACGGGTTCGCCTGCGAGGTGCGCGCGATCATCCGCGCACACGGCTCCGATCCGGAGAAGTCCTCGCTGCTCGACGGCGTGTTCTGGTCCGGCGAGCTGCAGAACACCACCTACGAACGCTCGCGCGATTTCGACGTGGACGACATCGACGCCGCGCAGCTCAACCACGTCGCGGACGTGCTGCGCAAACGCTTCGCCCAGGAGTCGGTGCTGACCTTCGAATACCTGCGTATCGACTCGCCGCGCGCGGACGCGATCGAGGTCGAGGTGCCGGGCGTGGACGTACAGCGCCTGCACGACGGTCTGGCCGCCGACCCCGAGGCGCGCGACCGTCTGTTCGGCGGGTCGGTCACGGTGCGTGGCGGCAAGCTGATCCTGGTCGCCGACCGTGCGGACGCGGGCCTGGTCCAGCGCTTCGTCGGCACCCTGGGCGGCGACTGGTCCAAGGCCACGATCCACTACGGAGACCGGGAGTTCGTCGGCTAGAGCACACTGCGATGGGGTCGGCGCGGCGGGTGGGTGGGCGACCCGATCACCGCCGCGCCGGCGCGTTTTCGATCCGTCGCTGCCGCGCGGCCCGCGCGTCGTGCGCCTCGGGTGTGAAACGACGGGCGGGCCCGGGCGTACCCGGACCCGTCCGTACCGCTCCGGCCGGTCAGGCCGCTCCGGCCGGTCAGGCGAGCGTGACCAGGTCCAGGTAGTCCCGGCGCCACAGGTCCTCGGTGGCGTCCGGGAGCAGCAGCACCCGGTCCGGGCGCAGTGCCTCGATCGCGCCCACATCGTGGGTGACCAGCACGATCGCACCGGGATAGTCGCCGACCGCCGCGAGCACCTCGTCCCGGGAGGCCGGGTCGAGGTTGTTGGTGGGCTCGTCGAGCAACAGCACGTTGGCGCCCGAATGGACCAGGCCCGCCAACGCCAACCGGGTCTTCTCGCCGCCGGACAGCACCCCGGCCGACTTGTCCGCGTCGCCCCCGGTGAACAGGAACCCACCCAACACCTGCCGCACTTCACCGTCGCTCAGGTGCGGGGCGGCGGCGGCCAGGTTGTCCCGGACCGAACGGGTGAGGTCCAGCGTGTCGTGCTCCTGGGCGAAGTAGCCCAGACGCAGACCGGGGCCGACCACCACCCGACCTCGATCCGGCGTCTCGCGCCCGGCGAGGACGCGCAGCAGGGTGGTCTTGCCCGCGCCGTTGAGGCCCAGGACGACCAGTCGGCTGCCCCGGTCGACGGCCAGGTCGACGTCCGTCAACACCCGGTGGTCGCCGTAGGACTTGGTAAGCGCGATCGCGCCGAGCGGGATGCGCCCGCAGGGGGCCGGTTCGGGCAGCCGGATCCGGGCGACCCTGTCGGCACGCCGGGCCGGTTCCAGCTCGGCCAACATGCGATCCGCGCGACGGACCATGTTCCGTGCGGCCACGGCCGTCGCCACGTGCGCGCGCATCTTGTCCGCCTGGGCGTGCAGCGAGGCGGCCTTGCGCTCGGCGTTGGCCCGTTCGCGGGTGTGTCGGCGTTCGTCCGCGTCGCGTTGGGCGAGGTAGCCGGACCATCCGGTGTTGTGCACGTCGACTGCGGCGCGGTGCGGGTCCAGGCGGAAGACCCGGTTGACGGTTGCGGCCAACAGCGCGGTGTCGTGGCTGACCAGCACCAGGCCGCCTCGATGGCCGACCAGGAAACCGCGCAACCAGGCGATCGAGTCGGCGTCGAGGTGGTTCGTCGGCTCGTCCAGCAGCAGCGTGCCGTGGTCGGCGAACAGGATGCGGGCCAGTTCCACGCGGCGTCGCTGCCCGCCGGAAAGCGCGCCGACCGGCTGGTCGAGGACACGTTCCGGCAGCCCGAGCCCGGCGGCGACCCGGGCCGCCTCGGCCTCGCCCGGGTAACCGCCGCGGGCCTGGAATTCGGCCTCGGCTCGGACGTAGGCGCGCATCGCCCGCTCCAGCGCGGCCGGGTCCACCGCGTCGGCGAGCCCGGCCTCGGCAGCCCGCAGCGCGTGGTCCGCCCGGTCCAGGCCGCGCGCGGAGCGGATCCGGTCGGTGACGGTGACGCTTTGGTCGGATACGCGGGAATCCTGGGCCAGGTAGCCGAGCGAGCCGGTGCGGGTGACGGTGCCCGCCGCAGGTGGAATGCGGCCGGCAACGGTGTCGAGCAGGGTGGTCTTCCCCGCACCGTTGCGGCCGACCAGGCCGACCCGGTCACCGGGGGCGATATGGAAGCCGACGTCGGACAGCAGCAGGTGGGCGCCGACGCGCACGTCGACACCACGAAGGGTGATCATGGGATAACGCTCCGAAACAGCAAAGGGACACACGGGTGACGTGTAAGCGGGTCCCGTTGCTAGGAGATTCGGGGCGTAGACATGCGGGCCACGGTAACAGCCGACGTGCGGGGGTTGTCGAAGGCTTTTCGCGCAGGCTCGCGAGGTGGGATGGATCCGGAGGCAGGGCGGTCGGACCGAGGCGTGCGCGGCCGGGCGGAGGGGTTGGGCCGGCCGGGGTGGTGCCGGTCAGGTGCGGTCCGGCCGGGCGCGGACAGGTCCGAGTGGGTGATAGGGCGTAGCCCGTGAGGCGGTATCGCCGTTGAGGATGGCATGACGCACACTCGACGCATTCTCGCCGCCGTCCTGCTGGCCGCAGGCGCCGCCACGCTCGCCGCACCGGTCGCGAACGCCGACACCTCCCAGGACATCGCACTCAACACCTCGGACCCGACGGCTCCGGCCGGCACCGGCCCCAACGCGTCCGACGCCCTCAACACCGCGGTGACGTCTCTGGTGGGCGGCCTCACGAGCTGACGCCGCGCGAGGCATCAAGCCGCAACGGGCCTCGGCCGTTCGGCGGCCGCGGTCCCGGGCAGATGCGCAGGCGGGTAGGCGCGGCTGGGCAACTGCGCGAGCGCGCCGACGGTTTCACCCGCCCGGATCCCGCCGACCGAGCTTTTGCCGACCAAGGTTTCGCTGCTCCGCGAAAGTGTGGAGAGGTCGGTCGGTCGGGGTCAGCCTGAGCGGCATGTCGACGATCGAGTTGCCCCGCCAATTCGTACGTACCCGGCGCTTCTCCGCCGGTATCCCCACCGCGTTCACCGTGTCCCCGGACGGTGCCTCGGTGCTGTTCCTGCGCAGTCGATCCGGGGACGACCCGGTCGGCTGCCTGTGGCACCTGGACCTGGACTCGGCGACCGAGCGGCTGCTCGTGGATCCGGCCGCGCTGCCCGGATCGGCCGGCGAGTCCGGGATCACCGGCTACGCCGGCGACGACGCGGCGGGCCTTGCCGCGTTCGCATTGCCCAGTGGCCTGTGGGTGGTGGAGGTCGCGACCGGTCGAACCCGGCGGCTGCCCGTCGAGGGCCCGGTGCTCGACCCCCGACCGGACCCGACCGGTCGGCGGATCGCCTACCTCGCCGACGGCGCGTTGCGGGTGATCGACGTTGTCGGGTCCAACGATCGGGCGCTCGCCGAACCGGACGGCGCGCACGTGCGGTTCGGCGTCGCCGAGTACGCGGCGACCGCGTCGATCGGCCGATCGCGCGGCTACTGGTGGGCCCCGGACGGCACTCGGTTGCTGGTGGCTCGGGTGGACGAGAGCGCCGTGCCGAACTGGCACGTGTCGGACCCGACCCGCCCGGCCTCGCCGCCGCGCACGCTGCGCTACCCCGTGGCCGGCGGCGCCAATGCGCAGGTCACCCTGCGGCTCGTCACCATCGCCGGAGAGCACACGCAAGTAGATCGGGACCACCACGAGTTCGAATACCTGACGCATGCCGGCTGGGATGCCCTCGGCCCGTTGGCCGCGGTGCAGAGCCGCGACCAGCGCACCGTGCGCACCCTGGCCGTGGACCCGGCGACCGGTCGCACCCGCCCGCTCGCCGAGCAGCACGACCCCTACTGGGTACACCTGTTGCCCGGTACCCCGGTGCGGACCGAGTCCGGCGCGCTGGTCGCGCACAGCGACGCGGACGGCACCCGACGGCTGACCCTGGACGGCGTCCCGGTCACCCCGCCGGGGCTGCATGTCCGCGAGGTGTTCGGCGTGGACGGCGACGACGTGCTGTTCGGCGCTTCCGGCGAACCGACCGAGGTACAGCTGTGGACCTGGCGACCGGGCACCGAGCCGCGCCGGCTGGACACCGAACCCGGTGTACACACCGCCGTCCGCCGCGCCGGGACCCTGATCCACACCGCGCGCACCTCCGACCGACCCGGTGCCCGTACGGTGGCCCGGCGCCCGGGCGGAACCGCCGTCCCCGTGCACTCGTCGGCACACGACCCGGTTCTGCGACTGCGCGCCACCAGCTTCACCACCACCGAACGCAGCCTGCAAACCCAGTTGTTGCTGCCCTCGTGGCACCGCCGGGATACGCCGCCGCTGCCCGTGCTGGTCGATCCGTACGCCGGCCCGGCCCTCCAGCGGGTCACCGCCCAGCAGTCCCCGATGGCTTTCGTGTCGCAGTGGTTCGCCGAGCAGGGCTTCGCGGTACTGATCACGGACGGCAGCGGCACACCCGGGCGCGGGCCCGCGTGGGAGCGTGAGGTGTACGGGGACATCCTCGGGCCGGTGCTCGCCGATCAGGTGGCCGCGTTGGCCGAAGTCCTGGCCACCCGAAGGGAGTTGGATGCAAGCAAGGTGGCCGTCCGAGGCTGGTCGTTCGGCGCGATGTTGGCCATGGCCGCGGTACTGCGGCGACCCGACGTGTTCCACGCGGCGATCGCCGGGGCAGGCGTCAGCGATCAGCGGCTGTACGACACACACTGGCGCGAGCGTTTCCTCGGCCTACCCGACGAACACCCCGAACGCTACGCCGCGTGCTCGCCGCTGTTCGAGGCGGCGCGGCTGAGTCGACCCCTGCTGCTGGTTCATGGCCTGGCCGACGACAACGTGTTCCCGGCGAGCACCCTGCGGCTGTCCGGCGAACTGCTCGCCGCCGGACGGCCGCACGAGGTGTTGCTGCTGCCGGACACCGGTCACGCACCGTCGGACGAGAACCTGTTCGAAAAGCTGCTCCTGCATCAACTCGACTTCCTGCGACGGCATTTGGCTATACCGGCGGCCTGAGGTCGGTGCGGCGGGGGCGTCCCGGCCCGGCTTCCGGGCCGGGCCGGCCCGTTGCGGCGGTACGGTCAGCGCAGCGCGGGGGCGATCGACGCGGCTGCCGGACTCCCGGGTTCGGCGGATTTGCCGCCTGCGCCTCCGGGGGTGGTCGGCCGCCGACTGCCGGTCGAGGTGGAGGTGGACTTCGAGTTCGATGTCGAGGAGGCGCTTCCGGTCGGGCCGGTGACCGCGGCGGTGCCGGTGGACCCGGTGGGGGTCGCCTTCTTGCCCCGCTCGGGCAGCGGCGGCGGGGTCGCGGTGGGCGCGTCGCGGTCTCCCGCGCTCCCGGGTGGCCGGGCAACGGCGAGGTCGGGCCGGATCGGGTCGGTGATCACGAACGTCTTCACCGGCTGCTTGGCCTTCTTTACCGCAGTGGGCTTGGATCCGGTCCGCTTCCAGCCGGCGTCGGTGGTGTCCAGGCGTACGCGGCCGGGGTCCTTCTCCGGCTCGGCCAGCGGGTTTCCGCAGTTGCACTTGACCACCGGTTGTCCGTGTTCGTCGATCAACACGGCGGTACCGGCCTGCAGGATGGCGTCGAAGGCCACCAGCGCGCCGTTCTTGAGCGTGTGGTTGCGCACGAGGGTGTCGGTCCGTAGTACGACCGGCGTAAGCCGCGCCACGAACGCACGGATGGCCGGCGTACCGGCGATCTTGAGGACCTTCATCCACCGGGTCGCCGGTACCAGGTTGGCGGCCAGGCCGAGGAACCGGATCAGCTGCTCCTTGTCGCAGATCCGCGCCTTGTTGGTGCCGCCGAACAGGCCCGGGGTGTCGCCGGACAGGTTGGCGGCGGACACCTTGGGGCGCAAACCGAGGGTGTCCAGTCCGAAGTTGACCGAGAAGAACGGATCCGCACCCGGGTCGCCCGCCACGACCCCGAGCACCTTCGACACCTTCGGATCCTCACAACCGGACGCGGCACCGAGCAAGAGCGCACACGCGGTACACACGGCGACGAGCGCCGCGCGCCACGGACGCCGCCGCCGATCGGTCCTCCTCCACGCAGGCGGTGGCCAAACCTCCATCGAATCCCCCCGAAACAGAGCGGGACTTCTCCCCGATCCCGCCTCCTTCGCCCCATGATGCGCCCGAATCCTCCACAGAGTCGGCCAAACCATCACGTTTGCCGCTCCATCGATCGACCCGCCACCGCTACCCGATGCACGAAACGACGGGGCCACGCAATGGCAGGACGGCGCCGGGCGGGGCGGGGGGCTCGACATACGACGAACGCGCCCACGTCTTCCACGCCACCGTCATCGTTGCGGCGATCCGACTCCGGCTCCGCAGATGATCCGCCGTGCGGAACCTAGGCTCCCACCGCAAGGAACTCCCGGGCACCTCGCAGGGTGGTGCCCAGTCGCCCTTGTGTGGCACGGCTGTCCAGGCGAACGTCGAGTGCGCCCGGCATGGCCGCGTCGACGCGTCGTCCGACGGGAAGCTGGCAGGGGTCGAGCCCATCGCGGCGGGCGATGAGCACACCGAGCGCATGGCGGCTCAGCGCGTCCGCTCCCGCGACGTGCCGCACGCCGCCTTCCTCGGATCCCGCCAACTCCAAGAGAGCGGCGGCCAGGTCCGCGACGTGCACGGGGCAGCGGACATCGTCGGTGAACAGCACGCCGCCGCGGGTGCCGGCGGCCAGGGCATGTACGAGGCGTTCGTGCGCGGATCCGCCGTCGCCGATGATCAGCGAGGTGCGAGCCACCACGGCGTGCGGAGCGACCAGCCGAACCCCCGTCTCGGCTGCGGCTTTGGCCGCGCCATACGGGGTGACGGGGTCTGGCGGGCAGGTCTCGTCGTAGTGGATCCGGGCGCCGGAGAACACCGCGTCGCTGGAGACGTGGACCAGGCGGCAACCCTGTCGGGCAACGGACATCGCCACCCGAATCGCGCCCTCGGCGGTGACCGGCCAGTCGGCCAGGCCGCTGGATGCATTGACGACGGCACAGGGCATCACGTCCGCGATCACCCGAGCCACCTCCTCGGCCTCCCGGACATCGAGGCGATACCACCGGGCAGCCGTGGCGGAGCCGGCCCGGGTGGCAAACGTCGCGGCCGTCTCCATCCCCGCCGCCGTGGCCTGGCGTACCAGCTCACTGCCCAAGAAGCCGCTGCCGCCGATGACCAGGACCCTCATGGCATGCCACCGTAGGGGGCGCAGACACGATCCGGCCCCACCTTCGGAACATGATTCGCCGCACAGGCAGCCGGGCCGGGAGGTGGGGCGGGCGCATGGGACCGGGCCGGCCCGGCGCGTCGCCGAACCAGCCAAGCGGGCCCGGGATCGGCCGATCCGGCTGTGATCGGCGGCTTCGTGGAAAGGCCGCGTGGTCGGCCGGTGTCGGAGCGGCCCGGGCGAGCGAGTTGCACGAGGCGGTCGAACCGGGCGATGGGCGCTCACCCGGGCATGGGGCGTGCCGGCCGACGTTGGGCCCCGCTCCTGCCCGGGGCGAGTCGGCGGATGGTTCCGGGGGTTGCGGAGGTCAGGATCGGGTGAGGGTGGTGATTGCCTGCGGGATCGTGGCTTTGCCGTCGATCAGGTCCAAGCTGCGGCCGGCCGTGGCAGGTTCGTCCAAGAGGGCCACCAGAACCGCGGCGACGTCGTCGCGGGGAATGGCTCCTCGATCGGTGTGTTCGGCGAGGGTGACCAGCCCCGTGCCGGGGTCGTCGGTGAGTCGGCCGGGGCGCAGGATCGTCCAGTCCAGCTCGGGTCGAGCCCGCACGTCCGCGTCCGCCGCGCCCTTGGCCCGGAGGTAGGCGGCGAACACCTCGTCGGTACCGGCGGGCGGTTCGTGGTCGACGCCCATCGCCGAGACGACCAGGAAGCGCCGCACGCCGACCTGCTCGGCCGCATCCGCGCATAGCGTGGCGGCGGCTCGATCCACGGTGTCCTTGCGGGCGATGCCGCTGCCCGGTCCCGCGCCGGCCGCGAACACCACGGCGTCGGCACCCGCCAGGTACTCGGCCAACTCCTCGACGGGAGCCGCTTCGAGGTCGCAAATGATCGGCTCGGCTCCCACCGCGACCAGATCGTCGGCCTGCGCCGCGCGGCGAATCAGCCCCACCGCCTCGTCCCCGCGTCCGGCCAGCAACTTCGCCAGCCGGAGCCCGATCTGCCCGTGCCCACCCGCGATGACAATGCGCATGCGGTCGATGCTAACGCGCCTCCGGCGCCTCGCCCCGGCACGACGACACCCACGAACGCGACGGCCGGCGCGAACCCACCGGGCCACGCCGACGACGCGGTGGGCGACAGAAGTGCCTGCGCCCGGGCGCGCGGCCGGCTTCGCCGAGGCCGACGGGGATCGCGAGCCCGTATGCCTGCCGACGCCGCCACCGACCGGGGCCGCCGTCTCCCGGCTGACACAGTGTCGGGCAAGCGATCGTTCACGGTCCGTTGTGCAGATCGTCGGTGGCGGGTCGTCGGCTTCGGTCACGAGAAGGGGACGGCACTCGGCCGAAGAACAC
This sequence comes from Embleya scabrispora DSM 41855, assembly GCF_000372745.1. GTDB lineage: Bacteria > Actinomycetota > Actinomycetes > Streptomycetales > Streptomycetaceae > Embleya > Embleya scabrispora. Next base: position 91,325 of record NZ_KB889741.1, on the reverse strand, counting down.
TTGCTCAGGAGGCCCCGGCCAGGCGCAGGAGCGCCGTCGTACCGATCGCGGCAACCACCACCACCGGGAACGGCGCCCGGCGGATCGCCAGGACGCCGGCGACCAGTACACCCGCCGGCCTGGACCAGCCGGCGAAGTCGTGCCCCTCGGTGAAGGTTCCGACGCCGACCAGGGCGATCAGGAGCACGGCGGCAGCGATCCCGAGCAGTCGGTGCGCTCGCTCGGGCAGGTGTACGCGGTCTCGGGAGAGTGGGCCGACCAGGCGAAAGGCGTAGGTCCCGGCGGCGACGACGGCGATGGCGAACAGTGGCATCAGGAGGACTCCCGGTCGAAACGGTGTGTGCCGGGCGGTCGCCGGGACGATGTGCCGGCAAGCGCGACGGCCACGTCGAGCAGCGGCATCGGGCCGACTCCGGAGGGGAATCGCCCGGCGTCGGGCCGCGTGCGGCCTGCGCCCGGAGGCACATCAGGACCGCTCCCGGGCCGTGTCGGCCCGTGCGCGCGGTGGCCGGATGGTTCCCGTGGCCGTCCACGAGCCCCGTGGATCCGCCCGAACCACCTGCGGCTCGCGCCCGGCACCCGCATCAGGCCGACCCCCCGGGCTGGTCGGGCCAGGTCGGGCGAGGTGGGCGCAGATAGGGGGTCAGGCCGAGGAGGGCGAGTAGGACCGGTACGCCGGGTGGCAGGTATGGGGTTGCGGCGAGGGCGATGGTGGCGCCGAGGAGGGCCGCGGTGCGGGTGGCGCGGTCACGGAGAGCGGGTAGGACAAGGGCCAGGAGTACGGCGGGGAAGGCCGCGTCCAGGCCCAGTGCGGTGGGGTCGCCGAGGCCGGTGCCGGCCACCGCACCGCCCGCGACGGCCAGGTTCCAGGTGACGAACAGGGCTATTCCGCACAGCCGGAAGACCGCCCGGCGCCGCGCCGGGTCGGTGTGGCGCAGCGCGAAGGCCACCGTCTCGTCGGTGATCAGGTGCGCGCCCGCCAGTCGGGTCCACCGGCGTCGCCGATCGTCGAGCACGTCCGCGACGGCGAAGCCGAACGGCAGCAGCCGGGCATTGAGGACCAGGGCGGCCAGGACGGCGGCCACCGGGCTGCCGCCGGCGAGCACCACGCCCACGGCGGCGAACTGGGCACCACCGGCGAATACCAGCACGGACATGACGATCGGTACCCATGGGTCGAGGCCGCCGGTGACGGCGATCGCGCCGAAGGAGGCACCGACCACGGCATCGGCGACGCAGACCAGGAGGATGTCGCGGACAGTGCCGCGATCGAGTGTTCGGTATGACGAACGCATGTCCGGTACAGTGAACGAAGCATTGCCCGTTCGTCAAGCCGAACGAAACGACGTCTGGAGCGAACACTTGGCCCGCCACACCCCGTCGTCCGCCCCCGAGCCCTCCCCTGCGCCGGCTGCCGGCCCGATCATGCTGATCGCGGTGTCGGTACGGCGCGAACGCGAGCGCGCGAGGTTGTCGCTGACCGAACTGGCCAAGCGGGCCCGGATCGCCAAGTCCACGCTGTCCCAGCTCGAAGCGGGCCTCGGCAATCCCAGCGTGGAGACGCTGTGGGCCCTGGCCGTCGCCCTCGGCGTACCGGTGAGTCGGCTCGTGGACCCACCGCGCTCCAGCGTCCGGGTGATCCGCGCCGGTGACGGGCCCGTCACCCACTCGGAGCAGGCCGACTACGCCGCCACCCTGCTCGCCACGTGTCCGCCCAACGCCCGCCGCGACCTGTACCGCGTCGTCGCGCAGCCCGGCGCACCGCGCGCCTCCGAACCGCACACGCCCGGCACCACCGAGCACGTGGTGCTCGCCACCGGCCGTGCTCTGGTCGGCCCGATCGAGGCCCCCGTCGAACTCGCGCCCGGCGACTACATCACCTACCCGGGCGATGCCCCGCACATCTTCGAGGCGCTGGCCCCGGACACGTCCGCGATCCTGATCAGCGAACACATCTGAGTCGAACGCACTCGGATCGAACGCACGTGGACCGATCGCGTCGGCATCGGGCGCGGCGGATCGAGCGCGGCCGGATCGTGAGCGCATCCGGGTCGAGCGGGCGCCGACGCCGCCGGCCGCCGCCGCGCACGTCGATCCCACTCTCCGTTGCCGCGCCCGAAGCGGTGGCTTGCGGGACCACCGTTGCGGACCGGCGGCCGGACGTCTTGGAGCAAACCGACGTCCGGCGCGCCGACCGGGTCAGCCCGCGGTGGGATACGGCCACGGATTGGCGCCGCACACCTTGCCGTTGCCCGCCTCGCGGCTCTTGGTCTGCTGCATCATCACCGGCGCCAGGCCGCCCGGACCGCATCGGGTGCTGTGCTGGTGGCCCAGCCGATGGCCGACCTCGTGATTGATCAGCATCTGCCGGTAGCCGCGGATGTCGTCGCCGTACGCGGTCGAACCCTGGGCCCAGCGCCAGCCGTTGATCATCACCCACGGCGTTCCGTTGGCGTTGCAGGACACGTTGGACCTGCTGGTGTCACCCACGATGGGCGAGCAGATCCGGTGCAGGGTGCCGGGACTGGACAGCCGCACCACAAAGGACGCGGTCGTTCCGTCGGTGCGATCGAAGGCCAGGGAGTCCCGGCTCCAACTGCGCGGATCGTTGAGGGTGTGCTGCACCATCGCGGCGAACAGCGTGCCGTCCAGTGCGAGGCCCTCCTCGATCTCCACCCGATAGGTGAACCGCTTGTCCGCGGCCGGCCCGGTGTCACTGCCCGGCACGGTGACGAACCGCCCACCGAGCCTGAGGGTGGGCTCCAACGGGAAGCGCAGCCCTGCCTGCGTGTCGGGATCCGACGACGCGGATGCCCGAACCGGCAGGTCTCGCTGGGCCGACGGCTGCTCGGGCAGCGGTATCGACTCGGGCGCTCGGGCGCTCGGCACCGGAGTGGCGCCGATGTCGACGGCCGGCGCGCCACCGCCGGAGATCCCGAGTACCACCGCCATCACGCATAACGCCGCGGCCATCGCGCCCACGCCGAACATCGCGCGACGTACGACGCGCGGGCGACCGGCGGAGCGGGCGTGGCCGCCGCTGCGGGCGGCGGCACGCGGTTTGGCCCGACGGCCCGTACCGCGCCGGCTCACCCCGCCCCCACGCCGGGTTCCGGAAGACGCCGGGCGACCGGTTCCCAACGGGCGCTCCGGGAGATCTCCGCACCCTCTTCGTCGGTCAGCGGCGGTCTCGGCTTGGCGTTCTGCGGCATCTTCCCGTCCAGCGGCCCGTTGGCCCAGATCAGCCGGAGCACGGTCGTACCGACCGCGACGTGCCGCCCCTGGGCCCGGAAGACGCCGTCCGGACCGAGCACGGTCTCCATCGCGAGCGGCTTACCGTCCCGTCCCGGTGCCACGCACTTGATGCTGTGCTTGAGCCCGAATTCGTCCGTGCGCTCGGCCGGGGTCTGCAAAGTGCTGGGACAGTCCGCCAAATCGCCGGGTCGCAACGACACGGAAACCACCCCGCCCGACCCGAAGGCGCCTTCCCGGGTCACCTCGGCCGAGATGCCGGTGTCGGGGTCGTAGCCGATCCGCACCGCCGACCAACTCCCCTCCGGCAGCAGGCCGGTCAGCACCTCACCGAGGTCCCGGGCAATCGCCGTGCGGGCGAGGTCGGTCCGGCCGTCGGCGGTCGCCGAGTTCGGCCGGGCCGCCACCGAGGCCGGTGTCGCCACCTGCTCGGGAGCCGCGTCGCCGTTGTCCACGGCGACCGTGGCCGCCCCTCCGATGACCACCACCGCAGCCACCGAAGCCACGATGCCACCGGTACGGATCAGGACGCGCCGTCGCCCCCGGGAGGCCGCGCGGGCCACCACCTCGGCCATCGAACGGCTGCCCTGGTGCGCCAGTTCGTCGTCGAGCCGGCGCCGGAAGGCGCGTTCCAGGTCGAGGTCGAACTCGGCATCGATGCCGAAACCGGGGCCGGAATCGGAACCGGAATCAGAACCGGGACCGGCTTCGAAATCGGCTCCGGAGCCGGGAATTGCCTTGTCGCGTGCCATGGTCACCCCCTCTCTCGTTCGATCATCGATCGGCCCCGCCGGGGCCCGTCGATGCATGTCGCCACTTCAAGTCGGCGGTGCATGTGTCCACTTGCCTGTACTCGGTGCACGTCGCTCTCTTCGGTGCACGTGTCCCCGCCCTCGGTACACGCCTTCCGTACACGCCTTCCGTGCGCGTCTTCGGTGCGCGTCCCCGACCGACGCACGCGACCGATGCGCGCACGCCGAGGGGCGAACTCGACGGCCGACCGCAACCACCGCCGGCAGCCCCCGTCGGCCGGGTCAGCCGACCAGCGGGTTGACCTCCAGCGTGCCGCGCAGTCGGGCCAGTGCGCGCGGCCCGGCGCTCTTGACCGCGGAGGTGGACATGCCGAGCATCTCGGCGACCGACTCCACGCTGTGGTCCTCCCAATAGCGCAGGACCACCACCGCTCGATCGCGTGGTGGCAGCCGCATGAGCGCGTCGATCAGCGTCATTCGCACGTCCGGGAGATCCGCGTCGGCCGCCGTGTCGGGTCGGCGCTCCAGGGCCGAAGCGTCGATGCCGGGCAGTTCGGTGGAGCTGCGACGGCGTCTGCGGTCCAGGTATGCGTTCAAGAGCACACGCTTGGCATACGCGTGCGGTTGGTCGGTGTGTTCTATCCGGCGCCAGGCCACGTAGAGCTTCTCCAGCGCGATCTGGGTGAGGTCCTCGGCGAGATGCCAATCGCCGCACAACAGATATGCCGTCTGACAGAGGCGGTGTGCCGAGGTCCGGGCGAACTCGGTGAACCCCTCGCGGCCCTGTGGGCCCATCCCGTCCTCCCTTCCTGCCGCTTCCGTCCTTGATCCATACGCATTCGAGGACCGATAGGATGCATGTGGCCTGTGTCACAGCGGGCAACGGCCCGGTCGTCCGCCGCGTCGACGGCGGGCCGGACGTGCGCGGCTGCCTCGGACCCACCACCGGAGGTTCGGAACGTGCCACGCACCCCGCCGAATCCGAGCCATCCTGCGCCCGGCGACCTGCCGTTCGTCGTGCACGAGTGGTTCGGCAGCCCCGGTGACCCCTGGTTCTACGTGCTGGTGCGCCTTCGGGGCGGCGCACCGGAGTTGGCCGACCTGCGCGAGTTGGTCCGGTCGCGCTGGGGGCCGGTGCCCCGGATGCGGCTGCGGGCGCGCCCGACGCCGACCGGACGCCGGCGCGGACGTCCGCGTTGGTTCGTGGCCGACGGCCCGGACTCGAAGCAGCACGTCGTCGCCGCGCCGGTCCCGCCCGGCCCGGACGCGCTGCGCGAGCGAGTCGGCGAGCTGCTCGGCGAGCCGCTGCGATCGACCGTGGCCACATGGCGGCTGTACCTGCTGTCCGGCCCCGAAGTCGACGAATTCGCGGTGCTGTTGCGGGTGCACCACGCGGTGGCCGACGGCGTCTCGGTGATCCGGCTGCTGGAGCGGCTGATGGGCGACGGTGCCGAGGCGGGAGTTTCCCGGCCCGGCAGCGCGGTGCGCCGGGTGCCGCCGGGACCGGCCTCGCTACGCGGGGTTCCGGCCACGGCCGCCGGGGTGCTCCGACCGAACGCGCGCCTGCCGTTCAACGGCCGCCCCGGCGAGGGTCGCCACCCGGCCTGGGTGACGGTGTCCGCGCAGACGGTACGAGCCGCCCGGCACGCGGCTCCGGGCACCGCGCGCCCGACCGTCAACGACGTGTACCTGGCGGCGGTTTCCGGGGCGCTGCGCACGGTCCTGGCGGACCGGGTGATACCGGGTCGTGTCGCCGGGCTGGTCCCGGTGAACATGCGGGCGGCGGACGAGGCGTCCCGGATCGGCAACGTGGTGTCCTTCTTCCGGATCCCACTACCGCTTACCGAACCGGATCCGCGTGCCCGGTTGGCCCGGGTGCACGCCGAGACGGCGCGCGCCAAGTCGATCGGACAGGCCGCCGTCGCGCGAACCGCCGTCGAGGTCGCCGCCCGCCTACCGCTGCACGTGACTCGACTCGCCGGCCTGATCACCATGTCCGCAGGCCATGCGAACACCAGTTGCACCAACTTCCCGGGCCCGAGGACCCCGTTGGTTCTGCTCGGCCGGCCGGCCGTCGAACTGATCGTGGCGCCGCCGCTGATGGGGTCGCAGAACGTGGTCTTCGGCTTCACGAGCCACGGCGACACGTTCACGGCCGGCGTCACCACGGACCGCGCCCATCGCGCACTGGCGGACCGGCTCGCCAGGGCCCTCGGCGCCGAGTTCCAGAAACTGGCAGCGGCCGCGGCGCCCTGAGCCGAACTTGAGCACCCTCCTTCGACCCTGCGCCGACCGGCGACGGAGGGCCGGCCGAAGACCGCGGGTCGGCGGGCGCGTGTCGCGATCGGTCCCCTGTGTGGCATGTCGGGCCATCCGTGTCGGCCCCGTCCGGGTCATACGTTTCTCGTGTACCCCGGAACGGGCACGCCGCCGATCGGTCCGGTCGCCGGCCGCTTCGCCGCGACCTCGACAGTGCGCGCCCGCCCGAACATCGAACCCCGCGAAGGAGCGCTCGCGATGAGTGACATCAAGATCCTGGGCATTTCCGGCAGTCTGCGTGCCGAGTCGCACAACACCCTGCTGCTGCGTGCCGCGCGAAAGTTCGCCCCCGGCGGCATCGACATCGAGATATACGACGGCCTGCGCGAGATCCCACCCTACGACATGGACCAGGACAATCCGGACGATCGTCCCGCCGTCGTCGCCGACCTGCGCCGGCGGATCACCGAAGCCGACGGCCTGCTGATCGCCACCCCGGAGTTCAACTACTCGATCCCCGGCGTACTGAAGAACGCGATCGACTGGGTGAGCACGGACTGGACCAAGACCGAGGGCCTGCCGCTGTTGCGCAAGCCGACCGCGATCATGGGGGCGGCGCCCACCCACTTCGGGTCGGTGCGCGCGCAACTCGCGCTGCGCCAAGTGTTCGTCTGGACGCACACCGACGTGGTCGGCAAGCCCGAGGTGATCGCCTTCCGGTCGCACGAGCGCTTCGACGACGCCGGGAACCTGATCGACGAGGCCACCATCGGCATGCTTCGGGACCTGCTCGACGCACTGGCGGGCAAGATCGACGGCAAGTAAATCGATCGATCGAGGCCGAAGTCCGCGTTCGCCCACCGGGCCGCCGGGATCCGACCGCGGGGAGCGCCGTCGGGCCGTGACGCGGTCCCGATGCGCGCGAGGGAGGGGTTTCGCCGTCACGGGGCGGCGAAACCCCTCCCGCCCGGCGCGCCGGCGCGTGCCCGCGCTGCCCCCGCTCGCCCGCCGCTCTCGAATTGACCCATCATTCCGGCATGGAAATGCACCCTTCCATGGGTCGATAGCCGCCATAGATTGATACCAACGAACGGCGCGGCCGGGAGTCGAAAGCCAAGCAGCGCACACCGACCGGCCCACCGATCCACTCGACCGACCCACCTCCTCACCTTCCAGGGAGTCACCATGTCCACGCACGCCTCGAACACCGCCGGCAACACCGCGAACGCCGCCGCCACCGCCACCGCCACCGCCACCGCTCCGATCCTGGTCCGCACCCAGGAGGCGGACATCGTCCAGGACGGTCCCACCAGCCTGATCACGTTGCTGGCCGACACCCCCGGGATGACCGCCAACCTGGCCACCTTCCACAAGGGCTCGCCCGGCGCACCCGCCCACTTCCACACCCGGGCAAGCGAGATGTTCCACGTCACCGAGGGCACGATGCGCATCCTGCTCGGCGAGGAGATCGTCACCCTCGAAACCGGCGACTTCCTGCTGGTGCCGCCGCACATGCCGCACGCCTTCGCGCCGGCGCCGGACACCGAGGCCAAGATGCTGGTCGTGTTCACCCCGGGTATGGACCGCTTCGACTACTACCGGCTCCTGGAGCGGGTGTACCGCGGTGAGGCCGACGTCGCCGAACTGCGCGAGACCTCCGAGCGGTTCGACAACCACTACGTCGACAGCCCGGTGTGGCGCCAAGCCCTCGCCGGTGCGTGAGGTCCCGGTCCGATCCGGCGTCGGTCGCCTCGTCCCGACCCCTCATGGGAAGGCGGGGCGACCGTCCTGCCCCGCCTTGCCCGCGGCACGGCAGCCGCGCCGGCCGCGCAGCCGGCTTCCCCACCGTTCCGAGGAGTCCATGATGCGAACCACGTCCATGCCGACCCGGCCGGTGCCGGCGCTGCGCATCCCCGGGCCGGCCGGCACACCGTCCCGCCCGCTCGCCGGACACCCCGCCGCACGGCCCGAACGCCGGGTGCCCGCCCTCGCGTTGGCCCTGCTCGCCGCACCGCTCGCGATCAGTGCCAACAGCCCCGTGCTGATCCTGCCGGACATCGCGGCCGACCTGGGCGTCTCGTCGGCCACCGGTTCGTGGCTGGTCAGCGTGTTCGGCTGGGCGGTCGCGATCGGGACGCCGTTGGCCGCCGCGCTGATCCGCCGGCGGGGCGCTCGGTCCACACTGACACTGTCCGCGGCCATGGCCGCGCTCGGCACGGTGGCGGTCGCCCTCTCGCCGTGGTTGCCGCTGTTGCTCGCCGGGCGGGCGGCCCAGGCGTTCGGCGGTGCCGGGCTGACCGCCGTCGCGCTGAATCTGGCCGGTTCGGTGCGCCGGATGGGCGTGATCACCGCGCTGTTCGGCATGTGCGGCGCGGTCGGCCCGACCGCCGGCGTCGTGCTCGGCGACGTGCTCTCCTGGCGTGTCCCGCTGATCGCCTCCGCCGTGGGCCTGTTGGCCGTACCCTTCGTCGCCCGTCGAGCGCCGGCCCGGCCGGCCGCCGCCGACGCCGATCGGTTCGACCCGGTGGGCGCCCTGCTGACGACCGTGCTCGTGTCCGCGCTCGTGTTGGTGCCGCAGTATCCGCTGCCCGCGCTGTTCGGCGCCCTGATCGCCGTTGCCGCGCTGGCCCTGCGTCTGCGGGTGGCGCCGAACGGCTTCGTGCCGGTGGCGATCCTGCGCAGTCCGACCTTCGGCTTGGCTGCCGGCGTCACGCTGGCGCTGTCCACGTCGTACTTCACCCTGCTGTTCGCCGTCCCGCGTCTGCTCGCCCGGGACACGGCCTGGAGCACCGGACGAATCGGCCTGGCCCAACTGGTCGCGCTGCTCGTCGGCTCGGCGGCCACGTGGGGCTTCGCCGCCGTCTCCGGCCGGCTCGGCCGGCGCACCGTCCCGGCCCTGCTGATCACACTCGGCGTACTCGCTCCGCTGGCCGCCCTGGTCGGCGTCTGGGCTCCGCTGCTCCTGGTCGTCACCGCACTCTCGGTCTTCGCCGCGACCTCCGGTCAAGCCACCCTCGCGGTACTCGCCGCCGGGTCCGTCGCGCCCGAGCAACGCCCGACCGCCATCGGCCTGTTCAACCTGTGCTACCTCCTGGGCGGTGCCTTCGGCCCGGCCATCGCGGCCCTGCTCGCCGTCCACTGAACGGCCGACTCCCGGTGCGCCCGGCGGCATCCGGCCGGTGCGGATCGGGGTGTCCACCGAGCCGCCGCCCGAATCGGCGCCCATCGATACTCAGGACAGACGTTCGGTACTCAGGTCGGCGGCCGAGTAGCCGGGCGGATGGTTCGCGTCGGTGGGCGCCGTCAGGATGTGGTGTGCAGGCAGCGGGCGCGGGTGGGGCGGGACCGCCGACACGGGGTGGCGGAACGGGCGTCGGGACGGGTGGGTTGTTCGAGGGGTGGGGTTTCGCCGCCACGGGGGCGGCGAAACCCCACCCCTTCATCGGTTGTCCACGCCTCGGATCGGCGCCCGGCCCGCCGGGAGTGGTCTTGTACGATCTCGGCCATTCCGACCGCCGGGCGCCGAGGCCGGCTCCCACGAGGCCACCCCTATCCGGCCCCCTACCGATGGCCGCCGAGGCCCAACCGTCGGTGAGTTGTGGTGGGGTGGTCGTCGTGAACCCGCCCGGAACCGGGGAACGGCGGTGGACGGGTCGGCCCGACGAGGGGAAATCGAACAGTGACGCATGGAGCCGCCCGCCGGTACGACCCGGCCGCCGAGGTGCTGCTCGGGCTCGCGGTGGCGAGCGGCGATCCCGGGGACGCGGGCCGATTGCGGCATCGACTCGGCGTAACCGACCCCGCCTACCTGGCCGACGCGTTGTTGCCGATCGCCGCGCGCACCAAGGCCGTTCGCGACTCGGACGTGCTGGTGCGGCGTGCCGTGGCGCGCAACCCCCGGGCCACCGCCGCCGACCTGGCCGCGCTGTTGGATCGGCCGGACCCGGTGGTGGATCGGCTGGTGTACCGGCATGCCACCGCGCTGCCGTGGATGCGCCGCAAGGTGCTCGCCCCGGGGCGACATCCGGATCCGGCGGCGCTCACGGTGTTGTTGGAGGAGATCCGGGCCTGCGCCGAAGACCCGCCGGATCATCCGCACTTCGTCGGCGCCGCCGTGGTGTCGGACGTGCCGGCACTGGTTGAGCACGCACTGCGCGCGAGCGGCTCGCGACTGGCCCGGGCCGAACAACTTCGGGGCGTGCTCGGCCTGTTCGCCGACCCACCGCGGCTGGCCGGGTTGCTCGCGGAAACGGCGACGCACACCGACCCGGGCCGCGGTCGGCTCGGATCGCCGATCGAAGCCGACGGCGACGGCGACGGCGACGGCTTCGGTGCGCCGATCGCCCCCGACGTCGCCGATCTCGCCGCGCACGCCCTGGCCTCGGGGCGGGTCGCCGACCTGCGGGCCGCGGTGTTCGCCGCCGAGGGCACCGCCGGCCTGATCGCCGGTCTGCGCGCCGGTGAGCCGGAACCGACCTGGCGCCGCGACCTGGACTGGGCCCGGCTCCTCGCCGCCCACCGGGCCGAGCCGCTGCCCGAGGCGGCCTGCGCCGCACTGGCCGGGCGAACGGACTGTCCCGATGCGCTGCTCGTGGAGCTCTACCGGGCGCACCCGGAAACCGTGGCTCGATCGGCTCGTCCCTCGGCCGCCCTCCTCGAAGCCGCCGCGCACTGCCCCGGCCACCCCGAGGTGGCCCGAATCGCCGCCTCGGCCGCCGCAGCGGGGCTCACCGGCGAGCGACACACCACGCTGGTCGTGGAGACGATCGCCCCCGCCCGGGCGGCGATCGCCACGCTGGCCGAACTCCCGGCCGGCCGGCCGCTCACCGACCTGATCCACCGTCACCTGGGCGGCTCGGCAAGCCGTTGGGCCACTGTGCGGGTCGCCCTCTCGCGCCACAGGGGCACCCTGGCCGAGTTGCTGGCCCACGTCGCCGACGGATCCGTTCCGGATGCCGGTGCGGCCGTTCCGCCGGCCCTGTCCAGGCCCTATCGGTTTCTTCTCCATGCCGCCGACCCCGAGGACCTGCGCGCGTTGTTGCCCCGGTTGCCCGACGAGTTGCTGCGCGACCTGCTGGGCAGGGGGCCGCTGCCGGCGCACGCGCTCGACGTCGCGCTGGCCACCCGCGATCCGCGAGTGTGCGCGGCCGTCGCACACAACGCCGGCCTGGATCCGCGCGAGCTGGGCCGGCTGGTCGCGCTGGACGAACCCAGCGTCGACGCGGCCGTGTACCGCAACCATCGCACCCCGCTGACCCTGCGCCGCACCATCGCCTCCGGCGTGCCGCGCACCCCGGGCCGCACCGAACCCGTGCCGCTGGACCCGGGGTTGCGCGCCGACCTGCTCGACTGCCGGGACCAGCGCCGGCTCACGCCGCTGGCGGTCAGCGGCGACCCGGAGCTCGTGCACGCCGCGCTCCACGCGTTCCCGTCCGCCGACACACGCTGCTTCGCGTTCCTGCGGGTGTGGCGGCGCGGCGGCCCCGACGCGGTCCGGCGCCTGGTGGAACTGCTCGGCGAGCCGGGTCACTGCGACCGAACCGCCGCCGTCCTGAACGCGCTCGAAGCCCCAGGCGGGCCGAGCCGCTTGGGCCCACCGCGCATCCCGTACGAAGATCCCGAGGCGCTGCCTCGCGTATTCGCCGCCGCCAGGGGACGCAACGCCACCCGCCGACTGATGGCCACCCTGGTGCACGAACCGTACGTCTACGACCTGCCGCGCCTGGTCGCCCGGCATCGCGAAACGCCGTATCCGCCCGAGCCGATCGACGAACTCCTGCGCCACGAGCACGCCGACGGCGAACTCGGCCGGCTGCTGCGGCTCGCCCTGGTCAACCGCACGTGCGGCTCCGGGGCCGAGGATCTCAACCGCGAGCCGGTCGACCGGCTGGGCGCTGTCGCGTTCGGCCGCGCCGACGCCGCGTGGGTGAACGACTGCGTGGATCACGGCCTGCTGGACCCGGTGCGGTTGGTGGACACCGCACGGCCGGCCGGCGAGGTGCTGCGCGCGCTGCCCAAGCTGGCGCCGGAGACGGTGGCCGCGCCGATCCACGCACGGCTGGCGGAACTGGTCCGGACCCACCTGGCCGGCCACGTCGAGGCCACGGTGATCGGACTCGGCCTGCTCGACTCGTTCGCCGGCACCGTCGCCGAGCTGATCACCGTCGCGGCGCAGGCGGCCGGCCGCCCGCCCGGGGCCGCGCAACGCGCCCTGCACGACGCGGAGATCGCCGAGTACGCCCGCACCCTCGCGCGGCACGCGCCGACGTCGCACACCCGTGCGCCGGCCGGGCCGGCACTGCCGACCAGACGCGGTCGGCGCAACACCCCCGATCGGGGCTGCGCGCTCGCGGCCGCGCAGCTGTTGCGGCAGGTCGTGCCGGATGCGCCGATACCCACCGACCCGGCGGTACTCGCGGTGTTCGCGGAGACCCCGGAAGCGGACCTGCCCGGGCTGCGCCACCCGAACTGGCTGGTCGCGGCATGCGCGGCCGACGCCGGCGACCTGCCGCGGGAACGGCTGGCCCGGCGGGATCCGGCCGGCTTCCGGAACACCGCCTCCGCCTCGGTGCGCTACCGCGCGGGCCTGGTCGGGCCGGCCGAGATGATCGCCACCACGCCGGCGCGCGCACTCGGTACGGCCCGCCCTGGCGAGTTGTCGCAGTTGGCCCGGAAACCGCTCACCCGGGCCGTGCGCGCACTGCTCGCCGCCCGACTCGGCCACGATCGCGACCGCTGGCTCGCCGCGTTGGCCGCGATGGACACCGACGCCGGCGAACTGCCGCTGCCCGCACTGCTCGACCGGGTGACCACCGGTGCCGACCGCCGATCCGAACCCGCGCCCGCGACGCTGTCGAGCGCGGGTTCGGCCCTGCTCGTGTACGCCGACATGCACGTGCTCCGCGCCGTGCTCCCGTCGCTGGGCCCGCGGGCGGCGGGCACCCTGGCCCGCGACGCCAAGCGCACCCGGCATGTCGGCGACGACCTCGTCGGGTACGTACTGGGTCTGGCCGACGCGGGTCCCGCACTGATCCTGGCCGAGGGCGACTCGCGCTCGCCGCACACCCGACACATCCGGGAAAGGCTGCTCGATCGGGGTGATCCGGTGCTGGAGGACCGGTTGTACGGCGACGTGAAGGGGCACGGGGACGTGGCCGAGCGGCGTCGGATCCTGGCCCGCGCGGCCGAGGACACCCGGCCGTTGTCGCCCGTGCTGCGCGAGCGCCTGCTCGATCCCGGGGTGTTCTCCAAGTACTGGGCGGACTCGTTGCGGGTGACCGTTGAGGCGGCGTGCCCCGACGTGGTCGAGCTCGCGCTGGCCGGTCTGGCCGGGAAGTTGTCGCTGCCGGACCAACTGCTCGCGGCCCGCAACACGTTGCGCTTCGGCGGCCCGAACCGGCTGCGCGCGCTGATCGACCGCGGACTGCTCGGCAGCGGTGCCGCCGGGGTCGCCGCGAAGGCACTGGCCGGCGGCGACCCGACCGGGGCCGGCGTAGCGGTGCTGACCTCGCGGATCGACCGCGAACTGTCCCCGACCCGGCTGGTCGCCAGGCTGCGTGGCTGTCACCGGCTCGCGGATGCCGAACGCGTCCTGGACCGCCCCTACCGGCGCGACTGGACGTTGCTGGCGAGCGAACACACCCGCGAGCCCTGGCCGGCCGGTGTACGGCAGGCGCTGGTGAGTCGGCCGGACGCGCCCGAGGAGTTCGTCGTGACGATGCCGACCGACCTGCGTCCCGCCGAGGCGTTCGCGGCGGCCCGGCGCGGCCCGCGGGCGGCTCGGACCGTCGCCGCGTGGGTGCTGCCCGACGGCGGCACCGCCGAATGGCACGTCGAGATCGAGCGATTGATCGAGGCGGGCCTGCTCACCGGCCACGACCTGGTACACGAGGTGGGTCACGCCGACCGCGTGCTGCGCTACCTGGCCGACGCCCGGGCGCGCATCGACCCGTCCGAGCCGGTGCGGGTGGCGGTGGCGGCCGCGTACACCGAGGTCGCCGCGTTGACCGTGGATCTGCTCGGCACCGAGGACCGGTCCTGGCAGCGCCTGTTCGGCGCGCTGACCGAGCGCGACGCACACTGGCGTCGTGCCGAGGGGCCGGCCGCGGGAGTCGCCGCACTGCTCGCGTACGCGGCGCGCGAGCCCCTGGGGCGTGTCTTCGATCCCCCGCCGGGCGCCGCGTCGGGTGGTTGACCGGGCCGTCTGTTCGGGCTCAGCCGATCAGGTTCTTCTCCAGGTCGCCCAGGATCGAGTTCGCCGCGACCACGCCCAGGCCGAGGTACCAGGTCTCGTCGGGGACCGTGACGGCCTTGCCCTTCTCCACCGCGCCGAGCTTCTTCCACAGCGGGTTGTCGGTCACCCGGGCCTGCGCGGTCTTGTCCGCGGGGCCGTAGGTGCCGACGAAGATCCGATCCGCGTCGGCCTCGGTGATCCGCTCCTCGGACAACTCCACGGCCAGGTCGTCGATGTTCTGGTTGGCCGGGCGCGGCAGGCCCACGTCCTGGAGCACGGTGCCGATCAGCGACTTGTTCGCGTACAGGCGGATCTTGCCCGGCATGAAGCGGACCATGGAGATGGTGGGCTTGTTCGAGCCCAACTTGTCGCCCAGCGCCTTGGCCCGGGCCTGGTAGGCGTGCAACTGCGCTTGGGCCTCGGCGGTCTTGTCCAAGGCCGCGGCGTTGAGCAGGAAGTTCTCTTTCCAGGTGTAGCCGGGGCGCACCGAGAACACGGTCGGCGCGATCTTGCTCAGCACCGCGTACTGCTGTTCCGCGCGCAGCTTGCTGCCCAGGATCAGGTCCGGCTTGAGGTTCTCGATCGCCTCCAGGTTCAGGCTGTTGATCGTGCCGACCTTGGCCGGCTTGCCCGCCTTGCCGCCCAGGTAGGCCGGGAGTTCCTGGGATCCGTCGGTGAATGCGACGCCGACCGGCTGCACGCCCAGGGCCGCGACGTTGTCCAACTCGCCGGTGTCCAGCACGACGACCCGCTTGGGCTGCGCCTTGAGCGTCACGTCGCCCATCGCGGTGCGGATCGTGCGTGGGTACTGACCGGGCGCGGCATCGGTGCCCAGGCCCGTGGTCACCTGGCCGGCGCTGCCGAACTCCTTGCCTCCGGCTGCGACGGCGGGCTTGCCACCGCCCTTGTTCCCGTCGGACGAGTCCGAGCCACAGGCTCCGGTGAGCAGGGCGGCGGACAGGGTCACGGCGACGGCGGCGATCCGGCGGCGAGGTTTCGGCATGGGTCCTGGTTCCTTGGCACGTGTGGGGACACGAGCCGGGCGCCGCGACGAGGCGGCGCTCGACCCGCACTGCGGAGGCAGGGCGATCCGCTGAGGCAAGCCTTACCTTCCCCAACCCTAGGGGATCCTTGTCGCGGATCAACCATCAGGGGTGAGAACGGGCACCGGCAGGCCCGAACCCGGTCCGCGACGCGCGGCCGGCCCATCCGTTGACGCTGCCGCCGGTGCGGCGCAAGACTCGGCAGACCCGGGGAGGTGAGGCCGGTGGTGGTCGCCGACGTGCTCGGTCCGGACTTCGACGCGATCCGACGGGAGGAGTACGGCTACCTGGACGACGAGGGCCTGGTCTACCTCGACCACACCGGAGCGGGGTTGGCCGCGCGCAGCCAACGGCGGGCGCACGCGGAGCGGCTGTCCGGGGCCACCTACGGCAACCCGCACTCCGAACACCCGGCCTCGGTCGCCTCCACGACGCTGGTGGAGAACACCCGCCACGCGATCCTGGATCACTTCAACGCCGACCCCGACCGCTATGCGGCCGTGTTCACCGCGAACGCCACCGGCGCTTGTCGACTGGTCGGCGAGGCATACCCGTTCCGCCGCGGCACCCGCCTGGTGCTGCCGATCGACAACCACAACTCGGTGAACGGGATCCGCGAATACGCCCGCGCCGGCGGCGCCCGCACCCAGTACATCGGCCTGACCGGCGCGGAACTGCGCCTGGACGGCGCTGCGTTGCGGGCAGCACTCGCCCGCCACCGAGGATTGTTCGCCTATCCCGCGCAAAGCAACTTCACCGGGGTCCGGCACCCCCTGGAGTGGATCGGCGTCGCCCAGGAGCACGGCTACGACGTGCTCTTGGACGCGGCCGCGTACACACCCACCAATGTGCTCGATCTGAGCGTGGTGCAGCCGGAGTTCGTCGCGGTGAGCTGGTACAAGGTATTCGGCTACCCGACCGGCGTGGGCTGTCTGCTGGCCCGCCGGGACGCGCTCGCGCGGCTGCGCCGGCCGTGGTTCGCGGGCGGCACGATCGAGGCGGTCAGCGCGCAGGGCGGCTGGCATCGCATGGCCGGCGACGAGTCCGCCTACGAGGACGGCACGCTCAACTTCCTCGCCATCCCCGATGTCGCGCACGGCCTGGCCTGGGTGGACTCGCTGGGCATGCGGGCGATCCACGACCGGGTCGCCGATCTCACCGCCCATCTGCTCGCCGGATTGGCCGAGTTGCGCCATCACTGCGGCGCGCCGCTGATCCGGGTGTACGGGCCGGACACGGTGAGCGCCCGGGGCGGCACGGTCGCACTGAACATCCTGGACGCGGCCGGCGCCGTGGTCGACGAGCGCATCGTCGCCCGCGACACCGCCGCCGCGGGGATCTGCGTGCGCACCGGCTGCTTCTGCAATCCGGGCGCGGGCGAGGCGGCGTTCGCGATCGGGCGCCGGACGCTGCGCGGCGCGGTGTTGCGTACGGCCGCCTCCGGCGGGACCCTCGACGACTATCTGACCCGCCTGGGGCTGCCCTCCGGCGGCGCGGTGCGCGTCTCGCTCGGCCTGCCGTCCACGACCGCCGACGTGGACGCCTTCCTCGACTTCGTCTCGCGCACTTACCGCGACCGGGCCACCGACGCCCGGGGGCTGGCTCCTCGGCTGCGCTGCTGACCCGCCCGACTCCGTCGGGTGCGCGCTCGCGGGTGTGCGCTCAGGACCCGGCCCGCGGACATCGGCGGGCCAGCACCGCGCAGGTCGCGGCGACGAACAGCACGGCGCAGCCCGCGAGTATCACCCAACCGAGCGCGGGCGGGTGGTCGAAGCTGTCGCCGTAGGAGGCGAGCAGCGGCGGGCCGAGCGCGGAACGGCTGTGTGCCCAGCGCCCCGGCAGGTCCAGATCGCCGCCCAGTGCCTCGAACGCCCACCGGTTGGTCATCGCGTAGCTGAGCGCGTGTCCGATCACGGGCATCCGGGGTACCGGCACGAACGCGCCGGAGAAGAGCACTTGGGGAAAGCACAGCAGCGGCAACATCAACGTGGCCTGGCCCACCTCGGTGACCGCCGCGGAGGTCAACAACCCGAGCGCGAGCGCCGCGGCGGACGCCAGCAACAGCGTCGTCAGCAGGGACCCGTAGACCCCCCAGGACGCGGCGGGCAGCCGGTCCAAGGCGCGCAGCACGGCGAGCAGCAGCACGTCGGCGAAGGCCAGGACGGGCAGCAGCACGGTGAACTTGGCCGCGACGTAGGGCCCGATCCGCAACACGGTCAGCCGTTCGCGGCGCACGATCGGCAACTCCACGCAGATCTGCAACAGCCCGTAGGTCAGCCCGAAGAAGAAGCCGCCGAAGGCGATCCAGAACAGGATCATCGCGGCACCGGACGGACTGGGGTCGGCGGGGTCGAACGCGCCGGGCCGAAAGAGCATCGCGAACATCGCCACGATCACCAGCGGTGAGCCGATCAGCATCGCGGCGGCCAACCGGTCGCGGGTGATCAGTTCGAGGTCGCGGCGGGCCAGGATGGCCCACTGCCGAAGCGCCCGATCGGCTCGCGCCGCGGGCCGATCCGCCGCCCCGGCCGCCTCCGGGCCCGGTCCTGGTCCCAATTCCGGTTCCAGTGCCCCCACTTCCGGTTCCAATTCGAGTTCCGGCTCGCGTTCCGCGTCCGCGCTCGCACCGCGCGAGGCCACCGCGGCGTATACGTCGGCCTCGGTCTCGACGCCGAAGTGGGCGCGCATCGCCCGCGGGTCCCCCACGTACGCGAGCCGCCCGTCCGGGGCCAGGAACACCACCCGGTCGCACCGGACCAGATCGGCCGGCGCATGGGTGGTCAGCACGACGGTGGTGCCGGCCCGGGCCAACTTACGCAGTACGAGCATCAGTTCCGCTGCGGCGGCCGGGTCCAGGCCGGACGTGGGTTCGTCCAGGAACAACACCCGGGGCCGGGTCAGCAACTCGACGGCGATGCTCGCGCGTTTGCGCTCGCCGCCGCTGAGCGCGCCCACCCGCCGATCCGCGCACGCGGTCAGGCCCAGGGCGGCCAGCGTGCGGGCGACCGCGGCGTCCACGCCCTCGTCGACCGGCTCGCGCAACGCCGCGGCATAGCGGAGGCTGTGTGCCAGCGGCAGTGCCCGGTGCAGGATGTCGTCCTGCGGGACGTAGCCCAGCCCACGCGCGTCCGGTCGGCCGCCGTCGTGGCGCACCTCGCCCGCGCTGGGCAGCCGGATCCCGGCCAGGGTGTCCAGGAGCGTGGTCTTGCCCGATCCGCTGCTCCCGGCGACGGCGGAGACCTCACCGGCCTCGGCGACCAGCGAGACGTCCCGAAGTACGGTGCGTCCCGCGACCGTTCGGCTCACCCCGCATGCCGCGACGCGTACTCCGTGCTCCCCCACGACCACCCCCGACGGCATGCCCCCGAAATACCGAACGGACCATGTATAGCCCGTCCGACCCGACCAGGGCACCCCGCTCGGGCCTATCCGGCGAGGGGTTCGTCGTCCACCAGGCGCATGCGGTGGGCCAGTGCGGCGGCTTCGCCGCGCGTGGCCACCTCCAGCTTGGCCAGGATGTTCGACACATGCACGCTGGCCGTCTTGACGCTGATGAACAGGGTCTCGGCGATCTGCCGGTTGCTGCGCCCCTCGATCAGCAGACGCAGCACCTCCCGCTCGCGGGGCGTGAGGTCACCGGCCTGGTGCGCCGCACGTCCGGCACCGGTTCCAAGGCGGCCCGGCAGGTCGATCCGGGCCCGGCGGGCCAGCAGTTCGACCTGGTCGCGCAGCGGCGTCGTGCCCAGTCGCCCGGCGGCGCCGTGCGCCCGGGCCAGGGCCGCGCCGGCCGCGGCCCGATCGCCGGCGGCCACCAGCGCGGCGCCGAGGTCGGCGTGTGCCAAGGCGGTGGGATACGGCTGGGTGGTCGACTCCCAGGCCGCTACCACGTCCTGCCACTGCGCGACGGTGGCGCGGCCCTCGGCCCGGTCCAGGTGCGCGACCAACGTCAGTGCCTGGGTGCGGTCCAGTTCGCAGTGCACGGCCAGCGCGGCACCCGCCGCCCGGATCCGAGCCGACTCGGCCCGAATCGCCTCGGTGGGCTCGTCCTCGGCGTACGCGCGCGCCGCCTCGATCAGCAGCGGGAAGGCGAACCGCTGGTTGCCGACCCCGAAGCCGGCCCGCAGTTCCGCGTCCAGGATCTCGCCCACTTCGGCCCGTCGCCCCAGCGCCCGGGCCAGTGCGATCTCGGCGCCGGACTGCGGGATTCGGTGTTGTGCCTCCTGATACATGCCGCGTGAGCTTTCGCGCGCGTGCGTCAGGTGGCCGGCGGCCTCGGACACGTTGCCGCGAACCAGGTGGGCCATGGCCAGCACACGTTCGGCGTGTCCGGTGGCGCATCCGTCGGCGTCGTACTCACGGATGTCGTCCACCGTCTTGGCCACCTCGTCCCAGCGGCCGAGCGAGAACAGACTCTCCGCGAGGTTGCCCAGGACGAATGCGCCCGTGTTGCGGATCACGCCGCGGTCGCGGGACAGGTCCAGCGCCCGGCGGGCCGCCTCCACCGACTCGTCGTGTCGGCCGACCCCTTCCAATACCGAGGCCCAGTTGCCGAGCACGTAGACGAGCGTGTCCGGCTTGCCCTCCCGCGCCGCCTCGGCGACACGGACCGCCTCCAGTCCGTGCGCGAGCGCCTGCGACTCGTCGAGTTCGCCGCTTCCGGTGAGGAACCAGGACAACGTCTGGAGGGTACCGGCGATCATGTCCTGGTCGTCCAGTCGCCGAGCGATCTCCAGGACCTGCCGGGCGATCCGGGTCGCCTCCCCGGCGACCCCCTCCAGAAAGTGCGCGCGGGCGATCCGGATCATCACGTTCGCGTACTCGATCGATTCCGGCCGGTCCTGCAACAGCCGTTCCGCGTGCTCCAGTTCGACCATGCCCGGACCGCGACCCAACCGGCTGAGCGTCTTCGCCCGCTGGGTCCACAGCGCCGCCGCCCGGGCCGGCTCACACTCCTCGTCGACCAGGGCCAACGCCTGGCGCAGCAAGGCCAGTTCGCGGTCGCCGGAGTTGTCGTAGCGGGCCGCGACGATGGCGCCGTCCAGCACCTGCGCCAGCGTCGTGCCGGTCAGTTGCTCGGGATCGGGGACCTGGTCCCACATGGTGATCGCGCTCTCGTACAGCGCCCATGCCTCGCCGAACGCGTATCGGTCGGCGGCGGCGGCCGCGGCGGTCACGCTCGCGGGCAGCGCCAGGGCCGGTCGGGCGGCGGCGATCCAGTAGTGGGCCCGGCGGTCCACGTGGTCGCGGTGCGCCGGCAGTTCACCGCGCTCGACCAGGGTGTCCAGGGCCTCGGCGAACGCCGCGTACATCCGGGTGCGTTCGCCCGGAAGCAGGTCGCCCAGGGCCGCCTCGCGCACCAGCGCGTGCCGGAAGGAGTAGCCCTCGCCGTCCGCCTCCGCCACCAGGACGTGTCCGGACACCGCCGCGCGCAGCGCCGTCTCCAGCGTGTCCGGATCGAGGCCGGCCACCTCGGCGAGCAGCCGGTGCTCGACCCCGATGCCGCCCACGGCGGCCAGCCGCACCACCCGTCGGGCCTGCTCGGGCAGTTGCTCGATCCGGATCAGCAGCAGGTCGCGCAGCGTGTCGGAGAGACCGGCGAGCCGGCCGTCGCGGACTCCGGCGGCGAGTTCCTCGACGAAGAACGCGTTGCCCTCGGAGCGCTCGAACACCTGCTGGGTGAGGGCGCGCGAGGGGGTGCCGCCGAGCAGGCCGGTCAGGTGTTCCTCGACCTGGGGCATGGTGAGTCGGCCGAGTTCGAGCCGGGTCACCGTGCGGATCCGCTCCAGTTCGGCGACCAGTCGGCGCATCGGGTGGCTGCGGTCCATCGCGTCCGCACGCAGCGTGCCCACCAGCAGGATCCGGCCCCGGCGCAGCGAGCGGACCAGGAACGCGAGCAGTTCGCGGGTGGCCGAGTCGGCCCAGTGCAGGTCCTCGAAGGCGACGATCAGCGTGCGGTCCTCGCCGACCCGCTCCAGCAGGCGCAGCGCCGACTCGTACAGTCGGGCCCGCTCGGGCGCCGGGCCGTGGCCGGGTTCGGCGGCCAGGGCCGGCGAGATCCAGGCCAGTTCGCGGCGCCGGTCGCCGACGGCGGCCTCGAAGTCCTCGCCGAGCGCGTCGGCGAGGGTGCGCAGGATCGCCGAGAACGGTGCGAAGGGCAGCCCCTCGGCGCCCAATTCGAGACACGCGCCGACTGCGACCGTGGTCTGCTCGGCGCGCCCGGCCGCCTGGACCAGGAACTCCTCCAGCAACCGGGTCTTGCCGACTCCGGCCTCCCCGGTCGTCAGCACGACGCGGGGTTCGCCTCCATCGGCCTCACGAAGCGCCTCGACGAGTCGCCCCAACTCGGGCTCGCGTCCGACAAAGAGTGGCACACCGCCAAGAACAGTCACACGGCGCAGCTTCCCATGCGGCCCGCGGCGACGGGCAGAGCGGGTGGGTGGGCCGGCCGGGGGCCGGGGCGCAAAGGCTCATCCGGCGGCCGGCCCGGTCCCGGATCGGGCCCGGTCGGCCCGGGTGAGGGTGTACTCGACCCCGCCCCGGGGGGTCTCCAAAGGATCGACACCCGGCCATCCTCATCGAGCGCGCCCGATCGAGCCGGCGAATTTCGCCGCGCCCCGCGCCCGACGTCCCGCGCCCGGGCATCCCGCGCCGACCGAGCGGGGCAACCCCGCCGTACGGTCGACCGGCCGGCCCTCGTAGCATGGCCGGCGATCAACCGCCGTAGCGCGCCCCGCCGGGTGCTTCGGTCCCGGTACGCGCCGCGGGGATCGCCCCCATCGGTCGAGATGCGCCTCGTCGCCCCTCCCCGACCGGGTGCCGCAGCGCAGTCGCCCGGTACGGGCACCTCGCCCGGACCACGTGCACACCTGTGGCGAGCCGTAGCCCCCGGAAGGACCCGACACCCATGCCCGTCGCCGAGGCCCGGCAACGCACCGATCCCCGCCGGCTCGTGCGCCGGATCTCCGTCCGGCTGCGCGGCGGGCGCGCGGCGGACCTGTGGATCGGTGCCCTGTTCCTGGTCCTGGCGTGGTGGCTGTACAAGGACCTGTGGGCCGACCTCGACCGCGCCTACCTGGTCAACGGCGGCCAGGACCAGAACATGTGGGAGTGGTTCTTCGACGCCACCGCCGACGCGGTCCGCAACTTCCGCGACCCGCTGGTCTCGGACCTGCAGAACCATCCGCTGGGCGTGAACATGATGGCCAACACGGCCATGCTCGGCCTCGGCATCCCGCTGACCCCGGTCACCCTGCTCTTCGGCCCCACCACCACGTGGGCCCTGGTGCTCACCGGTGGCCTGGCCGGCAGCGCCTTCGCGTGGTATCGGTTGCTGGCCCGCCGGCTGGTGCGCGCCACGCCGGCCGCGGTCCTGGGCGGCGCACTGTGCGGCTTCGCGCCGCCGATCGTCTCGCATGCCAACGCGCATCCGAACTTCGTGGTGCTGTTCGTGATCCCGCCGATCATCGAGAGGCTGATCCGGCTGTGGCAGGACGAGCGGCCGATTCGCGACGGGGTCGTGCTCGGGCTGCTGATCGCGTTCCAGATCTTCATCGGCGAGGAGCCGCTGCTGTTCGCCGCGGTCGGGCTGATGGTGTTCGGGACCGTGTACGCCATGAACGCGCCGGACGCGGCGCGGGCGGCGGCCCGGCCGTTGGGCACCGGGCTGCTGATCGGCGCCGCGGTGTCGATGGCGCTGGTCGCCTACCCGCTGTGGGTGCAGTTCTTCGGACCGCAGCACTACTCCACGCTCGAACACGAGTCGGGCAACGACCTGGCCGCGTTCACCGCGTACGCGAGCGACTCGCTCGGCGGCGACCGGGCCGGCGCGGCGGTGCTGTCCGAGGGAACCACCGAGGAGAACGCGTTCTTCGGCTGGCCACTGGTGATCCTCACCCTCTTCCTGGTGGCCTGGCTGCGCCGACTGGCCGTCGCCCGCGCCGCGGCGATCACCGCGGCGGTGGCGGCGCTGCTGTCGCTGGGCCTGGAGATCGTGGTCGACCACGACGACACCGGCCTGCCCGGTCCGTGGCGGTTGGTGAACGACCTGCCCCTGTTCGAGTCGATCCTGGAATCGCGCTTCACGCTGGTCTGCGTCCCGGCCGTCGCGGTACTGCTGGCCCTGGCCACCGACCGGGTCCTCGACTCGGCGCGGTCCGTCCCCGAGGGGCGCGAGGTCCCGGTCCGGCTGATCTGGGCGGCGGTGCTGACCATGGCGCTGTTGCCGATCGCGCCCACGCCGCTGGATGTCCGGGACCGGCAACCGGTGCCGAAGTTCTTCGCGGACGGCGGGTGGCGGCCGTACGTGGACAACGGTTCCGTCGTGGTGGTGCCGCTGCCCAACGTCGGCGACGCCACCGCGCTGCACTGGCAGAGCGTGGCCGATCTGGGCTTCCCACTCGCGGAGGGCTACTTCGTCGGTCCGTGGGGTCCCGATCGGATCGGCGTCTACGGGGCGGACTACAGCCCGACCTCGGCGCTGTTGGGCCGGGTCGCCGCCGACGGCGCGGTTCCGGAGATCACCGAGGATCAGCGCCGCGAGGCCCGTGCGAACCTGGCCCACTGGCGGGCCGACGTGGTGGTGTTGCCCGAGCATCGCCATCGGGCCGAACTCGCGGCGACGCTGACCGCCCTGCTCGGGCCGGGCCGGCAGGTGGCGGACGTCCAGGTGTGGGACGTGCGGCACCTCGGCGGGTCGGCGGCGCGGTAGGGCGGCCGCTCGGTGGTCGGTTGCCCGGTCTGTTGCGCGGCTGTTCGGCCGTTCGGTTGCCCGGTGGTTCCCTTGGTGCCCGGCTGCTCGTGAGACCAATTGGACTCGCGCGCGACCGGCACCGTGCCGTTACCGCGCCTCGGTGGGGGTGGCCGCCGCCTCGTCCAGTTCGATCCTGAGCACCAGTGCGGCCGAGTCGCCGGCGACCTCCGCACCGGGACGCTCCAGCCGATAGCTCAATGTGACGTGGGCGCCCGCGTGCGGGAGGATCTCGGCGGCGGGCACCTTGAACAGGACCGGTCGGCCCAGCGCGTGCCCCGTGATCGGCACGCAGACGGTGAAGGCCGCGGTGTCCGGGCCGTGCCAGGACAGGGTCAGCAGGTCGCCCACCGCCATGTCGGGATACGGGTCCACTCGAACGGTCGCCTCCAGCGGGACCTGGTGGGCATCGAGGACATCCGCGACGGCTTGGTCCACGGTGGGCGGCGGCAACGGATCGGGCATCCTGGGCTCCTTCGCGGTGCCTGCGCGGCGGTGACGGCACGATCGGCCGCGGCCCGGCGCGCGCGGGACTTCGGTTCCGATCCCGGGTCGACCCCGGCCGACCCGGCGATCGGCGACCGCACGCCTACTCATGGTTGCCCAGAACCGCGCCGCCCATCCGTGCGTTCACGCCCTCGGCCCCGCACGTGCCGCTCGTTCGGCGGTATGACGGTACACTCGGCCGGGCAGGGCCTAGGCTGCGTCGGGTGGGTTGCGACCTGGTCTGGTATGCCGCGTACGGGTCCAACATGCACGCCGCGCGGCTGGACTGTTACCTGCGCGGCGGCCGACCGCCCGGCGGTATGCGCACCTATCCCGGCTGCCGGGACCCCTCCGCGCCACGCGCCACGCGCCCGGTGGTGCTGCCGGGCCGGATGTACTTCGCCTTCGAATCGAAGAACTGGACCGGCGGACTCGCCCTGTACGACCCGCTGGATCCGGGCCGCACCCCCGCCCGGGCCTACCTGCTCACCACGTCGCAGTTCGGCGACCTGGCCGCGCAGGAGATGTACCGCGCGCCCGGAGTCGACCCGGATCTGAGCACGCTCGCGACCATCGGACGGGCCACGCTGGGTCCGGGTCGCTACGAGACGGTCGTCCGGGTGGGGACCGCCGACGGGCATGCGATCCTCGCCCTGACCGCCCCCTGGCGCAGCGCCGACGCGCCGTGGAACGCGCCGGCCGCCGCCTATCTGCGGCACCTGAGGGCCGGCCTCGCCGAGTCGCACGGCTGGTCCACGCTCCGCGCGGCACGCTACCTGGCCGGCTGCCCGGGCGCGGCCGGCACCTGGACCCCCGAGGCGATCGCCGCGCTGCCGGACCTGCCGACGTCGTAGGGCTCAGCGATAGTCCGGGTTCTCGAAGTCGTAGCGACACCCCGCGGCCCAGCCGGAGCGCTGATTGCCGTACGCCGGGATTCCGCCCGCGTCCTTGAGCATTCGGGCCAGGTGCATCAGGTTCCAGGTCATGAACGTCGTGTTGCGGTTGGTGAAGTCGTTCCCCGGACCGCCCGAACCCGGGTCCAGGTAGGACGGCCCCGGCCCGACCTCGCCGATCCAGCCGGCGTCCGCCTGCGGCGGGATGACGTAGCCCAGGTGCTGGAGGCTGTACAGCACGTTCATCGCGCAGTGCTTGACGCCGTCCTCGTTGCCGGTGATCAGGCAACCGCCGACCCGCCCGTAGTACGCGTACTGCCCCGCGTCGTTGAGCAGACCCGAGCACGCGTACAGCCGCTCCACCACCCGCTTGAGCACCGAACTGTTGTCGCCCAGCCAGATCGGCCCGGCCAGGACCAGGATGTCCGCGGCCGACACCCGCTCGTACAGCGCGGGCCACTCGTCGCCGGGCCAACCCCGGTCGCTCATGTCCGGCCACACGCCGGTGGCGATCTCGTGGTCGACCGCGCGGAATTCGTCGACCGTGACCCCGTGTCGGGTCATGATGCCGCGGCTGAGGTCCACGAGCCCCTGGGTGTTGCTGACCTCGGGTGAGCGCTTGAGCGTGCAGTTGACGAACAGCGCCCGCAGGTCGTCGTAGCGGGCGGGCGGTGGTCCGTTGTCGGTCATCGGAGGCTCCCGGGTCTGCGTCGACGGGTACCACGACAGCGTCTCCCGCCCGCCCCGGGATCGCCGGCACATCGGCCCGAGCCCCGCACGAACGGCGGCACGTCACCCACTCGGGCGGCACCCGCCACCGGCACCGGCACGCCCGTCGAGCGCCCGTCGTCGAGATCCCGATCCGGCATCTTCCGCCCTGATGCCCGCGCATTGGTTGATCAAGTCGGCGCCGGTGGTCTTGGATGGCCGGGTACCACAGGTGTATGACGCGTATCGCACTGGTGACTCGGGGGTTACACCATGACGACCGACTTCGACTCGATAATCAATCCGGGGATGCCCCGGTTGGCCAAGAGTCCCTACGCCGCGACGAACACGCCCAACCCGCGCCCGGGTTGCGCGCCGCAGGCGCCGGATGTGCACGTCGAGCCCGGCACGCTCGACTCCGCCGCCGGCCGACTGCGGGAGATCGCGGGCGACTTCCGCAGTGCCGGCCTCAAGGGCGTCACCGCGCTCGAGCCGGCTTCCAAGGCGCTGGCCGGCTTCGATCTGGCCAAGGCGCTGGACGGCGCACACACGGCCTGGCACGACCGCACCATCGCGGTGGCCGACACGCTCGCGGGCCGGGCGGGCAATCTGAGCAGCACGGCGAGCAACTGGCGCAGCACCGAGAAAACCGTCTGCACGACGTTCGGAGGCTGAGCCGTGGTCGACTTCATCCACCTGCGCGATGTCGACCTGGGCACGCTGACCACCGCCGCCGAGGTGTGGGCCACGTTGCCCGACCGCATGCACACCCAGCACGGCGACGTGGACCGCGACGTGGTCTCCCCGCTCGCCAATGGCGCCTGGAAGGGCTCCGAGGCGAACACCGGGATCGGCGAACTGCGCACCATGTCGGGCCAGATCGAGGACGCGCACACCGAGGCGGCGGCGCTGCGCACCGTGCTGCTCGACGCCGCGGGCGACCTCAAGACCGCGAAGGAGCACCTGGCCAAGGCGATCGCCGACGCGGTCGACCAGAAGCTGACCGTGGACGACAGCGGCGGCGTGCACTGGACGGCGCCACCGTACGCACGCAACCTGCCGCCGGACGACTACGACGCGGTGACCAAACCGCTCAAGGAGGCGGCACAGGCCATCGCCGACCGGATCGGCAAGGCACTGACCGAGGCCACCGCCGCCGACCAGCGCGCCGCGTTCGCATTGAACGCGGACACCCGCGGCGAGGACCCGAAGAAGTTCAACGGCAAGGCGGTCGGCGCGGGGCCGGCCCAGGACGCCCGTCGGGCGACCGACCTGGCCAACCGGCTGATGATGCTCAGCCCGGCCGAACGCGGCGAACTGCGCAACCTGCTCGCCGCCAACGCCGACGATCCGGCGTTCGGTACGCCGTTCCTGAACCAGCAGGGCCCGCGCGGCACCCTGTGGCTGGCGGGCATGATCGCCAAGCTGGGCGCGGGCAGCGATGTGCCCAAGGACCAGCAGGAGGACCTCAAGGCCATCCAGGCCGATCTGGGCCGGGTGTTGGCCGCCGGGACCGGCAAGGGGCCCGGACCGCACGTCGATCAGAATTGGATCGACGAACTCGAGCGGGCCGGCCGGGAGAAGACCGACATCGGACTGTATTCGTTTCAGCCCTACGGTTACCAACTCCTGGGCACCCTGCTGGACACCGGGAATCAGGACACCGATTTCCTGCGCCGGATCGGCCAGGACATGCGTGCCATGGAGCGGGACGATCCCGCGGTATGGCTCAAGAACACCCCGTCGGGGGCGATGTACAACGGGTTCCGGCTCGACATCACCGACGGGCACGGCGCGGGGCTCGACCCGATGACCGGCCTGATGGCCGCGTTCGGCAACAACCCGGAGGCCGCGAAGGAGTTCTTCGATCCGGCCGAGCACCCGGGCGAGGTCGCCTACATGCTCAAGGACCGGCACTGGCTGATGGACTGGGACGGCGCCGGGCCGATTCCCGAGGGCTACACCCCGCCCGGCTACGACCAGTTGGGGCGCGCGTTGGAGGCCGCCGCCACCGGCCGGGTGCCCACCGGCGGCTACGGTCTGCCCGGCGGCGACCATCCCGTGCACGACGAGACGATGAAGCAGATCATGCGCGACACCGTCTCGGCGCTGGGCGGGGAGGACGGGAAGCAGGGCAAGTTCCCGGCGATCATGCGCGACAGCGTGGGCAACATGGTCGCGTCGTACATGGGCGACGGCGTGTACGACCAACTCGTGGCCAAGGACGGCCGGAACGGTTCGATGTTCCACGACCAGGACCTGATGCGGGTGATCACCGCCGCCGGCACCGATCCCGAGGCATTCGCGGTCATGCACGGCGCCACCGTCAACCATGCCGCCGACGTGTTGGCCCATCACCCGGTGGTCAAGGCGCCGGGCGCGTTGCCGGCCATGGACGTCGAGGCCCGGCAGGCGTTCAACGCGCTCGGGACCATGGACGGTCTGCGTGACGAGTCGATCGTCGCAGCGCGCGAGGCGGGGGTCACCGAGGCGACCTGGAACCGCAAGTTCCAGTACCTCACGACCGCGCAGGTCCTCAGCTACATCCCGCACGTCGGCATCCCCGCCGGCCGGATGATGGACTGGTACACGGCGCACGCGCTGGCCGCGGACACCGCCGGGCTCGAACACGGTTCGGGCCTCGGCCGCACCGAGAACTACTGGAGCGGCTGGTCGAGTTCGACGGCGATGGCCGAGGAGTACGCGCGGGCGAACAACGCCGATCCCGAGGAGATCGCCGACCTCGCCGAGGACCGCCGGTCCAACGCGATGGACGTCGCGCCACGCCGCCTCGGGCGCAAATAGGCGGGATTCGCGGGGACTTGCTCGTCCCGCGCCGGGGGTGAGCCCGCGCGCGGGACGGGCGGCGCGCGTGCGGTCCGGGGCGGTGTCCCCGGCGAGGTGGTGTCTGCGACCGCGCGCCCGGCCGGCGCCGCCGGCGTGTGATCCCTCCCCACCCCGAGGCGGCTACCGTCGACCGCCCCTGCCGGCAGGTATCCGCCGATCGGCGCCGGCCCCGGCCTCACCTGGCCCGCCGGTCCCGTCGACGCGCAGGTGCGGGCGGGTCCAGGGGCGGTCTTCGGCCAGGTGTGCGGCCTCGGCGGCGCGCCACAGCCGCCAGAACCAGGCGACCTGGGGACCGTCCCGGTCCAGGGTGCGAGCGGCGGCGAGCTCGCCGGGCGTGTCGACACGGATCCGCAGCGCGGTCACCGGGCCGAGCTCGCGCCGGGCCGCGCCGACCCCCTCCAGGATCAACACCGGCGCGGCCGGCACCTCGCTCCAGCCGCTGACCCGATAGCCGGCCCAGTCGTAGGTGTCGCAGCGGGTCGCCTCACCCCGGGCGAGCGGTTCGAGCAGTCGAGCGCGCAGTCGCGGCAGCCAGCCGAAGAAGTCCCCGGGCCGGGCGAAGTCGTCCAGACGCACCACGGGCGCACCCCCCAGCCGCACGGCGAGCGCATCGGCGAGCGTGGACTTGCCGGACCCGCCGATCCCGTCCACCGCAACCAACCGGGTCGCACCGATCGACGGCGGCGACGCGACGGCACGCGCGGCGAGTCGAGCGGCCGTCACGCCCCAGTGCGGATCCGGCCGTTCGATGGACACCGACGCAGCCTACCGACCGATTCGCCCTGGACATCCCCACACCTCGGACTTGTACATTTGTACTTGTACATCTGTACCACTGCGTCCGCAGCACTGCGTCCGCACCACTCGGAGGGAGAAGCTCGTGGCCTGGCTGTTCCTGGGACTGGCGATCTCGTGTGAGGTGATCGCGACCAGCCTGCTCAAGAGCACCGATGGGTTCACCCGGCTGTGGCCGACCCTGACGTGTCTGGCCGGCTACGCGGGAGCCTTCTACCTGCTGACGCTGTCGTTGCGGCAGTTGCAGGTGGGCACGGCCTACGCGATCTGGTCCGGCCTGGGGACCGTGGCGATCGCGCTGGTCGGGGCGGCGTTCCTGAACGAGCCGGTGACGCTGCTCAAGGCGTTCGGGATGGCGCTGGTGATCGCGGGCGTGGTGGTGCTGAACCTGGGTGGTGCGCATTGACCGCGACCCGCGATCCCGAGGGTCGGCGGCTGCGGATCGTACGGGGTGCGTGCGAGGTGATCGCCGAGGTGGGGGTGGGCAACACCACGCATCGCCTGGTCGCGGCCCGGGCCGGTGTGCCGTTGGGGGCGACGACGTACTACTTCGCGTCGCTCGACGACCTGGTCGCCGCAGCGCTCGCGTACGCGTCGGCGGAGACGGTGGCGCTGCTGGACGAGTGGGTGCGGCGGGCCCGCGACGCCGAGGACCTGCCGGCGGTGCTCACGGCGCTCACCGCCGAATACCTCGCGGACCGCCCGCGCGCGCTGGTCGAGTACGAGTTGTATCTGGCGGCGGCTCGCAGCCCGCAACTGCGCGGGTTCGCCCTGGCGTGGGTCGAGGGGGTCGGCGACTTCCTGTCCGCCCGGGTCGGACCGCGGGCGGCCGCGGCGGCGCTCGTGGTGCTGGACGGCACCATGTTGCAGGTGCTCACGCTGGACGCGGTGCTGGACGAGGACCAACTGCGCTGGTCGCTGGCCCGGGTCCTGGGATCGGCCGCGCCGTAGCCGGCCGGGTGGCGAGGTGCGGTAGGGTCTGCGGCAGCGAAGGGGAGTAGCCCCGCGAACCGGTCGTCGACATGCTGGAGTCCTCGGACTCCCGGTGGCCGGGCCCGTGCCTTGTGCGGGCGGGCGAGACCTTCGGCCAGGTATCGACGCATCCGCGTTCCGCGCGGGTGCACCCGTCGTGCCGGGCCGAGTGGTCCTCCGGTCGCCGAGCGGCGCCTTCGTGAAGATCCGGGGCCCGGCTCTCGCAGAAAGCCACCCGGATGCACCTCGACCCTCTGGCGATCCTGACCGCCTTCGGGCTCATCTTCCTCGCCGAACTCCCGGACAAGACCATGTTCGCGTCGCTTGCCATGGGCACCCGCATGCGACCGCTGTACGTCTGGTTCGGCACCTCGACCGCGTTCGTCGTGCACGTCGCCATCGCCGT
This sequence comes from Embleya scabrispora DSM 41855, assembly GCF_000372745.1. Lineage (GTDB taxonomy): Bacteria > Actinomycetota > Actinomycetes > Streptomycetales > Streptomycetaceae > Embleya > Embleya scabrispora. Next base: position 59,933 of record NZ_KB889741.1, on the reverse strand, counting down.
CGGCGCGGGCGGTCTGCTCGGCCTCCTTCCCGGCTGGATCGTCAAACTCGTCTCCGCCGCGCTGTTCGGCTTCGGCGCCTTCATGCTGCTGCGCGGCGGGGCCGGCGACGACGACGAGGTCACCGCGGGCAAGACCGTCACCGGTTTCCGGACGGTCTTCTCGACCGCGTTCACAGCCGTGTTCATCAGCGAATGGGGCGACCTCACCCAGATCACCACCGCCAACCTGGCGGCCACCAACGGCACCTGGTCCACCGCGATCGGGTCGGCCGCGGCACTGATGTCGGTCTCCGCACTGGCCCTGCTCGCGGGACGGTTCATCGCCAAGCGGGTCCCGCTTCTGATCGTGCAGCGAATCGGCGGCGCGTGCATGCTCGGGCTGGCGATCTGGTCCCTGGTGGAGGTGTTCGCCGGCTGACCCGCGTTGCCGCTCGCCCGGGCCCGCCCGGTCAACTCGACGACGGCGTGGGAGGTGGCGACATCAGGGACGAGCGGACGATCGGATCAGGGATCGCTTCCGGGCCGAACACCGCGATCCGGGTCAGCACGTCCTCGTCGGTGTCGGTCCACACGGTCGGCGGCATCGTGCGGAGTTCCACGATCCGGGCCCGGCCGGCCATGGTCTGCGCGGCGAGGGACTTGGCGAACAGCCGCGGTACGAGGACGATCAGCGCGAAGAAGACGACCGCGGCCCAGGCCGGGGAGCCGCTCACCGCCTCGGCGAAGCTGAGCACGACGCCGAGCAGCAGGACCACGCACAGGCCGCCGATGCCGCGCGGGTCGACGTCCTGCTCGGTCAGCAGGAGTCCGTCCTGTTCCAGCCGGGCCCGCACCGGACGCCATCCGGCGGTCGGGCCGGGCCGGGCGACGGCGTCCACCACCGGCCCGACCAAGGCGGTGCGCGCCGGACCGACCGCGTCGAAGACCGTGCGCTCGATCTCGTCGTCCGGCCGTGGCGCGAGCAGGCTGACCCGACGATCCGCACCGATCACCGCCCGTCGACGGCGATGCATCGCCACCAGCGCGACCTGGGCGAACCGAGTCGGACCGCCCACCAGCAGCGCGATCTCCCAGACGTCGAGGGGGCGCCCGGCGGTGGGCGGCGCGGGGTGCCTGCGCAGCCGGTACGCGCGCGCGAAGCGGAGCAGCCAGGCGACCACGAAGTAGCCCACGCAGACCAGCGTCAGGACCAGGTACAGCCGAGCCGGACCCGTCGGCGCGGACCAGTCCGCCAGGTCCCGGCCCGCCTGCGGGTCGCTCGACGCCCACGCCGTTCCCGTAGCGACGCTCTCGCGCACTGCGGCGATCATGCCCCACCCCCGGTGTTCCCGATCGGCGCACTCGTCGGCCACGCCCGTGCGCACCACAGTGCCGCCTCGCCGCACGCGTGTCCGGTGGAAACCCCTCGGTCGCGACACGGGTCGTGGCGCGGCGCGGGCATCGCGCGGGTTTTCCGCCGAGCCGGTCGGACACCCGCGTCCCATGGTCAAGATCGGCTACACGACGTGGGCGCGTTCGTCGACGCGGTGCGCCCGTACGTCGAGGCCGGGTTCACCGAGGTCGCGCTCGTCCGGATCGGCGGTGAGACCCGGCACGCGTTGTTGGACTGGGCTCGAGACCGGCTCTTGGCGGCGCTGCGCGAGTTGTGACGGCGGGGATCGCGCCGGCGCGGAGCGGGCCGGGGGCGAATCGTTCGATCGCCGGCATGTCCGGCATGCCCCTCGGGCGAACCGTCCGAAATGTGATGTAGACCGCACGGATAAAACGGACATAAACTATATAGCCGACTTCATGTAGTAATTCATTTCCTGCCGCGCGCAACGAATCTCGATTATTTTCCGTGACCGGATGATCACGCCACTCTCCGAGATATGTCCTCGTCACCACCGGTGCGCCGAGCGAGACCGGGACGAGATGTCGCCTTTATTCCGCCTTTACGCCGGAGGCAAAGTCCGCGTTTCGGTTGTGATCCGGCATGCGCATTGCCTACCTTTCTCGCCGATTCACCTTTCGGGTGAACCCCGCCGCCGGTACGCCGAATCCCGTCGCCGGCAGCGGGAGGTCTACATCGAAGAATCCGACGGGAGCGGGGGAACCAGGTGAATCGCCGTGGCCGGGATCGTTCCGGTGACGGCTAGGGGTGAAGTCGCGTGTCGCGCGACCGGGCTGCTCCAGTCCGAATCCGACAGCTCACCTCGTAGGCGACAGGAGAGGACCCCATTTCATGCTGTCCGCAAACGCTCGCCATCGCGCCGCTCGACCCACCAACGTCCGCCGCTTCGTCGCGGCGGTGGGCATCGCCGGCATGGGGGTCGTGATCCCGGTCGCCGCTGCCGGTACGGCCCATGCGTACGCCCCCTCCACCTCCGAGCAGGTCCCCTCCGGTGCCTCCGCCGTGCTGTCGGCGACCCCGACCGCCGCGGTCGAGTCCGCCCCGGTCCAGGCCGCGCCCGCCGCGTCGGAGACCGCCGCTCCCGCCGACAAGGCCGGCTACGTGGTCAAGGCCGGTGACACGCTGTCCCGGCTCGCCCAGACCAACCAGGTCACCGGCGGCTGGCAGAGCCTGTACGAGCTCAACCGCGACGTGCTCCTGTCCGGCCCGGACCTCATCCGGATCGGGCAGACGCTCAAGCTGACCGGCTCGGCGCCCGCGCTCTCCAAGGCCGCCGCCCCGGCCCAGCCGAGCATCAAGGTGCAGCCGAAGACCGGCGTCACGCCCGGCAAGACCACCACCAAGCCGTCGGCCGCGCTGTCGGTCAAGCCCGCCGCCAAGGCCCCCGCCAAGCCCGCCACCGGCGGCTCGAAGGGCAACCAGGCGCCGACCGGCGGTGCGTCCACCGCGTCGAGCAGCAAGGCCGCCCAGGCCGTGGCCTTCGCCAAGGCGCAGATCGGCAAGCCGTACGTGTACGGCGCCACCGGCCCGAACGCCTACGACTGCTCGGGTCTGGTCCAGGCGGCGTACAAGTCCGCGGGCATCTCGCTGCCGCGCGTGACCAACGACCAGTTCGCCGCCGACCCGCACGTGTCGATCGCCAACCTGCAGCCCGGCGACCTGGTGTTCTTCTACTCGGGCATCAGCCACGTCGGCATCTACATCGGCGACGGCAAGATGGTGCACGCCGCCAACCCGCGCAAGCCGGTCGAGATCGCCTCGATCAACACCATGCCGATCGCCGGCGCCACCCGCCCGGTCTGATCGCCCCGACGCCCGCCGCAGCCGGTGCCGCCGTGATCGAGGACCTTCATCGGTACTCGGCGCCCGGCACCGGTACTCGGCCCTGGCGGCACCGCACAATCGCATAGTGAAACGCGCTCCCGGCGCCGTGCCCTCCGACAACACTCGGAGGGCACGGCGCCGCCGCGTTCACCGGGCACTTCGCCGGAGCAAGCAGGTGGACCGGTCCGGTTTTTGATCGACCACGCGGACGGCCCCGACAGTCCGCTGCTGCCCGCCCGTACGGTCTGCCACTGCCTCCTCGTCGAGACGGACTCCGCCGGCCTCGTCCTGGTGGAGAGCGGCCTCGGCACCAACGACGTGCCGCATCCGGACGAGTACCTGGGCGCCGAGTGGGTCGGCTACGCCGCTCCCGTCCTGGACCTGAACGAGACCGCGCTGCACCAGGTGCGTCGGCTCGGATTCGCCCCCGAGGACGTCCGGCACGTCGTGCTCACCCACCTCGACCGCGACCACGTGGGCGGACCGGCCGACTTCCCGCACGCCACCGTGCATGTGCACAAGGCGGAGTACGAGGCGGGCATCGCCGGCGGTGCCGACCGCTACCGTGCCGCGCAACTGGCGCACGGCCCGCGCTGGGCGACATACGCGAGCGAACAGGGCGACCCCTGGTTCGGCTTCGACGCGGTACGCCGACTGGACGGCCTGCCCGAGGAGATCCTGCTGGTCCCACTCGGCGGCCACACCGAGGGCCACAGCGCCGTCGCCGTGGACACCGGCGAGCGCCGGCTGCTGCACGCGGGCGACGCGTACTTCTACGGCACCGAAGTCGAAGTCTTCTCCTCCCACGACCCGTGGGAATTCCAACGCTACGCCCCCACCACCCCAAACCCTTCCGGCCCGGCCGACGCACGGCACCAACTCAGCCCGGCCGGCGCTTGAGGCCAAGCCTTCAGGCCCGGCCGGCGTTTGAGGCCAAGCCTTCAAGCCCGGCCGGCGTTTGAGGCCACCCCGGCCCCGGCGCCCGGAAAGCGCAACAACTCCGCAGCCAACGAGAGCGCCCCACACAACGCCGCATCCTGCAAAAACCGCGCCCGCACCACCTCCGGCGGAAACGGCACACCCGCGCGCACCCGCGCAACAACCGCAGCCAGGACACGCGAAGCGGAGCGCATCAGCCCACCCGTGACCGCGATCCGCTCCACGTCCAGCGTGATCGCCAAGTTGGCTACATGCACGGCCAGTTCGTCCAACGCCTCGTCGACCAGCGCCCGCACCCGCGGGTCCGGGTCGGCGAACAGCGCCGCGGCGTCCACCTCGCGGCCGAGCAGTTCGCTGCCGCGCGTGCCCAGCCCGATGCCCGAGGCGTACTCCTCCAACGGCGCGCGTCCCGCGCCGAATCCGGTGTCGTCGCGACCGCGCAGCAGGTAGCCGATCTCGCCGGCCGCCCCGTGCGCGCCGTTCAGGACCCGACCGCCCAGCACGATCGCGGCGGCGATCCCGGTGCCGACGGTGAGCAGGATCGCCGGGTCCGCGCCCCGCAGTGCGCCCCAGCGGGATTCGGCGAGCGCGGCGGCCTTGGCGTCGTTGCCGACGGCGATCCGTTCGGGCTCCAGGCCCAGCCCGTCGGACAGCGTCGTGGCCAGTGCCAGGTCCTCCCAGCCGGGCACGTTGGGCGCGAGCAGGATCCGGTCGGGCAGCACGATGCCGGGGCTGACCGCGCCGACGGCCGCGCAGTGTCCGCCGGTGGCCGCAGCGGTGTGCGCGACCAGTTCGCGGGTCGCCGCCACCGCGCGTCGGACCGCCTGGACCGCGCCCTCGCGAGCGTCGGTGGTCAGCCGCTCGCTCGCCAGTACCGTACCGTCGGGGCGCGCGGTGGCCAGCGCGATCTTGGTGCCGCCGAAGTCGATGCCGCAGACGAATGCCTCGCCCGCGCCCGCGCCGGAGCAGACGAACGCCTGCTCCGGCGCGGGCGCGGGGTCGGGAGTACCGGGGGTCCGGTCTCCTCGGTGGAGCGCCGTCATGCGGGCTCCGCGACGTTGCCGACCGCGCCCGAACCGGCGACGCCCGTACCGGCGTCGGCGTCGGACCGGTTCAGGTATTCCTCGGTGATCTCGCGTGGACCGAACGGCCAGGTCCGCTCCACCTTGGCCCACACCAGGAACGCGGCGCCGCCCAACGCCACCCACGCCAGCGCCCATTCGATCGGGTGGCGTCCGGGCGAGTTCTTGTCGGCATAGCAGAAGATCGCGACCCAACCGACCAGCGAGACCAGGGCCGGTACCGGGTACAGCCACATCCGGTACGGCCGGTTCAGGCCGGGTTGCCGGCGGCGCAGCACGATCAGTGCGGCGACCTGGGAGACCGCCTGAACGATCACCATCACCGCGGTGAGCAGCACGATGATCGTGTTGAAGTCGGTGTGGTTGCCGATCAGGAAGCCGGCCGCGGTGACCACGCCCATGGTGAGCAGCCCCACCGTCGGAAAGCGGTGTCGCGGGTGCAGCCGGGCGAACTGTTTGAAGAACACCCGGTCGCGGGCCGCGTCGAAGGGCACGCGCGAGCCGCCGAGCAGGCCGGCGAACACGGATGCGAAAGCGGTGATCAGGATCAGTACGGTCACGGTCTGGGCCGCGCCCTTGCCCCACGCCTTCTCCAGGACCAGCGAACCGATCGAGGAGGAACCGGAGATGGTGTCGGTGTCGGTGACTCCGAGCACGCCGATCTGCATGATCAGGTAGATCGCCATGATGCCGACGATGGAGTAGACGATCGAACGTGGCAGTACCCGGCCGGGGCTCTTGATCTCGGCGCCGAGGTAGGCGGTGGTGTTGTAGCCGAGGTAGTCGTAGATGCCGATGTTGAGGCCGCCGACGAAGGCGAGCCAGAAGCCGGTGGTGCCCAGATCGAAGGCGCCGTCGGGGTAGGTGAAGGCCAGGTCCGCGTCGAAGTTGGTGTAGCACGCGATGATCACCGCGCCGACGCTGATCAGCATGACCACCCACATGATGGTGCTCAGCAGACCGATCGACTCGATCTTGCGCCACAGCAGCAGGACCACCAGGGCCACGACGCCGACGCCGACGAAGTCGCCCTCGGTCTGCGACATCGAGGGCCACAGGTATTGCAGGTACTGCACCATGCCCAGCACGCCGGTGGACATGATCAGCGGGATGAACAGGATCGCGGTCCAGACGAACAGGAACGGCATCAGCCGGCCGGTACGGTACTGGAACGCCTCGCGCAGATAGATGTACGTGCCGCCGGCGCCGGGCATGGCCGCGCCGAGTTCGGCCCAGATCAGCCCGTCGGCGAGGGCGAGCAGGGCGCCGGCGAGGAAGCCGAGGATGGCCTGCGGGCCGCCGAAGGTGCCCACCATCAGTGGGATGGTGACGAACGGACCGATGCCGCACATCTGACTCATGTTGATCGCGGTTGCCTGGAACAGGCCGATCCGGCGGACGAATCCGCCGTCCGGCGTGGTCGCTCTTGGGCCGGCGCTCACCGTGAACCTCCAGAACAGGGGACGCCCCGGGGGACTCCGGGGGTCGGAACGGGGGTGCGGAGGAAGGGACTTCGTGGTGCGATCCGGCGCTTGGCGCCACCGGTTTGTAAAGTAAAATTCCTTAACTAACTCCCGTCAAGGGCGAGTCCGGATCCGCCCCACATCTTTGCCCTTCCATGGCCGTTACAGTGGCGCGAGCACCTCGACAGCACTGACGGAGAGCCGATGACCGCAGGTGGGATCCCACCGGAAAACGACCCGCCCGCCGTGGCGCACTGGAACCGGGGCGTGCTGCGCAGCATCAACGAGCGCGTACTCCTCGACCGGGTACGCGCCGCAGCGCCCATCTCGCGCGCCCAACTCGCCCGCGACACGGGCCTGTCCAAACCGACCGTGTCCACCGCACTGGACGCGCTGGAACGCGCCGGGCTGGTGCGTGCGGTGGGTCTGGAGACCGGTGCACGCGGTCGGGCGGCGCTGCTGTACGAACCCGATCCGACCGCGGGCTACGTCGTGGGGATCGATGTCGGCCGGTCCTGGATCCGGGTCGCGGTCGCCGACCTGGACGGCCGGTTGCTGGCTCGGCAGGACCGGCACAACCGGGCCCGCACCTCGGCGACCATGCTGGCCACCGCCACCGATCTGGCGCAGACCGTGGTGGCGGACGCGGGCCTGACGCCGACCGCGGTGGTACACACGGTGATCGGCTGTCCGGGTGTGTACGACCGTGCGGCCGACCGGATCCGCTACGCGGTCAACCTGCCCGGGTGGGGTCGTCCGGGGTTGCGCGGGCGGATGGAGAGCGCGCTGGGCACCACCGTGGACATCGTCAACGACGCCAACCTCGCGGCGCTGGGCGAGTACCACAGCGGGGCCGGCGTGGGCTGTCCGCTGTTCGTCTACGTCACCGTCGGAACCGGCCTGGGCATGGGCATCGTCGCCGACGGGCGGCTGTTCCCCGGAGCCTCGGGCGCGGCCGGTGAGATCGGCTTCCTGCCGCTGTCGCCGCGGCCCTCGGACCGGGTCGGGCACGGGGCGAGCGCGCCGGTACCACGTCGCGGCATGCTCGAGGACGCGGTCTCGGCCGACGCCGTGGTGCGCGGCGCCCGGGCACTGGGCATGACCGGACCGCTCACCGCGAAGGGCGTCTTCGACGCGGCGCGGCGCGGGGTGGAGCCGGCCGCCGGCGCGGTGCGGCACGAGGCGCAGCGGCTGGCGCACGTGGTGGCCGCGGTCACCGCGGTCCTCGATCCCGAACTCGTGGTGCTCGGCGGCGGGATCGGCGCGAACGCCGATCTGCTGATGGGCCCGATGACCGCCGCGCTGCACGAGTTGACCCCGTTGCGACCACGGGTGGCGGCGAGCGGCCTGGGCGAGGAGGCGGTCCTGTTGGGCGCGGTCGCCACGGCGGTGTCCACAGCCCGGGAGCGAGTCTTCGCCCACCACGCACAGGGCTAGGGCGTGTCTTCAACCCCCGGTCGGGCTCCGCGGGGTTCGGTGCCGGGCGTCGGTCGGCCCCGTCCTCGGGTGGGTGTGGGTCGATGGGCCACCTCGCCGAGGCGGCCGATCAGGGCGCGCAGCACCCGAGCCCGGTCCCGGTCGGCGCTCGCGAGCCGCTCGTGCGGCAGCGTGGGCAGCCCGGACCAGGTGCCGTCGGCGGACCAGCGGCGGTGCCGGGCGTGGACCGTGCGCCACGGGCCGAATCGGGCGGGCAGGTCGCGCCATCGGGCGCCGGTCCGGAAGCGGAACAGCACGCCGTCGACGACCTGTGGGTAATCGCGCCACCGGCCGCCCGGACGGCCGGCGTCCGGGAGCGTGGGGGCGCGCGGGGCATGGAGGCCGGTGGTTTCCGGTTGCGAGGACCGACCCGGGCAATGAACACCCGGTTGGTGTCCGCGGCCCGTCGGACCGGTTCCGTTTGATTCAAGGTCTGGACCAATACTCGGTTTGGTATAGACCATTGACACCCTGTCGATGGCACTCCTAGCGTGGCCGACGCACGCCACGGGGGCGGACATTCGATCGGGCGACGGCAGGTTGCCCGACGCGCCGCCGTGCCGGGAATCGATTCGCGTCGGATCCCGGGAACGGGATGACGGCAGGGCCGTTCGGCCGCTGCGTCGCGTCCTTCGGGCGATGCCGGCGAGGGGGTCGACATGGACGACGAACGAACGCTTTCCCGCACCCGGTCCGGGGCACGATTCGACCCGGTCCACGGCGCCGGGCGGATCGGGTCGGCCGAAGCCGCCGGCCCCGAGCCCGGCCCCGGCCTCGTCCCGGGCTTCGATCTCGGTCCCGGCTCCGAGGAGTGCTCCGGGGTGTTGTCCTTCGGCCAGGAACGGCTGTGGTTTCTCGACCGGTTCGAGCCCGGTGACGCCGCCTACAACATCCCGTGGCTGCTGCGCCTGCGTGGCCCGCTGCGCACGGACGCGCTGCGCGCCGCGTTCGACGGCGTCGTCGGCCGACACGACGCGCTGCGCACCCGCTTCCCCGACCACGAGGGCCGCCCGACCGCGGTGGTGCAACCGCCCGGCCCGGTGCCCATCGAGATCCTCGACCTGACCGGACAGGACGACCAGGCGCTCGCGCGCATACTCGGTGAACGGGTCAACGCGGGCTTCGATCTCGCGCTCGCCGCACCGCTGCGGGTGAGCCTGATCCGACTCGCCGCCGACGAGCACGTGCTGTGCGTGGTGCTGCACCACATCCTGGCCGACGGCTGGTCGCTGAATCTGCTCCGCCGCGAGCTCGAACTGCGTTACCGCACGCACCGCGACGGCGTCGACCCGGTGTTCGCACCGCTGCCCGCCTACTCCGCCTACGCCACGCGCCAACGCGAGCCCGATCCGGACACCGACCGGGCCCTCGACTACTGGCGCCGGCAACTCGCCGGCGTGCCGGCGCTCGAACTCCCGCTGGACCGTCCGCGCAGCGCCCACACCGGCTCCTCCGCCGCCTTCCACACCCGCCGCCTCGCCGGCGTCGGCCCGCTGCTGGACACCGTCGCCCGGGCCCGGCGCTGCACACCGTTCATGATCCTGCTCGCCGGCTATCAGGCCGTGCTGCATCGGCACGGCGGGCAGCGGGACTTCGCGGTCGGCGCGCCGATCGCCGGACGCGGCGAGATCGAGCACGAGGAGGTGATCGGCTACTTCTCCAACACCCTGGTACTGCGCGCCGATCTGCGCGGCACACCGACCTTCGGTGAACTCCTGCGGCGCACCCGCAAGACCGCGCTCGGTGCCTACGGACACGACCGCATCCCGTTCGAACAACTGCTCGCCGAACTGCGGGTGGACCGCGATCCGGCGGCGCCCGCCCCGCTGTTCCAGACCCTGCTGACCGTGCACACCCAGGACCCGGACACCGGACCGGAACACCGGTTCGCCGATCTGGTCGCGGTCGAGGAGGACGGCGGACATCGGGCCGGCAAGTTCGACCTCTCGCTCGACATCCGGCGCGCCGGCGACGACCTGGTCGCCGTATTCGGCTACCGCACCGCGCTGTTCGACGAATCCACCGTCGCCGGCCTGGCCGCCCGCCTGGAGACCCTGCTGCACGGCGCCCTCGCCGACCCGGACACCCCCGTACACCTGCTGCCGCTGCTGACCGTCGCGGATCGGGACCGGCTGCGCGCGGTCGCCTTCGGGGCGGTCCCCGGCACATCCGCCGACCCGGCCGAGACCGTGCCCGCCGCGATCGCCCGCGTGCCCGGCGACCGGATCGCACTGCGCGCTCCCGACGCCGGCCTTACCTACCGCGAACTCGCCCTGCACACGGAGGCAGTGGCCGCCCGGCTGCGGGCGGCCGGGGTCGGTCCCGGCGACCTCGTGGGCGTGCTGTGCCCGCGTGGCCCCAATGCGATCGTGGCCATGCTCGCCGCCTGGCGCGCCGGCGCGGCGTATCTGCCGCTGGACCCCGACTACCCGGCCGCCCGGATCGCGTTCATGCTCGCCGACAGCGGCACCCGGGTCGTGGTCACCGACGGCACGCCCCCACACGAACTGCCCGAGCACGTGGACGTCGTACGCGTGGACGCCACCGACACCACCGACACCACCGACGCTCCCCCGCCCGTCGATCCCGTCGACCTCGGTCCGCAGCAGCCCGCCTACCTGATCTACACCTCAGGCTCCACCGGGACGCCCAAGGGGGTACTCGTCCCGCACGGCGCGCTCGCCGCCCGGGTGCGCTGGATGCGCGCCGGCTACGAAATCCACGCCGAGGACCGGGTGTTGCAGAGCGCCTCGCTGAGCTTCGACACCCACGCCGAGGAGCTCTACCCGTGTCTGGCGGCAGGTGCCACGCTGGTCCTGCCCGCTCCCGACGCCAGGCTGCCCGATGTGCTCGCCGAAGGCGGCGCGGCCGACGTGACGGTGCTCGACCTGCCCACGCCCTACTGGCACGAACTCGTCGAAACCGGCGCCGACACCATCGCCTGGCCACCCGCATTGCGCCTGCTCGTCCTGGGCGCCGACCAGATCCGCCCGGGCGCGGTGGCCGCCTGGCGCGCCCGCTTCGGCGATCGGGTACGCGTGGTCAACTCGTACGGGCCGACCGAGACCACGATCATCGCGACCACGTCCGATCTGGGCCCCGCCGACGCCCGCGCCCGCCCACCGATCGGCACCCCGATCGACGACACCCACACCGTCGTCGCCGACGTGCACGGCACCCCGGTGCCGCCGGGCGTGGCCGGCGAACTGCTGATCGGCGGCGCGGGCGTGGCGCACGGCTACCTCGGCCGCCCCGGCGCCACCGCGGCCGCCTTTCGCCCCGACCCGGACGGGCCGCCCGGCGCCCGCCGCTATCACACCGGCGACCGGGTCCGACTGCGCCCCGATGGGCGGTTGGAGTTCCTCGGACGATTGGACGCACAGGTCAAGGTGCGCGGCCACCGGATCGAACCGAGCGAGGTGGAGGCCGCGCTGTCGGCCCGACCCGGCGTGCGCCAGGCCGCGGTGATCGCCCGGGACGAGGCGCTGGTGGGCTACGTGGTCACCGACGCCGACCTCACCGTCCCGGAACTGCGCGCCGAACTCGCCGGCCGGCTGCCCGCGTACCTGGTCCCCGACGCGCTGGTTCGCCTGGACCGGCTGCCGCTGACCTCCAACGGCAAACTCGACCACCGCGCACTGCCCGCCCCGGACCGGCGCGCCGGACAAGCGCACGGCTACCTCGCACCGCGCACCGCCGCCGAGGAACTGGTCGCCGAGATCTGGATCGACGTGCTCGGCCTGGACAAGGCGGGCGCCCTGGACGACTTCTTCGAACTCGGCGGCCACTCGCTGCTCGCCACCCGCGTGGTCGCCCGCATCGCCGCCACCGCCGACCTGACCGTGCCGCTGCGCACGCTGTTCACCCACCGCACCCTCGCCGGGTTCGCCGCGGCCGTCGAAGACCTGTTGGTCGCCGACCTGGAGGCCCTGGACGACGACACCGCCGAGCAGCAGCTCTTTCGGGAGAGGAACCGTCCGCAGCCATGAGCACGGAATCCCCAGCGCGCGCAGCCACCCTCTCCGCGACCAAGCGAGAACTGCTGGAACGACGGCTGCGCAGACGCGCCGACGCCGGTCCGGTCATCCCGCGCCGCCCCGAAGGCACCGTTCCCCCGCTGTCCTACGCCCAGGAACGCCTCTGGTTCATGGAGCAGTTCGCGCCGGGAACGGCCGCCTACACCATCCCCGTCGCGCGCCGCCTGCGCGGTGCGCTCGACGTCGCGGCACTCACCCGGGCGCTGACCGACCTGACCACCCGGCACGAGACGCTGCGCTCGCGCTACCTGGTGGACGAGGACGGCCGGCCGCACCTGGACATCGCCGAACCCGCGCCGGTGCCGCTCGCCCGCGCCGAGGCCGCCGATGCGGACCAGGCATTGCGGCTGGTCACAGCCGCGATCGCGGCACCGTTCGACCTCGCCGAGGGACCGCTGTTCCGGGCCCTGCTGATCGAGTCGGGCGCGGACGACCACGTCCTGCTGCTGACCGTGCATCACAGTGTCAGCGACGGCTGGTCCAGCGAGATCATGGTCCGCGAGGTGCTCGACGGCTACGCCGAGCACGCCTCGGGCAATGCCGCGCCGGTGAGCGAACCGGCAGTGACCTACGGCGACTTCGCGATCTGGCAGCGCGAGCGGCTGACCGGGGAGACACTCGCGCGCGAAACCGCGTACTGGCGCACCGAACTGGCCGGCGTCGAGCCGCTGGAACTGCCCACGCGCGGGCCGCGACCGACCCAACAGACCTTCGACGGCGCCGGATACGCGTTCGAGGTCGACCGCGAACTCCTGGACCGGCTGTCCGCGCTCGCCCGCGAGCGCGGCGCGACGTTGTACATGGTGCTGCTCGCCGCCTTCCAACTCGTGCTCGCCCGACACAGTGGGCAACGCGCCTTCGCGGTCGGCTCCCCGGTCGCCGGTCGGCCGCATCCCGAGGTCGAGAACCTGATCGGGATGTTCGTCAACGTGCTCGCGCTGCGCGCCCGCACCGAGGGCGACCCGACCTTCGCCGAGCTGCTCGACCGCACCCGGGAAACCTGCCTGGAGGCGTATGCGCACCAGGAACTGCCGTTCGCACAGTTGGTCACCGAGTTGAACGCGCCGCGCGATGTGTCGCGTTCGCCGGTGTTACAGGCGGTGCTGGCGGTGCAGAACTACGCCACCGCGAACGCCGACGGCGACCGTGCGGCGCTGTCCGCCGAGGTGTTCGGCATCCGAGCCGGCGGCACCCGGTTCGACCTGGAACTGTTCCTGATGGAGTGGCCGGAGGGGCTGCGCGGCGCCTTCAACTACAATACCGACCTGTTCGACGAGGCGACCATCGCGCGCCTGGGCCGACACCTGGGCCGGCTGCTCGCGGTTCTGGCCGATCGGCCGGACGTCCCGGTGTCCACGCTCGACGGCCTGGACCCGGACGAGCGCGAACTGATGCTGACCCGATGGAACGACACCGCCGCGCCGGTGCCCGCCGGGGCCACCCTGACGAGCCTGATCGCCGAGCAGATCGCCCGTACCCCCGACGCGATCGCGGTCGCCCTGGACGAGCGCACCCTGACCTACCGAGAACTCGACGCCGCCGCCGATCGGGTGGCGCACCGCCTGCGGGCCGAGGGGGTGCGAGCCGGCGATCTGGTCGCGGTCGGCGCCGAGCGCTCCCTCGAACTGGTCGCGGCGCTGCTCGGGGTACTCCGGGCGGGCGCCGGGTACGTCCCGCTGGATCCGCAATACCCGGCCGAGCGGCTCGCGTTCATGCTCGCCGACTCGGGTGCCCGGGTGCTGCTGACCGGGCGCGGACTGCCGGTGCCGACCGACCGCACCACCCGGATCCTGTACGTGGACGACCTCGCGAGTTGGCCCGACCCGGCTCCCGGCGCGCTGTCCGGTGCCGCGCCCGCACCCGACGACGTCGCGTACCTGATCTACACCTCCGGCTCCACCGGCCGGCCCAAGGGGGTGCCGAACACCCATCGCGGCATCGTCAACCGGATCGCCTGGATGCAGGACACCTACCGGCTGACCGGCGCCGACGCGGTGTTGCAGAAGACCCCGGCGAGTTTCGACGTGTCGGTGTGGGAGTTCTTCTGGCCGCCAGCCACCGGCGCCCGGCTGGTCCTGGCCCGTCCCGGCGGGCACAAGGACGCCGGCTACCTGCGCGACGTGATCGCCGAACAGGGCGTCACGGTGGCTCACTTCGTGCCCGCGATGCTGACGATGTTCCTGGCCGAGGAGGGCGTCGAGCGCTGCACGACGCTGCGCCGGATGGTGTGCAGCGGCGAGGAGCTGACCCCGGATGCCGTCCGGGCGCTTCGCGAGCGGCTGCCGCACTGCGCGCCGGCCAATCTGTACGGGCCCACCGAGGCCGCCGTGGACGTCACCGCGTGGGAGTGCGAGGGCCCGCTCGCGGCGGTGCCGATCGGTGCGCCGATCCACAACACCCGGGTGTACGTGCTCGACGATGCGATGCGGCCCGCGCCGCTGGGTACGCCCGGCGAGTTGTACCTGGGCGGTGTCCAGGTCGCGCTGGGCTACCACCGTCGCCCCGGATTGACCGGCGAGCGGTTCGTACCGGACCCGTTCGGCCCGCCCGGCGCCCGGCTCTATCGCACCGGCGACCTGGCCCGGTGGCGCCCGGACGGCAATCTCGCCTTCCTCGGCAGGTTGGACGGGCAGGTCAAACTGCGCGGACTGCGGATCGAACTCGGCGAGATCGAGGCCGTGTTGCGGGCCCGGGACGGGGTCGAAGAGGCCGCGGTGGTGGTGCGCGAGGACACCCCCGGGGACAGGCGCATCACCGCGTATGTGGTCCCGACCGAGGATCGCCCGAGGTTCGGCGCCACCGAAGCCGACGGGCTCGATGCCGACCGGCTCGACACCGGCCGTTTCGATGCCGACGAGGTGCGGACCGCGCTGAGGCGCACGCTGCCGGACTACATGGTGCCCGCCGCCTTCGTCGCGCTGCCCGCCCTGCCGCTGACGCCCAGCGGCAAACTGGACCGCACGGCACTGCCCGCGCCCGCCGCGCGCCGCTCCAGGGGCGCGGCCGACGCGCCGCCCAACACTCCCGCCGAGTTGCTGTTCGCCCGGATCTGGTGCGACGTGCTCGCGCTGCCCGAGGTCGGCGTCGACGACGACTTCTTCGATCTCGGCGGCCATTCCCTGTTGGCCACCCAGGTGGTCGCGCGTGCCCGCCGGCAACTCCCGGAGATCGGCGGACGAGCCGTCAGCGTGATGGACGTGTTCACGCACAAGACGATCCGCGAGATCGCCGCACTGTCCACCCTCTCCGAGGCCGAGCGCGGCCCGGCCCGGCTGCTGTACCGCCTCACCAAG
The DNA here is from genome assembly GCF_000372745.1 of Embleya scabrispora DSM 41855. GTDB lineage: Bacteria > Actinomycetota > Actinomycetes > Streptomycetales > Streptomycetaceae > Embleya > Embleya scabrispora. Next base: position 44,426 of record NZ_KB889741.1, on the reverse strand, counting down.
CCGGTCCCGGCCGCGCGCCGCACACTGTCCCTGGTCTGCGTGCCCTACGGCGGCGGCAGCGCGGTGGTCTACCAGCCGCTCGCCGACGCGCTGCCGGACACCCAGGACCTGTGGTCGGTGGCGATCCCCGGCCACGACGTGGGCGTCACCCAGGAGCGGCTGCCCTTCGACGAACTCGCCGGGCGGATCGTGGCCGAGATCCGGGAACGGGTCGAGGGACCGATCGCGCTGTACGGACACTGCGGCGTCGGCAGCGCGCTGATCGTCGCGGTCGCCCGACAACTCGAGGAGTCGGGACGTGAGTTGGCCGCGGTGTACATCGGCGCCCAGTTCCCCTTCGCCCGCCCGCGGAGCCGGGTGCTGAGCACGCTGAGCAAGGTCGCCGCCCTCGAACCGCTGCTCGGCGACCGGGTGTACGCCAACTGGCTGACCTCGATGGGCGCCGACATGGCGGACCTGGACGGCGAGCAGATGAAGTTCATCATCGGCAACATGCGCCGCGACTCGGTGGCCGCCGAGGAGTACTTCACCGAGGCGCTGTCCGACCGGCGACCCCGGTTGCGCGCACCGATCGTGTCGGTGATGGGCGACCGCGACCCGGCCGCCGACTTCCACCAGGAACGCTTTCGTGAATGGCGCGCCATCGCCGACCGGGTCGGACTGGTGATGCTGGACGAGGCCGGGCACTTCTTCCTCAAGCACCGCGCCGACGACCTGGCCGAGGTGATCACCCGGGTACACCCCGCCCTCGTCGCCGACGACACCGACAGGCTGCCCACCCGCGAGGCGGACGGCCCGTGGTGGTTCCACGGATCCGCCGGACCACCGCCGGACCCGGCAGCGCCCGATCGCACCGCCATCCGCGAACCCCAGCCCGGCATGGGCCGGTTCCTGCTGGTCGCGTTCAGCCAGCTCGTGTCGATCACCGGCTCGGCGCTGACCGAGTTCGCACTGCCGATCTGGATCTACCTGGAGACCGGCTCGATGGGCCGGTTCGCCCTGTACGCGGTGATCGGGATGCTCCCGGGCATCCTGATCGGCCCGCTCGCGGGCGCCATCGTGGACCGGCTGGATCGGCGCGCGGTGATGCTCGCCGGCGACATCGCCGCCGGTGGTACCCAGGGCCTGCTGTTGTTGCTGCTGGCATCGGGCCACCTGCATCCGTGGCACATCTACGTGTTGCTCGGCTCGTTGTCGATGGCGCTGACCTTCCAACGCCTGGCCTACGCCTCGGCGGTGCCGCAACTGGTGCCCAAGCAGTACCTCGGGCACGCCAACGGCATCGTGCAGATGGCGGGTGGGGTGGCGCAGTTCGTGGTTCCGCTGATCGCGGTGGGCCTGATGGCCGGGATCGGCCTGCGCGGCATCCTGATCCTGGACGTGGTCAGCTACGCGATCGCGATCACCATCATCGCGTGCGTGCGGTTCCCGCGCACCCTGCCCTGGCGCCGGCGCGAATCGCTGACCTCGGAGATCAAACACGGCTTCGGCTACTCCTGGCACCACCGGGGCTTCCGGGCGATGTTGTTGTGGTTCGCGGTGCTGAACCTGTTCCTGTCCCCGCTGTTCCTGCTGACCACCCCGCTCGTGTTGTCCTTCGACTCGCTCGGTGGCGCGGCCCGCGTGTCGATGGCAGCCGGAGCCGGGGTGATCGTCGGCGGCATCGCGATGGGCTTCTGGGGCGGCCCGCGCCGGCAACGACTGCGCGGCATGTTGTGGTTGGCGGCCGGCCTGGCCGGCGCGTCCGCGTTCACCGGACTGCATGCGAGCCTGTGGGTGATCGGCGTCGGCGCGTTCGGGATGTCCTGCGCGCTGTCCCTGGTCAACGGCGTCTACACGACCATCGTCCAGGTCAAGGTGCCACAGCGGTTCCACGGCCGGGTGTTCGCGCTGAACACACTGGTCGCGTGGTCCACGCTGCCGATCGGCCACGGGATCATCGCGCCGCTGGGCGCACGACTGTTCGAGCCGTTGATGGCCGACGACGGACCGCTCGCGGACTCCGTCGGCACCGTGATCGGCCACGGCGAGGGTCGCGGAATCGCTCTGCTCTACCTGGTGTTCGGTGCCGCGATGGTCGCACTCGTGGTGATCGGCCTGCGCCTGCCGGTACTGGCCCGCTTCGACCGGGACGTGCCCGACGCGCCACCCGACGACGAGGTCGGCATCCAGGAGCGCGAACGCCGGCTCCGGGCCCGGGCCGGCGAGAGCGCGTCGGCCCTCGCGGAGGTGTCGAGATGAGCACCGGCACGCGCCCGCGCCCGGTCTCGGCCGCCCGCCGGACACCGGAGAGCCTGTCCGCGCTGCTCGCCCACCGCGCCGGGCTGGAACCGGAACGACCCGCGATCCTCAGCGGCCGGGAGAAGCTGACCTTCGGCTCGTGGCACGAACGCGCCGACGCGGTCGCCGCCGGGCTGAGCACGCGCGGCGTCGGCGCCGGCGACCGGGTCGCGCTGCTGTACGGCAACGGCGACTGGATCGACTACGCGACCGCCTACCTGGGCGTGCAGCGCGCCGGCGCGGTCGCGGTACCGATGTCGGATCGGCTCGCCCCCGCCGAGGTGCGACACCTGCTGAGGCACAGCGGGGCCGCCGCCGTGCTGCACCGCGCGCAACTGACCCCGCCGGACGCCGGCACCGGCGCCTGGACCGCACCGGTCGAGGACATCGAAACCTACCCCGGCAGCGAACTCCCGCCACCCGAGCCCGGCCACCTCGCCCAGATCCTGTACACCTCCGGCACCACCGGCACACCCAAGGGCGTGGCGGCCACGCACGCCAACCTCGCCCACGGCTGCACGCTGGACGCGCGCCGGCGCCCGCTGGGGCACTCGGCGCACTTCCTGCACGCGTTCCCGGTCGGCACCAACGCCGGGCAGACCATGCTGATCAACGCGCTGGACGCGAAGGCGACCGCGATCGCCGCACCGCGCTTCACCCCCGGCCATTTCGCCCGGCTGATCGAACGGCACGCGGTCGGCAGCGTGTTCGTGGTGCCGGCGATGGCGATCGAACTGCTCGGCGCGGAACAGGTTCGGCGCTGCGACCTCTCCGGTGTGCGGCTGCTCGGTTCCACCGCCGCCGCCCTGCCGCAGATGGTCGCGCTGGGCCTGTCCCGGTTGTTCCCGCAGGCCCAGATCGTCAACTACTACACCTCCACCGAGGCCGCGCCCGCGCAGACCACGATGCTCTTCGATCCCGAACACCCCGACTCGCCCGGGCGGCCCGCGTCGCTGCGCGACCTGCGGGTGACCGACGACACGGGCCGGGCACTGCCGACGGGCGAGACGGGCGAGGTGTGGCTGCGCTCGCCGACCACGCCCCGTTCCTACTACGGCGAGGACACCGATTCCGGGGTGTTCTCCGGACGTTGGGTGCGAATGGGCGATCTGGGCTACCTGGACGGGGACGGCTTCCTGTACCTGGTCGACCGCGAGCGGGACGTGATCAAGTCCGGGGCCCACAAGGTCTCCACGCTCCAGGTCGAGGACGCCCTGCACGAGCATCCCGCGGTCATCGACGCGGCCGCCTTCGGCGTACCGCATCCCGTGCTCGGCATGACCGTCGCGGCGGCGGTGGTACCGCTGGGCAATCTGACCGCGACCGAGCTGCGGGTGTTCCTGATGGAGCGCCTCGCCGCACACGAACTGCCCGGACACGTGCTGTTCCGGGAATCCCTGCCGCGCAACGAGGGCGGCAAGATCCTCAAGCGTGAGCTGCGCCGGCTCTTGGACGACGAGGTCCGACCATGACTGTCACCGACGATCAGATTCCCCCGACGACCGAGAGCCAAGGCGCGCCACCCGTCGCGCCACCGCCCGCCTCGGTGCCCTTCGCGCCGCTGTCCGCGGCGCAGTTGGGCGTATGGGTGACCGAGCGCACGCTGCCCGCCGAGTCCGCCTACCACCTCTCGGTGCTGCTGCGTTTCGACGGCCCGCTGGACGTGGCCGCGCTGGCCGCGGCGTGTGCGGCCACCGTCGCGCGCCACCCCGTGCTCGCGACAGCCGTCGGCGAGGTCGACGGCGCCCCCGCTCTGGTGCCGGCCGAGGCCGCGCCGATGCGTCGCGCGCCGGCCGACGACGCGACGATCGAGACACTGATCCGGGCCGAACTCGCCCGCCCGTTCGACCTGTCCGCCGGGCCGCTCGCGCGCTTCACGCTGTTCGCCCTGGGCGCGGACCGACACACGCTGCTGGTGACGGCGCATCACATGGTCTTCGACGGGACCTCCAAGGAGATCGTGGTGGCCGGCCTGGCCCGGGCCTATCGCGCGGCCCGGGACGACACCGACGCGGCGAGCGCGGCGCCGGACGCACGCGGGGCGGCGAAGGCGTTCGAGGCCGCGGGTGCGGCGCCGGGCCTGCCGCCGGCGGACGGCACCGGCGTATGGGCCAGGCACCGCGAGGAGCCGGGTCGGGCCGTACTGCCCGGCCTGCTGCCCACCACCCGCGCCGGCAGCGAACCCGCGCCGGGAATCTCGACACCCTTCACCCTGGGCCCCGAGACGGTCGCCGCGCTCGACGAGGCCGCGCTGCGCCTGGGCGTCACCCACTTCGAACTGCTGCTCGCCGGCTGGCATGCGCTGCTGTTCCGCTACGGCAACGCGCGCGTGCGCACCGCACTGGAGTTGTCCACCCGCACCCCGGACGACCTCCGCCGGGTGGGCCTGTTCGTCAACGAGCTACCGGTCTCCTCCAAGCCGCGCGCCGACCGGGAATTCGGCGCGTTCACCCGCGAACTGCGCGCCGAACTGCGGGCGATCTACGCGTTCCGCGATGTGCCCTACAGCCACACCGTGCGCGGCCTGGGACCCAGGACCGCGCTGACCGACCTGACCGTGAGCTACCGGCGGCGCACCCGCGCCATCGAACCGGTGTTCCCCGGCGTCGAGGTGCGGGTCGAGTGGATCGTGCTGCCGCCGACCGCCCGCAACACCGCGCACCTGCAACTGGTCGAGGGACGGGACCGGATCGACGGCGCGCTGCACGTGCCCGAGGACGCGTTCGCCCCCGGCGTGGCCGCGCGCATCCCGGGCCACTTCCGCACGCTGCTCACCACCGCACTGGCCGACCCCGACATGCCCATCGGCGACCTGCCGCTGCTCCCCGAGGCCGAACTGGTGCGGGTGTTGCACGCCGACAACGCCACCGACACGCCCTATCCGGCCCGGGACACCGTGGTCGACCTGTTCGCCGCCCGCGCCTGCGCCACTCCCGACGCGGTCGCCGTGGTGTGCGACGGCCGGTTCCTGACCTACCGTCAGGTGGCCTCGGCGGCCTACGTGTTCGCCCGACGCCTGCGCGCGGCGGGGATCGGCGCCGGCGACCTGGTCGCGATCGAGCTGGGACGCACCGGCGAACAGGTGGCCGCCGTGCTCGGCGTGCTCGCCGCCGGCGCCGCCTACCTGCCGCTGGACCCCGGCTATCCCGCCGAGCGACTCGCCTTCATCCGCGCCGACGCACGGATCGCGGCACTGGTCACCGATCGCGGTGAACGCCCCGTCGATGTCGCCGCCGAGGTCCTGGTGCCGGCCAAGCCCGACTTGTACGGCCCCGACCTGTTCGGGTCTGAGCCCGCCCCGGTGGAGCCACCGGCCCGACCGGAACCGGGCGATCCGGCCTACGTCATCTACACCTCCGGCTCCACCGGTCGGCCCAAGGGCGTCGAGGTCCCGCACCACGCACTGGCCAATCTGCTGGCGAGCATGCGCGACCGACTCGGCGCCACCTCGGCCGACCGCTGGCTCGGACTGACCTCGCTGTCCTTCGACATCTCCACCGTCGAGCTGCTGTTGCCGCTGGTCACCGGTGCGCGGGTGGTGCTCGTGCCCGACGATCGGCACCGGGACGGCCCCGCCCAACTGGCCATCCTGGAGCGGTACGCGATCACCCACGTGCAGGCCACACCCAGCGGCTGGCGGGTGCTGCTGGCGGCCGGCCTGCACCGCCCCGGGCTGACCGCGATCAGCGGCGGCGAGGCGCTGCCCGGCCCGCTGGCCGGCGAACTGCGGCGCGCGGTGGGCCAGTTGATCAACGTCTACGGACCCACCGAGACCACGGTGTGGTCCACCTACATCGAGGTGCCCGCCGACGCGCCGCCCGGAATCGGTCGGCCGCTGGCCAACACCCGTGCGTACGTGCTCGACGCCCGGCTGCACCCGGTGCCCGAGGGCCTGCCGGGCGAGCTGTTCCTGGGCGGCGACGGCGTGGCGCACGGCTATCCGGGCCGCCCGGGGCTGACCGCCGAGCGGTTCGTGGCCGACCCCTACGGGCCACCCGGCGCCCGGCTCTACCGCACCGGCGACCTGGTCCGGCACGCGCCCGGGGGCGGACTGGAGTACGTCGGCCGCACCGACGCGCAGGTCAAGCTGCGCGGGCACCGCATCGAACCGGGCGAGATCGAGAACCTGCTCGCCGCGCATCCGGGCATCGCCCAGGCGGCGGTCCGACTGCTCGGCCGGGACTCCGAACACGCCCGGCTGGTCGGCTACCTGCTCCCCGAGCCGGGGCAACCACCGGTCCCGTCCGACGTGTTGCGCGCCCACCTCGCCCGTACCCTGCCATCCGCGATGGTGCCCCAGAGCTTCCTCGTCCTGGACGCGTTCCCGCTGACCCCGAACGGCAAGCTGGACCGCGCCCGGTTGCCCGAGCCGATCGACTTCACCGATCCCACCGACCCCGCCGGGACGCCGGGAGCACCGGCCGACGAACTCACCGAGACCGTCCGGGCGATCTGGGCCGAGGTGTTGCAGTTGCACGACCTCGGCGTGGACGAGGACCTGTTCGACCTCGGCGGCCACTCGCTGACCATCACCCGGATCGCCGCCCGCATTCGCAAGCGACTCGGCGTCGAGGTCCCACTCGACGTCTTCTTCGACACCCCGACCGTCACCGGCGTCACGGACGCCATCCGCGAACTCCAGGAGCAGCAGCGATGAGCATCGACACCGAAACCACCGAGCCCCGGTACCGCGTGGTCGTCAACGACGAGGAGCAGCACTCGTTGTGGCCGCTGCGCACCGACCCGCCCGCCGGGTGGGTGCCCACCGGCTTCGTCGGCACCCGCGAGGAGTGCTCGGCGCACATCGACCGGGTCTGGCCGGACATCCGTCCGCTGAGCCTGCGTCGACGCCTGGCCGGGGACGCGGCATGAGCGCGGAGCGGCTGCGCGAACGGGTGGCCACGCTGATCGCCGAGGTCAGCGACGGGGAGGTGAGCGCGCGTGAAGTATTGGACAGCGAGGGCTCGTTGACGGCCGCCGGGGTGAGTTCGCTGACCTTTCTGCGACTGATCGACGCGCTGGAGGGCGAGTTCGACGTGTTCTTCGACCTGGACGCCGATCTGGACTTCGTCGACGACCTGGACACGCTGGTCGAGCGATTGACCCGACAGGGCGTGGCGGTGGGCGATGGCTGAGCACGGCGCGGCAAGAACCCCGGTCGCGGCCGGTGATCCGACCGCGGCCCCGCACGAGGTCCCAGCGCCGTTCGCGGTCGCCGCCGACGGCCCGGTGCAGGCGCCGCTGACCTGGGGTCAGCGGGCCATCTGGCAGGCCATCCGACGCACCGCGCCCAGCGACCACTACTTCAACATGACCCGGGTGTTGCCGATCGCCGATCGCGGCGGACCGGTGGACGTCGCGCACGCGAGCGCCGCACTCGGCCGGCTGATGGAACGCCACGACGCGTTGCGCACCCGCCTGGTGAGCGGCGACGGCGAGCCGCGACAGGTCCGACACTCGGCGGGCTCCCTGCCGGTACAGGTGTTCGAAGTGGCGCTGATCGAGGACGCGGACACGGTCGCGGCGGCGGTCGCGGAGCGGCTCGGCGCGACCCGCTTCGACTACTTCGGCACGTGGCCGATCCGGGCCGGGCTGATCGTGCAGGGCGGCCGGGTCCGCTACGTGGCGCTGGCCCTGTGCCATGTGGCCACCGACGGGCACGGCGTCGAGGTGCTGGTACGCGACCTGCGGCTGCTGATCCGGCGCGGCTCGGCCGGCGGCCCGACCTCGGGCGGACCGCTGGATCTGGCCCACGAGCAATCCTCGGCGACCGGGCTGCGTCGGGGCGAATCGGCGTTGGCGCATTGGGAGACGCACTACCGGCGGATCGCGCCGACGGTGTTCGCCGACGTGGTCGCCGAGCCCGCCGCGCCGCGTTTTCGCACTGTGCGGCTGGTGTCCGCGGCGCTGGCCCGGGCCACCGACGCGGTCGCGCTGCGGCATCGGATCAGCCCGTCCGCCGTACTGCTGGCCGGCGCCGCGGTGTTGGCCGCGCGGGCGGGCGGTCGGGACACCGCGGTGATGTTGCCGATCGTGGCCAATCGGTTCCGGTCGGACAGCCGCGACCTGGTGACCACGCTGTCCCAGGAGGGGCTCTTCGTCCTGGACCTGGACCCGGCCGCGCACTTCACCGACCTGCTGCCCGCCGCGTGGCAGGCGTCGCTGCGCGCCTATCGCAGCGCCGGCTACGACCCGGCTCGATGGAACGAGCTGATGCGGCGGATCGCGACCGAGCGCGGTACGCCGATCCGGCCGTTCTGCTGTTTCAACGACATGCGCCTGGTGGACCGTCCGCCGCGGACCGGCCCGGCGCCGACCGGTGCCGAACTGGATGCCGCGCGCAGCCACAGTCGGGTGGAACCGGCCGGCGAACACGAGTTCATCGCATGCCGATACTGCATGCACGTGGTCTCCGAGGGCGAAGCGCTGGTGGTCAGCGTCACCGGCGACACGGCCTACCTGCCGGTGCACGCGCTGGAGGCGCATCTGGTCGCGTTGGAGGACCTGTTGGTCCGCGCGGCGGGTGGACGGGAGGTGCCGATCGGCGCGTTGACCGGCTTCGCGGAGCGTGTGGCGGAGCCGGTCGCATGAGCGTTCTGGCGTATGCCGGCGCGACGTCCGTGGTCGCGGGCGGCCGGCTGCGCTTCCACCTCGCCTCGACCGACGGCGGCCCGGTGGACGGCGAGGTCACGGTGCTGGACGCGGCCACCGACCGCGTGTTCACCCGCACCCGAGTCGAAGGCGGGCTGTGGGAGTTGGCCGTGCCCGAGCACTGGCCCAGCTCGCTCTACCGGGCCGTGTTCGACGACGGCACCCCGCTCGCCGGCGTCGAACCGCTGGACCACGAGGCATGGTTCGTGGTGCGTGCGGCCCGCCCGGGCACGACGGCGCGCGTCCTGGTGTCCGTGCCGTTCGCCACCTGGCAGGCGTACAACCGTTCCGGCGTGCCCGGTCAGGGCCTGTACTACGCCGAACAGCCGGACCGCGCCGCCCGGGTCTCCTTCGACCGGCCCGGCGGCGGCCCACCGCCGGAGCGCTGGGAGGAGGGACTGCTGCGCTGGTTGCGGACCGCCGGTCGGCCGGTCGACTTCTGCTCCGGTCTGGACCTGCACGGCGGCGACGACCTGCTGGGGCGCTATCGGCTGTTGGTGATCAACGGGCACGACGAGTACTGGTCGAAGGAACAGCGGGACACGGTCGAGGACTTCGTTCGCGGTGGCGGCAACCTGGCGATCTTCGCGGCGAACACGGCATGGTGGCAGATGCGCCTGGAGGACGACGGGCGCACCATGGTCTGTCATCGGGACGCGGTGGCCGACCCGATGGCGGCGATGGATCCCGAACGGGTCACCGTGGAGTGGTCCAGCGCGCCGGTGTACCGCCCGGAGAACAGCATGACCGGACTCAGTTTCCGGCGCGGCGCGGGCGCGTGGGGCGAGGGCATGAAGGTGATCCGGGAGGAGGCGTACATCGCCCGGTTCACCGATCACTGGGTGTTCGCGGGCACCGGTCTCGCGGACGGCGACAAGTTCGCACAGGGCGCGCTGGGCTACGAGACCGACGCGACCGAACTGGACTGGAGCGGCGGCGTCCCGCGCGCCACCGGCCGAGACGGCACACCGGCGTCCTTCGTCGTGCTGGCCACCGCCGACCTGCGGCACTGGGCCCGCTACGGCCAGGGTGGGGACGCGGTGATGGGCACGTTCCGCCTCGGGGCGGGCACGGTGTTCAACGCGGGCACGATCAACTGGGGCAGTGCGCTGGCCGATCCGGTGGTGGACCGGGTCACCCGCAACGTGCTCGATCGACTCGGCGCGGATCGGCAGCCGCAGTGGGAGGTGATCGGGCCCTCCGGCGACGTCCGCGCACTGGCGGCGTGCGAGGACGTGCTGTTCGCGGTGGACACCGATGGCGCGCTGGTGTGCCGCGAGGTGAGCGGGCAGAACCTGCCGTGGCGCACGATCGACACCGCACGACCGGTGGTGGCGCTGGCCGCGGCACGCGAGGCGTCCGGCCCGCTGCCGCTGGTGCTGTACGCGGCCACGGCCGACGGCCGATTGTTGCGCCGGCCACCACTGACGGGTCCGGCACCATGGACCTGGGTGACCCGCCTGCCGACCGGCACGATCGCGCTCGCACTGTGCGACGGCGGCCTGTTCGCGGTGTGCGCCGACGATACGCTGCACCACGTGCACGCCGCCGAGTTGCCCACCGACCCGGACGCATCGGCACCGTGGCGCGAACTCGGCCCCGCAGGCGGCGCAATCGCACTCACCGCAATGAACGGAAGACTGTACGCGGCCGATCGACACGGACACTTCTCCACCCGCCTGCCGACGACCGACACCGCGGTATTCACTCCACTACCCGGAGAGCCCGCAGAACCGAACACATGCCGAGCACTGACCGGCCACGCAGGAAGCCTGATCGCCACGGCCCCGGGTTCACGACTACGACGACGAGCAGCAGTCCCCACGCCAAGCAACCGGCCACCAACCCCCGCGACACGTCAGCCCCCACCCCAACCACCCACCCCGCGGCCCGCCGACACCCCCGACCCGGGCCCACCCCAGTGAAGATCCACCATCCTGAAGCGGCTGGTCAGGGTGCCGGCGTGGCGGGGTTCGTGGGTGCTCGTGCCGGTCGTGGGCGGGCGTGACGAGCTGGTGGTGGCCGAACGCGTGGTGCAGCCGGCGCCCCGACCGGCTACTCCATGGTGGCAGCCGTCGGCGCGGTGTCCGGAATCAGCCGCGTGGCGGTGCGGATCAGGCCGGCTAGGGCGAGTGAGCGGCTGTGCGGGGGCCAGGCGATGTGGGTGTGGACGGGCGGTGCGTCGGTCAGGGGCACGGCGGCGTGCTCGTGCCATAGCCAGGTGCGCGCGGAGTCCGGGACGACGGCCATGGTGCGTCCGAGGGCGATCAGCTGGGCCAGCTGCGTGTGGTCGCGGACTTCCGGGCCTGGCCCGGGTGCGTAGGCGCCGTGTCGTGGCCAGCGGGCGATCGGGAGATCGGGGACGTCGCTGATGTCGGCCATGGACAGAAACTTGCGCGTCGCGAGCGGGTGCCTTGCGGGTAGGACGGCGATCCGCCCTTCGGTCAGCAGTTCCTCGCTGTCGAACCCGGCCAGGGAGTTGAACGGCGCGATGAGGAGCGCGACGTCGGCGCGACCGTCGCGCAGCATCTGCTCCTGCTCGGTGAAACCGCCGGCCAGCACCTCGATCTCGGCGGCGTCGGGCTCGGCGGCGTAGGCGTCGAGCAGCCGCTGCAACAGATCGTGGGAGGCGGCGGCCTTGACCGCGATGACCAGGCGTTCTCGGGAGCCGCCCGGATGGTCTGTGCTGCCGGAGCGGCGGGTGCGTCGCGCCGCGGCGGCGGTCGCGTCCAGGGCCGCGCGGCCCTCGTGCAGCAGCACCTGGCCGGCGCCGGTCAGGCGCACGCCGCGGCGGTCGCGGTCCAGCAGACAGACCCCGAGGCGTTTCTCGAGCCGCTGGATGGCTCTGGACAGCGGCGGCTGGGCCATGCCCAGGCGTTCGGCGGCGCGGCCGAAGTGCAGCTCCTCGGCAACGGCGATGAAGTACCTGAGCTCGCGGGTCTCCAAGGCGTCCACGGCTGTCCCCTTTCTGGGCTGATACCTGGTGGGTATCGTAAGATACCGCTTCGGTGTTGGACGCTCCGCTCGGCTGAGGGCGAGCATCGACGGCATGAGCAAAGCGAAGATCGCGCTGGTTACCGGCGCGAACAAAGGCATCGGGTACGCAATCGCGGCCGGTCTGGGCGCCTTGGGACACCGCGTGGGCGTGGGAGCCCGTGACGAAACCCGGCTCGGGGCCGCTGTCGAGAAGCTGCGCGCCGCCGGGGTCGACGCGTTCGGCGTGCCGCTGGACGTGACCAGCCGACGCAGCGTCACCGAGGCCGCCGAACTGGTCGAGCTGGAGGCCGGGGGCCTCGACGTCCTGGTCAACAACGCCGGCATCTCAGGGGAGATGGGGCCGGGGTGGGCCCAGGATCCGACCAGCCTGGATTCCGACGTGGTCCGGACGGTGGTGGAGACCAACGTGCTGGGCGTCATCCAGGTGACCAACGCGATGCTGCCGCTGCTGCGGCGCTCCAGGTCGCCCCGCATCGTCAACGTCTCCAGCGCCGTCGGCTCCCTGACCCGGCAGGCGGACCCGGACATCGACATCGGTCCGGTCATGGCGGCCTACGCGCCGTCGAAGACGTTCCTCAACGCCGTCACCGTGCAGTACGCCCGCCAGTTCGCCGGCACGGGCATCCTGATCAACGCCGCCTGCCCCGGCCTGGTCGCGACCGACTTCACCGGCTTCCACGGACCCCGCACCCCCGAGCAGGGCGCAGCCACGGCGATCCGGCTCGCCACGCTGCCGGACGGTGGCCCGACCGGTTCGTTCTTCGAGGACGACGGGACCATCCCCTGGTGACCCCGCGCCACGAACCACCCTGACGGACGATCTACACCACAGACACCCGCCCACGACCAGCGAGAGCACCCGAGAACTGCGTCACAAGCGACAGAGAAGACGGCATTACGCACGGCGGCAGAGCGGTTGAACGTCAACCCCCACCCCCCTACCCCCCGAGATCCACCCACTGATTGTCATGACGCAGAAAGAACTGCGCGCGCTCCTTCTCCGTAAGGTGTTCCAGTTCCGGCACCCCCTCGAAATACGCCTCACGAGGCGCGCCGGGGGCGAACTGGAGCAGCATCGAGGCCGGCTCCCCCGATTCGTTGCGGAACGCGTGCAGGCCACCCACGGGCACGTACAGGAAGTCGCCGGCCTTGGCGTCGCGCCACGCGTTGCCGTCGAACAGCCGAATCGTGCCGGACAGTACGAAGAAGGACTCGGAGATGGTGCGGTGGAAGTGCGTGCCCGGGCCGCTGGGCACCGCGTGCATGTCCACCCGGTACAGCCCGAACTCGCCGTCCGTGGAGTCGGCCGTGGCCAGGTAGTGATAGCTCGCACCGGCCGTGGTCAGTTCCGGCGGATGCCCAGCCGGGCGGAAGCGGGCACTGACTTCGCCTCCCTCGCCGTGGTAGCGGGCCTCGGGATAGGTCGGATACGACATTTCGTGGCTCCTCGTGACCTGTGTGAAGCACGGAGTGTGTGGCTCGACGTCGTGGTGGGAACTGCGGAAGGATCTCTCCCGCACCGATGAGTTTCCGGCCGGCCGGCAGTCGAAGCGTGTGACGGCGCGGAAACCATGAAGGGCACTGCCATGAAGCTCATCCTCACCACCTTTCTCACCCTCGACGGCGTCTACCAGGCCCCTGGTGGCCCGGAGGAGGACCCCAGCGGTGGATTCGAGCACGGCGGTTGGTCGGTGCCGTACGGCGACGAGGATTTCGGGCGGTTCATGACCGACGTCATCGGCCGGGCGGACGCCTTCCTGCTCGGGCGCCGGACGTACGAGATCTTCGCGTCGTACTGGCCGAAGGTGACCGACCCCGCCAATCCCATCGCCACCCGGCTCAACGAGCTGCCCAAGTACGTCCCCACCGGCACCCTGGCCTCGGCCGACTGGGCGAACACCAAGCTGCTCGGCGGCGACCTCGCCGAGGAGGTCGCCGCGCTCAAGGAGCAGGACGGCCACGAACTCCAGATTCACGGCAGCGGAGCCCTGGCCGGCGCGCTGCTGCGGCTCGGCCTGATCGACACGATGCACCTGCTGACGTTCCCGGTCGCCGTGGGCTCCGGCAAGCGACTGTTCGTCCCCGGCGTACAGCCGACCGCCTTCACCCTCACCGAGTCGCGCGCCACCGCGACCGGCGTGGTCCTCAACTCCTACGAGCGGCTCGGGGCCCCCACATACGGCTCGTACTGACAACACGTGGCCGATATCGAAGCCACCCAATCCGAGCCCAAGTCACCACCCGCGTCTCCACCCCCCGTGACGGCAATCCCCGACGTGCGGCGAGGCCGACACCCTCGGGTGCCGGCCTCGCCGGTCGTGCCGCGCTCGGGACGCGTCATGGCGCTTTGCCGCCCGGACCGGTGCCCAGGCCGTTACTCGGCCCCGGATCAGCCCTGAATCAGGCCGATGGGGTTGTCGTCGGCGTCCTTGAGAACGGCGGTCCGCTTGCCGCCGCCGACATCCTTGACCTCGTGTACGGACTCCGCGCCACCCTCGACCAGGGACTTGTAGGTCGCGTCGATGTCCTCGACGTGCCAGTAGGCGATCGGGCCGCCGGCCCACTTGGCGTGGCCGTTGGGGTCCAGGCCGATGTCCTGGCCGGCGACCCGGTAGCCGACGTAGTAGACCTCGTCCACCACCGGCTCCACCCCCAGGATTCGGCTGTACAACTCCTTGGCCTTGGCGAGATCGCGGACGGGATGGATCACCGTCTTGATACCTGCGGTCATGATGTGCTCCTCAGGGGCTTCCGGACTCGGGTTCCGGAGGTCGGCGATGGCTTCGTGCGGGGACCGTTTTTCCGATCCGACAACGATGTGACCCATGCCGACCCGGGAATGTGACCGCTCGCCGAAAGAATCTCTCGGCCCCACGACAGCAAGCCGGGCGCCCCACTCGAACCGCGTTCCCGGGGCCGCCCGCGGACCGCACGCGGGGACCGCCCGCGAACCGCGTCACCCGGACGGCTGCGCCGCCGTCGTCGCGAGCAGCCGGTCCTCGCACCAGGCGACGGCCTCCGCCCGGCTGCGGAACGGGGTCCACGGCGCGGGGTCGGCGACCGGGTCCAGCAGCGGTTCCCGGGCCGCGATGGCGAGCTCGTGGCCGGTGGAGGCGAGACCGGCCAGCGCGGAGCCGAGCATGGTGGCGGGGCCGACGGCGATCCGGGTGACCCGGTCCAGGTCCAGCACGATCCAACCGGGTGCGTCCGGCACGGACTCGCGGAGCGCGTGCAGCAGGTGCTCCGTCTCGGTGAATTCCAACACCCCCTGGGCGCGGATCACCACGATGTGGTGCCCCTCGCGGTCGAGGACGGCACGCTCCCCCGGGGTGCGGGCCCGGAAGGAGGGCTGGTCGAGCGCGGTGGTGACCTCGGTGACGGTCGCGATGTGTCGGCCCGGTTGGTGCATCAGGTGCAGGGCGAAGCGTTGGGAGAGTTCGGTGAGCGCGACCACGCCGCGTACCGGGTTGCCCGCGCGATCCAGTGGCGGGCTGTGCACGGCGATGCCGAAGCGCGCGGGGCTGCACGCGATCAGGCCGCCGGACACCCCGCTCTTGGCGGGCAGTCCCACTCGCAGCAGCCATTCGCCGGCGGTGTCGTACATCCCGCACGTGGCCATCACCGCGAGTGCCCGTACCGCCACCGGTTCGGCGATCACCCGGTCGCCGGTGACCGGGTTGACGCCGCCGTTGGCCAGCGTCGCGGCCATCACCGCCAGGTCGGCGACGCGGACCCGGATCGAGCACTGGCGGAAGTAGGTGCGTACGGTCTCGTCCACGTCGCCGGACAACGATCCCGCGCCGCGCATCAGGTAGGCCAGGGCCCGGTTGCGATCTCCCGTTTCGACCTCGGAGCGGTACACGTCCTCGTCGACGTCCAGGGAGCGACCCGCGAACGCGGACAGGCACGCGAGGATGCGCTCGAATCGATCCCGCGGGTCCGCCGCCGGGACCAGCGAGGTGGTCACGATGGCGCCGGCGTTGACCATGGGGTTCGCCGGGCGACCGGTGCCCGGTTCGAGGCTGATCGCGTTGAACGCCTCGCCGCTGGGCTCCGCGCCGACTCGGCGGCTCACCTCGGCGGGACCAAGCTCGGACAGCGCGAGCGCGTACACGAACGGTTTGGACACGGACTGGATGCTGAACGGCTCGTCGATGTCGCCGGCGCTGTAGCAGTGGCCGGACATGCTCACCAGGGCCAGCCCGAATGTCCGCGGGTCGGCCGAGGCCAACTGCGGAATGTAGTCAGCGACTTCGCCGTCGGCAATGGCGCCGAGCCGATCGTGGATCTCGGCCAGGGAGGCGTTCACCGGATCCATGACACCACGCCACCCACGCCGTCCACGTCATCCACGTCATCCACGAACCGAAGCCCATCCCGTCGTCGCCGCACCATCGCACTCCCATCCACCGATCCCGATCCCGACTCCGACCCCGATTCCCGCAACGGAGGGTGACCGCCGGCTTCCGAACGTAAACGCTCGTCGTGGTCGACCCCCGTCCTCGGCAGGGCGGCCGGGCCGGGAGCCCGGCCGAGCCGGACGGCGCCGGCTGTCGGATCACGGCCCCGTGCGCGCGCTCGCGAGCGGGGTGACCGGTCCCGTGGTGCCGGGTGTCGGGGCGGCCGCCGCGTAGAGGACTTCGCGCAGGCCCGGGAGGGATTCCCGGTCCGGACGCCAGACCAGACGCAGAGTCAGATCGGGGGCGTCCAGGGCGAGTCGGATCAGCTTGCCGGAGGCGAGTTGGTCGGCGACCGCGAAGGCCGGCAACAGGGCGACGCCCAGGCCCTGTTCGGTCCACGCCCGGATGACCGCGACGCCGCCGACCCGGACCTGTTCCACCTCCGTGCCCAGGAGTCGATCACCGGCCAGGCGGAACGAGCAAGCCGCCACGTTGACCAGGAGCCGGTGACCGCGCAGATCGTCGCCGGTGATCTCGGAGCGGCCGCCGAGCGGGTGGCCCGGCGCGGCCACCAGGGCCAGCCCGATCGGCTCCAAGTCGACGAACGCCAGCGCGGCCGGCGGCGGTTCGAAGCCCAGCTCGCCGAGCCAGGTACCGGTGTCCAGGACCAGCGCCGCATCGAGGCGTCCGGCGGCCACGGCGGCCAACAGGTCATCGCGCGTACCGTTCGAACCGACCTGGACCCGCAGGTCGGGTCGGCGCGCACCGAGCCGGGCCAGTACCGGTGGCACGTGCGTCGCGGCGATGCTCTCCAACGCACCCAGTCGCAGCAGCGGCGCGGCCTCGGCGACCTCGCGGCGGGCCTGATCGGCCTGGTCGAGCAGGCGGTGGGCCCAGTCGCGCATGCGCTCGCCGGCCGAGGTGAGCGTCATTCCCCTGGGACCTCGGTCGAACAACGCGACGCCGACCGACTTCTCCAGCACCCGGATCTGTTCGGAGACCGACGAGGGCGCGATGCCCAGCGCGTTGGCGGCGGCGGTGACGGTCCCGGTCCGGATGACCGTCTCGAACGTGCGGAGCCGGCGGAATTCCATGGTCCGGCAACCTCGGCACAGCGTTCGGATATTCCGAACGAGGCATGCGGCACAGCCGGTCGAGCCGAATCCAGCGCGGCCGCACAGTGGTTGTCCTCGATCCGTTCCCGCTGCCGATGCCGGTCTCGGCGGTATGCCCCGGTATCGAGCCCGGTCGGTAAACCTGCCGACGGGCCGGACTCCCGCGCGATCGCAGTGCCGCACCTTCGCCGTACCGCGCAATCGCGATACCGCGCGATCGCCCTGTCGCGCCTTCGCCGTGCTCACCCCACCCATCCTTGGAGAACTCTCGATGACTGTCGTCGATTCACCCGTTTCCACCCGGCCCGCGCCGACGGCACGCTCTCGTACGGTCGCCCTCCTGGGCATCGCGCTGGGCTATTTCATGGTGCTGCTCGACCTGACCGTGCTGTCGGTGGCCGAGCCGGATCCGGCCCGGTCACTGGGCAGTTCGGTGGCGGGTCTGCAATGGGTGGTGTCCGGGTACACCGTCGTATTCGGTGCGCTGCTGTTGACGGCGGGCGCGATGTCCGACCGGTTCGGTGCGCATCGGGCATTCCGGGTGGGCATCGTCGCGTTCGGCCTCGGCTCGCTGCTCAGCGCCTGGGCGCCGGACCTGTGGACCCTGGTGGCCCTGCGCGCACTGCTCGGCGTGGCCGCCGCCGCGTGCGTACCCGCGTCGATGGCCACGGTCACCACGCTGTATCCGGTGCCGGCCGAACGGGCCAGGGCGGTCGCGGTCTGGGCCGCGCTCAGCGGCGCCGCGCTCGCGGTGGGACCCATCGTCGGCGGACTGCTGGTCGACGCGTTCGGCCGGCGGGCCATCTTCCTGATCAACGTGCCGCTCGCCGCACTCACGTTGGCCCTGACGGCCGGGCGAACGGTGCGCTGCCCGAAGGGGGTACGACCGATCGACTGGACCTCCCAGCTCGCCGCGTGCGTGACGCTGGGGCCGGCCACCGATGCCCTGATCGCGGCGGGCTCCGGCAGCGCGACGCACGCGGCGGGCTCGGGCGCGGGCGCGGTGCTCGCCGGGCTGCTGTTCGCCGGGTCCGAGCGGCGCAGCGCCAACCCGGTACTGGCCCCGGCGATCCTGCGCTCGCGTGGCACGGTGTCCGCGTTGCTCGCGGGCGCGGCGGTCAACTTCGCGATGACCGGACTGCTGTTCGTCCTCCCGTTGTTGTTTCGGCAGAGCCTGCACATGTCGCCGTTGGAGACGGGTGTCGCGTTCCTGCCGATGACCCTGCCGTTCGCGGTCAATCCGCTGCTGACCGGCCGAATCGTGGCCAGGTCGGGGGCGCGTGGGCCGATGCTCGCCGGATTGGGCCTGTTGACCGCGGGCAGCGTCGTGTTCGCCGTGGCCGTGCTGACCGGCTCGGCCTATCCGGTCCTGGCCATCGGCCTGCTGTGCACCGGCTTCGGCGTCTCCTTCGCGCTCCCGGCGCTGGTCACCACGGTCATCACCACGGCCCCCGAGGGCACGGCCGGCGCCGCCGGCGGCCTCCTCAACGCCGTCCGCCAGATCGGCGCGACGCTCGGCGTCGCCGCGATGGGCGCCTTCGTCAGCGTCGACGGCGCAGCCGACCCCCACGACCTGGTCTGGGCCCTGCTCCTGCCGGCCGCACTGTGCGCGGCCATGACCCTCGCGGTACGCCGCCGCTGACTCGACCGTCCCGCACCCGCGCCCGGACCCGATCCACCCGCACCCGCACTCGCCCCGCCCGCCCGCACCCGCCCGCCCGCACCCGAAACGGCACCGGCCGGTCCGGGAGCGGGCGTTCGCCCGACCTCAGGAACTCGTGAGTACGACCAGCTCTCGG
Source organism: Embleya scabrispora DSM 41855 (assembly GCF_000372745.1). GTDB lineage: Bacteria > Actinomycetota > Actinomycetes > Streptomycetales > Streptomycetaceae > Embleya > Embleya scabrispora. The sequence goes on along the minus strand of NZ_KB889741.1, from coordinate 25,184 downwards.
GTGGCTCGGGTCATCGCGACATAGCGGTCGACCGCCCCTTCGATGCCCGTGCCGAACGCCTCCGGATCGATGAGGACGACCAGGTCGAACTCCAGCCCCTTGGACAACCCCGGGGTCAGCGACCGCACGCGGGACGTCGACCGGAAGGCGGGATCGCCGATGACGCAGGCGATCCCCTCGGCATGGGTGGCGAGCCAGGTGTCCAGGATCGAGTCCAGTTCCGAGACGGATCCGTGTACGACGGGGACGCCGCTGCTGCGGATGGAGGTCGGCACGTTGGCGTCCGGGAGCGCGGCCCGGATGACCGGCTCGGCCTGCGTCATGATTTCCTCCGGCGTCCGGTAGTTGATGCTCAGGGAGGCCAGGTTGATCCGGTCGAGCCCGATCCGCTCGAGCCGTTCCTGCCACGACTCGGTGAACCCGTGCCGGGCCTGGGCGCGGTCCCCGACGATGGTGAAGCTCCGGGACGGGCACCGCAGCAGCAACATCTGCCATTCGGCGTCGGTCAGTTCCTGGGCCTCGTCCACGACGACGTGCGCGAACGGACCGGCGAGCAGATCCGGTTCGAGGCCGGGCTGCGCGGACTCGTCGACCAGGGATGCCCGTAGGTCCTCACCGCGCAGCATCGTCACCACACCCTCACCGTCGTCGTCGGCCTCCAGCAGGGCGTCGACGACGTGGGACATGTGCTCGCGCTCGGCGGCGACGGCGGCCTTGCGTCGGCGCTTGCGGCGCGCCGCCTCCGGGTCGCCGAGCCGCAGTCGTGCCGCGTCCAGGAACGGCAGGTCGGACGCCGTCCAGGCATGGGCGTTCCCGCGCTGCAACTTCCGCACGTCGTCGGGGTCGAGCCAGGGGGCACACATCCGCAGGTAGGCGGGTACCGTCCACAGGTCTCCGACGATGTCGGTCGCTTCGAGCAGTGGCCATGCCCGGTTGAAGGCCGTGAGCAGTTCACCGTTCCGCGCCAGGGACCTGCGGAGCAGGTCGGGCGAAACCTCGTCGTCGTCGTGCTTGTCCACCAGGATCGTGAGCAGTTCCTCCCAGATCGACTCGCGTGCCTCGTTGTGCGCCATACCGGGTTCCGCCGCCTCGAACGCCTCGGCCCAATCGCGGACGGTCAGCCGGATGTCGGACCAGTGGGTCGTGATCGTCATTCCCTTGGTGGGCGGCTCCTCGTAGAACCGCACGGCCTTCTCGATCGCCCGCACCAGGTCCGCGGACGACTTCAGGAGGGCGACCCCCGGGTCGGCCTCGACCCCCGCCCCGGCTCCCTCGGCGACGAGATCCCGCAGGGTGCAGGTCTGCACGCCCTCCTCGCCGAGGCTGGGAAGGACGTCGGCGACATAGTTCAGGTAGGGCTGGTGCGGGCCGACGAACAGCACACCGCCGCGGCGGTGACCCAGGCGGGGGTCGGAGTAGAGAAGGTAGGCGGAGCGGTGCAGGGCGACGACGGTCTTCCCCGTACCGGGACCGCCGTCGACGACGAGAGCACCGCGGGATCCGGCGCGGATGATGGCATCCTGGTCGGCCTGGATGGTACCGAGCACGTCGCGCATCCGGGGCGAGCGATTGCCGCCCAGGCCGGCGATGAAGGCGGACTGGTCGTCGAGGGCGGCATGCCCGACGAACCCATCCGGGGTGAACACCTCGTCCCAGTAGTCGCTGATCCGGCCGCGGGTCCAGCGGTACCTGCGCCGGCTTGCCAGGCCCATCGGGTTGCCGTGGGTGGCTCCGAAGAAGGGCTCGGCCGCGGGGGTGCGCCAGTCGACCAGCAACCGACGCCCCGCGCTGTCGGTGAGGCCGAGACGTCCGACGTACACGGGCTCGGGGTCGTCCGCGCCGACCATGTGTCCAAGGCACAGGTCCAGGCCGAAGCGACGCAGCGCCCGCAGGCGAGTGGTCAGCCGGTGGATCTCGATGTCCCGGTCCATCGCCTGCCGACCCTTGCCGCCGGGCGCCTTGCGCTCGGCGTCGAGGCGGTCGGACAGGTCGGCGATCGACTGCTCCAGGCACTGCGCGATGGCCGCGAAGTGTTGCTCGTCGTCGGCCGTCAGCGCCGGATCGGCCTTGGCCGAGAGGTGGTCGGGAAGGTCGAACGCGCTGCTGGTGGTCAGGGGGTTCACGGCATCGGCTCCGATCTGGGGTCGCGGTGCGACCGTGGCGCGTGGCAGGGGGTTTCGGATCGTCGTGACGAACCCGGTGGCGGGGACGGGCGGCAAAACCGCGCCCGAAGTGGCCCCGTGGCCGTCGTCCGTCCCGGCCGCCGGGGTGTGTGGGTTCTCGTGTTCCTGGTTCCGGCTCGACGATCTCGCGTGGGTCACACGGACCCCGGCGACCTGTCCCGGCCGGCCGCGTCGGGCGGCAGCCGCGCGGCCACCGTCGCGCCGTCGGTGCGGATCGTGCCGGCCACGGCGGTCGCGCGTGCGCGGGTCCGGGGGGTCAAGGCCGTCGCGAGCGCGGCGGACAGGGACTCGAAGGTCGGAGCCGGGCCCTCGTGTGCCGCGCCGATGCCCAGGGCGGCCGGCCGGCCCGGTACGGCTGGTCCGCGATCCGCGGGACCACCACCCGAGGCGCGCCGGCCCGGGCGGCCGTCGTCGTGGCGCCCGCGCCGCCGTGGTGCACGACGGCGGCCACCCGGCGAACCAGTGCCTGCCGGGCCTGTTGGCCGGCCTCGCCGACGGCGAAGCAGTCGACCCGCTCGTCGATCGGGGCCAGGTCGATCACCACGTCCCGTGCGCCGGCCGGCATCAGGCCGGCTGCCGGCAGCGCGTCACTTCCCTCGGCCGCCGCGGCGAGTGTGTCGAACCGCGCGGCGACCGGCTCGGGGGCGAGCCGGAAGGCGTCACGCGCCGTCGGTGCCTTCGTGCCGGCGACCACCGAGCGCACCGTCGGGCCGAGCGGCGCGGCCCGCACACCGACACGCGCCGCCAGGGCCGACAGGGCCGCGAACGCCTCGTCCGGCGGCGCGCACACCCGCACCTGCGCGCCGAGGTCACGCGACTTCACCGCCGGCACCGCCAACGGCTCGGCATCTCCGCGCGATCCCCACGTCATCGACAACACTCGCACTTCGCGACTCCAGGTTCCGCCGGTTTCCACGTTCGGCCGCCGATTCTGCGGTACCACCGGGGCCTTGCCGCAAGCCCCCCGACGCGCTATAAGTTGTTCATGGCGGGGAGAGTCGGATCCCTCGCCCTTTTTCGTATCCGGTGTTCGTATCCGGTGAACGGACGACCCCCTCGCGAAGCGGCGGCGCGCCGCACCCGGCCATACCGCCGTCGGTCCGAGCAGCGGGACTTCCACGCTACGACGGCGGGTGTTCACCACGGCACGCGATCACGCGTCGGCGATGGGCGTTGTCGGATGCGTGTGCAAGGCTGCGGCGTGACACGGTAGGCAACGATCGAGGGTGGCACCATGACTACGGCAGCTCGCGGTTCCTTCGAACTCACCTCGTTCGAACCGGAGACGGTCGACGAGGCCGACCCGGGCGCCGCGCTCGGCCGGGTGCGGATCACCAAGACCTTCGCCGGCGACCTGGTCGGTACCAGCTCGGTGCACATGCTCTCGGTGAACGACCTCGACGGCAACCCCGCCGCCTACGTGGCCGTGGAACGCTTCGCCGGCGAATTGGCGGGCCGCAAAGGCTCCTTCGTCCTCCAGCACAGCGCACCGGGGAGCGGCGGCGAGCACCTGGCCATCCGCGTGGTCGCCGGCACCGGGTCGGACGAACTGGCCGGCATCGGCGGCACGCTCGACATCGTCCGTGCCGAGGACGGCGGCCACACCTACGTCCTGAACTACACGCTGACCACGTCCTGAACCACACGCCGGCCTGAGTCGAGGCTCCGGGATCGATGCCGCGGCGTCCGCTTGACCGGCGATCCGGGGGCGATCTAACCTCCCGTACGGAAAGCGCTTTCCGTACATCGATCGGCCGGGCCTCGGTCGGATCGATCGGTGGCGCGGCGGCGCCGGGCGAGGGAGTCGAGGACACGTGAGCACACCCGAGCGTGCGAAACGATGGGCGTTCAGCACGCTCGGCGCACCCGGCCGACCCCTGCACGAACACCTCGCCCGTGCCCTGCGGCACGGCTGCACAGGGCTGGAACTTCGGGTACACCAGGACGAATTCGTCCACTTGGACCTACCTGTCGGCGAACGCCGCTCCATCCGCGCCCGGATCGCCGACGCCGACCTCGCCGTACCGTGCCTGGCCGGCTACGCCGGCATCTGCGCGCCCACGCCCGACCCGGTCGTGCTGTCCATGATCTCCAAGCTCCTCGATCTGGCCCACGACCTGGGCGCACCCGCCGTGCGGATCTTTCCGGGCGGCACCGGCGAGGGCGACGCCGAACGCGCCGGGCACAGGCTTGCGGTGCTGCTTCCCGAAGCCACCGCGCGCGGGGTCACCATGCTCGTCGAGACCCACGACTCGCACCCCACGGGCGCGGCGGTCGCGTCCCTGGTCCGACCGTTCGCAGGCGCGGTCGGGGTGATCTGGGACGCGTTGCACCCGTGGCGGCACGGCGAGCAGCCCGCCGACACGGCCGACGCCCTCACCGGGCTGCTGCGCTACGTCCAGATCAAGGACGCCGCCTCCGCCGCCGATACCACGCCGGTCCCGCTGGGCACCGGGTCCGTACCGCTGACCGCCATCGGAACCACCCTGCGCGAACACGACTGGCGGGGCTGGGTGTCGTTGGAATGGGAGCGGGCCTGGTATCCGGACGTGGCCCCGCTCGACGATGTGCTGCCCGCGGCAGCCGAGTGGGTGAACCGCTTCGGCTCGCCGACCGGGTAGCGAACTCGCCTGGTACGAGCGCGGGTTCCAGGAACGGACGAGGCGAAGTCGGGCAGTCGATCGCCCCCGACGCGCATCACCATCCGCCTTCGAAGAAGGCCGAGAGCCCCGACCTCGGGTCGGTCGCGTTGCCCGTGTTCGCCACCACGACGACGATCACGACCAGCGACACCAACGCCGAGAGAACACCGAACGCCCCAAACACACGACGCCGTCGCCGGTCGGACGACTCCGTCCTCGCGAACCTCTTCCCCGACACCACGCTCGACCCGATCAGGACGACCGCCACGATCGCGCCGAGCACGGCCATCGCCACGTGATATCGAGCGAAGTCGTCGATCATCACGTCGAGAGGAGGCGGGGTTCGCCCGGCCGCGCCCGAGGGGGAGGTCAGTTGCTGCCTGACCCGATCGAGCGTGACGGCGAGTTCCCCCTCGGTTGCCCCGGTCGGCAGCATCGACAACAGCGAGGCGAAGGGCGCCACCGCCCCCTGGATGTTGGCCGCCATCGTCACCGACGCGAACAGCGCGAGCAGCGTGACGAGAACGCCGGCCGACGCGAGGGCGGCCCCGTGTCCCGCCCCGAGGTCACCGGCCCGCAGGAATGCCCGCCAGACGAGCACGCCGAGTGCGACGAGCACGATCAGCAGGGTCGCCGCGACCACGGCCTTGACCACGTGGTAGCGCAACCAGTAGTCGACGACCCTCCGCATGTCCGGGGAGAAATCCCGGTTGCCGGCATTCCAGTACTCGACGAACGCCTCGCGGAAGGATTCGGCGAGGTTGCCCTCGTCGAGGGAGTCGCCCCCCGACCCGCTCGCCGCAAGCGGGCCCGGGGCGAGGAAGAGAGCGACGAGGAGGGCCGTCGCCAGGGCGACGAGCACGGCGAGTGTGCGACCGGGCATACCCGCGAATCGCGACGGGGCGGCGGGGTGTCGGCGTGGACCGGTGGTGTGTGGTGTCGCTGTCATGTCGCCCACGGTTTCGCACCGGCGCCGCACGGTCACCGGGGCAGGCCGGACACTCGGGGGTATGGCAGGCCACACCCCCGCGAGGAACAGGCAGGCACCGAGGGCAGCGCTCGGAGGGGCCGAACACGGAGAAAACGGACCGCCGTCAGCCTCTGAGGTATGTGAGCACGGCGAGTACCCGGCGATGCCGGGCATCGTCGGGCAGCAGGCCGAGTTTGGCGAAGATGTTGCCGATGTGCTTCTCCACCGCGCTGGCGGAGATCACCAGTTGCCGGGTGATGGCCGTATTGGAACAGCCCTCGGCCATCAGCGCCAGGATCTGCCGTTCCCGTACGGTCAAGGTCCCCACGGGGCTGTCCCGGCGCTGCTCCGTCAGCAACTGGGCGACGACCTGGGGGTCCAGTACCGTCCCGCCGCGGGCGACCCGCTCCAGCGCGTCCAGGAACTCGGCGATCCTGGCGACCCGGTCCTTGAGGAGGTAGCCGACCGCTCCGGAGCCGTCCGCGAGCAGGTCGCCGGCGTAGGACGCCTCCACGTACTGGCTGAGCATCAACATGGGGGCGCCGGGAAGGTGCGAGCGGGCGGCGATCGCCGCGCGCAGGCCCTCGTCCGTATGGGTCGGCGGCATCCGCACGTCGACGATCGACACGTCCGGACGGTGTTCGAGGACAGCCTCGACCAGGGAGGGGCCGTCACCGACCGCGTCCACCACCTGATGCCCGTCCTCGACGAGCAGCCGGACCAGGCCCTCGCGCAGCAGCACCGAGTCGTCGGCCACGACAATGCGCAGCGAACGGCGCACCGCATGGTCCGCCGGCGCGGCGCGCGCTCCCTCGCCGGGGGTCAGCAGCACGGCAGCACCGCGGTGATCGTCGTCGGGCCGCCGCGGGGACTGTCGACCGACAGCCGACCGCCGACCGCATGCAGCCGCTCGTCCAGACCCCGCAGTCCGTGCCCCTTGTCCAGTGCCGCGCCGCCCACTCCGTCGTCCGTCACCCAAACCCTCAAGGTTCCCCCACCGTGGCGTAGTGCGATCGCGCACCGATGCGCGTGGCTGTGCTTGGCCACGTTGGTCAGGGTCTCCGCGACCACGAAATACGCGGCTGTCTCGACACCGGCGTGCAGCCGACGCTCCAGGCAAACCGTATCGAGTTCGGCGGGGACGGTGGAGCGCGCGGCCAGGGCGGTGAGCGCCTCGTTCAGGCCGCGGTCGACCAGGATCGGCGGGGCGATGCCGCGCGACAACGCCCGCAACTCGTCCAATGCCTCGTGGGCCTGGACGATCGCGTCGGCGAGGGCCGCCCGCACCGTCTCCGGCCTGCTGTCGAGGTAGTGCTGGGCCCGCCCCAGTTCCATCGCGAGGCGGACCAGTCGTTGCTGGGGGCCGTCGTGGATGTCGCGCTCGAGCCGGCGCAGTGCGCTCGCCTCGGCCGTCACCGCGGCGACGGTCTGCGCACGGGCGGTGTCCCGCTCCTGCTCCAGCCCGCTGATCCTGCGGTGCAACGCGGACGTGTCGCAGAGCAGCGCCTGCCCCAGCCCGGCCTGGACATGGGTGCACGCCCGGGTCACCAGCGGCAGGGTGACCAGCAGCAGCAGGCCGACCGTGGTCCCGAAGGCGACCCGATCGGTCGGCGACAACAACCCGAGGCTCACCGTGACGTGCGATTCGGCGCTGCCCGCGTTCAGCGACAGGGGGCGCAGCGACCCGGGTGGCGCGTACTCGTAGCGCAGGGCGCACGTGGCGCAGGCGAGACCGACGAACCACCACAACGCGATCACCGCCGCCGTGACCAGGGTGACCGGGAGCACCACCAGCGCGTGGGCCGCGTCGAGCCACGGCGCGGGAGCGGACGCGACGGTGTCGCACTTCGGCCGCGAGGCGACGCCTTCGTCCCCCGGAAGCGGCGGGCGTACCTTCGCGATGCGCCGGCGTTCCAGGTCGGCGCACCGGCGCACCGGGGCCGGAGCGCGGGCCACGACCGACGAACCGCCCGGCAGCAGTAGACCGACCGTCGCGACCAACCCTCCGCCGAGCACCGCCAGGAGACCGACCGCGGCGGTCACCGGCGCGGTGAGCAGGTACAGCGACCGCGCGAGCGTGTGACGCCCCGTGCGCGAGACAACCCCCGCACCCGACCACCACCGACCCCAGGCTGCGAAGGAGAGCGACTTGGTCATGGCCCTAAGCTAATACGGCCGGCGAACAGCCTCCGGTGAGCCTTCCGGCGACGCTTCCCGCGGGTGGCGGAGCCGCCCGGGCACCCGGCCCCCACCACCCCGCGGGCGATGCCCGGGGCGGGCGCCACCCGCGTCGATCGTCGCGGTGCCGGCGTCGTCCGAACACGCCGCCCGGCGCGGCCCGGTCAGGTCGTCGGCAGCAGCGAAATGCCCAGTATCCGCGCCCCGGTCTCGGTGCGCGGTCGGTGCCGACTGCCGGGTGCGAAGACCACGTACGTGCCGGCGCCATACCGGTCGGAGCCCTCGATCACCTCACCGTCGAGCACGTAGTAGCGCTCCTCGGTCGCGTGCACATCGACCTCGGGCCACTGCGATCCGGGGGCGAAGTCGATCAGCCAGGCCCGTGCGTACTCGGTGCCGGTCAACCGGCGGCGGACGATGCCCAAGGCCACCTCCATCGGCGCCACGTCGTCCACATGCAGGGCGGTCACCAGGGCGTTCGGGTTCTCGATCTCACTCATGAGCCCACTGTGCCCCGGGGCCGGACCCCCGCATAGTGTCCGGAAAGACATCTGTGGAAATATTCCTGCCATGTCTCGTCGTCATCGGATCGTGGCCCTGCTGAACCCGCCCCAGTCCCCGTTCGAACTCGCGTGTGCCGCCGAGGTCTTCGCCACCGCGCACCCGGATCTGCCGGCCCACTACGACTTTCGGATCTGCGCCGAGACCCCCGGCCCGCTGCCCACCACCATCGGCTACCCGATGCTCGTGGAGTCCGGGCTCAGCGCCCTGACCGACGCGGACACCGTGCTCGTGCCCGGCTGGCAACCACCGGGCGCCGCGGTGTCGGCCGAGGTCCTGGCCGCGCTGCGGGCCGCACACGGCCGAGGTGCCCGGGTCGTCGCGATCTGCACCGGGGCGTTCGTGCTCGCGCAGGCCGGCCTGCTCGACGGACGCCGTGCCACCACCCACTGGCGCCGCACCGCACAACTCGCCGCCGCGTTCCCGAACGTGATCGTGGACCGGGACGTGCTGTACGTGGACCACGGCGACGTGGCCACCAGCGCCGGGTCGGGCGCGGGCATCGACCTGTGCCTGCATCTGGTCCGGACCGACCACGGCGCCGGCCACGCCGCACAGATCGCCCGCAGCATGGTGCTGCCGCCGCACCGCGAGGGCAGCCAACTCCAGTACGCGGGCCGGCCAACCCCCGCGCGGACCGACGAGTCGCTGGCCCCGCTGCTCGACTGGGCGACGGACCGCCTGGGCACCCCGCTGACCCTGAATCGGCTCGCCGAACACGCCGGCGTATCCAGCCGGACCCTGGCCCGGCGATTCGCCGAACAACTCGGCATCAGTCCCTGGCAATGGCTGCTCACCCGGCGCATCGAGGCGGCCCGAACCCTGCTCGAACAGACCGACCTGCCCGTGGACGTCATCGCCGGCCGGGTCGGCCTCGGCACCGCGGTCGCCCTGCGCCGCCACTTCCGCACCCACCTGGGCACCACGCCGGGCGCCTACCGACGCACCTTCGGCGAGAGTCGAACAGACCACTGAATCGCCCGAGTTCACCGGATTCGGCTCCGCGGCGGCTACTCGAAGGGGCCCGAGGGGGTGTCCGCCGCCGCGAGTCGGGCCAGTTCGAGCATGATCCGACGGCCCGCCTCGTCCTGCTCCGCGGGCTGGTGCAGCACGATCCGCCGGCCGCCCTCCATCCGCAGCACCTCCAACACGAGGGTGATCTCATTGAGTTGCGGATGCCGGTACACCTGCCGGTCACCGTCCCGGCGCTGGATCTCGTAGCGCTGCCAGCGTGCCGCGAACTCCCGGCTCCCCGCCTTGAGTTCCTCCACCAGCGCGGTGAGTCCACGATCGCGGGGATCGGCCGCCACCAGCGTGCGCAGTTGTGCGGCGCCCCTCGACGCGGCCCCTTCCCAGTCGACGAACAGGGCACGCGCGGCCGGGTGCAGAAACAGGTACCGCACCATGTTGCGTCGCTCGGGCGACCACCGGGCCAGTCCCGGGAACAGTACGAACGCCTCGGGGTTGGCCGCCAAGACGTCGCCGGTGCGAGTGAGCAGACAAGCGGGCCAGGGCCGAACCCGCTCCAACAGCGCGAGGATTCCCGGCCGCACCTCCCGATCCGCGGGCTCGTCCCCGGCCGGCACCCGCTCGTCCGCGTGGTTGGCCAGCACGTAGAGGTGTGCGCGCTCCTCCTCGTTCAACCGCAGCGCCGCCGCCAGACCGTCCAGGACGGCGCCGCCGGGATTGTTCTCCCGACCCTGCTCCAGGCGCGTGTAGTACTGGATGCTCAACCCCGCGAGCGCGGCCAACTCCTCCCGGCGCAGCCCCTGGGTACGGCGCAGACCGATACCCGCGGGCAGCCCGACGTCGCCGGGCTGGAGGCGCGCACGGCGGGCTTGCAGGAACTCTCCGAGCGGATGTGGTGACGTCACTCCTCGATTGTCACAAAAGCGAAGGGCCGCGTGTCCGGTACGACGTCGGAAGGACCTTCGAACGCACGCACACCCTCACCGTCCACGCCCACCACGCATCACGCACCACGCACCACGCACCACGCACCACGCACCACGCACCGGCAAGCTACGCACGGGACCGCCGGTGTGCCGCCACTCGTTCGCGGGTGGCGCAGCGGCGGGAGCAGTAGCGGCGAGGTGGGCCGCTGCCCTCGTTGGTGAAGACGTGGTGACAGGTGCCGGACGCACAGACGCCGCCGGGCGGCCGTTGTCGGTCCCACACCAGGATGGTCAGGGCCAGACAGGACGAGGCCAGGAACCACTCGCCCCACGGGGCGTCGTCGTCGCTGTCCAGGTGCGGATGCCAGGGGCTGCGCCCGTCGTGCGACGTGAGCCGCAGGACGCCTCGGCCCCGGCGCAGCAGGCGGTTGAGCGCGGATGCGGCGGCGTCGACGTCCTCGGCGGCGAAGACGGCGCGCAGCAGTACGGCGACGGCGCGTAGTTCGGTGACGTCGGTCGGGGTCAGGTCGACCGGATCGGGCTCGCCATGGGCCCGCAACAGGGCCGCGAGGACCGCCGGCGACGGCGTCGCCCGGGCCTGGTCCGTCGCCGGATCGTTCCCGGTCAGGGCGTTGACCAGGGCCACCGTCCGGCGGGCCACGGCCTGGACCGAGTGGCGGGTGGATCGATCGTCGTTCATGGGAGGCACGCGTCGAATGTAACGCATCTGGTGGAGGTTTGAGTTACCTGCGTAACGTTCCTGACATGACAAAGCGTTACGGAATGTGGTCGTACACCGTCGGGGCGGCGGCCGCGCGCACGGGCGACGAGATGTCGGGGCCGGCGCTGCTCCTGGCCGGAACGGCGGTCACCGGGTCGGCGGGCGCCGGATCGGCGCTGCTCGCCGCGGTCACCGGGTCCGCGGCGCTCGGTGGCCCGGTGTTCGGTGTGCTGCTGGACCGTTCGGCGCGGCCCGGCCGGCTGCTCACCGGGGCGTTGGCCGGCTACGCGGCGGCGCTCGGGGTGATCGTGCTGTGCCTTGGCTCGGTCCCGCCGCCGGTCACCCTCTCGATCGCGGCGGGGGCGGGCCTGGCGGCTCCGGCCCTGGCCGGCGGCTGGACCGCACAACTGCCACGCGTCGTACCGGCCACGCACCTGCCCCGCGCCACCACGCTCGATGCGATGACCTTCAACATGGCCGGCCTGACCGGGCCGGCTTTGGCCGGCATCGCGGCCGGCCTGGCCGGCGCCGGCGCCGCGGTGGCGACCTCGATCGCGTTGATCTGCCTCGCGCTGCCCGCGGCCTGGACACTGCCCCCGCCGCCGGACCACTCTCGGCGGGCGACACCGACCACATCGATCGGGGCCGACCTGGTCGCCGGATTCCGGGCGGTCTTCCGCACTCCGTCGCTGGCCAGGGCCACCGCCGCCTCGATGTCGTCCTGCGTGGGTCAGGGCATGCTGCTCGCCTACAGTCCGCTGCTGGGCGAACACGCCTTCGGCTCCGCCGCGCACGGCACGATCCTGCTCTCGGTGCCGGCCGCCTCGGCCCTGGCCGCCAACGCGCTCCTCGCCCGCCGTCCACACGCCGTCCGCCCGGACACTGTGATGTGGTGCAGCGCCCTGATCCTGGCCGGCGCATTCCTGCTGGCGTCGACCGGCCGGCCGATCTTGTCGATCGCCGCGATGATGCTCGCCGGCATCGGCGAAGGCCCACAACTGACCGCCCTGTTCGCGATCCGCCACCGCGAGGCTCCGGACCGGCTCCGCAGCCGGATCTTCACCACCGGCGCAAGCCTGAAGATCACCGCCTTCGCCCTCGGCGCAGCCCTCACCGGCCCGCTGAGCACCCACGCGGCCCCGGTACCCCTGTACGCGGCGACCACCTTCGAAGTCCTCGCCGCCCTCGCCTTCGTACGCCCGAAGCAACCGTCGCCCCAACCCACGAGCCCGCACCACGACGACGACGTCGTCGCCGCCGCCGCCCGACCCAACAGTCGCGGGGCATGACCGCCTACCACTTGGGCGTCTGGACCGTCGGACCGTCCCGACCGCCATCTTCCGGGTGACCAAACGTTGACCCCGCGCCTCCATCCCGCCTACTTTTACTATCATCATAGTGAAATGAGGACGAGATGTTGAAGCTGCGTCTGGACAGCGCGACGGGCGTGCCGCCCTATCTGCAGATCGTGCAGCAGGTCCGACAGGCGCTCCTCCTGGGCTACATCCACGTCGGAGACCGGCTGCCGACCGTCAAGGAAGCGGTCGCCGAACTGGCGATCAACCCGAACACGGTGGTCAAGGCGTACCGCCAACTGGAGCACGAGGGCCTGGTTTCCGCCCGGCCCGGGCAAGGCACGTTCGTGGTCGGCGACCTGACGCCGGTACCGCCCGGCGTGCATGCGGCGTTGCGGCGGTCGTTGGAGCGGTGGGTGCGCGACGCCTACGCGGCGGGATTGGACGACGAGATGGTCACCGCGATGTTCGCGATGATTCGTACCGAGGTCCGGAACGAGGGGGTCGCGTGAGCGGGCCGCTGTCGATCGAGCCGAACCTCGGTGGCGACGCACCGGCGCTGGAAACCGAGCGGCTGGGCAAGCGGTATGGGAAGGTCCGTGCGCTGCACGACTGTTGGTTGTCGCTGCCGGCGGGTGCGGTGATCGCGTTGGTGGGACCCAACGGCGCGGGCAAGAGCACGTTGTTGCAACTGGTCACCGCGCTCCTGGAGCCGACCGAGGGCGTGGTCCGGGTGTTCGACGCGCCCGTGCGGGCGGGCGCCGCGGCGGGGCTGGAGCAGGTGGCGTTCGTCGCCCAGGATCACCCGCTGTACCGGGGCTTCACCCTCGCCGACCACCTCGAAATGGGCCGCAGGTTGAACCGCCGATGGGACCGGACACTCGCCGAACGGCGCTTCGCCGAACTCGACTTGCCCCTCCGTCGCCGCGCGAAGGACCTCTCCGGCGGCCAGCAGGCCCAAGTCGCCCTTGCTCTCGCGCTGGCCAAACGCGCGCCGCTGCTGGTCCTCGACGAACCACTGGCGAGTCTGGACCCGTTGGCTCGCCGCGAGTTCATGAGCACCGTGATGGCGGCGGTCGCGGAAGACGGCCTCACCGTCCTGATGTCCTCCCACGTCGTCGCCGAACTGGAACGCGTCAGCGACTGGCTCGTGGTTCTGTCCCACGGCCGGGTCCGCCTCTCCGGCCCGGTCGACGACCTGGTCTCCTCGCACCGCGTGCTCACCGGCCCACGCACCGAACTCGCCGCATCCGTACCGGGAGTGGTGCGCCAGGAACACGCCGACCGACACAGCACCATGCTCGTGCGCACGACCGGCGAACGGCCGGAGTTCCACCCGGCCTGGCAATCCCGATCGATCGGCCTGGAGGACCTGGTGCTGGCCTACCTGGAACTCCCGGATCCCGCTTCGCAGCCTCCCGCGCAGCCTTCTCCGACCGAAACGAGCCCCCGATGATCTGGCTGACGTGGCGTCAACACCGCGTACAGGCGCTGAGCGCCATCGGTTTGTTGATCCTGGCGGGCGTGTTCCTCGGTTTACACGGCCAGTCCCTCCACGACGAGTACCGGCAACACGTGGCCGGCTGCCTGGCCACGGACGACACCTCACCCGCCTGCTCGATGACCGTCCGGTCGTACTTCGACAAGGTCGCCCGGGCGGAGCGGCTGATCACCTGGGTGAACGTGATCCCGGGCCTGATCGGCGCGGTCGTCGGAGCCACACTGCTGGCCCCCGAATACGAGAACGGAACCTGGCGCCTGGCCTGGACGCAGGGCGTCACCCGCACCCGCTGGCTGGTCACCAAGGCGGCCCTCCTGGTGGCCGCGACGCTGGTCTTCACCGGCGCGATGGCGTGGCTGTTCACCTGGTACCGCGAGCCCATGGACAAGGTGGTCGTCGACGGCCGCTTCGCCGCCCAGGCATTCGACACCGAGGGCCTGTCGTTCCCGGTCTACACGCTCTTCGCCCTGTCCCTGGGCGCCCTCGTCGGCCTGCTCATCCGGCGCACGGTCACCGCGATCGTGATCACCGTCGCGGTCTTCCTCGCGGTCCGCCTCCCGGCCGAGAGCTATCTGAGGCCGCACTACCAAAACCCGGTGACCCGAACCGGATCGCCCCTCACACCCTTGACGGACAAGCGTCACCACTGGATCCTGTCCGACGGCTGGCTGGATGCCACGGGCCGCCGCCTCTCCCACGACGAATACCGCCGCATCGCCAACGCCTACCCGGACCGCACCGGCTTCGCCGAATACCTGCAATCCCACGGCCTGCGCTGGTGGGAGACCTACCATCCGGCAACCCGCTTCTGGCACTTCCAACTCACCGAAGCAGCTCTGTACACGAGCCTGTCCGCAATCCTCCTCGCCGCGACCACCCTGCGCCTACGCCGCCGTGCCCTGTGACCGCCACCTCCCGACCCCGCCGAAAGACGGCCACCAGCCGGCAGCGCCCAGGCGCATCAACGTCCGAGGCAATGGCGCGGCATCGCGACCCGCCGCGATGAGGCCGCCACCACCTACCGCGCGGCACTGCTGATCGCCGCCGTCTGCAACGGGTCGGCACGATGATCTCCCCGGATGGGCCGGGCCCACCCGGGCCCACCCCGCCCGGGCGGGACGCAGCAGCTCATCGAGACACCGCCGCGTCCCTACCGACGGCGCGGTCGTCCCGCTCCTACCGCGGCACCGTCGTCGTACTGCTGCGGACGACGAGTTCCGTGTCGAGGTCGAGCGTGCGGGGTTCGATGGTCGGGCCGGTGAGGATCATGTCCATCGCCCGGGCGCCGATGTCGGCCAGCGGCAGCCGAATGGTGGTCAACGGGGGATTCAGGTCGGCGGCGAAAGGCAGGTCGTCGAAGCCGACCACCGAGATCTGCTCGGGTACGCGCAGCCCCAGGTCGTCGCGGATCGCGGCCAGGACGCCGGCGGCCATCACGTCGTTGAGGACGACGATCGCGGTCAGTCCCGGCGCGCGGGTCAGGAGCGCGCGTGCGGCGACCCGGGCGTGCTCCCGGGTGAAGCCGCCGTCGATCACCTGTGCCGGCGGCAGCGCCACGTCCAGCGAGCGAAGTTGCCGACGGGCGCCGTCCAGACGATCGCGCACGGTGGTCAGCGCGCTTGGTCCGGAGACGATGCCGAAGCTGCGATGGCCGAGGTCGTACAGGTGCCGCACGGCAAGCGCGGCGCCGGCCCGGTTGGCGGGGCGGACCGTGTCCGAGGCGATCCCGTGTGCGCCGACGGCGACCACGTGACCGCCGTCGGAGCGATAGGCGTCCACCTCGGCGGCCAGGCGTCGGGTGAAGTCGCGATCGGCGAAGCCGCTGCCGGCCAGCACCACGGCGCGGGCGCGTTGGGCGCGCAACCGCGCCAGGTAGTCCAGTTCCAGTTCCGGATCGCGGAAGGTGGCGGCGAGCATGACGAGCAGGCCGTGTTCGCGGGCGACACCCATCGCGCCGGCGGCGATGGCGGCGAAGTACGGGTCGGCCACGTCGTGCACGACGACGCCGACCACGGTGGTGGTCGACCGGGCCAGGGCCTGGGCGGGCGCGTTGGAGACGTAGCGCAGTTCGCGGGCGGCTTCCAGGACGCGGCGGCGCAGTTCCTCCCCCACGATCCGGGTGCCGCTGCTGCCGTGCAGGGCACGGGAGGCGGTGGCCGAGGACACGCCGGCACGCTCGGCCACCTGCTGCAGGGTGACCGGGCCCGCCGGGCGGGTCGCGGGCGCGTCGGGCGTCGGATTCGGCATGGGCACACAGTAGCGACTGGAAAGCGCATACCCAACCTATGGCGATGGCTTTGGCTATCCGAGTCGCATGATCGCTTCGCTCTCTTGACCTGATCGTCGTGTCGCTCTAACTTACGGGAAAGCGCTTTCCCATCTGAAGCACACCGCCTCGCAAGCAATACCCCGCAAACAAGGCCCTGGAAGCAAGGCCCTCGAAGCCGGGCCATCGAAACCAGGCCCTGGGATCGAAGCCGGGTGCCCCACACGGCGCCCGACCGACCCACCGCTTCCGTCCATCCCGTCCGTTTCTGAGAGGCCCCCATGACCACCCACACCCTCGGCGTCGTGATGAACGGCGTCACCGGCCGGATGGGCTACCGCCAGCATCTGGTCCGTTCGATCCTGGCCATTCGCGACCAGGGCGGCGTCGCGCTCGCCGACGGGTCCCGGGTCCGGCTGGAACCGGTCCTGGTCGGCCGGGACGCGGAGAAGTTGCGCGCGATCGCCGACCGGCACGGCATCACCGCGTGGACGACGAACCTGGACGGCGCCCTGGCCGACCCGGCCAACTCGATCTACTTCGACGCACAGGTGACCACCGCGCGCGAGCAGGCGATCCACGCGGCGATCGCGGCGGGCAAGCACGTGTACACCGAGAAGCCGACCGCCGAGACGCTCACCGGTGCCCTCGACCTGGCCCGGGCCGCCGACGCCGCCGGCGTCAAGCACGGCGTCGTGCAGGACAAGCTGTTCCTGCCCGGCCTGCTCAAGCTGCGTCGGCTGATCGAGGGCGGCTTCTTCGGCCGAATCCTCTCGGTACGCGGCGAGTTCGGCTACTGGGTGTTCGAGGGCGACTGGCAGCCCGCCCAGCGCCCGAGTTGGAACTACCGTGCCCAGGACGGCGGCGGCATCGTCGTGGACATGTTCTGCCACTGGTCCTACGTGCTGGAGAACCTGTTCGGCCGGGTAGAGGCGGTGACGGCGAAGGCCGTCACGCACATACCCACCCGGTGGGACGAGCGCGGACGCGAGTACCCGGCGACCGCCGACGACGCCGCGTACGGCATCTTCGAACTCGCGGGCGGGATCGTCGCGCAGATCAACTCCTCCTGGGCGGTGCGGGTCAACCGGGACGAACTGGTGGAGTTCCAGGTGGACGGTACCGAGGGCAGCGCGGTGGCGGGGTTGCGCCGCTGTCGGGTCCAGCACCGTTCGGCGACGCCGACTCCGGTGTGGAATCCCGACCTTCCGGTCACCGAGTCGTTCCGGGACCAGTGGCAGGAAGTGCCGGACAACGCGGGCGACAGCGGTTTCGACAACGGATTCAAGGTGCAGTGGGAGGACTTCGTGCGGCACGTGGTGGCCGACGAGCCGTTCTCCTTCGACTTCCTGGCCGGAGCACGCGGCGTGCAGTTGGCCGAGTGCGGGCTGCGCTCGTCGGCCGAGGGCCGTCGGGTGGAGCTTCCCGCGCTGGACGGGAAGTCCGCGTGACCGCCCCCCTGTTGCTGCCCACCGCCGGCGGCGCGCTGGAATCGTACGAGCCCACCGGGGTCTACCTCGGCGCGGCCCCCGGCGGACCGGCCTTCCGCACCCGTACCGCGTACGCCGCCGCGCACGTCGTGGCCGACCCGCTCGCGGACAACACACCGGGCCGGCCGGCCGTGCCGGACTGGGACGCCACCCTCGCCTTCCGGCACCACCTGTGGTCGCACGGGTTCGCGGTCGCGGACGCGATGGACACCGCACAGCGGAACATGGGCCTGAACTGGACGGCCACCGCCGAACTGATCCGGCGCAGCGCCGCCGAGGCCGCCACGGTCGGCGATCCGTACACGCTGATCGCGTGCGGCGCGGGCACCGACCACGCCGATCCGGACCTGACCATCGATCAGGTGATCGCGGCCTACACGGAACAGGTCGCGGTGGTCGAGGAATCGGGCGCCAAGGTGGTGCTGATGGCAAGTCGTCAGCTGGCCGCGGCGGCGCGCGGCGCCGAGGACTACCGCCGGGTGTACGGCGCGCTGCTTCGGCAGGTGCGGCGTCCGGTCGTACTGCACTGGCTGGGTGAGGTGTTCGACCCCGCGCTGGCCGGCTACTGGGGATCGGCCGACGTGAACACGGCGACCGAGGTCTTCCTGGAGGTGGTGCGCGAGCACGCGGACCGTGTCGACGGGGTCAAGGTCTCGCTGCTCGACCGTGATCACGAGATCCGGTTGCGCGCCGAACTACCGTCGGGCGTACGGCTCTACACCGGGGACGACTTCCACTACCCGGAGCTGATCCGCGGCGACGACCGGCACTTCAGCCACGCCCTCCTTGGCATCTTCGACGCGATCGCCCCGGTCGCGGCGGGCGCCCTGCGCGCCTTGGACGCGGGCGACACGGCCGGATACGACGCCCTCCTCGCGCCGACGGTCCCGCTGTCGCGGCATCTGTTCGCCGCCCCCACCTACCACTACAAGACCGGCATCGTCTTCCTGGCCTGGCTCACCGGTCACCAGTCCGCCTTCACCATGATCGCCGGCGCCCAGTCGGCCCGCTCGCTCCCGCACCTGGCGCAGGCATACCGCCTCGCGGACGCGGCCGGCCTGCTCCCGGACGCCGACCTGGCGGCCGACCGCATGCGGGCGCTGCTCGCGGTGGCGGGGGTGCGCGCGTGAGGCCGACGGGTGCGATCGGCGCGAGGCGGCCGGTGCCCCTCCGAATCGGCGCCGGCAGCGGGACGGGCACGAAGACGAGGATCGGCACGGACATGGGAGCACCGGCATGAGCACGCTGGATGTACCGAGTGGAAAACCCGCCGCCACGGCCACTCCCGAGGCCGGCGACCCGCGTCTGGCCCGGCTCTCGTTGAATCAGTGGACGACGCGCGCCTGGTCGTTGCGCGAGGCGGTGCAGGGTTGTGTGCGGGCGGGGTTGCCCGCGATCGGGTTGTGGCGGGACAAGGTTGCCGACGCGGGACAGGCCGAGGCGGCGAAGCTGGTGCGCGACGCCGGATTGCGGGTGTCGTCGCTGTGCCGGGGCGGGTTCCTGACGGCGCGTGAGCCGGACGCGTGGGCCGCGGCGATCGAGGACAACCGCCGTGCGATCGAGGAGGCAGCGGCCTTGGAGGCGGCGTGCCTGGTGCTGGTCGTGGGCGGGCTGCCCGCCGGTGACCGGGATCTGCCGGGCGCACGCGAGCGGGTGGCCGAGGCGCTGGCCGAACTCGCTCCGTACGCCGGTGCGCACGGGGTGCGACTCGCGCTGGAGCCGCTGCACCCGATGTACTGCGCCGACCGCGCGGTGCTGTCCACCCTCGACCAGGCGCTCGACCTGGCCGAGGCGCATCCGGTCGGGCAGGTGGGCGTCGTGGTGGACGCGTTCCATGTGTGGTGGGATCCGAAGCTGTTCGCGGCGATCGCCCGGGCGGGCGAGCGGATCGCCTCGTACCAGGTCTGCGACTGGGTGTTGCCGCTGCCGGCCGACAACCTGCTCGCCCGAGGCATGATGGGCGACGGCGCGATCGACTTCCGGGCGATGACGGCGGCGGTCGAGGCGGCCGGCTACACCGGCGACATCGAGGTGGAGATCTTCAACGCGGACGTCTGGGCCGCGGACGGCGACACGGTGGTGGCCACCATGAAGCGCCGCTACGTGACGGAGGTCCGCACCTGACGCCGATCGTCACGACCACGCACCGCGGCCGGGTCGAGGCACCGGGGCGGCCGGCAGACCGGTCGCCTCGGTCGCCGGCCGGTCGCGCACCTCGCTCCGGAACAGGTCGGGCATCGTGCCATCGTGCCTGATCGACTCTGCCGTCGGCGCGTATATCCTCGCGACCGTTTGGGACGGGCCGGTGGCTCGGCTCGCTCGGCTCGGCCCGATCGCCCCGTCCCTCCGGTCGCCGTAGTGGCCGGCAAACAAGAAGGTGGAATCCGTGATGCGCATCGTGATTGCTCCCGACGCGTTCAAGGGCACCGTCGCCGCGGATGCGGCCGCGGTTGCCGTGGCCGAGGGCTGGCTGCGGGTGCGGCCCGGGGACGAGGTGGTGCGGCTGCCGCTGGCGGACGGTGGTGAGGGCACGCTCGATGCCGTGGCGCGGGCCGTTCCCGGAGCCGTGCGGGTGCCGGTGCTCGGTGCGCCCGGTCCGGACGGGCGGCCCGTCGACACCGCCTGGTTGCGCCTGCCGGACGGTACGGGCGTCGTCGAGTTGGCCGCCGTGTCGGGGTTGCCGCTGATGGACGCGCCCGACCCGATGGGGGCGCACACCGCCGGGCTCGGTGTGGTCGTCGGCGCGGCGCTGCGGGCGGGTGTGTCGGCCCTGGTGATCGCGGTGGGCGGCTCGGCCTCGACGGACGGCGGAGCGGGCGCGTTGGCCGCGCTCGGCGCCCGATTCCGCGACCTCGACGGCTACGAACTTCCTTACGGCGGACAGGCATTGGCCCGTCTCGCGGCGATCGACGCGACCGGCCTGGCAACCCCACCGCCCGGCGGCGTGCAGATTCTCACCGACGTCACCAACCCGCTGCTGGGCCCGACCGGCGCGGCGGCCGTGTTCGGCCCGCAGAAGGGTGCCTCCGCCGACGATGTCGCCGCCCTGGACGCGGGCCTCGCGCGCCTGGCCGCGCTGCTCGGCGGCAACCCCGCCGCGCCCGGCGCCGGTGCCGCCGGCGGCACGGCGTACGGATTCGCCGCCGCGTGGAACGCTTCAATCGTCCCCGGCGCCATCCGGGTGGCCGAACTCGCCGGCCTGCCCGATGCCCTCGCCGGCGCGGACCTGGTGATCACCGGCGAGGGCCGCTTCGACGCCACCTCCACGCACGGAAAGGTGGTCGGAACGGTCCTCGACCTCGCCCACCACGGCGCCGGCGTCCCGGTGGCCCTGGTCGCCGGCTCCGTGGCCGCGCCGCTACCACCCGGTGTCGTCGCCGCCACCGACCTGACCCGCCTCGCCGGGTCGGCGACCGCGGCCCAGGCCGACGCCGCGCACTGGCTCCGCCGAGCCGGCGCCGCGCTGGCCGGCAGCCTCGGCCGCGACGACGCGGGCTGACGCTCCGTCGTATCCGGGTCGACCCCGAGAACACCCGTCGTGGATCCGTACGCCCCTGGCACGCACAGCGCACACCCACGGTGTCGACGAACGCCGAGGATTCGACGGGTGGCAGGGCCACTCGGGCCGGTCGGGCGGCGCCCGAATGCCGACCCCTCCGACTCGTCCGGCACCGGAGCGACCTCCGATCCACCGCACCGGAACCGGCGCGCGGCCGAGGGTCGGGTCGGGCCCGGCTAGGCTGAGTGGACAATGAATCGTTTTTCTGCGCCTTCCGGCGAGTTCGAGCTCACCCGTTACCCCGAGGATCCCCGCGATCTGCTGCGCGCGTGGGACGCGGCCGACGAATACGTGCTTCGGCACCTCGCCGGGATCGACGACGACAAGCCGACGGATCTGTCCGGCAGCGTCGTGGTGGTGGGCGACCGATGGGGTGCGCTGGTCACCGCGCTGGCCGAGTCCCGGCCGGTACAGATCAGCGACTCCTTCCTCGGCCAGGAGGCCACCCGGGCCAACCTGGCGCGCAACGAGGCGGACCCCGACTGGGTGGAACTGCTGTCCACCCGGGACGCGCCGCCGGGGCGCATCGACGTACTGATCGTCCGGGTCCCGAAGAACCTGGCCCTGCTCGAGGACCAGCTGCACCGACTCGCACCGAGCGTGCACGCGGACACCGTCGTGGTCGGTACCGGGATGACCACCGAGATCCACACCTCCACGCTCAAGCTGTTCGAGCGCCTCATCGGCCCGACCCGGACGTCGCTCGCGGTGAGGAAGGCCCGGCTGATCTTCGCCACGCCCGATCCCACGCTCCCGCGTACCGCGAGCCCCTGGCCGCGCAGCTACCCGCTGCCCGCCGACGCCGGCACGGGGTCCGGCATCGTGGTCACCAACCACGCGGGCATCTTCTGCGGCGATCGGCTCGACATCGGTACCCGCTTCCTGCTGCGCAACCTCCCGCGTCGCACCGGTCGCGATCGTGTGGTGGACCTGGGCTGCGGCAACGGTGTGGTGGGCACCGCGGCGATGCTGGCCAACCCGCGTTCGGACGTGTTGTTCGTGGACGAGTCGCATCAGGCCGTGGCATCGGCGCGGGCCACGTTCGAGGAAAACCTGGGGTCGGACGCCGGTGCCGAATTCCTGGTGGGCGACGGTTTGACGGACGTGGCTGCCGAAAGCGTCGACCTGGTCCTGAACAACCCACCGTTCCACACCCATCGAGCCACCACCGAGGCCATTTCGTGGCGGATGTTCGCCGGTTCGCGCGCGGCGCTGCGCTCCGGCGGCGAGCTGTGGGTGATCGGCAATCGACACCTGGGCTACCACGTGAAGCTGCGCAGGCTGTTCGGTAACTGCGAGATCGTGGCCAGCGACCCGAAGTTCGTGGTGCTGCGGGCCGTCAAGAACTGATCGAGAGGCGAATCGGGGGCGCGCGGAGGCTCCGGGGCACGCGATCGAAGTGCGCATCGGGCGCGTGTGCGGGTCCGAAGCCGGACCCGCACCCGGCCTGCGGGTCGCGGGTCGCGGGTCGTTCGGCGTCGCGGGCGTGCTCCGGGTCCGCCGGGCCTCCCGGCCGCCTGGCCGCTGGGAGGCCGGAGGCGGCGCGGCAGTGCCCCGCCACGCCTCAGCCCGTGTTCTCCACGCGCAGCAGCATCCGCTTCAACAGCGCGATCAGTGCGTCCTGGTCCGTCTCGTCCAGAGGACCGACCATCGCGCGCTCGGCACGGTCGAGCAGTTTCATCGCGGCCGTCCAGCGGGCGCGGCCCGACTCGGTGAGTTCGACGTCGACCCGGCGACGGTCGTCGGTGCCGCGGATGCGCCGGATCGAACCGGCCTCCTCCAGGGTGTCCAGCCGGCCGGTGATCCCCGCCGGCGACACCATCAACTCCGCGGCCAGTTCGGACGGCGTGGCCCGGTAGGGCTCCCCGCGCGAGGCCAGTCGGTGCAGTGTGTCGAACTCGAATGCCTGCAGACCGACCTCGGCGAGAACGCGTCCCTTGACCTGCGCCAAGTGCTTGGTCAGCATCTGGATCCGAGTGACGATCCCCTCGACACGCTCGTCGAACGGCGCCTTGTGCCGCCATCGCGCGATGTGCCGGTCGACGGAATCCTCGGCGTCGACGATCGCCGGCTCGGACTCGGCCCGGCCCTGGAGCGCCGCGTCCGCGGGGCCTTCCCCGTCGACCGGACCTTCCCCGTCGGCCTCGACCTCGGGCCGGTCCCGCCCATCGGCGACGCCGCTCCGTGCCCGTCTCTGTTTCCGGCCCTCACCGTGCATGCGGCCATTATGCTGGGTCGTCAATATTTCGTTGACGAATGATTCGCTGTCGAAATACATTCTCGTGCCATGACCCCAGCCACGCGCCGGCTCCTGCTCGGCCGCACCTTCGCCGCCCTTGCGACGGCACTCATTCCCACCACGCTGACCCTTGCTCTCGTACACACCGGCTCGGGCACCGATCTGGGCCTGGTACTGGCCTGCGAACTGCTGCCGATGTTGCTCCTCCTGCCGGTCGCGGGCGTGATCGCCGACCGCTTCCCGCCACATCGGGTGATCCTGGCCGCCGACCTGGTCCGCGCCGGTGCCCAGTTGGCGATCGGCGCCGAACTGCTCGCGGGGCCGGTGCGGATCCCGGACCTGGCGATCCTGTCCGCGCTCACCGGCGCCGCCGTCGCGTTCGGCATCTCGCCGATCCATACGTTGGTGGTCGCGGTGGTGCCCGAATCGGAGCGCCTGCGGGTCAACGCCCGGCTCGGCGTCGCGCAGGGCCTCGCCCAAGTGGCGGCGCCCGCCGCCGCCGGCGCGCTGATGCTGGCCGTGGGGGCCGGCTGGTCCTCGCTGCTGACCGGCCTGCTGTTCGTCGCGTCCGCCGCCACGTTCGGCGGCCTGCGCCCCGAACGTGTCGAGCGCAGGCACGAACGAGGGCCGTTCCTGGGCGAGTTGCACGCGGGGTGGGTGGAGACGAGGCGCCACCCCTGGTTCCTGGCCAATGTGGTCGCACACGGCGTATGGCACCTGGCGGCCGGCTTCCTGCTCACCCTCGGCCCGATCATCGCGGTGGACCGACTCGGCGGTGATCGATCATGGGTGATCATCGCCCAGGTCGGCACCGTGGGCGTGCTGCTCGGCGCCCTGATCGCGTCCCGATTGCCCGTCCGGCGCCCGCTGGTGGCCACGTCGATCGGCGCCGCCCTGTACGGATTTCCGCTCGCCGCCCTCGCACTGCGCGCACCGTTGACCGTCGTTGCCGTCGCCTACTTCGTGGCCATGTTCGGTCTGGGCGTGCTGAGCCCGCTGTGGGAGACCACACTCCAACACCGCATTCCGCCGGAGGCACTGGGCCGGGTCGGGTCGTTCGACACACTGATCTCCTTCGCCACACGCCCGCTGGGCCTGGCGATCGCCGCTCCCGTCGCGACGGCGATCGGCACGAGCACCCCACTGCTGGTCGGGGCCGTGCTGGTGGTGGCCACGAACGCGGGATTGCTGCTGCTGCCGGACGTACGCGCGATCGAATCCGCGTCGAAGGCCGACGCCGCGCCCAGGGCCGAAGCGCCCTCCGCACCCGCGCAGTCGACGACCGAGGCGCATCGGGCGGACCTCGCCACGGCCGCACAGACGGCACTCGCCACACCCGGACACACGGCCGTCACCACGCCCCCCGAGTAGCCCGTCGCCGGTCCCGAACGGGCGGCCTTCGCCGGATCCGAGCGGACCGGCTCGAAGGCTCCCCTGCCGGGCCCCGCATAGCGCACCGTGTCGTCGCCGCCCGTCTGCCGCCGACGCCCGTCGGTATTGCGCTTGTCCCCGCCCCCGGCCGCACCTACTGAGCTTTGCGAATTCGGTTGTTGTTGGTTCGTCATGTCAGTTCGGTTGCTGCGAGGAAGCTGTTGAGGAGTGCGGGGTGGCGTTGGATGTGTCGCAGGCCTTGGCGGGCGACGGCGACGAGTTCGTCGAGGGTGCGGGCGCCGAGGTTGGCCAG
>NZ_KB889740.1 GCF_000372745.1 Embleya scabrispora DSM 41855 | reverse complement strand
GGAGTTTTTGATTCTCGCGTTCGAGTTCCCGCTCCCGCGCGGTCACGGGTTCGTCGCCTCGCGACGTCGACACGGGTTCCGTCGTGGCCCTGCGGTATCGCGCGACCCAGTTCCCGAGAGTGGTGTCGCTGATCCCCAACTCGCGCGCGACGTGGATGATCGGGCGAGGACCGTCCAACACCATGCGAACGGCCTCGTCCTTGAACTGCTGCGTATATCTTTGCGGCACGTGCTTTCTCTTTCCGGTTCGCTGCAACCCTACGTGGGTCGCTGTCCGGAAGATCAAGGGCACCTCAGGGCGCGCGGGGGCTGGGTGGCGCGGTGGGCTTGGTGGTCCGGCCGATGGATCGGCTCGGTCGACGGGCCGGGGGATCGTGGTGCGGCCGGGGAAATCCGGGCGGGGGTGGGATCGCTGTGCCTATGGTGGCGACCGAGCTCACCCGGAGGTATGCGTGACAGCGTTGGCGACACTCGACGGTTTCGGTTGTACGGTCCACTACAGCCCGGGCGCGCGGGAACGGGCCGTGTGCGTCGCGGAGCGGGTGGACCGTGCCGCCGCGTGGTTGACCGAACGACTGGGTTTCGCGCCGCAGGTCAGGCTGTCCGTGGCGGACGCGGCGGACTGGGACGGCGTGGCGACGATGCCGCTGTACGGCACGCCGCAGGGCGCGCGGGACCACCTGCGGGTGGCCGCCGACGACGGTTGGTTCGGCAGCGAGTTGTTCGCGGCGATCCGGCCGCACCTGGGCGCGGAGGCCGCTGCGGCGATGCGCGCCGAGTACGGGGAGCCGCCCGCGTTGCGGCCGTACTTCGACCTGGTGGCCGTGCACGAACTCACCCACCTCTTCCAGGATCAGGCATGGCCCGCCTACCCGGGCATGTGGATCGCCGAACTGCACGCGAATCTCGCGATGGTCGGCTACACACACGAGGTGGAGCCGGACCTGCTGCCTGCCCTGCGGGCCTTCACCGCGACCGTGGACGAGTTGCCGGTCGAGGTCACCCCGATCCGCGAACTCGCGGACATGGAACGCTCGTTCGATCGGGGTGCGATCAACTTCGGGTGGTACCACTTCTCCCTGACGCGGGTCGCCGAACAGCTGTGGGCGGCCGACGGCGCGGATGTGCTGCGCGCGCTGTACGAACACATCCGGGCCGGCGGCGGAGCCGAACACCCGGTGCTGCGTCGGGTCGCGGCGGGCTGGAACCGGCCCGCGCGGATCGTCGTCGGCGGCTGATCGCCGACTTGCGGGGGTCGGTGAGCGGTGGTCCGGGGGTCGGCGGTGCACGGATCGGCGGTCCGGGGCCGGTGGTGGTGGTCGGGGGTCAGCCGGTGAGTGCGGCCAGTTCCGGGATCGCGGTCAGTTCGGTGCGGGAGACGATGGCGAGCTTGGGGTACGCCTTGTAGAGGTGGTGGCCGACCGTGCGGGGGCTGAGGAACAGTTGCGCCGCGATGTCCCGGTTGGAGAGCCCCTGTGCGGCGAGCCGGGTGATCTGTAGCTCCTGCGGGGTGAGCAGTGCGAGTACACCGGCGGGCTGCGGGCCCTGGGGAGTCGCGCTGCCACCGATCGCGGCCAACTCGGTGCGTGCGCGATCCGCCCAGGACCGGGCGTCGAGGCGGTCGAACTCCTCCAGCGCGGTGCGCAGCCGGTCACGCGCGTCGGTCTTGCGGCGCAGTCGGCGCAGCCACTCCCCGTACAGCAGCCCGGTCCGGGCCCGCTCCAGCGGTCGGCGCTCGCTCTCGTGTCGGGCCAGCGCGGCGAGCCACAACTCCTCGGCCGCGTCGTCGCTCGCCAGTAGCGCGTGGCAGCGCAGCACCAGTGCGTCCGACCAGCGTTGGTCGGCCCGCCCGGCCCACTGCTCGAAGCGGGCCAGCGGTTCACGCGCCCGGTCGGGAGCACCGAACCGGACCGCCGCCTCGACCAGGTCGGGGATCGAGCGGGTCGCGCTGATGTGATGCCGCAGCGGCTCGCGGGCGAGCCGCTCCAGCCGGTTCAGCGCCGACTCGGGGCGCCCCAGGCCCAGATCCAGCAGTCCCAGTGCCCACGCGGACCACGGCGCTCCGGCCGGCATCGCGCTGCCCACGCCGCCGGCGAGTGCCGCGTCGGCGTGCCGATGGGCGGCCTCCTCGTCGCCCGAGATGCCCGCCAGGTAGGCCAGCACGCTCTCGAACTGGCTGATCCACTGCTGCTGCCCGGTGTCCTGCGCGATCCGCAGGCCCTCGGAGGCGGTGGCCAACGCGTCGGTGTGTCGGCTCTCGAAGATCTCGGCCTCGGCCACGAAGAACAGGATCGTCGGCAACCGGCCGATCCCGCCGTGCAGTCGGCTCTCGCGGGCGAACAGCGACGCGATGTGATGCGCGTCCACGTCCTGGCCCAGGGCCAGTCCGACACCGCAGGCCAGCAGCAGGTCGCGCTGCTCCTCGTTGCCGGTCCGGGGCGCGATGCGGATCAGGTCGCCCAGGTCGGGGCGCTCGGTGTCCGGGTGCCCGCCCTTCGGCTGTCGGGGATCCGGGGTGTTCTCCTTGGGCGGGAACGCGGCGATCATGAACTCGACGACCGGGGTCACCGAGGCCGTCGGCGGCAGGTCGAGTTCAGCCAACTCCCGTACGGTGGAGCAGACTTCGGTTTCGCCCAGGTACCAGGCGGTGTGCATGGACTGGAGCAGCATGCGCGCCGCGCGCTCGGGCCGGCTCCCGGCGGTGAGTGCGGCGCCTTGCCGCAACAACTCGTGCGCGTTGGTGAACGCGCCCTGCCAGAAGTCGGACAGCGCGCGCACATGCAGCAGCCGGGCCCGGATCGCGTCGTCGGTCGCGGTCGACTGGGCTCGTTCGGCGAACGTGCGGGCCCGGTCCAACTCGCCCGCTTCGGAGGCGGCTTCGGCCGCGAGTACGAGACGGCGGGTGCGCGCCCGGACGTCCTGGCTCAGCCGTGCGGCCTTCTCGTACGCCAGCGCGGCGGCGAGGTGGCCGCTGCGCTCGCGGGCCCGTTCGCCGGTGCTCTCCAGGGCGATCGCGGCCGGCTCGTCGACGCCGGTCGCGGCGGCGGCCAGGTGCCAGGCGCGCCGATCCGCGTGGTCGGGCGCGTCGAACGCTTCGGCCAGCGCGCGGTGAGCGGCGAGCCGGCGGTCGATCGGCGCGCGCTGCTGCACCGCGGCCCGGATCAGCGGGTGTCGAAAGCGCAACCGGTCGTCGTCGACGACGATCAGCGACGCCTCCTCGGCCGCGGCCAGATCGGCGGGACCCGCGCCGAACCCGGCACCGGCCCGGAGCAGGATGCCCAGATCGCCGGAGTCGTCGCTCGCGGCCAGCAGCAACAACATCCCGGTTCGCTCGTCGAGCCGGGTGACCTGGCCGTGGAAGGCGATCTGCAGCCGG
This sequence comes from Embleya scabrispora DSM 41855, assembly GCF_000372745.1. Taxonomy (GTDB): domain Bacteria; phylum Actinomycetota; class Actinomycetes; order Streptomycetales; family Streptomycetaceae; genus Embleya; species Embleya scabrispora. The sequence continues at coordinate 22,135 of NZ_KB889740.1, read as the reverse complement.
CTGGTGAGCGGCAGCGCGCCCGGGCGCAGGGTGTCGCCGGACCGTTCGCCGGCCAGCGAGACCGGGAGTTCGATCAGCGCGAGCGGGTTGCCCCGGGACTCGGCGAGCACGCGGGAGCGGGTGGTCGCGGACATGTCCCGGGCGTGCTCGTCCAGGAGCGCGCTCGCGTGCTCGGGTCCCAGCGCGGACAGCGGCAGCTCGGGCAGGCCCTGGGCCGGGAAGGCGTGCCGGTCCTCGCGGGCGGCGAAGATCAGCGCGATGCCCTCGGCGTACAGCCTGCGGGCGGCGAATACGAGTGCGTCGTGGGAGGCCCGGTCCAGCCACTGCGCGTCGTCCACGACGCACAGGAGCGGGCCGTCGCCGGCGTACTCGGACAACAACGACAGCACCGCCAGACCGACGAACATCGGCTCGGAACGCTCGCCCGCGGCGAGCCCGAAGGCGGCCGCCAGGGCCTGTCGTTGCGGGTCGGGCAGCCGGTCCAGGTGCCCCAGCGCCGGGCGGAGCAGCAGGTTGAGTCCGGCATAGGGGAGTTCGGCCTCGTACTCGACCCCGGTGCCCCGGAGCGTGCGCACACTCGTGCCGGTGAGCACGTGATCCAGGAGCGCGGTCTTGCCGATGCCGGGTTCGCCGCGAATGACGAGCACGCCGCTGCGACCCTCCTCGGCGTCGGCGAGCAGGCGCTCGATGGTTGTCAGCTCGGAGTCTCGTCCGTACAACATGCCTTGCCGTCCCCCATGTCCACCGACCTTCCGGTGCCGATCCTTTGGGCGGGCCCCGTGTGCGGGTCCCAGGTGCGGGCCCGTGTGCGGGTCCTTCGTACTGACCCTCGTACTGATCCCTCCTGCGCCAAAGTACCTATGCGGGACTGATTCCGGTCGGTACGGGGCTTCGTAAATTCATGTCCAACGGAGCTCGCCGGAAAGGCCGGAAGCCCGGAGGAAGCACAAGGACGGTCACCATGACCACGAACATCGACTTCACCGCCCTGGCCGAGCGCTACATCGCCACCTGGAACGAGGCCGCCCCGGCCGCCCGCCGCAAGCTGGTCGAGGAGGTCTACACCGAGGGCGCCCGCTACGTGGACCCGCTGGTGGTGGCCGAGGGCCACGACGCGATCGACGCCACGCTGGGCGCGGTACAGGGGCAGTTCGCGGGCCTGGTGTTCAGCCTCGGCGGCGCGGTGGACAGCCACCACGACCTGGCCCGTTTCACGTGGAACCTCGGCCCGGCGGGCGAGGAGGCCCTCGCGGTCGGCTTCGATGTGATCCAGGTCGCCGAGGACGGCCGGATCGCCCTGGTCAGCGGCTTCCTGGACAAGGTGCCGGCCGGTCTGTGATCCGATGATGTACCCGCTCGACGGATCCGGGGCCGGGCCACGCTGACGCCCGGCCCCCGGTGTCCTCGCGGTGGCGCGTTTCGCGTCCTCTCGTCGACTTGCTTGTCGCGCCGGCGCCGCTCGATTTCTCGCCGCATTTCGATCTCTTGCGGATCTCGATCGCCTCGCGGATCTCGATCCCCTTGCGGATCTCGATCGCTCGTTTGCGCCTCGACCCATCGCACCACGGCCTCTTCCGCGTGCCGTTCGGCGCGTTCGTCCGGAAAGGAATCACCCATGTCCGCCGCCACGACGGCCACGGCTCCCGCAGCACAGGCATCGACGCCCCGGCAGTCGTGGGGTGCGCTGTTGGTCCTGCTCGCCGGAATCTTCATCACCACGCTGGACTTCTTCATCGTCAACGTCGCGATCCCGGCCACTCAGGAGGACCTGCACGCCACTCCGGCCGCGATCCAATGGGTGGTCGCGGGTTTCGGCCTCGCGGTCGCCGCCGGGCTGATCACGGCCGGTCGACTCGGGGACATCTACGGCAGGCGGCGCATGTTCGCGATCGGCCTGGGGCTGTTCACTCTCGCCTCGGCGGGTTGTGGGCTGGCCGGGAACGCGGAGATGCTGATCGCCGCCCGGGTCCTGCAGGGCGCGGCGGCGGCGCTGCTGATGCCGCAGGTGCTCGGGATCATCAACGTGCTGTACGTCGGCGAGCAGCGGGTCAAGGCGTTCACCGCGTACGGACTCGCGATGGGCTTCGCGGGAGTCTTCGGTCAGCTCATCGGCGGCGCGCTGATCCAGGTCGACCTGTTCGGGCTCGACTGGCGCAGCATCTACTGGATCAACGTCCCGGTCGGCCTGGTCGCCCTGGTGCTGACCCCGAGGCTGGTGCCGGAAAGCCGGGGCGAGGGCAGTACCCGGCTCGACCTGGTCGGTACCGCCCTGATCACGCTCGGTCTGGTCGCCGTCGTGTTGCCGCTCGTCCAGGGGCGCGAGCAGGGCTGGCCGCTGTGGACGTGGTTGTCCCTCGGGGTCGCCCCGCTGCTGCTCGGCGCGTTCACGCTGTACCAGCGCCGTCTGGGACGCGGCGGCGGTGCGCCGCTGGTGGACCCGGTGCTCTTCCGCGAGCGGCCGTTCTCGGTCGGCATCACGATGGCACTGGTGTACGGCCTGGTGAACGCGGCCTTCTTCCTGATCCTGGCGCTCTACCTGCAGATGGGGCACGGGATGTCGGCGCTCGACTCGGGGCTGCTGTTCATCGCGCTGGGGGTCGGGTACTTCCTGTCCTCGGCGATCTCGGGCCAGGTCGCGGCGAAGCTGGGTCGACAGGTGTTGGCGGCGGGCGCGCTGGTGCAGGGCCTGGGGCACGTGGTGCTGGTGGAGACGCTGTCCGGCACCGACGAGACGTTGGCGCTCGTCCCGGGACTCGCGCTGACCGGGTTCGGTATGGGCCTGGTGATGGGTCCGATGGCGGCGACGGTACTGGCCGGCATCAGGGCCGGGCACGCCGGTTCGGCTGCGGGCCTGCTCTCCACGGCACAGCAGGTGGGCGGCGCGCTCGGGGTGGCCCTGGTGGGCATCGTCTTCTACGACACGCTGGGTGACGCGCCGACGGCCGACACCTTCGGGGACGCGTTCGTGAACGGTCTGTGGTTGCTGACCGCCTTCTGCGCGGCGGTCGCCGCGCTGGTGCAGTTGCTGCCGGGGCGGCAGGGGGAGGCGGCGTCGGGCGCGGTGGAGTCGGGTGTGTTGGACGGGGCAGTCGGGGCGGACGGAGTGGGCGGATCGGCGGTGAAGGTGGACGCTCTGGTGTAAGCCGGACATGACGAGGTGTGCGCAGACGATGGGCCCGACCGGGTGGTCGGGGCCCATCGTTGTTTCGTTTGTGTTGTGCCGCGAGTGCGCCGGGCGCTTTCGACTCGCCGACCGGGGTCTCGGGACCAGTACGAACGGGCCGTCGGCCGACATGCCGAGCGCGAGTACGCCGATGCCCGGTCCGTTGCCGTGCAGGCCGCGGAGGCCGCTCGGGACGAGTTGCCGGTCGAGGACGCGGCGGGCCGGCTCCTGGCCTGGGCGCGGGCGTTCCGGCAGTGGTCGCTGACCGATCCGGAGGGCTTCCGGTTGATCTACGGCGATCCGGTACCGGGCTGTCAGGCGCCGGCGGGCGGGGACGCGTTCGTGGCGGGGCACCGGGCCCGCGCCGGGCTCACCGGCCTGGTCGCCGCCGCGTGGCCGTTCGCTGAGGCGTTGCAGTCGGCCGACGCGTACGACTGGTCCGACTTCGACCCGACCCGGGTCGGCCTGGTCCGCGCGCAGTTCCCCGACCTGCCGCCGACAGCGGTCGCCCTCGCCCTCCGGGTCTGGGGCCGCCTGCACGGCCTGGTGTCCCTGGAGATCTACGGCCACCTACGCGGCCGGACCACCGACCCGGGCCGCGTCCACCGCACCGAAATCCACGACCTGATTCGCTCCCTGGGCCTGAATCCTCCAGCCTGGGCACACGGGCCGCGCCCGAGTCGTGGACCTGGCGCCACCGGCTCGTGACCCGCTTTTGCCGCATCGGCCGCAGTCAGTGCGAACTCGCATGCCGCGCAAAGTCATTCGGGCTGCGCCATCGAAACCGAAGGCCGTTTGCGCGGGTGGGTCGCCCCGCCGCCACACCGCGTGAGACCAACCACCCAAGGGCCGCACCGACCCGCCCGAAGCCATCCGTACACATCGGCCAGGCGAGTCGGACACCAAGGTCGGCCCACTGCCCGCAGGCGGTCGACCTGCGGCAAAGCCGTCGAGCGCGGTGGGCCGTCAGGGGATCGAACCCTGAACCCGCGGATTAAAAGTCCGCTGCTCTGCCAATTGAGCTAACGGCCCGGTTGGGCCTCCGCGGTGATCCGCGTTTTGCCCACCGGCAGAGTACCGGTATCGGATCGAACATGCTGCGAGTATCCCCGGACACGCCGTGACCTGCAGGGATGCGTGCGGATGGGTCAGTCTGGCCACCTCATCGACGAACGGGCGAAGCGCGCGAATCCGACATGCGGGCTGGCTTCGGGTGTGCACCATCCACTCGCCGTCGAGTCGTCGGAATCCGCGTGCGCCCGCAGAGTCCGCCATGAGGGCACCCCGTCCGTGGGGATCCGGCGTGTCCAGGGTGGGATGTCGGTCACCGGCGCCGTCCGTTGCCGGGCGCCTGGGCGCCCGGGCGACGGTGGGGCCGGTGGGTTCCGGGGTGGTCGGGCACGGCTGTCCGGGCTGTGTGTTCGTGTTCAGCGTCCGCCGCGTGCGGCACGGCGGATGATCTCGCTGAAGTCCGGTCGAGCGTGAGCTTCTTCGACGCTTGCGGCGGCCAGTGAAACGGCCGTGGCGGTGGATCGCCGAACTGCGGCAGGGGACGTGGCGTGGGTGTCGGTGAGGATCGTGTCGGGAACCGAGGGGGCGCCGGTGCGGGTTGGCCCTCCACGTCGGACTTCGTTGGTGGTGGCGCTCAGGCCGCCCGGGTTCCCCGAGTGCGGGTGATGTACGTGCGGGATAGGCTTTTGGAGAACAAGGTCAGGTTCTCCGGGCGGTTTCATAGACGCCGATCGCCTGATCCGCGAATGTTCAGTTCGTTCTGTTGAGACCCGACGAGCGCGGTGTACCCCCCTCGCACGTTCCAGGGGTGAACGGCCGAATCCCTTCTCTCGAAGCCTGATCTCGCGCTTTGCGTGCCGGAGCGGCACCGGCTTCAGGGTCCGCAGCATGCAGTCCTGTGGAGGTCGGGATGAGAATTGTCGTGGACCTATCCCGATGTGAGGGGTATGCGCAGTGCGCGTTCCTGGCTCCGGACGCATTCCGGATGCACGGCGAGGAAGCACTGATGTACGACCCGAATCCCGACGACGCCCGGCGCGACCAGGTGCTGCGCGCCGCGGCGGCCTGCCCGGTCCAAGCCATTCTGGTCGACCGACTGGAGGGACGGGACGTACTGGCGGAGAGGTCGAAGTCATGACCGGCGCCGACATACTGCGTGCGTTCAAGCGCGATGGCCGCATCGTGGTCGTCGGGGCGTCACTGGCGGGACTGCGGGCCGCGGAGGCACTGCGCGACGAGGGTTTCACCGGATCGTTGACCATGATCGGTGACGAGTTGGGCGAGCCCTACGACCGGCCTCCCCTGTCCAAGCAGGTACTGACCGGGTGGGTGCCCGCCGACGGCACCAAGCTGCCGCGGCGTCGTGACATCGATGCGGAGTGGCTGCTGGGCGTGCCCGCAAGCGGGCTCGACCTGGCGACCGACCACGTGCGGCTCGCCGATGGACGTGAGGTTCCCTTCGACCGGGTGCTGATCGCCACCGGGGTGCGGGCCCGGCCTTGGTTCGTCGAGAGCGAGGCGGCCCTGGACGGAGTGTTCGTCGTACGTACGCGCGAACACGCCGAGGGCCTGCAGCGAGCCCTTGCCGCCGGGCCCTCCCGCGTACTGGTCATCGGAGCGGGATTCACCGGCTCCGAGATCGCCTCCATCTGCCGAGAGCGGAACATCCCCGTGACCGTCGCCGAGCTCGCGCCGGGTCCGCTGGTCGGGGCGCTCGGTGCCATGATCGGTGAGATCGCGGCGGACATGCAGCGCGCTCACGGCGTCGACCTGCGCTGCGGTGTCAAGGTCACCCGGCTGGAGGGCGACGAGCAGGGGCGCTTCCGCCGTGCTCACTTCGACGACGGCACCACGATCGACGCCGACGTGGCGGTGGTGGCACTCGGGGGCATCCGCAACACCGAGTGGCTGCGGGACTCGGGCCTGGCGGTGGGCGTCTGGGGAATCGCCTGCGACACGGGCTGCCGCGCCCTCGACCTCAACGGCCTGATCACCGACAACATCTTCGTCGCCGGAGACGTGGCACGCTGCCCGAACCCGATCTACGAGTACCGGCTCATCTCGCTGGAGCACTGGGCCAACGCCGTGGAGCAGGCCGAGGTCGCGGCGCACAACATGGTCAGTGGACAGGCGGACCGCTGGCCCCACCTGTCCATCCCGCTCTTCTGGTCGATCCAGTTCGGCGTCAACATCAAGTCCGTCGGCGTGCCGACCTTCGCCGACGAGGTGGTCGTCGTCCAGGGATCGGTGACCGACCGCCGCTTCGTCGCCGCATACGGCTACCGGGGCCGCGTCACCGCGGCCGTGAGCTTCAACAACGCCAAGTGGCTGGACCACTACCGGCAGCTGATCGAGACGGCCGCACCCTTCCCGCCGCCCTGCCCCACGCCCGACCAGCCCGCCGACATGAAGCCGGTGCCCGTCGACTTCCCCGGCCCCACCCTGCTCGCCCAGGGCGCCACCGTGGTTGTCACCGGCCACGACCCGAGTGAGCGGCGTGTGACGTCCGTGCAGCGGCACCGATAGGAGGCAGAGCGAGATGGCCACGACCAAGACGCCCGACACGCTGCTCCGGATCCTCGACTACTCCACCCGGGCCGACCCGTACCCGCTGTACGCCGAGCTGCGCGAGACGCCGGTGGCTCTGCAGGGGGACGGCAGCTACGTCATCAGCACCTACCGCGAGCTCACGGACATCCTGCACAACCCGCACCTGAGCTCCGACGTCCGCAATCTGTCGCATCCGGTGGAGGCATTCGAGAGATCCGGCACGCCGGCGTTCATCAACCTCGACCCGCCCGAGCACGACCGCCTGCGGCGCATGGCAATGCGCCACTTCGGCCCCCCGCACACCCCGGGGCTGGTGGCCGGCCTTGAACCCGACCTGACCGCCACCGTTGGCAGCCTCATCGACGACTTCGTGGGCAAAGAGCAGATCGACATCGTCGACGACTTCGCCTATCCCTTCCCCGTCACCGTGATCTGCCACCTGCTCGGCGTGCCACGCGAGGACGAACCCCGGTTCCACCTGTGGGTGAACGCCATCATCGATTCGATCGACTACAACCCCAAGACCGACCCGAAGGAGAAGCTGACGAACGGCCAACAGGCCACCACGGACTTGCGCGAGTTCCTCGGCGGGCTGGTGGAGCAACGCCACGGCCGACCGGGTGACGACCTGCTGTCACGGCTGGCCAACGATGACGGGCCGGACGGGCGGATGACCGACGACGAAATCGTCGCCACCGCCAACCTGCTGCTGATCGCCGGCCACGAGACCACGGTCAACCTCATCGCCAACGGCATGCTGACCCTGCTGCGCCACCCGCAGGTGCTGCGGCGACTGCGCGACGAACCGGGCCTGGTCGTCCGGCTGGTCGAAGAACTGCTGCGCTACGAGCCTCCCGTGCACATCATTCCGTGGCGGGCGTCCTACAGCGACATCACCGTCGCGGACACGACCATTCCCAAGGGCTCGCGGATCATTCTCATGCCGGCCTCGGGCAGCCGCGATCCGAACCGCTTCCACGATCCCGACCGCTTCGACCCCGATCGGCGAGACAACCAGCACCTCGGCTTCGGCAGCGGCATCCACCTGTGCTTCGGCGGCCCACTGGCCCGGCGGGAAACCCAGATCGCGCTGAATGAGCTGGTACGCCGCCTCGATCGACCCCGGCTGGTCGCCGACCCACCGCCGTACCGGCGCAGCCCCGTTCTTCGCGGCCCGATCCACCTGCACATCGAGCAGGGCGACGGTTGACGCGACAGCCGGAGCGAGGAGGCCAAGCCTCGCTCATCTCAGTGCACGTGACCACTCAGCCCTCCTGCATGAGCCGGCGCACGAACTCGGCGATGTCCAGGGCGTTGCGGAAGATGACCGCGTTCGTGAGTAGGGCATTGAACTTCATCGCCTTCTCCTGCTCGACGGCAGTGCGGTGATGTCGTCCACCCCGGGAAGGGGCGACGCGCGTAAGCAAGGCCGGCAGGCATGCCCGGCCCGCTGGACGAAAGCACGCGTCACTGCGGGTGAGGCAGACCGCCACGCCACCCAGCCGCCTCCGGGTCTGATCGCCCGCGAGGGCGTGGTCGACGGTGGATGGCGCGAGCCCGTCAGAGTCGCACCGGCACCGGGTAGTCGGTCAGGGTGATCGATGTCGCCGCCTTGGTCGTCATCTTGTCCAGGAAGCGCAGGAACGGACCGGCCGTCAGGACCCGGTAGACGCGGGTGCGCCACTTGATCCGGCCCGCGGTCGTCGGCGCGAAGAACGTGCCGATCCCGCCCGCCACCTGCCGGCATGCCTTGGTGAACTTCCCGATCGCCCGCTCATACTCGGCGAAAGCGGTGCGGTGGTCGCCATCGGCCGCGGCGAGTTCGCCGGCGAGGACGTACGCGCAGACGATCGCGAGGCCGGTGCCCATGCCGCCGCAGGTGGCGCCGTAACCGGCGTCGCCGAGCAGAGCGACCCGGCCCTTGGTGCAGGAGTCCATGACGACCATGCCGATCGAGTCCGCGTAGAACGTATCGGCGCCGGTCAGGTCCGCCATCAACTCCTCGGCCCGCCAGCCCATGTCGGCGTAGGTCGCGGCCACCGCCCGCTTCTGCGCCTCGACGTCGCGCCGGTCCGCGCCCGCTCCGGCGTCGGCGTACACACACATCACGTTGGCCCGGCCCGCATGGGTCGGGAACACCGCCAGCCCTCGACCCGGCTCGCTGTAGAGCACGCTGTCGGGCCCGACCCCCAGGCGATTCGGTGCCTCGAACAGGGCCACCCGATAGCCGGATTCGCGTACGAACCGCGATTCCTCGCCGAAGACCAGCCTGCGCACGTTCGAGTGCAGCCCGTCGGCGCCGACCACCAGGTCGAACGAGCGCGGCGCGGCCCGCTCGAAGGTGACATCCACGCCGTCGGCGGTCTCGGTCAGCGAGGCGATCGAGTCGTCGAAGACGTACTCGACGTCGCCCTCGGTCAGTTCGAACAGGATCCGGGCCAGGTCACCGCGCTGGATCTCCACGTCGCCCCCCGCGAAGGACGCGGGCAGGCCGACCAGTTCGTCACCGGCCGCGTCGACCACACGGAGCGGGCCGGCATCGGTGCGGTGCCGGGCGATCTCGTCCAGGATGCCCATCCGGCGCAGCACGGTCATGTGCACCTCGCCACGGAAGTCGACCGCCTGGCCACCGGGCCGCAACTTCGGGGCCCGCTCGACCACGGTGACCTGGTATCCGTACCGGTGCAGCCAGAAGGCCAGCGCCGGACCCGCGATGCTCGCACCCGAGATCAGCACGCTCTTGCCCATGGTGTTCTCCTCGCGTCCTCGGCCTGGTCCGTCCCTGCCGACGACACCGATCCTGGGCGGCCGCGCTGACCGGGTACGCACGGTCGACTGACCGGCACGGCCGGCGGCCGGCCGTCCACGGCGGCTCGACCGGGCGGCGCCGGGTGCGGCTCAGCGGCCGGCGGAGGCCGGTTCGGCGTGCATGCCCGCCTCGGCGTCGGCGCGCGCGTCGTATCGGGCCCGGGCCTCCGCGATGCGTTCCTGGTGTTCCTCGGTCCAGGTGACCAGGGACCGGATCGTGGTGTGCAGCGTCGTGCCCATCGGGGTGAGCGCGTAGTCCACCCGCGGCGGCACCACCGGGTAGACGGTGCGCCGGACCAGACCGTCGCGTTCGAGCTGGCGCAGCGTCACGGTGAGCATGCGCTGGCTGATCCCGTCGATCTCCCGGCGCAGCTCGGTGAAGCGCAGCGTGCGGCTCTCCAGGATCGCGATCACCAGGAGCGACCATTTGTCCGCGACCCGGTCGAGGATCTGGCGCACCTCGCACCCCTCGCGGACGTCCCACTGGAGTGCGTCGTAATCGTCCTGGTTACTCGGGCAGAGGGTCGGTTCCTTTGAAGTGCCTTCTTCCATGGAAGTCGATGCTGCCGAAGGATGGGGGTGGTTACAAGAGGGAACCGGGTTCGTTCGGATAACCGAGCCCCGACGCCTCGACGCCACCACCCACCCACTCGCATCCAGCGTCCCGAGGGGCTGCCGCATGTCCGCATCCACGTCCTCGTCCACCACTACCGCTTCGCCCGCCTCCGCCCCGGGGCCGGGTGGGACGGAAGTGCTCGGAGCGCCGCACACGCCACCGGAGAACGACGCCGGACGGATGGGCGCCCGCGCGTGGGGCATGTTGATCGTGTTGTGCGGCGCGATCTTCCTGGAGGGCATCGACGTCGCGATGCTCAACGTCGCGCTGCCGACGATCCGCGAGGACCTGGGCATGTCCACCGGCGCGGTCAGCTGGGTGATGAGCGCGTACGTGCTGGCCTACGCCGGTTTCATGCTCCTGGGCGGGCGCACCGCCGATCTGCTCGGTCGGCGGCGGATGTTCCTGTTCTGGTTGACCGTCTTCCTGGTGTTTTCCGGCCTGGGCGGGTTCGCCACCGAGGGCTGGATGCTGATCGTCGCGCGCTTCGTGACCGGTGCCTCGGCCGCGTTCATGACGCCCGCCGGGCTGGCCGTGATCACCACGAGCTTCGCCGAGGGACCCCAGCGCAATCGGGCCCTGCTGTTCTACGCGGGCACCGCCGCGGGCGGCTTCTCGTTGGGCCTGGTGATCGGCGGCCTGCTGACCGCGATCGACTGGCGGCTGGTGTTCTTCGTACCGGTTGCCCTGGCCGCGGTGATCCTGGCCCTGGCCGTGGCACTGGTCCCCGGGGACGGCCGGCCCGATCGGGCCGGTCAGGGCTTCGACGTGGCAGGCGCGATCAGCGTCACCGGCTCGATGTTGCTGCTGGTGTACGGCGTGGTCCGGCTGGAGCACCCGGCGCGCGGCTGGGGGTGGACGATCGCGGTCTTCGTGGGTGGGATCGCTCTGCTGTTCGCGTTCGTCGCCGCCGAACGTCGCGCCGGCACCCCGCTGGTGCGGCTCGGCATCCTGCGCTCGGGAGCGCTGGTGCGAGCGAACCTGGGCGCGATGTTGTTCGCGGGCTCGTTCTTCGGATTCCAGTTCGTCGCGGTGTTCTACCTCCAGGAGGTACGCGGCTGGTCGACCCTGGAGACCAGCTTCGCGCTGCTGGCGGTCGGCGTGGACGCGGTACTCGCGCCGACGGTGACGCCGCGGCTGGTCGACCGGTTCGGCAACCTGCGAGTGATCCTGGGCGGAATGTCGCTGGCCGCGCTCGCGTACGCGCTGTTCCTGTCCATCGACGCGGACACCTCCTACCCGGCGATGTTCCCGACGATGCTGCTGCTCGGACTGGCCTTCTCGCTGGCCTATGGGCCGCTCACGATCGCCGCCACGGACGGCATCGACGAGGACGAGCAGGGTCTGGCCGGCGGACTGCTGTACACCGCCTTCCAGTTCGGCGCGGCGCTGGGCCTGTCGAGCGTGACGGCGGTGCTGGCCGGCGCGGGCGGCTCCGAGCTGGACGGCTTCCGGACGGCGTTGCTGGTGCCGCTGGTGGGTGCGTTGCTGGGGGCGGTGGTGACCGTGCCGGGCTTGCGCGGGCGGACGGGCGCATCGGTTGTGTAGTGCGGCACGCTGCGGCCGGTGTGGGAGGCGCCGCAGGGAGCCACTTGCCGCCTATCGCTCGTCGCTCGAAGGCCCCTGATCTGCGCAAACGCAGACAGGGGCCTTCTTCGACCGAGCACCGGAACGGCGAACGCCTTGGACTCCGGGTCCGGGTCCGGTTCCGGGTCGGGCTCTGGCTCAGGCGCGGGTGGAGTCGGCCAGTGGGGCGGACGCCGGCGGCTGTGCCGGGATCCGTGCGGCCGGCGCGCCGGCGGGTGTCTTCGGCCGGCGTACGCCGATCATCACCACGGTGACCCCGGCGGCGACGAACATCCCCAGCCCCGCGATGGTCATGCACAGGTGCAGCGCGTCGGCGAAGCTGTCGCCGACGGCGGACAGGGCCCTGCCGGTGGCCTCGGGGGCCAGGCCCAGGTGGCCGGCCGCCGAGAGGCCCTCGTCCGAGACGGCCGAGGTGACGTGCTCGCGGTCGGCGGGGGCCAGGCCGGAGGTGGTCAGGTTGTCGGGCAGGGCGGCGGCGATGCGGTTGGTCAGCACCGCGCCCAGTACGGCCGGACCGAGCGCGCCGCCGAGTTGGCGCAGGGTGTTGTTGCCCGCGCCGGCCATGCCGGCCAGGTGGTGCGGCACGCTGCTCACCGCGACCGAGGTGATCGGTGTCATCACGAACGCGAAGCCCACGCCGATGATCACGAGCGGGCCGACCAACGCGGCGAATCCGGTGTCCGGCTCCAGGGTGTTCAGGGTCAGCATGCCGATGCCGGTGACCACGAGGCCGACGGTGAGCAGCGCTCCCGAGGGGATCCGGCCCATCAGCCGACCGACGATCGGGCCGATCACGACGGTGAGCCCGTTGATGAGCAGGAAGCGGTAGGCGATGTCGAGCGCGCTCAGGTGCTGGACGTTGCCGAAGAACAGGCTGAGCGAGAAGACGATCCCGACCAGGCCGAACATGGTGATCATGGTGACCACGCCGGCGCCGGTGAACGTGCGGGACGAGAACAGCTTGAGCGACAACATCGGGGTCGCCGAGCGGTGCTCGATCACGATGAACGCGGCCAGGCCGAGGATCGCGAGTGCGAACGCGACCAGGACCGGGCCGTCGGTCCAGCCGGTGGTGCCGCCCTCGATCACGCCGTAGATCAGGCCGGTGATCGCGATGATTCCGGCGATCTGGCCAGGCACGTCGATCGCTCGGCCGTGCGGCGAACGGGAGTCCTCCAGGAGTACCGCCGCGACCGCGACGCCGACCAGGCAGACCACCACGATCGGCGCGAAGATCCAGCGCCAGGAGGTCTGTTCGAGGATCGCCCCGCTCAGCAGCGGGCCCAGCGACATGCCCAGGCCCAGCGAGGCGGCCCATGCGGAGATGGCCTTGGCCCGGGCCCGGAAGTCCGGGTAGGCGTGGCTGATCAGCGCCAGGCTGGAGGTGAGCAGGGCGGCGCCGCCCGCGCCGGAGAGCGCCTGGCCGACCCAGACCTGGGTGACGCCGTGCGCGGTGAGGTTGGTGGCCGAGCCGGCCCCGAGCAGGACGAGACCGGCCAGGAACGCCTTCTTGCGCCCGTACAGGTCGCCGATCAGGCCGAAAGTCAGGATCAGCGCCGCCATCGGCAGGATGAAGATGTCGCTGATCCACTGGAGGTCGCTGGTGGACGCGTCCAACCCGCGCTGGATGGTCGGCAGGGACACCGCCACCCCGCCGATCGGTACGTACGAGGCGAATACGCCGAGACATGCGAGTACCACGGTGAGCGCGGGGCGGGCCACGGTGGAGGTCGGCGGCGAGTGCGCGGCCGACGAAGCAGTGGATCGGGGAGTCGTGGGCATGGTGCAACAGCCTTCCAAGTTATCTGAAGACTGGTAAGTTAGCAGAAGACTTAGAACATATACGAGAGCTGGCATCTTGTTCGATGTCTGTCAAGGTGTCGGATGTCGAGCCGCCGCTCGGTGTGCCCTACGGTGACGGCGGGGTGCCGCGTCCACGCGGCGCGGACCCCGACCGATTCGGAGAAGGGAAACGCGCGATGCCCGCCCACCACGAAGTCGTCGAGCCCGCGTGGAGCGAGCAACTGCCGCATCTGCTCTGGCGTGCGCAACAGTCCATGCAGCGGTTGCTCAACGAGGGGCTCGAAGGCATCGGGGTCTCGATCAACCAGCTCGGCCTGGCCGGTCGGCTCGACGAGAACGGCGCGATGTCCGCCGCCGACCTCGCCCGCGCCCACCACATCACCCCACAGAGCGTGACCACCGCGATGGCGGCGCTGGAGCGGGCGGGCTGGATCGTCCGCCGGCCGCATCCGGTGCACAAGCGAGTGGTCCTGCTCGAACTGACCGCGCTGGGCAACGCGGGCGTCGCCGAGGGGCGACGGGTGATCAAGGAGGCCGACAGCCTGATCAGCCGGGCGATCGGCACCGAGCAGGCCGAGGCGTTCGCGGCGAACCTGCGGATGATCACCGCCGTGGTCGACGGCCCGGACACACCGGCGGGTCGGATGTGGCCCGAGCCGCCGCGGTAGCGCGGGCGGGTGGGAGCAGGCGCGAGTCGCCGATTCCCGCCTGCGCGACGACGCGGGTGCCGGCGCACACGCCGCAGGGTGCGACGATCACCCGAGGTCCGCCGTCGGCTCCGGCACGCGCAATGCCGGCGCCAGGCGTTCCGCGGTGACGACCCGTAGGTACACCGGAATCGTGGCCGCCACGGCGATCGCGAACACCACGAACGCGGCGCGTACCCCGAACCACTGGGCGAGCACGCCGATCAGGCCCGCGCCGAGCGGCATCGCACCCCAGCCGAGCAGTCGGGCGGCCCCGCTGTAGCGGCCCATCATGTGCTCGGGCACCAGGTTCTGACCGATCAGCCGGGCGTCGACCGACCACAGGGTGCCGCCCAGACCACCGACGAAGGCCGCCGCGGCGACCGCCCACAGGTTGGTGGTCACCGCGGGCACCGCCATCATCGCGAACGTGCCGACCAGGTCGGCGAGCATCACCCGGCGATGGCCGATCAGCCGATTGAGCCGCCCGACGACCAGCGCACCGAGCAGGCCGCCGACGCCCAGTGCGCTCAACACCACGCCGTACTCGCGGGCGGACAGGCGCATCAGGTCGTGCGCGACCAATGGCATCAACGCCAACCATCCGCCCCAACTCGCGCACAGCACGGTGAGGATGAGCGACATCGTGCGGAGCAGGCGATGCCGCCGGAGGAAGCCCAGGCCGGCGCCGATTTGGCCGGCGACGGACTCGGGGGCGGCAGCTTCGGGGGCGTCGGAGGCGGCCGAACCGCCGTCGGTGCCGGTCGATGTCACGTCCGAGTCGTTTCCGGCCCGACCCGCGGCCCGGAAACGGCCGGTGAGCAGGAGCAACAGCAGGCTCGCGGCGAGGTACGCGACCCAGGTGACGCCGAGCGCCAAGCCGGTACCGGCGGCCAGCAACAGTCCGCCCACGAACGGGCCGGCGAACTCGTTGGCGGCCGTCTCGGCGCCGGTGATCAGCGCGTTGGCACGCTCCCGGTCGGCGCGCGGGACGATCGCCGGGATCAACGCCGAGGTGGCCGTAAGCGCGATCACCTCGGCCACGCCCAAGACCAGCCCGCCGAGCGCGAGCACACCGAGGGTGGCCCGGCCGCCGAGCACGATCGCGATCAGCCCGCCGATGGTGAGCAGCCGCAGCCCGTCGGCCAGCCACAACAACCGGCGCCGATCGGCGCGATCCACCAGCACCCCGACGGGGAGCGCGACCAGAAGCCACGGCAGGGTCAAGGTGAGCGAGACCAGTGAGATCAGCGCCGGGGAATCGGTACTGCGGGTGGCCAGCACCGGCAGCGCGATCTTGGTGATCCCGTCGGCCAGGTTGGTGGCGAGGGTGAAGGCCAGGAGCACGGCGGTGTTCCGGGCACCGGCCGGCTTCGCGGTGCGACCGACCGGGACGTCGACGTCGACGTCGACACCGACACCGACGCTCTGCGAGACCATCGTCTGCCTGTCCTAACTGTCTAAGCCTTTCACCGGTTAGTACGCCGATCGTGGCACCGACGCGAGCGCGAGGTCAACCGGTAAAATCGTTAGCCGGTTAGTGAAGAGGTAGGCTGGGCGGAGAGCGGGCCCGACCGGACGAACCGAATCGAGCCGGCCCGGACCCGACCCGCCCGGACCGCTCGGCCCGCAGCGGTCCGAGGCCGCCCCGAAACGGCGACGCGCGAGACGGAGGCCCGAGATGCTCGAAGCACCCGCTTCAGCGGTGCTGATCGAGGCGTTCGTGAACACCGTCGACGTCGAACTCGGCACGGACGAGCTGACCACACCGCCCGAACTCGGCGCGTGGCTGGCTGCCCGGGACCTGCTCGTCCCCGACAGCCGAGTCGACCCGGCGGACCTCGACGCGGCGC
Organism: Embleya scabrispora DSM 41855; assembly: GCF_000372745.1. Lineage (GTDB taxonomy): Bacteria > Actinomycetota > Actinomycetes > Streptomycetales > Streptomycetaceae > Embleya > Embleya scabrispora. The sequence goes on along the minus strand of NZ_KB889740.1, from coordinate 6,058 downwards.
TGCGGTTGCGCGCGGGCCTGCGCGAGAAGCTGGGCGTACCGGTCGGAACAGCCCCCGACCCACAGTCGCTCCGGCAGGCCGACGAGGCCCTGCGCGCCCTGCCGGTGGTGTTCGTACTCGGCGCCGACGAACAGCCCGGCGGCTTCGCGCCGAGCCCCGAACTTTCGTCGGTACACCGGGCGTTGGCCCGACTCGCCATCGCCTGGGGCGAGTTGGTCGGCACCGGCGAGTCGACCCGCCTCAAGCGCTGCGCGGAACACGGCTGCGCATGGGTGTTCTGGGACGTGTCCAAGAACCGCAGCCGCCGCTGGTGCTCGATGCGGGTATGCGGAAACCGCACCAAGGCCCGCCGCTACGCGGCCAAACACCCCGCGCCACCCCGGAGCAAAGCCGTGCCCGCGGACCACCCGGGCCGGTAGCGCGTTGCGGGCCGGCCGCGGCAGGTGTCGGGGCGTGGTGGGATGGGGTGGTGAGTCGTGGTGTGGAAGAGACGAATCGGCGGATGTTGCGGGCTCGGGATGTGATGGACCGGGACTACGCGCGGGCGTTGGACGTGCCGGCTCTGGCTCGGATCGCGCATGTGTCACAGGCGCATTTCACCCGGACGTTTCGGGCCACGTTCGGGGAGACGCCGCATCGTTATCTGCAGCGGCGGCGGGTCGAGCGGGCGATGTTCCTGTTGCGGGAGACCGATCGGAGCGTGACGGACATCTGCTTCGAGGTCGGGTTCGCAAGCCCCGGGACCTTCAGCCGCACGTTTCACGCCATCGTCGGGCGGTCGCCGCGGGTGTATCGCAAGGAAGCGGTGGCGGCGGGTGTGCCGACGTGCTTCACGATGGCCTGGACGCGGCCGAGCGGTTGAACGGCCGTGCCGCTGCCGCGTTGTGGCGCGACCCGGCGCCCCTTTCGGGCCGAGGCGGCGTGTGTCGCGGGGCGGTCGGGGGTCCAGCAGTTTTGGATAAGTTTGTGGGCGGGGCGGTCGCTAGCGTTGGGGACATGTTCAACGCCATCGCGCAATCGCAGATTTACGTCCTCGACCAGGACGAGGCCCTCGACTTCTACGTCGGCAAGCTCGGGTTGGAGGTGGTCGCCGACGTCGACCTGGGCTTCATGCGTTGGTTGACCGTCAGCGTTCCCGGACAGCCGGAGCGACAGGTGCTGTTGGAGCGGCCGGGGGCTCCGGCGATGTCCGAGGAGACCGCGGAGCAGGTTCGGGAGCTGGTGACCAAGGGGGCGATGGGTGGCTGGCTGATCTTCCACACGGCCGACTGCCGCAAGACGTACGAGACGTTGTCGGCCAAGGGCGTGGAGTTCACCGAGGAGCCCACCGAGCGCCCGTACGGCGTCGACTGTGGGCTTCGCGACCCCTTCGGCAACCGGATCCGATTCACCCAGCCGAAGTCCTGAGCGAATCCGGCGTTGCGCATCGGCCGTCGCCATTCGTTCCCGATCGACACGGCGGGACGGCGCCGGCAGGCTGCGTCGGTGCGAATACCGAGGCAGGCGGCCCGCGTTGCCGTGTTGGATCCGGTCGGGGCGGTCTTCATGTTCCGGTACGACAACGAGGAAGTCGGCGTGCACTGGGCGATGCCGGGCGGGACATCTCCTCCATCGTGCTCTTCACCAGGTCGGCGCCGTACGCCATCGCCTGCCGCATCGGCTCGGCGAGACCGTCGGGAAGCACGTCGCGGGTCCAGACGAACGTGCAGCGGCCGGCGGTCGTCGGCCGCACCCGCATGGTCGCCCGGTCGTGGGTGGGTGTGGCGCTGCCGCCGACCACCGCGTAGGTGAAGCTGCGCTCGTCGGGGTCGACCTCGATCAGGCGTTCGCGGGCGGTCATGCCGTTGGCGAAGGTGACGAGTCGGATGCCGGGTTCCGCCAACCGGCTGTCCACGACGAAGCCCGGAGCCATCCGGACCGGGCCCGTCTCGAACTCGCCGACGATCGCCCAGACGTCGTCGGCGTCGGCTTCGACGATGCGTTCTTCGTGGATGTGCGTCACGGCAATTCTCCGGTCGGAAGAGGGGCCTTGGACGCGGTACGCGCCTACTCCGAGCGTGCCTGACGGGTGCCGCCGGGTCTTGAAGATTCTTGCGCGGCCGTCCTCGGCGACGGGCCGCCGTTTCCGGGCGGATGTGTCGTACGGGATGGGCGGGCGGCCGGGGAGGTGCGGGGCGGGCGGCGCGTATGTCGGCGGCGGGCCGGGTGCGGGCGCGGGTGTCGGACCTCACGCGTAGCGTGGAGAAGTGCTGTCCTTCGTCGATCTCGTCACCCGGCCCACTTTCGCGGTGAGCGCGGTGACGTGCCGTGGGGACCACCGGCGGTGGGCGGCGCCGGAGCAGTGTGACGACCATCGAATCGTGCTCGTGCGCAGTGGCCGATTCCGGCGCAGGGCCGACGGTGTCGACGCCGACCTGGATTCGACCGTCGGCTACGTCGGCGTTCCCGGCCAGGAGGAGTGTTTCGCCCACCCCGCCGGCGGCGACGTGTGTACGTCCGTGCGGGTCGCGCCGCGACTGTGGGCGGATGTGGTGGGCGATCCGGACCGCCGCCCGGCGTGTTCGGCGCTGTATGTCGACGCGGCGCTCGACCTGGCGCATCGGCGTTGCCTGTCGGCCGCCGCGGGCGGCGACGTCGACTACGCGCTCGCCGAGCAGGTATTGGTCCTGGTTCGGCATGCGGTCGACCGGGTGGCCGCGCGCCCGCGTCCGCTCGCCTCGGCGGCCGACGACCGGCGCCTGGTCGCGGCGGCGCGCGAGGCGATCGCGAGCGGGGATGCCGCCTCCGGCGCGTTGTTCTCGCTGGCCGAGTCGATCGGGGTCTCGCCGTTCCGGCTGAGTCGGGTGTTCTCCCGGGAGATGGGCGTCTCGATCACCCGATACCGGAACCGGGTCCGGCTCGGTCGGGTGCTGGATCGGCTGGCGGGCGGCGAGGTCGGCCTGGCCGTCCTGGCGGTCGACCTCGGGTTCGCCGACCAGGCGCACCTTTGCCGGACGGTGCGCAGGGAACTCGGCTACACCCCCACCGCGCTCCGACGACTGCTCGGGCCGGCGCCGGAGGAGCCGCTCACCTCGTGAGGCACCACGGTTGCCGCGCGGGCCGCGGGCGCTTGTTGTCGCGGCGTCGTGAGGCGCCGGCCGGGGGACGGCCTCGCAAGACCTGCGAACGGCCGAAAGACTCGTAACGCCTGCGACGCCCGCGACGTCCGCGACGGTCGAGCCGGCCACGAGCGCCCCCGCGCGGCTCCGTGCCGTGCCCGGGGGCGCTTCCTCGTTGCCCGGGTCGAGTGTCGGGTCAGCCCTTCAGCGCCACCGCGACGGTGTCCGCGAGCGGCGTGGTCGGGCGGCCGAGCAGACCGGACAGGTCGCCGGTGATGCCTTCGAGCGCGCCGGCGGCGACCTGCAGGTCGGCGTCCACGAGCAGCTCGACGAGGAACGACGGGAGGCCGACGCCGTTGAGGATCCCGGCGTACTGCTCGGCCGGCAGGTTCGCGTACGCGACCTCCTTGCCGGACTGCTTCGCCGCCTCGGCGGCCAACTCGGCCAGGCTCCAGTTGGTGTCGCCGGTGAGCTCGTACACCTTCCCGGCCTGGTCGTCGCCCAGCAGCACGATGGCCGCGGCCTCGGCGTAGTCGGCGCGCGAGGCGGACGCGATCCGACCCTCGCCGGCCGAGCCCGCGACCACACCGCGCTCGACGGCGCCGGCCAGCGAGCCGGTGTAGTTCTCGGTGTACCAGCCGTTGCGCAGCAGCACGGTGGGCAGGCCGGTGGCGGCGATCCGGGCCTCGGTGTCGCGGTGCACCCGGGACAGGCCGAGCGGGCTCTCGCTCGCGGCGTAGACCGAGGTGTAGAGCAGCTGCCCGACCCGGGCCTCGGCGGCGGCGGCGACCGCGGCGGTGTGTTGCGCGATCCGGTCCGCCTCGGGGCCGTTGGAGGACACGAACAGCAGCTTGTCCGCACCGGTGAAGGCCGGCACCAGCGTCTCGGGCCGGGTGTAGTCCGCCTCGCGTACCTCGACCCCGCGGGCCGCGATGTCGGCGGCCTTGGCCGGGGTCCGTACCGCGGCGACGATCTCCGAGGCCGGTGTACCGCGCTCCAGGAGGGCGTCGATGACGAGGCGGCCGAACTGCCCGGTGGCTCCGGTGACGACGATCATGGCGAGTTCCTTTCCTCCGCGCCGAACCCGTCGTCCGGTCGCTGCCCAAACGATGGCACTAACTTTTCGAAAGCGCAAGCAGGGAGAGAGCGCGGTGCTTTGTAAAGTGCTGACTCGGAGGTAGCCTCGATGCATGCAGATGCAGCCGCAGCCGCGGACGACGAAGGGGGCAGCGATGGAAACCGTGACCGAGACCGGGCCGGACCCGACCCCGGAGTTCGAGTTCGACGTATTCGCGAAGGCATGCGTCTCGCGGGCGGCCATGGAGCACATCACCGGCCGCTGGGGCGTGCTGGTCCTGGGCGGGCTGTACGACGGCCCGATGCGTTTCAACGCGCTGCGCCGTCGGGTCGACGGGGTCAGCGAGAAGATGCTGGCGCAGACCCTCCAGGCGCTGGAGCGGGACGGGTTCGTGCTTCGCGAGGTGCACAGCGCGATCCCGCCCCGGGTCGAGTACACGCTCACCGAGCTGGGCGCCGCGACGGCGGCCAAGCTGCTCGATCTGATCAAGCACCTGGAGGGCCACATGGCACAGGTGCTGGCTGCGCGCGAGGAGTACGACCAGGCCCACGCCTGAAGGCCGCGTGCCTGAACGCCGCGTGCCCGAGTACCGCGCGCCCGACCCCTCGGCCGGTCCCGAACCGATTCCGCGGGCCCGGCCCGGTCCGGCTCAGATGCTCCAGACTCCCGCGCCCAGCATCGACTTGATCTCGCCCGCGAGGCCGCCCTCCGGGTTGACCCGGAAGTCGAGGTTGTAGCGGGTGCGCATGCGCGAGCTTTCCAGGATCAGGTGTACCGGGTTGTCCCCGGGGTGTGAGGAGAGCACCCGCTTGATGTCCTTCACCAGCTTCTCGTTGACCTTGGTGGTGGACAGCCGCAGGCACACCGGAGCCTTGCCGCCGTGTTCGGCCGAGCCGATGTCCAGCGGCACCAGCTCCGAGCCGAACACGCTCAGCGCGCCGTCGCGTTCGTTGAGCCGGCCCTTGATGCTGACCGCGACGTCCTCCTCCAGCGCGTGCGCGACGAGTGTGTAGGACTGCGGGAAGAACAGCACCTCGATCTCGCCGTCGTGGTCGGCGAGGTTGATCATCGCCCACGGCGAACCGCTCTTGTTGACCTTGCGCTGGATGCCGGTGATCAGGCCCGCGAGCTGCACCTGACCCTCGGTGCGGCCGGAGTTCTTCAGCTCGGTGATCGAGGTGTCGCGATGCCGGGACAGGATGTGCTCGGCGCCGTCGAGCGGGTGCGCCGAGACGTACAGGCCGAGCATCTCGCGCTCGGTGGCCAGCTTGAGCTTGCGCGGCCACTCCTGGTCGGTGAGGGTGAAGTCGAGGCCGACGGCCGGTTCCGCGGCGGCCTCGTCGCCGCCGCCGAACAGGTCGTACTGACCCGCCGCCTCCTGCTTCTTCAGGCCCACCACGGCGTCCAGGGCCTGCTCGTGCACGTCGACCAGGGCCCGGCGGGTGTGTCCGAGCGCGTCGAACGACCCGGCCTTGACCAGCGATTCGACCGCGCGCTTGTTGCACGCGGGCAGCCCGATCTTGGTCAGGAAGTCGGCGAAGGAGTTGAACTTCCCCTTGCTCGTGCGCGCTTCGACGATGTCGTTGATGACGTTGTCGCCCACGTTGCGGATCGCCCGCAGGCCGAACCGCACGTCGGAGCCGACGGCGGTGAAGTCGGCCACGGACTCGTTGACGTCGGGCGAGAGCACCCGGATGCCGGCCGACCTGGCATCGGCCAGGTACATGCCCATCTTGTCCTTTTCGTCGCCCACCGAGGTGAGCAGCGCGGCCATGTACTCGGCCGGGAAGTTCGCCTTGAGATAGGCCGTTTGGTAGGACACCAGGCCGTACGCGGCGGAGTGCGACTTGTTGAACGCGTAGCCGGCGAACGGGACCAGTAC
>NZ_KB889739.1 GCF_000372745.1 Embleya scabrispora DSM 41855 | reverse complement strand
TGGCCCGCTTGAGGACTTCCACGTCCTGGCGCAGCCGCTGATTCTCCCGCCGCAACGCGGCCAACTCCTCGCGTTCGCCACCGGTCAGACCGTCGCGCTCCCCGGCGTCGACCTCGGCCCGCACGACCCAGTCGCGCACCGCGGTCTCGGTGAGATCGAAATCCTTCGCGACCTGACCGACCGAACGATCACCGCGCCGACACAGCTCGACGATCTCGGCCTTGAACTCCGACGTGAACGAGCGGCGAGGCCGAGGCTTCTTCTTCCCCATGCGCTCCATGATGGACATCCTCCCAAGAGGGGCAAACCCCTCAGACAGGGTGTCCGTCAAACCGAACCAGGCTCAGATGCGCGTGTACGCGACCACCCTCGAGCAGCTCGCCGAGCACGGCCCCGCCCACCGCCCGATCCGGACCGCCATCATGTGACCCGCGCGGACAAGGGGTGAATCGGGGCGCGTCCCCGGGGGTGCATCGAGCCGACGCGCTCCCGGGGACGAACAGGCTGGTCAACCCCTTGTCGCGCGGCTGCGACCACGCCGACACCTCTACTCGCATCCTTCGGTGCGGGGAGACGTCCTTCCTTTCTCGCCCACCCGAGGCCCTGCCGAGGCATCGACGAAACAACGGCTCGTCTCCTCACCCGTTCCTCCCGGCGGCGCAGGCCCCGGCGGCGCGGCGCGACGGGCGGGCGGCGGGCGCGCCGCGGGCGGGGCGCCTCACGAGAGGTCGAATATTTGAAACCCGCGGGGGCGGCCCCGCCCGTCCGGCTCGATCCACCGCCACGCCGGGGTCCGAAGACCACCCCGGATCGCCCGCCCGGTCACCCGGCTCGGTGATCGGGCGGGAGAGATCCTCTTCTCCTTGTCCGAGCCGGGTAGTACCTTTCCCGGTCCGTTGATCTTGGGAGGTACCCGATATGTGGGTGATCCAAGAATTCACCAACGACGAAGGCGTCACCTGCCGGGCCGTGATGACCGAGGAGGCCGCAGAGCGCCCCGACGAGGAACACCGCGCGATGTACCGCAGCCTCCTCGCCACCCACCGCCCGCCCGACCCCGCGATGGCACCCGTCAACCACACCCTCAGCACCAACCTGAACGCCTTCGTCCTCGAACGCCTCGAAGGACTCCACACCCCCCGGCCGACACGTCGGCCTCAACGACCTCGTCCCCGGACTCCTGCGCCCGGACCTGGACCCGCGGTTGATGGCCACCATGGACCGCCTGTTCGACCGGCAGATCGAGATCATCGCCGACCGGATCCGGAGGGGCGAGACGTGACGACCCGTCCACGGGCCGCCGGCCTTCCCCTCCGCCGACGCTCGTGAGACGCGGAGAAGGCGTCGACCGCACAGGTGGTCGACGCCTTCCCCTTCGTTCCCAGCACGTTCGCGGCCCGCAAAGCCGTCGACGGCGCGTGTGTGGACCTCGCGGCCCGGGTGCGCCGCCAACGCCCGCGCGGCCTCGACGCGCCGGCCTGCTGCTCAGCCTTGCAGGGTGCCTCGGTAGCCGACCGGTCCTTCTCCCGGGAACTGGGCTGTTCCCTGGAACCGGTCGCCATCGAAGAAGGTGATGTTGCCGGCGCCGTCGGGCCCGCTCCAGGTGACGCTGGTCCCGGGGGCCGGGGCACCGTCCGCGGGCACGACCGACTTGCGGCCGGCGAGGTTGAGGGTGAGGTCCTTGTCGGCCGTCCAGTTGCCCTGCGGGCCACCCCACTGGATCTCGGTTTCGTACGTGGCCATGATGATTTCCCTTTCGCTGTCGTGTCCGTCGGCGGATCCCGTTCGGTCCGGGCGCCGCGGAAACGGGGTACCCCGATGGGCGAGCCACGCACGGTTGTTCACCCGTTGGGCGGCAACGACACGACCCCACGCCGATCCGACCACGCGAATCGCCCCCGATCCGGATCACCACGCGCTCCGACCGAACGTGACACAACACCCCACCCGACCCCAATCCCCGAACTCCCATCCAACGCATGTCGAGTGCGGAGAGCGCGTCGAGCCGGTCCGGCGCAAAGGTGGCGCGTCGTTGTCGTGCGTTGGCGAGGGCGACGCCGAGTTTGACCTGGTGTGCCTCGCCGCCGTGTTCGACGGTCTCGACGTGCTTGCGCGGCACCGTCAGATGCCCCTCCCGCTCCCGGAACGCGGCCGCCGCGGCGAGGGTGAGCGTCCACCGGTCCGCCCTCGCCGCCGACGCCACCGCAGCGGGCGGCGCGGTCTGCTCGGTGACATCGACACCCACCCGCAAGCGCCGCCCGCTGCGCCGGCGTCAGACTTCCCGCGCTGCGTCGTTGCCGTTGGAGCCATGCTCCGACGTCCTCGCCGCCGACGGTGTGTCCGGGGACCAGGTCGTCGATGCGGCCGCCGGCCTCCACATGGAGGCGTACCGCGGCGTGCATGCGCTGCCAGTCCAGCGGCCACCGCTTGGCGGGGTCGTCGCGTCCGGTGGGGTTCCAGTCGGGGTCGATCGCGGCCAGTCGTGCCCAGCGTTCGCGCCACCGTTCGGGGTTCCTGCGTGTCTCCAACGGTCGGCGGCAGTTGGCGAGGAACTGCCCGACGGGGTAGCCGTTGATGGCGGCGGGTTTGGGTGCGGCGAGGTGGCCGTGGCTGGCGAAGTAGGCGCGGCTTATGGCCAGTCCGTCCTCGAAGGCGGTGTCGTCGGTGTTCCACACCATCCCCAGCGCCTCGAGCAGCTCGATCCGGTGCGGGGTGATCGATCCGGCCCGGGCCCGTCGCTGGTAGCCGACCCATTGCCCGATCGGGTAGGACGTCCCGGTCTCGGTGTCGTAGTCGATGCTCTCCAGCGGCACGCGCAGTGGCCATGGGCCGTGTGCCGGCGTTTTGCGGCGTGGTAGCCGCGCCGCCAGTCCCGCCGTTCCGGGTTGATCACGCGCAGGTTGATGAAGTCGCGCAGCAGCGTGGGGTCGCGGTCGGTCATGAACCGGACGAGGAACCGCTCTTCGACACCGGCGTCGTCCTGGTCGCCGTCACCGGGCTCGATGTCGTCCCGGTCCTCGGTGTGCTCGCCGTCGTCGGCGGTTCGGCGGTCGGTGTCGTCGACGTCGATCGCCCGCGCCCAGGGTTTGGGTCCGCTGGGTGCGGGTGTGGCGAGCATGTCCAGGATGCGGGCGTCGTGGGCGGCCAGGGCGTGGAGGGTGCGGATGAGGGGGTGGTAGCTGTCGGAGACGAGGATGTCGTCGGGTCGTTCCCCGGGTGCGAGGAAGACGGGGACGATGATGGTGGCGGTGCGTCCCTCGCCCGGATGTTGGCGGAGGGCGCGGCCGATGGCCTGGACGATGTCGACGATGCTGAATTTGGGGTCCATGAAGGCGACCGCTTGGGCGCGCAGGTCGACGCCTTCGGCCAGGACGCGGACGTTGCTGAGGATTGCCCTGCGGGCGATGGTGCCGTCGGTGTCGGCGCGTTCGACGAACCGAGCCAGGACGTCGCGCCGGTGGTCGGTGGGGTGTTCGCCGCTCAACCAGTCGGCCCACACGTGCGCGGGGTGACGCTCCGGGTCGTCCTGGTGCAGGCGTGCGGCGACGTCGGGCAGGCTTGCGGCGCAGGCTTGGGCTTCGAGGGTGCGGGAGTGGTAGGCGATGACGGTGTCGAGGTCGTCGTCGGCTGCGGCGCGTAGGAGTGCGGTCTGCAGCGCGACCAGGCGCGCGGCCCGGTACTGCTCGACCTCTTCGATGCCGCGCCGGCCGAGGCCTCGGTTGAGGTCGCTGCCGGTGGCCCGCGCGAGCTCCTGGACCTCCGGGTCGGTGATCTCGACGACGACCACCCTGGGCAGCGTCCCGACCCGATTCCGAGAGTGGGACCGGGCCGGTGCGAACGGTGTTGTCGGGCCGGCTTCCGCAGGCCGCGGGCCCGATCGCCGGGAACCGGCGTCGGTGGACGTCGCGGACATTGCGGACCGGGTCCGCGCGGCGGCGGCCGCCCGCGCTCTCGCGCACCCGACCACCACGCGGCGGTGACTGCGGTGGTCTGTGAGCGGGTGCTTGCACGCCACCGGCGCCGGTATACGGAGAACCACCCGAACCGTGGGCGCGTGCCCGTCCGACCGTGCGGCCCGGAGTTGCCGCCCTCCGAGTGCGGGGTGTTCGCGGTGGAGCGGTCCGGATGTGGCCGACACGGCGATTCTCGGCCGTTCGTGAGCATTTCACCGCATCACGGAATGGCCCGGTTCTGCGGTGGACGCGAGGAGCCCCCGCTCGGTCGCGAACTCCTCGGGGCAGGCGCGGGTTCGCCCGCGTTCGCAAGGCGCTGTGTCGTTGCCCGGCCGTCTCGCGTCGGGTCGGTGACCCCGACTGCTCGCAGGAGGCCGTGTGTCCACCATCTCGGAGCGGCGCATCCCGTTGTCGCGCGAGGGACGGGCCGTTCCGGCCGGTGTCCGATCGGATGCGCGTTCGGCGGCGCCGGTTGCGCCGGTTGCGGCGGAGCCCGGCGGCGAACGTCCCGAATCCCTCCTGCACGCCGCGGCCTGCCGCGGGCGGCTCGTCCGGAACGCGCGCCCGGATCACGGCCCGTGCGGTCTCGTCCCGTTCGACGCTGCATCCACCGATCCGGGGCCGCCACGGCGGCGGGCCCGGGAGAATGCGAGGCGATCATCATGCGCAAGTCCCCGGCGGGGCGGCCGATCCGGGGCGCGGCGCGATGGCTCGCGGTCACGGTACTGGCGGTGGCCGGGGCGCTCGTCCCCGCGTCACCGGCCCACGCGGCCTCCACCACGACGTGCACCGGGACCTCGTCGGTCGCCTACTCCCCGGCCCTGACCAACACCCCACAGACCGTGAGCTACAGCGAGAGCGACACCTACACATGCTCCTCCACGGATCCCACCCTGACCGCGGGCACCTCGTCGACGAACGTCACGCTGCCCGGTGCCTCCTGCGTCGGCGGCGGCGTCTTCCCGCCGTCCGCCTACACGATCTCGTGGAACAACGGGCGGTCCAGCACCGTGACGATGACCGTCACCGACGCGTCCCTGGCCGGCCAGGGCGCGGGCGCGGGCAACTGCCCCATCGAACCATTCGTCGCGGTGGCCGACCTCAACGGCTGGAAGCACGGCTGCGATCTCTTCGCCCTGCAGGACGCGGCCGAGGACCTGGTACGCCCCCTACAGGACCGTCCGGTCCGGGTGGACCGTGAGACCCTCACCCTGGGCTACGCAGGGGTCTACGGTTCCTTCCTCCGTCATACCGAAGCGGCGGCCGAACGTTATGGCGTCGATGTCCGCACGATCCTCGTCGAGGTCGGCAGGCGGGGCCTCGTCGGCGGCCAGGAGGACATGATCGTGGATGTCGCACTGGGGCTCGTGCAGGCGAGCTGACATCACGTACGGGACAGGAGCCGGGAGGGCAGGATCTCCCGGCCCTGTTCCATCACATCCCGCGAACCGCCCAGGGTCGGGAAGCAGGCAGCGCCGATCGGGGTCCGGGCCCGGTCGCCCCGGGCCCGGACCCCGTGGCGCGGCTTCCCACGCCATCACGAACGGCAGTTCGGCGTCCGAGAGCGTCATGCGTGTGCCAACCTACACACGCGGGGGTGCCGAGAAGCCATCGGCAACCAAGGCGGCGAGCCTCCGCTCGAGCGGCGAACCGGGTTCCACCACATGGATGAACAGGCTCAAGCCCGGGTCGTGTGTGACGTCGAGGCGCTCGTAGGGAAGCTTGAGGTCGCCGATGGTCGGATGGTTCACATGCACGTCGCCCGAGCGGTTGTGGACGATGTCGTGATCACTCCAGCGGGACCTGAACTCCGTGCTGCGCGAGTTGAGGTCGAGGATGAGCTTGGCGAGTTCGCGATCGTCGGGATGACGTGTGGCGTACCACCGAAGCGCTCCCACCGTTTCGTCGGCGACACGCTCCCACCGGCACTCGAAGGCTCGGCCGGCCGGGTTGAGGAAGATGAAGCGTGCCCGGTTGCCCCTGTCTTCGGGGTTGGTGAAGAGGGGCGCGTAGATCGCGCGGGCTTCGCGGTTCCCGGCAAGGAAATCCATGCGGTAGTTGGAGATCCACGCCGGCATCGGACTGAGCGCATCGGTGATCACCTGTAGTTCCGGGCGTATGGCATCGCCGTGGTGATCTCGTGCTCCGGCGTCCATCGGAATCTTCTCCATGGAGTGCGCGAGATCGTGGAGATGCCTGGCCTCGAGATCGTTGAGCTCGAGGGCGCGTGCGATGGCGCCCAGGACGGTCTCGGAGACACGCACTTTCCGGCCGCGCTCGAGGCGGGCGTAGTACTCGACGCTGATGCCGGCGAGCGCGGCCACCTCTTCCCGTCGGAGGCCGGGTACTCGCCGCCCGATGCCGCTCGCACCGCCGAAGCTCGTCGGGTTCACGCGTGCACGGCGGGAGCGGAGGAAACCTCCCAGGTCACTGTCTTCAGACGCCATGGCCCGAAACTGTACGCCCGGGATGGCCCGCCGAACACGTACTGCCAGTACGCGTTACTTGGATCGCGTAACGACCGGCTCTGCCACGCGGCAGGCAATTCCCCGCACACTGAAGCCACCCGGTTCCCGGTGATTCCGGTGCGGCAACCACAACCCCTCGGCGCCCGATCCGGCGAGATCCGTCCGCACACGAGATCCGGGCGCCGACCGCGATCCACGCGATCCGCAGAACGATCGAATCCATCGAATCCATCCCGGATTCTCGGCGCAAGGAAGCAGCACCGTCTTCGCCGGGCGAGATCTCGAAGTGAGCACACACGACATCAACCGCGGAATCGCTCGCGGATGCCCCGGCGAGGTTCGGACATGTGTGACAGCCCGATGCGACTGTCTCGAAAGGAGACGAACCGATGACCGCGCAGGCAGAACGTCCGACACCATCCCCGGACGAGCACACGCGCACCTCGCCCATGCTGGTACCCCGGAGGAACTACACCGATCCCGGCCTCTACGAGGAGGAGCGGGTCAAGATCTTCCGACGTACCTGGCAGCTCGTTTGCCATACCTCCGAGCTTCCCGAGGCGGGTAGTTACCGGACGGCCAGGATCGCCGGAGAACCGGTCGCGGTGTGGCGCGGCACCGATGGGGTCATTCGCGGTTTCCACAACGCGTGCACCCACCGCGGAGTCGAGGTATTCCTCGATGCCAAGGGCACGTGCCCGGGTTCGGTGAAGTGCATGTATCACGCCTGGGCTTTCAGCGACAAGGGCGACCTTGTCGGGGTGCCGTTCCCGCGGGCCTATGGTGAGGGCCTCGACAAATCCGAGTACGGCTTGACACCGGTCAAGGTCGCGGAATTCGCCGGACTCGTTTTTGCCGCCATCGACCCGGCCGTCGAGAACTTCGAGGACTACCTGGGCGAAGCGGGGCGGTACCTCCGGGAGTTCATGACCGGTACCGAGGTCATCGGCCGCGCCCGATGGGACTACCCGGGCAATTGGAAGCTCTGGACCGACAACTTCCGGGACAACTATCACCCGCAGTTCCTGCACCGCATGATCGCCGACGGCCGCGGCGGCATGCAACCCGGCAGGAATTACGAACTGGCAAGCGGCCACTCGATGTTGACGTTCCCGGCCTACGGCGGCTTCAACATCGAGAAGTACGCCGCCGGCCTCTCCGCCGAGCTGGGCGAGAGCCTCACGCTGACGGTCGAGGACTCCGCCAGTCGCGGCCATACCGCTCAGGAACAGGAAGCCCGACTCGCGGCATGGGAGCGGGACGTCCGTCACGGCAACACGATCTTCGCGGTCTTCCCGAACTTCGACCTGCAGTACGACGCGGACGGCAGCAGCATCTTCCTGGAGGTGGCGACTCCCTTCGGCCTGGACAGCACGGTCGTGGAGCTCATCATCATGGGCAAGGTCGGAGAGTCGGCGGCGGAGCGCAAGCGCCGCCTGGAGACCGGCGCCGATTCCCAGGGCTCCTGGGGCAAGATCACCGCCGACGACCTCGAGGCGGCGGTACGAGCCCAGAGCGGACTGCAGGGCACCAGCCTCGCGACCTCCCACATGGGCCGCGGTCTCAAGCCGGGCAAGGTCGGCGACAAGTTCGACGAGTACTCGCTGCGGTGCTTCCACAAGCTCTGGAATTCCTACATCAACGAAGAGCCCATCGTGTTGGAGAAGGGGTTCGTCCATGAGTGAGCAGCAGGTATTCGAGCACGAGGTCGTGCAGCCGCAGACGGTGCCGACCAGTGGCACGCGTACATACGACCCGGTCCTGATGGAGCGGGTGCGTGCGTTCTATGCCGACTGGGCGGCGTGCCTGGACAAGGACCGATACCGCGACTGGCTGGGGCTCTTCCACCAGGACGCCGAGTACTCCGTGACGGATCGGGAGAACACCGACACGGGCCTGTACCTGACGAAGGAGCGAGGGATCGTCGCGCTTCGGGTCCGTGCGGCCTACCTCTCCGGGTACTGGCGCATGCGGCGCAAGCCCCGAGTCCATCTGATCGGCAATCTGCGCGTCTTCGTCGAGAGCGACGGCACTCTCAACGTGAAGGCGAGTGTGGTGTTGGTTCGCACCGGCCTCGACGGACACTCCCGGATCCACGCCGCCGGTACGTACGACGACCTTTTGGCCCAGAAGGGCGAGGGCTTCGAGATTCTCCGCCATGCGGTGGTGCTCGACGCCGATGTGCAGCCCTATGACATGACCGACATCGTCTGATCGTTCGATAGGGGACACGTCATGAAACAGGACCGATATATTCGCGCGCTCGGTTACGTCGGATTCACCAGTGCCCGACTCGAGGACTGGCGAACGTTCGGCACCGGCATTCTCGGACTCCAGGACGTATCCACGGCCGACGCGGCGGAGACGGAACTGCGCCTGCGCATGGACGAGCGCTCGTGGCGGATCGCCGTCGCGGCAGGCGCCGAGGAGGGGCTCGCGTACCTCGGCTGGGAGACCGCGTCACACGACGCACTCGCGACGCTGGTCGACCATCTCACGGCGCACGGCTTCGACGTGGTCGAGGAGACGCCGACGTCGGCTCGGCAGCGTGGGGTCGCGGAGCTTTACAGCAGCCACGATCCGGACGGCAACCGGATGGAGTTCTACTGGGGCCCGAGCGCCGATCCGGATCCGTTCCACTCACCCGCGGGAGTCGAGTTCGTCGCCGGCGCGCTCGGGGTGGGCCACATTGTGCTCCGCACCGTCGAGTTCGATGCCTGCAACGAGTTCTACCGCAACGTCCTCGGATTCGGGCTCAGTGACTACCTGATCATGCCGCCGCGACTGATCAACTTTCTGCACGTCAACGAGCGCCATCACAGCCTCGCCCTGATCCAGGGTGACCCTGCGGCGCCCTCGGTCAGCCACCTGATGCTCGAGCCGACGCACGTCGACATGGTCGGCCGAGCGATGGATCGCGTACACGCCTCGGGTGCCAAGCCTTCGGTCGGACTCGGTCGGCACGTCAACGACCGGATGATCTCCTGCTACCTCGAGACGCCGTCCGGCTTCAGGCTCGAGTACGGCGCCGGCGGTCTGCTGATCGACCCCGCGACGCATATTTCCACCAACCACACCGGCGACAAGGTGTGGGGACACCAGCGTTACTGACCGACTCGGCGGGTCGATCGCCGAATTCTCGCAGTAAGGGAGGCGGACCGATGTCCGCGAACAGCATCTGGAACGACCTCGTCGGTGCCTCGGTCGGGTACCGAGGCAAGGCGTTCAAGACCCGTGTCATCGAGGCCGGCGAGGGGGAGCCGCTCATCCTCATGCACGGGAACGGCGGCCACGCCGAGGCGTACAGCCGCAACATCATGCGGCTGAGCAAGCATTTCCACGTCATTGCCATCGACCTGCTGTGGCACGGCTTCTCCTCGGGCCGACCTTTCACCACCGAGATGGTGCCGACCTACGCCGAACAGGTCGTCGACCTGATGGACTCGATCGGCGCCGACACCGCCCACCTCGAGGGCGAGTCGTTGGGTGGCTGGGTGAGCATGTGGATGGCACTGCACCACCCCGACCGCGTCGGAAGGATCATCCTCAACACGACCGCCGGTGCCGTGGTCGAGGAAGGGCACATCACGCCCGAGCAGCTCGCGGCCGGCGACAACCTTCGGGAGCGCTCGCTCGCCGCGATCGACAACCCGACCCGCGAGACGGTCCGCAAACGGCTCGAGTGGCTGATGGCCGAGCCGGAGCGCGTCACCGAGGAACTCGTCACACTGCGGCGGTTCTTCTACCGGCGCCCCGAGACCCGCGAGGGCCTTGTCAACGTGGTGCGGAACAGCTTCCGGTCCGACTCCCCACACCGCATCACCCCGCAGATGCTCGGCCGGATCCGACAGCCGACCCTGGTGCTCTGGAGCGACCACAACCCCGGCACCGGCCCGGAGTTCGGCCGCAGGCTCGCCTCACTCATCCCCGATGCGCGGTACTCCTGCATCGCGGACGCCGGCCACTGGCCGCAGTGGGAGAAGCCCGAGGAGCACGACTCGGTCGTCACCGAGTTCCTTCGCGCCTGACCACCGCATTCGACCATCGACCGGACTTGACCGAGGCTGCGGATATGTCGTCGGCCGAGGAGAACACGTTGCCGACCCGGACCGGTCCGGACACGCCGATGGGGCAATGTCTGCGCCGCCAACCGATCCGGGCGCCGATGGTAGGACGGTTCGGGTGCGACGAGAGCAGCGCCACGGCCGGGAGTTCGACGTGGCCGGCGAAGCCGAGTTGTAGCGGCCGGATTGGCGCAGGGGCCCGCGGCAGGACTTCGGGGCGATGAGGACTGATCTGCCCGCCGAGGCGCATGCCCCTGTTGAAAGACCGGACCGCCGGGAATGGATCCGGCCACGCACCACGTCCGGTCGTACGCGACGGCACTCCGAAGGGACGAGCCGGTGGGTGGAGGCACGGGTGCCGCTGCCGCTCCAGCCGTCGGAGCCCGAGGCGTCCATGGGTGATGGAGCTGAACGAACTGATCGGCTGGGACAACACTCTCGCGCGGGAAGCGGCTCCCCGAGGCGTTACCGCCGACGACGTGGCGCCGGGCAGAATCGACACTCACCGCATCCGTCGGCCGGATGCTTCCTGCGCGGAGCGTGAGGCAATCTCCGCAGACGCTGCCGCCGCCGGGCGAGCATCGCCTCCATCCCGGTGGACCGCTACGGAGATCCCACCGAGTACGCCGCGGCGGTTGCCCTTCCGGCGAGTCCGCGCACGGGCCGTATCACCGACACCGCATTGCGTGTCGACGGCGGCTTGATCCCGTCGATGTGACCTTCTGAGCAGGGAAGCGGAGGAAAAGTTCATGCAGTTGTTGGTGAGACAGGTCCGATGGGAGGCCGCGGGGGTCGTCTCCCTCATCCTGGTGGATCCGATCGGGAAGGACCTGCCCGGATGGAGACCGGGGGCCCACATCGACCTGACGGTCGGCGACGGGGCGGTCCGGCAGTATTCGCTGTGCGGTGACCCGGACGACCGGAAGTCTTATCGCATCGGCGTCCTGCGGGAGGCCGACGGCCGAGGCGGTTCCCGGTTCATCCACGACCGGTTGCGCGTCGGCGCACTGATCGACGTAGCGGGTCCTCGCAACCATTTCCCGTTCGACCCGCCTTCCCGCATCCGCTTCGTGGCCGGCGGCATCGGCATCACCCCGCTGATACCGATGATTCGGGAAGCGGAGGCCCGGGGGCTGGACTGGAGGCTGACCTACGGCGGCCGCAGTCGGGTCTCGATGGCGTTCCTCGACGAGCTCGACCCTTCGCGGGTGCATGTGCATCCCGCCGACGAGGCCGGGCCGATCGACCTCGACACGGCACTCGGCGACCCCCGCCAAGACACCGCGATCTACACCTGCGGCCCGGCCCCGCTCCTCGACGCCCTCGAGGAGCGGGCCTCCTCCTGGCCGCAGGGCGCGCTCCACCTGGAGCGCTTCTCGGCTCCGCCTGCCGCCGCGCCCGTAGCCGGCGACGTACCGTTCGAGGTCGTGGCCAAGCGCAGCGGTGTCACGGTGACCGTGCCCGCCGACGGGACCATCCTCAAGGCGCTCGAAGACGCCGGCGTGAGCACGCTGAGCTCCTGCTCGGAAGGGATATGCGGGGCTTGCGAGACGCTCGTGGTGGACGGCAAGCCCGATCACCGCGATCACGTTCTCGGAGAAGAGGAAAAAGCAAGTGGCGAGTACATCATGATTTGCGTCTCGCGGGCCTGTACCAGACGGATCGTCCTCGACATCTGAGTTCGAATCAATCGGTTGCTCCGTCCCGGCTGCTTTGAAAGCTCTTGTCGATTGATCATGTGTTGACCAGTGGATTTGCAGGATCTGTGATTTTGGATCTTGGCTGCGTGGCCTGGGTTTTGCTGTCTTGTTCGGCTTTGTCTGGCCTGTGGCCTGTGGTTTTGCGGGATCCGGGACGGATGTTCAGTTCCGTTGGTGTGAGCGTGCGGTGTGGTGTCAGCGGGTTTGGTGACAGCGCTTCCGGTTTCGGTTTCCCCTTGTTGAGCTGGGCTTTGTCCGGCCGGCCGGGTGATCTTGGCTGTCATGGGATGACGAAATGGCTGTCATGGTCTGCGAGATGGGGCCGGCACAGCCGTGATCCGGCTGTCGTGGGGATGCACATTCCTAGGTCCATCGGCCGCGAAGGCGGGTGTGCCGGCGGTATGAGTGCCCCATCGCGTCCGCCGTCGGTGTCTTCGGCTCCGGGCAGGTCCCGCACGCCGTCGCCTGCCGCCGCCGCCGCACAAGCGTCGTCCCTCGCGTCCGTGTCCCAGGGCCGGGCCCAGGCACGCCGGATGGTGGTGGGCCGTCTTCTCGTCCTGGACGAGATGAAGATCGACGACGGGCGGGTACAACGCAACCGGGTCGCCTACGACGGGGCCACATTCGCGCGCCAAGTCGGGCTGTTGCCGCGGACCGGGTCGGGCCCGACCGAGCGCTGCCGGCGGCATTCAACCGGAAGACCCGTCTTGCCCAGTGGTGGCGGGTCCGCAGTCGGGCCACCCCATCACGCTGACTACTCCGGGTCATCTCTTTCGACGGAGATGCGCCCACCGGCCGCGTCCGGTCACCGATCGGGCCCACCGTGGACTCGCGAAACGGCCTCCCGCGCTTCCCGTTTCATCGCCTGGCCACTCCTCGTGACACTGCAAAGGAGGGCGTCCGCAGGGGTCGGGTGGGCCGTTCGGCCCTGTTCCCTCTTCCGGAAGGTGCGGTTCAATCGAATCGGCCGAGGAGGACGGGGAGGCGGAGCGGCACCGCGCACCGCACGATCAGTACCCGCCGGCGCTGGGTATTGCTTTCCGTCTCCGATGACGCGGTGCGTCCTGTTGGCCGCGTACGACGAAGGAGAGCACGGTGCGGGCGACATTCCCACTGGGGCGGCTCGCCGGGGTCCGGATCGGCGTGCACTGGAGCGTACTGGTCATCTTCGCGGCGATCACGGTCGGGCTCGCGCGTACCCGTCTTCCCCACGCCCAATCCGGATACTCGCAGGTGGTTTATTGGGCGGTCGGTGTAATCACCGCCGTGGCGTTCCTTGCGTCCTTGTTGGCCCACGAGTTGGCGCACGCCGTGGTCGCCCGGCGGAACGGGATCGAGGTGGAGGACATCGTTCTGTGGCTGCTCGGGGGCGTGTCCCGACTCAAAGGGGAGGCATCCACGCCCGCCGTCGAGCTGCGGATCGCGGGCGTCGGTCCGCTGGTCAGCCTCATTCTGGGCGTGTTCTTCGGCCTCGCCGCGTGGCTGCTAAACACGGTCTCCGGCGCGAATCCGATGGTCGAGGCGTTGGTCTGGCTCGCGGTTGTCAACGTCCTGCTGGCGTTGTTCAACTCCATTCCCGCCGCCCCGCTCGACGGCGGCCGACTGCTGCGTGCGCTGTTGTGGTGGCGCACGGGCAACAGACTGCGCGCGACAACCGGAGCCGCCGCGGCGGGCCGGGGATTCGGCTGGATCCTGGTTTTCCTTGGCCTGTTTCTGGCCGTATACGGCGATACGTTCGGTGGACTGTGGCTGGCACTGATCGGCTGGTTCCTCATCGCGGCCTCGACGGTGGAGGGACGCCAAGCCCAGCTACGGGAGACTCTCTCCGGGATTCCGGTGCGCAACGCCATGTCGCGGGAGCCTGTCACGGTATCCGAGCGACTCACGGTCGCCGAGTTCTTGCGAGGCACGCGGTACCGGCACTCGGCGTTCCCGGTGACCGACGACGCCGAGACCCCGGTCGGATTGATGACGCTGCGTGCCGCACAACACGTGCCGGAAACCGATCGGGACTCGGTCACGGTGGGTCGGATCATGCTGCCGATGTCTCGGGTGGCCGTCGCCGCTCCGGACGATCCGTTGTCCGACCTGCTGGTCCGGCTGGAGCCCGGCCCCGAGCACCGGATCCTGGTCGTCGACGGCACCCGGCTCGTCGGAATCCTCGCCGCGTCGGACGTCAGCCGGACGGTGACCTGGCTCATCACGACCGATCCGCGGCGACGCGAGCGTTGACCGAAGAGGGCGTCGGAAGAGGCTCCCGCGTTCGACAGGGCCCGTATCCGCCCCCGCCGGGTGTTTTCGATCACGAGGACGTCGTCGGGCCACACGTCGACGAAATCGCAGCCGGCCATCGGCACGGTGCTTCCGTCCGCTCGTTCGACGCGGTTGGTACCCAGAGCGCCCGGTGCCACGCCGGCCATGCGGTACGGCGGCACCCGACGATGACCCGACAAGGTGCTCACGGTCATCGCCTCTCGGAAGCGGATCCTGCGTACGGCGCCGTCGCCGCCGCGCCACTGTCCCGCACCACCGCTGCCGTGCCTGACCTCGCGCCTTCATGGAGTGGGGCGTCTGACATGCGGTCAGGAAAGCGAAAAGCGCTCCTGACCTGCAACGATGGGACTTCTCTAGGATCCTGTCGGCTGCATGGAAAGAAGCACTTCTCAGGTGAAGAAGGATAGCGGGTCGCATCCGCGTGTCCGGGTCGAGTCCGGTGGTTCCGGGATCGTCTCGCAGGCCGGCGGGGTGTTGCTAGTGCTGTCGCGTGGTGGCCCCGTCCGCCAGCCGGTGGCGGATGGCGGGTGGGCCACGACCGCAGGAGTGCGGCGACGGAGTGAGCGCCATGCGACGTAGCTCGTCGACGGGGGCTCGGCACGAAGCACCTGGACGTCGCCGTCATCGGTGGTGAACCAGCGGCTGTACATGCGGCTGAGGCTGTCGACGATCGCGCAACCCTGCCTCTTCTTTTCGGTCTCGCCGAGCGCTTCTTCATCCGGGACGAATGGCGTGACGACGTAATCGACGGCGACGAGGCGCCCATGTGTATTGCGTTGAGCCTGCTCATCGGTCTGCCATGGGCCGTACATGCTGCGGAATATCGCCAGGTGTTGTTCTTCCAGAACGGTCACGACACCCCCGCGCAGGTGAGCTCCACGGTCGCCACCTGCAACTGGACGCGGGTATCGCCGTCGCCCGGGCCCGACTTGACCGGTTGGCCGTCGGAGAGGCGAAGACGCAGATGGAGCGTTCGGGGGCGGCGGCGGGAGCCCGCGACTCGGACCCGCGAGCGCCCGTGAACGGGTCGCCGCGCGTGTCTTCCTCGCTCCTCTTGTGGTGGCGGTGCGTCGGTGTGCATGCTCGAGGCGTCATCACCGTGCGGGGTGGGGGCGGCCGTGGCCGATACCGGGGCACGTGAACACCAAACTGTGGGCTTGGCGTTGGGCGCGCCGGAGTCGCGTCTGCCGGTGAATCCGTCGGGGGCGGAGCCGTTGCCGGACCTGTCGGATCGACAAGGTCCGGTGCCGTTCGCGTTCCGGTTCCTGGTCCCGGTCACCGGTACCGGCGGTATCCTCCCCGCCGACGTCGGCTACGACGAGGACGCGCAGACCGGCGTGTACGAGGACCTCCCGCCCGGCGTCTACATGACGAAGAACCCGCCCAAGACGTACGGCCCCACCCAGCCGTCGGGCCAGATGGACGCCCCGGACGACCCCGGCACCAGTGACGATTGAACCCGGCAACCCACCCACACCCCCGCCGCCGTCCCCGTCCCCGTCGCTGCGCCGCGAGGGCCGTGTCCTGGTCCTGTCGGGTCGTTTCGATCCGACGGCGGACTTGGTGGTGGAGGAGTTGAATCGGCGCGCGGTGCCGCTGTTCCGCGCGGATCTGGCGGAGTTCCCGCTGGAGTTGTCCCTGGCCGCGTCGTTCGACGGCACGGCATGGTCCGGGAAATTGCGCAACGACCGGCGCGAACTCGACCTCGCCGCGGTGCGCTCGGTCTACTACCGCCGTCCGACCCGGCCGCGTTTCCCGGCCGCCATGTCGGCGCCGGTGCGGCGGGTCGCGGAGCGCGAGGCCCGCCTGGGCTTCGGCGGACTCCTTGCCGCGCTGCCCTGTCGTTGGCTGCCGCCTCCGGGTCGGGCGGCGGACGCCGAGTACAAGCCGCTGCAGCTGCGGGTGGCGGCCGAGTGCGGTCTGACGGTCCCGCGCACGCTGATCACCAACGACCCGGCGGCCGCGCGGGCGTTCGCGGCCGGGGTGGCGGGCCCGGTGGTGTACAAGCCGTTCGGCCTGGTCCGCGGCGTGGTCGACGGTGCCTCCGTCGCGGTGTACGCGAGCGTCGTCGACCCCGCCGCGCTGGACGATCCGGCGATCGCCACCACCGCGCACCTGTTCCAGGCCGCGGTCCCCAAGGCGTACGAGTGTCGGCTCACGGTGGTGGCGGGCAGGGTGTTCGCGGCCGAGATCCACGCCGGCTCCGACGCGGCCCGGGTCGACTGGCGGCGCGACTACGACAGCCTCGCCTACAAGGTCTGCGACCCGCCTCCGGAGGTGACCCGGGGTGTCCTGGAAACCGTCGGCCCCGCACGTCAGCAGGCAGGCCACGTCGGGCTCATTGCCAGGTGCCGAAGACCGACCGGTTAGGGGATCACCGGCAGGATCAGGCGGGAGGGATGCGCCGGGCTGTGCCGGATCTCGTTGTGCGCCACCCGCAGTTCGGTGCCGTGGACGATCGATCCGCCGGTGTTCTGGTTCCGGTCGTACTTCGGGAAGGCACTCGACGAGATCTCCAGTCCGACGCTGTGCGTGACGGCGAACTCGTGCGCGGTGCTCCACATGTCGATCTCGATGCGATACACCTCGCCCGGCCGCAGAGCGAGCTCCGTGGCGAAGCCCTCCCGGTAGCGTGCGCGGACGATCCCGTCGCAGATGCGGCGCCGGACACCGTCGGGTCCGACGTCGACGAGCTTCGCGGTGAAGTCGGTGTCGGGGGCATCGCTGCCGACGAACAGCTCGGCGCGGACCGGACCGATTACCGTCAGCGGCTCCCCGAGCGGCGGTCCGAGGTAGACGAGAACATCGTCACGATCTTCGACCTCGGCGTAATCGTCGGGGCCGCCGATCTGCATCGACGTCTGCTCGGTGAGGAACGGCACCGGATCGGCCGGGTCGTACCGGTAGGTGTCCGCCGGCTCCTCCGACGCCGGGGCCTTAGGGGTCAATCGCCCGCCGCCGCCACGGGTGTTGGCGTCACCCGCGCTGTGCAGGTACAGCGACGTCCACACGGTTTCCGGCAGCGGCCATTCATCGGCGTCGCGCCATTCCCCGCGTCCCATCAGGAACAACCGTGCTCGTGCTTCCCGGTCCACGCCGTTGTCGACACCCCGCAGATGGTGATCCAGGAACCGCACCTCGAGTTCGGTCACATCGACGTCCTCGGCATGGTCACCGAAGTCGACGTCACCGATCCTCCGGCCGCCCGCGCGGCCGGCGTCGTGCCCCCAGGGGCCCATCACCAATCGTTGCGCGCGCCGCGTCGCCTCCGTGGGTGCCTTCGCGATCATCGCCGCGAAGTTCCGCAGCGTTCCTGGTTGGACGTCGTCGTACCAGCCGGTGACGTGCAGCGCCGGTACGTCCACTTCGGACAGTTTCGGCTGGTAGACGAGCGGAGCCCAGTACTCGGTGTCGCCGGGGGCATGTCCGATGTCCGCCCGCCAGTTGGCGCTGACGAACCCGGCGGCCTCGTCCATGGTGTACAGCGGGAGATGGCTGTAGACGGCGCCCCAATCGAATCCGGCCACGTTCTGCATGGCGCGACGGTCGACCATCCGGTACCAGCAGACCTCCTGCGGAACCCGGGTTCCGGTCGGGAAGTCCACGAAAGGATCCGAGGGGGTCGCGTAGGCGACGATCGCGCGCAGATGCGGCGGCTTCTCCAGCGCGGTCAGCCATTGGGCGTGGCCGGAGTAGGAACCACCCCAGCTCGCGACGTTGCCATCGCACCAGTCCTGAGCGGCCACCCACTCGATCACGTCATAGCCATCCGGGCCTTCGTTCCGGTACGGCTCGAACACGCCGTCCGAATCGCCGCGGCCGCGGACATCGTAGATCACGACCGCGTAGCCCCGCGCCGCCAGGAGTTCTGTCTGCGCGGGCCGCCTCGGGTCGTTCTTGCCGTAAGGCGTGCCGAGAACGATCGCAGGCGCCGGGGCGTCACCGGCCGGCCCGTAACGGTCGGCCGCGAGAGTAACGCCGTCACGCAGCGGGACCGTCAGGTTGTACAGGTTCTTCACGTGAGCTCCCTGAGCACTCGGAACAGGTTCCCGCCGACGATCTTGGCCACGACGGGCTCGGCCAAGCCGTGCCTGACGAGCGCCTCGGTGACCAGCGGCATGCCGGCAGGTCCTTCGAGGCCGGGTACCAAGGTCTCCGCGTCGACACCTTCGATCATGAGCGGCCGGTCGCAGGAGGGGATCTTCTCGTCGAACAACTCGGCGACGAAGTCACTGCCGAGACCGACATGGTCTTCCCCCGCGATGGCGATCACGTGAGCGATGTGCTCCACCAGGTGCTCGATCGTGGGTTTCGCATCGGTGAGGAAGCCGGCGAAGAAGTTGACACAGACGATCCCGCCGGTCGCCGCGATCCCGCGCACCTGCTCGTCGGTGAGGTTGCGGTGATGCGGGTACACCGCGTCGGCACAGGAATGGGTGGCGATCACCGGTTTGGTGGCCAGCTCGAGAATGTGCTCGACACTCGCCCTGCCGACGTGCGAGACGTCGATCAGCAGCCCGAGTTCTTCCAGCAGGCCGACCGCTTCGACCCCGGCGCGGGTGAGCCTGCCCCCGGTGGCGTTCTCGGCCGAGCCGTCGGCGAGCATCGTGCGCCCGTAGTGGGTGAAGGATGCCATCCGTACACCGAGCCGGTGCAGGGTCTGGAAGAGTTCGATGTCGTCGTCCACCTGGGGACAGCCTTCCAACGCCGGCACCAGCGCGATGCGACCGGACGCGACTGCCGCGGAGACCTCGTCGCCCGTCCGGCACAGGGCGACGACATCGGCATTGCCCTCGGCCAGCCGGTGCGCGGCCTCGATCATCCGCAACGTCTCCCGCAGCGCGCCCTCCGGCCGGAACTCGTCGTCGATGAACACCGGCAGAACCTGGATGTCGATCCCGCCGCCCCGCAGCTGCGGATACCAGCGCTCGCGGAAGTAGGAAGCCCAGATCTCTCGTGGACGGCGTGCGACGAGCACCAGGAGATCGTTGTGGGCGTCACCGACGATCACCTCGTCATGGAAGCCGGTCACCCCGCCTCCTGCAGAATCCTCCGCAGGGCGACCAGCCCGGCGCCCACCTGGACGGCGACCACGTCCCGCAGCGGAAAGGGATTCCCCTCCGATACCGTGCCCGCGGCGTGGCAGGCCTGGTCGAACAACTCATCGGCTTTCCGGACGGTCGCCCGGAGGGCCGGTGTGTGGTTACCGGTGGCGAGTTCGGCCCGCAGCAGCCGTCGCAGCTGCCCGAGACCGCGCATTCGGATCACGATCGGGGTTATCGCGCCGACGAAGGCTTCGCCGACCGCGGCGGGCCGCTCGTGCATCGCTTCGGCCGCGGCCCGCATTCCTTGCCCCAGCGGGGGGCCGAGCCGGACCAGTGACTCGACCGAGGTCGTGAGGGGAGATCCGCTGCGCAGCGCTGGGCGGACCGCCGCCATCAGATCGGCGAGCAGGTCCGATGATTCGGCCACCTCCGTGGCCGCCTGACCGAACACCTCGCCTACCGTCCGGCCGGAATCGGTTTCGTCCGCCGCACACGGGTCGTTCCACATCGGAATCTCGGCGACCAGGGTGGTGGTCCCGTACCGGGCGGCCCAGTGCCCGCTGGTTCCGCCGAGTTCGGCGATCCCGCCATCGATCAGCTCCGCGGGCGGGTAGAGGTAGACCCCCTTGCCGGGGCTGTCGAGCCCCGCCACGGCGGCGGAGTCCATCGCAAGGGGAACGGCACTCTGGCCGGTGAAGGCCAGCAGATCCTCGGCGAGCCCCGGTACGTCATGGTCGAGGACGTAGAAGACGCCACCGAAATCGCAGTTGTGCAGCGAGTACTGGAACACCGGACGCAGGTCTTCCAGGATCCGCATCACCGCTTGGGTTTCCGGCAACGGCCTGTCGTAGTAACCATTCTCGGAGAGGTTGGGGAAGGTGTAGTCGACGTCGTCCACCGGCGCCGGGCGGTACAAGTGCTCGTGATAGTCCCGAATGGAGCGTGGGCCGGCGAACCACCCTTCGTTCATCCTGGCGGCGTCGGGGTTGGCCCAGGGCAGGAAATGCCACGTCAGGTCGTCGCGCAGTTCGGCGTGCTCGGTCACGAGCCGGGACAGATGGCTGACCGTCAGAGCGCCGAACGGCTCGTTCGCGTGCGGGCCACCCAGGATCAGGACGTTCCGCTCACCGTGTCCGATCGACAGGACACGGAGCGGATCACCGAGACGGCTCGTCCCGTAACGCCGCCATCGGCACAGGTCCCCGTTCGAGGCCGCCAGCGTTTCGAGGTCGCCGATCAGGCCGTCGACGGTGGGGATCTCGGTCCAGTCCGGGATCGTGGTGAGGTATCGCGTGATGTCGTCGGGAATCATGGGTCTCCTATCCATTGCGGAGTATTTCAGCCGGCCAGGACGACATCGTCCTGATCTGTCCTCTTGATCTTCGCCGGTAGTGCCCAGCTCAGTACGACGGCGACCAGGCCGATCGCCGCACTGAGAAGGAACGCGGTCCGGAAATCGCCCCAGCTCGGGATCGGGGTGCCTCCCGCGGCGAGAACGCTCGCGCCGACTTGAGCGCCCAGCGCACCGCCGACGGCCTTGATCACGAAGATCACGCCGGTGAGGCTCGCGGTCCGTTCAACCGGGACCGTGGCGACCACGATGTTCATCGCCTGAGTCATGCCGAGGCCGGTACCGGCGCCGGCAACGGCGGTCGCCACGAAGATCACCCACGGTTCGCCCGCGCCGAGGAGCACGGCGCTGGCCCCGGCGAGGGCCCCGGTTCCCAGCACCATCACCGCCCTGGAGCCGATCCGGCGCTCAAGCCGTCCGGTCAGCGGGGCGGCGACGGTCCCGACCAGCCCGAGAGGCACCAGGCAAAGACCTGTCAGGGTGGCCGTTGCGCCAAGACCGTACCCGGTTTCGGCCGGAAGCTGGACCAACATCGGGACCAGCACGAAGACCGCGAAACTGCTGAAGCCGACCGCGAACGACACGGCAGAGACCAGCGTCACCGACCTTCCGGCGAGTATTCGCAGGTCGACCAGAGGCTTCTCGGTCCGCAGTTCGACCGCGACGAACACGGCGAGCAGGACGAGCGAAGTCGCGGTGAGACCCAGGACCTCAAGAGATACCCAGCCCCACCTCGAACTTCCGGTGATCGCCACGAGCAGGGCGGCGAGGCCACCGCCGAGCAACACCGCACCGGTGAAGTCGACCCTGCCTGTTTCGCCCGGCGGGCACGGCGGGACGACGAACCACGCGACGGCGAACGTGATGACGAGGAGTACGAAAGGCAGCCAGAAGAGCCACGTGTAGGGCATCCTCGCCACGATCGGCCCGGCTGCGAGGAGTCCGACGGCCGTCGACAACGCCGCGACCCCGATGATCAGGCCGTTCGCGGACTTCACCCGCTCGGGCGACTGGGTGTCACGGATCATCCCGATGGCCAGCGGAATCAGTCCCAGTCCGGCTCCTTGCAGAAGCTGGCCGACGGTCAGGACCCAGACCGACGTCGCCAGTGCGGCGACCAGCGTTCCGGCGCAGACGATGGCCAGTACCGCGAGCAGGACCCGGCGCTTGTCGCGGATGTCGGCCAGTCGGCCGATGACCGGAGCGGCGACCGCCCCGGCGAGCAGGACACCGGTGAACACCCACGCGATCGCCGGGGTCGAGGCGCCGACGGCCTGCTGGATGAGTGGCAACGCGGGAGCCAGCATGGTTTCCAGTGCTTGGTAAGCGAAAATACCGAGGACCAGGACGGCGAGGACGAGCCGGGCACGGGCAGGAGAAGGAGAAGGAGAAGGAGAAGGAGCGGTCATGGCAGAACCTCCGGTGGGAAGGTCACAGAGAACGGGACGACGTACCGACACTGCCTTTCTGCGTGGGCGCCAGAAGCCGCGCGACGATCCGGCCGGTGGCCGGGGCGAGAGTCAGACCGAGCGTGCCGTGGCCGGTGGCTACGACGACGTTGCCCGAGTCACCCCCGAAGCGACGGATCACGGGCAACCCGCTCGGGGTCATGGGGCGCGCGCCGCGCCATGCGGTTCCGTCCGCGGTGATCCGACGCACTGCGGGTAGCGCGCGTTCGGCCACAGCGCGAAGCCTCGCGATGGCTTCCGCCTTGGGTGCCCCCGGCGGCCCACCGAATTCCATGCCGCCGGTGAGGCGGAGCCGGCCGGGTGTGGAAGTGAGGATCACGTGGTCGTCCGCGCACATCAGTGCGTGGTCGAGCAGCCGATTCGGAGCGGGAAGCGTCAGGCTCCAGCCGTAACCGGCTTCGACCTTCAGCCGGAGGCCGAACAGCCGCCCGACTGCGGCACTGTCCGCGCCGGCGGCGAGCACGAAGGCCCTGGCACGAACAGGTCCTCCGGTGGTTTCGATCGCGTCCGCCCGACGATCCCGCATCCGGACCCCCACCACACGGTCGGTGCGCACGACCGCGCCACTCCTCACGGCGGCCGCCAGGACTGCGTTCGTCACGGCTGCGGGGTCGAGGGCTCGATCGTCGGGGAATCGAACAGCGCCGGCGAATCCGTCGGCCATCCCCGGTTCGGCGTTCGCGAGGGCGGCGGCATCGAGCACCTCATGCCGGATTCCCAGCCCTGCCAGCCGCGAAGCGGCCTTCCGTTCGGCCTGCCAGATCGCCGGATCGCGGGCAACGTGCAGGAAACCGGACGAATGCGAGCACACTTCGAGGTCGTTGAGGAGATCGTCGTAGAGCCTCATACTCGCGGCGGCGAGTTCACCAAGCCGTCGCGCGTCGCGCATGGCGCGTCCCGGCCGGGAAGCCACTGCGAAGCGCCCGAGCCACAGCAGGGTGCGCAGAGACAACGGACGACTCAGGGTGGCGGCCGGATCGGCGCCCCACAACGACCGGACCCCTGCCAGCAGAACACCGGGGTTGGACATGGGCAGGCTGTAGCTCGGCACGACGAGGCCGGCGTTCCCCGCCGACGCACCACGCCCCGGAGCCGGCTCCACCACCACGACGTCGGCACCGGAACGTGCGAGGTAGTAGGCGGCCGCGCTGCCGATGACCCCGCCGCCCACGATGGCGACGTCCACTTGATTCGAACCCATTCTCACCTCACTTGGCGTTGCCGTAAGGTGTAATACCTTACACTTCGGGTGTCAAGCCTTAGCAGGTCCACGACGAGAGGAGAAACGATGACGACCACGTCAGAGGAGGTACTGAGCGCGGAGGACGTCCGGCGCCAGGTGCCGATGCGTCGTGCGATCGACGCCGTGCGCGAGGTTCTGCTCGAGGTCGCCGCCGGCTCGTTCGTCCTCCCACCGCGACTGGCCTTGGGCGACGGCCGGGTCCTGGTGATGACGGCGTTCCACCAACCGACCGGAACCGCGGCCGTGAAAGCGCTCGAAGTCCGACTCGACCGCATGCCTGCGATCATCGGCACCGTGACCTGGATGGGCGCCAACGGCCGCATCATCGCCGACGCCTCGGCGATCACCACCCTGCGGACCGGTGCGATCGCCGGTGTGGCCACCGACGCGCTCGCTCCCCGCGACGCGTCCGTGATGACCTTGTTCGGCGCCGGAGCCCAGGCCCCGGACCAGGTCCGGGCCGTGCACACTGTCCGGCCGCTGACCGCGTTGACCGTGTTCGACCGGGACCGCCCCCGCGCCGAGAAACTCCTGTCCGAGCTGGAAGGCGAACTGCCCGGGGTACACCTGCGGAGTGCCGGTGACGTCACGACTGCCTTGACCGACGTCGAGATCGTCTCGTGTGCGACCTCGTCGAGTACTCCCCTGTTCCCGGCAGATGCCCTGCCGGCTCGAGTACATGTCAACGCGATCGGCTCGTTCCGGCCGACGATGCGCGAACTGCCGGACGAGTTGCTCGCGACCGCGGACCTGGTCGTCGTCGAACAGATCGAGGCGGCCACCGACGAAGCCGGCGAGATCATCCACGCGCTCGAGACCGGCACACTCACCCGTCACCGGATCCACGAGCTGGCCGGGATACTCGAAACCGCACCGGAGACCACCGGGCGAACGGTCTTCAAAACCGTGGGAATCGCCGCTCAGGACTGGGCCGTCGCCCGCCTTTTGAGCAAGACCTGAACGCGATACCTTATACCTCGGATAGCGCCGCGGCGGCTGGGTTTCGCGCGGCTTCGACGACCAAGGGGTCCACTATGTCCCGTCCCGGCACCACGGTCACACCCGGCACCGGGCTGCGGCGGCAAAGCCTTCGCGACGACGCCGGCCAGGTGATCCGCGCCCAGATCGTGGCGGGTGAAATCCGTCCCGGGACGCTGTACGCGATCGGCCAGATGGCCGAACAGCTGCAGGTGTCGATCACCCCGGTACGGGAAGCACTGCTCGATCTGGCCAAGGAAGGCCTGATCGAAATGGTGCGCAACCGGGGCTTCCGGATCCGCGTCCTGACCGAAGCCGATCTCGATCAGATCATCCAGATCCGGTTGATGCTCGAAGTCTCCGCCGTCCGCGAGATCGCCGCTCGCGGACTTGTCGACGACTTCGCTCCCCTGCGCGATCTGGCCGCGCGCACCGAAGAGGCCGCGCTGGCCGGGGACTGGGTCGGCTTCCTCGGTACCGACCGGGAACTCCACCTCACCCTGCTCGGCCACCTGGGCAATCCCCGGCTGGTCGACATCGTCGGCCAGCTACGCGACCAAGGCCGCCTGTACGGCCTGAACCACGTCGCGGGCACCCAGGACTTCCTCGAGTCCACACAGGAACACGACGCGTTGCTCGACGCTGTCGAGGCCGGAAAAGCGGACGAGGCCGCCGAACTGATGAGCACACACCTCAAACACGCTCGCGGGATCTGGGCCGGTGTCGTGTAGTCAACCCCTCTACCGCGCCGTCCGCGCTCATCCGCACGTCGTGCCGCACCATCCTGCAACCACTTACCCCCACCCAACCATGGCGATTACCGACGCCAACACGGCGGCACGTCTCATCAGACTCACTTTCCTGGGGAGTATCAGGAATTAGGCTCTGTCTCACATTCGGTGGTAGCTCTCCGTGGTGGTCATGGGAGGAGGATGCGGCGGCGGAGGAGGTGGAATCCTGCCCGTCCGTGCATTTGCCGCATGATGCGTTTCGTACGGGTGTTGACGCCTTCGGTGCGTCCGTTGTGGTGCGGCAGGGTGAGGGCCGCGTTGACGGCGGCGCGGTCGAGTTCAAGGCCGTTCGCGAAGCCGTGCAGCTGCGGGAGGTTGGACGTGCGGACGGCGGCGATCCACGTCGTGAGTCTGGTGTCGTTCCCTCCTTTAGGG
>NZ_KB889738.1 GCF_000372745.1 Embleya scabrispora DSM 41855 | reverse complement strand
CGAGGAGGGCAACGAGAGGGCCACTCCCGAGCAGTTGGCGAGGGTCCCGGCGTCGGCTCTGGCGGAGGCCGGGCGGCCGCTGGTGGGCACGGCGGCGGAGAACGGGGTGATCGANCCGGACGTGTTGTGGTCGTGCACCACGTGCGGGGCGTGTGTGGAGCAGTGCCCGGTGGACATCGAGCANGTGGACCACATCGTGGACATGCGCCGGTATCAGGTGTTGATCGAGAGCGCGTTCCCCTCCGAGGCGGCGACGATGCTCAAGGGGTTGGAGAACAAGGGCAACCCGTGGGGTGTGGCGACCAAGGCCCGCCTGGACTGGGTCAGGGAGTTGAGGAAGGCGACCGGCATCGAGGTGCCGATCGTGGGGCAGGACGTCGAGCCCGCCGAGTTGGAGTACCTGTTCTGGGTGGGGTGCGCGGGGGCGTTGGCGGACGGGCCGAAGAAGACCACGAAGGCGTTCGCCGAGCTGTTGCACATCGCGGGTGTCAGGTACGGGATCCTGGGCAAGGAGGAGTCCTGCACGGGTGACTCGGCGCGCCGGTTGGGTTCCGAGGTGGTGTTCCAGATGCTCGCGGCGCAGAACGTGGCGACGTTGAACGGGGCGTTGGAGGACGCGCCGCGCAAGCGGATCGTGACCACGTGTCCGCACTGCTTCAACACGCTGGCGAACGAGTATCCGCAGTTGGAGGGGCACTTCGAGGTGGTCCACCACACGCAGTTGTTGCAGCACCTGTTGGACGAGGGGCGGTTGACGCCGGTGGAGCCGGTGGACGGCCTGGTCACCTACCACGACCCGTGTTATCTGGGCCGGCACAACAAGGTGTACACGCCGCCGCGGGAGATCATCGCGCGGGTTCCGGGTCTGCGGAACGAGGAGATGCACCGGCACAAGGAGCGGGGTTTCTGCTGTGGCGCGGGTGGTGCGCGGATGTGGATGGAGGAACGCATCGGCAAGCGCATCAACAACGAGCGCATGGACGAGGCGCTGGCGTTGAAGCCGGACATCGTCTCCACCGCGTGCCCGTTCTGCCTGGTGATGTTCACCGACTCGATCAACGCCAAGAAGCAGGCCGGCGAGGCCGCGGAGGAACTGCGCGTCGTCGACGTGGCACAACTCCTGCTGCAGTCCGTACAACTCCCCGAACCACCGGCGGCCGAGGAGCCCCTGGAGGACGCGGACGCCAAGTAGGGCTCGTGTGACGGATGACGCGATCGCCGTCGACCCTCCCGTGGGAGGGTCGACGGCGATCACTTTTTTGTGCCCGAATTACGACCGTCCCGGGACGACGCGGGGGGTCGAACTGCCGGTACCGTCATTGATGTGACTGGCAATGGACCCTACGACCCGTACCGGCAACAGCCCCCGCCTGCCGGCCAGGGTTACCCACCTCAGCACGGCGGGGCTCACGGCGATCAGTACGGTGGCCAACAGGGCCAGTACGGTGGCCAACAGGGGTATGGGCAGCAGGGATACGGGCAGCAGGGATACGGGCAGCAGATTCCACCGCCGCCTCCGCCTTCGTCGCCGCAGGGTGGACAGGGCGGTTCGGGCGACCCGAACTATGGGCCGCTGTCGTTGCCGGACGAGACGAGCCTGTACATCTACGGGGCGCCGCCGGAGGAGTACACGACGGTGACGCCCGCGGTGCCGCCTCGCCAACAGCAGCCGTACCAGCAGCCGCAGCAGTTCAGCGGTCCGCCGCCGCGGCATCTGCACTGGAAAGAGGTGCTGAGCGGGTTCGTACTGCGCCCGTTGCGCACCATGGACGCGGTTCGCGACCAGGCGGTGTGGTGGCCGGCGCTGATCATGTCCGCGCTCGGCGGCGCGCTCGCGGTGTTCGCGAACGACGCGTCCCGCAAGGAACTCGTCGACTCGACGATGAGTACGAGCGTGCCCGCGCTCGGCATCGTGATCGTCATGGTGCCGGCGTTCTGCGCACTGCTCGGGCTGGTGTCGCATGCGCTCGCGACCCAGTTCGGCGGCAACGGGTCGCCCACGCCGTTCATCACGCTGTCGATGATCCTGGTCTGGATCGCGGACGCGCCGCGGCTGGTGGTCGCGCTGTTCGCACCTGACGACAATCCGATCGTGGCCGGTATCGGCATCGCGTCGTTCGCGCTGACCGCGTGGCTGCTGACGATGTTGATGACGCGGGTGCACGAGTTGCCGTGGCCTCGGGCGCTGGGGTGTGTCGCGGTCGAGTTGATCGCGTTGCTGCTGGTGTTGAAGCTGCCGTTGACGTCGTGAGGTCGGGGCGTCGTGACGGCGGGGCGTGGTGGCTTGTGAGGTTGTGGCCTCGTGGGTTGTCGGTGGCAGCGGCGTGAGGGCGGCGGCGGGCGCGGCTGTGGTGGGCGCCGCTGCGGTCTGACGGCGGGTCAGGCCGTGGGCGAAGCGTGCCGGCAGTGGACCGGGTGGACCACAAGTGGCACGGCCGGGCCGCGTTGCGGATCTGGTCGGCATCCGCTTCGGGCGGTGTACTCGTGGGAGTACACCTTTCCGCGCACGACATCTCGTCGCCATCGCGGTTGTGAGGAACGGAACGGACATGCTTGTGCGGCAACGCACCCGGGCTGCGCTCCAGGCCGCCGCTCTCTTCTACGTCGTGGATCGCGGGTGGCCCGTCCTGCCCGGTGCCTACGTCGAAGACGGCCGATGTTCGTGCGGCGACACCGATTGCCCCGACCCGGGCGCCCACCCGGCCGCGGAACCCGGGCTGACCCGGGCCACCCGATCGACCGACGACGTCTGGGAATGGTGGAGCGGGAAGCCGTACACGGTCCTGCTCGCGAGCGGGCTGGAGTTCGACGTCCTGGACGCCCCGGCGAAGGTCGGCTACGCGGCGATCCGCCAACTCGAGGTGACCGGCCTGCCGCTGGGGCCGGTCCTGCACCTACCGGGCGAGCGGCTGCTGTTCCTGGTCGACCCGGGCGCGCGCAACCTGTACTGGTACACGGTCGACCACAACGACACGGCCCGGTTCGACGTCCGCCACCACGCGGTGGGCCACTTCGTACCGGCCCCGCCCTCGTCCACCGCATGCGGCGAACGCACCCGCTGGGCGGTCCCGCCGGATCCGATCGAGCGGGGGCTGCCGGGGGCGGTGGACGTACTGGGCGCGTTGATGCGGTTCAGCACGCAGGGCCGGTAGCGTGCGTCGGGCAGTGACGGACGCCGGGGCCTGTGCTTCGGCTTCGGCTTGGCTCAGGCGTCGAGGATCTGGCCCTGACGGGTGACCACCGGCGGCTCCACGGACCACGGGAAGTTGATCCAGTCGTCGGTGTGCTTCCACACGTACTCGCACTTGACCAGCGACTGCGGCTTCTCGTAGACGACGGCACAGCGCACCTCGGCGACATTGCCCTCGCAGAAGTCCCGAACCAGCAGGAGCGTCTTGCCGGTGTCCGCGACGTCGTCCGCGATCAAGACCTTCTTGTTCGAGAAGTCCACCACATCCGGCACCGGAGCGAGCATGACCGGCATGTCCAACGTGGTCCCGATCCCGGTGTAGAACTCGACGTTGACCAGGTGCAGGTTCTTCACGTCCAGCGCGTACGCGAGCGCGCCGGCCGCGAACACGCCGCCGCGGGCGATGGACAGGATGATGTCGGGCTCGTACCCGTCCTCCGCGACCTGCATCGCCAGCTCACGCGTGGCCTGGCCGAAGAGCGGCCAAGTGAGGTTTTCGCGCACGTCACTCATGTCCGGGTATGCCTATCTTCGCTTCGGCGAGGGTCGATCGCGGGTGGTGGTCGATCGCGGTGGCGGTCGGTCGGTCGCGGGTGTTGCTCGCGGTCGCGGCACGCGGCGTCGGCGGGGTCGCCGCCTCGCCGCCTTGCCACGACCTAGTCGCGGACGTTCGTCCGGTGGAAGTCCTTGAACGAGCGGGAGGGGGTGGGCCCGCGCTGTCCCTGGTACCGCGACCCGTACACCGAGGACCCGTACGGGAACTCGGCCGGCGACGACAGCCGGAACATGCACAACTGGCCGATCTTCATCCCCGGCCACAGCTTGATCGGCAGCGTCGCGACGTTGGACAACTCCAGCGTCACGTGCCCCGAGAAGCCCGGATCGATGAACCCGGCGGTGGAGTGCGTCAGCAGCCCGAGCCGCCCGAGCGAACTCTTCCCCTCCAACCGGGAGGCCACATCATCCGGCAACGACACGACCTCATAGGTCGAGCCGAGCGCGAACTCACCGGGATGCAGGATGAACGGCTCGCCCTCGGGCGGCTCGATCATGCGCGTGAGATCCGGCTGCTCGACGGCGGGGTCGATGTGCGGGTACTTGTGGTTCTCGAAGACCCGAAAGAACCGATCGAGTCGAACGTCCACACTCGACGGCTGAACCATGGCCGGCTCGTAGGGATCGATCCGAACCCGACCGCAGTCGATCTCCGCGCGAATGTCCTTGTCCGATAGAAGCACCTGGAAAGGGTAAGCGCAGGCCCCCGGATCCACCCAAACGCTCCGAGCCACCCGACCGCCCCACCGACCCCCACCACGAATCGTTGCTGCAACCACGCGCGGCCATCCGGTAGAGTGACCGTGCAGGGTTCCCCTTGGGGCGCCTGATGCGGGCGTAGTTTAATGGTAGAACATGAGCTTCCCAAGCTTAGAACGCGAGTTCGATTCTCGTCGCCCGCTCGCACACGAAGGCCCAGGGCACGGAGGAATCCGTGGACTGGGCCTTCGCCGTTTCCGGCCTCGCCGCACCTCGCATGCGGGATCCGTGCCGGATGCGCGTCGAAGTCGGCCCTGAACTTCTTGACCCGCTTCGCGATGACGTCGGCAAACGGCTTGGCAGTGCGACTGCCACCTCGTGACGCAACGTCCGGCACTACCCGTTACGCATCTACCCTGAGCCAATGCACCGTATTTCCGGCAGTGGTGGCGCTGCGAGACTTGTGGGGGAGCCCGGCCGGCAGGGATTGGCCTCCGCGCGTCGTTGAAGTCGCGGGGACGCGACAAGCCGACCGAGTCGTCGACCGCGTTGCCCGTCGGGCGGCCGGCTTGAAGGTCACCACCGGGTTGTCACTGAGCAATGCCACCGTGAAGTGCCCTCCCAGGGCCCGTCCCAGGCGGAGCAGTGTCGGTGTGGTCACCGGTCGGCCGCCGTCCTCAAGGCGGCGGATGACCCGCTCGTTCATCCGCGCGCGGCGGGCGAGTTCCGCCTTCGTCCAGCCGAGTGCGATGCGGCGGTCGTAAACAGCTTGGGCCATCGCGTCACCGAGCGCGGCCTCCGCATAGGCCTGGTCGAACTCCTCGACCTCGCCCGTGGTCATCGCATCCGCGTGGGACGTCTCAGGGACGGGCTCGGCGGCGGCCTTCGCAGCCCTGCGACGCATTCCTCGCGCATTCACCGTCCTGCCTCCGTCATTCGTCTCGTCCGTCGCCGTCAATCTTCTCGGTTTACCAAGGTCCCACGGCCCGGGCGCGGGAAGGCGCCGCGCAGGGAGAGGAGTACATCGGCCTCGTCTCGTCGTAGAGCACTAGGTCCGCGCTTGGACGGCTGCCGTGCCATGCGTGCCAGAACGGGTGGGGGCTCGCGGTCAGCAGAGGGTGTACTCACGGGCTGTCGAGCCGGTAGCACCGGCGAGGATGCAGGCTGGTCCGGGCGCGTTCGCAAGCATCGCTGGAACGGCGCTTCCCAAGCCTGGAAAGCGAGTTCGATTCTCGTCGCCCGCTCGTTTGATGAAGGTCCAGGTCGCGGATGGTTTTCCGTGGGCTGGGCCTTTGTCGTTTTGGGGCCTACTGCGCCTTGCGGGCCGGATGCGGGTCGGCGGTTGGACTTCTTGTTCGGTTTCGGAATTGCGGCCGCGATGATTCGGGTTGTGGGCCGGCTCATGTGGCCGATGGGCGCGAAGGGCTGCGCTGTGGTTCGTCTACCAGGTCACGGCGTTGTCCATTGACTGCTGCCAGTACGTGACCTTGAGCGAGTCGTCGATGTAGGCGCCCTTCGCGGGCAGTGCGGGGTGGGCGCCCGCGCCGACGCTCTCGTTGCCGGACGGGCCCTGGAAGTAGACGGCGACGGACTTCTCGGTGTGGCCGCTGCCACCGCTGCCGTCGGCGGCGGACAGGTTGACGGAGGCGTAGCCGGATTCGCCCGGCTTGAGCGTGACGACGGCCTGCGGACGCGAGTCCTGGATGACGGGCGGCACGGCCTGGGCCTCGCCGAAGCGCACGCCCGGGTAGCCGTAGAGGAAGCAGGTCTTGCCACCGGTGTTGGTGACGGTGAGAAGCATGTGGTTCACGGGGCGGTTCAGCGGGGCCGCGACGGTCTTGGTGTTGGAGCCCTCGCAGGTGACCGGGTTGCCGGAGTCGGGCCGGTCGGCCGGGCCGTGCGTGGTGGCAGGGCCGGGCTTGGCGTTCGAGGAAGAGGGCCGGGAGGAGGGGGAATCGGCGGATGCGGCCGTGGACGGCGAGGTGGCCGGCGCCGCGGTGGAAGGGGAGTTCGGCGGCGCGGTTGCGCCGGACGCCGATGCCTTGCCGTCGGAGCCCGTGTCGTCGCCACACGCGGTCAGCAGGAGTGCGGCGAGCGCCAGCGTCGCGGCGCCGACGAGACGGGGGCGGAAGGTACGAAGGCTGGACATGGGGTGGAGCCCCTTACGGTGTCGGGAGGTTGA
Organism: Embleya scabrispora DSM 41855; assembly: GCF_000372745.1. Taxonomy (GTDB): domain Bacteria; phylum Actinomycetota; class Actinomycetes; order Streptomycetales; family Streptomycetaceae; genus Embleya; species Embleya scabrispora. The sequence goes on along the minus strand of NZ_KB889738.1, from coordinate 19,180 downwards.
GCTGTTTGAATGATCGTCAGCTTGTGCGGCGGACCGTCCCAACCGCCATACACAGCGGGCAGTTGGGGACGCCGGAACGGCAAAACCTGCTCTGAGCAGGGGAAATGCAGCGCTCCTGGAACGCGGAATGGGACACGGGGATGGAGGAACGGGTGCCGGAGGCAACAGGAGCCGAGGAAGCGGATGCGTTCGCGCGACTGCTGCGGGAGCTCAAGGACCGCTCCGGACTGAGCTACGGCGCCCTGGCCAAGCGGCTGCACACGGGTACGTCGACACTGCATCGCTACTGCAACGGCGTCGCGGTGCCGAACGAATACGCACCGGTGGAGCGCCTCGCACGGGTGTGCCGGGCAACGCCGCAGGAGCTGGTGGAGCTGCACCGGTGCTGGATTCTGGCGGACGCGGCACGAGCGCGCCGGGCGGATCCGGCTCCGGCCACGGCCGCGGCCACAGCCCCCGCCACGGCTGCGGATCCCGTCCCGGCTCCGCCCCCGACGACGGGTTCGGTTCAGGGGCCCGGTCCGGCCGAGCCCGCTGATGCTGCCGGCTCGCCGGAGAGGGTGGATGACGACTCGGTGGAGGATGCGGCCGAGCGGGCGCGCACGACGTCCGGGACGGAGTCGGGCCCAGTGCCGGGCTTCGCCGAGACCCCTGTCCCGGCTCCCGAGGTGGGCTCGGCTCACCCGACGGCGTCGCGCGGAACAGGTGGCGACGGTGGGTCGGCTCTCGTCGACGTGCCGCGCAAGCCCGCGGCACGGCGTCGCCGTACCGTGATGGCGATCGCCTTCGTCGCAGTGGCGGCCGTGCTGGGAGTCGTGATGGCCGTCGTGCGTCCGCTGTCCGGCGACGGAGGCACCGCCGCCGAACAACGAAAGGCCGCCGGTCCCGGTGCCGCGATCACCGGCACCGCCGAGGCCCGGAATCAGCCCCTCGCGCCGGCCTCCCCCGATGCGGAGGCCCCGGCCGGCACGACCAAGGCCGACAAGGTCGGCCCCGGCGCCTCGAAGAGCGGCGGCACGCCGGGCGCTCAGGAGTCCACCGGGGACGGCGGCAACGGCACCGCCCCACTCAACGTGGGCATTCGCCCCTACGTCTACACCAGCCCGTGCAGCCAGCACTTCCTCGTCGACAGCGCCCCCGAACAGGTCGGGCCACCCGCGAACGAGCGGGACGCCACGCGCTGGGCAGGCGCGTACGGCGCGGTCTCCTCGAATGAGCAAAAGGTCGCCCTCACCATCCAGGGCCGCGACCGGGACACCGTGGTGCTGGAGGCGCTGCACGTACGCATCGTCGGCAAGGGCGCGCCTCTCGCCTGGAACGATTACTCGATGGGCGTCGGCTGCGGCGGCGACGTCGACACCGAATCGTTCGACATCGACCTCGACAAGGGCAGCCCTACCGTCACCGTAAAGAACGGGCAGCGCGACTTCCCGTACAAGGTCAGCGCGTCCGACCCGGAGGTCTTCTACGTCGTCGTGCGCACCAAGGCACACGACGTGCGCTGGGATCTCACCCTGGACTGGTCGAGCGGCGGACGCCGCGGCACGGTGCACATCGACAACAAGGGCACGCCCTTTCGCACCAGCGCCGACGTGGGCCGCCCCGGGTACGACTACCCGCTGGGCGGCGGCGAATGGATCGAGCGGTAGGGACGACGAATTCCGGGGATGTACCGGAGTCGGATGTACCGGAGTCGGTGTGCCGGATGGGTGTGCCAGGTGGGTGTTGCGGTGCTTTGGTGCGGCCAGGGGATGGAGGACTTGGTGGGCGGGACCATGCGGGCTGTTGTGTTGAGTGGGCCTGGGGCTGTGGGGAATTTGGTGGTGCGGGAATTGCCGGTTCCCGAGGTGCGGCCTGGGTGGGTTCGGGTCGCGGTGAAGGCGTTCGGACTCAATCGGTCGGAGTTGCATACGCGGCTCGGATTGGCTGAGGGGGTCACGTTTCCGCGGGTGCCGGGGATTGAGGCTGTGGGGGTTGTGGATGGGCTTGATCCGGCCGATGGGGGGTGTGGGCTCGCGGTCGGGCAGCAAGTGGTGACGATGATGGGGAATATGGGGCGGACCTACGACGGCGGGTACGCGGAGTACACGTTGGTGCCGGTGGGGCAGGTCATTCCGTTTTCGTCGGAGTTGGCTTGGGAGGTGATCGGGGCGGTTCCGGAGACGTTGCAGACCGCTTATGGATCGTTGACCACCGGGTTGGATCTGGCCGCGGGGCAGACCCTGCTGATTCGCGGGGGGACTTCGTCGGTGGGGCTGGCGGCCGCGGCGTTGGGCAAGGGGCTTGGGGCGACCGTGTTGGCGACGACGCGTAAGGCCGCGAATGGTGATGCGTTGAAGGCCCAGGGGGTCGACCACGTGTTGGTCGACGATGGGAGCGTTGCCGAGGCGGTTCGTGCGTTGTACCCCGATGGGGTCGATGCCGCGTTGGAGTTGGTCGGGACGCCGACGTTGCCGGACACGCTGGCTGCCACGCGGGTGCATGGGACGGTGTGTTTTACCGGCATGTTGTCGAATCAGTGGCTCGTGCGGGACTTCTATCCCATCGGGTATCTGCCGAAGGGCGTTCGGCTGACGGCCTATGGGGGCGAGAGTGGTGATCTGCCCGGTGAGGTGTTGCAGCGCTGTCTCGACGAGATCGCTGCGGGGCGGATTTCGCTGGGGCCGACGCACGTCTACCGGCTCGATGACATTCGGCAGGCGCATACGGATATGGAAATGGGCCATACCGTGGGCAAGTTGGTCGTGCTGACCGATCGGTGAGCGAAGGGGTGGGACGACCCGGGACGGGCACGATGTCCGCCGGGACCGTAAAGCGGTGGACAACCTTCCGGTTCTGAGTGAGCATCTCCGCGGTGAACAACGAACCTCTTTCCATCCCCAAACGCGTCCGCTTCGTCGAACTCGGCGAAAAGGCGCTGCGGGCGCTTGCCGACGGTGACCTCGCCGGTGGCAGCGCCGAGGCCGGGGTCGCCCTTGACGAACACTTCGTCTGCGACCGGGCCCGTTGGATCTTCGGCTATCGCGCCGACCAGCTCGCGAAGGACCCGTCTGCCGCGCCCTGGATCACGCGGGCCGCGGTGTCCGAGCCGGACGGGGTCGTCGTCGGCGACGCCGGGTTCCACGGGCCGCCGGACGCGGCCGGCGTGGTGGAGGTCGGCTACACCGTCGTGCCCGGGTACCGCCGCCAGGGCTATGCCCGCGCCATGCTGACGGCGCTGCTCGACAGAGCCGCCGCCGAACCCGGTGTCAGGACCGTGCGGGCCACGATCGGATCCGACAACAACGCCTCCCTGGCCACCATCGCGGGCTTCGGCTTCACGCGCGTCGGCGAGAAGGGGAACGAGCGCGACGGGCTCTCGATCGTCTTCGAGGTCCCGGCGGAAGCGATTCGGGCCAGGTAACTCACGGCCTCGGCGGACACGGCGGACACGGCGATCGTCCGGCCGGACCGTGACATGCGAAGGACGGCGCGGGTAGGTGAGTTGTGAATCCGACCCGGGCCCGCGCCAACTGTTCGCACCGAGTCGTACCGGGCATCGCGGGCTCAGCCGGAGGGCGACTCGCCCTGAGTCGGTGAGGGTTCGAGGGTGGGCGGCTCCGTGGAGAAGCGGGCGGTTTTCGGGTCTCGTTCGTCGCCGAAGTGGTGGGTGAGGATGGAGTACAGGTCGGGGCGGCGACCCTTGAGCCAGCGGCGGCCGGTGGACATCGGGATCAGGGAAAGGTCGATGTCGGCGGTGACCATGGTGTCGTCGGCGGCCCAGGTCTCCGTGAGGATTCGGCCGTAGGGGTCGAGGATCATCGCGTTGCCGGTACGGACTTCGTCGTCGTCGCGGCCCACGCCATTGCTGAAGATCAGCGCCAGGCCGTTGTCGTGGGCGCGGGACGGGAGCCAACGGAGCAGCCAGGCCCGGCCGCTTTCGCCGCGGAAGGCCGCCTCGATCGCGGCGGGGTCGCGGTGGCGGGCTTCCCACAGGGTCATCGGGATCGGGCGCATGGAGTGGGGGCTTCGGGAGGCGGTGCCGCCGGTTTGGTGCGGGGCGACCAGGATCGAGGCGCCGAGCAGGGCGGTGGCGCGTACGTTTTCGACGAGGTTGTTGTCCCAGCAGATGAGGATGCCCACGCGTGGGCCCCACGGGGTGTCGAAGACGGTGTAGCGGTCGCCGCTGGAGATGGCCTCGTGCTCGAAGGCGTGCAATTTGCGGTGGCAGTGCACTCGGCCGTCCGGCAGGCAGACGGCGTACGAGTTGTAGAGGCGGCCGTCTGCTTCGTCGATTTCGAGGAAGCCGAGGCCGGCGGCTACACCCAGCTCGACGGAGAGGCGGCGAACGTGGCCGACGGATGGGCCGGAGAGCGGCTCGGCGAGTTCGCGGAGCCGGTCGGGAGTGTGGCGGCGCAGGTGCCAGTAGCCCAGGAGGCACATCTCGGGGAGTACGACCAGGCGTACGTCATCGGCGGCCGCCTGCCGGACGAAGTGTTCGACGCGGGCGAGGTTGTACGACTTGTCATCCGGACGGGGCTCGAACTGTACCGACGCGCAACGCAACAACTGGTCCATGGATGACTTCCGCTCGTGGGTCTGGACGAATCCGGGTCCGGCGCCGGCTCGGGTCCGGCTCTCGGTCCGGCTGTGGGGCTCGGTCGCGCCAGGTGTGGCCTGGCCTGGTGGGCGGCTCTGGTCTGGTGGGCGGGTGGGTGCGGGCGCTGGTCGGGATCGGATGCGGTGCGTGGCTCCGGTCAGGTGGCGGCTGCGGGTGGGGTCGGGTCGGGCACCGACAAAGGCGGCCCCGCGCTCTTGCAAACGGCTGCGGCACCCCGGCCCATCGGCGGCCCCGCCCCGGACCCGGTCCGGCGTCCACGCTCGCCGGTGGTCGCCGGTGGTCGCTGGCCAAGCCGATGCCTGCGAGGTCAGGTCCGGCACTCGTCGATTCGGTCGGCGCATCGACCGGCACACCCCCGCCGGTAGAGGTCCCGGCACGGATGCATCGGCACGTTCGGCTTCGATGCCGCGAGTCCGGCCCCGGCCGACGAGCCGGCCGGTGGCGTCCCCGCCCGCCCCCTGTCCACATCCATGAGAGTCGACAACCACGGCTCCGGTCCAATGAATGTTTGGGCGGCTTCGATAACTCGGTGGAATGGATCTCGGCCTAGGCTTCTCGCATGGATGTGCGGTTGCTGCGGGCGCTCGTGGTGGTGGCGGACTGCGGTGGGTTCGGGGTGGCGGCAGAGCGGCTGTCGATCACTCAGCCGGCGCTGACCAAGCGGATCCAGGCTCTGGAGGCCGAGGTTGGCGGCGCGTTGTTCGTCCGGGGACGGCGGGGGGCCGAGCCGACCCGGCTGGGGGCGGCCCTGTTGCCGGAGGCGCGGGATCTGGTGCGGCGGGCCGATCTGTTGACCCGACGGGCCGCGCAATTCAAGCGTGGGGAGGCGGGGAGTCTCGCGGTCGGGTTCGGGTTGTCCGGGATCGATCTGGCACCGCAGGCCGTGGCGGCTTTTCGGCGGCGCTTCCCGGGGGTCCGGATCACGTTGGAGGACATGTCGTCCGACGCGCAGGTCGAGGCGGTACGGGCCGGCGACCTCGATGTGGGCTTCGTTCGCTTGCCGGCGCCGGAGGACGTGGGGCGGCTCGTGGTCCTGACCGACACCCTGGCCGTGGCGGCGCCCGGGGATCAGGATCCACCGCCGACGGATCCGGTCGGCGTCGCCGAGTGGTTGCGGGGGCGTCCGGTGGTGCGGCTCACTCGGACCAAGGGTCCCGGGCTGGTACGGCAGATCGAGTCGTTCGAGGAGGAGTTCGGGGCTCGGCCCGTACTCGTGCAAGAGGCGTCCGACCTCCAGACGGTGCTTGCGCTCGTCGCGGCCGGCGTCGGCGCGGCCCTGGTCCCGGCCGGCGCCGCCGGCATCGCGGCGCCCACCGCGACGGTCACCCCGATCGCCGTCGACGACGCGTCCGACACGTTCGACGCGGTCTCCTGGCGTATCGGCGCCATCTGGAACCGGACCCCGACACGAGCCACCCGGGCGCGAGACAACTTCCTCACCGTCGTCCGAGCCCTCGTCGATCAGCGCACCCGCGACCGTGCTGCCGCCACCACCACGGAGGATGGCCGGTGGTAGCGGGCATCCAACGGCCCAGGTGTGGCGGCTGAATCCGCCGACGTACGAAGGCCGGCCGTACGTGGTGCCGATCGCGGGCGACGAGGCGGGGACACCGGGTACGTGGACCGGTCTGCTCCGCGCCGAGCGCGACGCAGCCGACGGCGGGCCCGCCCCCCGGCAGCCGACCCGGCTGGATGCCTTCGGAAGGCCCGAGCCAACGCCTCGACGCCGCAGGGCCCGACAGGTCCCGACCGGGCGCGAGTGGTCAGCGGCCGACCAGGCAGAAGGGGTGTCCGGCCGGGTCGGTGAGTACCCGCCACCTGTCCTGGTCGGGCTGGTGATCCGGCTTGGCCGCACCCAGTTCCAGCAGCCGGGCCTCGGCCTCGTCCAGGTCGTCGACCTCGAAGTCGAGGTGGAACTGCTGGGGAACGCTTTGATCGGGCCAGCTGGGAGCTCGATAGTCGTCGACCCGCTGGAAGCCGATGAAGAGGCCGTCCGCACCGTTGAGACCGGCGAAGTCGGCATCGGATTTCGGATGCGGTTCGAGGCCGGTGGCCTGCTGATAGAACGCCGCCAGAGCCTGCGGATCAGGGCAGTCGAGGGTTATCGCGCACAACTTCATCTGCAGGGGCATGGCACCTCCGGGGCCGATCGACGGAGTTCCGCGATATACACCCTAGAAGCGACGCAGACCCTGGAAGCGACGTACGCCCTGGCAGCAGCCCCCGCCTGCCGCCGCGCCCGGGGCAACGGCGGTTACTTCTTGGCCAGCCGGGCCCGGGTCAGTTCCGGAGTCTCCGGGGAGCGGGATTCGACGGTGGCTCTCAGGTCGGCCAGGGTCTGGGCGGCCAGTTCGTGGCGCCAGGCGAGGTCGGCTCGGGACATGGCCTGGGCGATCGCGCAGGAGGTGCGGTAGTCGGCCGTGGGGTCCGCGTCGGGACCGTTGTGCAGGATCTGTTGGCAGCGGAAGGCGGGGTCGGGGCCTTCGATCGCGACGACCACGTCCATCAGGGTGATGTCCTTGAGAGCGCGGGCGAGCCGGAAGCCGCCGCGTGGGCCGGAGGTCGAGGTGACGATGCCGGCCCGCGCGAGCGCCTGGAGTTGCTTGTTCAGGTATGCGGCGGGCAGGCCGTAGAACGCGGCCAGCTTCGTGGCCGTGACGGCCGTGCCCGATTCGGCCCATGCCAGGTTGAGGCAGCTGTGCAGCGCCCACTCCACGCCTTCGCTCATGTGCATATGCTGGACGCTACCCATCCAGAATCTAGCGAACAACTCCGATCCCCCATCGGGGGGACGGACCGGCAAGGCGAGTCGACGAGTCGTCGGAGCCGCCTTGCCCCGGTCGGGCCACCTGCCCTAAAGGGCCCGTTCGGCGAGTTGTTCGAGGCGTCTTGCTCGGGCGGCTCCGTCGAGGGGAGTCGGGTCGGTGCCGGTGCGGCAGTGTCGGCACAGGTCGCCGGGGGCGAGGGCGGGGCCGGGACGGCCGCAGTCAAAGCATTCCACCAGGCGCGGCCGGCGCGACTGGGTCGGGAGCACGGGGTGTTTCGGAGCCTTGGTGAGGCGGTAGTGCAGCAGGCCGGTCTTGATCGCGCGCCCCGGCGGCGGCAGGTCCTCGGTGAGTTCGCGAAACACCTCGACCTCGGTGTCGCCGTCCGCGAGCCGGGCCAGCAGGAAGGGTACGAGGGTGCGCAACTCCCGATCCTTGAAGGCCAATCGTTCGTCGACGTCGGCGAGCGAGCGCAGCAGCGCGAGGGCGCGTACGGCGGGATCCTCGACGGACGCGGCAGCCGGCGCGGGCACGTCCCCGGCCGCGCGCGGCCCGGACCACTCGGTGAGGCGGCCGAGCAGCCGCCCGGTCGCCGAGTCCCGTAAGCGCTTGGCCACCACGATGCCGGCCTCGGTCAGTTCACGAAGCACGCGGCGGGCGATGTGCGCGCCCACGTCGAGGAGTTCGCGGATGGTTTCGACGGTGAGCGGAGTGCCCGCAGGCATCACGTGGTAGCGGAGGGCCGCTTCCAACGCGCGCCCCGAAAGGGCGCCGTATTGGGCCAACACGGCGACGACGGGGTCCTGGACAGGGGTGGGGGCATCGATACCCTGGGATACAGCCATGGCGAGGGGGTTGTAGCCTCTCGTTCGGTGGTCAGGCCCTCGTACCGGTGTTCTAGCACCGGCGGGGGCCGACTTACGTTTCGGACACGGAACAGCACACAGTGCAACGACGCCCGCCGTCAATCACCCTCGCGAGTGACGCTGCCCCACCGTTGTCCCGTCGCCGCTCATCGCCGCCGCACCGCGGTGCCACACCGCCGCCACCACCCGGAGCCGGCCGCCGCCTCGGAGAGGCGGCCGGCCCAGTGGGTCCTAGAGAGCGCCTCGTCCGCACGACGGAAAACCGCACCCACGGCCTGACCTCGACAAACGGCCGGCCTCTCGGACAGCCCCTCCGTACAACGGATTTCGTGCGCATCGGTGAACCCACCCGACGGGAGGCCGGAAGCCTCGGGAAGGACGCGTTCGTCGACCGTGAGCCGGCCCGCCTTCGACGACAACTCGGCGGGCATCGCGAAACCCCACCTCGGGCAACCGAGATGGAGCTTCGCCGGGTCGAGCCCTACCGCGTCCAGCGCGGGTCGGCGGCCATCGCCTCCAGTTGGTCCAGGGTCAGCACCGGTTCGTCGCGGGACGGCTTGAAGGACCCGACTTCCGCCTCGAACAGGACCCCTTCCACGTCCTCGTCCGCGGTCATGACCGTGTGGCCGCTGGAGGAATTTCCCGCGTCGACCCAGACCGTGCGCCCATCCGGATAGCGCACACCCGCTCCCCACTGGACGAAGCCGGGCGGAGCGTTGCCCACCGGTCGCCGAACGGCGAAGGTGGTGGTCCCATCGGGCAGCGTCTTGGTTCGACAGTCGGGATTTCCGGCGCAGCTCTGCAGCGGCTCGTCGGTGACACGGACGTTCGCGCTGATGCCCGACTTGCCTCGCGCGTCCTTGACGATGAGCGAGGCACCGTACTCCGGCTCCCCCTTGGCAGTGACGTTCAGTCCCGGGGGAAGCACACTCTCCAGGATCGCCAGCACGCGCTTGTCCGGCGTCGGCAGCGCGGTGACGGCCTTCTCCCAGCGTGCGTCCGTCGCGATCCGGGTGAGGTTCTCGATCGACAGTCGCGGATCCTCCCGGATCCCGATGGTGCCCTTGTCCGAACCGATGTGCTGGTCCCGGACTCCTCCGCTGTAGGCGTCCACCGCGATCCGGCCGCCGTCGGGTCGATCCAGGAAGACCCGCCAATGCTTTTGTCGTTCCTCCCCCCACGCGTCGAGGTGGGTCTTGGCGACGGTCAGTTTCGAGCCGTCCGGCCGCCTGGTGGCCCTGCATTCGTCGTACGGCTTGCGTTCGTCGACGGCGCCACAGTCGGCGAGCCGGGCATCCGGGGTGTCCGGCGCCGGGCGTGACAACTTCACCTGTACGCCGGTCGCACCACCCGCGTCGCGGTACACGAGCTTCGCGGTCGGGTTCTTGGCGATCATCTGCGGTTCCCGGGGCGTGAGTTGCGACCCCGTACCGAAGACGTCGCTCACCTTCCCCTTGGCCGGCAACAGGCTCCTGAGCACGGAGGTCATCTGATTCCCCGTCACAGGCCAACCCGTGGGCAGGTCCGCGTCCGGGAGGGTACGGCGGGAGGCCGGTGACCTGTCGGCCGCCAGGCTTCGATCGATGGCGACGCCGCCGCCCACCACGGCGACCGCCATCGCGCACGCGGCGGCGCCGAGCCGAAGGCGCCGAACCCGGCGGAGTTGCCTGCCGCGCGCGAGTCCGCGAGGGATCACGTCGGGGTCGTGCTCCGGGAACGTATCGGCCAGCGTGCTCAACGCGCCGGGTAGGTCTCGCTCGAAGTCGTGGTCCCGGCCGGGGACTTGCCCATCCGGATCCCGGGCGGTCGAGCCCGGGTGGTCGGCGGTCACGATGCGATCACCGGTCCTTTCGGTCGGAGCGCGAGAGCTCCGCGGAGATGCGGAAACATGGGTGAAGGTGGGACATGACCAGGAACATGTGGAAGCGTCGAAGCAGTCGGCCCGGCCGGACCGGTGCAAGCGCGCGACCGGCCCGCGTACCCGCCGATGGGCCCGTACGGCCGGATCCGCGCCCGGGCATCGGCTCGGCCCCGGTCACGTCCGGTCGAGGGCGAGCCCGGCCAGTTGCTCGCCGAGCAACGCCCGCAGCCGGTCCAGGGCCCGATGCGCGCGCACCCGTACCGCCCCCTCGGACAGGTCCAGTACGTCGGCGGTCTGCTCCACCGAGCGGTCCTCCCAATAGCGCAGGACCAGCACCGCCCGATCCTTCGGCGCGAGTGCGGCCAAGCCGTCGAGGAGGGTGAGCCGCAGCTCGGGGTCCCCCATCGGGCGGTCCGGGTGCTCGGGCACCGAGTCGGTGGTGCGCTCGGTGGAACTCTTGCGGCGCTGCTGCTCCAGGTAGGTGCGGACCAGGGTGGTGTGCGCGTAGGCGAACGGCCAATCCATGCGACTGATCCGGCGCCACCTCGGATACAGCTTGCCCAGCGTCTCCTGGAGCAGGTCCTCGGCGCCGTGCCAGTCCCCCGAGGTGAGCAGGCACGCGGTACGGAACAGCCTGCGGCTGTGCGTGGCGGCGAACTCCTGGAAGTGCGCGTCGCTCGCGCCTGCCATGCGATGCCCCCGTTCGTCGACGTCACCAGGGGAATGGGATGGACCCGTCGATCCGTTACAGGCCGCCCGACCGGGTTCCTGGTTTCCGGTACCCGGCGGGTTGGGCAGGCTCGATGCGCGCGTACCCACGCGGTACTTCGGAGTTCGGGAGAGGCGACCAGATGGCCAGGATCAAGGGGAGCGTGAAGTGGTTCAACGATGCCAAGGGATTCGGCTTCATCAGCCCGGAGGACGGCAGTAAGGACGTCTTCGTGCACTTCAGCGCGATCCAGGGCAACGGCTTCAAAACGCTCGCCGAGGGCCAGTCGGTCGAATTCGAGATCCAGGACGGCCAGAAGGGCCCGAGCGCCGCCAACGTGCTCGGCATCTGACCCGAGGGACCGCGGGCACCCGATCGCGGGCCACGAGTTCGGGTCCGCCGACTCGTGGCCACGACGGCGGCGCCCACCGAGGCGGCGCCCACAGTGGCTTCGGCTTCAGGCCACGGCCCCCGGCTTCGGAACCCCAGGCTTCGGCCCGGCTCCGGGCTTCGGCTTCCGCCCCCGCGCGAGCTACGCCAGATACCGCTCGATCGTCTCGACCTTCGCCGTCAATCCGTCCACGACCCCGTCGCGGATGTCCGCCTTGAGCACCAGGCTGACCCGGTTCGAGCGCGCCTTGACCGCCTCGACGGCCTCCTTCACCACGGCCATCACCTCGTCCCATTCACCCTCGATCGAGGTGAACATCGCATCGGTGCGGTTCGGCAACCCACTGGCCCGCACCACCCGGACGGCTTCCGCGACCGCCTCCCCGACGTCTTCACCGACGCCGAGTGGGGACACCGAGAACGCGACGATCACGACAACACCTTCCGCAGCCCGAACACACCGACGCCCCCACCCTAGGACGGCCGGCTACGCGACCTCGAACGCAGCCCGCAGGGCCCGGCGGATGTCGGCTGTGGCGCGGCGCGAGACGTCGGCGGCCGGGATGGCGTTGGAGCCGTGGAAGGTACCCGGGCGGTGGTGCAGTTCGACCCGGACACCGGCGCGAATCAGCCGACAGGCGTACTCGATCGCCTCGTCGCGCAGCGGGTCCAGCTCGTTGGCGGTGATGTACGCCGGGGGCAGGTTCGTCAGGTCCTCGGCACGGGCCGGCGCCGCATACGCGGTGGGCTCGGCGCCGGCCAGGTAGTACTGCCAGCTCAGGGCCGCCTGCCGCCGGTCCCACAGCGGCGCCGTCTCGAACTCGCGCATCGACGGGGTGTCCAGGCGGTCGTCCAGCACGGCCGTGTCGAGCACCTGGTGCGCCAGCGCCGGCCCACCCTCGTCCCGTGCCCGCAGCGCCAGCGCCGCGGCCAGACCGCCGCCCGCGCTGACCCCGCCCACCGCGATCCGTGCCGGGTCGGCGCCGAACGATGACGCGTGCTCGGCCACCCAGCACAGCGCCGCCCAGGCGTCCTCGAAACCGGCCGGGAACGGGTGCTCGGGCGCGAGCCGGTACTCCACACTGACCACGACGCAGCCGACCTCCAGCGCGGTGGCCACGCAGCTGCCGTCCGAGCTGTCGACGTCGCCGAACACGAAGCCGCCGCCGTGGAACCACACCAGCACCCCGAGCGTGCCGTCCGGGCCGGCCGTCGCGGCCGCGTCCTTGGCCACGTAGATCCGCACCGGAACGCTCCCGGCCACGATCCGGTCCTCGACCAGCAGGCCGTCCGGGCGCTGCACCGGCTGGGTGCGAGCCCGCTGCGACGCGCGGAAGGCCGCCGGGTCGGCGATGTCCACGGTCGGCAGATACGGGAGGATCGCGAGCAATTCGGGGTCTATGCGGTGTTCCATGCCGCGGAAACTAGCAGCGCTCGCCGGCAACTTCCATGACGGTCCGTCAGATACGGCGGAAGCGAGGCGGAAGTCACTCTGTCGGCGGCACCCGGCACGCCGCCGGGCGACCACCCCGACCTGGGAAATCCGCTTTCACCCGGACCTCCCCGGGACGCACCATGTGGCCATGAACGCCATCCCCACCACGACGCTCTGGCGGCCGACCGGACCGGCCGAGTTGGAGCTCGTGCGCGAGTCCGGCTGGACCGCGTGGCCGGCCAGGCTGCCCGACCAGCCGATCTTCTATCCGGTATTGAACGAGGACTACGCGATCAAGATCGCGCGCGATTGGAACGTGCCGGCCTCCGGCGTCGGCTATGTGACCCGTTTTCGGATCGAGACCGAGTTCGTGATCCGCTACCCGGTGCGCCGGGCCGGCGGTCGGACAATCCTCGAACTGTGGGTGCCGGCCGAGGAGTTGGCCGAGTTCAACAAGCACATCGTCGGTCCGATCGAGGTCGTGCACGAATTCCGCTGACCCGCCTGCGCGGCCGGCTTCGGCCGGCCGCGCCCGGTCATTGCGCCGGCGGTGCCACCTGCTCGGCCGCCCATTTCGCCCACTCGCGCTGCACCTGCGACAACCGCAGCCCGTATTCCAGCGCGATCCGCCCGTACATCGACAGCGGGCTGTCGTCCCACTCCACGTTCGCCTCCACCTCCCGCAGCCCCGCGTGGGTGCCGGCCGCGGCCGCGGCCTGCGCGGCGAGATAGTCCCGGGCCTCGGCCGGATCCAGCGTGTCCAGGAAGAAGACCCGCAGCAGCATGCCGCTGCGCCGGACCCGTTCGGGCTCGACCTCGACCAGCCAGTGCCGCAGCTCGGTTCGCCCGCTCGTGGTGATCGAGTACTCCTTGCGGCCCCGCGGGCCCTCGGCGGTCACGTCGAGCAGGCCCTCGGCGGAGAGTTTGCCCAGTTCGCCGTAGACCTGGCTCTGGGTGGCCGGCCACACGTTGGCCAGTGACGTTTCGAATGCCTTCAACAGGTCGTAGCCGCTGGCCGACCGGTTGGCGAGGAGTCCCAGGAGGGCGTGACGGAGGCTCATGACCGGGACTTTACCACTCAGGATTGACATGTCGAAATAGGAACGTCCATTATTGACATGTCAGCAGGGCAGGGTCGAGTCAGGGGAACCCCGTGAACTACGTACGCAACTTCGCACCGTGGATCGTCTTCGCCGCCATCCCCTCGACGAACTGGCAGTGGGGCGCCCTCGCCGCCCTGGTCGTCACCGTCGCGATGGCCGCCCAGGACCACCGGGCCGGCCGCGGAGTCGACCTGCTCGCCTACAGCAGCGCGGCCTTCTTCCTGGTGCTGACCCCGATCGCGTTCGCCGCCCCCGACGCCGCCTTCCACCGCTACGTGGGCGCCGCCTCGTTCGCGTGGCTCGCGATCACCGCGTGGGGCTCGCTGGCCGTCCGCAACCCGTTCACCCTGGTGATCGCCCGCCGCACCACCCCGCGCGAGATCTGGGGCCTGCCCGGCTTCCTGCGGGTCAACGTGGTGATCACCACGGTCTGGGCGGCGAGCTTCACGGTCACCGCGCTCGCGCTCTACCTGGTCAAGGCCAACGACCTCGCCTCGACCCTGGCGATCGCCGTGCAGGCCGCCGGGTTCGTGGTCCCGGCGATGTTCACCGCCCGCTACCCGGCGATCGTCCAGGCCCGGCACGCCGGCTGACCTGCGCCCCGAACCGAGCACCCCTCGACTCGAACCGAGCACACCCCACGCCCCGCACCCGCCAGGAGCCCGCATCATGACGCCGTTCCACCTCACCGGCAACCACGCCCCGGTCACCGAGGAGCGCATCGAGACCACGCTGCGGGTCAGCGGCGAACTCCCCGCCGAACTCACCGGTTCCTACCTGCGCAACGGCCCCAACCCGCGGACCCCCAGCGGCCACTGGTTCCTCGGCGACGGCATGGTGCACGGCGTACGTCTGACGGCCGGCCGGGCCGCGTGGTACCGCAACCGCTATGTGCGCACGAACAACTTCGACACCCACGCACCCCTGCGCCGCGTCGACGGCACCCGCGAACTGACCAACGGCGTCGCCAACACCCACGTGGTCCGGCACGCGGGCCGCACCTTCGCACTCGTCGAGAGTTCGTACCCCTACGAACTCACCGCGTCGCTGGACACGATCGGCCCGTACGACTTCGCCGGCCGGCTGCGCACCGCGATGACCGCGCACCCCAAGACCTGCCCGACCACCGGCGAACTGCACTTCTTCGGCTACGGGTCACCGGTCCCCCCGTATGTGACCTACCACCGCGCCGACGCGGCCGGTGAACTCGTGGTCAGCCGCGACCTGGACGTCCCCGGCCACACGATGATGCACGACTTCAACCTCACCGCCGGGCACGTGGTGTTCATGGACCTGCCGGTGGTGTTCGACCTGGATCGCGCCCGGGCGGGCACCATGCCGTACGCGTGGGACGAGGGTTACGGCGCGCGGGTGGGCGTGTTGCGGCGCGACGACCCACACGGCGCGGTGCGTTGGTTCGACGTCGACCCGTGCTACGTCTTCCACACGCTGAACGCGCACGACGAGGGCGCCGACCGGATCGTGCTGTACGTCATGCGCCGGACGCACCTGTACCGCACGGGCGAGCCGGACGGCGCCGCGACGTTGTGGCGGTGGACGATCGACCTGACCGCCGGGACCGTGCGCGAGGAGCAACTCGACGACCGCGCATCGGAGTTCCCGCGCGTGGATGACCGGTTCGCCGGGTTGCCCGCGCGTCACGGCTTCACCGTGACCGAGCATGCGGTGCTGCGCTACGACCTCACCGACGGAACGGCCCTCGCCCACGACTTCGGCGCCGGCCGCACGCCCGGAGAGGCGACGTTCGTGCCCGCCGACGAGCGTCCGGGCGGACCCGGGTGGCTGCTCACCTACGTGTACGACGCGGCGAGTGACACCAGCGACCTGGTCGTACTGGACGCGGACGACCTCGCCGCCGATCCGGTGGCCACCGTGCATCTGCCGTGCCGGGTGCCGTTCGGGTTCCACGGCAACTGGCTGGCCGATCAGGGATGACCCGGGGGCGGGAAAAAACGGCGTGCGCCGACCGATTCCGGCTCAGGACCGCGCCGTTCGCAGGTTCAGCCACGCCTGAACCGGCCAGTGATCGGACGGACAGCGGCCGTCCCTGGTCCAGGTCAGCGTGCGCGCGTCGACGACGTCGAAATCGGCCGTGGCCAGGATCCAGTCGATCCGCTCGCCGTCGACCGGTGGTTCCCAGTTGTTGTAGGTGCGGACCGTGCCGGCCGGGTCCGCGTCCCGCAGCAGCCCGCCCGCGGTCACGGTCGCATACGGCTCGCTGTCGGTGCCGACGTTGAAGTCACCCACCGCGACCGCCGGTTCACCGGCGAATCGGCGCGCCAGCAGAGCCCGCAGCGCGTGCGCGCTCTTGCGCCGGGCATTGGCCGAGACATGGTCCCAATGCGTGTTCACGAAGGCGAACTCGGCGCCGGAGCACAGATCCCGGAAGCGAACCCAGGTCATCATCCGAGGGTGCCGCCAATTGCCCCACGTGCGCGATCCGATCAGGCGTGGGAACGCCGACAACCACACGTGGTCGAAGGCCAGCGGCTCCAGGCGCTCGATGTCGTAGAAGACCGCGGCGAACTCGGACCCGCTGCCCCCCTTGCGCCCGAGGCCGATCCAGTCGTACTCGGCCCGCAATTCGCGTGCCAGTGGCCGGAGCTGGTGCCAGCGCCCCTCCTGCGTGCCGAGCACGTGCGGACGCTCGCGGCGGATCAACTCCACCACGAGCGGAAACCGCTCCCGCCACGAGTTCGGCGCCGGGTTCTCCGGGCCGCGCAGATTGAACGTCATCACGTGCAGCGGATCGCTCATGTCCTGGGGACTACCACCGTGACGACCATCGCACGCCGGACATCACCCGCCCCCACACCTTCGAAGCACGACCGCCGGGCCCGACCGCTGAGCGGCCCGGCCCGTGCGGCCCCGACTCAGCTGAACGTGTCGCTGACCGCGTTGACGCCGGCCGTGACGAAGTGGTCGACCAGCTCGGAGAGCGAGGACGCCACCTGGGTACCGGACAACATCACCCCGGCCACGAAGGCCAGAACCAGGCCACCGATCTTGTAGTTCTTGTGTGTGACCAGGTAAAAGAGAATGAAGATGATCAGGATTGGGACACCGACGGTCACTCCACGACCGGCGCTGCTCGTCTCGTTGGGCAGCGCCAACTGGAGCTCGACGATGGAGTCGGGCGCGGCAGCGGCCACGGCGCTCAGCGACATGTGCATGATTCCCCTCCGGTCCTGCGGTCGTCCGCCGGTCCCTGTTTGCCTTGGCGTACCCGTGATATGACGGTTCGTAAGCTACTCACGGCGCACGCACCGTCACCCGCCACCGATGGGGATGGATGCGCCGGCCATCAGACCGGCGAGCACCCAGGCCCAGCGCATGAGCCGCAACAGCGGCCATTTAGCGCTGACGATCACGACCCAGAAGCCCATCATGAGCCACAGGCAGAAGGCCGCCATGAAGCCTGCCTCCGATGAGCAGCTCACCAGGAGCCCCGCACCGTAGTAGGCGGCGAATCCGGCGGGAACCAGCATGACCAGGTCGGTCCCGCCGAACGGACCCCGGGTGGGCCCGACACTCCCATCGGCACCCCCCGCGAACGGCGGCTGCACCTTGGGTATGCCCGAACTCCCACCCTGTGTACCGGAATCGGCCGATCCACCGGCATCGTCCGCGGCGCCGGCCGCGGGACCTCGGCGGACGAACCTGGCCAGTCCGGCGGCGGCCGAGCCGCGCGCGGACTCGGCCGCGGGGCCGGCTCCGGCGGCGCCCGCTGCGGGTCCGGCCGTCTTGGCCGACTTGCGCCACGGCAGCTTGCGCGCGCGCTCCACGGGCGTGGCGGGGGCGTTGTGGCGTCCCGGGTCGCGGGGTTTCATCACGTGCCGCACCGCGGGTCGCGCCGGAGGGTCCGCCGGGTCGGCGGTGCCGCGTTCGGCCCGCTGCGCCTGGGCCCGTCGGGCCTCGTCGGCACGTCGGGCGTCGGCGGCGCGCCCGGGGCGCGCGTCCGAACCGCCGGCGCGCTCGGTCGTACGCCGGGCCTCGGCCGGGCCGGCCGCGTCCCGCTGGTGCTTCCGACGCTCCCGCAAGTCCCGCCGCCAGGAGGGCTCGTCGTCGTCCCGAGGGGGGTGGGACGCGCGCGATGGCTTGCTCGCGCGATCCTCACGAGGCGCCGGGAAGGCCGGCTCCTCGTCGTCCGGATCGGCGAGTTGGCGTCGACGGACCAGGTCGCCGAGCCGAAGCCCGCGTGCCTCGGGGGGCGGTGGCGGTTCGTACGCGCTCATCGCCTATCCCCCTCCCGACTGACGTGGACACGGCTTGCAGGCACGGCTGTGCCGATATGCCGCCAGTATCCACGGCACCGCGATCGCGAGCGCGAACAACTCACCATCGCGCGCGCGTCCCTTGAGATGCAGGACCACCGCGAACAACGCGGCGGTGCCCAGGATGAGCATCGTGAGCACGTTCGAGTGGATGATTTTCAGCGCGATCCAGTTCGTGGACGAGACCCGGGTCTTGACCGTGCTCTCCATGAACTTCTTGCGCCAGTCGTCGGCCATCACGGCCCCCAGGACCCGGTCGCACCGGACCTGACACGGGTCGACGGAACACCCGCGGGCAACGCATCGATCGAAGCCGGATCGATCGCCCGCGAACCGGTCGGCGAATTGGCGAAATATGAAGCGTGGGGCGGCCGTCGGTCACCGTCGCCGATGCCGTGTGCCACCCGGGAGGGCCAGGACATACGCGGACTCCTCTCGTCCGGTGTCACATCGCGCCCGTCGACCGGGGCCACTTCGACCCGGCGGCGGAGCTCACGGTGGTGAGGTGACGGCTCCACTCCTCTTTCCGCAGGCCGCGCTCATAGCGCGGCAAACCGGTACGTTCCATTTGACCTTGTTCAGTGTGGCCAGTGGGCGGGACAGCGTCAAGGGGCGACCGGTCGGCTCCATTGCGTAGCCCACGCAGTCGCCCCTGTGAGGCATTCCCTTGCACCCTAAGGGCTCTGACGGTGCGTCAGATGCCCCGGCGATGATCTTCGGCCACTGTTGATCGGCCGTCAGATTCGGTCCGCCGGCAACTTTCCCATTCGACCCGCCTTGAAGTCGTCGAACACCTGCGCCGGTTCGGCGTGCGTGTTCATCACGAACGGGCCGTACCAGGCGACTTCGTCGCCGATCGGCTGCCCTCCGAGAACGATCAGCTCAAGGTTCGGCTTGTTCGAATCCTGTCGGGCGTCGGCCTGGAGGTCGATCGTGTCCCCGGCGCCGAACACCGCGAGCCGGCCGGTTTCGATCGGTCGCCGATCGTACCGACGGTCCCGGAACCGGCGAGCACGTACACCAACGCGTTGTAGTCCTTGCGCCACGGCAGCGAAAGTCGCGCACCGGATTGACCGAAGCGTGCAGCAACGTGATCGGGGTGTGTGATACCCGGGCCGTCGAAGCCGCCGACCGAGCCGCCGACCGAGCCGGCAAT
>NZ_KB889737.1 GCF_000372745.1 Embleya scabrispora DSM 41855 | reverse complement strand
CCCCCCGGTGTGCCAGCCGGTGAAGCCTGTAAGGCCCGGTAAAGGCCCAGTAGGCCAAGTCGTTGCGACCCCCAGGGCACCCGAGCCCCAAGACGCCCCATAGACGCCCCATAGACGCCCAAGCCCCCAAGGCCCCCCCACACCCACCCACCCCCTACCGCCCCACCCCCGCCCTCCGCCCAGGATCCAGCGGCGGCCCCGTCACATCGCAACTCATCCGTACGCACGGCTTGGCGCACTCCGCCCCGGTCTCGGCCTCGGTCGGCGCGAGGGCCGTCGTCGAGATGGTGAACCAGGCCACCGCGGAGCCCATGGCCAACAGCCCCGCGCAGATCCACAGCGCGCGGTCGAAACCCGTGTCCACCACGCCCGGGTCCCGGTAGCCGTCGCCCGACAGCCCGACCAGTGCCGGGAGTCCGGCCACCGTGAGCAGACCCGCCGCCCGGGCCGCCGCGTTGTTGACGCCGCTGGCGATGCCCGCCCGGCTGACGTCCACCGAGGCCAGCACGGTCGCCGTCAGCGGCGCGACCAGGACGGCCAGGCCCAGCCCGAAGATCAGCACGCCGGGCAGCACATCGGTCGCATAGGGCGCGTCGGGGCCGATCCGCAACAGGGTGAGCAGCCCGCCCGCGCACACCAGGGGACCCACGGTCAGTTGCAGGCGCGGACCGATCCGCCGGGCCAGGTCGCCCGATCGGGCCGAGAGCAGCAGCATGACCATGGTGATCGGGAGCAGCGCCAGGCCCGCCTGTTGCGCCGAGTAGCCCGCCACCGTCTGGAGTTCGAGGACCAGCAGCAGCATGAACGCGCCCAGCGCGCCGTAGACGAACAGCGTCACGATGTTGACCGAGGTGAACAGCCGGACCCGGAAGATGTCCAGCGGCAACATCGGTTCGCGCGTGCGCTTCTCCACGAACACGAACGCCACCCCCGCCGCCACCCCGGCCGCGCCCGCGATCGCGGCCGGCACCGGGCTGGTCGGCGCCTCCACCAGCGCCCAGGTCACGCCCGCGAGCGCGAGCGCGGCCAGCGCCGCGCCGCTCACGTCGAAGCGGCCCCGGGGTTGCGGGTCGAAGGTCTCCGGGACGGTGCGCAGCGCGACCACGATGGTCACCGCCGCGAGCGGCAGGTTGATCAGGAAGACCCAGCGCCAGCTGACCGCGTCCACGAGCCAGCCGCCCAGGAACGGTCCGATCGCGCTCGCCACGCCGCCCAGACCGGACCATGTGCCCACCGCGCGGGCCCGATCGTCGGCGTGGAAGGTGGCCTGGATGATCGCCAGCGACCCGGGGGTGAGCAGCGCCCCGCCGATGCCCTGGAGCGCGCGGGCGGCGATCAACATCTGCACGTTGGGGGCGATCCCGCACAGCAGGGAGGCCACCGCGAACCACGCCACGCCGATCACGAACACCCGGCGGCGCCCGTATCGGTCGCCGAGCGCGCCACCGAGCAGGATCAGCCCGGCGAGCGTGAGGGTGTACGCGTTGACGGTCCACTGCAGTGCCGCGAGCGAGGTGTCGAAGGAGCGTCCGATGCTGGGCAGCGCGACGTTGACGACGGTCGAGTCGAGCATGGCCATGCCGGAGCCGAGCACGGTGGCCAGCAGGACCCACCGACCGGCCGGAGTCTTGGCGCGAATGCCCCCGGAGGGGAGGGAGACGGGCATTCGTGAATCATGCCCGGCCCGAGGGCCCCGAATTCGGCCCTGATCATTCGGCCGCACAAATCGAATCGATCACCGGCAAGCCACGAAATCGGATCGATCACCGCAAACCACGAAAAACGAAACGGGCTGGCCTCGACCCGAGACCTCCGCACCGACGACCCACCGGACCCTGCCCGCGAGCCCCGCCTACAGACCAACACGAGAGCCCCGTACGAGGACCCCACACGAGGACCCCACACGCGAGCCCTACCGCCAGGCCCCACCCTGTCGGGCCCCGCCCGCGAGCCCCACCGCCGAGCCCACCGCCAACCCCCGCTACCGCGCTATCCGCGGCGCCGGAATCGGCCGGATCAACCCGCGCTGGAGTTCCCGATCCGGGCCGGGCAGCACCGCCAGCGCGAAGATCATCAGCAGCACCGCCACCACGGCGTCCATCCAGTAGTGGTTCGCGGTCACCACGACCACCATCAGGGTGATCGCCGGATGCAGCCAGACCGCCCAGCTCGCCACCCGCCGACCGGTGCCGGCCGCGTGCCACACCGAGGCGACCCCGAGCGCGACCACCACCGCCCAGCCCACGTGCAACGACGGCATCGCGGCGAACTGGTTCGCGATCTTGGCCCCCGCGCCGGAGTACGGCGAGTCGCCCGCGTCCATGCCCGTGTCGGTGAAGCCCGGCATCTTCCGCGGCGGCGCCAGCGGAACCAGGATGTGGATGACCAACGCGGCGCCGGTCATCATCGCCAGGATGTTGCGGACCCACTTGTAGTGCTCGCGATGGCGGATCCACAACCACAGCAGGAACCCGACGGTGGCCGGGAAGTGCACATAGGCGTAGTACTTGTTGCAGAACGTCACGGCGGCGTGCGACTGCATGAACCAGTCCTGGATCGCCGCCTCGTCCGGCAGCCGCAGGTCCTTTTGCATGGTCAGCAGTTGCTTGGCGTTGGAGAACGCGGTGGAGGTCTCGCCCGAGGCCAGACCGCGTCCGAGCTTGTACACCCCGAACAGCAGCGCGACCAGGAACAGCTCGCGTGCCGCGTCCTTGAGGGTGCGCATTCGGCGGGCCTTGACCGCTGCCGGATCCGGCTCGGCCGGCTGTCCCCCGGCCGACTTGCCGGCCTCCGTCACCGAAGCCGCCTGCGTGGTTGCCGGCGCCTGCTCGCGCCGATCGACCTCGTGGGAGGGATCCTCCGTGACGTTGCGCCGCACCACGCCCCCCTGCTGTCGGTTGTATCGGTCGTGCCGTCGGTCGGCCGATGCGATCGGATCGGCCGCCACCCGGGTCGTGGACCACTCCCCGATCGCGCGCCCCGGGTCACGGGGTGCGGCGGACGGCGGCAACGCTTCAGCCAGGGTAGACGGATCAGGTTAGACCGATCCTCCCCCTGAGGTACCAATCGGGGCCGGCTCGCACGGGGTACCGGAGTCCCATGTCTCTCCTCTGGACGTCGTACTCGCCTCCCCGGTTCGAAGGAGCCTGACCAAGTCGCGCACGCGGCCCGCCGACGATACGTAGGCTGCGGGTATGACCGACCCGACGGGGGAAAAGCGGCTCGTACTCGTGGTCGAGGACGAGCCCATGATCGCCGACGCGGTGGCCGTCCGGTTGCGGGCGGAGGGCTTCGGCGCGATCATCGCGCCCGACGGCCCGGCGGCGCTGAGCACGGCCGCGACCACCCGACCCGACCTGGTCGTGCTCGACGTGATGCTGCCCGGCCTGGACGGCCTGGAGGTGTGCCGGCGGCTCCAGACCCTGCACCCGGGTCTGCCGGTGATCATGCTGACCGCACGCGACGACGAGACCGATCTGCTGGTCGGACTGGCCGTGGGCGCCGACGACTACATGACCAAGCCGTTCTCGATGCGCGAGTTGGTCGCCCGCGTGCACGTGCTGCTGCGCCGGATGGAGCGCGCCGAGGCGGCCGCCCGTGCCGTCTCCCCCGAGGCCGCGCTGCTCCTGGGCCGGTTGCGGATCGACCGCACCCAGCGCCGGGTCCGGCTCGGCGTGGACGAGGTGCACCTGACCCCGACCGAGTTCGACCTGCTGGTGTGCCTCGCGTCGCGCCCGCGCGCCGTGCTCTCGCGCGAGCAGTTGCTCGCCGAGGTGTGGGACTGGGTCGACGCCTCCGGCACCCGCACCGTGGACAGCCACGTCAAGGCGCTGCGGCGCAAACTCGGCGCCGAGTGGATCCGGACCGTGCACGGCGTGGGCTACGCGCTGGAGGCACCGTCCTGAACCTCGCCGACCCCCGCCCCGCACGACTGCGGCATCTGCGGCTGCGGCGCCTGCGGCCGAGCCGCGGCAACCCGCGCCCGCTCGATCGGCTGCGCTCGATCAAGGCCAAGCTCGGCGTGCTCGTGATCGCGTCCGTGTTCGTCTCGACGCTGTTGATCATCCTGGGGCTGCGGGCCGAGGTCCGGTTCCGGTACATGCTCGTGTTCACGTCGCTGGCGTGCCTGGCGGTCACCCTGGTGCTCGCGCACGGGATGACCTCGCCACTGCGCGAGATGACCACCGCCGCGCAGGCGATGGCCCGCGGCGACTACTCGCGCCGGGTACGCGCCACCTCGCGCGACGAGGTGGGTCGCCTCGCCGGCGCGTTCAACCGCATGGCCGCCGACCTGGAGGCGGTGGACCGCCATCGCCGCGAACTGGTCGCCAACGTCTCGCACGAACTGCGCACACCCATCTCCGCACTGCACGCCGTGCTGGAGAACCTCGTGGACGGCGTACAGAAACCCGACCCCGACACGCTGGGATTGGCGCTCAATCAGACCGCGCGACTGGGTCGACTCGTGTCACAACTTCTCGACCTTTCCCGATTGGATTCGGGGGCCGTACCGCTCCAGGCACGCGAGTTCGCGGTGCGTCCGTTCCTGACCGCGCTCACCGCCGAGACCGGGGCACTGAGCAGCGACGTCAGGTTTCGGGTCGACGTGCAGCCGGCCGATCTCACCGCGCTGGCCGATCCCGAGCGGCTGCATCAGGTTGTTACCAATTTGGTGGCCAACGCCTGCCGGCACAGTCCCTTGGGTGGCACCGTGAGTCTGCACGCACGACGCGACGAGGGCCCGGGCAGTCTGCGCCTGGAAGTCCAGGACGAGGGGCCCGGCATCCCGTACGGCGAGCGCGGTCGGGTCTTCGAGCGGTTCACCCGCGGCGGCGGGAGTTCGTCCACCGACGGGGGAACCGGACTGGGCCTCGCGATCGCGCGCTGGGCCGTGGATCTGCATGGGGGTGATATTTCCGTAGCCGAATCGAGCCATGGGTGCCGTATCCGAGTGATCTTGCCCGGTGACCCGGCGTAATCGGGTGATCGGTCACTTACTGCACGGGACGATCCCGACATGACGTTCCGTGACCACCAATACGGCGGGAAGCAACAAACGCGACTAAACGGTCAACCGTTTGTGATCTACGCGACGCGGAGGCCGAGGGGCCTGCGCGACACTGGTCAAAGGGCGTAGCCTTGTTTCCCGCTGTCCACCACCCCAGGAAGCGGAAGAGGGCGGTTGCCGCCGTGTCGTCACAGTCCCCTAGCAACCCGATGGCCAGCTTCGGCCCCAACGAGTGGCTCGTCGACGAGATTTACCAGCAATATTTGCAAGATCCCAACTCGGTGGATCGTGCTTGGTGGGACTTCTTCGCCGATTACAAGCCCAGCGAGCCGTCGACTCCGTCGACGTCCGCCGGTCCAGCCACCGTGGCAAGCCAGAGCGGCCCCACACCAGTGAGCAGTACCACGAACACCTCCGGAAACATCCCCGCGCCGCTCCCGGCGCAACCCCCCGTGACGGCGGCAGTGTCGTCGACCGCGACGGGGACGACGACTCCGGCCCCGGCCTCGAGCCACCCGATAATGACGACCGGTGTACAGGACGCGGCGCCTTCGCCCACTCCGGTCCCGGCCGGCACTCCGGCTCCGGCCCAGGCCGCGCCCGCCAAGGTCGCCACACCCACGCCCGCGCAGGCACCCGCCCCCAAGGCGGCCGCCGCGCCCGCGAAGAAGCAGCCCGCCGCATCCCCCGAGGCCGTCCAGCTCAAGGGCCCGGCGGCACGTGTCGCGATCAACATGGACTCGTCGCTCGCGATCCCCACCGCGACCAGCGTGCGGGCCGTGCCAGCCAAGCTGCTGATCGACAACCGGATCGTGATCAACAACCACCTCAAGCGTGCTCGCGGTGGCAAGGTCTCGTTCACCCACCTCATCGGCTACGCGCTGGTCCAGGCGGCCAAGTCGATGCCGTCGATGAACCACTCCTACGAGGAGCGCGAGGGCAAGCCGTTCCTGGTCAAGCCCGCGAACGTGAACCTCGGCCTGGCCATCGACCTGACGAAGGCCAACGGTGACCGCCAGCTCGTGGTGGCGGCCATCAAGAAGGCCGACGAGATGGACTTCTTCGCCTTCTGGCAGGCCTACGAGGACATCGTCCGACGAGCCCGCTCGAACAAGCTCACGGTGGACGACTTCGCCGGGGTGACGATCTCGCTGACCAACCCGGGCGGCATCGGTACCGTGCACTCGGTGCCGCGTCTGATGCCCGGCCAGGGCACGATCGTCGGCGTGGGCGCGATGGACTACCCGGCGGAGTTCGCGGGGGCGTCCGCGGACACCCTGTCCCGCCTCGCGGTCAGCAAGACACTCACGCTGACCAGCACGTATGACCACCGCATCATCCAGGGCGCCCAGTCGGGCGAGTTCCTGCGCCGGATGAACCAGCTGCTGCTCGGCGAAGACTGCTTCTTCGAGGAGATCTTCCGTTCGCTGCGCATCCCGTACGAGCCCGTGCGCTGGGTGCAGGACATCTCCGCGACGCACGAGGACGACGTCAACAAGACGGCACGTGTGCAGGAGCTGATCCACTCCTACCGGGTCCGCGGTCACCTGATGGCCGACACCGACCCGCTGGAGTACAAGCAGCGCCGGCACCCGGACCTCGACGTGGTCGAGCACGGGCTGACGCTGTGGGACCTCGAGCGCGAGTTCGCCGTCGGCGGCTTCGCCGGCCAGGCGCTGATGACCCTGCGCGACGTGCTCGGCGTACTGCGGGACACCTACTGCCGCACCGTCGGCATCGAGTACATGCACATCCAGGACCCGGACCAGCGCCGCTGGATCCAGGAGCGGGTGGAGGTGCCGCACGCCAAGCCGGACCGCGAGGACCAGCTGCGCATCCTGCGCCGGCTGAACGCGGCCGAGGCGTTCGAGACCTTCCTGGCCACCAAGTACGTCGGCCAGAAGCGCTTCTCGCTCGAAGGCGGCGAGACCACCATCCCGCTGCTCGACGCGATCATCTCGGCCGCCGCCGAGGACGGTCTCGACGAGGTCGCGATCGGCATGGCGCACCGCGGCCGGCTGAACGTGCTGACCAACATCGTCGGCAAGTCCTACGCGCAGGTCTTCCGCGAGTTCGAGGGCAACATCGACCCCAAGTCGATGCACGGCTCCGGCGACGTGAAGTACCACCTCGGCGCCGAGGGCACGTTCTCCTCCGAGGACGGCGCGCAGGTCAAGGTCTCCCTGGTGGCGAACCCCTCGCACCTGGAGGCGGTCGACCCGGTCCTGGAAGGCGTCGTGCGCGCCAAGCAGGACATCATCGACATGGAGGGCGCCGACTTCCCGGTGCTGCCCCTCCTGCTGCACGGCGACGCCGCGTTCGCGGGCCAGGGCGTGGTCGCCGAAACGCTCAACATGTCGCAGCTGCGCGGCTATCGCACCGGCGGCACGATCCATGTGGTGATCAACAACCAGGTGGGCTTCACCGCCTCCCCGGCCGCGTCCCGCTCGTCCATCTACGCGACCGACGTCGCGCGGATGATCGAGGCGCCGATCTTCCACGTCAACGGTGACGACCCCGAGCAGTGCGTGCGGATCGCGCAGCTCGCGTTCGAATACCGGCAGACGTTCCACAAGGACGTGGTGATCGACCTCATCTGCTACCGGCGCCGGGGTCACAACGAGGCCGACAACCCGTCCTTCACGCAGCCGCTGATGTACGACCTGATCGACAAGAAGCGCTCGGTGCGCAAGCTCTACACCGAGGCCCTGATCGGTCGTGGCGACATCACCGTCGAAGAGGCCGAGCAGGCGCTCAAGGACTACCAGGACCAGTTGGAGAAGGTCTTCTCCGAGGTCCGGCAGGCCACCGCGCCCCAGGCTCCGCAGGCGACCCCGGCCGCACCCGCGGCGGACATCGCGTTCCCGCGGATCGACCCGACCGGCATCGCGCACGAGACGGTCAAGCGGATCGTCGAGTCGCAGGTCTCGCTGCCCGAGGACTTCGCCGTGCACCCGCGCCTGCAGCCGCAGTTGCAGCGCCGCGCGGCGATGGTCGAGGACGGCACGATCGACTGGGCGATGGGCGAGACGCTCGCGTTCGGTTCGCTGCTGATGGAGGGCCGCCCGGTGCGGCTCGCCGGTCAGGACAGCCGACGCGGCACCTTCGGCCAGCGGCACTCG
Organism: Embleya scabrispora DSM 41855; assembly: GCF_000372745.1. Classification (GTDB taxonomy): domain Bacteria; phylum Actinomycetota; class Actinomycetes; order Streptomycetales; family Streptomycetaceae; genus Embleya; species Embleya scabrispora. The sequence continues at coordinate 17,960 of NZ_KB889737.1, read as the reverse complement.
GTCCTGGTGGACCGCACCTCGGGAGCCGAGTACACCCCGCTCGCGAACCTGTCCGACGACCAGGCCAAGTTCACCGTGTACGACTCGCTGCTCAGCGAGTTCGCCGCGATGGGCTTCGAGTACGGGTACTCGCTGGCCCGGCCGCAGTCGCTGGTGTTGTGGGAGGCGCAGTTCGGCGACTTCGCCAACGGCGCGCAGTCGATCATGGACGAGTTCATCTCCTCCGCCGAGCAGAAGTGGCACCAGCACTCCGGTGTGGTCCTGCTGCTTCCGCACGGCTACGAGGGCCAGGGCCCGGACCACTCGTCCGCACGCATCGAGCGTTACCTCCAGATGTGCGCGCAGAACAACATGACGGTGGCCGCGCCGACCCTGCCCAGCAACTACTTCCACCTGTTGCGCTGGCAGGCGCTCAACCCGCACCACAAGCCGCTGGTGGTGTTCACCCCGAAGTCGATGCTGCGTCTGAAGGCCGCCGCGTCGAAGATCGAGGAGTTCACCAGCGGGCGGTTCCGGCCGGTGATCGGGGACACCACGGTGGACCCGAGCAAGGTCAAGCGGGTGGTCATGTCCTCCGGCAAGTTCCACTACGACCTGGCCGCCGGACGGGCCAAGTCGGGCCGCGACGACGTCGCCCTGGTGCGCGTGGAGCGGCTCTACCCGCTGCCGGTGGCCGAGCTCAAGGCGGAGCTGGAGCGGTACGGTCTGGACCGCTACGGCAAGGACCTGGAGCTGGTCTGGGCCCAGGAGGAGCCGACCAACCAGGGTGCGTGGCCGTTCATCGCACTCAACCTGGTCGAGTACGGCCTGCCGGCACCGCGTCGGATCGCCCGCCCGTCGTCCTCGTCGCCCGCGGTCGGTTCGGCCAAGCGGCACGAGGCCGAGCAGCAGGGGCTGGTCGAGGAAGCGATGAGCTGATCCGCTTTCGCTGAACCACCGACTCCGCCCCGGCCCGCGTACGATGCGCGCCGGGGCGGAGTCGCGTGCACCCGGGTGCCGCGCACCCTCACACACACCGGAGTCGGAGAGCATGTATTTCACGGACCGTGGCATCGAGGAGCTGGAGAAGCGACGCGGCGAGGAGGAGGTGTCCCTGGCCTGGCTCGCCGAGCAGCTGCGCACGTTCGTGGACCTGAACCCCGAGTTCGAGACCCCCGTCGAACGACTCGCGACCTGGCTCGCGCGACTGGACGACGACGAGGACGACGAGTAGCCGAGCAGCCGCACGCCGAGCGCGGGCCGACTCCCGGCCCGCGCGACTCGTCCGGGCCCGTGCGGCGGGTCCCGGCGGGGTTCAGGCGCCGGTGGTGCGTCGAAGCGTGCGGGTGTGCCACAGGGCCCAGCAAACGCCGTACAGCACCAGCCCGACCGCCAGGCCGCGGCCGAATCCGGTCGCCGCGTCGAAGCCGAGCACCTCGAAGGCCGGCACCCGCCCGTCCGGGAACGGCAGCAGCGCCCGCGCCGCGCCGACCATCCCGACCAGCACCAGCGCGCCCAGCACCGCCCAGCGCCCCGCGACGGGCATCCGCAGGCCGGTGATCGGCCGCACCGGCAGCCGGCCGATCCAGCGCCACGTCCACACCGCGCCCGCGGTCAACCCGACCACGGTGCTGATGTGCTGGAGCAGTACGTAGCCCGGCCGCAGGCCGAAGAACTCCCGGCGCAGCTCGGGCATCACGTGCGCGACCCCCGGGTCGTCGTGGTGCGTCCAGGCGTCCCAGCCGATGTGCGTGAGGCCGCCCAGGACCGCCGAGACCACGAACCACACGCAGACCGCGACGCTCTCCCGCAGGAACGGCCGACGGGCCCGCGCGTCGGCATACAGCCGACCCGGCAGGCGTGGCCGCAGCGGCTCCTCCAGCGCGCCGCGAATCCGGTCCGGGACCAGCACGAGCAGCGGTCTCGCGAGCAGGTGGAAGGCGAGCACGAGCAGCACGGTGAGCGCGATGTTCAGGCCCAGGACGCCCGGCCAGAGCTCGTGGGTGGCCTGCCGGTCGGCGCGCATCGGCAAGAAGTCCAGGGGCACGAACAGGATGACATCCGGCGCCATCGAGCCGAAGGCCAGCGCGGACGCGATCAGCGGGCCGTGCCGGCCCGCCCCGTCCCCGGCCGTGGTTCCGGTACGGGTGGCGCCCTGCAGCGGCAGCACCGCCGCGATGTGGCTGAGCGTGAATGGCATGCGTGGCGCCCCCGGTGATGGTGCCGTCGGCGCGCGTGCCCGCTCGCGCGCACGCGCGTCACGGGCACGACGCGCGGATGAGCGAAGTCCCTCGGCATCGAGAAACGTCGAAACCAGACCCGATGGTTCCCTTGACGTTCGGCAGACGCGATATATCGTGAATGACAGAGCTTCGCGATATATCGCGTTCGGCACTCCGACCCGAAGGGGAGGGTCCATGTCCCAATGGATGATCGACGCACCACGAGACCTCACGCTCGACTCCGTCCGCGTGCTCCGCGTGCGCACGATCGGCGGACTGGTCGACGTGGTCGGCACCGACGGGCCGCCGCGTCTGGAGGTGCACGCGGTCGAGGGGCCGCCGCTCCAGGTGACGCACGACGAGGTGAGCGGCGAACTGGTCGTCTCGTACCCGGACCTGACCGGGAAGCACCTGATGAGCTGGTTCCAGAACGCCCGCCGGCGGGCCGACTTCAAGACCTTCGTGGCGGACGGGCGGGCGCTCGGCCGGCGGCAGGCCGAGGTCTCGCTGGCCGTGCCGTGGGACTGCACGGTGGAGATCGGCGTGGTGTCCGCACACGCGACCGTCTCCGGCATGCACGGCGACACCACCGTGCGCAGCATCGGCGGCGACGTGACCCTGGTCGGCCTGACCGGCACGGTGGACGCGAACACCGTCTCCGGCTCGGTGGACGCCGAGTCGATGGCCGGCGACCTGGGCGTGGTCACCGTGGCCGGTTCGCTCACCGTGATCGAGGGCACCGGCGGTCGGGTCCGGGCCAACTCGGTGTCCGGCTCGATGACTTTGGATCTGGACGCGGTCGGCCGCAGCCACGTGCAACTGAGCACCGTCTCCGGCGAGCTGACGGTACGTCTGCCGCACCAGGGCGACATGCACGTGGACGTGCGCAGCGCGGCCGGCTCGGTGGACTCGGTGTTCGACGAGCTGACCACGAGCGCCAAGTTCGGTGCCAGCCACGTGAGCGGCAAGCTCGGCGAGGGCTCGGGACGGCTGCGGATCAATTCGGTATCGGGCGACGTGACGCTGCTGCGTCGCGCCCCGGAGGGAAAGGTGATCGCATGACCCCGGTCTTCGGTCACGGCCGCCTGCGGCTGTACCTGCTCAAGCTGCTCGACGAGAGCCCCCGGCACGGCTACGAGGTCATCCGACTGCTCCAGGACCGCTTCCTGGGCCTGTACGCCCCCTCGGCGGGGACGGTCTACCCGCGCCTGGCCAAGCTGGAGCAGGAGGGCCTGGTCGAGCACGATGTCGAGGGCGGCCGGAAGGTCTACCGGATCACCGCCGCCGGGCGGGCCGAACTGGCGGCACGGCAGGATGAGTTGGCCCAACTGGAGGCGCAGATCCGGGAATCGGTCTACGAGCGGGCCCGGGAGATCCGGGACGAGGTGCGCAGCTCGGCGCAGAACCTGCGGGAGGAACTGGGCCGCGCCGCCCGCGAGGTGCGGCAGGCGCCCCGCGCCTCGACCGGCGAACGTCCCGGGCCCGAGGGGAAACGGCGCCCGACGCCGGACGGTTGGGAGCCGATCTTCTCGCAGAGGATGGCCGACCTCGCCGAGGGCCTGGCACACAACCTGGTCGACCTGGCCGGCAAACCCGGCCTGCAGGACCTGGAGCGCGAACTACGCCGCCGATTCGGCGCCACGCCCCCCGAGCCCACCACGGCCCGCGCCCGAGCAACCGACGCCTGGGCCAAGGAGACCGACCCCCCGAGCCGCCCCACCGACTCCTTCGACCTCGACACCATCCTCGACACGATCCGCACCGAAATAGCCCCCTTGGCCCACCGAGCCGGCATCACCACCGACCAATTCGACCAAGCCCGCCACATCGTGACCACGGCAATAAACGACCTCCGAGCCCTCTTCACCGAAACCCCCCCAACCTGACCCACCCCTCCAGCCCGGCCGGCGTTGTCGACGCCGAACAGCCCGGCCGGGGCATGAGGCCACTCAGCCCGGCCGGCGCTTGAGGCGAAGAAGCCCGGCCGGCGCTTGAGGCCAACCCCCTAACCCCGAAGGTGCAACCCCGCCACCACCACGCGCCCAACCGCCAACTGCCGCGCCGACACCGACTCGACCCGCCCACTCCGCCCCACGACAACCCTCGGATACACCGGCGGCAACACCACCGCGTCGCGAGCGACGATCTCCCCCGCCACGCGCGTGAGCGTCGCCCGCCGAGCCGTGTCCGCCGTCCCCCGCGCCTGCTCGACCAGCCGGTCCAGCTCCGGGTTCGCGTATCCCGTGTTGTCCGCGCTCGTCGACACCGCCGGGGACAACACCGCGAACCCCGTCCGCCCAACCGCGTACCCCGACTCGCGCAGATCCACCAGCGCCGCGTCGAAGTCCCCGGTCCGCCGCCGCGCCGCCCACGTCGCCCAGTCCACGTTCTCGACCGTGACGGTGAACCCGACCCGGTTCCATCCCTCGGCCAACACCCGTGCCACGTCCGGCACTTCCGCCCGGTTCCCGCCCACCGCAAGCAGCGTGAACCGCACGCCCGGCGGCACCGGCACCGGCGCCTCGCCGAACATCGCGGTGACCCGCTCCGGCTCCACCGTCGGCCCCGCGGTCGCACTCGGACTCGGCTTGGGGGACGTGGTCGGCGAAACCCCCCGACCGTAGGGGGTGTACTCCGGGTCCCACCCCTCGTTGCCCGGCCCCAGCGGCCCCTGCCCGATCACCGCGTCGCCCCGGTACACGTCCTGCGACACCCGGGTCCGATCCATCCCGTACGCCAGGGCCCGCCGCACCGCGACGTTGTCGAACGGCGGCCGGCGCAGGTTCGGCAGCACCACCAGGTCCGCCGGCCCGCTCGCGGTCTGCACGTACGTGTCGTCGCCCTTGCGCAACCGCCGCACCTGATCGGGCGTGGGCCGCGGATACACCGCCGCCCGGTGCGCCTTCAGCTCGGCCACGCCGTCCGCGACGGCACGGAACTCGATGCCCTCCAGCGGCACGGCCTTGCCCCGATGGTCCGGATCGCGCCGCAGCACGACCACTCCCGCGGCCGTGCTCGCGAGCCGGAACGGCCCGGTGCCGACCAGGGCCCGAGGGTCACCCAGCGTCGCCCGATGCGGGATCGGCAGGCAGGCCAGGAAGGCCCGCAGCGCACCGAAGGGCCTGGGCAGCCCGATCCGTACCGTCTGCGCGTCCGGCGCCTCGATCGCGCCGAACCGCCCCGCCAGCCACGGCGCCCAATCCCCCGCCGTCGCCGGGTCGTTGACCCGGCGCAGGCAGTCGACCACGTGCTCCGCGGTGAACGGGTCCCCGCCGTGGAAGCGCACTCCCGCGCGCAGCCGGATGGTCCAGCTCAGCCCGTCCGGCGCGATCTGCGGATCGGCCCCGGCCAGCACCGGCCCGATCGTGGTGTCGTCCCGGTAGGTGTACAGCGCCTCGACCACGGGATCCGCGATCCACCGCACCGACTCGGCCGTGGAGTGCACGGGGTTGAGTACATCGGGCAGCCTCGGCAGGCCCACGGCGAGTGTGCCGCCCGTGCGCAGTTCGTTGTCGGAGCACGCGGCGAGCAGGCCGCCGGAGGCCGCGACCACTCCCGTACCGGCCCCGAGGGCGAGTACGCGGCGACGGGACAACGGCATCCGGCGGTCCTTCCGAGACGACCCGGGCAAGTCCGGACCGGCGTGTGTCGATCAGGCGGTGAAGACGATCTTGCCGAACAGCTCGCCCTCGGCCAACCGACGGAAACCCTCGCGTGCCTCGGTCAGCGGCAGCACGGTGTCGATCACCGGCCGCACCCCGCCGTGCGCGCACAACCGCAGCAGGCCCGCCAGCTCGTCCTTGTCGCCCATCGTGGAGCCGACCACGCGCAGTTCCTGGAAGAAGATCCGGGTCAGTTCGGCGGCCTTGGGGCGGTCGCCGGAGGTGGCGCCGGAGATCACGATCGTGCCGCCGGGCTTGAGGCTCTTGACCGAGTGGGACCAAGTCGCGGCACCGACGGTCTCCATCACCGCGTCCACCCGTTCGGGCAGCCGCGCGCCGGAGGCGAACGCCGCGTCGGCGCCGAGTTCGATCGCGCGGGCACCCTTGGCCTCGTCCCGGCTGGTCACCCACATCCGGTAGCCCGCCGCCTTGCCGAGCACCACCAGCGCGGTGGCCACCCCGCCGCCGGCGCCCTGGACGAGCACCGTACCGCCGGGGCGCACACCCGAGTTGGTGAACAACATCCGGTACGCGGTCAGCCAGGCGGTGGGCAGGCAGCAGGCCTGCTCGAAGGACAGCTCGGCGGGCTTGGGCAACAGGTTCCAGCGCGGTACCGCGACCTTCTCGGCGAACGTGCCGTCGTAGCGTTCGGTCAGGATCGACCGGGGCTCGTCGGTGCCGAGGCCGCCGATCACCGAGTGCACGACGACCTCGTTGCCGTCCTCGTCGATCCCGGCCGCATCGCAGCCCAGGATCATCGGCAGCCGATCCTCGGCGATGCCCACGCCCTTGAGGGTCCACAGGTCGTGATGGTTGAGCGACGCGGCCTTGACGGTCACGGTCGTCCACCCCGGTGGCAGGCCACCGTCGTGCCCCGGCTCGGGGCGTTCCCCGAGGCGGAGGCCGGTCAGCGGGTCCTGGGCGTCGATGCTCACGGCGGTCACGGCAAACATGGAAGGCACCCTACTGACGACGTGTGCGGCCCGCCCGGTCGGGCGGGCCGCACACGTCCACGGGTCGCCGTGGACGCGCATCGATCGTCGGACGGTCGGCGAGGAGCCGTCGGACGATCACCGATCCACGGGCCGCGGCTCAGATGCGTGCGACGCCGTCCCGGCGCGCGGCCTCGGCCACGGCCTTGGTCACCGCCGGCGCCACCCGCTCGTCGAACGGCGAGGGGATCACCTTGTCCGGCGCGAGCTCGTCGGCGACGACCGCGGCCAGCGCCTCGGCGGCGGCCACCTTCATCCCCTCGGTGATCCGCTTGGCGCGCACGGACAGGGCACCGGCGAACACGCCCGGGAAGGCGAGCACGTTGTTGATCTGGTTCGGATAGTCGCTGCGCCCGGTGGCCACCACGGCCGCGTACTTGTGCGCGAGCTCCGGGTCGATCTCCGGGTTCGGGTTGGCCATCGCGAAGATGATCGCCTCGGGCGCCATGGTCGCCACGACCTCCTCGGGCACCTTGCCCGCAGACACCCCGAGGAAGACGTCGGCGCCGTTCATGGCCTCCTCGATGCCGCCCTTGAGCTTGGCCTTGTTGGTCAGCTCGGCGATCATCCGCTTGATCGGCGTGAGGTCGTCCCGGCCCTCGTGCACGATGCCGCGGCTGTCCACCACGCACAGGTCGCCGATACCCGCCTCGATCAGGATCTTGGCGATCGCGATGCCGGCCGCGCCCGCACCGGAGATGACCGCGCGCAGGTCGGCGAGCCGGCGCCCGGTCACCGTCGCCGCGTTGCGCAGCGCGGCCAGCGCGACGATCGCGGTGCCGTGCTGGTCGTCGTGGAAGACCGGGATGCTCAGCCGCTCCTGGAGCCGACGCTCCACCTCGAAGCAGCGCGGGGCGCTGATGTCCTCCAGGTTGATGCCGCCGAAGGAGGGCGCGAGCCGGGCGATGGTGTCCACCAGCTCGTCCACGTCGGTGCAGGTGAGAGCCAGCGGCACGGCGTCGATGCCGGCGAACTCCTTGAACAGGATCGCCTTGCCCTCCATCACCGGCAGGGACGCGGCGGGCCCGATGTCGCCCAGGCCGAGCACGGCGGTGCCGTCGGTGATCACCGCGACCGTGTTGGCCACCCACGTGTAGTCGTGGACGAGTTCCGGGTTCTCGGCGATGGCAGTGCACACCCGCGCCACGCCGGGCGTGTACGCGAGGGACAGGTCGTCCCGGTTGCGCACCGGGACGGTCGAGCGAACTTCCATTTTCCCGCCCCGGTGCAGAGCGAAGACCGGATCGAGTTCGTCCGTCGCCGTGCTGTCCGTCGGGATGATCTCCGCTGCCACAGTGACCCCTTTGTCGACATTGTCAGTAGAAGTGCAGCTCTCGAAGCGCGATCGCAGGCTGCATGCCTCAGCGATATCGGCGCTTCGTGCAGCGCACATGATCCGGCTGAGGTTACGGGGGTCACCCGTGACGCCGATTTTGGCACACCCCCCGAATGGGGGTGCGTCGGGGCGATGAACCGATTACCACCTTTTTGTGATGGCGCGCCAGACCCCTTCTCGCAACTGGCCCAGACGGTAGCGCCACGCGCAGTAGGCTGACAGTAACCGCCGCCACATCCGGCCCCGCCGAGCCGTGCGAAACGCGGACGCGAAGGCACGGGGAAAGCATCCCGCCCGAGGTCGGGCCGGCGACCGCGACCGAAGGGCAGTCGTTGGATCTCACCTCCTACGCCGAGCACGCGGTCCACCTGGTCAACACCGAGCAGCAGGCGCGCGGCGCGGACCTGCTGCGCTCACCCGAGGACGTACTCGCGCTGATCGCACCCGTTCGGCGCATCCCGCCCCGGGTGACGGACGCCGACGTGACCCGGCTGCGCTCGGTGCGCACCCGCCTGCGGGCGGTCTTCACGGACGCCGCGGCGGGCCGCGAGGCGGACGCCGTCGCCACCCTCAACGGCCTGCTCGCCGAATTTCCCGTACACCCGCGGCTGACCGGCCACGACGCGAGCCCATGGCATCTGCACCTGGCGGGCGACGCGGTGGGCGCGGCCGAGGGCTTCGCCGCGATAGCCGGCATGGGCCTGGCCGTCCAGGTGACCGCACACGGCATCGACCGCCTGGGCGTGTGCCAGGCGTCGCCGTGCCGGAACGTCTTCCTGGACATGTCCGCAAATCGCTCCCGCCGGCACTGCTCGGATCGCTGCACCTCGCGCGCGAACGTGGCGCTGCATCGGGCCCGACGCCGGGCCCGGGACTCGGAAACCGGACGACATACCTGACATTTGCGGGTTGGCGGGTGCCGGACTGTGGCACATGTACATGGACGGCGCGATCTCGCGGTGCGAAATTACCGGAGTCCGGTACACTACGTACTCGTCAAATCACATATCGTGACGTACCGTTCGAGTAGACAGCCGCCTCGTTCGTTCCCGCACCCGTTCCCGCATCGGTGACGACAGTTGTCGGCCGGCGCGGTAGCGTCGCTGGCGTTCCCCCCGACATCGGTGGTGACCGCCCGGCGGCGGCCACCCACAGCAGCACCTTGGAGGTGAGGGTGTCCCAGCGATCCGCACACACGGCGGACGAAGCCGGCACCGGACAGCGTGACTTCGTCGAGGTCCGACTGCCTGCCGAAGGTGCCTATCTCTCCGTCCTGCGCACCGCGACGGCGGGCCTCGCGGCCCGGCTCGACTTCACCCTGGACGAGATCGAAGACCTGCGCATCGCGGTCGACGAGGCGTGCGCGATGCTGCTCGACCAGGCGGTGGCCGGCGGAGTCCTCTCCTGCGTGTTCAACCTGGTGGGCGACGCGCTGCACGTCACCGTGTCCGCGCCGACCACGGACGGCCGAACACCCGCGCGCGACACGTTCGCCTGGACCGTCCTGTCGGCGCTGGCCGGCGAGGTGGACGCGACGGTGAACGAGGACAAGGTGGTCAGCATCAGCCTGCACAAGAAGCGCGGTGGCGGGCCGGAGCAGACGTGAGCAGTGGTGTTGAAGGCGCGGCCAACGAACCGCAGCCGAGCGCGGCCTCACCCGACGAGGCCGCCGGGCGCGGCCGAGGGGAGGGTGAGGGCATGGTGAGCGACGCGAGCATGACGATGGACGGTGGCGTCGAGGCGACCGGGCCGGACGGGCCGGCACAACCTGCCGGAACCGCCGGGGGCACGGGACCGGCGGTGCCGAACCGGCGACGCGCCGGTTCCGAACGCCACGCCCACGACCGGGAGATCGCGCGCGGCCTGTTCGCGCAGCTCGCGATGCTCGAATCCGATCCGCCCGCGCGGGCCGCGGTGCGCGATCGGCTGGTGGAGATGCATCTGCCGTTGGTCGAGCACCTCGCCCGCCGGTTCCGCAATCGCGGCGAGCCGTTGGACGACCTGATCCAGGTCGCCACCATCGGCCTGATCAAGTCGGTGGACCGGTTCGACTCGGATCGTGGGGTCGAGTTCTCGACCTACGCGACGCCGACCATCGTGGGCGAGATCAAGCGGCACTTTCGGGACAAGGGCTGGGCGGTGCGGGTGCCGCGCCGACTCCAGGAACTGCGCCTCGCGCTGACCTCGGCCACCGCCGAGCTCTCCCAGCGCAACGGCCGCTCTCCCACCGTCGCCGAACTCGCCGTGCAACTGGGGATCTCCGAGGAGGAGGTACTCGAAGGGCTCGAATCGGCCAACGCCTACAGCACGCTCTCGCTGGACGTACCGGACACCGACGACGACTCCCCGGCCGTCGCCGACACCCTGGGCGCCGAGGACGACGCGCTCGAAGGCGTCGAATATCGCGAATCACTCAAGCCGCTCCTGGAGCAGCTGCCGCCGCGCGAGAAGAAGATCCTGCTGTTGCGCTTCTTCGGCAACATGACGCAGTCCCAGATCGCGCAGGAGGTCGGCATCTCGCAGATGCACGTCTCGCGACTGCTCGCGCGCACCCTCGCGCAGCTGCGCGAGCGGCTGCTCGTCGAGGAGTAGCACCCGCGGCCACGACGGCGGCCCCGGACCGGGTTGGGTCCGGGGCCGCCGTCGTTTCGGGCCGCTGTCGTTTCGGGCCGCTGTCGTTTCGGTGCTTCTCGGACGCCGCCGGGGGTGCGGGCGGCGCGGGCGGCTCAGGCCCCGCGGGCCTGGTGGCGCGCTTCGAGTGCGTTGTACATGCCGGGTGTCGCGAGGGCGCCGATGGTGGCCACGCCCGCGATCATGGTCAGGATGCCGATCGCCGGCTGATCGGCCTTGATCAGGTACCACCCCATGCCGACCACGATCAGGTTGGCGGTGATCGCCGGCGATCGGCTCCAGCGCCGGCCACGCAGCATGCCCACGAAGGCGGCGACTATCCCGGCGGCCAGGATCAGCAGGTAGACACCGATCGCGACGCCCTCCGACGCGTTGGTCGGATGGCCGAACTCGCTGCGGAAGGTCAGATAAAGGGAGTATCCGAGGAGTGCGAACGCCTCGACACCGACCACCGCGGTGCAGATGCGCCAGGTGAGGGGGAGGGCCCCGGCGGGGCCCGACTGGTCCTGGGCGGAAGGGCTCTCGGTCACCCCACGACTGTAACCGGGGTTCGCACCCGGACGATTCATGGGAGCACTACCGGCCGGTAGGTACGCTGGTGGACATGCGTGCCCTCCTCGTCGTGAACCCCAAGGCCACGACCACCAGCGAGCGAACCCGGGACGTCCTGGCCCACGCGCTCGCCGGCGACCTCAAGCTCGACGTGGTCGCCACCGAGCACCGGGGCCACGCCGCGGAGTTGGCCCGACAGGCCACGGACGACGGCCTCGACCTGGTGATCGCCCTGGGCGGCGACGGCACGGTCAACGAGGTGGCCAACGGCCTGCTCGCCGCCGGCCCGGCGCCGTCACTGCCGGCGGTGGCGGTGGTACCGGGCGGCAGCACCAACGTGTTCGCCCGCTCGCTGGGGATGCCCAACGACCCGGTCGAGGCGACCGGCCTGCTGCTGGAGGCGCTGCGCGCGGGTCGCAGTCGGGAGATCGGCCTGGGCCTGGCCGACGAGCGCTGGTTCCTGTTCTGCGCCGGCCTCGGCTTCGACGCGGAGGTGATCGGCCGGGTGGAGGAGCGTCGGGCCGGCGGCCGGCGCGCGACGCCCGGGCTGTACGTACGCTCCGCGGTGCGCCGGTTCTACGGCGGGCGGGACACCCGCAGGCACGGGCCGCTGACGCTGGAGGTGCCCGGCGCGGAGCCGATCGAGGGAATCCGTCTGGGGATAGTGCAGAACACGGTGCCATGGACGTTTTTGCGCAACCGGCCGGTGAATCCGTGCCCACAAGCGTCATATGACACCGGATTGGACCTCTTCGCGCTCACCCGGATGTCAACACTGCCCACATTGCGCCATCTGGCCCGAATGCTCGGCTCCACGGGTAATGCTCCACATGGGCGTCACGTCGTGTCCCTGCACGACTGCGATGCGTTCACTCTTCGGACTGAAGAACCTGTTTCCCTTCAGGTCGATGGGGACCATCTGGGAGAACATCGGAGTGTGACCTTCCGGGGGGTTCCCCGTGCACTGCGTGTGATTGTGTGAGTGGAAGGGCCGTTTGGCCTTTCACTCGAACGCAAATACCGGGTTCACCCCTTCGATGTAGTGGTGTGACCTAGTCGACACCGATGATTTAAAAAATCCTGGCCCAAGGGGGTTGTATCGGCGGCCGAGGTTTGTAAGGCTCTACGAGGCGGCAGGGACGTGGCCGAAAGGTCATCTTCACCGCCCGAATCCACTGCCAAACCTGGGGACCGACTTCGTCGGCCCCTTGCTTGTCGGGGGGTTCGTGAAAGCGTTCACATTCACAAGCCACAGCGGGGCCGGAAGCCCCCGCTGACCCACGAGGAGTTGGACCGCATGGACTGGCGCCACGTTGCTGCCTGCCGTGACGAAGACCCGGAGCTGTTCTTCCCGATCGGCAACACCGGTCCCGCTCTGCTTCAGATCGAGGAGGCGAAGGCGGTCTGCCGCCGTTGCCCCGTGATGGAGCAGTGCCTGGGCTGGGCTCTCGAGTCCGGTCAGGACGCGGGTGTGTGGGGCGGTCTGAGCGAGGACGAGCGTCGCGCTCTCAAGCGCCGCGCCGCCCGCAACCGCGCACGCGCCTCCGCCTGATCAGTACGACAGGCTGAACACTCCGGGGACTTGATCACCGGAAACACCAAAGTTTCGCCAGCAGTTGCCCCGCCAGGGTCCGGTCGGACCAGGGCGGGGCAACTGCTTTTCCAGGTACGGACGTTTCCGGGCGCCGGCGGATTCGGGCGATCCGCCGAATGCGGCCGGGCTCAGCGGCGCTGACGGATTTGCAGGTCCAGCGTGACGATCGTGCCGCCGGCCGGATTGGGCACCATGTCGAAACGGCCCGCGAGTTCGCTGCCGACCAGGGTGCGCACGATCTGCAGGCCGAGGTTGCCGGAGACCTGTGGATCGAAGTCGGCCGGCAGCCCGATCCCGTCGTCGGTGACGGTGATCAGCAGGCGTTCCGCGCGACGTTCGGCGTACACCTCCAAGGTGCCGGACCGGTCGGTGTAGCCGGGGTCCTCGAACGCGTGCTCCAGGGCGTTTTGCAACAACTCGGTCAACACCATCGCCAGCGGCGTCGCGGTCTCCGCGATCAGTTCGCCGAAGTTCCCGTGCCGAGCGGTGCGCACCCGCACCGAGGACGCGGCGACCTCGGTGACCATGGACAACACCCGGTCGGCGATCTCGTCGAAGTCCACCCGCTCGTCCAGCGTCTGGGACAACGTCTCGTGCACGATCGCGATCGAGCCGACCCGGCGGACCGCCTCCTCCAGCGCGGCCCGGGCCTGCGGCGCGTCCATCCGCCTGGCCTGTAGGCGCAGCAGCGCGGCCACCGTCTGCAGGTTGTTCTTCACCCGGTGGTGGATCTCCCGGATGGTGGCGTCCTTGGTGATCAGCTCACGCTCGCGCCGGCGCAGCTCGGTCACATCACGCAGGAGCATGATCGCGCCGATCCGCTGCCCGCGCGGCTTGAGCGGAATCGCGCGCAGTTGGACCACCGCGGCGGGTGTCTCCACCTCGGTCTCGCGCGGGGCCCAGCCGCTGGCGACCGCGGAGATGGCCTCGTCCACCGGCCCCTCGTGCGGCGCGAGCTCGGCGGTGATCCGGCCGAGGTGGCAGCCGACCAGGTCGGTGGTCAGGCCGAGGCGGTGGTAGGCGGAGAGCGCGTTCGGGCTGGCGTACTGCACGATGCCGTCCGCGTCGAGCCGGATCAGGCCGTCGCCCACGCGTGGCGACGCGTCCATGTCGAGCAGTTCGCCGGCGTGCGGAAACGTCCCTGCTGCGATCATCTGCGCGAGGTCCGCGGCGCTTTGGAGGTAGGTCAATTCCAGCCGGCTCGGCGTGCGCGCGGTGAGCAGGTTGGTGTTGCGCGCGATCACGCCGATCACCCGGCCCTCCCGGGAAACCGGGATCGCCTCCACCCGCACCGGTACGTCGTCGCGCCACTCCGGATCGCCCTCGCGCACGATCCGGCCCTCGTCCAGCGCCGCGTCCAGCATCGGCCGCCGCCCGCGCGGGACGAAGTCACCCACCAGGTCGTCCTGGTGCGAGGTGGCGCCGGTGTTCGGCCGCATCTGGGCGACCGCGACGTACTGCCCGTCGCCGGTGGGCACCCACAACACCAGGTCGGCGAAGGACAGGTCCGCGAGCAGTTGCCACTCGGACACCAGCAGGTGCAGCCACTCCAGGTCGGCGGGGGGCAGCGCGCCGTGGCGGCGGACGAGATCGTTCATGGAGGGCACACGCGCAGCGTACTTTCCGTCCCGCCTGCGATCCTGGCCACCCCACTTCGCCGCACCTGTGAGGTATCGATGTCCACCGAATCGCCCACACCCCGGCAGCCGCTCGGCGGCGGCGGTCACCCGCTCGACTGGCTGGACATCCGCGCGAAGCAGCGGGTCGAGGCGGGTCTGCGCCGCCGGCTGCGGCCGCGCGAGGCGACGGCGAGCGGGTTGGATCTGGCCGGAAACGACTACCTGGGCCTGTCCCGCGACGAACGGGTGGTCGAGGCGACCGTCCGCGCGGTGCGCACGTGGGGCGGCGGGTCGACCGGGTCGCGGCTGGTGACCGGGTCCACCGCGCTGCACGCCGAGTTGGAGACGGAGCTCGCCGACCACATGGGCGCCGAGGCTGCGCTGGTGTTCTCCTCCGGATACCTGGCCAACCTCGGCGTGATCGCCGGCTTGGTCGGCAAGGGTGGCCTGGTCGTCTCGGACGCGATCAACCACGCGTCGATCGTGGACGCGTGCCGGCTGTCCCGGGCCCGCGTCGCGATCACCGGGCACCGGGACGTGAGGGCGGTGGCCCGGGTGCTCGCGGAACGGGGCGAGGAACGCGCCCTGGTGGTCGTGGACGCGGTTTTCTCGGTGGATGGGGACATCGCCCCACTCGCCGAGCTTGCGGCCGTCACACGGCGATATGGCGCCGTCCTGCTCGTGGACGAGGCGCACGGGCTCGGCGTGGTGGGCTCGGGCGGCCGGGGCGCGGTACACGCGGCCGGGCTCGCGGGGGCCGACGACGTGGTGCTGACCGCGACGCTGTCCAAGGCGCTGGGATCCCAGGGCGGCGCGGTGCTCGGGCCCGCCCGGGTGATCGAGCATCTGGTCGACGCGGCACGGCCCTTCATCTTCGACACGGGGTTGGCGCCGGCGTGCGTGGCGGCGGCGCTGGAGGCGTTGCGGATCCTGCGCGCGCAGCCGGGGCTGGCCGACGCGGTACGGGCGAACGCGCGCGCTCTGTCGACGGGCGCACGCGAGGCGGGTCTGCGGGTGACCGAACCCGAGGGCGCGGTGGCGTCGGTGCTCATCGGCGAGGCGCAACTCGCCTTCGACACGGCGGCGCGCTGCGCGGAGGCCGGCGTCCTGGTCGGCTGCTTCCGACCGCCGTCGGTGCCGGACGGCATCTCCCGCCTGCGACTGGCCGCGCGCGCGGATCTGACGGCGGCCGACGTGTCGCGGGCGCTGTCGGTGCTGCGGGGGGCTATTGCGTGAGGGCGGGGGCGGGGCGGGGGTGGGGGTGGGGTTTCGGGTTGGGGGTGGGCTTCGGGGCTGAGGGGTGGGTTCTGGGCTGGGGGGTGGGCTTCCGGGCTGTGGGGCGCGGGCTTTTGAGCCGCGGATCGGGGCTTTTCGCGCGCGCGGGTTGGCGGTTACTGGGGGGTGGGCGGGCGGCTTCTTGGTGGGGGCGCGAGCTTCCGGGTTGCGGTTCGCGTGCTTTTGGTGCGGGGTGTGCTTTTGGTGCGGAGCGCGTTTTGGCCCGGAGCGCGTTTTGGCCCGGAGAGCGCTTCTGACCCGATAGTGACCGGTATACGTGGCATGTCCCTCGACATTGGTCTAGACAACTAGGATTGGTCTGAACCAAAATGGGCGACGGCCTCCCGGCCCGCACCGGGAGGCCGCCGAACGTTCGGCCGCGTAGCGGTCCCGCAGGGAAGGAAGGCACGCGTGGCCGGCATTGGGGCACCTCGCGTGCTTGTGGACGGGACGCTCGTCGGCCCGGCCGAGGTGGGTGTGGAGCAGGGCCGGATCACCGGCGTGACCGAGGGCCCCGGCGGGCCCGACGGCATCCGACTGCCGCACGGCGTGCTCACCCCGGGCCTGATCGACATCCAGCTCAACGGCGCGTTCGGGCACGACTTCGTGGCCGCCGACGCGACCGCGTGGCGAGAGGTCGCCGCGAAACTCCCGGCGACCGGGGTCACCGCGTTCTGCCCGACCTTCATCACCGGCGACCTGGACACGCTCACCGCGGCGCTCGTGCGTGCCGCCGAACTGCGCGCCAAGTTCGCCCAGGAGCCCATCGCGCGCGACCTGGGTGTGCACTTGGAGGGGCCGTTCCTGTCCCCGGCCCGGGTCGGTACCCACCCGCCGCAGTACCTGCGCGAGCCCACCCCCGAACTGGTCGACCGCCTGCTCCTGGACGACTCGGTCCGGGAGGCGCTGACCCTGATCACCCTGGCGCCGGAACTCCCCGGTGCGCTCGAGGCCATTCGGCGCATCGTCGCCACGGGGATCCGAGTCTCGGCCGGACACACCGACGCGACCGCCGCCGAGATGTCCGCCGCCGCGGACGCGGGCGCGACCATGGTCACCCACCTGTTCAACGCGCAACGCGGCCTGGGCCACCGCGAACCGGGCGTGGTCGGCGCGGCCTTGAGCGATCCGCGGCTGACCCCCGGCCTGATCGCGGACCTGCACCACGTGGTGGGTCCGGTCTGCTCGCTGGTCCTGCGCGTCGCCGGCGAGCGCACCGCGCTGGTCACCGACGCGATGGCCGCCGCGGGCATGCCCCCGGGCCGCTACCGGCTCGGCGACGTCGACGTGACCCTGGTCGAGGGCGACGTCCCGCGCAACCCCGACGGCACGATCGCCGGCTCCGCGCTGACCCTGGACCTCGCCGTCCGCAACCTGATCGGCCTGGGCAACCCCCCGGCCCGCGTCCTCACCAGCGCCTCCCGCGTCCCCGCCGACGCCCTCGGCCGCACCGACCTGGGCCGCCTCGCCCCGGGCGCCGCCGCCGACCTGGTGTGGTGGAGCGACGACTGGCAGGTCCTCAAGACCTGGGTCGGCGGCGTGGTGGCGTACGAAGCGCACATCTGACCACTACCGCCACACTCTCGCGGAACAAGCCGCGGCGTGCGCAGGCCCTCCCGGGGCAGCCGCAGGACATGAACACGACTGCCAAGGCACTGCCCTATCGCCCGATCGGCCTACTCGCCGGCATCGGCGCGGGCCTGCTCGCCGGGAAGCTCGTCGACCAGGCATGGACAACCCTCACCGGCCGGGACGACGCACCCGACGCCTGGGAACGCGACCGGGGTTGGACCGAGATCCTCCTCGCCGCCGCGATCGAGGGCGCGATCTTCGCCGTCACCCGCACCGCAGTCGAACGAGCAAGCGCCATCGGCGTCGAGCACGCCACGGGGTCTTGGCCGGGGGCGTGACGGCAGCGGGGCGGTAGCGGGGTCGCGTGGCAGGGCGAGACCGACCTACCTGGGCCGCGAGCATGGGGAGCGGAGGCGGCCCGGGGCGCGGGCGCAGCGAGGCGGGCACGGGCCGGGGCGCGGGCGCAACGAGGCGGGCGCGGCCCGGGGCGCCGGTGCAACGAGGCGGGCGCGGCCCGGGGCGCCGG
>NZ_KB889736.1 GCF_000372745.1 Embleya scabrispora DSM 41855 | reverse complement strand
CTGGCCAACCTCGGCGCCCGCACCCTCGACGAACTCGTCGCCGTCGCCCGCCAAGGCCTGCGACACATCCAACGCCACCCCGCACTCCTCAACAGCTTCCTCGCAGCAACCGAACTGACATGACGAACCAACAACAACCGAATTCGCAAAGCTCAGTAGGGCACGCCGCGTTGACGACCACGCAGATCTATCTCACTCCGACCGACCGTGAGGTCATCGAGAGCCTGCTTGCTCATCACGCCCGGCAGGAGACACGTCGGGCTGAGCGCGCGGAGGCGCCTCCGGCGCCGGGATATCGGCGCGGAGCTCTGGACGTGTTGTTCGGGCGGGCGTGATCGTGAAGTCTCGGACGACGATCCCGTCGCAGGTCGCGAAGCAGTCGCAGCCTGGTCAGCGAGTCGAGCCGGGCGGCGCCGAGCAATCGCGGATGGCGCTGCGTTCGCGCTTCCCCGCACGCCCTCGCGAGTCATGTTGGCCGCGCACCGAGTGGGACGCCGAGGCCGTCGTCACCCAGGTCATCGCGGACGCGGCGCCGACGACATGGCTGTCGGTCCGCCGCGGCACGTGCGGAATCCTCGACTGGTTGGTCACACAGCCGGGCGCGACCTGGCAGGAGCGCTGGCTCGCGAGCGGCGTCGAAAACCGGCCCGGCGAGGATTGGAAGCCGATCGCCGAGCCGTGGATGCAGGGCGACGGCCGCAGCCGACGCTGGATCCGCAAGGATCTGGGGGCAGGCATGCAGCGTTTGATCTGCGCGGACGTCGTCCGCCCGGACGTCCGCTGGATGCTCAGCCAGTCCTGGCCGCACCTGGTCCGGCTCATGGAACCGACCCGCGACCCAGCAGGATTCGCCCGGTTGCGCCGACAGCTGGCCGCGTTCGACGCCCGCCCGCGGTCGTTCACCGGCAACGTCGCGCTCCAGCGCATCGCGGTCATCCTCGCCGCCAAGGGCGGCCTGGTCGCCGACGTCGTCCCCGGCGAGTGCATCGAACTCCTCGACATCCAGGACACCGCGCACCACGGCTGCGGCAACAACAAGCTCATGCACTACCACCTCCTGCACGCCGCGGGCGTCTTCCCACCGGACGCCCCGGCCAGCGCACGCGCGTTCCGGCAGTCCTGGGGCCGCATGAGCTGCGAGGAACTCGTCGACCGCTACGCCGTCGAGTGCACACAGATCCGCGACCTGTTCGTCGACTACCTGCGCGAACGCCAGCCGGCCGTCGACTACACCACCTTGCAGGCGCTCTCCTACGTCCTGGTCAAGCTGTTCTGGAAAGACCTGGAGACCCACCACCCGGGCATCGACTCGTTGGATGTTCCGCGCGAGGTCGCGCAGGCATGGAAGCAGCGACTCACCCGCAAACACCGCACCGTCCGCACCGCCGACGGCGGGACGGCCGTGGTCAGCGACGAACGCATCCACGTCAACCACAACCTGACGCTGGTGCGCGCCTTCTATCTCGACCTCGCGGAATGGGCGGCGGAGGCCCCCGGACGCTGGGCCCGATGGGTGGCGCCGAGTCCGGTCCGCGCACACGAGATGAGACAACGCCAGCAAGTGGAGCGGACACAGGCCCGGATGCACCAGCGCACCCACCACCAACTCCCACTCCTGCCGACCATCGTCGCGCTCGCTGAGAGACGACGGGCCACCTCCGCCGCACTGCTCGCTCAGGCAACCGACACCGCACCGGGCGAACGGTTCACCCAGGACGGGACCGAGTTCCGGCGCGGCGCGCAGCTGACCGGCGAGAACCGGATCATCAGGATCGATGAGGTGGAGACCGGGATCCGCCGCAACCTGACCAAGGAAGAACACGAGGCGTTCTGGGCCTGGGCGGCGATCGAAGTCCTGCGGCACACCGGCATCCGCATCGAGGAGCTCCAAGAGCTCAGCCACCACAGCTTCGTCCAATACCGCCTGCCCACCACCGGCGAACTGGTCCCGCTGCTGCAGATCGCACCGTCCAAGACCGACTGCGAACGGCTGTTGCTGGTCACCCCGGAACTCGCCGAGGTCCTCAGCACCGTCATCCGCCGCATCCGCTACGCGGCCGGCGCAGTCCCGATGGTCGTCGCCTACGACCCGCACGAGCGGATCTGGAACCCTCCGATGCCCCTCCTCTTCCAATACCGTTACGTCGCCGAGCATCGTCAGGTCACCGGGCACACGCTCCGCGGCATGATCAACGGCGTCCTCGTCGGCGCGGGCCTGACCGGCCCCAGCGGCGAGCCGCTGCGGCTCCAGCCGCACGACTTCCGCCGGATGTTCGTCACGGACACCGTCACCAACGGCATGCCGCCGCACATCGCGCAGATCATCTGCGGGCACAAGGACATCAACACCACGATGGGCTACAAGGCGATCTACCCCCAGGAAGCCATCGAGGCCCACCGCGCGTTTATCACCCGACGCCGGGCCACCCGCCCCAGCGAGGAATACCGCGTCCCCACCGGTGCCGAATGGGAGGACTTCCTCGGCCACTTCGAGCGCCGCAAGGTCTCCATCGGGACCTGCGGCCGCGCGTTCGGCACACCTTGCATCCACGAGCACGCGTGCGTCCGATGCTCGATGCTCCGCCCGGATCCAGCCCAGCGGCCCCGCCTCGCCGAGCTTCGCGACAACCTCGCCGCCCGCATCGCCGAAGCAGAACGCGAAGGCTGGCTCGGCGAAGTCGAAGGCCTCAACGTCAGTCTCGCCGGCGCCGAAGCCAAACTTGCCCAGATCAACGACAGCAGCGTCCACCTCGGCATGCCCGACCTGAGCCGGATCGCAGGCCGAACGACCACCACGATCGGAGTACCCAGAACCGATCAAGAGGCAGGTGATCGATCGAATGCCTGATTCGCCTGACGGTCGGATGCGTCCGGTGCTGCCCGCGAAAGGTGTGGCAGGCAGCGCGGCCCTCACGCGATAGTCGACGCATGGATCGAGCGGACGAGCACACGGAGACACGCGCGCTGAGCGCCAAGGAGTACGACGCAGTCCACGCAGCCGTCGCTGCGGTCGCGCCTACGTGGGCGGGCGGACAAGCGGTGACCCTCAACGCGCTGTTCGATCGCTGGAGGGGCATCGCAGAGGAGGTGGAGGAGGGCTACTCGTGGTGCGCGCCCGAGCTCATGAACGACATTTGGTGCCGCGGGGTCCTGGCGAAGATCTGGCCGATGCTCCCTGCGCGTGTCCGGGAGATCAGACTGCCGGAGCTGGACAGCATCGACGAGCGATATCGCCGGGCCACGATTCCGTGGCCTGGCCGGCCAGAGGTCGGGTTCGGGTGGTGGACCTGGCGGGTTCCCCGGCGTCTGGAGGTCGAGGCGTCGGAGCAACGGGGCGGAGACTGGCCGCTGGGTTGGGAAATGATGCGGTTCCCCAGGCCGGTTTCCGTGGAGGTCGTCTCCTAGGTTGCCCCTGCCCGACTGCCCGACTGCCCGACTGCCCGACTGCCCGACTGCCCGACTGCCCGACTGCCCGACTGCCTGTCAGCCTGAGTAGTTCAGAGAATTCGCTGTGTTGTGAAAGGCGTTCGTAGTCACGGACGTTGCGGCGGGCCCGCATGATCCAGCCGAGGGTACGCTCGACCCGCCGGCGTCGGGTTATGTGGAATCAAAAAAGTCAAGCTGAGAGGACCGTGTGCCGGGACCACGCCCTGCTAGCCTGACCAGTACTCACCCCGTCTGATCTGCAAAAGAAGACAACAATGCCGCATAAGCGGCCCCACGAACTCCGCCGGTCCATGAGTCACCGGCCTCGCCGGCGAATCGCGTCCCACATCCCTGGACTTCCGGCAGTCGTCCAGCAGGAAATCTTCCAGATAGAGATACGAACAGCCATGAACTGGGCGGTCCGGTCTGTGGCCAGGAGCCGTGGCGGAAGCCCTGTCCGGATGGTCAAGCACCTCCCGTACCCCTTCCGAACGGCACTTTCACCCCTGCGGCTGCTGCGGCCGAAGTAGTCGTGAACTGCTGGACGAAGTCCTCGCGACGCTCTCGGCTCCGTCAGCTCGGGCCCTTGAGGGTTTGATCGCGCCGCTGGACGACGGCTTTCTCCTTCGAACCTTGCCGAACCCGCTGGATCAGACGGATGCGCCCTGGTGGACCCGAAGGATATGACCGGATCACGGAACCGAGGAACACCCACTGCAGCGGTGAGCGGCCGCGTTCCACCCGTCGCCGGTGCCGACTATCGGGAGCAAGGTCGCGCTGGCGGGGGCTCCGATCTGGTTCGGTGTCGGTCCTGCCGGGGTGGGAACGTCAGCGAGTCGTTTCAGGAGCTGGTCAAGAGCGCTTTGCCCGTCATCGACGGCGGCCCGTTCATCGTCGGTCAGTGGGATGTCGGCCGGCATCTTCTGCAGGTTGTCCTTCGCCTCAAGCAGCTGCCCTTTGCTGAAGACCTTCGGGGTGTAGAAGTCGCAGCGGGCGCAGGCCATGCGGTGCTGACATTGCTCGAAGATGTGTAGGTGCACCAGCCGTGGCCGAGGTCGAAGTACTGCCAGGGGTCGCCGCCGGCGGCGGCGCCCGAGGTGACCGCGTCGCGGTCGACGAGGATTCGATGGTGCGGACGTTCCGGGCGAAGTAGCCGGCGTCGTTGTAGGCCCTGGCCAGCGTGTTCGGGGTGATCTTGGCGTAGTGCTGAGGGGACTCCGGGCTCCGGTGACCGAGCCATGCCTGCAACTCGAACAGCGTCATCGGTTCCTTGGCGTTGTAGAGCCGGCTGACGATCGTGGAGCGGGCCCGATGGCTGGTGATGTTGCCCCGGACGTCCGTGTTCGGAACGCCCGCCTTCCGGCATAGCGCTGGGATGATCGTCCTGTTGACGTAGGTCTTGGCGACCCGGCGGGCCCTCAGAGCGAAGAGGAGGTCGACGTGCTCACTGGTCTTGCGGTCCAGCATCTTCGGCTGCTGCGGCCGGAGTTCCTGCCACGCCTTGATCGCCTTGCCCAGCAGAGGGTCGACAGACTTGGTGAACGCGGTGCCGGTCCGCGCATGGAGCGCGCGAGTTCGCTGACGTGTCGTGCCTGGGCGGCGGACAGGCGACGTGCCTCTCACAGCAGGGCGGCGGCATCGATCGCCTCCGGGGGTGGGGGAGGTGGCATCTCGGGCAGGTGGACACGCGTCAGCGCTGCCAGTTCCCGGGGGTCGATCCCCAACAGGGCTGCGAAGTCCGTCACCAGGCGAGGCGTCAACTCCTTGCGACCGGTGCCGCCAGGAGCGGCGTCGAGGGCGGTATGCCGAGTTGGCTGACCGGCTGCAAGGGCACGATCTCCGGTAGCGAGCAGATCCTCGAAAGCCGGATCACCGGCCCGCTGCCCGACAACGTTCCGGAGAACAACGTCGACCGCACGGTGTACTCGAACCGTGTCGACCCCACCGTCCCGAGCACCAAGCCCACCGAGGTGAAGCCGACCGGCAAGCCCACCACAGCCAAGCCCGACATCAGCAAGCCGACGAAGCGCCCCGAACTGGCCGAGACCGGCGCGGACGACAACGACAACACCATGGTGATCGGCGCCGGCGGGCTGCTCCTCGCCCGCAAGCGCCGCGGGACGCACCAGGCATAACCGCGGCACCTCGCGACACGAACCGCCGCCGGGCCACGACCCGGCGGCGGTTTGGTACGTCGCGGGCGGACCAACGCACCCGAGCCGGCGCAACGATGTGTGGGGTGCATGCATGCGACGCTCCGTGTGTGACTACTGCGTCGATTCCTGCGGCGGCCTGTCGTCGGTACGGCTTCGACTCGGGCGCGGCGGAGGTGATCCGCATGGGTGACAACGTCCTGTACCGGTGTCCGGGCGGTGTGGTCGTGCGTATCGCGCGCGCCGGACAACAGGTTTCGGCCGCCCGGGTGATACGGGTGGCGGTGGCCGGCGCCGCACGGGATACCGGTGGTCGAGGCGTTGCCGGTGGACCAACCGCTGGTGGTCGGCGATCGGCCGTGACGTTTTGGTGGAGCCGCCAACAGTCACCGTTGCATCCGTACGCAGCCGCAGCCGCAGCCGCAGCCGCAGCCGCAGCCGCAGCCGCAGCCGCAGCCGCAGCCGCAGCCGCGCGTGGCGCCGTGAGCGTGGTGCTCCGGGCGATGACCTGGTCGAACATCGTGTTCGGGGCGGGGGGTTTGTAGGTGCCCGGCCACGATCGCCGCCGATGCGGAGCCCGGGCCGCCGGCGTTGCTGGAGCTTTGCCCCGATGGACCGTGCGGCGGCAGGGCTCTCGCGCATGCTATTTTGTGAACGATCGTTCAACTACGAGGAGGGTTGGTGGGCCGTAAACAGGTCTGGGACCAGGACGACGTACTGGCCTCCGCGATGCGGCTGTTCCGTCATCGCGGATACCTCGGCGCCTCGCTGCGCGACCTCGAGGAAGCGACCGGAATGCACCCAGGAAGCCTGTACCGGGCCTTCCAGAGCAAGGAGGGCCTGTTCAGCGCCGCGCTGGACGCCTACAACGAGCAGGTGGTCGAGGCCAGGGTCCGTGCCCACCTGCGGGAGGCGGAGAACCCGGTGGCCGGCATTCGCTCGTTCTTCACCTCGGCGTTCGACACCGACTCCGAACCCGATCCGGGCTGCTTGCTCACCAACACCGCGGTGGAGTCATTCACCATTCCGCAAGCCACCGCAGGCGTGCGCCGGGGACTGGAGACGATCGAGTCCGGTTTCGCCGACGCACTGACGCGCGCCCGCGCCCGGCAGTTGCTGCCCGCAGAACTCGACGTCGAGATGTCGGCAGCCCAGCTCCTGGCCCTCTACCAAGGTCTGCTGGTGCTCGTCCGGTCCGGTACGGCCGCCGCCAAACTGCACACCATCACCGACGGAGCCCTGGCGTCAATTGGCGCCAGGCAAGCCAGGACAGTCAAGCAAGCCAAGAAAGAGGAACAGCGATGAGTGACCAACAGCAGCTCTGGGACGACTACGCCGCGTGCTGGTCGGCCGATCCCGCGATACGACGCACCGCGCTGGGCGCGGTCGTGGTTGACGACGTCACCTACCGGGACCCGGGGACCGAGGTCGGCAGCCTGGCCGAACTGGACGCATACATGAACGGCTTCGCCGGAGCGTTCCCCGGACACCGCTTCCGTATCGACGAGGTCTTCGACCACCACGGCCGGTCGCTGGCCCGCTGGACCCAGATCGGCCCGGACGGCGAGGCCTTCATGGCAGGTGTGAGCAGCGCGGTGCACCGCGACGGTCTCCTCGCCGACGTGACCGGGTTCTTCCTCCCCGCCTGAGCGGTTCCGGCAGCCTCCCGCCGAGCGCGCAGCCGGCCCACCGGCACCGCGCTCGGCGACGTCACCGGACCCGGCTACTGCTGCGTTCCTCAAAGGGTGTACTCGAACCGGCGCCGTAATGTGCGGGTCGGTGGGGCGGGTCTTCCCCATATCCAGGGTCTGGCTCGGGTGTTGAGTTGGGAGGTCGCGAGGGTTGTGGCCTGTGCGATGTCGGCGGGGTTGGAAAACGAGCGGCCTGCCAGGGCGGCCTTGCGGAAGATGCGCCACCACCCCTCCTGCAGGTTCAACCAGCAGGCTCCGACCGGGATCAAGACATGTTGGATCCTGGGATGGTCGACGAGCCACTCCCGAGCGGAAAGGCTGTTGTGGGAGGAGAGGTTGTCGGTGACGACCACGATGTCGACGGTGGGGATGGCGTCCTCCACGAGTTGGAGAACAGCGCTGGTAGAAGACGCTGTTGCGCGACGACGCGGTCATCGTGACCTCGCTACCGTCGCGGACCCGCAAGCCCCCGTAGACCCACGTCTTCTCCGGCCCGCGACTGTAGTCGAGCTCGTTCTTGATGCAATGCCCGTCCGGCGACCAACCCGGCGCCGGTGGGAACGCGCGCGGGATCACCGGGCCGAGTTCGTCGGCGCACACGGCCGTGACGCCGTCGGGCGGGCTGGTGTAGAGCTCGACGATCCGCGTCCTTTTCCCGCGAAGTCCTGGTCTCTCGACCGAACCCACGACCGCGTACGGCGCCACCGCACCCCCTCCGCGAGCAGGATCCTGCGGACCTGACTTCGACCCACCACGATGCCCAGTCTCCCGGCCTCGGCGGCCAGGGCGTCCAACGTCCACTCCGGCGGCCCCGCCTCGTCCGCGGCCCACATCTCGTCGGACGGCTGCATCTCCAGCCGGCCGGGCGGAACAAGCTTGACCAAGGCGACGATCCGGGAACGCTCGGCCTCGGTGATCCGCCTCTTACGCCCGCACCCGGGACGATCGCCGAGTCCGTCCAGGCCCTCTTCGTTGAACCGGTGCAGCCACCGCCGCACGGTCTTCGCATCGCACCCCGCCCGAGCGGCAACCCGCGGCACGTGCGGGCCCTCCCAGCTCAGCGTGACGATCCTTGCCCGCAGGATCCAGTCGGCCGGCGCGTGACGCGCCCCGGCCAGCCTCCGAATCTTCTTCTCCTCGTCCCCGTCCACGGGTTGACGGGCCATCAGAAACTTCGGCACCACACTCGCCGACGAGCAGCCGAAACACCACTGTTTGACCACTACTTACCCACCCAAAGCGGAACTTAGCAGTAGTCGAGCTCATTGGCGGATGAGTGCCTCAGGTGGCGGATGGAGCACGCGAGTCGGCGGGACGACCCTCGGTTCTGAGTTCGAGGAGAACTCGTCGTGAACGACGGCATCATCAAGGGCTTGACCGAGCAACGAGGGGCCCCGACAGGGCCGACGAGCGGTGAACCGACGGGTTGGTGCGCGGTTGTCCGAAGTGGGAATCCCCGTGGAAAGGACCTCCCCTCGGGTCCGTACGTCGGGATCCGCTCGGATCGTTGTGGTCGTGCGGGGGGCTGCGATGTTCTCGGGCGTCCGATAGCCCCGGCCGTCGTGCGGTCGGGGAACGGGTCGTGAAGCGTGATGGAGTTGTTGAGCACGGGGGATCCGCGACAGGTGGGCCCGTACTGCCCCGACACCCGAACGCCACTGACGCGCCATCCCCTGCCTCGCCGCTCCCGATGGGCGTGCGCACACCTGGACGCTGTGAACACGCCTCGGTCGTGGCGCGGCGTCGGACGAGCGTGTTGTTCGTTGCCTGGCGACCCGTGCCGAAAGTGGGACGGTTCTCCAGACGTTTGCAGATGTCTCATCCGAGGCCGCCCGGTGGCTTGTGGGGTTCCCGGATGACGGCGGTCCGGGTGGCTTGTGTCAGTGCTGCTCGTCGAAGTGGGTGTGTATGGCCGCCAGCAGGCTCTGCAGGTCCTGCCGGGAGGGGGGAGGCCACCCGAAGTTGCCCAGGAGGGTGTCCAGTTCTTCTCGCGAGCGGAACATGAGCAGAATCTGCTGGAGTTCGGCAGCAGCGGAGACCAGCACTGTGCCGCAGCCGGACGGGTGTTCCGTCGAGGCCGCGGCTCCCGCCGCGTCCACGACGTCGGGGTACGGATCCGAGGAGGAGATCCGGACGAACCTGTGGATGATCTGGAATGCCTGGGAGAAACGGATCTGGGCCTCCAGGAAACTCATCGGCAGTTCCTCGAGCCGGGGAGAGGACTCGTAGTCCTTGTCCCGCAGGTACTCGGCCAGGTAGCGCAGGAACTCCGCGGGCGGCCAATCACCCGCGGCCCGGGCCAGCCGGACGTCGAACTCGGCGGGGCGCGGCGGGGATCCGGCTGAGTCGATCTCGTCGGCGAGGACGTCCAGGAGCGCGGAGACGACGCCCAGGGGCATGGTGGACCAGGCCACCGGGGAGTCGCGCACGACGCGGCAGAACCGCTCCAGTTCGTCCTCCAGGGTTTCCCCCGCGTTCAAGCACGCCCACCGGACCAGGAGGTGAATCGAGCCGTCGATGAACAGGAGATCGTGGTTGGAGGTCATGGCGCCACAGCCAAGTACCTGCGCCCGAGGACCGCAACCGGATTCGCACCCGCCGGTCGCGCATCCGATGGGTCGTTCGGTGGGGGGACCTCATGGTCGTCGTGCACCGGACCGGCCTGGCAGAACAGCTGCCGGGGCTTCGGGTCGAGCGACCGTCCTGGGCGCCGGCCTGTGGTGTGTCAAGCCGGCGGATGGCGTGGCGACACGCCACCGTTCCCTTCACGATTCCTCTGTATCGGCCCCGGTTTCGGGGACCTCGTCCGCTTCGGATCGACTCGCGGCCGGGCGCGGGACGGTCGTGTCGACACGCCACAGCGAAGCGCCTTGGCGAGGGACGGCCCGGGAGTGGTCCGCCCCTCGCGTTCACGGGTCTTTCGAGCACCACGTGGTGCCCCGGGGTGATTCCCGGTGCGTGCGTGTGGGCGGTTATGCCCGGCGGCGGCGGACGGCGAACGTGGTGGCCGCTCCGGCGGCGAGCACCAGTGCGCCGGCGATGCCCACGAGGGTGGTGGGTGTCGAGGGTGAGGTGGTCGGCGCCGGGGACTCGTTGCCGGCGCATTTCGCCGCGCCGGGGACGGCCGTGGTGGTGAACTTGGCGATCTCGTAGTAGTTGTTCGGACCGGCGCCGGGGTAGTAGCCGAAGCCGATCATGTGGTTGGTCGGAGTGGCGTAGCCGCCGCCGATGCTGATCCGGGCCTGCAGGACCTTGTGGTCCACCGGTCCGGTCGCCCACTTGGCGAGGTCGACGTCGCCTCCGATCATGCCTTCCGCGCTGTTCTTGACCTTGTGCCAGGTGCCCTGGGGGTCCTTGACCTCGATCCGCGCGTCGCAGGCGGACGTTCCGCTCATGGAGCGGTCCAGGTCCATGCCGAATGAGGAAGGGTAGGTCAGGTGCCAGTCGGCGTTGTTGCGGGTCTTGATGTGCACCTGGAACTCGTGCGGTTTCGCGTCCGCGGGGATCTGCTTGGGGAGGCCGGTGTAGGAGGTCTCCAGGCCGGCCACGCGCAACATGGATCGACCGTCGCCTTCGAGACCCTCGTACGAGTTGCCGTCGGGTGTCCAACCCTTCGCGACGAACAGACCCACGCCGAGGTCGGAGGTGGGTCCCTGGGTGGCCACCTGGAGCAGGCGCACGCGGACTCGCCAGGTGTGGTCGTAGCCGGCGGGTATGTCCAAGCCCGCGGCGGGTGCGAGATCGCCCCGGACGTCCTTCATTCCCCCGGAGGTCGCCGTCGTGAGGGGCTTCCAGGGGGCGCCGGCGACGAGGACCGCTACAAGAAACGCAACGTCGTCGAGCGCGCCATCGGCCGCCTGAAACAGTTCCGCGGCGTGGCGACTCGATACGACAAACGCGGCTACGTCTTGGGCGGGTGAGGCACGTGGAGCCGACGTGAGCCGACCGGTGCACTGATGTCCGGGCGGGGACTCGTGGGACATGGCCCGGCACCCGGCTCAGGTTCCGGGGAGGATACGGCGCGTTTCGTAGGCCCACATCGCGATCTCGACCCGGTTGCGGGCGCCGAGTTTGGCCATCAGGCTGGCCAGATGCGTCTTCACCGTGCTGAGGCTGATGTGCAGCGCATCGGCGATCTCGGTGTTGGTCAGCCCGCGAGCGACGGCGAGGAGCACCTGCTCCTCGCGGGCGGTGACGGGGGAGACCGGCTGGGCCGCGGGCCGGCCGGCGGGCAGGTCCGCGAATGCCTGGAGCAGACGGACGGTGACGCTGGGCGCAATGAGCGCCTCACCGCCGGACGCCGACCGTACGGCCTGGGCCAGAAGGTCCGGTCCCGTGTCCTTGAGGAGGAATCCGCGGGCGCCGGCACGCAGCGCGCCGTAGACGTACTCGTCGAGGTCGAAAGTGGTGATGACGACCACGGCCAGCGGGTCGGCGACGCCCGGGCCGGCGACCGACCGGGTGGCCTCCAGCCCGTCGATCACGGGCATGCGGATGTCGAACAGGCAGACGTCGGGGCGCAGTTCGCGGGCCAGACGTACCGCTTCCCGTCCGTCGGCGGCCTCGCCGACCACCTCGATGCCGGGCTGGGCGTTCAGCATGATCCGCAGCCCGGTGCGGATGATGGTCTGGTCGTCAGCGACGAGGACGCGAATGGGCACCGCTCTCGGTCCTCCCTCTCGGCAGCTCGGCTTCGACATGCCAGCCCTGGTCGGCGCCGGGGCCGGCTTGTAGATTGCCGCCGAGCAGGGCAGCGCGCTCACGCAGTCCGGCGAGTCCGTATCCGGCACGGCCTCGGCCGGTGCGGTGGCCGTTGTCGCGCACGCTCACCCGTACCGTGTGCCGTTCCGCGGTGACCCGGACGACGACCTCGGTCGCGTTGACCGCATGGCGCATGGCGTTGGTCACCGACTCCTGCACAATACGGTAGACGGCCGCGTCCACGGCCGGGGGCAGCGTGTCCAGTTCGCCGTCGAGCCCCAAGTCGACCCTGAGGCGACCACCCGGGGTGCGCACCAGGCGCTCCAGATCCGCGACACCGGCAGGCGGCGCCAGTTCGGCGCCGGCCCCGCGGTTGCGCAGCGTGGCGACCATGGCTCGCATTTCCTCCAGCGTGCGCGCCCCTTCCTCCTCGACCCCCTCCAGCGCCTCGACGGCGGCGGACGGGTCGGTGCCCGCGAGCACCTGGCCCGCCTGGGCGTGGATCACCATGGCCGAAACGTGGTGGGCCACCGTGTCGTGCAGTTCCCGGGCGAGCTGCTCACGCTCGCGGGAGCGTACCTGCTCCAACTGCCGCTCGCGAGCGGTCACCCAAAACCGCACGGCAGCCCCGATCAAGCCGGGCAGCAACAGGAAGACAAAGCCACCGACCTGTTCGGCGGCCGGGGTTTCGTACGTGAAGACACACAGCGCGAAGGCCGTGAGGATCACCGCGCCGCCCAGCACGATCTCCCGTCCCGATCCCCACCGGGGCAGCGCATACACCAGCACGAGCACGACCACACCGGTGTCCAGGCCGACGGGCTCGCGCGGTGCGGCGAGCAGCGAGGCCAGCTGGAGCAGGATCACCGAGCCGAACGCCAGCGTGACCATCGCCAGTGGGCGGGTCCGGCGCCACAGGGGCAGCAGGCACAGCCATACGGCGAACACCACCGCCACCGGCCGCCACACCACGTTCTCGCGCAGGGTGGCCTCCAGCACCACACCGCCCAGGCCCGCGGCGAGCAGCGCCCAGTCCCGCCACACCCGGGCGGGCGCGTCGGGCGGCCGGGGTTCGGTCCACAGGGTTCGCAGGTCGTCTCGCAGCATGGTTCTCAGCCTAGGGACCGCGCCGTGCCGCGCATCGGCCGAAAGGACGGGGCGTCACTCCGCCCCGGGGCCGACGGATCCGCGGCCCGCGAGCCGATGCCGCGGAGCGCCGTGGCGACGAACCTCGGCATCGTCGGCCGTACAAGGACGGCCGACGAGGTGGTTGGAGGAACCGATGCTCTCGAAAGCCCTGTTGCGCCTGGGCGCAAGCGCCGCCCGCCATCCCTGGCGGGTGATCGCGGCATGGCTGATTGCCGCCACGCTCGCCGTCCTCGCCGCGATCGCCATCGGCGGGCGGACCGCGGACTCGATGACCGCTCCGGGACTGGACTCCCAACGGGCCGCGCAACTGATCGAGCGGGCCGGCACCGGCCAGGAGGGGATGACCGCCCAAGTGGTCGTCACCCCCCTCGACGGCGGTGCGACGTTCTTCGACCACGGCAGCGCGCGCGCCGCTCTCACGCGGCTGCAGACCGAGGTGCAGCGACTGCCGCACGTGCTCGGCACGAGCGACCCGGCGGGGGCACTCGACGCAGGCGGGGACACCACCGTGCGCGGCGGCCTTGTCTCGGCCGACGGGCGGATCGCGGTCGTCCGGGTGCAGTACCCCGACCAGAGCCGGCTGTCGGCCGAAGACCTCGACGCCCTCGTCCATCTCGGTGACCGGCTGCGCGCCGAACTGCCCCTGCGCATCGAGATGGGCGGGAACCTCTTCTACGCCTTCTCCGACCCCGACGGCGGCGCAAGCGAGCTGATCGGCATCCTCGCCGCGGCCGCGATCCTGTTCCTGGCGTTCGGTTCGCTCGTCGCCGCCGCGCTGCCGATCGGCATGGCGGTCTTCGGGCTGACCGTCGGGGTTGCCACGATGACGGTGCTGGCGGGGGTGACGGACGTCCCGACCTTCGCCCCTGTCCTGGGCAGCATGGTCGGACTCGGAGTGGGCATCGACTACGCGCTGTTCGTGCTCGCCAGGCACCGGGAGTACCTCGCGCGCGGGCTCGATCCCCGCGAGGCGGCGGGGCGAGCGGTGGCCACGGCGGGGAGGCCCGTGGTCTTCGCCGGCGGCACCGTCGTCGTATCGATCCTCGGCATGGCGGTCGCGAACGTACCGTTCATGACGGTGGGCGGGTTCGCCGTCTCGATCGTCGTCCTGACCATGGTGCTCGCGTCGGTGACGCTGCTGCCGGCCTTCCTCGGCGCCGCCGGCCCACGCCTGGCCCGGGCCGGCCTGATCGGCCGGGCTCTGCAGACCAGGAAGCCGGGCCGACTCGCACGGCGGCGGGACCCGGCGGCAGGCGCCGCCCACGCCACCGGGTGGCGTCGCTGGATCGGGCACGTCAGCCGGCACCCGGTGCCGTACGCGGTCGGCGCGGCGGGGCTGCTGCTGACCGCGACGCTGCCCGTGCTCGGCCTGCGCGTCGGCCTGCCCGACGACGGCTCACTGCCCCACAGCCGTACCGAGCGCCGGGCCTACGACCTCGTCGCCGAGGGGTTCGGCCCGGGCATCAACGGTCCCCTCGTCATCGCCGCGGACCCCGCCGGTGATCCGGGAGTGCTGGACCGCCTCGTCGCAACGGTCGCGGCGGATCCGGGCATCGCGTCCGTCGCGCCGACGCACATCGATCGGGCCACCGGCATCGCGACCCTCGTGGTGTTCCCGACCACCAGCCCTCAGGACAAGGCCACGGCCGACACCATCGCCCGGCTGCGCAGCGACGTGCTGCCCACGGCGATCGGGCACGGCCCGGCCAGGGCCCACGTCGGCGGCGCCGCCGCGAGCCTGTCCGATGTGGGCCAACGCACCAGCCAACGCCTGCCGGTGTTCGTCGCCGCCGTGCTGGCGATGTCGTTCCTGCTGCTGATGCTGGTCTTCCGCTCGATACTCGTACCGCTCAAGGCGGTACTGCTGAATCTGCTGAGCATCGGCGCGGCCTACGGCATCATGGTCGCGGTCTTCCAGTGGGGCTGGGGAGGCGCACTCATCGGGCTGGAAGCGACGGTTCCGATCGTGTCGTTCATCCCGATGTTCCTCTTCGCCATCCTGTTCGGCCTGTCGATGGACTACGAGGTGTTCCTCCTCTCCCGCGTACGCGAGGAGTACCTGCGCACCGGCGACAACGGCAAGGCGATCGTCGAGGGCATCTCGGGCACCGCCCGGATCATCACCTCGGCCGCCCTCATCATGGTGGCGGTCTTCCTGTCGTTCGCCGTCGCCGAGGACCCCTCCATCAAAATGTTCGGGCTCGGCCTGGCCACCGCGATCTTCATCGACGCCACGGTCGTACGCATGGTGCTGGTACCGGCGACGATGACACTCCTCGGCCGGGCCAACTGGTGGCTGCCGAAGTGGCTGGACCGGATGCTTCCCCGCGGCCCGGTCGGCACCGACGACACCGACGCGGAATCCACGGGTGAGGCCCCGCGTCCACGGCTGGTTGACCGTTGACTCAACTCCTGCCCGCCCTGGGCGTCCGGCACCCCCGCGCGTCACCTGGGTTCTGTCCTGCGGATCATGTGCGGAGCCAGATGATCAGGGCCGCGAAGATGACGGTGCCGTGGAAGACGTAGCCGCGTCGTCGACGGTTGGCGAGTTGGTCGTCGGGTTCGGGGATGGTGTGTCGGATCCTGCGTCGTCGCAGGTGGCGGCGGATCTCCCGGGAGCTGTGGGCCTTGTCGGCGCTGACGCTGTCGGGTCGGGTGCGGGGTCTGCCCGGCCCGACCCGCGGTACCCGAACACCTTCCAACACGGCCTCGAACTGCGGACCGTCGCCCCAATGGCCGGGTGTCGGGACGAGAGAGAGGAGACGGCATCTCCCGTCGGCGCACGGATGGACCTTGGTGGTGAACCCGCCTCGGGACCGGCCGAGTTGCTCGCCCGCCTCACCACCTCCGCCAGGCGGTCGGCCAGGCCCCGCAGCACCGCCGCGACCCGCGCGGTCCGATTCCTGGCCCCCTTTTGGGCCGGGATCGGCGGCGGGGCGAGCCGCGCGCCGGCCGCATGGGGATGTGCGCGCACGGCCGAGGAGTCGACCGAGACGTCCCGGCCGATGCCGCCCGCCGCATCGGCCTTCGTCTGCATTGCGCGCAACAGTCGCTCCCACGTGCCGTCCGCGGACCAGCGTCGATGCCGCTCGTGCACCGTCTTCCACGGCCCGAACCGTTCCGGCCGGATGTCCCGGGATCCCATGATCCCGCTCGTCGACGTCCAATGGGTCATGGGCCACGCAAGTCTGACGACCACTCAGATCTACACGACACCCACCGGCGACGAGGTCATCGAGAACATGCTGGCCCATCACGCCCCGGACGGAGGCCAATGCGGCGGCCCGCCAAGCACCGCCGCCAGCGCCCGGGTACCGACCCGACAGCCTGGACGTGCTGTTCGGGCGGGTGACGCCGTGAACAAGGCTGGACCCCGCAGGAGCGTCCCCCGCCGCGCCGCGCTGAGCCTGCCCGAGCAACGCGCCGAACCGGAGATCGGCTCACAGAGCATCGACGCCGTCACCCATGCCCGCGTCGACGTGCTGCCCGACCGCAAAGCCGAAACGCTCACCTCCTGGCTGCGCGCGCACCCGGGGGTGGAGGTCGTCTGCCGCGACGGCTCGGCCTCCTACGCCCAGGGCATCGCCGACGCCCTGCCGGGCGCGGTGCAGGTGTCCGACCGCTGGCACTTGTGGAACGGCCTGGCCGCTGCGGTGGAGAAGACGGTGGCCGCGCACGCCGCCTGTTGGCATGCGGCACCGCCCTGGGTGACGCCCGGATCGTGCAACGAGCGCACCCTGCAGCGACACGCCGCCGTCCACGAGTCGCTCGAGGCAGGCGTGAGCCTGTGTGAGACCGCCCGCCGCCTCGGCCACACCATCGTGTGGGCCGGCCACGCCGGTGACCGGCCGGGGACCGAGCACCGGAACGCACCGCCTCGTGTGACAACGCGCCACCGCGGCCGGGCCACCCACCGCCGGCACCCTCGTGGGGCCTGCGAAACCGGCGGCGACCGGCCGTAAAGCCGTGACGTCCCCCGCTCGTTCCGCAGACCCCCAACCCGCCTCGATTTCCCGACCTTGCCCGGAGTCCCACCCATGACCGCATACGAACCCGGCGACGCCGAAGAAGTCGTCACCCGGGGCGTGCACACCCACACCCGCGACGAGGCCGTCGGCCGGACCCGCGCCTTCGACGCCCTGCACCTACTCCGCCCGGATGTGAAACTCGCCCACGGCGGAGCCAGGGCTCGGCAAGGGAGCCGTCGGCCAGGACGAGCACCCCCAGGCCCGGGTAGCCGACAGCCGGTTCCACGACCGGGCTCGGCCAGACCAGCCGAGCGTGGTCCGGCCGTCCGGCTGGGCCTCCGCCCTGAACGCGATTTCCCGGACTCCGCCGCGCGCGCCCGCCGTATGTCCTCCACCGCGGTCCGGCCGTCGAGGTCATCGATCCCCGATACGCAAGGCACGTGCCGTATTGACCGATGCGCCCTGCGACACGCGCCGGCCGGGCGGCACGCCGATCCGTGTCGTCGCCCAGCATGAGCCGCAGAACGGGCTCCCAGGTCGCGAAGTCGGATACCGATGGCAAGTGAGGGTCTCTCAACAGGCATGCGCAAACCGTACGCGGAGCCCATGACACGAGGAGGCATCGTGATGCCTCGGGCTTGGTTCGTCCGTCAGTGCATCACCTGATCCGGGTGGAGTCGAACGATGTCCGACGCCATGCACGGCCGATGACGGGTATCGCCGGCCGCGGTGTCACGCCGGTGTTTCGGGACGCCCGCCACGGCCGGCGAACGGATGGAGCACGTGCTCAGAGCACGTTCTTGCGCCGCGCCGCGGTGATCCACTTCGGGAACTCGGAGAGCAGCCGGTCGTACAGCTCCTGGTCGGGGACCTCGCTGATGTCGTCGACGGCGAAGAAACCGACGTTGTCCACGCGGCGGCCACGCATCGTGTCGAGGCGCCTCAGGATGCCGTAGTCCGCGTTGCCGAGGCCCACGAACTGCCAGAACGCCGGTTCCTTGGACGCGTCCTTGAGTTCGCGCTTGATCTCGTCGTTGAACCAGATGCCGCCGTCGGAGAAGAACAGCACCAACGTGGGGGCCGCGGACGGATTTTCCCGGACGTACGAGCGCACTTCGGCGATCACCTTGTGCTCTTCGTTGCCGAAGCCGACCGCCACCATGTCGACCTGGCCAGGCAGCAGCCCCTGCTCCGGCTTGTCCCCCGCCGGACGGACGTGCAGCCGCAGCCATTCCGGGAGTTCGCCCACACGCAGATCCGGCAGGCGCGCCGGGTTCGAGGCGAACGTCCAGGCCTGCATCACACCGTCGTCCTCCAACCGCGCGGCCACGGCCGCCATTCGCTCCACCACGTCGGCGACGACACCCCGGAAGTAGAGCCGATTCATGGAGCCGGACGCGTCCATGACCAGGATCACCCGTGCGGCGATCCCCTCCGCGCCCTGCTTGCGGAGGCTCACCGTGACGTGCTCCTTGCGCAGCGAAAGGCGCTCGCGCATCTCCGCGGGCAGCGCCTCTTCGCCGGTCCCGGCCGGCGCGACGTCGGACACCGCCGGGGGCGGCGGGGAGTCGACCGGCCGCGTCGGAACCGACTGCGCGGCGGGGTCCCCCGACGGCTCATCGTGCACCGCGATGCCGAAATCCGTGGCCAGACCGGCGAGTCCGGAGGCGTACCCCTGCCCGACCGCGCGGAACTTCCACTGCCCTTGATGCCGGTACAGCTCGCCGCCGACGAAGGCGGTCTCGATCCCGGCGGTCATGTCGAAGCGTGCGATCTCGGCCGCCGTCGCGGCGTCCAGCAGCCGAAGGCTCAGGTCGGGCACCTCGCCGAACGTGCCGCCGTCCGACGACGCGCAGAGCAGGATCCGGTGTATCGCCTCCTCCACGAGGTCGAGTTCCACGGCGAGCGTGTCGGTGATGCCGTCGGCGGTCTTGTCCTGGCCCAGATGCGCCACCGCGCCGGACGGGTGGCCCGCGTGGTTGTAGAAGACGAAGTCGGCGTCCCCGCGCACGGTTCCGGCTTCGGTGAGCAGCAGCGCCGACGCGTCGACGTCGGGCACGCCGTTCCCTGTGGACCACGACAGCTCCACACGAACCTGCGTGAAGTCGACGCGCAGGTTGGCACCTTGGCTCAAGGATGGCAATGTCATGGCGCAATCTTGCCGAACCCGGCGCTGCGCGGAGATCCGGGTCGGCCTTCCGACGCGTTCGCGGTCGAGGACGGCGTACAAGGCCGCGTTCGGTGCCGACGGGACGGGCGCCGTGATGACGTGGGACCAGGCCACCCCGGGCCGGCGCGCGGTGTTCGGGAGGCAAGGCGAGACGCGGTTCCGGCGTCGGGTCAGTGCATTCCTGATTATCGATAGCCCATTCGGTCGACCCGCGAAAACGCTCCGCTGCACCCCGTGGACCCCCACGGGCACCCTCCAGGCACTCGACACCGTAGGAGGTGCCGTGGACCGACGCGGATTCCTCATCGCAGGCTCGACCACCCTCCTCACCACCCTCCACCAATGGGCCGACGCCGAACCCGCCACCGCCGCAACCCACGGCCGCCGCATCGGCGCCGGCGTCCCCGACCTCCTCGACACCCGCATCGACGCCCTGCGCCACCTCGACGCCACATCGGCGCATCCCGGGCGTACGACGCCGCACTCACCGAACTCCGGTTGATCACCGGCGTCCTCCGCGACGCCTCCTACACCGAAACCGTCGGCCGCCGCCTGTACGCCGCAGCCGCCGAGGTCTCCCGCATCTGCGGATGGACCTGTCCTGGTCGGATACTCGGCCGCAGGGTTTGACCAGCGTGTTCGTCTGATCGGATGATCACCGGTCATGGCGGTCGACTTGGTGTACCGGCTCGTCGTTCGGGTGATCACGTGGCTCGCTCTGTTCGCGCGGTCGCACGCGTCGGAGGACGCGGAGATACCCGCTCTGCGCCACGAGGTCGNGGTGCCGCGCCGGACGACCCCGAGGCCGCGACTGTCGTGGCCGGACCGCGCGGTGCCGTCCGCGTCGGCCCGGGTGCCGCCGAAGGCCGTGCGTGCGCACCGGATCGTCACGCCGGGAACGTTGCCGCGCCGGCGCCGGCGCCCGGTCGCGGCCCGGTGGCGGCAGGCACGTCCGCCGGGCCGACCGCGGGTTTCCGACGAGGTGGCCGCGTCGATCGTCCGGTTCGCGACCGGGAACCGGACCCGGGGCGTGGTCCGGATCCAGGGCGAACCGCGGCGCCCGGGCCACCGGGTGGCCGCGTCCACCATCCGCCGGATCCCGCGCATGCGCCGGATCCCGCCGCCCGGGCGGCGGGACGACTCGTGGCGGACATTCCCGCGCGCCCGGGCCGACACGCTGCCCGCCGTCGACTTCCTCCACGTCGACACGGTGACGCCGAAGCGGCTGTACGCGGCCTTCGTCGGCCCCGCCCCGGCGCCCGAAGAAACGAGGATTGGGGCGCGCGTACACCGAGGGCACGGGGACGACGAACCGCATGCCGTCGACCGAGGCGGCCAAGCCGCCGCCCCACGCCCGGGCGAGGTCGATCCCGGCCTGGTAGTCGATCATCGTGGCGTTCGCCGCCCGATACGTGGCCAGACGCAGGTAGTTGTGGTCCACGTGGCCGAGCCGTCCGCGCCCGCGACCTTCCCACCTGCACGCCTTCGTGAACGGCTTCGGACTCGACCGCCGCCGTCACGGCGAGACGCAAGCCCCGGTTGCGGCGCCTGTCCGTCAACCGGGCCGACCTGCGCGACGGGTCGGGGTCGAGCCGACGGTGACCCGGCGAGGCGGGGACGTCGAGGAGGACCGTGAGTGCGGCGGCTTGATCCGTCGCCCACGCGAGCGGTGCGGTGTCCTCGTCGTCCGCCTGTGATTGCGGCATCCGAGTCACCTGCGGTGAACTCGGGGCGGCGAACAGGGGCGAATGCGGGCTGACGCCCTGGTTCTTGCCTAACGTGAGGGAGCGTGGCGCGGGAGGGTCCGCCTCCTCTGCCCCACGCGGTCCGCTGACGACGAGAGGGCTTGGGCATGCAAGCGCGCCAATCAATGCGGTTCCTGGTGCTGTCCGCCTCGGGGCGGGACGGGTCGTGGAACACGACGCTCGCCCGGCTGGCGGCCGAGGCGATCCGGGCGACCGGGCCGGAGGTCGACTTCGCGTCCATTGCCGAGTTCACGGTGCCCGGGTACGACGGGGACGAGGAGCGGGCCGACGGAATCCCGGCCGGGGCGGTCCGCTTCAAGGAGCGCCTGGAGAGGGCCCACGGCTTCGTGATCGTGTCGCCCGAGTACAACGCCTCGGTTCCGGGCGTCCTGAAGAACCTGATCGACTGGACGTCCCGGTTCCGGCCGCAACCGTTCAACGAGAGGCAGGGGCTCGTCATGTCCGCCTCTCCGTCGATGGCCGGCGGCAACCGGGGGCTGTGGGCCCTGCGTGTTCCCCTCGAACACCTGGGCGCGCGCTTGTACCCGGACATGTTCTCGCTGGCCCGGGCGCACACCGCCTTCGCGGCCGACGGTGGCCTCACGGACGAACTGCTGCGGGAGCGCTTCCGCACGACCATCGCCAACTGGCTGGAGCTCGTCGAGGCCACCACGAACTACCCGTGCGCCAAGACGGTCTGGGTGGAATACCTCGGCGAGCGGTCGGACCCGAGCTACGACCGAGCGCAGGTGGGCTGACCTCCCGCCTCCCACAGCGGCCAAGCCCGGTGCGGGAGCCCTCGTCCACCCGACACAACCGGGCCCACCGCTCCTGCCCGGCCCGGTCGAAGAAGACCTCCACGTCGATGGGAGTTGGTCAAGCCGTTCCCGCCGATGGGCAGGTTCGGCCCGTACCCGGATGGGATGGGGCGGGTTCCGGGCTCCGCGGGAGGGCCGCGGGTCAGTCCGTCGAGTCCATCCGCCCCGACCTGATCATCCCCACGTCCGAGGCGGGTTCGGTGGCGGGACGGCGAAGCCTCGAGCCCAAGAACTCGACACGTTCACCCGGAGATACGTCAACCATCCGACACACCCCCACGCCCCACACCGTCGAGCAGCACGTCACCGTTGTCTTGATCGGCTCGCGCCCGCCACGCACCGGACGGTGGAAGCCGTGCGACACCACCGAGATCGCGCACGCTTCCGCCTCGGCGGTCCGCGCGTGATAGTGCTGCGTTCCTCAAAGGGTGTACACGAACCGGCGCCGTAATGTGCGGGTCGGTGGGGCGGGTCTTCCCCATATCCAGGGTCCGGCTCGGGTGTTGAGTTGGGAGGTCGCGAGGGTTGTGGCCTGTGCGATGTCGGTGGGGTTGGAAAACGAGCGGCCTGCCAGGGCGGCCTTGCGAAAGATGCGCCACCATCCCTCCTGCAGGTTCAACCGGCAGGCGCCGACCGGGATGAAGACGTGTTGGATCCTGGGATGGTCGACGAGCCACTCCCGGGTGGAAACGCTGTTGTGGGAAGAGAGGTTGGCGGTGACGACCACGATGTCGCCGGCGGGGTTGGCGTCTTCGAGGAGCGCGAGAAAGCGCTGGTGGAAGGCGCTGTTGCGGGCCGAGGCGGTCATCGTGACCTCGGTTCCGTCCCGGACGCGCAGGCCGCCGTACACCCGGGTCTTCTCCGGTCCGCAGCTGTAGTCGAGCTCGTGTTTGACGCGGTGTCCGTCCGGCGACCAGCCCGGCGCCGGCGGGAACGCGCGTGGGATCACCGGGCCGAGTTCGTCGACGCAGACGACCGTCGCGTCTTCGGGCGGGCGGGTGTAAAGCTCGACGATCCGCGTCCTTTTTCCGCGAAATCGAATGCAGTCGAAGGTTTTCTCGCACTGAGCGTGCCAGGATGCCGGAACACGACCGCCGGCACCCCGACGGGCAGGAGCCAGCCATGATCAGCGGTGCACATGTCATCCTCTACAGCCGGGACGCCGAGGCGGACCGTGCCTTCATCCGTGATGTCCTCGACTTTCCCGGCGTCGACGCGGGCGGCGGCCGGCTCATCTTCAAACTGCCCCCGGCCGAGGTGGCCGTGCACCCGACCGACGGCCCGCCCCGGCACGAGTTCTTCCTGATGTGCGATGACCTTGATTCCCAGCTCGGCGAGTTCCGCGCGCAGGGCGTCGAGATCACCCGCCCGGTCAGCGAACAGCGCTGGGGCAAACTGACTGCGATCCGGCTCCCCAGCGGCGCCGAACTCCCGCTGTACGAACCGCTGCACCCCATTGCCCACAGCCTGTGACCCCACAGCACTCAGCTCAGCGTGACGGATGTCAGGGTGGCCGCGGAGCGTCGGTGGCGCCGCCGCAACAGGGAGGCCGTCCGCATCGGAATCGCGTTCGTAGCGGTTCGTAACAGTTCGGCCCACCGGTGGCCTGGGATCGGGTGCGGGGCAACAAGGGTGCACGCACGGCCGGGGTGGACGGACGCACGGCGTCGTCCATCGCGCTGTGGGTCGGAGTCGAGGAGTTCCTCGCCATGCTGCGGTCGCAGATCAAGGACCGCAGTTGCCAGCCCATGCCGGTGCGGGAGCGGATGATCCCCAAGTCGGGCGGCAAGCTCCGCCGTCCGGGGATCGCGACGATCACCGACCGGGTGGTGCAGGCATCCCTGAAGCTGGTGTCGGAGCCGATCTTCGAGGCGGATTTCCTCCCGTGTTCCCAAGGATTCCGCCCGAACCGCCGGGCTCACGACGCGGTGGCAGAGGTGCGTCTGCTCACGTCCGAGAAGTACGAGTGGATCGTGGAAGTGCGACATCAAGGCCTGCTTCGACGAGATCTCACACACCGCTCTCATGGAGCGAGTGCGGGCACGCGTCGGGGACAAACGCATCTTGGCCCTGGTGAAGGCGTTTCTCAAGGCGGGCATCCTCAGTGAGGACGGCCTGTTGCGGGACAACGACACCGGCACCCCACAGGGTTCGATCCCTCGCCGTTGCTCAGCAACGTCGCTCTCTCGGTCCTGGACGAGTAC
This sequence comes from Embleya scabrispora DSM 41855, assembly GCF_000372745.1. GTDB lineage: Bacteria > Actinomycetota > Actinomycetes > Streptomycetales > Streptomycetaceae > Embleya > Embleya scabrispora. The sequence continues at coordinate 2,612 of NZ_KB889736.1, read as the reverse complement.
ATCGCCCGACCGGGAGGACCTGCATCGCTACCTCACCACCCTGGAGGGCCGGCGCGAGTTGACCATCCAGGACCCGTCCCAGCCCGACCTTCTGCCCGACAGCGCGCCGGCCGACCTGGATCCGGACGAACGGATGGACTACGACGACGGTCGCCTCGACTGCCACACCCGCCTGACCGTGGCCGCGACGTCCACCTTGCGCACCGTCGTCCACACCGGCAGACGCCTGACCCTGCTCAACCGCCACGCGATCAGCGCCCGCAGGGGCCTGATCCTCTCCGGCCCCGCCGGCACCGGAAAACAACCGCGCTCACCCAGTTCGGCAAGACCGCCATCCGGCGAGACGCCGCAGAAGGACACGACACGGTCCGAAGTCTGACGGAACGGCATCGCGTCAGCCAACACATCGTCCGCCAGGCCCTGGACTCACCCAGACCGCCTCCCCGGAAACAGCGCCCGGCCGTTCAAGGCCCGGCCAAGAGTCGAGTCGGCCCCGCCATCGATGGCATCCTCGACGAGTACGCCGCCACGCACGCGGGCCAACTCCCCACGGTGAGACTGGTCTGGGAGAGGCTGCTGGACGAACACGACGCCACGGTCGCCTGCGCCACCGTCCACCGGTACTCGTCCGCTCACCCCCTGAAGAAGCCGGACACCTCGAGCAGCCATCCGGCATGCACCGCAGGGAACTTCCTCGCCGAGTCCCGGCAGCCTTTCCAGGCCGGAGTCCTGAAGCACTCTCGAGCCCTGCCGGCCGCGATTCGCCAGGAACCCGCCAGGCACGGCCTCGACGGCTCCTATGCCACGACCACCGCCTACATCCTCGGCCTGGACGCGGGAACTTCCTGGAACATGCTCACCGGATTCCAGGAATGGCTCGTGGTCCGACTCGGCCGCGGCCACGAGTTGACCTGGCTCGTCCTGGTTCGGCATCTCGCTCCGGGAGGCTGGGTCCATCCCCTTACTCCCCGGGCCGACACCGACGCCGTGGTTGCCCTCCACCTTCTCCTGAGCGGCTTCTTCGACACACGAGAGCAGCCAAACGGTCTCGCCCTGATCTTCCGGAACTACCAATCGTGGCTGACCACCCAGGCGTGGTATCAGTTCGAGGTCGGGCCGAGCCAGATCAATCGAGACACCACCTGCCATCCGCGCGCCCGGGACCAGATCGACTGAGATTTCCGGCAACCCGGCGTCTCAATCGATCTGGTCGCCGCAGGTCACGGCCACGCACTCAGATCAGATCATTTGAGACGGGACAGACGGCGTCGCTCGTGTGCGACAACAAGCCATCGTGATCCCGGGCAACGCTCGGATGGCGGCGTCGGACTCGACGATCAGGACGGCTCTCACCTTGGCGCCCAGGGACACTTCCCAGATCTGGCCGCGTGCGAGGTTCACGCGATGTCCTCGCCGAACACGTCCGCGAGCTCTTCGGGGCCGGGTCGGCACCCGTTCGATCACGGCCTCCGTCACGCCGTTTGTACGACCTCCGGGAACATCCGCCGTGTCCCGCCCCGCCGCCCGCCACCACAAACGCGCCCCCGCGTCCCCGCCGAGCACCAACCCCGAGCACACCTGCTCCCACCACGCACGCACCACCGCCGTGCCACCGCGAACACCGCCCCCACCCGCAACCCATCCGCCCCAGCACCCCGCACCACCCCTGCGAACCGCAGGGGGCAGCGGCCACCCAGGCAGTCCCGCACTTCCAGGAACCCCACCGCAGGGCCGTCCCCGGCACCCGGCATCCACCGCTCGCGCGCACCCGATCCCACCGCGGCACATGGCGCAGCGCCGACAGCGGGCCGCCCCGCCACCCACGAACCACACGCGTACGCCACAGACCCCGCCTCCCCGGACGCCACCCGCCACCGGGCGAGCGACCGCCCCACGTCACCCGTCCTCCCGAAGACCACGGGCCCGTCCGACCAGGACGGCAACGCCACGCGACAGTCGCCTTCTCCACCCGACACAGTCGACCCGAGCTTGGAGAGCAAGATCACGACGTCGGGCTTCCACGGACCCATTCCGAGCGCGATCCCCAACGAGTCGGCGAAGGCGTCGAACACGCTTTGGCCGAGGGCGCAGCCTACGCATGACGCGAGCGTTTGACACGGATCATCAAGCCTCGTTCACGATCTCTTTCCCGGCTGAAGACGTGGGAACGTCGATGCCGGTCGTGGCCGGTCCCGCCCATCAGCGGTCTGCACCGTTGGTCCGATGATGGGAGACCTGTTCGCGTGCCGCCCGCCAACGTGACCGTGTCTGCTCGACCACGCTGTCCCACTGTCGGCGGACCTCGTGGTCGGAAGGGCGTCGGCCTTGACGGATCCGACCGAGTTCGTCTCGTACTTCTCGTCCCAGCGCAGCCGATGCGACGAGGACGAGCATGGCCGCGAAGAGAGCCGAGATCATCGCGAAGACGGCACCGACCACTCCGTAGCGCGAGACGGAGGCGTTGAACAGACGCGGCAGGTAGACGCCGGCGCCCACGGAATAGATCGCTGTCAGAACGGCCGCGGTGACGCCGAAAGGGATCAGGTCGGGCCACGTGATCCGCTTCGCCGACAGGATCCAGCCGCTCCAGACAAGAAACACGGCGGTTACCG
>NZ_KB889735.1 GCF_000372745.1 Embleya scabrispora DSM 41855 | reverse complement strand
CACCCGCTACCGCGGCAACGGCAGCGTCGCCGAACACGGCGTCGCGCTCGGCGGTCCCGGGCAGGCGCACTTCGTGGTGGTCCGCGACGGCCGGCCCCCGGTGCTGACCGACGTGCACGGCAAGCCGACCACCAACCACACCCTGACCGAGATCGACAACGGCTACCGGGTGACCGACCCCGCGAACGGCCACTCCGTCCGCTACGACGGCAACGGCACCGTGCTCGACCGGGGACTCGCCCTGAACGAACTCGGCGAGCCGCACTTCATCGTCAACGGCGACACCGGCCACGTACTCACCGACGTGCACGGCAATCGCGTCGCCGGCGTCGAGGTCACCCCGCTCACCGGCGGCGGCCACCGCGTCACCGAGCCGGTCGGCGGCCACAGCACCCGCTACGCCGCGGACGGCTCGGTCGCCGAGCACGGCATCGCGCTCGGCGGCCCCGGCGAACCCCGCTTCGTGGTCGGCGAGGGCGCGCAGCGCCAGGTCACCGACATGCACGGCGCGCCGGTCGGCGACCGCACGCTGACCACCGTCGACAACGGCTTCCGGGTCACCGATCCCGGCACCGGCCACTCGGTCCGCTACGACACCACCACGGGCGCCTTCGAGCGCGGCACGCTGCTCGGCGGTGAGGGTGAGGCGCACTTCGTCGTCGCCCGCGGCGATGCCGACCACATCCTCACCGACACACATGGCACCCGCGTCGCCGATGTCGAGGTCACCGCGCTGAACGGCGGCGGCTTCCGGGTCACCGAGCCGGCCGGCGGCCGGTCCACCCGCTACCTCGCCGACGGATCGATCGCCGAACACGGCGTCGCCGTCGGCGGCCCCGGGGCAGCCCGCTTCGTGGTCGGTGACGACGCGGGCCGTTTCGTCACCGACGTCCACGGCACCCGGGTCACCGACCGCAACCTCACCACCGTCGACAACGGCTTCCGGATCACCGACCCGGCCACCGGTCACTCGGTCCGCTACAACAGCACGACCGGCGCCCTCGAACACGGCACCGCGCTGGGCGGCACCGGCCAGACCCGGTTCGTGGTGGGCGACACTCTCACCGACATGCACGGCACCGCACTCCCCCCGGAGCAACGGCTCACCCGGCTCACGGATGCCGACGGCGCGCACACCGGCTTCCGGGTCGAGGTTGTGCACCCGAACACCGTGCGCCACGGCGAGTTCCACGAGTTCGGGGTGAACGGAAGCGTCACCCGCGAGGGCTTCAACGTGCTCGATGACGGCCGGCTGACCAAGCACCGGTACGTCGTCGACCACAGCGCGCCGACACCCACCTGGCGTCAGGAGCTGCGCCCCGGGCAGTCCGCCGACCGGGGCTTCACCCCGAACGACTTCCAACACGGCACGGTGGACCTGCACGGCGCCGCCAACGGTCGAATCCAACTCAAGTCGAACACCCCCGGAAAGGTGGTCGTGTTCGAACGCCGACTGCTGCCGAACGGGAACACTCTCGACGCGTTCCGGCGTACCGATCTCAACGGCTTCGGCTCGTTCAGCCAACGCACCAGGTGGGTCGAGTGGGGCACGGACGGCGCCCCGATCGACCAGGGTTCGCGCAAGTTCGACACATCCGGCTTCGGCTACACCGATGTCAACGAGCACTACGTCACGGTGCGCGAATTCCGGGACACGCTCCAGAAGTTCGACGGCCGAGCCGGACACACGCTGGGCATCAAGGGCACCGACGGCTGGACCTGGCATCGTTACGACGGTGCGAGCGGGGAGTTGGCGAGCGGTCCGCGTACTCCGCATCGCGACGGCGGCTGGAGCGACCGGCACGGGCCCACCGCCGGCACCGCCGCCGGGGAGGTGGTGCAGAAGCAGTGGGGTCCGATGCACCGGACCGACCACGCCCGGCACTACCTCGAACACCCCCTGGACAACGCCGGCATCCGCAAGGAGTCCTGGGACGAGCATTCGCCGCAGGGCAAGGAGACCGGCAAGCACGAGGTCAAGCCGGACGGCTCGACGTTCACCACGACCCGCATCTCCGAGCAGCGGCCGCCGCAATGGGCCCGCAAGTGGTTGAGCAGTCACCGGACCGAACCCACCGGCACCCACGCGTTCCTCGCCTCCGACACCCGCTACCAGGTGTTCACCTGGGAGAGGTCGGCCCTGGACGCGGACGGAAACCTGGTGCGCGGCAGCGGCGTTCGGTTCGTCGGCGACGACGGCAGCTCCTTCGACATCCTGGCGAACGGCGGTTTCGCCCGCTCGCAGACCAAGTTGGCCGATGGTTCGACACTCAAGGTCGGCGACTCGGTACAGCCGCACCCCTCGGCCCCCGCCGGGGCGACCCCGTGGAGCCGGGGTGACGAGATCGGATATCGGCTGGAGACCCCCAACGGACCGGGCGGGGCGAACTGGCAGGACCTGCGCCCGGTGGTGGGCGCGGACGGCACCACCCAGTGGGCCGTGGTGCGCGAGGGCTTCCCGAACGGCAATGTCCGCCACTACACCACGCCGGAACCACCCGCTCCCGGGTCCACCGGCCACGCGGCCGACCCGAACAGCAACTGGGTCGAGTACGACGCCCACGGTTACGTGACCGGACGCAAGGACACCTGGCGGCTCGACGACACCGACTCGGTCACGATCGTCGCGCGCGGCTCGTCGACCGAGAAGACCTGGCAGTGGGAACGGGTGAACGCGGCCGGCGAGGTGCAGGAGTCCGGCAAGCGTGTGCTCTTCCGCAGCTCGGACGACCCCAAGCTGCCGTTCGACGACTCGTTCCGGGACTTCGACGCGGCGAACAACCTGGTGCGCGAGCGACGCATGCTCGACAGCGGCCGGTACGTCGACTCGTGGAAGGTGCCCGGCACGGACACCTGGACGTGGCAGAAGTTCGACCGGGCCGGGCGGATCGTCCCGAGCGAGGGCGACCGGGTACGCAACTGGTGGAACCCGAAGGGGAACGACGGCGCCGGTGCGTGGCAGGCGACTCCGCTCGACGGCAGGAACCTGCTCTTCCGCGACACCACGGTGAACGCGGGCGTGACGTCGGTGATCCACGAGACCCCGCCGCACATCACCGACGCACCGGCTCGCGTGCGCGAGTACGGACCGAACCAGGACGCCTCGCCGAACACCGCCACCTGGAAGGAGTTCGACCACGGCACCGCCGTGCGCACCCGCGAGGTCAAGACGACGCCCGAGGGGCAGCGCTACTTCCTGGAGACCGACGCGTGGCGCGGCCAGTGGCGGCGCTACAACGAGGACGGCGTCCTGGTGGCCCGGCGCACCGACGGCGGCGCGGTGATCGTCAACGACTCGCTGAACCGGTGGCGGGTGATCGGCAGCGAGTACGACTTCCGCGGCCAGGTGACCGAGGTACGCGGCTGGGTACGGCGCATCCGCGAGGGTCAGCGCATGCCGTGGTCGGGCAGCACCGTCGGGATCGACGCGACGCAGTTCCGTACGGCGCTGCAAGGACTCCCGGGCATCCCGACCTCCGGGACCGTCACCCTGGCCGAAGCCGCCTACCAGAGCGGGAAGTCGGTCCTGGTCAAGAAGCTCGCGGTGGAGTTCGCCCAGGAGTTCGCGATCGAGTTCACCGCGAACATCATCGTGGCCGACATCAACGCGCGGGCCCAGGGCAAGAGCCTGTCCGACGTCGACTGGGCCAAGGCCGCGCTGAACGCGGCGGTGGGTGGCGTGGTCAAGGGCGGCGTGGGCGCCTTCGTGCACGAGAACAGGATGGACGGCTTCCGCAAGCTCGGCGACTTCAAGAGCGGCTACGGCAACATCGACGGCGGCAAGCACTGGAATCGCCGGCCGGGCAACCACGACAAGACGTGGGCCAACGAGTGGGCGGGCAACGAGACCGCGGTGCGCTGGCGCAGCGGCACCTACGACTTCGGCTACAGCGCGGGCGTCGGCCTGTTGGCCGGGTTGGTCAACGGCAGCATCAACGCGAGCGTGTTCGGCGTCAAGGACTCCGACGGCGTCACCCACAAGCTCTCCGGCTGGGAGGCGCTGGGGGACGGCGCGATCGCGTCGTTGTCCGGCGTGATCAGCACCGGCAGCGTCTCGCTCGCCCGCGTCGGTTTCGTCAATGCCGCCGGCGGCCGGTTCTTCCACCGCCAGGGGGCCACCGAGTTCCTGCTCAACATCGGCTTCAAGATCGGCGAGAAGATGTTCAACGGGTGGCTGCTGCCGCAGGTGCGCGCGGGAATCAACCCGGATTGGTACCAGCACAAGGATGCGTAGCGCACAGATGTCGAGCGTCGATCGTCGAGCGGGCGGCTCCACCGCGCCGGATGTCCGGGTGGCCGCCAAGGGCCGGGGCACGCATCGCCGGATCGCGGACGCGCTCCGCGCCGCGGCCCCCGGCGCGACCGTGCTGATCGCGGCCGGTCACTACACCGAATCGCTGGTGCTCGCCCGGTCGGTGACGCTGTGTCCGGAACCGGGCGGCGGCGAGGTGGTGCTGACCGCGAGCGCCGAGGGCCCGGCGATCACCGTCGACGCGGCGGACTGCGTGGTGCGCGGGCTGGGCCTGCACGGCGCGGGCACCGACGCGCCGGCGGTCAGCGTGGGTCCGGGCGCGGGTCTGATCCTGGCCGACTGCACGGTCACGGGCGGCCGCATCGAGGTGCGCGGCGGGCCCGATCGGGGCGCGCACGACGGCGGCGATCCGGACCTGGACGCGCCGCCGACGGCCGGCGGCACGACCTCGGCGCTGCTGCTCACCGGCACGCGCGTCCGCGGCGCGCGGCTCGCGGGCCTGCATGTCTCCGGCGACGCGCGGGCGCGGGTCGAGGACGTCGAGGTGAGCGCCATCGAGGGCACCGGGATCGTGGTGTCGGGCAGCGCGCGGGTGGGCATCGCGCGGCTGCGCCTGGACGCCACGTCCGGGTCCGGGATCCGGCTGCGCGGGCGGGCGATGTTGCGGCTGACCGATTCGGTGCTGGGCGGCTGCGGACGGGTCGGGTTGCTGCTGGAGGACGCCTCCTCGGCGGTGGCCGGCGAGAGCCGGGTCAGCGCACCGGGCGCGGCCGGCATCCGGCTCGGCGGCAGTGCCCGGGCCGAGTTGACCGACTGCCGGATCCTGGACGCCGGCGCGGCCGGCATCGTGCTCGACGGCGCCGCGCGGGTGGTCGCACAGGGCTGCGCGGTGCGCCGCTCGGCTACCAACGGCGTGCTGCTCACCGATGGCGCGGGCGCCGACCTGACCGACTGTCGCATCCTCGACTCCGGCTACGGCGCGATACACGCCGCCGGTACCGCCGTGCTCAAGCTGGCCGACTGCCGGGTCCAGGGCACGCCCGAACACGGCGTGCACACCGCGGACACCGCCCGGGCCGAGCTGACCGACTGCACGGTCTCGGCCGCGGCGATGACCGGGGTCGCGGTCACCGGCCGCTCCTCCGCGGCGCTCTCCGGCTGCCTGGTCGCGGACACCGCGACCGGGATCGGCATCGGTTCGCCGACCGGATCGCGGGTGTCCGGGTGCACGGTGCGCGCGGCCGGGCGCACCGGAATCGAGGTCACCGGCGAGGGCGTCGCCGAGTTGGCCGGCAATCGGGTCACCGGTGCGGGGGCCGCGGGCATCGTGTTCGACGCGGGTTCGCGGGCCGAGTTGGCCGGTGGCTCGATCGAGGACTGCACCGGCTCGGGCCTGGTGGTGTGGACCGGCGCCCGGCCGAACGTGCACGGCCTGCGGATCGAACGGCCGGGCAAGAACGGCCTGTACGTCGCCGAGCAAGCCGGCGGCACCTTCACCGGATGCGATGTGATCGGCGCCGGCTATGCCGCGCTGCACGTGGGCGGCGGCGCGGATCCGCTGTTCCGCCGCTGCCGGGTGCGCGAGTGCACCGACGAGCTGAGCTCCGAGCCGGGCGCCGCGCCGGTGTTCGACGACTGCGACCCCGCGCTCGGCGGGGTCGCCGCCGCGCCGCCCGCGACCGCCGCGACCGCGGGCGCCGCGCCGGGTCCCACCGCCGCCGCGCCCGCCCCGGAACTGCCGGACGTGGTCGAGGAGAGCCTGCCCGACCTGCTCGCCGAACTGGGCGAACTGGTCGGCCTGGACGGGGTCAAGCGCGATGTCGCGTCGATGGCCAAGCTGATGCAGACGGTGCGGCTCCGGGTCGAGGCCGGGCTGCCGGCGCCGCCGCTGAGTCGGCACCTGGTCTTCGCGGGCAACCCGGGTACCGGCAAGACCACGGTGGCCCGGCTGTACGGCCGGCTGCTCAAGGCACTGGGGCTGCTGGGCCACGGCCACCTGGTCGAGGTCGACCGCAGCGCGCTGGTGGGCGAGTACGTCGGCCACACCGGGCCCAAGACCGCCGCCGCGTTCAACCGGGCGATCGGCGGTGTGTTGTTCATCGACGAGGCGTACTCGCTCTCGCCGCTCGCGGGCGGCAACGACTTCGGCTCCGAGGCGATCGCCACGCTGGTGAAGCTGATGGAGGATCACCGCGACGACGTCGTGGTGATCGCCGCGGGATACCCCGACGACATGGACCGGTTCGTGTCCTCCAACCCGGGTCTGGCCTCCCGATTCACCCGCACCCTGCTGTTCGAGGACTACGACGCCGAGCAGCTCGTGGCCATCGTCGAGCACCAGGCGGAGCGACACCGCTACGAACTGACCCCCGCCGCACGCACCGAACTGCTCGCCCTGTTCGCCGGGATGACCCGCGGCGGCGGCTTCGGCAACGGGCGCTCGGCCCGGCAGGCGTTCCAGGAGATGACGGAACGTCAGGCCGGCCGGGTCGCCGAACTCGACAACCCCGACGCGGCACAACTGATCGCCCTGGAGGTCGCGGATCTGCCCGCGTCCCTGGCAGGCGCGACCGCGTGAGCACCGTCCCCCCGACACCTGGAGTCCTCGTGCCCGCCAACAACGGTCCACGCAACGGTGGTTCACCCGACGACCGGAACGGCTTCGCGGCCACCTTCGCCCGCCGACCCGGCACCGGCGCCCGCGGCCCGGTACCCGGTGCGCGGGTCTGGGGCACGATCGGCGGCGCCGCGGCGCTGACCACCGGCGCCATCGTGCTGGTGCCGCTGCTCGCCGCCCCCAGTGCGGCCTCGCATCCGCGTCGCGACGTCGCGCACGTCGGGGCGAACGCCGCGCTGCCCGGCACGCCCGCCGGTTGGGGCACCCCGGGCAGCGCCGAACCGGCCCCCGTCGAGGGGGTCCCGGTCGGCCCGGACGGCACGCCCGTGCCGCAGGGCCCGCCCGGCGGCGCACCGGTCGGCTACCCGCCGGCCGGTGGTTCGGGCACCGGGTCGGGTGGTTCGGTGCAGTACAACAACGGCTCCGGCGGCGGTGCCGTGGGTGGCGGCGGCGCGGCGGGCGGTGCGGGCGCGGTCGGCGGTGGCCCGGCCGGCGGCGGCTCCGGCACGCCCGGCGGTGGATCCGTCCCGGGCAACCCGGCGGCCGGCGGCGGCGGCACGTCGCCGGGCCGTCCGCCCGTTCCGCCGCCGACCACGCCCGCCAAGCCGCCGGTCGCGCCGGCCCAGGGCCCGCAGATGGTCTACAACGGCTACGCCGGCCTGGGTTGCTCGAACTCGGGCGCCGGCTTCCGGGTGCAGGGCGAGTACAGCGACGGCAAGGAGGGTTGGTACAAGGTCGGCAGTGGCGGGTTGGGCACGGCCGGGTGCGGGGACGACTTCTGGGCGATCCCGATGTCCGGTTCCAAGACCAAGGACGACTCCAGCGTCGCGGCCGTGTGGATTTGGAACGCCGGTGCCAAGGCCAAGAGTTGCTCGGTGCAGGTGTATGTGCCCGGCGGCTCGACCTGGCGCGACGCGGCCGGCAAGCCCGCGTTCTACCAGGTGTTGGACACCGACAGCGGCTCCGCTCCGGTCCGGTCCACCTTCACCGTCGATCAGACCGCCCACCGAGGCGCCTGGATCCAGGGCGTGAGCCTGCCGGTCAAGGACGGCAAGGTCGTGCTGCGGATGGTCAACCGGGGCGAGGACTGGGTCGGCCCCGACAAGACCTACGCGCACTTGGCCGCGGGCCAGGCGCGCGTGCTCTGCTACGACCGCTGACCGGCAACCGCTCACGCCGGCCGGGCCGTTCGCGGCCCGGCGGCGTTCGGCCGGCGCGGTGTCGTCCGGATGCGCCGCTCAGCGCGGGTACATCTTGACAACCTTGCCGTCCAGGTCGGCCCGCAGATATCCGGACCCGTAGTCGTCGCTCACGTAGATCTTCAGCGACGGCACCCGGTCGATCAGCCCGATGTCCACGTTCACGTAGTGGGACTTGGGCGTGGTGATGCCCAGTTCCTTGTCGGCCTTGGCCATCAGGGCCGGGAGCGCGTCCCAGTTGACCTTGGCGAGGTCGATGGTCTTGTCGTCGCGGTCGGTGCTCCCGGATCCGGCGTCCTTCGTGGTGGCACCGTCGCGGTAGGAGAAGCGGTCGTACAGGCGGGCGTTGCCGGCCACCGGCGCCTCTATCGCGGCGTACTTGTCGAAGATGCTGAGTTCCTTGACCTTGGTGCCCCCGATCGTCGGGGCCATCGAGTCGATCAGACCGCGGATGGCGGTGGGGGTGAGCAGGTTCACCGTGTCCGCCGCCGGTTTGCTGGTGCGGGTCGCCGACGGCCGGGTCGGTGTCTCGTCCACCGGGATCACCGGCGCATTCGGCGACCGGGTGGGGCCCGAGCTGTTCGTGGCCTGCTTGCCGGCGCCGGCCGCGCTCGCGTCCGGATCCGAACCCGAGTCGGGCAACTGGGTCGCCAGGACCACCGCGACCAACGCGCCGACCAGGGTGGTGCCGATCGCCGAGCCGGCGATGATCCGGACCCGGCGCGCGCGCAGCCGGTCCGGCGGGGTGGGTTCGGCCGGGGTGAACGGCGTTCCGTAGCGCGAGGAGGGCGCGGCGGACGCCGGTGGCGGGGTCGACGAGCCCTGCCAGGCGCCGGAGTTCGCGTCCGCGCCGACCCGGTCCGCGCCCGACCAGGCCGGCCCGTCCTCCGCCGGTCCGCCCGCCGCCGCGCGACCGCCGCCGAGGTCGGCCGGCTGCCAGGCGAGGGCGTCCGCGACCGGCAGCGCCGACGTGGTGTGCTGCGACGAGGGCCGCCCGGTGGGCCTGCCGGCCGCCTCGGCCAACAGCAGGTCCAGGTGCGCCGCATCCGGCCGGGCCGCGGGGTCGCGAACCAACAACGCGTCCAGGACCGGGCCCAGCGCGCCCGCGTGGATCGGCGGGGGCACCGTCTCGGTCAACACCGCGGCGAGCGTGGCCAGGCTGGTCGCCCGGCGCAGCGGATGTTCCCCCTCCACCGCGACGTACAACATCATCCCGAGCGACCACAGGTCGGATGCGGCGTTGTCTTCCTCGCCGCGGATCCGCTCCGGTGCGATGTACTCGGGCGAGCCGATCAGGTCGCCGGTCGCGGTCAGACTCGTCGACTCGCGCAGCGCGGCGATGCCGAAGTCGGTCAACACCGGGCTGCCGTCGCCGCGCAGCAGCACGTTGCCCGGCTTGACGTCGCGGTGGTGGATGCCGGCCGCGTGCGCGGCGCTGAGCGCGGACAGCACGCCCCGGCCGATCGCGGCGGCCTCGGCGGGCGCGATCGGGCCGCTCGTCAGCCGGTCGTGCAGCGAGCCCCCGGGAACCAGCTCCATCACCAGCCACGGGTGCGGAACCTCGGCGGCATCCACGATGTGATGGATCGTCACCACGTTGGGGTGGTTCAGCCGGGCCAACGACCTGGCCTCGCGCAGCACCCGCTCGCGCAACATCCGTGCGGCGGTCGGGTCGTCCTCCAACAGCGCCGGGTCGGGCGGTCGGACCTCCTTGAGCGCCACCTCGCGTTCCAGGGCCAGATCGCGAGCCCGCCAGACCAAGCCCATGCCGCCACCACCGAGCCGGTCCAGCAACTCGAAGCGGCCGTCGATCACGCGTCTGCCAGGTATACCCGGGGTCATGCGGCACACCCTACAAATCCGGACTCCCATCCCGGCAATCGGCGACCGGATCGTGGGCAGATCCCTCGTCGGGAACCAACCCCGGCCCGGCACTCGTCGCAGCGAGGGAAGCACGGAGCGCTCCCGATCCACGACGCGTGGTCCGATCGGCCCGACCGACCGGCCCCGACCCGGCAGGTCGGTCCCGACACGGCCGAGCAACCAGCACGGATCGTCCCCGCCCAATCCTGTCGGCCACAGCCGGAAGGCATCATGGCACTCGACCGCACCGTCGCCCCGTCCACCACGTCCCCGGCGCCCGGCCGGGCCGGCGCGTACCGCTGGTGGCTGCTGCTCGTCGTCACCCTCGCCCAAGTGCCCGTCGTCCTCGGCGCGTCACTGCCGGAGGCCGTCCCGACGCCGCCGCCCGCCGATCTGGGCATCGATTCGGGCGACGTCGTGTGGATGGGCCGCGCCCACCTGCTCGCGCTCGGCGCGCTCCTGTTGCCGGCCGGCCGGCTCGCCGATCTCGTCGGCCCGCGCCGCACGTTCACCATCGGGCTGATCGGCCTGGCCGGGGCCTCGCTCGTGGTCGGCACCGCCGGCGGCCCGGTCCCGCTGTTCGCCGGGCGCACCCTCCAGGGCGCATTCGGCGCCCTCGTGCTCACCGCCGGCCTGGCCCTGCTCATCACGGCCTTCACCGACCGCGCCGAACGCGGCTGGGTGCTGGGCCTGCACGCCGGCGTCGCCGCGGCGGGCGGCGGCCTGGGCATGCTCGTGGCCGGCGCTTCCACGGGAGACGGCCACTGGCGGGTGCTGCCGTGCGCCCAGGCGGCCCTGCTCGTCGCGCTCGCCCTGGGCGCACTGCGGCTGTTCGCCCGGCACCGCGAGCCGGCCCACTCCCGAATCACGGGCTTCGACCTGCCGGGCGCGCTCGCCGCGACAATCGGCGTGGGCTGCGTGCTGTACGGCTGCCTGCGGTTCGAGACGCACGGTGAGCGGGACACCACGACCTGGCTGTTCCTGGCCGTCGGCGGCGTGCTCCTGGGTGTGTTCGCCCGTCGGCAGGCGCTCGCGGGCAGCCCGCTGCTGCCGCCGCGGATCGTGCTGAACCGCGATCGCGGCGCGGCGTTGCTCGGCCTCGCGGTGTGCGGCACCGCCACCACCGTGACGGTTCGCTTCGTGGCGGTCCATCTGCGCAGCGGCGGCCCGGGGTTCACCGCATCCCAGGTGGGGCCGCGGTTGTTGCCGCTGGTGTTGCCGCTGCTGCTCACCGCGCCGCTCGCGGGCGGCCTTCTGCTCCGCCGCATCGGCGCCAAGACGATCGTGCCGATCGCACTGGGCCTGTGTTGTGTCGGCTTCGTGCTGTTGTACGCGGTGGACCACAACAGCTCGTACCCGACGAATGTGGTCCCGGCGCTGCTCCTGATCGGATTCGGCGCCGGTCTGGCGTTCGGGCCCTGTGTGGGTGTGGCCGTGGACGGCGTCCGGGCGGTGGGCGCCGGCGCGGGGGCGACGGTTGGCGCGTACGTGCTCGGCGCCGCGATCGGGGTGTCCGTACTGGCCCGGGCCAGGGGGGAGGCGTTCCGGTTGAGCGGTACCCCGCAGTGGGAGGGGAATCCGATGGTGCCGCCGACGGCCGGTGTAAGTGCCCGTCTCGTACCGGTGTACGAGTGGACCGGGGTACTGCTCGCCTTCGCCCTGGTGGCGACCGCCGTGCTCTTCTCGCCGCGCTCGCGCGTGATCACCCCGGCCGAGGACGCGTAACGGCCATCGGTCACCACACCCCCGGCCCACCGTCACCACTTATCGAAACGCTTGCGTTTCGCTGGATCGACCCCTACGGTTATCGAAACGCCACCGTTTCGCCAATCGAGGTACGCGCACATGCACACCGATTCGGCCGGGACCACCGACTCCGCGCCCACCAACCGGCGTTCCCGGCTGTCCCCCGAACGCGAGGCCGAACTGTACGTGGCCACGCTCGACCTGCTCCGGGCGACGGGCTACGCCGCCCTGACCATGGAGGCCATCGCCGCGCGGGCCAAGGCCAGCAAGGCGACCCTGTACCGCCAGTGGCAGAGCAAGCCGCGCCTGGTCGCGGCAGCGCTGCGGCACAACAAGGGGATGTCGCTGTTCGGCCTGAACACCGGTTCACTGCACGGCGACCTGCACGAGACCGCGCGCCGGATGGCGTACGGCGCCGCCCCCAACACCGCACTGCTCGCGAGCGTCGCGCACGCCATCCTGGGCGACCCCGAACTGGGCCTGGCAGTACGGGAAACCATCGTCGAGCCCGAGTCCGCGATGCTCGACCAGGTGATCACCCGAGCGGTCGCGCGAGGTGAAGTCGCCCCGGACAACCCGGCGGTGGGCCTGGTGGCCCACCTGCTCATCGGCGCGGTGACCGGCCGACCGCTGGTCGAGGGCTGCGTCGCCGACGAGGAGTACCTGCACCGCTACATCGACGCCGTCGTCCTCCCGGCGCTGCGCCGGCCCTGATCCGCCGGCCGCCGGCCGACCCGACGCGCGTCTCCTTCCACCCGACAGGAGCAGCATCGCCATGCCGCAAAGCACCGCCGCCTCCGCCGTCGCGACTTCGACCCCGAGCGGCCCCACCGCCCTCCCCCGCCGCTGGTTGATCCTCGCGGTGATCGCGCTCGCGCAGGTCACCGTCGTCCTGGACGCCACGATCGTCAACATCGCCCTGCCGTCCGCACAGCGCGACCTGGGCTTCTCCGACGGCAACCGCCAGTGGGTGGTCACCGCCTACGCCCTCGCGTTCGGCAGCCTGCTCCTGCTCGGCGGCCGGATAGCCGACCTGTTCGGCCGCCGAAACGCCTTCCTGATCGGCCTGTTGGGCTTCGCCCTGGCCTCCGCCGCCGGTGGCGCCGCACCGAACTTCGAGGTCCTGGTCGCCGCCCGCGCGCTCCAGGGCGTCTTCGGCGCCCTCCTCGCGCCCGCCGCGCTGTCGCTGCTCACCACCACGTTCACCGACCCGGCCGAACGCGGCAAGGCGTTCGGCGTGTTCGGCGCCGTGGCCGGCGCGGGTGGCGGCGTCGGCCTGCTCCTGGGCGGCCTGTTGACCCAACACCTCGACTGGCGCTGGTGCCTGTACGTCAACCTGATCCTGGCCGGCGGCGCCATCATCGGCGGCGTCCTCCTGCTCGGCAGGCACGAACCCGCCGCCGACCGCCCCCGCCTGGACCTCCCCGGCACACTCGCCGTCTCGGCCGGGCTGTTCGCCCTCGTCTACGGGTTCTCCCGCGCGGAAAGCGACGGCTGGAGCGACCCGCTCACCTACGGCTGCCTCATCGCCGCCGTCGCGCTGTTGGCCGTCTTCACCCGGATCCAAAGCTCCGTCGCCAATCCACTCCTGCCGCTTCGGGTCGTCGTCGACCGCGACCGAGGCGCCGCGCTGCTCGGCATGCTGATCGCCGGCGCGGGGATGTTCGGCATGTTCCTCTTCCTGACCTTCTACATGCAGCAGACCCTGCACTACAGCCCGGTCAGGACCGGACTGTCGTTCCTGCCCATGGTGTTCGGCATCATGTGCACCGCGACCAGTGCGACCGTCGTACTGCTGCCCCGCTTCGGCCCCAAGCCGATCGTGCCGACCGGAATGGGCCTGGCCGCCCTCGGACTTCTCTACCTGACCCGCCTGGACCTGGACAGCACGTACGCCACCGACCTGATGCCCGGCCTGATCATGTTCGGCGCCGGCGTGGGACTGGTGATCGCGCCCTGCATGAGCGCGGCCACCTTCGGCGTCCGCGCGGAGGACTCCGGGGTGGCCTCCGCCGCAGTCAACACGGTTCAACAGGTGGGTGGTTCGGTGGGCATCGCGCTCCTGAGCACGCTGTCCGCCACGGCCGGATCCGACTACCTGAAGCACCGTCAACCCAGCCCGCAGGCATTCGCCCACGCAGCGCTGGAGAGTTACGCGACCGCCTACCGCTGGTCCGCCGCCTTCTTTGCGATCGGCCTGGTCGTCACGGCCGTCCTCTTCCGACCCGGCGCGCCGGCCACCGACCCGGACGCGGCTCCCGTCGTACACATGTGAACCCGCACCGGTGGGTCGGTCAGGATGCGGTGACCCACCGGGTGCAGTACTCGACGTGGACATCCCGGGCGCCGGCGGCCAATATCCCATCCAACCGGTGGAACTCGGTGCAGAAGTGCGGGTAGTTGGGGTGCCCGGGTACGAACCCGGGCCCCTGCCGGGCCACATCGAAGAACCGGCCGGCGGTTTCCCGAAACACTTTCGCGGTCCCGGTCATGAACAACGTGTCGGCATGCACGTGTTGTCGAAACAGATCCCGATTCTCCGCGTAGTGCCGCGCCCGGTAGTCGATCTCGAGGCCCTCTTCCGGGTCGACTCCCGCCAGTTCCACGGTCTGCGGCCGACCCCCGCGCAACCGCGCCCGCACCTGCTTCCACCGCGACGGCGCGAACTGCATCGCCCGAGGCACCAACACCACATCGAGGCGCCGCCCTTCCCCGAAAGCCCCCACCGGCAGGCGGTTGCCCCGCATCGGCAGGTGAACCAGTGATCGGGGCGAGCGCGCCGCCAACAACCACAGTCCGCCGATCACCCGCGCCCCCTCCTGATCCAGATACGCCCCCAAGTGCCCATCGAAGTCCAGAACCACCCCGTGACCCAGCCCGCGCGCGGGGCGCACGACCCGAATCTCCTCCCCGCGCAACCGAGCCCGCGATACCACCACCGGAAATTTCACGTCCCACCCCTACCGCATCCACCGCCGCGCCCGCATTCACGATTCGGCCCGCACCCAGGATTCGCCCACACCTGGGAAACATCCGTCGTCCGCCGAGTCGTCGGTGGGGCAATCGACCGCGATTGCAGGGCGGTTGGGTGCGGAACGTGAGGGATGTAGGACTATCGGTTATTTTGATCATCGGTTTTTGCTAGGGTCGTCGCAGAGGCGAGTGTGCTCCGTCATGGAGCCCGCCGCGATTCGCGCGTTCGCCGGATGTGGACCACCTGACGACACGGATCACACGACACCCGACATTCCACGGCCCCGCCGGGGGTCCGCGCCCGCACGTGTGAGGGCGGTTCGACGGTGCCCGCGGGCGGGCACGCGGGCCTGGGCCGGGGTGCGCGGCACACGAACAGGTGTGCGGGATGCGGCGATCCGGCATGCCCAACGGGTACGGGTCGCCTCGGCTGACGAGAGGTCGGGGCCGTTGATGGAAACGTTCTGCAGGGGATGGGGTCGGGTCGCCGGGTTGTTCCCGGGGCCCGGTGATCTGGTGGCGGTACGTCGCGCGCCGGGGCGGGATCTGCTGGCGGGCCTCACCGTCGCGGTGGTCGCGCTGCCGCTGGCACTGGCGTTCGGGGTGGCCTCGGGGGTCGGGGCGCAGGCCGGCCTGGTGACGGCGGTGATCGCGGGGGCGCTGGCGGCCGTGTTCGGCGGCTCCGACCTCCAGGTGTCCGGGCCGACCGGAGCGATGACCGTGGTGCTGGTCCCGGTCGTGCAACGGCACGGCACCGACGGGGTGTTGATGGTCGGCCTGCTGGCCGGCCTGCTGCTGGTCGCGGTCGCGGTACTGCGCCTGGGCCGGGCCGCGAAGTACCTGCCACTGCCGGTCATCGAGGGCTTCACCGCGGGCATCGCCGTGGTGATCGCCCTCCAACAGGTGCCCGCCGCGTTGGGCGCGGCCGGCGAGGGCGAGAAGGTGTGGCAGGTCGCCGCGCACGCCACCGTCCGCTTCCTCGAACATCCGGACGCCGACGCGCCCGCCATGGCCCTGGGCGTCGCGGCGCTGCTCCTGATCGGCGCCCGATGGCGGCCGGGCGTACCGTTCTCGCTGCTCGCGGTGGCCGCCGCGACCCTCCTGGCCGAGGCGCTGCCCACCCTGGACGTGGCCCGCATCGGCGCGCTGCCGAACGGCCTGCCCGCCCCGTCCCTGGCCTTCCTCGACGCCTCGATGCTGGTCGTCCTGCTGCCGTCGGCCCTGGCCGTGGCCGCTCTGGCCGGCCTCGAATCGCTGCTGTGCGCAAGCGTGGCCGACGGGATGACCACCGGTCAGCGGCACGACCCCGATCGCGAACTCTTCGGCCAGGGCCTCGCCAACCTGGCCACGCCCCTGTTCGGTGGGGTACCGGCCACGGCGGCCATCGCCCGCACCGCCGTCAACGTGCGCGCCGGCGCGTCCTCGCGACTCGCCGCGCTCACCCACGCCGTCGTGCTCGCGGTGATCGTCTTCAGCGCGGCCGGCCTGGTCTCGCACATCCCGCTGCCGGCGCTGGCCGGTGTACTGCTGGCCACGTGCGTCCGGATGGTCCAGGTGTCCACGTTAACCGCGCTCGCCCGCTCCACCCGCGCCGACGCCGCCGTACTCACGGTGACCTTCGTGGTGACCGTCGCGGTGGACCTGGTCACCGCCGTGGTGATCGGCATCGGCCTCGCGGTGGTGCTGGCGCTGCGCCAGGTGACCCGCTCGGCCCGCCTGGAGCCGGTACCACTACCCACCGACGAGACCGAACCCGAAACCGAGACCGGGGCCGAGGCCGCCGCCGAGCACACGCGGCCGCACCCGCACCCCCGAATCGCCGTGTTCCGCCTCGACGGACCGCTGTTCTTCCCCGCCGCGCACCGCCTGCTCACCCGGTTGTCCGAGGTACAGGGCGTCCAGGTGGTGGTTCTGCGGATGTCCCGGGTGACCGCGATCGACGCAACCGGGGCCGGCGTACTGGGCGAGGCGATCACCGACCTGGAGGTACGCGGCGTCACCGTGCTGCTCTCCGGCGTCAAGCCGGACCACGACCACGTCCTGGACGCGCTGCGCATCGCCGAACACCTGCGCCGGGACCACCTGGTCTTCCCCGACACGCGCGGCGCGATCGGCCACGCCCGCGAACTCCTCCGCGCGGACCGGCCCGATCCGGCGGCGCACTGACGGCGGGCCCGGCTGCCGACGGAGCCCGCCGCTACTCGCCCAGGTAGTGGAATGCGAGCCAGAACACGCCGCCGATGATGTGCGTGACGAACAGGAAGAAGCAGAGCCAGATCAGGATTCCCTTCTCGGTCTGCTTCTGCGTCTCCCGAGGCCGCTGCGGCACCGCCGCGGGGGCGGCGGGCGGGGCGGGCTCCGGGGTTGGTTCGGTCATCACGTTTCCTCGGGTCGGGACGGAGTACGAAGCCGGGACGGCGGCACGTCCGGACTGCCCTGCCACGGTAGCCGCTGTCCCCGAGCTCCCCGCCCACGGCCACCCGGCGAAGCGGCCCCCGCTCGGCCCCCCGCTCAGCCCTGCCGCTCAGCCCGCACGTCGAGCAGCCGACCGATGCGATTGCTGATGATCATGTCCACGCCCATGTCCATCAACCGCCGCATCACCCGCGGCGAGTCCACCGTCCAGGCACTCACCCCGTACCCGTCCGCGTGGCAGCGGGCGACCGAGGCCGCGTCGTACGCGCGCCAGCGCAAATTGATGTACTCCGGCCGAAGGTCGCGCAGCACCGCCGCATCCGGCACCCGGGCGAACGAGTCGCCGCTGAGACCGATGTGCGCGTCCGCCGCGTGCTCGCGCACCCGACCCATCGCGACCGGCCCGCCGACGTAGAGGATCTGTTCGTTCAGCCCGTGCCGGGCGACCGCCTCGACCGCCGGTTCGGCCAGTTCGATCTCGCCGAAGTCGACCATCAACCCGCCCTTGGTGCCCTTGATCAGCTCCAATGCCTCGTCGAAACCGGGTACTCGATACTTCCCGCGCCGCCGGCCGATCTCCCGGACCTGAGCCAGCGTCAGCTCGCGCACGTGCGCGTTGCGCCACCACAACCGGCGCAGCGTCGCGTCGTGCAACAGCACCAGATGCCCGTCCCGGGTGACCTCCAGATCGATCTCGACCAGGTCGGCGCCCCGGTTCAGCGCACTGGCCAGCGACGGCAGGGTGTTTTCCCGAAAACGCCGGGGGTCGCCTCGGTGGGCCACGGCCAGGGTCACGACAAGCCTCTCGATCAGGGACCGGCGGGCACACCGTACACGCCGGCCGAACGACCCGGCCTCACCGCGTGGACGGGCCGTCCGGTGTCCCGAATCCGCGCAGCAGGGTGTCCACGATCCGGGTCGCGAGCACGTCCGCGTCCTCGCCCCGGTCGTCCTGTGCCGTCTCGTGGATCAGCGCGTAGTAGACGCGTCGGGTCCAGTCCAGGTCGACGTCCGGCCGCAGCAGTCCGGCATCGCGCGCCCGCCGGAAGAGCCGATCGCACCGGTCGAGCACGTCGGTGTGCACGTGCGCCACCTCCGGATCGTCGGTGCGCAGCGCGTTCATCGCGAAGCCCCACGCGATCTTCACCCGCAGCACGTTGGCGGTGACCTGGTACAGCGCGACGGCGGGCGGTGTGGCATCGGGGCGAGCCGCGGTCACCGCGTCGTGGAACTGGCGCGTGGCCCACCCGGTCATCGCCACGATCAACGCCTCACGCGTCGCGAAGCGCCGGTGCACCGTCGTCCTGGCCACTCCGGCCGCCTCCGCGATCTGCTCCATCGTCGCGGCGGGATTGGCGCTGAGCACCCGCTCGGCCGCCTCCAGGATCGCCCGCACGGTCCGCTCGGCGTCCGCTCGCAGCGGTCGCACCCGGTCACTGGCCCCGCCTGCCGTGGAAGTCACCCCCGAACTGTACGACAGAGTCGCCACTCCATTCCTACTTGCAACACTCATGACGCATGTTCTAGGTTAATGGCATCACCCAAGAGCCACTTAGTGCATGCGGAACGTGCACGCGGTCAGTAACAAAGGAGCCCTCATGGACCTGCGCCTCCACGACAAGACCGCCCTGGTGACCGGCGCGAGCCGAGGCATCGGCCTGGCGATCGTGTCCGCCCTCGTCGACGAGGGTGTGCGCGTCCTGGCCGCCGCCCGCACCATCACGCCGGAACTGGTCGCGACCGGCGCCCGCACCATGTCCGTCGACCTGGCCCGTCCCGACGGACCGATTCGACTCGCCGAACGCGCCGCCGCCGAGTTCGGCGGGCTCGACATCCTGGTCAACAACGTCGGCGGCGGGGATGCGGTCGGCAACGATCAGACCGGCGGCTTCCTGAGCTTCACCGACGAGCACTGGCTGACCTCGTTCGAGCTGAACTTCCTGGCCGCCGTGCGCACCACCCGCGCCACGCTGCCCGCACTGATCGAGGCGCACGGCGCGATCGTGAACATCTCCTCGATCGGCGCCCGGGCACCGCACGGCGGGCCGATGCCGTACACGACCGCCAAGGCCGCGCTGACCGCGTTCGGCAAGGCCCTGGCCGAGGAATTCGGCCCGCGGGGCGTCCGGGTCAACACGGTCTCCCCCGGCGCGGTGCGCACCGCGATCTGGGAGGCGCCGGACGGCTACGGCGCGCAACTGGCCGCGTCCATGGGCCTGTCCCACGAACAGTTGCTCGCCGCCCTGCCCGGCGCGACCGGCATGGTCACCGGCCGCTTCATCGAACCCGCCGAGGTGGCAGGCACCGTCGCCTACCTGGTCTCCCCGCTCGCCGGCAGCGTGACCGGCACCGACCACCTCGTCGACGGCGGCGCGCTCAAGGCCGCCTGAACCGGCCGGAGACCACGAGCACCTCGGGTACGACGAGCATTACCCGAACACCGCGTGCACGACGGGGCCTTCCACAGGGAGGCCCCGTCGCACCCGGCGCCCGCGTCGGGCCCGTCCACCTCATCCCACGCGTGGCCGCACCCCCAGCGCCGGCAACACCGTCTCGCCGACCCGGTACGCCTCCTCCAGCAACGGGTTGCCGGACAGGATGAACGTGTCCACTCCCATCGCCCGGAACTCCTGGAGGCGATCGATCACCTGGGCCGTACTGCCCACCACGGCCGTACCCGGACCGGGTCGGAACAGCCCCATCCCGGGCCACAGGTTCGGGTACACCTCCAAATCCCGTGCCCGGGCCGGGACCCGGCCGCCGTGCCGGCGGAACTGTCGCTCCCAGCCCACCCCGTCCGCGTCCGCCGCCTGACCCAATTGCCGGGCGTAGGTGGCGTGGCTGGTCACTTCGAGCAGCCGATCGGCCGCCGCCCACGCCTCGTTCTCGCTCTCGCGCACGATCAGGTGCAGCCGCAGACCGATACGCAGGGCCCGCCCGTGCGCGGCGGCGCGTTCGCGCACCCGCTCCAGCTTCTCCTTGAGCAGATGCGGCGGTTCGCCCCAGGTCAGGTAGACGTCGACGTGCTCGGCGGCCATTTCGATGCCGGCCGGCGACGAGCCACCGAACCACAGCGGGACATGGCCGCCGTCCCGATGCAACTCGCGCAGCCCCGCCCCGGCCTGCCGCAGGTCGTAGAACCTGCCCTTGTGGTCGAAGACCTCGCCCGAGGTCAGCCGCTTGACGATGGACCAGTATTCGGCGCTCAGTTCGTAGCGCTCGTCGTGGTCCAGGTGCAGGCCGTACTCGCGCAGGCTTTCGGTCGAACCGTTGACCACGTTGAAGCGCAGCCGCCCCGCACCGAACAACGCCTCGAAGCTCAGCGCCATCTTCGCCAGCAGCGTCGGCGCGATCAGCCCCGGATGCACCGCGAGCAGCGGCCGAAACGTCGGCGCCGCGGCGGCCACCACGCTGCCCAGCGACCACACGTCGTACAGGTCGGTCGCCAGCAACGCGCCGCTGAAACCCAACCGGTCCACCGCGGAACCGAGTTGCTGGAGGTAGGCCAGGTCGACCGGACGCCGCCCGGCGGGCTCCCACGGATAGGGCCCCTCGCGCGGAATCACATACCACAACACCTCGGTGCTCATCGGACACCGCCGTCCGCCGGCGCGAGCACCCCGGTCACCAGCGGCGTCAGCCCGGAAGCCTGCGCGGCGGCCACGGTGATCGGCCGGTCGATGAACCCGTTGCCCGCGAAGATGTCCGCGGCCTCCTGCTGCTCGGCGATGAACGACGCGGGCACCGGCTCGAGTCGCCACGGCAGCGCGGCCAGCGCCTCGGCCCAGTCCGCCCGGGTCCCCGGCAGCTCGGCCGCGTGCAGTTCGGCCGCCTCGTCGAGGTGCGTCGCCGCCCACTCGTCGGCCCGGCGCAGCGCGGCCACCACGACCGAGACCAGCTCGGGCCGTTCCTCGGCGAACGCACGGCGCGCGAAGAACACCGAGCGGTCGGTGATCACTTCGCCGACCCGATGCAGCACCCGCAGCCCCGGCTCGCGCCGCGCCGCGACCAGCTCCGGACCCTGTGCGACCCAGCCGGCGATCTCGCCGGACCGCAGCCGCGCGGCCTGGTCCCGGCCCGGCTCCGGCCGCTCCGCGGTGATGTCGTCCCGGTAGGACAGTCCGACGTCGTTCAGCGCCTTGGCCACGAAGTGGGTCTGCCACGAGCCGATGCTCAGCACGACCGTGCCGCCCCTGAGATCCACGGGAGCCCGTACCGGACCCTCGTCCGCGACCAACAGCGCGCCGTGCTCGGGCCGCGGCGCGGACACCGCCACGTAGACGAGATCGTGGCCCTGCGCCTGACCGACGATCGGCGGCGTCGAGCCGGTCCCGCCGAAGTCGATCGTGCCGTCGCCGAGCAGTTCGCCGACGCGGGTGCCCTCCACGGGCACCCAGGTCACGGTCTCGCCCAGCGGCTCCAGCGCGCGTTCGAGAATGCCCAGGCGTGCGAGCAGGTACAGCGACGGGTTGCTGCCGTGGACACCGATGGTGACGGTCATTCAGATCACTCCGGTCGAAGACGGGGAGGAGGACGGGGACAGGCGCGAGGACGAGACGGATCCGGAGGAGGCGGCGTCGGCGGTGGAGGCGTCGGCGGTGTGCACCCCGAGGTCGGCGAGCAGCCGTCGCCGCAGCGCCGCGAACGCCGGATCGGTGGGGTCGCGCGGTCGGTCGACGGCGACCACCTGGTCGGTGACGAGGTTGCCGTCGCGCAGCACCGCGACCCGATCGGCCAGCCGGATCGCCTCCTCGACGTCGTGCGTGACCAACAACACGGCGGGCCGGTGCACCCGGCACAACTCGCCCACCAGGTCCTGCATGCGCATCCGAGTGAGCGCGTCCAGCGCCGCGAACGGCTCGTCCAGAAGCAGCAGTTCGGGTTCGCGCACCAGCGCCCGGGCGAGCGCCACGCGCTGTGCCTCGCCGCCGGACAGGGTCGCCGGCCAGGTCCGGGCGTGCCGCTCCAGGCCGACCTCGGTCAGCGCGCGCAGCCCGATCTCCCGCGTGGCCCGGCCCCTGGGCAGCCCGACCACGACGTTGTCCAACACTCGCTTGGAGGGCACCAGGCGCGGCTCCTGGAAGACGATGGTGCGGGCCTCGGGGACCAGGACCGTGCCGCCGTCGCTGCGATCGAGCGCGCCGAGGATGCGCAGCAGCGTGGTCTTGCCGGTGCCGCTCGCGCCCAGCAGCGCGACGAACTCGCCGCGCGCGATGTCCAGATCGACGCCGTCCAGCACGGCGCGGGTGCCGAACACCCGGCGCAGCCCCTCGATGTGTACCGCGATCTCGGCGCTCATCGGCTCGCTCCGTGACCCTGGCCGCGCCACGGCATCAGCACACGTTCGAGGATCCGGACGATCACGTCCGCGAGCAGGCCCAGGATCGCGTAGACCAGGATGCAGACGGTGAGGATGTCGGTGCGCGAGAAGCTCTGCGCCTGGCTCATCAGATAGCCGATCCCGGCGGTGGAGTTGATCTCCTCGGCCGCGATCAGCGCGATCACGCTCAGCGTCATGGACAGTCGCAGTCCCGACAACAGTGCGGGCAGCGCGCCCGGCAGGACCACCTCGCGCACCAGGGCGAATCGGCCGACGCCGAAGCTGCGCATCGCCTCGACCAGCTTGCGGTCCACGTTGCGCACCCCACCGGAGGCGGAGACGTACATCGGGAACGCGGTGGCCACCGCGATCAGGATCACCCGGGCGGACTCGCCGATGCCGAACCACACCATGAACAGCGGAACCAAGGCCAGGAAAGGCACCGTGCGGAGCAACTGCACCGACGAGTCCAGCAGTTCCTCGCCCAGCCGGGAAAAGCCGGTGAGTACGCCCAGAGCCAGCCCGATGGTCAGCCCGAACACCAGGCCCAGGCCCGCACGGCCCAGCGAGACCCGGAGCGCGTCCGGGAGTTGGCCGTTGTCCCACATCTCGCGCGCGGCGCGGACGACGTCGGCGGGCGAGCCGAGCAGATCGGGGCTGAGCGCGCCGCTGTGCGAGGCCCAGGCCCATCCGCCGATCAGCGCGAGCGGACCGATCGCGCGCAGTGCGGGGCTGAGGAAGCGCGGTCGAGGACGCGGCAGCCGCGGGCGCGGGGTGATCAGACCGGGATACTCCGGCGCCCGCGGCTCGGCCTTGATCAGCGTGGGCGCGGTCATCCGGTCGCTCCCGCGAGGGAGGCCACGTCCAGCAGATGCGGCTTGACGTCGACCAGGCTCGGGGTGACCTTCTGATCGAGGAAGAACTTGGCGACCTTGCCGAAGCGGTCCACGTCGGCGGGCCGAATCGGCTCCACCGTCGCGCCCTGCTTGGTGAAGTCGACCTGGATCCGCTTGGGTTCGGCGCCGTACGCGGTGGGACCGGAGTCGGTGAAGACGTTGATGTACGCGGCGGGGTCGGCGATCTCCTTGGTGCCGGCCTCGTGCAGGTAGGCGTAGAAGGCCCTGATCACCTCGGGGTGCTTGTCCGCGAACGCGTTGCGCACCGCCCAGACCGAGTAGTTGTCCGAGCCGAGCGCCCGGCCGTCGGCGAGGAAGCGTGCGTTGCCGGAGGCCAGTGCGGGCACCGAGTAGGTGGCCCAGGTGGCCCACGCGTCGACCTGACCGGCGGCGAACACCGGTGCGGTCTGGTCGGCCCGCAGGTAGACCCGCTCGACCTTGTCGGCCGGGATGCCCGCCTGTTCGAGGGCGGCCAGCAGCAGGTACTCGCTGGTGCCGCCCTGCGAGCAGGCCACCTTCTTGCCGACCAGGTCCCGGATCGAGTGGATCTTCGAGTCGCTCTTCACCAGGATGCCCTCGCCCGCGAGGTCGGGGGCGGTGGCGCCGAACAGCTTGAAGCTCGGCTTCTGCCCGAGTGCGGCCACGGCGGAGGTGATCGAACCCAGCGCCACGTCGAGTTGGCCCGCGTTGATGGCCTGCGCGGCCGGTGCGAACGGGCCCGCGCTGCCGGTCCAGGAAACCTTGGCGCCGACCTTGGCCAGCGCCGCGTCCAGCGAACCGTCCTTCTTGCCGAGTGCGAGCACCCCGTTGTTGCCGGGGTCGGGAATCCGCAGCGTGACACCCGCCTTGGCGTCACCGGCCGTCGATGCCTTCGCGTCCTTCGACGAGGAGCCGCAGCCGGTCAACGCGATCAGCGTCGCGGTCGCCAATGCGACGGCGGACAGCAGACGGGTGCGACGAGGGGGCCGGCTACTCATGGGATGCCTCCAGCGTGGATATGCGGGACGGTTCGGGGTCGAGCGACTGTGCGGATGCGGGTGTGAGGCCGAGCGGCCCGGTCGGGTCGGACATGTGGACGGGCGGCCGGGCCGATCCGCCGGACTGCGCGCGGCGTGCCTCGACGAGTTCGCGGGCCAGTCGCAACGGCTCGGGGGCCGCCCACGCGTGCACGTCCACGGGTGCGGCCAGGAAGCCCTGTTCGTGCAGGAACCGTTCCTGGCGGGCGAGCAGGTCCAGCCGCTCCGCCGACAGGTCGATCCGCAGCGTGTCCGGGCCGAGTTCGCGGTACGCGCCGGCCACCCCGAAGGCGCCCGCGCCGGTCTCGGCACCCAGGATCCGGGCCACCTCGGCGGGATGCCCGGGTGCCCAGTCGGCGGCCTCGACCAGCACCGCGAGGAACCGGGTGACCAACTCCGGGTGGTGATCCAGCAGATCGCGATGCACCGTGATCGGTCGCGGCGTCCCGTTGTTGATCCGGGCCCGGGGGTCGACCGCCGCGTCCAGGTCGACCGCCACCACCGCGCCGTGCCGCACGGCGGCCTCGACCGCGAGCGCGCCCTTGACGTACACGGCGTCCACCTCGCCGCGATCGAGCGCGGCCAACTCGGCCTCCCACTGCCCGATTCCGCGCGCGCCGGGCACCTCGACCAGGCGTGCGTCGGCCAGGCCCGCGCCGGCCAGCGAAAGCGCCCCGGCGAAGCCGTGCAGGGCCATCGCCCGCCAGAAGTCGATCGCGATCTCGTGCCGGGGAACCGCCAGCCGCAACCCGCGCAACTGCTCGGGTGTGGCGATGCCGCTCTCCGCCCGGACCAGGATCGCCTGACTCTCCTCGATCCAGGTCAGCCCGACCAGCCGGGTCGCCTCACCACGCGAACGTGCCCACAGCGCCGGCACGTTGCCGCCCTCGCGGAAGAGCCCGGGCAGCGCGTGCGTGTAGTGGTGATCGGCGGCCACATCGGCCGGAACGTCCTGGAGCGAGCGCACGGTGATCCCCTCGTCCGCGAACTCGGCGTCGAGCAGGCCCAGATCGGCCGCGATCCCGGTCGCGGTGGGGACGGGACAGCGGGTGAACCACAGTTCGTCGGGGCGGGCGCCGGTCACGGCGGTCATGGTGATACTTCCGTTCGCGTTCGTAGCGGCGGCGGGGGTCCGCGGCCCGACAGGGCACGGCGCGGATCGACCCGGGACCGAATCGGTCCGGGCAGGAGGCAACGAATGCCATGTGATGGAGACCTACAACTCGACGACACCGAGCATGCACGCCATCGCCATCGCCATCGCCATCGCCAAGGGCAATGCCAACGGCAACGGCAACGGCAATCCGACCAATCCGGCCGATCGGTCGAGCGCGGGCTTACCGACGTTCGGTGCGGCGGTGGGTCAGCGACAGCCGGCGCTGGAGACGCGCGCCAGGTCGATGTGCCGGCGGCTGGTGAGCAGCGCGCGGGCGGTGGAGAGCGGCGCGGCGTACAACGCGTCTGCGGACACCGGGGCCTCCCTCTCGATTTCGTCGATCACCGACGCACCCAATGGTGCATCGGTGTGGATCCTGACACGATCCACATCACCCGATCAAACCTTCCCACGATGTGGGATGTCAGCCTTCCCCCCGACACACACCGTGGCACACAGTCATCCACCGCCTTACCGTATGGTGAAAAACGTCCGGCGAACGGCGAATCAGGGGATGCCAGTGGACAGGGCAAACACGGTGGACACGAACGCGCCCCGCGCCACCTCCGCACCGTCCGGAGCGCAGGCCGTGCAGCGGGCCCTCGGCATCCTGCACTGTTTCCGAGCGACCGGCACCGACCTGAGCGCGTCGGACATCGCCCGCCGGATGGACCTGTCGGTGTCCACCGCCCATCGCCTGGCCCGCACACTGGTCGGCGCGGGCTTCCTCGATCAGGACGACCGCACCAGTCGCTACCGACTGGGCCCGGTGGTCGCCGAACTGGGCCTGCTGGCCTACCACCAGCGCGGGCTGCACCACGCGGCGCCCGAGTTGGAGCAGTTGTCCCGACGTACCTCGGCGACGTCCGATCTGGCCATCCGCAGCGGCCGGCATGCGCTGGTCCTGGTCGGCAGTTCGGTACAACCCGGCACCGGACTCGGACTACGCCGTCCACTGCACTCGACCGCACTGGGCAAGGTGCTGTTGGCCTGGGCGGATCCGGCGGACGGCGGCCTGGAGCCGCTGCTGCCGCTGGCCCCACAAACCGAGCGCACCATCGTGGATCCGGTCGCGCTACAGGCCCAGTTGGATGCGGCCCGGGCAATCGGCTACGCGCTCAACGACGGCGAGTCGGTGCCGGGTGTACGCACCCTGGCAGTGCCGATCCTGAACCGCGCCGGCCACGCACACGCCGCCCTGGCCGTCCGCTCCACGCCGGCCGTGATGACCAACGAACGCATCCCATGGTTCCGCGACCGAGCCCAGGCATGCGCGGACGCCCTGGAGGTACTACTGCTCCCCCCACACCGCCGCCGACTCCGCGAGTCGGGCCTACCCACGGAATAACCTCCCGGCACGCCCGCGCTCACGACACGGGCAAGTCCCCACGGCCGAGGCAACACGTCGCACCACCACAAGGACCGGCGGCCCGCCGGATGGGGGAGGTAGGCCACAGTGAGAATTCGAGCCTTCCCAGACCTGCTGAGCACATCTGCGGCCCCACCCATCAGCCCCGGCACACTGCCCACCCGTTGTGGGATCCGCCGCAGTGACAACCCGGCCTTCCCCCAGGCCCACCAAACACGGCAACCCACCGACAACCGACTTGGCCACGGCGACAAATCAGGCTTCCCCCGGGCCCACCAAGCACAGCCGCGGCCCCACCCATCAGCCCCAACCCCGGCGACCCACCAACAACCGACTTGGCCACGGTGACAATTCAGGCTTCCCCTGTGCCGCCAAGCTTGGCTGCGTCCCGGCGCGTCAGCGCCCCCGACCCACCCCCACCCAGTGATCGACGCGCGAAGCGCGGAGAGCGGCGGAGCCGCAAAACTTGGACGGTGTGCCCCGGAGCGAAGCGGAGGGACACACCGTCACGAGCGAGGGGCCGCTTTTTTGCGGAGGAGCGAAGCGGGGGAG
>NZ_KB889734.1 GCF_000372745.1 Embleya scabrispora DSM 41855 | reverse complement strand
TAGCACACCGTTTCGGCGGCTTCGCTTTCCTCGCTTTCGGCTTCCACCGCGTTTCCGCGTTTTCCGCCTTCCGGACTCTAGCAGATCCTGCGACCCGCTTTTCGTCCGTTGCTTTCCNCCTTCGAAACTCTCGTTTCCTTGGCTTCCGGCTCTTCGAGCTTAGCAGATTCGGTAACCCGTTTCCGCCGCGCTCCGGCCGATTGGAAATTCCAAAACCACACGCACAAGAACAGCAAATAGCCCAATCCGTCGCGAATGAACGCGACCGATGATCGAGAAATTCGATGGTGATGCTGCGGCAGGAATGCGATCCTTGACGGATGCCCCGCTCGACCCTGGCAGAGACTACCAGACTGTCGCGCCGTTAGCAACTTCGCGACAACCCTTCGAATCTACGTGTGCGTCCGGTGGACTGTCAAGATCACCTCTTCAGGCGACCATCGGCAGCTCGTCCGCGACGTCCGAGGATGCCACATCCCCTTGCTCCCCGGCGAATTCGCCCCGGCGACCGAGGATCACCACGTAGCCGAGGAACAGGACCTCGGCCGTCACACCGATCGCGATGCGACCCCACGTCGGTAGTCCGGACGGGGTCACGAATGCCTCGATGACGCCGGATACGACCAGGACCAGGGCCAGGCCGACCGCCATACCCAAGGCGATTCGGCCCTCCTCGGCGATCGCCCGGGCCCGGGTACGAGGACCCGGGTCGATCACGGTCCAGCCCAGGCGCAGCCCCACGCCCGCCGCGATGAACACCGCGGTCAGTTCGAGCAGGCCGTGTGGCGTGATGAGGCCGAAGAAGACGTCCAGGCGGCCCGCGTCGGCCATCAGGCCCGCCGAGATACCTACGTTCATCGCGTTACTGAAGACGATGTACAGCACCGGCAGGCCGAGCAGGATGCCCAGCGCCAGGCAGCCGGCCGTCACCCACGCGTTGTTCGTGGCCACCTGGGCGGCGAAGGAACTCGCGGGGGCGCTGGAGTAGTAGGTCTCGAAGTCGCCGCCGGGGCGGGTCATCCGTCGGATGTCTTCGGGCGCGGCCACCGCGTCGCGAACCGCCGGGTCGTGTGCCACCCAGGCCGCGATGATCGAGGCCAGTGCGACGAAGACCAGCGCCGTGACACCCCACCAGCGGCGACTGCGGTAGACGGCGACGGGGAATCGAACCGTCAGGAACAGCACCGCCTCGCGCCAGGCCGGCGTGCGGGGTGCGGTCACCGCAGAGCGGGCCCGCGCGGTCAGGGTGGAGAGCCGGCCGACCAGCACCGGGTCGGGCGCGGCGGAGCGGATCGTCGACAGATGGGTGGCCGTGCGGCGATACAGCGTCACCAACTCGTCCACCTCGGGCCCCGACAAGCGCCGCCGCCGGCGAGTCAGTTGTTCCAGGCGTTGCCACTCGTGGCGGTGCACCGCGACGAACACGTCGACATCCATACGGTGCATCCTCTCTGGGAGTGGCATCGACGCACACACTGGAGGTGGACGTGTCCGAGCTCGTCACGGGCGAAGCGGTCGCGCTCGACCTGCGTCCGGCGCGGTTGCCCAGTCGGGCGATCGCGATGGTGATCGACCTGGCCGCGCAGATGGCCCTGTTGCTTGCGGCGGTCTGGGTCGTGTCGATGACGGTTCCGGTCGACGACGATGCGCTCGCCTCGGCGTTGTTGTTGTCGATCGTGGTGCTGGTCGTGGTCGGATGGCCGGTGACGTGGGAGACCGCAAGTCACGGGCGGTCGCTGGGCAAGATGGCGCTCGGGCTTCGGGTGGTTCGCGACGACGGCGGGCCGATTCGGTTCCGGCACGCGCTGGTGCGCGCGCTGCTCGGGTTCTTCGCGGATTTCTGGACCACGTTCGGGTGTGGCGCGGTGTTCTCCTCGCTCGCCTCGAAGAACGGCAAGCGACTCGGCGACATGGTGGCCGGGACGTTCGTGGTGCGAGAGCGCACTCCCGGGGCGCGGCACCTGCCCATGCCGCTGCATCCGGCCGCCTCGGCGTGGGCGACGGGGATCGAGTTGTCCGGGCTGACCGATGATCTGGCGCTGGCCATTCGGCAATTCCTGTCGCGACGTGGCGAGCTGGATCCGGCGATAGAGGCGTCGCTGGGCGAGCGGCTGACGGTGGATACCGCGAACCGGATCGGAATCGGCCCGCCGCCGGGCATGCACCCGGTGGTCTACCTCGCCGCGGTGCTGGCCGAGCGGCAGCGACGGGACTGGGAGCGGTACGCGGGCGGCCCGCACCGTCTCACCGCCGATGCCGCCCCGCCGGCACCGCTGCCCGCGCCGACGACGGCGCCCACCACGACACAGCCGTCGGGGCAACCCCCGGCATGGACACCGGTGCACGGCCGGGTCCCGCCGCCCCCGCTCGCACCGATGCCCGCGCCCGCGCCGGCGCCTGCTCCCGAACCCCGCTCCGCCCCGGTCGTGCCGCCCGCGGATTCCGATCGGCGCGAGCGCCCCGGGTTCACCCCGCCGTCGTGATCCGCCTGTTCGGCGGTGTGTCGAGGGCTTCGAGTTCGATGCCGGGGGCCGCGAGGACCACATCGCCGCTCAGGTACACGATCGCGCGCTCGCCGGTGGCGAGGTCGTCCACCTCGTAGCGTTCGACGATCAGACCGTCGTGGGTTTCCACCGCGGCCAGGGTCCAGGACTGGTCCACCGTGTGTGCCGCCAGCACCGGTTCGGTCAGGGCGATCAGGCGCAGCCGCGCGGAGCCGCCGGGGGACAGATTCAGCAGGGTCGCGGTGGCGATCAGGAAGGCGGGCGAGCGGCCGGTGAAGCCGGCGGCCTTCGCCTCGGCCTCGGTCGCCGGCACGTCCAGGGTCGGATCCGCCGCGCTGCGCAGCCACACCACCCCGGCCGCGCCGTCCACGACCGTCGCGCCGCCGCGGACCCGCCAACCGCCGGCGAGCGCTTCCAGGCGCAGCGGGCGGCCCCGCGCGTCCAGCGTCAGGTCGATGCCGCTTCCGGTGTAGCGCCAGCCGATCGGGCCGGGGGCGCAGGAGAAGCGTTCCTCGCCGAGCGGGGTGCCGTCGTGCGGGTCGTGGAAGGAGTAGGTGCCTGAGGGCATGCGCGGACCCTACGACACGGTGGGTTCGCCGGCGGCCGCCACGCGGGTGAGCAGGGCCATGAAGGTGGCCTGCTCGGTGGGGTCGAGCGGGGCGAGCAGTTCGGCCATCGCGGCGTCCACGAGTGGTTCCTGCCGGGCCAGCCGCTGTTCGCCCGCGGGGGTGGTGGTGATCGCGTTCTTGCGCCGGTCGCGGGGGTCGGGGGTGCGGGTGACCAGACCGTCGGCCTGGAGGCTGTTCAGGATCGCGACCATGTCCTTGGGGTCGACGGCCACCGCACGGGCGAGTTCGGCCTGGGCGACCGGCCCGTACTCCCGGACCGCGATCAGCACCAGGTGATGGAGCATCGGCATGCCGTCGGCGGCCAGCACTCTGCGAACCAGCCCCCGGCCGTGCGCGGCGGCGCGGCCGAGCAGCCAACTGGGCAGGACGCGGATCCGGGCGGGGGCGGGCAGCTTGTCGACCATGGGCGCAGCCTACCCGAGAATCATTGGACTTCCCTACGATCGAACAGATATCGTGGGTACTTCCCATGATCCTTGGAGGTGTGTGCGTCACGTTCGCCATTACGAGTACGGCGGTCCCGAAGTGCTGCGCGTGGAGGACGCCGACGTGCCCGAGCCGGGGCCGGGCGAGCTGCTGATCCGCACCGAGGCGATCGGGGTGAGCCTGCCGAGTGTGCGGAAGGTGCGCGAGGGCGGCCTGCCGCTGCCGGGGGTGTTCGGCGGGGACGTGGCGGGCGGCGGCGGGACCGCGCCCGCGTGGGAACTGCTCGCGGGCGCGCGGACGATCACCGGGATGTCGATGGCCCGGTTCTCCGCCGCGTTTCCCGAGTCGTACGAGCGCCACCGGCAGGAACTGTGGGACCTGGCTCCGTCGGGCCGGCTCCGGGTCGCGGTACACGAGACGTTCGCGCTCGCGGACCCGGCGAAGGCGCACGCGGTGATCGAGGCGCGCGCCAATCTCGGCAACGTCGTGCTGCGGCCGTAGGCGAGTTGGTCAGCCCGCACACTGCGCGAGCATCGCCTGCTTGTCCGCGTCGGTCACCGGCAGGTCGTACTTGATCGAGACCTGCGCGTAGCGGACCACGTACGAGCAGCGGACCGCCTTGTTCGGCGGCAGCCACGTCGCCGGGCTGGAATCGCCCTTGCCGCCGTTGATCGGGCCGTCCACGGCGAGCAGATTGAGCGGGTCGTTGGCCAGTCGACGGCGTTTGTCCGTGTCCCACTGCGCGGCGCCCATCTGCCAGGACGCGCTCAGCGGCACCACGTGGTCTATCTGCACCGCGGACGCCTTGGCCTTGGTGAACACTATGTCCTTGCCGGAATAGGGATCGGGCAATGTCATGGCGGTCACGACACAGCCCTTCCGGTCCTTCCACTGCGTCACCCGGCCGTCCCGCTTGAGGATGTCGTCGCGGGTGTCGCAGCTGTTTTTGCCGAACGGGACGTCGGTGACGCTGTCGGTCCAGGCCGGCCCGTACTTCTCCCGGTCGTAGCCGGTCTGCGGGCCGCGGCCTTTGGTGTTCACCCGCCCGATCAGCGCCCGGGCCCGGGTCAGATCGGCGGCCGAAGTCAGCGGCGCCAGACCCGGTTCGACGCCTTCCTCGTTCTCCAGCGGGCTGACCGCGGCACCGCCGGCCGGGACCTTGTCGGGTGCCGAGGCGGCCGCGGAGGAGTCGGCCCCGGCCGCGGGTTCGGCATTGGAGTCGTTGCCCTGACAGGCCGTCAGCGCGGCCCCGGCGAGCAGGATGGATATGTACGTGCGCCGTTGCATGCGACCGCCCCCCGAGGGATGTCGTGTCCGGTTGCCCGATGGTTGTCCACACACAGGCCGGGCGGCGCACGATCCGTGCGCCGCCCGGCCTGTCGCGATGATCGACGGCGAGGATCGGTACCGGTGATCGATACCGATCCGCTGCGTCAGTAGCGGTAGGCGTCCGTCTTGTACGGGCCCTCGACCTTGACGCCGATGTAGGCGGCCTGCTCCTCGGTCAGCGTCGTGAGCTTGACGCCCAGCGCGTCCAGGTGCAGGCGCGCGACCTTCTCGTCCAGGTGCTTGGGCAGCACGTAGACGCCGATCGGGTATTCCTCGGGCTTGGTGAACAGCTCGATCTGCGCGATGGTCTGGTTCGCGAAGCTGTTGGACATCACGAAGCTCGGGTGACCGGTCGCGTTGCCCAGGTTGAGCAGCCGGCCCTCGGACAGCACGATCAGCTTCTTGCCGTCGGGGAACGTCCAGGTGTGCACCTGCGGCTTGACCTCGTCCTTGACGATGCCCGGGATCTTGGCCAGACCGGCCATGTCGATCTCGTTGTCGAAGTGGCCGATGTTGCCGACGATCGCCTGGTGCTTCATCCGCTGCATGTCGGACGCCATGATGATGTTGAAGTTGCCGGTCGTGGTGACGAAGATGTCACCGATCTCGACGACCTCGTCCAGCGTGGTGACCTGGTAGCCGTCCATCGCCGCCTGGAGCGCGCAGATCGGGTCGACCTCGGTGACGATCACCCGGGCGCCCTGGCCGCGCAGCGACTCGGCCGAACCCTTGCCCACGTCGCCGTAGCCGCAGACGACCGCGACCTTGCCGCCGATGAGCACGTCGGTGGCCCGGTTGATGCCGTCGATGAGCGAGTGGCGGACGCCGTACTTGTTGTCGAACTTGCTCTTGGTGACCGAGTCGTTGACGTTGATCGCCGGGAAGAGCAGCGAACCGGCCTGGAACATCTCGTACAGGCGGTGCACGCCGGTGGTGGTCTCCTCGGTGACACCCTTGATGCCGGGGGCCATCGCGGACCACTTGCCCGGGTTCTTGGCGAAGCTCGCGCGCAGCAGCGCCAGGAAGACCGTGTACTCCTCGGAGTCGGCGTCGGTCGCGTCCGGGACGGCGCCGGCCTTCTCGAACTCGACGCCCTTGTGCACGAGCATCGTGGCGTCACCGCCGTCGTCGAGGATCATGTTCGGGCCGTCGTGGCCGGGCCAGTTCAGCGCCTGCTCGGTGCACCACCAGTACTCCTCCAGGGTCTCGCCCTTCCAGGCGTAGACCGGCACGCCGCGCGGGTCCTCGGGGGTGCCCTCGGG
The DNA here is from genome assembly GCF_000372745.1 of Embleya scabrispora DSM 41855. GTDB lineage: Bacteria > Actinomycetota > Actinomycetes > Streptomycetales > Streptomycetaceae > Embleya > Embleya scabrispora. The sequence continues at coordinate 22,729 of NZ_KB889734.1, read as the reverse complement.
GCCCACCGCGATGGCCGCGGCGGCGTGGTCCTGGGTGGAGTAGATGTTGCAGGAGACCCAGCGCACCTCGGCGCCGAGCGCGACGAGCGTCTCGATCAGCACGGCGGTCTGCACGGTCATGTGCAGCGAGCCCATGATCCGGGCACCCGCAAGCGGCTGCGACGCGGCGAACTCGCGACGGATCGACATCAGACCGGGCATCTCGTGCTCGGCGAGGGTGATCTCCTTGCGACCGAACGCGGCGAGGGAGAGGTCGGCGACCTTGAAGTCGCCGTCGAGCTGCGAAGCCATGTTTTCGGATCCTCTGCGGAGGGGGTGGATGGGACTGGAGACGCACCGGTGCCGCGGGCGCCGATGCCGTGCCATCCAGTCGGACACTTCTGTGCCTACGGGTCCCGGACCCGACCGCCCTCTGCAGCGACTGTCGTAGTGCGTTACCGACGTTAACACCTCAGTGGTCGGCTGCGTGAGGGTCCTTGCCTCCGGGGGTGGCCTCGGGGTCGGCGCCGCGCGCGGCCTCTTCGGTGCGGTATATGTCCGGCTCCAGGTAGATCACCCGGGCGATGGGCACGGCCGCGCGCACACGCGCCTCGGCGGCGTCGATCGCACGGGCCACCTCGGCCGCGGTGTCGTCGTGGTTGACCGCGATCTTCGCGGCGACCAGCAGTTCCTCCGGGCCCAGGTGCAGCGTGCGCATGTGGATCAGCCGCTCGACGTCGGGGCCGGCCACGATGGCCGCCTCGATCGCCCGGACCGTCTCCACCCCGGCCGCCTCGCCGAGCAGCAGGCTGCGGGTCTCCATCGCGAGCACGATCGCGATCAGCACCAGCAGCACGCCGATGCACAGCGTGCCGATCCCGTCCCACACACCGTCGCCGGTGGCCACCGCCAGGCTGACCCCGGCCAGCGCCAGGACCAGGCCGATCAGCGCGCCGAAGTCCTCCAGGAGCACGATCGGCAGCTCGGGGGACTTGGCCCGGCGGATGAACTGCGGCCAACTCAGCTCGCCCCGGTGTTGGTTGGACTCGCGGATCGCGGTCCGGAAGGAAAAGCCCTCCAGGACGATCGAGAAGACCAGCACGCCGACCGCCCAGTACCAGCTCTTCAGCTCGTGCGGGTGGGCGATCTTCTCGTAGCCCTCGTAGATCGCGAACATGCCGCCGACGGAGAACAGCACGATCGAGACCAGGAAGCCGTAGATGTAGCGCTCGCGGCCGTAGCCGAAGGGATGCTCGGGTGTGGCGTCGCGTTGCGAGCGTTTGCCGCCGACCAGGAGCAGCACCTGATTGCCGGAGTCGGCCAACGAGTGCACGCCCTCCGCCAGCATCGACGAGGACCGGGTGAACGCGAAGGCCACGAACTTGCCCACCGCGATGCCCAGGTTCGCCGCCAGTGCCGCGACGACCGCCTTCGTTCCGCCACCCGCGCTCATAGGTCGACTCCCACCCGTTGGTTGACCATCGTCACCGGCCGCCGGCTACCGTTCGCCGGCGATCAGTGTGCCATCGGGCAGCCGTCTACCCCGGGATGCCCGCGCCACCGCGGCCCGCGTCGATCGCCCGACCGGGCTCAGCAGCACGGGACGGTCGCCCGGAAGACCAGGCCGTCGTCCCCCTCGACGGTGACCGCGACGCGCGGCTCACCCGCGCGGACGTACACCGATTGGCCCCGGGCCAGGTCCAGCGCCGCGCCGTCCGCGCCGGTGGCGGTCGCCCCGCCGCGCACGCACAGCAGGATCTGCGGACCGGCGGTGTCCAGGAGGTACGGCTCGCGGCCCGAGGTCGTCCGCAGCCGGGAGAGCCGGAAGTCGGCGACCGGGGTCGCGTAGACCTGCTCGCCCGGGTCGGCCTCGGTCGGCTCGGGGCCCAGGATCTCCACCGGGCCGGCCCGGAAGGCCATGATCCGCAGCAGTTCGCCGACGTCGATGTGCTTGTCGGTCAGGCCGCAGCGCAGCACGTTGTCGGAGTTGGCGAGGATCTCGACCACGACGCCGTGCAGGTAGGAGTGCGGCATGCCGGCCGCGAGGAAGACCGCCTCGCCCTCGCGCAGCCGGATGTGGTTGAGCAGCAGCGCCACCGCGACGCCCGGGTCGCCCGGGTGGCGCTCGGCCAGGCCCGCGACCGCGGCGCACGCCTCCGCGTACGGCGATCCGTTCGCGGCCAGCCGCCGACAGGCCGCGGCCACCGCGTCGACCACGCCGGTGCGCAGGCGGGCGGGCAGCATGAGCACGTGCGTGGTCGCCGCGCGCAGTGCCGCCTCCTGGTCGGGATTGCGCAACGCGCGTGCGAACGGAGCCAGTTCCGGGACGTCGAGGGCGTCGAGCAGCTTGAGTGTCTCGGCGATCTCGCGATAGCCGACCAGGCCCTCGAAGTCGCCGAGCGCGCAGATCATCTCCGGCTTGTGGCTGGAGTCGCGGTAGTTGCGGTGCGGCGCGTCGATCGGGACGCCGCGCGCCTCCTCCTCCGCGTAGCCGTGCCGGGCCTGGATCGCGTCCGGGTGCACCTGGAGCGACAGCGGCTCCTCCGCGGCCAGCACCTTGAGCAGGAACGGCAGCCGCGGGCCGAACCGGGCCGCGGTGTCCGCGCCGAGCTCGCCCTCGGGGTCGGCGGCGATCAGCTCGACCAGCGAGCACGGCCCGCGGCCCCGGTCGATCCGGGAGGGCGCGCCCGGGTGGGCTCCCATCCACAGCTCGGCCTGCGGTTCGCCGGTGGGGGCGACGCCGAGCAGTTCGGGGATGGCCGTGAGCGAACCCCACGCGTTGGCGCGAATCCGGTTGACGAGGCGGTCCATGGCTAGCGGGGACCGCCTTCGGTCCAGGGGAACAGCCCGGGTATGGCGGGGCCGACGCCGGTGCCCAGGGCCAGGTAGACGGCCGCGAAGTCGGTCACCGCGATCAGCTCGGCGAGCCGCTCCAGGGGGCCGGCGCCGCGCGCGCCGACCTCGCCGACGGCGGACCGGCCGAGCGCGCTCAGCGTGCGTCGGGCCCGGTCCAGCTGCGCCGCGCCGCCCTCGTCGTCGTGGTCGACGAGCAGCACCGGGCACATCCGCACCGCCTCGGGCTCGTCCACCCGGTCGCGGAAGAAGTCGTCGGGGTCGGCGGCCTCGCCCGAGTCGCCCGCGGTGAAGATTCGGTCCTGGTAGCGGCCCGCGATGGGCAGCGCGCCGGACAGCGCGGGGGTGGCGGCGACGCCGACGCACATCGTCGCGAAGCGCTCGGCGGCCACGCCCGCGACGGTGCCCGCGCCCCATATCACCGGGACGGTGCCGGCGATCGCGACGGCCAGCCCCTTGGCGGGGTTGAGGTAGGCGTCGGCGGCGGGGCGGCAGCGGGTGCTCGCCTCGTCGAGGCGGTCGGCCATCGCGTCCACGCCCGCCAGTCCCTCGCCGGGGGTGAACGCGCTCGCGCCGGCCGCGCCGGTGAGCGCCAGGAGCGCGGTGAACAGCGGCCAGAACGCGGTCTGCGCGGCGAACACGGTGTCGTCGGCGTAGCCGGTCGCACCGACCGGGGCGGCGTCGACGGGGACCCGGACCACCACGCCCCGGGACTGCTGCACGGCGGCGTCGAGCGGCGACCCGGCCGGGGTGGCCGCGGCCACCTGGCAGCCGCGTCGGTACGCCTGCCCGGCGAGCTCGATCAGGCCGGGCTCGTCCCCTCGACCGGCCAACAGCACGAGGTCCATCGGACCGGCCCAGCCGGGCAGCACGCCGCCCGCCGCGAGCACCAGGGGCAGGGCCGCGTCCGCGCCGGTGACCGCGCGCAGCGCATGGCCCAGCGGCCCGTACGCGGGCGCGGCCAGGATCACCGTGCGCGGTCGGTCCCGGGGCGCGATCGCGGCGGGCACGGCCTCGCGCGCGGCCTGTACGGCCCGGCGCACCTGTGCCCCGGCACCGGCCAGGGCGCGCAGCGTGTCCGCCGCGTCGGCCCGGGCGATGCCGTCCTGGTCGTCCAGCAGGCCCTCGTCGAGGATGTTCATGCCCGCGCGGTACCGGGCCGGCGGGCCTCGTCCACGAGCAGCACCGGGATGTCGTCGACGACGGGGTACACCAGCCCGCAGGCGGAGTTGTCGCAGGCCAGCGCGGCGTCCCCGTCCCGGTGCAGCGAGGCGTGGCAGACCGGGCAGGTCAGGATCGCCAACTGCGACGGTTCCAGATTCACGACATCTCCCACTTTTCCGACTGTCCGCGCCGATTCGCACATGGTCGATTCGTACGTATCGATCCGATTCGGCGCGGCAGCCGTCCGATTGAACCCATCACCTTACCGAGCCGACCGGTCAACCCCGGACGAGTGCCAGCACCTCGTCGCGGATGGCGATCATGGTCGGCTCGTCGTCGGCCTCGACATTCAGGCGCAACAACGGCTCGGTGTTGGAGGCACGCAGGTTGAACCACCAGCGGTCGGCCACCACGGTCATCCCGTCCAGGTCGTCCACGGTGACGGTGGGCCGGCCCTCGAAGGCGGCGCGCACCTTCGCGGTCGCGGCCGCCTGGTCGACGACCTCGCTGTTGATCTCGCCGGACGCCGGGTAGCGGTCGTACTCGCTCGCGAACGCGGACAGCGGCAGGCTCTGGCCGCCGAGCGCCGCGAGCACGTGGATCGCGGCCAGCATGCCGGTGTCCGCACGCCAGAAGTCGCGGAAGTAGTAGTGCGCGGAGTGCTCGCCGCCGAAGATCGCGTCGGTGACGGCCATCTCGCCCTTGATGAACGAGTGACCCACCCGGGTGCGCACCGCCCGGCCGCCGTGCTCGGCGACGATCTCCGGAACGGCGCGCGAGGTGATCAGGTTGTGGATGATCACCGGGGCGTCCTCGCCGTTCGCCCTGGCCCGGGCGATCTCGCGGACCGCGACCAGCGCGGTGACCGCGGACGGCGAGACCGGGTCGCCGTGCTCGTCGACCACGAAGCAGCGGTCGGCGTCGCCGTCGAAGGCCAGACCCAGGTCGGCGCCGCTCCTGCGGACCTCGGCCTGCAGGTCGACCAGGTTCTTCGGGTCCAGCGGGTTGGCCTCGTGGTTGGGGAACGAGCCGTCCAGCTCGAAGTACAGCGGGACGATCTCCAGCGGCAGCCCGCTCGCGGCACCCAGCACGCTGGGCACGGTGTGCCCGCCCATGCCGTTGCCCGCGTCCACGACCACCTTGAGCGGCCGGATGCCGGTCAGGTCGACCAGGCCCAGCAGGTGCGCGGCGTAGTCGGCCAGCACGTCGTGCTCGGTGATCGTGCCCGGTTCGCCGGCGTATTCGGGCACACCCGCCTCGGCGAGCGCGCGGATGTCGGCCAGACCGCTGTCCTGACCGATCGGGGCGGCGCCCGCGCGGCACATCTTGATCCCGTTGTACTGCGCGGGATTGTGGCTGGCGGTGAACATCGCGCCGGGAAGGTTCAAGCTGCCACTGGCGAAATACAGCTCGTCGGTGGAGGCCAGGCCGATCAGCGTGACGTCCGCGCCCTGGGCGGCGGCGCCGGCGGCGAACGCGCCGGACAGCTCCGGCGAGGACGGGCGCATGTCCCAGCCGATCACGATCGCGTCGGCCCCGGTGACTCGCACGAAGGCCGCGCCCAGTGCCCGCGCGGTGTCGGCGTCCAGTTGGTCGGGGACCACGCCCCGCACGTCGTACGCCTTCACGATCTGGGAGAGGTCGCGCACCCGAAGACTCCACTCGCTTGGCCGCGGTCGCGATTCGCCGCGGTATTGGCCGTTGACCGTCGATCCCTGCCCCGCGGACGACGCATCAGACCCTATCGGCCGGTGGTCAGCTCTCGGGTGAGCGCAGAACGCGCAGGTGACCGCGTCGGCCGGCCTCGGGACGGCCGTCGCGGTCCGGCGGCTCGGGCGCGGGCTGCGGGGGCTGCGGCGGGCGGGCGGCCTCGCGCACGGCGTTGGCCAGCGCTTCCAGGTCGTCGCTGCTGGGTTTGCCCGCGCTCGGATCCGGCGCCAGGCGCACGACATCCCAACCACGCGGCGCGGTCAGCCGCTCCGAGTGCTCGGCGCACAGGTCGTAGCAATGGGGCTCGGCGTAGGTCGCGAGAGGGCCCAGGACGGCCGTGGAGTCGGCGTAGACGTACGTCAACGTGGCGACTGCGGTTCGGCCGCAGGCGGTCCGCGAACAGCGACGTACAGGGCTCACGACGATGGACGGTACCGCAAGCGGACCGAACCCGCGTCACATCCGGGTGCGGTGTGACTCACGTGTCGCTCCTCACAGGGTGCGGGCGGCGTCTCGCGGCACCGTTCGGCGCCCCGGCTCGCGCGCGAACGAGCGCGCGTGGACCGATCCGCATCGGGCCGGCAGGCCCTAAGCTCGTCCCGTGCACAACGAGCACTCGGTCCCCTCTTCTCCTCGTGAGCGTGACCGGCGGCGCCGTAGTCGGCGCGACCGGCACGGCCGCGGCATGCGCGGTCCGCTCGCCCCGCCCCCCGTGCCGATCGCGCTCACCCGCGCGCAGCGGTTCGACGACCTCGCCGCCGATGTCGTCGAACGGCTCGCCAAGCGCTGGCCGCAACTGGAGGAGGTCCGCTTCGCGGTCCTGGACGTGCCCGAGGCCGAGACCGCGGTGAACGGCGACGAAGCGGTGGCGTTGGGCCGGCTGGTGCCGGCGACCACGGGCGTCCCGGCGACGATCATCCTCTACCGCCGCCCGCTGGAACTGCGCGCGGAGGGCCGGACCGAGCTGGAGATGCTGGTCAACGACGTGCTCGTGGAGCAGGTCGCCGACCTGTTGGGCATGGATCCGGACACCATCGACCCCGACGACTGAGCGGCCCACGACGCAGCGGCCCGGGTCCCCGTCGTGGGGGCCCGGGCCGCTGCGGTTTCCGGCGTGGTGCGACGTGCTACTTCTGCGGGACCAGCAGGGACAGGTCCTCGCGCGCGTTGGGCACCACGACGGTCTCCTCCGTCGGTACGAACGGCTGCACCGTGAACGCGGCGGTCTTGCCCATCGTCTCGGTGATCGTGCGCGCCACGTGCACCGGCTGTGAACCCGGCTGTGCCTCGGCGATCACCGCGAACCGGGCGGCGCCGGCGGGCGCCGGAGCGGGCACCTGGAGGGTGGTGCCGGCGGGCACCTCCACGTCCGCGGACACCGGCTCGCCCTTGTCGCCGATCGAGGTGAGCTTGACCTTGGCCGGGCCCTTGGGCGCGGTGAGCGAGATCGTGCTCGTGACCGCGCCGCCGGTGCGGTTCTCCGCGACCACCGCGCGCCCGGCGAGTTCCGGGCCGGCGGCCAGGAAGGCCACCTCGGCGTCCGCTCCGGCGCCCTGGACCACCCGGACGCCGGCGATGATGTCCGCGCGTCCGGAGGTGAGTCGCAGCGCGCCCGCGTCACCCCGGTTGACCGGGCCGAGGTCGATCACCGTCAGCTTGTTGCCCTTGACCTCGGTGCTCTCGTGCTCGACCGGCTTGAAGGTGTTCACCTTGCCGGCCACGGTCAGCTGGACATCGGTGCTCTCGCCGCTCGGCGACAGCAGCATCAGCTGCACGTTGCCCGCGTCGCCGGTGAACGCGGGCAGGCCGGTGATCACCAGGTTGCGGCCCGGGGCACCGGCCGAGGGCAGCCAGTCGGTGCCCACCGTGCCCTCCTGGTCCCGGATCGCCGCGCCGACCCGGCCGGTGCGGGCGATCACGTGCACCGCCACGCCCGGGAAGACCGCGCCCGGGTTGAGCGTGCGCAGCATCACCGGCAGCGTCGCGCCGGGCGCCAGGGTCAGCCCGCGGCCCGCCTCGGCGTCGATCGGGCCGTTGGGCCCGAACAACTCCACGTCGACGATGGCCGGTGTGTCCTTGCTGTTGGACAGGTACAGGTACGCGTCGCGGTTCTCGGCGGTGGAGGCCCCCACGAACCAGCGGTCGGTGGTCGGCGCCTCGCAGGCCAGGCCGGCCAGGCCGCGACCGGCGCCGCTGGGCACGCGGGTGACCGCGCCGGCCGAGAAGCCCGGCGCGAGGACCCCGGCGGCGTTGCCCACGAGCGGCGGAACTTCGACGTTGTCCACGCCGAAGCTCGCGAGCTTGCCCGGGGCCTCGACCTTGGTGCGCGCCTTGGTCCGGTCGCCGAGGTCGACGACGCTCGCCTCACCGCCGCCCGCCGCGTTCTGCGCGGGCGGGGTCAGCGCGGACACGGCCGTCGAACTGCCGGGCAGCTGCCGGATGGACGGGCAACTCAGCTCGGCCTGCTGCATCGGCACCCGGCCCGCCGCCGGCGGCGGCGCGGCCTTGCTCTCGGTCGGGCGGGTCACGACCGCCAGACCGACGACCGCGGCGAGCAGCGCGACGACGACGGCCAGGGAGAGGGTGGTGCGCTTCACGGGCGGTCTCCCTGCGAGGGCGGCGGCCACGGCTGGTCACCCGAGCTCGGCTCGGGAGGCCAACCGCCGCCTTGGTCCGGGTAGGCGTTCGGGTCGTACTGCGGCGGGGGCACCACGTTGCCGTACTGGTCGTAGACGGGGGCCTGCGGCTGGGGCGGAACCCAGCCGTAGGAGCCGGCCGCCTCCGATTGGTCCGGCGCGCCCTGGGTGCCCTGGGTGCCCTGGTCGTACTGGTAGCCCTGGTAGTCCGGGTAGCCCTGGTACTCCTGCCCGTAGTCCTGCTGCGGGTACTGCTCGTAGGCCGGTGTCGCGGCGTCGTAGGGCGCGTCGTTCCACGCCTGCGCCGGCACCGGCGCCTCGGCCGGATCGGTGCGCTGCTCGGGGAAGCCGAACGCGTCCGGGCCGTCGGCGGCCACCGCGACCGGTACCGCCTCCGGGGCCGGCACCGGCTCCTCGGTCTTGGCCCGGCGGGCGCGTCGCCCGGTGCCCTCGCCGGCGGCGGGGGTCGGGCCGGCGTCGTCCGGCAGGTCGTCGTCGGTGCCGCGCCTGCGGGCGGGCAGCGCCATGACGAACACGACGAAGACCAGGATGCCCTGGACGAGCAGCCAGACGCCGTGTCCGCCGGAGGTGTGGGTGATTTCGAGCCGGCCCGCCTCGGGGCGCAGCTCGAAGCCCTGTGCCCAGCCGTCCAGCGTGCGGGCGGTCAGCTTCTTCCCGCCCTGGGTGGCCTGCCACCCCGAGTCGGCGCGCTCCGCGAGCCGCAGGATCCGACCCTGCGGGCCGGCCTCGATCCGGGTGGACACGCCCTCACGGGTGGAGGGGATCGCCACGCTGCGACCGTCGGGGTCGACGATCAGCGCGCGGCCGACCGGGTACTGCAGGCGCCACAGGGTGGCGCCCTGGGTGGCACCGACCCGAGCCAGGCCCGGCGTGCCGTCGAGGCGGGCGGTCAGGTCGCCGCCCACCGGCGGCTTGAGCTGGACGAACTCGATGCCGTACGGGGCGAGCATGTTCGCGGTCGCGCCGCCGCCACCGGAGAGCAACTTGCCCAGGAACGTGTCGAACTGCCGGTAGGTGGACGCCTTGGGCGCCAGTTCCGCGTCGCCGAGCACCGGGCCCGCGCCGCGCACGATCGTGTAGGTGACGTTGCCCGGCTCGGGCGAGGTCAGTACCAGGGTGCGGGGATGCCGCGACCCGGTGGCCTCCTCGGCCACGAACGCGGGCACCACGACCGGGTCGCGCCGCTCCAGCGGCCCGTTCGCGCCCTGCCACAGCCAGGCCGCGGCCGCCACGACCGGGGTGAGCCCGGCCAGCACGGTCAGCACCACCGCGGTGGGCTGACGCCAGCCGAAGCTGCCGGCCGCGACCCGGGTGCGGGCGTCCTCGGCGCCCACCATCGCGGCGGCGACGTAGCCGAGCGCGATCACCACCACGGCCGCGCCGGGCCAGGCGGGCGCCTTGTCGCCGGTGGCCTCGACGGTGAGTTCGACGTGGCTGACCACGACCGCCAGGACCAGGCCGACCACGGCCGCCGCCCACGCGCCCAGCACCGCGGCGCGGCGCGAGTCGCGCAACAGCGCGGCCAGCGCCGCCAACAGCAGCGCGCCGGTGAGCCACGCCGGCAGCGTCCCGGGACCACCCGGATCCAGGAGCAGCAGGCCGACCGGGCTGGTGCCCTTCTCGGCCAGCGCGTCGCCGGCCAATCCGGGCTCGGACAGGAACAGCGTGGGCTTGCCCGCCAGGGCCAGGGTCCACGGGCCGAGCAGCACGAGCGGGGTGCCGAGTACGACACCGATCCGCAGCAGCAGGCCCATCCCCGGTCGCGGGCCGAGCAGTCCGGCGAAGGACGTCCCCACGGCGATCAGGGCGAGCAGCACGACCGCGAGCCACAGCAGCGGCGTGAACGCCGCCGCGACGGCCAGGGCCAGGCCGGTGGCCCAGGCCGCGCGCATGGACGGCTTCAGGTCGCCGGCGCCGAGCACCTGGGCCGCGCCGCGCGCGACCACGGGAGCCAGCACCAGCGCGACGGCGGTGCCGATCCGACCGGAGGCGATCGCGCCGGTGGCCACGGGGGTCAGCGCGTACACGGCCGCGCCCCACACCCGCACGCCGGGCGCGGACACCAGTCGGCGTGAGCACAGGTAGGCGCTGATCCCGGCGAACGGGACGCTGCCGATCAGCAGTACCGCGACCGCGGTACCGGCCTTGCCCAGCAGCAGGGTCGCGAACGCGGCCAGCGCGCCGACGTAGGGCGGTGCGCTCGCCGCCTCGCCGAAGCCGACGCCGTGCCAGGTGTCCCGATAGCGGTGCCACAGGTCCGCCGCGCCCTCGGGGGCGGGCAGCAGGGCGCCGCCGAACAGGCTGCCGCCGCTGAGCAATTCTCGGGCGGCGAACAGGGTGATCAGGGTGAGTGCGACGGCGAGCGAGAGTCCGGGACGGCGCATCAGCATGCGCAGCTTGACGAAGTTCTCCGTGTCGAGCGACTCGGCGTCCGCGTCGACCGGGCCCGATTCCGCGCTGCTGTGTCGCCCGGACCGGGTCTCCGGTTCCTCGCTCCGCCGCAGGTTGCCCAGCAGACCCTCGGCGGCATGACGCACAGTGGCGGCACGGCTGGGGAACAGGTCGCCCAGGTCCTTGTCGGACATGGTCCGGGTGCGGGCCCGGGCGCGGCGTGCGGACAGGAACGCGCCCGGACGCAGCAACACCGACATGGTGCCGAGCAGTTCGTCCAGGGCCATCCCGGGCAGCTTGCCGAGCAGGTAGCCCAGGCTGCGGAACAGGCCGCCGAACAACAGCCGGAACCAGAGCAGCGGCCAACCGGCGCCGGTGGTGTTCGCGAGCAGGGCGAAGGCGGCCCCCGCGCGGTCAACCCGGTGCGGGCGGTCGGCCGCGACGTCGATCGGACGGCGCTCGCGCGTGGCCGCCTCGGCGTGTTGCACCACCGCGTCCGGCACGATCACCACGCGGTGTCCGGCGGCGTTGACCCGCCAACCGAAGTCGGTGTCGTCGCGGGAGAGCGGCAGGTGCGGGTCGAAGCCGCCCAGGCCCTCCCACACGTCGCGGCGCACCAGCATGCCCGCGCTGGAGACGGAGAGCACGCCGCGGACCGCGTCGTGCTGGCCCTGATCCTGCTCGCGGCGCTCCAGGCCGGTCCAGCGCCGGCCGCTGCCGGTGAGGGTGGTGCCGACCTCCAGGAGCTGCCTGCGGTCGTACCAGCTGCGCACCTTGGGGCCGAGCACGGCCGCGGAGGGCAGTTCGTCGGCGGCGCGCAGCAGCAGGTGCAGCGCGTCGGGTGCGGGCTCACTGTCGTCGTGCAGGAGCCACAGCCACTCGACCGGTTCGGTCGACCGCGGCGGGCGGTCCTGATCGGTGTCGCCGTACGGGTCCGACGCGTCGTACGCGTCGATCCGGTAGGGCAGGGACGCGGGGTCGACGTGCGGCGCGGCACGCAGGGCTTCACTCACGGCGGCACCGAACGCGGTCCGTCGCTCGGCATGCAGCACCGAGCCCTGACCGAGCGCGTCCTCCAGCAGACCGGCCGAGGCGTCGGTACTGCCGGTGTCGACCGCGACGACGCGCTGGGCCGGGCGCTCCTGACCGAGCAGGCCGGTCAGTGTGCGTGGCAACCAGCGTGCCCCGTCGTGGGCGACGAGGATCGCGGTGACGATGTGCCGTGGAAAAGCCGGAGCTTGCGCGTATGCCGACTGATGGCTGAAAAGTGACATCGAGTGCGGGGACCCCGGGGGGCTCGAAGCGGCGTGGTACCAGCGGTCCGGCATCCGGCCGAACGGCCAACACACTACGCGACGGGCACCCCGCGCCCGCTCTGCTCGGGTCGGGGCCTCGGCCGGCGACCGTCAGCGGGCGACGGTCAGACGGCCGCCTTCTTGAGCCGGCGCCGCTCGCGCTCGGACAGTCCACCCCAGATCCCGAAGCGCTCGTCGTTGGCCAGCGCGTATTCCAGGCACTCGTCGCGCACCTCGCACGCGAGGCAGACCTTCTTCGCCTCTCGCGTCGAGCCGCCCTTCTCCGGGAAGAAGGACTCGGGGTCGGTCTGCGCGCACAGTGCGCGCTCCTGCCAACCGAGCTCCTCCTCCTCACTCTCGTCCTCGGCGACCAGTAGCTGGAACAGCTCGCCCATCGCGTGCCTCCTCGACCGTTTTTGCGTCCCCGTGATTAAGCCGTTACCGGTAACGGTTCACGACGTGTGTGAAATTACAAGCGCGTCGTTGCTGCGACGTCAAGCCGGGCTCTGCTATTAGGGCGGGGATTCACTCCCCGGGACCACAGCAGTCCGGATTGACCACATAGATGGACAGATCCGGACAAGCACTGTGTCGCGCGATCGCCTCGACGTTCCGGGCGGGGAGCGTACCGGCGGGAGGCGCGACGACATTCGATGCCAACCCGTGATGACCTCTGCAATGGACTACGCCTCACACCGTCCGCGCAGTTCCCGGGACGGGCCCGAAAACCGCGATGATGACCGAGGTCACACATCGGGGCCACTCGTCGAGGTCACCCGAAAATGGGCCTCCCCGTGACCTGTGGGCTTCAATCCCTTCCCAGGATTCCTCACCCGAATCGGGCAGCGCCCGCCCGATTCGGGTGACCAGCCGCGCCGGTGGACCTCGGCGAGTTGACACAGCCACCCCGTAGACGGTCTTCTTTTCCCATGTCCGCACGCTGCAGCCGGTACCGGAGTCGTCCTGTCGACGTCCGCCGGGTGTTCAGCGCGCTGTGTCCGCCGTGCGACCACATGTACAGCTGTTGTCCGGGCTGTATCGCCTGAGGACGCCTTTTCGGCAGTCCTCCGCGCAAGCGGCGGCACTCTTTTCCCCCTTTATCGGCTCGGCCGTCTCATTCGGCCGAATGTCCGTTCGGGTTGCTGTCGACCGCTCGCGTGTTCGCTTTCGATCCGCCGCGTTCGCCTGATCCGCCGCGCCAGAAGAATCGCGCAGACATCCCGAAGGACTCCCCTATGTCCAGCGACATCACCGTCGCAGGCGACCCGCTCGCCGCCCCCGCCGTGCTCGCCCTGCCCGTTGCTCCCCCCGTGCGTCCGGCCGTCGCCCGGCTCGCCGCGCTCGCCCGGCAGCATGCCGGCCTGGTCGCGGCCGAGCTCGACCAGGTCCGCTACGACCCGATCTCCCGCTGGTACAAGCGGCTCGCCGCGAGCGAGGACATGGAGGTCTGGCTGCTGAGCTGGCTGCCCGGCCAGGGCACCGGACTGCACGACCACGGCGGCTCCTCCGGCGTGTTCACCGTGGTCTCCGGTGAACTGCACGAGCGTTCCCTGGTGGTCACCCCGCTGCGTCGGGCCGGCGCCCGCGAGCGGGTGCTCACCGCCGGCGCGACCCGCGTGTTCGGGCCGACCTATGTACACGAGGTGACCAACATGGGCACCGAGCCGGCGATCAGCGTGCACGTCTACACGCCTCGACTGGACTCGATGAACCTGTACGACGCCGGTGAGGACATCGCGCGGCCGAGCTTCGCGCCGCTGCGCAAGGTCGGCGTCGAGCGCTCGGGGGACCAGTGGTGAGCGCCGTCGACCGACTCGTGGACCGGGCCCGGGCCAGGTTCGCCCGGGTGACTCCCGAGCAGGCCCATGCCGCGTTCCACGACGGCGCGGTACTGGTGGACACCCGCCCCGACTTCCAGCGCGACGCCGACGGCGCGATCCCGGGTGCGTTGGTGATCGAGCGCAACCATCTGGAGTGGCGCTTGGATCCCGAGGGCGAGGCGCGGGTGCCCGAGGCCACCGGCTGGGACCTGCGCGTGGTCGTGTTGTGCGACGAGGGTTACGCGTCCAGCCTCGCCGCGGCGTCGCTGGTGGATTTGGGGCTGTCCGAGGCGACCGACCTGATCGGCGGTTTCCAGGCATGGAAGGCGGCGGGCCTGCCGGTGGTGCCGTCCGCGGGCCGCAGCCGTCGACCAAGCCCCGCACCGAGCACGCACAACAGCGCCACGCCGTAGCCGAGTTGGTGGATGGCCCGGATCTGCCCGGGGCTCAACTCCAGCCCCCAGGTGAGGTACAGCACATATCCCGCCGGGCCGAGCGCGAGCCACTCCGGGCGCCGACCGTCCAACGCCACGAGCGCGACCACGAGCAGCGCGTACCAGGGGTAGGCCGGGGTCAGCACGAACAGCATGCCGCCGGTCAGCGTGAGCGCGCCCTGCCACGGGCGGTCCGGATCGGCGCGGGCCGCCACCACGACGGCGAGCCCGATCAGCACGACGACGGCCGCGTAAGGGGCCGAGCCGGTCGGCAGCACCAGGCCGAGCAGACCGAAGCGCGCGCCGTCGTCGTATCGCTCCTCCCGGAGATAGCCGGGCAGGTAGCCGAGCACCGCGGGCCCGACCGCGAGCACATGCGGCAGGTAGACCAGCAGCACGGTGAGCGCTGCCGAGCCGAGCAGCCGCACCGGCGCCCGACGCAGACCGCCGGCCAGGGCCGCGGCGGGGAACATCTTGGTCGCGACGGCGCCGCCGAGCAGCACGCCGCCCAGGATCGGCCGGCGGCCGCCGATCGCGGCCAGGCCGAGCACCATGAGCAGCACGCCCAACACATCCACGTGCGCGTTGTTGCCCGCTTCCAGCGCGACCATCGGACACCACGCCCACCACACCGCGTGTCGGGGGTCGCGGCCGAACCCGCGCAGTACCGCGAGCAGCGCGAGGGTCACCAGAATCGCCAGCAACGCGGCGGCGGCCTGGACGGGTTCGCGCCGGCCGGAGGGCGTGACGACGTGCACGAGCCAGTAGTAGGACTCGGCCACCGGCGGGTAGATGGTGTGCACGTCGGGCCGGTTGATCCGGGTGCACGAGCCGTCGGGTAGCGGGTGCTTGAACCATCCGGCGCACTCGCCCCTCGGGAACAGCCAGTCGTCGCGGAAGCGGGCCACCTCCGGGTCCGTCGGCGCGTGCGCGTACGGCGAGCGGCCCGCCGCCTGGACCCGCCCGTCGAACGCGTACCGGTAGGCGTCGTCGCTGGTGCGCGGCGGCGCGCCGGCCGCCAGTACGGGCAACACGACGGCCCCGACCAGGATCAGCAGCACCGCGCGGCGCACCGGCAGTCGGCGCACCAGGAAGGCACCGAGCACGAACAGCGCCCAGGCGACGCCGTACACGACGTACACGCCGGCGCTGCCGGGGTGCGTCCACGGGCCGTACACCGCGTAGCCGACGGCGCCGGCGAGGGCGAGTCCGGTGGCGGCGGCCGTGGTCGTGGTGCCGGCGGCCGTGGCGGTGGTGATCGTGGCCGCCGTGCCGGTGGGCGTCGTGCTCGTGCTCGCCGTGCGGGATGACATGGCGCGAGTCTGGCCGCGGTGGTCCCGTTCTCGGGACATCCCGGGCCGACCGTCAGCACTTTGTAAGGCGGTCAATGCGGGCCGGCGGCGGGTTTTCGGCGTTGGCTGGACGCATGAAGCTCGACATCCGCTTGCCGGATCCACCCGCCGCGCTGCGGCGCGGTCCGTTCCGGGCCGGAGCGTTCCGCGGTGCGCTGCACGATCCGCGAACGGCCGTGTCGGTCGGCCGGTTGCTCGGCCCCGCCTTCCTGATCTGCTTCGTGACCGGCGTGTTCAGTCATCTGCTGCAACATCAGCCGCACTGGCTCGCGCTGCCGTCCCGGCCGGTGTGGGGGTATCGAGTCACCCAGGGGCTGCACGTGGCGACCGGGATCGCGGCGGTGCCGCTGCTGCTGGTGAAGCTGTGGGTGGTCTATCCGCGGCTGTTCGCCTGGCCGCCGGCGAAGTCGGTCGGGCACGCGCTGGAGCGGTTGTCCATCGCGGTGCTGATGACGGCGGCGATTTTCGAGCTCGTCACCGGGCTGCTGAACGTCGTGCAGTGGTATCCGTGGCCGTTCCCCTTCGTACCGGCGCACTACTGGATCGGGTGGGTTGCGGCCGGGGCGCTCACGCTGCACGTCGCGGTGAAGCTGCCGCTGATCGTGGCGCACTGGCGGCGTCCCCGCGGTGCGCCGGCCGCATCCGAAGGGCCGTCGCGGCGCGGGCTGTTCACCGTGCTCGGCGCCGGGGTGGGCGTGGTCACGCTGGCCACCGTGGGGCAGACGGTGACTCCGCTGGGGCGGGTGTCGGTGTTGGCCCCGCGGCGGGCGGACATCGGCCCGCAGGGTTTGCCGGTGAATCGAACGGCGGCCGCCGCGGGCGTGTTGACGGCGGTCCGCGATCCCGCGTGGCGCCTGGAGGTGGTCGGGCCGCGGCCGTTCGCGCTGACCCGGGCCGAGTTGTTGGCGATGCCGCAACACGAGGCCACGCTGCCGATCACGTGCGTCGAGGGGTGGAGCGCGTCGGCGCATTGGTCGGGGGTGCGGATCCGGGACCTGATGGCGCGGGCGGGCGCGCCGCCGGGGGCCCGGCTGCGGGTGTTCTCGCACGAGCGATTCAGTCCGTACTCGGTGATGGACATGCCGGACGAGTGGTCCCGCGACTCGCTGACCCTGCTGGCGCTGATGCTGGGCGGCGCGCCGCTGGCCGAGGACCACGGGTATCCGGCCCGGATCATCGCGCCGAACCGGCCGGGTGTGCTCCAGACGAAGTGGGTCACCCGGATGGAGGTGCTGGGATGAGCACGGCGATGGAGCCCGAACCGGGCGCGCCGCGAACCGGGCGCGCGGTGGGTGCCGTTCGACTCGTGCTGGGCGCCGCCGGACTGGCCGGCATCGGGTGGGGCGTGGCCGGCGCGTGGAACGACCCGTTCCTGTCCGAGCGGGTGGGGTTGGCCGAATGGCTGATCGGCGGCCTGCTGCTGCACGACGCGGTGTTCGCGGTCGTGGTGTTCACGGTCGGCGCGACGGCGATGCGACTGCGCCGAGGGCCGGCCGCGTGGGTACGGCGAACCGTGCTGGGCGGCCTGGCGGTGGGCGTGGCGGGCACGCTGATCGCGCTCCCGGCACTACTGCGCCCACTGCCCACGCAGAACCCGTCGGTGTTGCCGCTGGACTACGGACGGGGCCTGGCCATCGTGTGGGCGGTGGTGGCGGCCGGGGTGGGGGTCGCACTGGTGGTGCGGAGGCGGCGGGACGGGTGAAGGAGCGCGGGGCTGGGGGCGACTTGCCGCGTTGCGCGTGGGAGCCGGGGATCGGGGTGGCCGGGTGCAGGGCTGCGTGGAGCGCAGGGCCGGGTGTCTGTAGCAAGGTCTTCGGGGACCACAGCAGCAAGTTCTCTCGGCTCCGACGGGCGTTCGACTGACGGTCCATCAACGGCTGGCATTTCAGGCATGGCCGGCAACGATGGCCGGGTGCCAACCGGCGTGGGCGGATCGGCGGTGGTACCAAAACACTTGCTGAAGTGGGGCCGGCGCAGGTTGCCGAAGACAGCCGGGGGCCGCCGGCTGCCGCGTTGCGCGGGCAACCCGATATGGGCGCGGCCGGTTGCACGTCCGCTCCACAGCCGCAGTCGCCGGCCGCTCCGCGTTGGCCACGCCCAACACGCAACACACCCGGGTGATCGGCACCGACCAGGTCACACCCGCCACTCCCCGACCCGAGCCGGACGGACGGGCCGCTCCGGGCACCAGGCCACTCGCCACGCACGCACACCGGCAGCGCGCCGGCCGGGGGCGCGTCCGCTGCGCGGCCGGGGTCCGCCGATGGCTGCGCGTCGGGGTGCTCGTCCGCTGCGCGGTCGGACCGACCTGGCCGAGAGTCCGATGCGCGCTCCCCACCCAGGCGGTCGGCTTGCCGGGCCCGGCCTCCCTTTCCTGTCCGGTCGGAGACGCTTGGGCACGGATGGCAGCCCCCAAGCGAACGGTCGGCGGTGGTGGTCGCGTGGTGCACTCGCAAGCCGGGCGCGGGGCGGGCGGCCCACGCGTGTCCGGGCCCTCCCCCGCACGGGCCGCTTCGCGGTCACCGCGGGTCCGGCGCCCCACCTGGGATGCGCGTCCCGCTACGCGGCCGGACGGCTGGGTACTCCGTGCCCGCCCCGCAGTGGGCGAGCAATCCCGACGCCGCGCCGCCCCCGACCCTGGTGCCGGCCGCGTAGCGAACGTGCGGCCGGGCGCGGTGCGATCGGCCCGCGGTGGCCGCGGGGCGGAGAGGCAACCGGCTGCGTCGGGGACGGGCGGCCGACTCGAAGCGGCCGTTCCGAGCCACCCGGCCGCGGAGCGGACGAGCGAGCCCGACACACGCCGGGACCGGGCGACCGGCCACGAGGCAGGACCTGGCAATCCGACACGACCGAGGCCGGGCTACCCGATGCGCGTCGGGACCGGGCACCCCGACCCGCGCCGGGACCGGGCTACCCGATGCGCGTCGAGACCGCGCAGCGTGAGGTCCGGCAGCGTGAGGTCCGTGGGCGCCGGTCAGGTTCGGGACAAGGTGGCGAAGGTGCGGTTCGGGCAGGTCCATGTGTCGGTCACGGTGAAGCGATGGGCGCGGGCGAGGGTGCGTAGCGCGGGGGTACCGACTCGGGCCCAGCGGAAGGCGCCGCCCCGGCCGCCGTGGTCGTTTTCGACGCGGGCGGCGAAGCGTTCGTGTACGTCCTGTGGGTCGGTCTCGACCACGAGCCGGCCGCCCGGGGCCAACAGGCCGTGGATGCGGTCGAGCAGCCGGGCCGGGTCGCCGCCGATGCCGATGTTGCCGTCGGCGAGAAGTGCGACGGCCCAGCGGCCTTCGCCGGGCAGCGGCTCGAATACCGAGCGGCACAGCGCGGTGGCCCCGGCCGCCACGGCCCGGGCGACGGCGGCCGGCACCGGGTCGACACCGAGTGTGGTCACTCCCCTGCGACCGAGTGCCGCGGCCAGCCGGCCCGGGCCGCAGCCGATGTCCAGGGTGGGACCGGTACAGCGAGCGAGCATGGTGTCGTCGGCGGCGTCCGGTTCGGCGCACCAGCGGGACAGCTCCAGGCGTTGCCGGAGGCGGCCGTGCCGGTGCAGGTACAGCGCTCCGCCGTCGCGCAGCGCGATCGTGTACGGGTCGGCCGGAGCGTCCGATGTCGGGTCGGCCGGGCGGTCGGGGTCGCGGACCAGGGTCATGCGTACACCTCACCGCCGAGCAGCGCGCGGGCCACGCCGGCGCAGTGGGTGTCGGGGATGTCGCGGGTGACGGCGGCCAGGTCGGCGGCCGTGTCGATGTCGGTCAGGGTGGGCAGGTCGCGCACGATCAGCCCGGCGGCCAGCAGTCGGGCCCGCTGGATCGCGCCGGTTCGCGGCATCGACATCGGCACACCGGGGAACACCGACGGGTCCGGTTCGCGCAGCCCGATCGCCCAGAATCCGCCGTCGGTCGCCGGGCCGAACCACGCGTCGGCGGCCGACCAGTCCACGGTCAGCAACTCCGGCGTGATCTGCGGGGTGTCCATGCCGACCAGCAGGGTCGGCCCGGTGCAGCCGGCGAACGCGGCGGCCAGGCGCAGGTCGAGGCCGCCGACCCCCTGCGGCACCACCTCGAAGCCGGCCGGCAGCCACGGCCCGGGCTCGCCGGCGAGGACCAGGACCCGGCGGCGGGCGGGCGTCGCGAGTACCGCCGCGAGCGTGTCGGTGAGCGCGGCCTCGGCCACCGCCGCGGCCTGGTCCGGGGTCAGCGGCGGGGTCAGCCGGGTCTTGACCCGACCGGGCAGCGGCGCCTTGGCGATCACCACGAGGGTGCTCACGCGGGCCGCCCCGCGCGGGCGAGCACGGCGCTCATGTCCCGGACGGCGGTAACCGTGCCCCGGACCGTGCCGGTGACCTTGGAGCGACCGGAACGCGGCAGGTAGCGCACGTCCACCTCGGCGATCCGCCAACCCGCGTCGGCGGCGCGGACCACGGTCTCCAGCGGGTAACCGGAGCGGCGGTCCGAGACCCCCAGCGCGAGCAGCTCGGCGCGCCGGGCGGCCCGCATCGGCCCGAGGTCGTGCAGCCGCGCACCGGTGCGCCTGCGCAGGCGGCGGGCCAGGACCGCATTGGCCAGGCGCGCGTGCGGCGGCCAGGCGCCCAGGGTCTGCGGGCGGCGGCGGCCGAGCACCAGGTCCGCGTCGCCGGCGAGCACCGGATCGGCGACCTCGGGTAGTTGTCCGGGATCCAGCGACGCGTCGCAGTCGCACAGGCACACGATCGGCGCGGTCGCCGCGAGCAACCCGGCGTGGCAGGCCGCGCCGAAGCCGCGGCGCTCCTCGACGACCACGTGGGCGCCGAGCGACCGGGCCAGTTCGGCCGAGCCGTCGCGCGAGCCGTTGTCCACGACGATGGGCCGGTATCCGGCCGGCATCCGGGCGAGCACCCACGGGAGCGCGTCGGCCTCGTCGAGGCACGGCAGCACGACGTCCACATGATGCTCGGCGGGATGCGCTGAAGAGGCGTCCATGCGGCTTACGCTAGGTAAGCGCAGGCCGCATACCCAGGCTTGACGTGCTTACGGAATGCTGACGTCGCGGCGATACGGCCGTGTGGGTTACGGCCCTCTTACGGATCGACCACCCGCCCAAATCGTCCCCTTCGCGCACCTACACTCGCCGGCATGAAGGTGCTCGTCGTCGACGACGACCCGACCGTGGCCGAAGTCGTCGTCGGCTATCTCGAACGCGCGGGGTTCGATACGGCACACGCCGCCGACGGACCCACCGCGCTGGAACTGGCGTTCGCCGAGGTGCCCGATCTGGTGGTGCTCGATCTGATGCTGCCGGGCATGGACGGGCTGGACGTCTGCCGACGGCTGCGCGAGCGTGGCCCGGTGCCGGTGGTGATGCTGACCGCGCTGGGCGACGAGAGCGATCGGGTGCTCGGCCTGGAGGTCGGCGCGGACGACTACGTGACCAAGCCGTTCAGCCCGCGAGAACTCGTGCTGCGGGTGCAGTCCGTGTTGCGTCGGGTCACCGCCCCGGCTCCGTCGCCCGCGGCGCCCTCGGTGCTCCGGCACGCGGACATCGAAGTGGACGTCGCCGCCCACCGGGTGCTGCGCGCCGGCCGTGAACTCTCGCTCACCGCACGTGAATTCGACCTGTTGTACTTCTTTCTCGGCAGTCCGGGCCGGGCCTTCTCCAGGGACGAGCTGATGCGCCGGGTCTGGGGCTGGGAGTTCGGCGACCAGTCCACGGTGACCGTGCATGTGCGGCGACTGCGGGAGAAGATCGAGGACGACCCGGCCGCGCCGCGGCTCCTGGTGACCGTGTGGGGCGTGGGCTACCGGCTGGAGGTCGAACCCGAGTGCCTGTGAAGGATTTCGCACTGATTTGCCTGATCGCGGCGGGCTGCGGGCTCGGAGTCACCCTGCTGGGCCTGCTCGGCCTGCGCGCGTTGCGCTCTCGCTCGCTCTCGGTCGCTCTGGCCGCGATGTCGGTGGTGACGATAGCCGGCATGGCCGCGGGTACGGTCGGAGTCTCCCAGGCGATGCTGCTCTCCTCGCACGACCTGACCGTGGTGATGGTGGTCTGCGCGGTCTCGGCCGTGCTCGCGATCGGTGCCGCGATGCTGCTCGGTCGCCCGGTGGTGGCCGACGTCCGAGCCCTGCGCGGGACCGCGCGAGCACTCGGCGGCGGCGCGCCCGGGCCGCCGCGCCGAGTCTCGGCCGTGGTCGAACTCGCCGAACTGGGTCGAGAGTTGGAGCGTGCCGGCGTACAGCTGACCGAGTCTCGGGAGCGCGAACGGGCGGTCGAGCACGCCCGGCGCGAGCTGATCGCGTGGATCTCGCACGACCTGCGCACCCCGCTCGCGGGCCTGCGTGCGATGGCCGAGGCGTTGGAGGACGGGCTGCCGGAGGATCCGGCTCGCTATCACCGGCGGATCAGGACCGAGGTGGATCGGCTCAGCGGGATGGTGGACGACCTGTTCGAGTTGTCCCGGATCCAGGCGGGCGCGCTGAAGCTGACCCTGGCCCGGGTCTCGCTCTACGACCTGGTGGCGGACGCGATGGCCGGCACCGAGGAATTGGCCAGGTCCTGCTCGGTTCGGGTGGCGGGCGAGGACATCGTCGCGGTCCCGGTCCGGGTGGACGGCCGCGAGATGTCCCGGGCGATCACGAACCTGCTGGTGAACGCGATCCGGCACACCCCCTCGGACGGCACGGTCGCGGTCGGCGTACGCACCGCCGAGGGCGAGGTCGTGGTCTCGGTCACCGACGCGTGCGGCGGCATCCCCGAGGAGGACCTCCCCCGAGTCTTCGACACCGGCTGGCGCGGCACCCACGCCCGCACCCCGGCCCCGGCCGGCGGCGCGGGACTGGGCCTGGCCATCGTCCGCGGAATCGTCGAGGCCCACTCGGGCCGAGTGGGCGTGGCCAACACGGGCATGGGGTGCCGCTTCGAGGTCAGGCTGCCGGTGGCTTGAGGGGGGTGGTGATTTTTTCGGGGGCGGCGAGACGGGGGCGGCCGGGGTCGCGGGGGCGGCAGGTCGGAGGCGGCCGGGGTCGCGGGCGCGGCAGGTCGGAGGCGGCCAGAGTCGCGGGCGTAACGGTGCTTCTTGTTGGGCGCCTTCGGCGCCGGCTCGCG
>NZ_KB889733.1 GCF_000372745.1 Embleya scabrispora DSM 41855 | reverse complement strand
GCTGGGTTCGCCTCAAACGCCGGCGGGGCTGAGTGGCCTCAAACGCTGGCCGGGCTGAGTGGCCTCATGCGCCGGCCGGGCTGGGTTCGCCTCAAGCGCCGGCGGGGCTGGTTGGCCTCAAGCGCCGGCGGGGCTGGTTGGCCTCAAGCGCCGGCGGGGCTGGTTGGCCTCAAGCGCCGGCCGGGCTGAGTGGCCTCCGGCCGGGCTGAGTGGCCTCAAGCGCGGGCCGGGTTGGAATGGGTGTGGGTCGGCTTTTGGGTGGGGTGCGTGGGGGGTCGTTAGGGTTTGGGGGATCGGAGGTGGCGGATGGCGCGGGGCGGGCGGTTGTGGAGGGGGCGGGGGGCCGCCGGGGGCCGGGACGTAGTCGTGGGGGAGTGGCCCGGCGAGGACGGCTCGCGGGAGCAGGCGGTGCGGTTGGTGGCGTACCTGCGCGGCGTGGTGCGGGCCGGGGAAGGTGACTCGGACGCGGTCGCGGCGCGGGTGATCGGGCTGTCCGCGGCCACGCTCGTGCGGATGGATCGGGCCGCTCGGCCGAGGGCGACTGCGGGGGCGCTCGGCGACCCGGCGGCGGCCAGGGCGCTGCTGCGTACCCGCCGGCATCCGCTGGCCGCGGCGGTGACCAGCCTGGACGGGAACGGCGGTCTGCGTGAGGAGGCGGTGGTTCGGTTGGCGGCCGAACCCGGGCCGTTGGCCTCGGTCTTCCTGGCGCTGCGGACCGACGACTGGGTGGATTCGGTGCGCGAGCGGGCGTTCGCCGCGCTGCGGTGGCACGACGAGCCGGACGAGGTGCGGGCGGTGGTGCCCGTGCTCGACGCGCTGCGCGGGCGGATCCGGTCCAAGGGCGTGTTGGACGCCTACCGGGAGGTGCTGCTCGCCGGGCCGCGCCAAGAGGCCCGAGGTCGTGCGCTGGCCGCCGAGGAGCAACCGAGCGTGCGTCGCCTGGGCATGGAACTGCTGGACGAGGAAGCGCTGTTGGCGATCGCGCTGCGGGACTCGGACCATGCCTGCCGGGCCGCCGCCGGGCACGCCCTGCTGGCCGGGCTGCGCGGCCGGGACCGGCAGCACGTCGCGGTGCGGCTGTTGCGGGTGCCCGATCCCAGGGTGCGTGAGCGGGCGGTGGAGGTGTTGCCGGCTGGGATCGAACCGGCCGTACTCGCGGGCCCGTTGGCGGATCGTTCGGCCAGGGTGCGGGACGCCGCCCGGCGCAGACTGCGGGCCGGCGGCACCGATCCGGCCGCCGCCTACCGGGCCTTCCTGCGCACCGGGCCCTCGCCGGGCATGTTGCTCGGGCTCGCCGAATGCGGCGAGGACGCGGATTTGGACATCCTGCACGCACACCTGGACGCCGAGCGGTCCGCGCTGCGCCGGGCGGCCCGCGCGGGCGCGGTCCACCTGGTCCGGCGGACCACGCCTTCGTGACGCGACGGCGTGGGGTTCAGCCCTGCTTGCAGTCCGGGCAGACGCCGCGGAAGGTGACCTCGACGCCGGAGATGTCGAAGCCGAAGCGCTCCGCCTCGGCGAGGCCGGCGATCGGGTCGCAGTCCGGATGGACGTCGCGGATCGTTCCGCACACGCGGCACACCAGATGCTGGTGCGCGGTGCCGGTGTTGGGGTCGTACCGTTTCGCCCGCCCGTCGGTGCCCACCTCCAGCACCTCGCCGAGCGTGACGAGTTCGTTCAGCGTGTTGTAGACGGTCGCCCGGCTGATCTCCGGCAGGCGCTCGCCCGCCCGCGCGTGAACCTCGTCGGCGGTCAGGTGTACGTGGTCGCCGTTCAGGACCTCGGCCACGACGCGACGCTGCGCGGTCAGGCGCCATCCCCGCTCACGCAGTCGCTCCAGAAGGTCGCTCATGTACACGACGATACACGTCCCTGGATTAGACCTGGTCTAAATATTGTTCTGGACAAAGTCCAAGCTGGGCTCTAGGTTGAGTGCCGGACCTCAGCACCAGCAACGCCAGGGGAGACGCGAACCATGCCGCAGCAGCCGAACACGCTGACCACCGAATCCGGCGCACCGGTGGCCGACAACCAGAACAGCCAGACCGCGGGCCCCGGCGGGCCGTTGCTGCTCCAGGACCAGTACCTGATCGAGAAGTTGGCCAGGTTCAACCGGGAACGCATCCCGGAGCGCGTGGTGCACGCCCGCGGCTCGGGCGCGTTCGGCTACTTCGAGGTCACCGCGGACGTGTCCCGGTTCACCAGGGCGCACTTCCTGGCCGAACCGGGCCGGCGTACCGAGGTGTTCACCCGCTTCTCCACCGTCGCCGGCAACCTCGGCTCGGCGGACGCGGTGCGCGACCCCCGCGGATTCGCGGTGAAGTTCTATACCGAGGAGGGCAATTACGACCTCGTCGGCAACAACACCCCGGTGTTCTTCATCAAGGACCCGCTGAAGTTCCCGGACTTCATCCACACCCAAAAGCGCGACCCGTACACCGGCAGCCAGGAGGCGGACAACGTCTGGGACTTCTGGTCGCACTCGCCCGAGGCCATCCACCAGGTCACCTGGCTGTTCGGCGACCGCGGCATCCCCGCGTCGTACCGGCACATGGACGGCTTCTCCTCGCACACCTACCAGTGGGTCAATGCCCAGGGCGAGGCGTTCTGGGTCAAGTACCACTTCAAGACCGACCAGGGCATCCGGAACCTGACCGCCGAGGCCGCGGCGGCCCTCGCGGGTGCCGACGCCGATTCGCACCAGCGCGACCTGCTCACCGCGATCGACGCGGGGTCCGCGCCGTCGTGGACGCTCAAGGTGCAGATCATGCCGGTCGCGGAGGCCGCGACCTACCGGTTCAACCCGTTCGACCTGACCAAGGTGTGGCCGCACGCCGACTACCCGCTGATCGAGGTCGGCCGGCTGGTGCTGGACCGCAACCCGGAGAACGTGTTCGCCGACGTCGAGCAGGCCGCGTTCAACCCGGCCAACTTCGTGCCGGGCATCGGCCCCAGCCCGGACAAGATGCTTCAGGGCCGGCTGTTCGCCTACGCCGACGCGCACCGCTACCGGGTGGGCATCAACCACACCCGACTCCCGGTCAACGCGCCGCACGCCACCGTCGCCCACAACCACGGGCGGGACGGCCACATGGCCACCAACCCGGGTGGCCGGGCCAAGAACTACGAGCCGAACAGCTTCGGCGGCCCGTACGAGAGTGGCGTACCGCTGTGGGCGTCGACCCCGGTGGCCGGCGTCACCGGGACCCACGAGGCCCCGGCGCACGCCCAGGACGACGACTATGTGCAGGCCGGCGACCTGTACCGGCTGATGGCGGCGGACGAGCAGGCCCGGCTGGTGGCCAACATCTCCGGCTTCCTGGCCCAGGTCTCCCGCGACGACATCATCGACCGCGTCGTCGGCCACTTCCGGGCCGCCGACCGGGACTACGGCGACCGCATCGCAGCCGCCGTGAAGGACCTGCGCGCCTGACGGTCCCCCGAGAACCGCCGCCCGGTACCTGAGCCGCGAATCGGTACCGGGCGGCGCTCAGCACGTCCGGCACTCGCCCTCGCCGCGGTCAGCTCACCAGTTCCTCGGTGCGTTGAGCCTCGCGGATCTGGCAGCGCACGATGTCGCGGACCGAGATGATCCCGAGCACGTCGCCGTCGTCGAGCACGATCAGGTGGCGGAAGCCGCCGCGAGTCATGGCCGCCGCGGCGTCCGCCAGCGTCCAGGACGGGGTCGCGAAGACCACGTTCGAGGTGAGGTGGTCGCAGGCGTACTCGGTGTCGGGATTCTGGCCCGCGCCGATCGACATCAGGATGTCGCGCTCGGTGAGGATGCCGAGTCCGGACGTTTCCGGGTCGATCACCACCGCCGCGCCGATCTGGCGGGCGGACATCAGTCGCGCTGCGGCGCGGAGTGTGTGGGCGGGGCCGATGGTCAGAACGATCGTGCTCATGCCGTCGCGGACGAGCATGTGACACCACCTCCGTCGGGGCGTGGATGTCAGGGCGGGGCGTGCTCGAGAAAGATTTCACAAGTTCACAAGCCCTGGTTTTCACATGGTCACATGCCCGGGAAGGTCAAGGGAAGGTATAGCGGGCAACTCACTCGAAGGGAGTAGGACGGCCAGGGTCCGACAGTTCGTTGAAACCCTTCAAAAACCTTCGAAATCCGTTGAAACCCTTCAGGGAATGCCGAAAGTCCGCGAAATCCCTCAGGCTTGCTCGTGCGGATCGCCGAGCCGGTCCAGCAGCTCGTCGTGCAGGAGACCGTTGGACGCGGCCGCCGTGCCGCCGGCGGGGCCCGGAGCGCCGCCGAGCGAGGTGAACCGCCCGCCCGCCTCCTCGACGATCACCGACAGCGGCGCGAGGTCCCACAGGTTGACCTCGGGCTCGGCGCAGATGTCCACCGCGCCCTCCGCGACCAGCATGTACGACCAGAAGTCGCCGTAGGCACGGGTGCGCCAGCAGGCCCGGGTCAGGTCCAGGAAGTCGTCCATCCGGCCGCGCTCCTCCCACCCGCCCATGCTGGAGTACGCGAACGAGGCGTCCTCGATCGCGCCCACCTTCGACACGCGGCAGCGCGATGCCTGGGACAGGCTGCGGCCGGTCCACGCCCCGGCCCCCTTGGCGGCCCACCAGCGACGGCCCAGGGCGGGCGCGGAGACCACGCCCATGACCGACTCGTCGCCGTCCATCAGCGCGATCAGCGTCGCCCACACCGGGACGCCCCGGACGAAGTTCTTGGTGCCGTCGATCGGGTCGATCACCCAGCGCCGGGGCCCGTGGCCGGTCGAGCCGAACTCCTCGCCCAGCACCGCGTCGCGCGGGCGGCCCCGCCCGAGCTGGTGCCGGATGATCTCCTCGGCGGCCTTGTCCGCATCGCTGACCGGAGTCATGTCCGGCTTCGTCTCGACCTGGAGGTCGAGCGCCTTGAAGCGGTCCATGGTGGTCGCGTCGGCGGCGTCCGCGAGGACGTGGGCGAAGCGCAGATCGTCGTCATAGCCGGGCATGACACGAACAGTACTGGCGCCTTGCGAACGTTTCCGCACGCCCCGCGCGCACGGACACACTTACGCGCCGTCGCCACGGCCTCGTACGCTCGTTATGCAGACACGGAAGCGCGAGCAGCGACAGTCGACAACCGTTCATCGGTCGTGCGCGTGATACGAGTACGAGTCGATGACGGAGGGGGTGCGGGACCGCGATGGCACTGTTCGGGGTCGGGCGCAGGGCAACACACGGCAAAGAGGCCGTACCGGGACCCGGTCTCGTCCAACCACGTCGAAGTCTGGACGGTTGGACACTGGAGGGCACTCCGCTCGCGGACCGCTTCGAGCGTGAGGAACTACGCGAGCTGGGCACCCTGTTGCACGGTGTCGGGGCCGAGATGCGCACCGCGTGGACCTACGAGCGCGCCGCCGATCTGCTGGAGCGGGCCGGCGAACGGCCCCAGGCGCTGGCCGTGGTGGAGGCGTGGTTCGCGCTGCCCGAGGAGGTGCGCCGGGCCAGCCCCGCCGCCACCCGATCGCTGGGTCGACGCCGGCAGCGGCTGCGCAGCCGGCTGGCCGCTCCGCCCGGGCCGGCGGCCATTCCGGCCCAGGCCAGGTCCGCCGGGTCGATGCCGGCCGAGCCGGGCACGCCGCCGGCGCCGGGCGGGGGCGCGATCGCGTCCAAGGGCGCGCCGACCAAGGGCACGTCGAGGACGGAGCAGGCTACTCGCTGGTAATCGATGCCCCCGCGGGGGTTCCGATGGGCGCGATGAGGGCGTAGGACAGCGGGTACACGGCAACCGCCGACCGCACGTCACACGTCTCTCGCGAGGAGAATGCCCGTGTCGACGCACGACCTGTACGCGCTGCCCGCCGACATGACCGTCTGGGAGGTCCCCGCGTCGGGGGCGGCCCGGTTCAACTGGGAGTACGACGAAGGCCGGGATCGGCTCCTCGCCCTGTACGCCAAGGGCAAGGACAAGCAGTGGGACGCCGCCCGGCGGATCGAGTGGGATCTGCCGGTGGACCCGACGAACCCGCTGGGCATGCCCGAGGAACTGCACACGCTGTACGGCACGCGCAGTTGGAACATGATGTCGCAGCGCGAGCGCGACGAACTCGGTCGGCACGCCATCGCCTGGCAGTTCAGCCAGTTCCTGCACGGCGAACAGGGCGCGCTGATCTGCAGCGCGCGGATCGCCGAGTCGGTGCCCGACCTGGACGCGAAGTTCTACGCGGCCACCCAGGTGATGGACGAGGCCCGCCACGCCGAGGTGTACGCGCGCTTCCTCAAGGACAAGGTCGGCCTGTACTACCCGATCAACCCGAGCCTGAAGGCGCTGCTCGACGACACGCTGTCGGACGCCCGCTGGGACATGCCCTACCTGGGCATGCAGGTGCTGATCGAGGGACTGGCACTGGCCGCCTTCGGGATGTTGCGCGACCTGACCACGGTCGCGCTGCCCAAGCAGATCCTGGCCTACGTGATGCAGGACGAGGCCCGGCACGTGGCCTTCGGGCGGATGGCGCTGCGCGACTACTACCGCGAGCTGACCGATGCCGAGCGCGGCGAGCGCGAGGAGTTCGTGGTCGAGGGGTGCTATCTGATGCGCGATCGGCTGCGCGACGAGGAGGTGTGGGAGAACTTCGAGATCGACAAGGTCGAGGCGCGCGAGGCCACCGAGAACTCCGAATACCTGCGCGAGTTCCGCCGCCTGTTGTTCAGCCGGATCGTCCCGTGCATCAAGGACATCGGCCTGTGGGGACCGAAGGTGCGCACCACCTTCGCCGAGATGGGCGTGCTGGACATGGGCGATACCAACGTCGAGCAGATGATGCGCGACGACGAGGACCAGGCCGAGGCGCTGGATCGGGACCGGCGCATCCGCGCGGAGGAACGGGCCCGGGCCGCCGAGGTCACCGACATGGTGGAGCTGGGCTCGGACGGATGAGCACGGCCCGGCCGGGCCCGGACACGGCGGGTCCGTGCTTGGGCAGGGGAAGGCCGGAGGCGGGGGAAGGCCGCCCGGGTGCGAACGGGCTAGATTTTCGGCATGACCGATCTTGTGAGTTCCCGTCCGCCCGCTTTCGTCTTCGACCTCGACGGGACCCTCGTCGACAGCGTGTACCACCACGTCATGTCGTGGCAGGAAGCGCTCAGCGAGGCCGGCATCGACCTGGCGATGTGGCGGATCCACCGCAAGGTCGGGATGAGCGGCGGGCTGTTCGTCCAGGGCATCCAGCGCGAGACCGGCATCGACCTGTCGCCCGAGCAGGTGGAGGCGCTGACCGACGCGCACGGGCGCCACTACGCCGCCCGGGTGCCGTTCGTCCAGCCGCTGCCGGGTGCCCCGGAGTTGCTGCGCCACCTCACCAGGGTGGGCATCCCGTGGACCATCGCCACCAGTGGTCGGCGGGCCGGCGCCGAGCCGATGCTGGCCAAGCTCGGCGCGCCCGCCGACCTGGCGATGGTCACCCGCGACGAGGTCGCCCGGGCCAAGCCGGACCCCGACCTGTTCCTGGCCGGTGCGGCCAGGCTCGGGGTGGACCCGGCGCAGTGCGTCGTGGTCGGGGACAGCATCTGGGACCTGCTGGCCGCGCGCCGGGCGGGCTCGCTCGGCGTGGGGCTGCTCTCCGGCGGCTACGGTGCGAACGAACTCGAACGCGCACACGCCTTCCGGGTCTACGAGGAGCCGGGCGACCTGCTGGCGCACATCGACGAGCTGGGCGTACGCGGCAACTGAGATCGCGCGGGCATCCGGGTGATCCTGTGCGGCAACCCGTCCCCGAGGGGGTCGAAAGTTCTACCCTTGAGCCATGGGTCCGGCCGACGAACCTGCGGAACTGCTCCGTCTCCTCGCCGACGACGCCCGATTGAAGGTGTTCGCCGCGCTGGTTCTGGAGGCCCACCTCAGCTCCGAGATCGCCGATCGCGCCGGGCTGCCGCTGCGGGACACGGTCAAGGTGCTGGCCCGGCTGGAGTCGGGCGGACTGGCCGCGCGGGCCGGTGACGGCTGGCATGCGTGCCCCGAGGCGCTGGCCCAGGCCGCGGCCGGGATGGGCATGGAGCCGGACGACGCCTTCGCCGACCGCGGCCCGGCCGAGGCGGCCGTATTGCGCACCTACCTCGCCCGTGGCCGGGTCCGGCAACTGCCGGTACAGCGGGCCAAGCGGCTGGTCGTGCTGGATCACGTCGCGGGCAGCTTCGAACCCGGCGTGCGCTACGACGAGGCCGAGATCGAGGAGACGCTGCGCCGGTTCATGGACGACCACGCCGCTTTGCGCAGGCACCTCGTCGACGAGGGCTTCCTGGGCCGTGAGGGCGGGGTGTACTGGCGTACGGGCGGGTCCTTCGTGGTCTGAACGACCCGCCCGAACGATTTCGGGTCGTCAGCGGACCGGGGCCCGATCCAGGTCGATGCCGCCGTTGTCCGTGCGGACGTCGATCACCCGGTTCGAGCGCGTGTCGTTGCCGATGTCGTCGCGGACTCCACCGTTGTCGGTCTTGGTGGATACCCGATAGGTGTTCCCGTCGTCCGGCACGCTGATCCGGACCCCGCCGTTGTCGGTACCCACCTTCACGTTCGTGGGCGGCGTGTCGAGGCGCAGCCGGACGCCACCGTTGTCCGTTTGCACGGAGACCCGGTCGGCGCTCACCCGGGACACGCCGACGCCACCGTTGTCGGTGCTCAGGGTCAGATTGCCGGTGCTGTCGTCGATGCCGATGTGCCCGTTGTCGGTGCTGAACCGCATGTCCTGGCGCAGCCCGCTCGCGTTGATCGAGCCGTTGTCCGCGGAGACCTTCAGCGGGATGTCGAGCGGGACCTTGATCCGGTACGACCCGCCGCAGCTGACGCCCATGAAGCCCGGGCAGTTCAGCCGCAGCTTGAGCCGGTCGCCCTCCAGGGTCCAGCTCGGGTCGGGACCGTTGATGCTGTCGGTGATCCGCCGGTCCACGGTGATCTTCCCCGGCTCGCCCCGTTCGAGGGTGACCCCGCCGTTGTCGGTGTCGATGACCAGGTTGCCGGAGCCGAGGGTGAAGACCTTCGTGCTGTGCACGTCGTGGGCGGAGAGCAGGGTGATCCCGGTCCACGCCGCCAGCAGGATCCCTCCGACGGCGAACACCCCACCGAAGAAGATCAGTGACGTCCGTAGCGGCCTTTTCATGACACTCTCCCCGACAGGTGATCCGAAGCTGCCCAAACTGTATGAGCGGCCGCACCGGGGGCGGCATCCGGCGGTCACCCGAACCCGGGGTAGGGCTGTCCCCCCTGAGCGGACCGTGACCGGTCCCATGCGCGGGTGTTCGGCACGCACTGAACCCGGGGAGCGTGAGAGCCGTTGGTCTGTGCGAGGGTCGTGCTTCCCCCTCGGGCCCCGACTGCTTAGGAGAGCCGCTTCATGTTCGACACCGTCTCCGGCCTGCCCCTCCACGTCCTGGTCGTGCACCTGGCGGTGGTCATCGTGCCGGCGGCGGCGATCGCGAGCGTGCTCGTGGCGGCCCGCCGCCCCTGGCTGCTGCGCGCCGGGTGGTGGGTGGTCGGCCTGGACGCCGCCGCCGCGCTGACCGCCTTCGTCGCGAAGGAGAGCGGCGAGAAGCTGCTCGCCCGGCTGGACAGGCTCAGCGACGGCCAACGGGCCGCCGCGGTGCAGACACACGTGGACCGGGGCGCCGACATGCTCTGGTACGCGCTCGGCCTGTTCGGCATCACGCTGGTGCTGATGCTCGTCGCCCGGCACCGGGCCGCGGCGACCTTCAGGCCGCGCACGATACCGCCGGTCGTGGTTCCGATCGTGGCGGTGCTGACCGTGCTGGCCGCGGTGTTCGCGGTCGTCCAGGTGGTGCGGGTGGGCGAATCCGGATCCAAGGCGGTGTGGGGCGACACCGTCGAGAACAGTCTCGCGGCACCGCGTTGACCCGATCCGGTGTCGGGCGTCAGTCGCCCTCGTCGCGCTCGCGGGTGCTCAGCAACCGGCGCAGCGAGTACAGCCGGGCCGGCTCGGCGTGTCCGGCCTCGACCCAGGCGTCGAGTGCGCAGTCCGGTTCGTCGTGCGAACACACGCGCGGACAGTCCTCGGTGCCCGCCGCGAGGTCGGGGAAGGCGTTGATCACCCGGCTGAGGTCGACGTGGTTGAGGCCGAACGAGCGCACCCCCGGGGTGTCCACGACCCAGCCCTGATCCAGGTCGGGCCGGGTCGTGTCGTCCTCGAAGGGGGGCAGCCGCAGGGTCAGTGCCGACGTGGTGGTGTGCCGCCCGCGCCCGGTCACCTCGTTGACGTGGCCGACCGCGCGCTGATGATTCGGCACCAACTCGTTGACCAGGGTGGTCTTGCCGACGCCGCTGTGCCCGACGAAGACGGTGACCTTGCCGGCCAGGCGCGCGCGGATCGGATTCAGGTCCCAGTTCGACTCGCTCCTGGTGACCACGTACTCGACGCCGAGTGCGCCGTACATCTGCAACAGGCTGTCGGGAGAGGCGAGATCGGCCTTGGTCAGCACGAGCAGCGGTTCCAGGCCCGCGTCGTAGGCGGCGACCAGGCAGCGGTCGATCAGGCGCGGGCGCGGCTCGGGGTCGGCCAGCGCGGTGACGATCGCGAGCTGGTCGGCGTTGGCCACGATGATCCGCTCGTACGGGTCGTCGTCGTCCGCGGTGCGGCGCAGCGTGCTGCGGCGTTCCTCGACCCGGACGATCCGGGCCAGCGAGCCGTCCTCGCCGCTGAGGTCGCCGACGATGGCGACCCGGTCGCCGACCACGACGCCCTTGCGGCCCAGTTCGCGGGCCTTCATCGCGGTGATCGAGCGGTCCGGCGCGTCCTCGTCCTCCAACAGGCACGTGTACCGGCCGCGGTCGACGGTCAGCACGCGGCCCTCGCGGGCGTCCTCGTGCTTGGGCCGGGTCCGGGTGCGCGGACGCGAACCGCGCTTGCCCGGACGGACCCGGATGTCGTCCTCGTCGAGGTCCTTGCGTCGGTTGGAGCCGAGTCCCGCCATGGTCCCGGGCCTCTCAGCCGCGTCGCGCGGTCAGCATGCGCGTCCACAGGCCGGTGAAGTCGGGCAGGGTCTTCGCGGTGGTCTCCACGTTCTCCACTTCCACGCCCGGGACCAGCAGGCCCAGTACGGCGGCCGCGGTGGCCAGCCGGTGGTCGTCGTAGGTGTGGAACACGCCGCCGCGCAGTGCGCGCGGCCGGATCTCCAGGCCGTCCTCGATCTCGTTCACGTCGCCGCCGAGGTCGTTGATCTCCTTGACCAGCGCGGCCAGCCGATCGGTCTCGTGCAGCCGCAGGTGGGCCACGCCGGTCAACCGGCTGGGGCCGTCGGCCAGGGCCGCGACCGCCGCGATCACCGGGGTCAGCTCGCCGACGTCGTGCAGGTCGGCCTCGATGCCGTGTACGGCGGTGCCGCCGGTCAGGGTCAGGCCGGCCGAGTCGAGCGTGCACGAGCCGCCCATCGCGGTGAAGATCGAGCGCAGCCGGTCGCCGGGCTGCGTGGTGTACTCGGGCCAGTCCCGCACGGTCACCGAACCGCCGGTGACCAGCGCGGCGGCCAGGAACGGGCCGGCGTTGGACAGGTCCGGCTCGACCACCATGTCGCGGCCGAGCAGCGCTCCCGGGGCGACCCGCCACACGTTGGGCTCGGCGTCGTCCACCCTGGCCCCGGCCGCGCGCAGCATGTCCACGGTCATCGCGATGTGCGTCATCGACGGCACCGACGTGCCGGTGTGCCGGACCTCGACGCCGAGGTTGAAGCGCGGACCGGACAGCAACAGCGCGCTGACGAACTGTGACGAGGAGGACGCGTCGATGTGCACCACGCCGCCCTCGACCCCGCCGCCGCCGAGCACGGTCATCGGCAGCCGGGCCTCGCCCTCGTCGTCGATCCGGGTGCCCAGGTCGCGCAGCGCGTTGATCACGCCGTCCAGCGGGCGCTCGTACGAGCGCGGGTCGCCGTCGAAGCGCACCGGCCCGTCGGCGAGCGCGGCCACCGGTGGCAGAAAGCGCATCACCGTGCCCGCGTTGCCGCAGTCCACGGTCGCGGGGCCGGTCAGCCCGCCGGGCAGCACGTACCAGTCCTCGCCGCGGTCCTCGATCACCACGCCGAGCGCGCGCAGGCCGGCCACCATCAGCAGCGAGTCGCGGCTGCGCAGCGGGCGGCGGACATAGCCCGGGCCGTCGGCCAGCGCGGCCAACACGAGGGCGCGGTTGGTCACCGACTTGGAACCGGGCACCTCGACGGTGGCGGTCACGGGAGCGGAGGCGACAGGGGCAGACCACAACGCAGACATCACGGGGCAAGCCTAGTCCGTTCGCCGCCCCGTCCCCGATTTGCTTTCCGTACGTGGCACCCTGGACGCCATGTGTGGCCGGTATGCGTCCAGCAAGAGTCCCGATGACCTCGTCGAGATCTTCGAGGTCGATCGGTTCGACCCCGCGGACGAGCTCCCACCCGACTGGAACATCGCGCCGACCAAGCAGGTCTACGCGGTCCTGGAACGCCCGGTCGAGTCCGGCGGCGCACCCGCCCGGCAGCTGCGCCCGGTCAAGTGGGGCCTGGTGCCGTCCTGGGCCAAGGATCCCGGCATGGGCGCCAAGATGATCAACGCGCGGTCCGAGACCGTGCACGAGAAGCCGGCCTATCGCAAGGCGTTCGCCGCTCGGCGGTGTCTGTTGCCGGCCGACGGCTACTTCGAGTGGCACACCCCCGAGACCGCCCCGGACGGCCCCAAGGGCGCTTCCCGCAAGCAGCCGTACTGGATCCACGCGGCGGACGGCGCCGAGGTGGCCTTCGCCGGGCTCTACGAATGGTGGCGCGACCGCAGCCGGGCCGACGACGACCCGCTCGGTTGGCTGTGGACCTGCACGATCCTCACCCTGGACGCCGATCCCGAGCTGGCCCGGATCCACCACCGGATGCCGCTGGTGCTGACCCGGGACAAGTGGGACGGGTGGCTGGACCCGGCGTGGACCGAGCCGGAGGAGATCCGCGGGCTGCTGGTGCCGCCGCCGCCCGGGTTCATGACGGCGCGCCCGGTCTCGACGGACGTCAACAACGTCCGCAACAACGCGCCGCACCTGCTCGAAGCGATCCCCGAGGACGAGGTCACCGTTGACGCGACGCTCTTTTGACCGGGCCGACCCGGTCGACCCGACCGCTTCGGACGCGGCGACCGGCGCGGCCGCCGCGGGCGGGTCGGACGCCGGGCCGCCCGAGGTGTTCGAGGTGGCGACGCCGGTCGGCGCCGCGCGGGTGACCCTGCGCCGCGCGAGGACGGCGCCGGCCCGGGCGTGGTTCGTGGCGAGCCACGGCGCGGGCGGCGGGATCGAGGCGCGCGACCTGGTCGCGCTGGCCGCGGCGCTGCCCGCGCGCGGCGTCCACGTCGCCCTGGTCGAGCAGCCCTGGCGGGTGGCCGGTCGGCGGCTCGCCCCCGCGCCCAAGACCCTGGACGCGGGTTGGCTCCCGGTGCTCGCCGAGATCGACCGGCGCAACGCGGCCGAGGGCCTGCCGGTGTTCGGGGCCGGTCGCAGCGCGGGCGCGCGGGTCGCGTGTCGCACGGCGGGTGAGACGGAAGTGGCGGGTGTGGTCGCCCTGGCCTTCCCGCTGCATCCACCCGGACGTCCGGAGCGTTCGCGCTTGGCTGAACTGCTCGGCGCCGGCGTGCCGACCCTGGTCGTCCAGGGCGAACGCGACACATTCGGTGGGCCGAACGAGTTTCCGGCACAGGGTCCGACCATGCTCCGGGTGCCGTTCGCGGACCACGGATTCGCCGTTCCCAAACGCGCCGAGATCACCCCGGAAGCGGCGTTGGCCCTGATCACAGCGGGTGTCGGCGATTGGCTGGTGGCCGCGAGCGCACGGGAATGATCCGTGTCGGCGACGTGTTCCCCAACTGTCAAGCGTCGACGAGTGGAGGTCGCTCCCATGCTCAAGGCCGCCGGTTCGGTTGTCCGAAACGAGGCACCGTTTCTCGCCTGGCCCGAGTGGGGTGCGGGCACCGATCAGCCTCGGGCGATATCGTCGACTCCTGGCTTGAAGGAGGTGGGTCTCGTACCGGAGACCTTGGAGCAGCAAGACGCGCGGTTCGAGCGGGACGCCCTGCCGTTCCTCGATCAGTTGTATTCGGCGGCGCTGCGGATGACCCGCAACCCGGCGGATGCCGAGGACCTGGTCCAGGAGACGTTCGCCAAGGCGTACGCGTCGTTCCACCAGTTCAAAGAGGGCACCAACCTCAAGGCCTGGTTGTACCGCATCCTGACCAACACCTTCATCAACTCCTACCGCAAGAAGCAGCGGCAGCCGCTGGAATCGCATGCGGAGGAGATCGAGGACTGGCAGCTGCACCGTGCCGAGTCGCACATGTCCACCGGACTGCGCTCGGCCGAGGCGCAGGCTCTCGACCACCTGCCCGACTCCGACGTGAAGACGGCCCTGCAGGCCATCCCGGAGGAGTTTCGGATCGCGGTGTATCTCGCCGATGTCGAGGGCTTCGCGTACAAGGAGATCGCGGACATCATGGGTACTCCCATCGGGACCGTGATGTCGCGCCTGCACCGCGGGCGGCGCCAGCTTCGCGATCTGCTGGCCGACTACGCACGTGAGCGCGGCCTCGTCCCCGCAGGCACCGACCGGAAAGGCTCGGACTCATGAGCTGCGGTGACCACCACGAGGTGGACTGCTCCGAGATCCTCGGGCACCTGTACGAGTACATCGACAACGAGTTGGCGGACGCGGACTGCACCAGCATCCGCACACACCTCGACGAGTGCTCGCCGTGCCTGGACAAGTACGGCCTCGAGCAGCAGGTGAAGGAGTTGGTGCACCGCTGCTGCGGGCGCGACGAGGTCCCCTCGGAGCTGCGCAACAAGGTGCTGGAGCGGATCAAACTGGTGCGCGTCGAGGTGGACGCGCAGCGGGTCTCGGTCGAGGAGAGCGTGGTCGAGATAGAGCGCCCGGGTCGCGCCTGACGCGGTCGGGCCCGGCGGTGCGATCGTCGCGGCGGCCGCGGATTGCCGCGCCGATGCGAACGACGCGCCGACCCGAACGGGCCGCTGACCCGAACGAGCTAAAACAGGGGCGCATGGCCGGGACAAACCGGGCATGCGCCCTTCGGCCGTTCCCGGGCCGTCCTATTCTCGGTTGGTCCGAGCGACCAGCCGAGGAGTCGCATGCGCACGCTTTCGCCGAGCGCCCGGATCCACGCCGGGGTCCTGGTGGGCGGGTCCGTGCCCGCGCTGATCC
The DNA here is from genome assembly GCF_000372745.1 of Embleya scabrispora DSM 41855. Classification (GTDB taxonomy): domain Bacteria; phylum Actinomycetota; class Actinomycetes; order Streptomycetales; family Streptomycetaceae; genus Embleya; species Embleya scabrispora. The sequence goes on along the minus strand of NZ_KB889733.1, from coordinate 14,150 downwards.
TGCTGCCGTGGTCCGGCGTGGACCTCGATCGACTGGGCGCGCTGGCGGTGCTGTTCATCGCCTTCGGGGTGGTGGCCCGAGCCCGACTCACCGGCCTGTGCGGCGCCCCCGACGGGGCGCTTTTTCCGTTGGTGTGCGCGGCGGTGTTGTTGCTGCCCGCGGGCCCCGCCGCGACGATCGCGGTGCCCGGCGTGCTGATCGCGCGGGCGGGCACCCCCGACATGGTCACCCGGGTGGTCAACGCCGCACACCTGGTGCCGGCCCTGGCGGTCGCCTCCCGGGTCTACGAACTCCTGCACGGGACGCGGTATCCGACCGCGTCGGATCTGCCCGCCGGGCTGTGGCCCACGGCCGCGGCGGGGTTGGCCCTGTACGTGGTGAGCGGCCTGCTCGACGCCGCGTTCCGCGCCGCGACCCAGGGCGCCGCCCGACTCCCGGTGCTGCGCGAGGTGTTCGTGCGCTCGGCCGGTTGGCGGCTGGGCTCGGTGCCGATCGGGCTGATGATGGCCGTGCTGTGGCAGCAGCGACTGGGCGTGTTCGCGGCCGTGTTGGTTCTGCTGCCGCTGTACGTGGCCTTTTGGGCCTTTGCCCAGCAGGTACGGGAGCAGGCCGCGCACGAGGCGACCGTACGCACCCTGGTACGGGCGGTGGAGATCAAGGACGGCTACACCCGGGGGCACAGCGAACGGGTGGCCCGTGCGTCGGTGTTGATCGCCCGCCGGCTGGGCATGCGCGAGGACCGCGTGGTCCGACTGCGCTACGCGGGCGTCCTGCACGACGTCGGCAAGCTGAGCGTGTCCACCCGGGTGCTGACCAAGCCGGGCCGGCTGGATGCGGAGGAACTGCGCGAGATGCAGCGACATCCGGTCACCGGGGCCGAGATGGTGGCCGGTCTGACCTTTCTCGGCGAGGCGCACGCGGGCATCCTGCACCACCACGAACGCATGGACGGGCGCGGCTATCCGGCCGGGCTCGCCGGTGCCGAGATCCCCGAGTTCGCCCGGGTGATCGCGGTCGCGGACGCGTTCGACTCGATGACCTCGACCCGCTCGTATCGGCCCGCGCGCGGCGCCGACGCGGCGATGGCCGAGCTGCGCCGATGCAGCGGCACCCAGTTCGACCCGCGGATGGTCGAGGCGCTCGCGCAGGCGCTGGCCCGACACGGCTGGCCGGAGGCCGAGGTACGGGACGGCGAGGGGAGCGACCGGGTGCCCGCGCCGCGTGGACAGTCGCGGGCCGACACCCACTCGGTGGCCCGCGAGCGAGCCGGCGGCGGGTCGTGACGGCGAGCGAGGCCCGGTGCGAACCGGGTGCGCCCGCCACGCGGTTGCGCGCGTACACCGCGACCGTCGTGCTCGTACTGGGCGCGCTCGCCGCGGTGGCCGCGGTCGCCGCCACTGCGGCCCGGGGCGTGGTGCAGCCGTCGTACGCCCTGGTGTTCGGCGCGGTGATCGCCGTCGGCGAGACGGCCCGGGTGACGCTGCCCGGCAATCGGCAGACCGCGCCGTTGGGCGCGGCCGGGGCGCTCGCCTACGCACTGCTCCCGGACGTGCACGGCACGGTGTCCCGGCACGGCGTGCTCCAGGTGGTCGCGGTGGTCGGTGTGGCGCTGCTCGCGGGCACCCTGCCGCACGTCGTGCGCGGTCGGGCGCCGGAGCCCGCGTACGTCGCACGCCGGCTGCTCGCGGCGGGCTTCGCGGCGACGCTGTTTCGACCGCTGTACGCCGGTGGCGGGCTCGATCCGGTGATGGCGCGCGGGTGGGCCTATGGCACGTTCCTGGTCCTGGTGGTGCTGTTGACGTCGTTGTGCGACGCGGTGGTGGCCGCCATGGCTCGGGTGGAGCGCCCCTTTCGCGCCGCGCTGTTGGCCGAACTGCGGGCGCTGTGCGCGGGGTTGAGCCCCGCCGAACGGTTCGGGCCGGACGGCGAGGACACCGGGCGGGCCGGTGGGCTGACCGGGATCGGCACCGCGGTGGGCGCGAGCGGCATGCTGATCGCGCTGTCCGCCGGCGCCCTGGGACTGTGGACGGTGCCGGTGTTCTGCCTGCCGTCGCTGCTGGTGCTGCTGTCCTTTCGGCGCTACGCGGCGACCCGGCTGGTGCACCGGCAGACCGTCGACGCGCTGTCCCGGCTGCCGGAGGCGGCCGGGTGCGGGTCGCCGGGCCATGCCGCCCGGGTGGGCGATCTCGCGCACGCGGTCGGGGTGGACCTCGGCCTGGGCGAGGTGGAGCTGCGCGAGTTGAGATACGCGGCGAAGATGCACGACATCGGCCAACTCGCGCTGGCGGAGCCGGTGCCCGGCGGCATCACGCTGGAGCTGCCCGAGGCCGAACAGCGCCGGATCGCCCGGCTGGGCGCGGAGGTGATCCGGGAGAGCGGCGTACTCGATCGGGTCGCCGGCATCGTGGCCGCGCAGGCCGACCCCTACCGGGACGGGCGGGGCGGCCCGCCACCGCCGCTGGCCGGCCGGATCATCAAGGTGGTCAACGCCTACGACGACCTGATCACGCTGACCGAGGACCCGCGGTCGCGACGCGAGGTGTTCGCCCGACTGCGTGCGGATGCGGCCGGGGCGTACGACCCCCGGGTGGTCGAGGCGCTGGCGCAGGTGCTGGAACGGTCCGGCTGAGCCGCCCGGATCGGTCCGCCACCCCTGACCGGGCAAGGATCGTGAAGGGCCTTGTCGGGCCGGACACCCGCCGGGGACGGTTTTCCCGTGATTGGATTTCGGGCGGGGCGCCATCGCGCCCCCGACACGCGCTTCAGCACGGCCCCACCCGGGCCCGAAGGAGGAACGACGATGGCCGAGCAGGTCCTGGCGGAGATGGTGGCCAACGTGGCCAAGGTGGTCGCCCACGAGGGGGAAACGGTCGAGGCCGGCAGCACCCTGGTCATCCTGGAGTCGATGAAGATGGAGATCCCGGTACTCAACGAGTTTCCGGGCACCATCGCTCGCATCACCGTCGCCGAGGGCGACGTGATCCAGGAGGGCGACCCGATCGCGGTGATCGAGTAGCACCCGGGAAGCGCCCCGGCGAGGCGTACGTCGGCCCGACCGCGGGGGTCAGATCGACGTGAGCACTCCGTGCTCGACGCATTTGGCGGTCCAACCGCGCGGGGTCACCTGTACGGTCATCCGCCGCCGGCACCGACCGCAGTAGCGGGGTGGTTCGAGTTCGCGGCGCCGCACACAGTCGTCGTGCGCGGCGCCGGCAAGCTGTTCGCCGCAGTGGTCGCAGAAGGCTGCATCGGTGGTCACGGCCGTAGATTACGGCCTGCGCCGCGACGGCTGAACCGACCCCGTCCGGGTGCGGCCCCGACGGACGACAGGCAACGCGTCAGGTCTGCGGGGCCTCGCGCAGGTCCTTGAGGTAGCAGATCAGCTCCACCTCGGGCACCGGCCACCAGTCGCGCTCGGGCGCGCGGTGGAAACCCATCCGCGCGTAGAGCCGGTGTGCGGCGCGCATGTCCCACACGGTGGAGATCGCGACGGCGGTGAAGTGGTGCTTGCGGGCCCGCTCCAGGCATGCCTCCACGAGCGCCTCGCCGACGCCGCGACCGCGGGCGGCCGGACCGACCGCGAGCATCCGGAACTCGCCCTCGCCCTCCCGGGCGACCTCCGCGTACGCGCTGCCGGGCAGCACGAAGGCCACGGTGCCCAGGATCTCGCCGCTGCTCTCGTCCACGGCCACGAGCAGCTCGGAGTTCTCCGCCCGGTGCGCGGCGTTGCGCAGCTCGTTGACGTAGTCCTGGTCGGCGGCGACGAGGCCCGCGTAGCCCGCGACGGTCACATCCCCCACCGCTTCGTACTCCTCCGCGCGTGCCTGGCGGATGTGCACGCCGGCGGGCGCGGGGTGGTGGTCGTGCGATCGGGCCGCGGCGGCGGAGGCAGGAGGATTCATAGCCGTCCAGCTTACGCTGCGGATCACACCCCCATGGTCGTTCGCGGGTAGACCGCCTCCGGATCGGTGAGCACGTTCAGCGGATATGGCACGCCGGAGTCGAACGCGCGACGCAGCGCGGGCCCGATCCGCTCGGGGCGGGTGATCGTCTCGCCCGCGCCGCCCAGGGCGCGCACCACGTCGTCGTAGCGGGTGCCCGGGGTCAGGTCGGCGGCCACGTCGTGCCCGTACGACATGCACCAGCAACGGTGCGTCGGACTGCGCGGCGGTGCGCGCCGCGTCGCGCACGTGCGCGGCCCAGATCCGATACATGCCCTCCCGGCCGACCCGCTCCCACGCGGTGGTGAGCGCGTCGAACAGCGCGGTCGGATCCGCGGCGAGCGTCATCGCGCAGTGCGCGTGCGGAGCCGGTCCCGCGGGTGCGTCGGTAAGGTGCACCACGCGGGCGGCGGATCCGCCGCACCGACCGCCGAAGCTGCCGTCACCCGCAGCGGCGGCGCGGCGCCGGACGCGGCGTCGTAGAGCGGGAAGACGTGGCCTCCCGACAGCGTGAACATCGTGTCGATCCCGTGCGCCCGGGCGGCGGCGACGGCCGGCGTGCCGCCGTGGCCCTCGACCGTGCGGTCGGCGTGGTCTCGTCCCTCGGCCTCTCGCCGTGCACGCATGCCCGACCTCCGTCGCCGTGGACACGGCCGGTCCCGTGCCGGAGGGAAACCTATCCGCGGGCGCTACCGGGCAGTAAGAGGCGATCGCCGACGGCCCCGGATCCGGAGGGGCCGTCGGCGGGTCGGGTGCGGCCGAAGCCGCGCCCGGCACTACAACGTCTGGTTGAGCGCCTTGACCGGCATGCTCAGTTCCTTGAGCAGCTCCAGGTCGGCGTCCGCGGCGCGACCCAGGGTGGTCAGGTAGTTGCCGACGATCACCGCGTTGATCCCGCCGAGCAGGCCCTCGCGCGTGCCGAGGTCGCCGAGCGCGATCTCCCGGCCGCCCGCGTAGCGCAGGATGGTCCGGGGCAGGGCGAGCCGGAAGGCGCCGATGATCTTGAGCGCCTCGCGCGGCTCCAGCACCTCCTGGTCGGCGAACGGGGTGCCCGGGCGCGGGTTGAGGAAGTTCAGCGGCACCTCGTCCGGCTCCAGCTCGGCCAGCTGACCGGCGAACTCGGCGCGCTGCTCGGCGGACTCGCCCATGCCGACGATGCCGCCGCAGCACACCTCCATGCCCGCCGCGCGCACCATCCGCAGGGTGTCCCAGCGCTCCTCCCACGTGTGCGTGGTGACCACATTGGTGAAGTACGACTTCGCCGTCTCCAGGTTGTGGTTGTAGCGGTGGATGCCCATGTCGGCGAGCTCGTCGACCTGCTCCTGGGTGAGCATCCCCAGCGACGCGGCGATGTTGATGTCGACGACCTCGCGGATCGCCGCGACGCCCTCGCGCATCTGCTTCATCAGGCGCTCGTCCGGGCCGCGCACCGCGGCCACGATGCAGAACTCGGTGGCGCCGGTCGCGGCGGTCTCCTTGGCGGCCTCCACCAGCGAGGGGATGTCCAGCCACGCGGCGCGCACGGGGGAGGGGAACAGGCCCGACTGGGAGCAGAAGTGGCAGTCCTCGGGGCAGCCGCCGGTCTTGACCGACACGATGCCCTCGACCTCGACCTCGGGCCCGCAGTGCCGGACCCGGACCTCGTGCGCGAGCTGGAGCAGCTCTTCGAGGCGGTCGTCGGCGAGTTCGAGCACGGCCAGCACCTGATCGGCGCTCAGGCCCTGCCCCTCGTCGAGCACTTGGCGCCGGGCCACGGCCAGGATGTCGTCGTTCACGGTCTGCGTACGGTCACTGTCGAGGGTTTCCGTCATGTCGCTCACCTCGCGGTCGGATCCTGTATGGCGCGGAACGCGGCCGCGTCGAAGGTACCGCCCAGGGCGGGGGACAAACTCGCGCGGGCGGTGAGCAGGAAGTCGGCGGGGTGCAGCGAACCCGCGCCGGCGGGCAGCACACCGGCCAGCGGTCGGGCGGCCAAGGTCTCCAGATCCCGGACGTTGCAACGCATCGCCAGGTCTGGCTCGGCGGGCCAGGAGCCGATCACCACGCCGACCAGATCGACACCCCGATGGGCCATCGACTCCAGGGTGAGCGCGGTGTGGTTGAGCGTGCCCAGGTCGGGCCGGGCCACCACGAGCGCGCCGGCCTTCAGCTCGTGGGCCAGGTCGGCGATCGTGGTGCCCTCGTCGTCGAAGCGCACGAGCAGGCCGCCCGCGCCCTCGACGACGACCAGGTCGGTCTCCTTGGCGAGCGCGCGAACCCGCTCGGCGACGCCGTACAGGTCCACCGGCGGCAGGCCGGAGACCCGGGAGGCGGCGGCGGGGGAGAGCGGGTCGGGGTAGCGCGAGTACTCGTGCAGGTCGGTCACCCCGGCCAGGCGCCGCACGTCGGCGAGGTCGCCCGCCTCGTTCGGCCCCACACCGGTCTGCGATGCCTTGACCACGGCCACCGTGCCGCCGCGCGTCGCCGCGATCGCGGCGACGGCCGCCGTGACGATCGTCTTGCCCACCCCGGTGTCGGTACCGGTCACCACGAGAACGCTCATGGCTGGTCAGCCTAGGGCGTGTCGTCGATCCCCCGTCGGGCTCGCGGCGCTTGGGCGGGGGATCGAAGACCTGCCCCGGGGGACTTCGGCCCCGCCGTCGGTGGACCTGTGGCCCCGGGGGAGCGGCGTGCCGGCGGGGCACCATCGAGGTGGTGGGCGCGCGGATCGGCGGCGCGGCGCGACCCGTCACGAGCGGCCCTTCGCACGGGGCCGTGCGAGCGAACGGCATTCCTTCGGCCATCGGCCGGGCGGCCCGGGGCGGACCCGGTCCGTCCGGCCGATGGCATACGTACGGGCGAAGCGCCCGGCCTCACTCCTGCGGGCGGCGCAGTCGGGCGACGAACTTGTACCGATCCCCCCGGTACACGGATCGGACCCACTCGACCGGCTCGCCGTCGGTGTCGAAGCTGTGTCGGGACAGCAGCAACAGCGGCAGGCCCACGTCGGTGCCCAGCAGTCCCGCCTCGCGCGGGGTGGCCATCGCGGTCTCGATCGTCTCCTCGGCCTCGGCCAGGTGCACGTCGAAGCCGGCCGACAGGGCCCGGTACAGCGAGTTGTGCTTGGCCAGGTGCTTGCGCAGGCCCGGGAAACGTTTGGTGGACAGATGCGTGGTCTCGATCGCCATCGGCTCGGAGTTGGCCAGCCGCAGGCGCTCGATCCGCAGCACCCGGTTGCCGGGCCGGATCGCGAGCCGCTCCGCGAGGTGGTCGTCGCAGGTGATGTAGCCGATCTCGATCAATCGAGAGGTCGGCTCCAGCCCCTGGGCCTGCATGTCCTCGGTATAGGAGGTCAGCTGGAGGCTCTGCGCCACCTTGGGCTTGGCCACGAAGGTGCCCCGGCCCTGGGCGCGCTCGAGTCGGCCCTCGATGACCAGTTCCTGGAGGGCCTGGCGCACCGTGGTGCGCGAGATGTCGAACTGCGCCGCGAGGGTGCGTTCCGGTGGCACGGGCGTGCCCGGTGGCTGGGTGTTCGTCAGCTCCTGAAGATGGCGCTTGAGGCGGTAGTACTTCGGCACGCGCGCGCTCGGTTCGAGGCCGGGGTCGCCTCCTGCCGTCGCACTGTCCGCCGCGGTTGTGATCGCGTGTTCCGCCGTCACCGGTGCCCTCCTGACACGTTCGGTCCCCATCGTGGCACGACCACCGATCCCCCCAGGACCAGGAGTGCGGATGTCGGTCCGATAACGGCGTGGGTTCGCCGTCTACGGAACCTTGACACCCCAATTGGTCTATGCCAACCTCCGAAATGGTCTAAACCATTGATGGTCACCGCGCAACCCTCGTCCCTGGTGCGCCAGTGTTTTCCCATTCGAGTCCCCTCCCCAGTGGGGGACTCGGTCGGTCCGCGCACCTCACGGATCAGACGGGGAACATCGGCGATTCCATACCGAACTGCGGTGCCCGACATCCTGAGGAGGATGTAGTGAAGCGTCGTCTTCTCGTCGCGGCCGGTGTCGCGGCGGCGCTGACCGGTGTTGCCGCCTGTGGATCCGACAGCAGCGATGACAAAAAGGACAACAAGCCGGCGGCGTCCAACGCGCCGGCCGCGGGCAACGGCAAGACCGTGCGGGTCTGGCTGATGAAGGGCTCCGCGCCCGACGACTACATCGCCGCACTCAAGGCGAAGTTCGAGGCCGACCACCCGGGCGCCAAGCTGGACGTGCAGATCCAGCAGTGGAACGGCATCGGCCAGAAGATCACCGGCGCGCTCGCCAGCAACGACGCCCCCGACGTGGTCGAGGCCGGCAACACCCAGATCGCCCAGTACGGCGCCTCGGGCGGCCTCAAGGACCTCAGCTCCAAGGTCACCGAGCTCGGCGGCAAGGACTGGCTGACCGGTCTGTCCGACCCGGGCAAGGTGGACGGCAAGACCTACGGCATCCCGTTCTACGCGGCCAACCGCGTGGTGATCTACAACAAGGACCTGTTCGCCAAGGCGAACGTCCAGCCGCCGAAGACCCGCGCCGAGTGGCTCGACATCACCAAGCGGCTCAACACCGGCGACCAGCAGGGCATCTACCTGCCGGGCCAGAACTGGTACTTCTACTCCGGTCTGCTCAAGGACGAGGGCGCGGACATCGCCACCAAGTCCGGCAGCGCGTGGAAGGCCAACCTGGACGGCGCGCCGGCCGCCGCAGCGTCCGCCTTCTACAAGGAGCTCCAGGCGCTCGGCAAGGCCGCCAAGGACGGCGACGAGAAGACCCAGCCCGAGGTCCTCGCGGCCGACGGCGGCAAGATCGCCCAGTTCATCGCCGTTCCCGGCGAGGCCGAGACGATCATCAAGTCGAACCCGGCCCTGAAGGACAAGTTCGGCTTCTTCCCGATCCCGGGCAAGGACGCGAGCAAGGCCGGTGCCGCGCTGACCGGCGGTTCCGACCTGATGGTCCCCGAGGCGTCCAAGAACCAGGACCTGGCCTACGACGTCATCAAGCTGATCAACAGCGACGAGTGGCAGACCAAGCTCGCGCAGGCGACCAAGCAGCTCCCGAACAAGACCACGCTCTCCAGCGCCGTCACGGCCGACCCGGGTGGCGCGGCGATGATGGAGGGCGCGAAGAACGGGTTCGCCACCCCGAACTCGCCGAACTGGGCGTCGGTCGAGGACAACAACCCGATCAAGGCATACCTCACCAAGGTGATGACCGGCACCGACGCGGTCGCGGCCGGCAAGGAAGCCAACGCGTCGATCGAGAAGACGCTGAACACCAAGAACTGACGCGACGCGTGCGTCCGAACCGCCGAGCGGATCGGGTGAAGCGCACTCGGGTCGAACGGTCGGTTCCCGCCGCGGGGCACTCCTTCGCGGCGGGACCGGCCCGGCCCACCCGGCGCGGCCCGCCGGCGGACCCCCGTCGCCGGCTCCGCGCTCTCGCCACGTCCCGCCACCGGGCCGGACGGGCCGAAGACCCCCGACACCGAACAACGGGAAGGCAGCTGTGTCAGCCTCCAAGGCAGATGCGGTGGTCGCGACACCTACGCAGCCCCCGCGCAACCAGGCGCCCTCCGGCGCCAGACGCGCAACGAAGCCCCCACGCAAGCCGTCGGGGATCGTCAAGTCGGTCACCCCATACCTTCTTGTCGCGCCCGCGATCCTCGGGATCGCCTTCCTGCTGTTCTATCCGGTGGTCCGGAACGTCATGTTGTCGTTCCAGCATTACCGCTTCAAGCAGCTGATCTCACGGTCGGCCGACTACGTCGGCTGGGAGAACTACCAGGAGATCCTCAAGGACAGCGAATTCTGGGAAGTCACCCGCCGCACGTTCTACTTCACCGCGGTCAACGTCGTGGCGGTCATGCTGATCTCCACGGTGTGCGCGCTGATGCTGATGAAGCTCGGCAAGACCATGCGCATCCTGGTGCTCGTCGGCCTGGTCGCCGCCTGGGCGACCCCGGTGATCGCGGCCACCACGATCTTCAAGTGGCTCTTCCGCTCGGACAACGGCGTGGTCAACTGGGCGCTGGTCAAGCTCGGCTTCGACTACGAGGGCTACACCTGGTTCGGGCACGCGGGCTCCACCCTGACGGTGGTCACCCTGCTCATCGTGTGGCAGTCGATCCCCTTCGCGACGCTGACCCTGTACGCCGGTCTGACCACGGTCTCCACCGACGTCTACGAGTCGGCCCGCCTGGACGGCGCGGGCCCGGTGCGGATCTTCCGCTCGATCACCTTCCCGATCCTGCGCCCGATCTTCGCGCTGGTGGCCTCGCTCGAGGTGATCTGGATCTTCAAGTCCTTCGCCCAGATCTGGGCGATCGCGGGTGAGAACGGCCCGATCAACGAGGTGCGCACGCTGCCCGTGTACGCCTACCAACAGGGCATGTCGGCCAAGTTGTTCGACATGGCCGGGGCGATCTCCACGATCACCGTGGTGATCCTCGCCGTGATGCTCGTCTTCTACTTCCGTCAGATGTTCAAGCAGGAACGGGAGGCCGACAAGTGAAGGCGCGCACCCTGAAGCGGATTCCGCTCAATATCGCCGCACTGCTGGTCTTCGCCGTGTCGATCTTCCCGGTCTACTGGATGATCCTCACCGCGTTCAAGCCGGCCAAGGACATCCAATCGGCGACGCCGAAATTCTGGCCGAGTTCGATCTCGTTCGACAATTTCGACACCGCGACCAGCGAGCCGCATTTCTGGGACTACTGGCGCAACAGCCTGTTGGTCGCGGGCGTGGGTGTGCTCCTGGCGCTGGTCGTCGCGTGCTTCGCCGCGTTCGCGGTGGCCCGAATGCAGTGGAAGGGCCGGGCGCCCTTCATCCTGATGGTGTTCATCGCGCAGATGGCGCCGTGGGAAGCGCTGATGATCCCGATGTACCTGATCGCGCGCGACAACGACCTGCTCGACTCGCTGCCGATGCTCACCGCGATCTACTTCGTGATGACGCTGCCGTTCTCGATCGTGACGCTGCGCGGCTTCCTCGGCGGCATTCCCATCGAGCTGGAAGAGGCCGCGCGGGTGGACGGCTGTTCGCGGTTCACCGCCTTCCGCAAGATCGTCTTCCCGCTGCTGGCCCCGGGGCTGTTGTCCACGTCGCTGTTCGGCTTCATCACCGCGTGGAACGAATTCGCGTTCGCCAACGCGCTCCTGCTGAACAAGCCGGAGCAGCGGACCCTGCCGACCTGGCTCAACTCGTTCAGCAACGGAATCACCATCGACTGGGGCGCCATCATGGCCGCCTCGACCCTGTTCATGCTTCCGGTTCTTGCGATCTTCCTGGTGTTGCAGGGCAAGGTCACCGGCGGTCTCACCTCCGGCGCGGTAAAGGGCTGATCGACCATGTCCGAACGTCTCGAGCGCCTCGCGCTCGCCGTCCTGCAGCCCGGGTTCGACGGCCTGACCGCTCCGGGGTGGCTGCGGCACCACATCGCCGGCGGACTGGGCTCGGTGGGCCTGTTCGGTCGCAACATCGCGACCCCCGAGCAGGTCACCGCACTGACCGAGGAACTGCGCCGGGAGAACCCCGACCTCGTCGTCGCGATCGACGAGGAGGGTGGCGACGTCACCCGCATCCACGTGAACACGGGCAGCCGCTGGCCGGGCAACCTGGCGCTGGGCGTCGTGGACGACACCACGACCACCGAGGCGGTCGCCCGCGGGCTCGGCCGTGAGCTGGCCGCGTGCGGTGTCAACCTCAACTGGGCGCCGTCGGCCGACGTCAACTCCAACCCGGACAACCCGATCATCGGCGTGCGGTCCTTCGGGTCCGATCCCGAGCTGGTCGCCCGGCACACCGCCGCGTACGTGACCGGCCTGCAGGCGGCCGGCGTGGCCGCGTGCGTCAAGCACTTCCCCGGCCACGGCGACACCGCGATGGACTCGCACCACGGGCTGCCGCGTGTGGACGCCTCGCGCGAGACGCTGGCCGCGCGCGAGCTGGTCCCGTTCCAGGCGAGCATCGCGGCAGGCAGCAAGGCGATCATGAGCGCGCACATCGTGCTGCCGGCCTATGACACCGAGCTTCCCGCGACGCTGTCCAAGACGATCATGACCGGGCTGCTGCGCCGGGAACTGGGCTACACCGGCCTGATCGTCACCGACGCGATCGAGATGGGCGCGATAGCCGACACCTACGGCATCGCCGACGGCACCGTGCGCGCGATCGCGGCCGGCGTGGACGCGGTGTGCGTGGGCGGCGGGCTGTGCGACGAGGAGACCGTGCTGCACCTGCGGGACGCGCTGGTGAACGCGGTCCGCGAGGGGCGCCTCGCCGAGGAGCGGCTGTTCGACGCCGCCGCCCGGGTCCACGAGCTGGCCGGCTGGGCCAAGGTCGGCGCGGCCGAACCGGTCGACTACGCGCTCGGCCTGGATGCCGCCCGCCGCGCGGTGCGGGTGACCGGCACGGTGGTCCCGATCACCACTCCCGCACACGTGGTCGAGCTGTCGCCCACCGCCAACATCGCGGTCGGCGAGCAGACCCCGTGGGGCATCGCCCCGGTCCTGACCGAGGCCCTGCCCGGCACCACCGTCACCCGGGCCCGGACCGCCGAGCCGCAGCTGATCGACGACGTGCTGCGCGCGGCGACCGACCGCCCCCTGGTCCTGGTGGTCCGCAATCTGGACCACCACGGGTGGGCCGGCGACATCGCGGCGGCCCTGCTCGCCGCGCGGCCGGACGCCGTCGTGGTCGAGATGGGCATCCCCGGAGCTGCCACTCCGGGCGCCGCCCACCTCGCCACGCACGGCGCCGCCACGGTCTGCGGCATTGCCGCAGCCGAGATCCTGACCGGCCGCCGACTGGGCTGACGGCCCGGATCGACCCGGCGCGTCCGGACGCTGTGACCCGTTCGACACGACGCGTCCGGCCGCCGTGAACCGGCCCGACACCGGGGCCCCGGACACTGGGAGCCGAGCACCGGGAGCCGGAGCCGGAGCGGGGGTCGAGCGCCGGGGCCGGGGTAGACCGAGCCTGGACGGCGAGCCCGGACCCCGGGGCCGCGTGACGCCTGATCCGCCCGGACCGCGCGGCACCTCACCGAATACCGCAACCAACCGCCATCGCCGCCACCACCACCAGATGAAACCAACGGAAGGCCGCACCATGTCCGCCACCGACGACCGTGACGTCCTGGGATCAGACCGGGGCACCATCATGTCCGCCGAGATGGCAGAGCAGCCTGCCGTCCTGCGCCGGATCCTGGCCGAGGGCGCTCCGGCGATCCGGGCCATCGCGGCCGAGATCGCCGCGCGCAATCCGCGCTTCGTGCTGCTGACGGCGCGCGGCACCAGCGACAACGCCGCGCTGTACGCGAAGTACCTGATCGAGGTGCTGCTCGGCAAGCCGGCCGGGCTCACCTCGATGTCCACGACCACCGCGTACGGCGCGAAGCCGGACCTGACCGACTGCCTGGTCGTCACGGTCTCCCAGTCGGGCGGCTCGCCCGACCTGGTGGCCTCCACCGAGGCGGCCCGCAAGGCCGGCGCGATCACCCTCGCGGTGACCAACAACCCGAACTCGGCCCTGGCCGCCGTCTCCGAGTTCCACATCGACGTGCTCGCCGGCCCGGAGAAGGCGCTGCCGGCGACGAAGACGTACACCGCGGAACTGCTCGCCCTGTACCTGTTCGTCCAGGGCCTGCGCGGCGGCGACACGTCGCCGGCCTACCTGTTGCCCGCGCCGGCCCAGGACATCCTGGACCGCGGGCACGAGGTCGCCGAGCTGGCCCAGCGGTACCGCTTCGCGCAGCGCCTGGTGATCACCTCGCGCGGCTACGGCTACCCGACGGCGCGCGAGGCCGCGCTCAAGATCATGGAGACCAGCTACATCCCGGCCCAGCCGTTCTCCGGCGCGGACCTGCTGCACGGCCCCCTGGCCATGGTCGACAACGTCAGCCCGGTGATCGCGGTCGTCCCCGACGGCAAAGGCGGCGACGCGCTCCAGCCCGTCCTGGAGCGGCTGCGCGGTCGGGGCGCGGACCTGATGGTGATCGGTACCGCCGACCAGGTCGGCCGCGCCTCGGCCGGCTTCGTCCTGCCGGAGGGCGTGGCCGAGGAGGTCCAGCCGATCCTGGAAATCATCCCACTCCAACTCCTGGCCTACGAGGTCACCATGGCACGCGGCCTCGACCCGGACGCACCCCGCGCGCTCGCGAAGGTCACGGAGACGCGCTGATTTGTTGGGCGCCTTCGGCGCCGGCTCGCGAGGGGCCGCCTTTTTCTCTCCCCCGCTTCGC
>NZ_KB889732.1 GCF_000372745.1 Embleya scabrispora DSM 41855 | reverse complement strand
CGCCCAGGTCCTGCGCAACCTCGCCGACAACGCCGCGACCCACGCCTCCTCCGCAGTACGCCTGACGGTCGCCCCGTCGCCCGACGGACACACGGCCGTGCTCGAGGTGGCCGACGACGGCCCCGGCGTGCCCCCCGCCGAACGCGACCGCATCTTCGGCCGGTTCGTACGCCTGGACCCCAGCCGCGACCGCGACTCCGGCGGCGTGGGCCTGGGCCTGGCCATCGTGCACCAACTCGTGGCCGCCCACCACGGGAGCGTTGACGTGGACGAAGCACCGGGCGGAGGAGCGCTGTTCCGGGTCGTACTGCCGTCGGAACCGAACCGTCCCCCAGGCCCACCGCACGACACCACCGGCGGCGACACATGACCCCGCGCCTTCGCCGCTGACGCGGTCTCCGAACTCCCGGCCACGTCAAGGGGGCCGGTAGCCAACGGGAGCCGAAGCGCGGGACGGAGGGTGCGGCGGCCGCCGACCGCCGGCCCGGCCGGCGGCGGCACGCCACTCGCGGATCCACGGTGCTCGCCCTCGGTGCGGCCGGACCGCCGCGGGGAACGCCGGAACACCCGAGAGACCGACCCTGCGGACTTGGCGACCATGACGAAGACCACCCGGCATCACGCCCGCTGTTCGAGGGTCGCCTCGTCACCGGGCCCTCCGGAGAAGACTCACACCGGTGGCGAGGCCCTGCGGACAGCGTGGGCACCCCCGCCTCTCAGGATCCTCTCAGTGCCGGCGTGGTCGACTCGACCGGGGCGGCCGGGTGCGCTCACCAATGTCGACCGATACCTGTTGCCGATGGTCGCCGTCATCGTCGCCGTCTCGCTGATCCTCCTCACGCTCGAACTCCTGTGCTCCCGCCGCGCGGCGAAGAACCAAGGTCGGTGAGCGCGGCGAACCCGGCCGCGGATGGTTTCCTTGTGCGTGCCCGCGGAACGGAAGTCGAGCTTGTGAGCCGGTTGCAGCAGGTGAGACGGGCCGCGGCTGCTGCGACCGGGGTGGCCGTGGCCGCCGACCTTGTCGTGGATGGTCGGGCCGAAGCCGTCGGCGGTGCTGGTGAAGGCGCCCAGGGTCGACCAGCGTGCCCTGGTGATGCTGCCGGGCAGCGCACGATCACGCGAACGCCGTCACGCCCAGGTACGGCCGGCCCGGATGGTTCGCAATGTGATGGCGCCTGCGGGTCGTTGTGGTGCCGAGTCTCCGACTCGGTGGCTCTCATCGGGCTGGTCGGCAGCGACGCACGTAGTAGGCGTAGGTCAGGGCCAGGAGCATGGGGCCCCACAGCGTCGCCGGGATGATGCACACCTTTGCCAGCAACTCCCACCAGCCGTTGGAGTACCCCAGGGCGTGCAATCCCGGGACGTGGAGCCAGGCGAGCAGCGCGCTTCCCCAGACGGCGGTCAGGACCAGGCCACCGATGGTGGCGGGGATGATCGCCGCCAGGGGCGGGATGCGTTTCCCGCCGATGATCGGCAACCATGCGGGTGCCACCTCGCCCCACGGTCGCACCAGGCCGAAGGCGAGCAGTGCCAGTGCCTCCGTCAGCACGCTGAGACCGAAGACGTAGGGGACGGCCCAGTACCACGGCGGCATGGCAGGCGAGTTCGGATCGATCATGCCCATCTTGAAGTCGAAGGCGTACGGCAGCCGCCACAGGCACTGGGGCAGCAGCACGAACGGGATCGCGCGCGCGGTGACGACGGCCCATCTCGGGACGGGCCGCTCGGTGTCGGGTGAAGTCCCGTTCTGGCGGGGTCTGTTGATCGTTTTCACGGACCACAGTCTCTTGGGATCTCGGAGAGTTGACGTCACTCCGGAGACGGACGAGCCGCCCCCTCCGAAAGGCATGAGGCCCCGGCAGCGGGTAACCGCACAGGCGGATCCGCAGGTTCCGCAATCCCCCCGGGTATGACCGGCAGTCAGTCCCAGGCCGGATTCGGGCGGCCTCGCCGGTGCCGGGCATCCCCGCCACCGGCACTCCGCAGCATCCGGTCCTCGACCCGCTCGCTGGGCACGCCCCGCAACCCACCCTCGCCGCCCCAACCTTCCGCAGGCGAATCGGGGGAAACCGCCCAGGCTCGACCGCATCCGACATCGGCGTTTCGAGCCTCGACGTCGCCACGATCGTTCCTCGGGCAAACGCCTGGAACACGCGCCTCCGGGGTGACCCTTCGGTGAAAACGACGTGGACCTCCCGGTCGCCCGTTCGCACCCGGATCCCACCGCGCAACGCCGAGGTGCCGCCTCCGTTCGCCGGCCACAGATGGACCGCGGATCCCAGGACCACGGGATCCAGCCACGGCCGGGTCGTCCCCACGCACGTGTCGCGGACGCCTCCCACAGGGAGCCGTCCCGCAGCCGCACGAGGTGCTGGCCTTCGCCCTGGGTGGCCACCACCACGTTCAACCCCGGCAGTTCGAGCGCGGCCTGCTCCGCCCAGGCGGGCGCGGGGGGTTCGGCGAAGGCCTCGGTGCGGACCAGGACTTCCGCGCTCTGCGGCCACCGTGGGTGCAACTCGTCGGTGGTGACCGCGTAGAACCCCCGGGCCCGGTGGTGGCCCGGCGAGTGCGTCCTTGGTCGGAGCACAGGATCAGCCGAAGGCCGCCTTCATGTCCGGCGAATACCCATCCGGGTGATCACATTCGGGCCTGCGTTCGAGGTCAGACCATAAAGCACAAGCTAATGCCGTCCGCGTCGACGGGGACAACGGCTCCTGAGGGGCCTCGCGTTTTTCGGACAGGGCCCGGCTGCGAACATGGACACGGAGGAGCCCGTCGTCCCCCCGGTGGATCGCATCACGGCGTTCGTCGCCGCGCTGTCGGACCGGTGGCCGGATCCCACGGAGAACGACGACGAGGACTCGCCCTGGTCGGCGGGGCCGCCGATTGGCGCTGCCTGCGGCCCGCTGATCTACTTCCCCATGAGCTGGAGCACGGCCGAGGAGGCATCCGCCCACGCAGCGGAAGTCGCCTCGTCGCTGGGCCTCAACTGCTTCGACCCGCAGGCACGGCAACTCCGGCCCTGACAACGGCGCGGGAGCGATCAAACTTCGGCCGGCGGCCGGCTTGGCGGCTTCGGCGCTCGAGCGTTCCACCTGCCGACCGCAGCAGAACCGGCGAGCCGTCTCGCGCGGCACTACAGCATCCTCGGCACCCACGATTCGCTCTCGCCACTTCCGCAGAAGCCATGTCGTTTGCGAACAGCAGAACTCGTGTTCTCAACGACATGGCAACCGCCCGGCTCGTAGGCGTCGCAATCGACATTTGCATTGCGACGGGACAACCTCGGTTCAGGGCCTTCGCTCCTTCGAGTGGTGGCCGCTTCTGGCTCTGACGCGATGAACGTGGCTGGTCAGGACGAGGCAAACGTGCAGCAGTCTCGTCGCATCCCACCCACCCACCCACCCACCCACCGCCACTCCATCCCGCCCGTGTCGCGGATCCGTGGTTGGCAGGCCGACGACCGCCACCCGGCGCTGCGGCCGGCGGACCAAGGCCGCCCGAACCCTGCTTCCGCGCTCGGTTTGCTCGCGAGAACGCGCAACGCGTGCGACTGCGGGAACCCCGCCGGGACGCGCGAGCGTGTCGGCGGGGTCCCTCACGAATCACGCTGCTGATGTTGCTCGGGCAGCCGGCTCTCCGGATGCGCCCACAACACGACGTTGTCCGGCATCGGGGCCCGCCCTTGCGCCCGGTGCCGTGCGAAGAACTCCAAGACCTCGCGGTCGGAGTACCTCAGGCTGAAGTGGATCAGTACGAACAACGTGTCCGGGTGCGCATCGACGATGGGCCGCAGTCGGCTCCAGACCGTGTGGCCGACCCGATCCGCTCGCGCGAGCTCCGCGTCGTCGAGGAACGTGCACTCCGTGATGACGACCGGGTACGTGAACAGCCACGGATTGCGCTCGAACACGTCGGTGTGCGTATCGCCCAGGTACGCGAACAGCGGCCGCCGGACCTCCTCGTCCACCTCCACCCCCTGCTTGCGACGCTCGGCCATCACCCGGCCGAACTCCGCGCCCCGGCCCTCCGCGACCAACGTCCGCCGCAGCTCCTCGAATTCGGAACGCAGCGTCTTACGCCGCTCGGAGAACGCGTACCCGACGCACGGCACCTTGTGCAGGCACTCCAGCACCCGCACCCGGTGCCCGGCGCGCCCGAACGCGAACTCGTCGCCATCGCGCACGCCGTGCAGCCGGTGACCCATGAGGTCGGGGTCGAACGCCGTCCCATGATTGAGTTCGGCGCACGAGCGGATGTACGACTCCGCGTGCGGCACCGCGTCGGCGGGCAGGTAGATGTCTGTCCCGCCTGGCCTCGCGGCCAAGAAGTCGAGGTCCTTGGCGTGGTCGTGGTGCGTGTGCGTAAGGAAGACGGTGTCGGGACGGCGCCCTTCGCACAGCCCCGCGTCCAAGGCACACCGCAGCTCCGGGATGTGAAAGAACGTCTTGTCGTTGGCACGGGAGTATCCGGTCAAGGTCAGCTCGGTCCCGGGGATCCGCCAGGTCTTCCACTGCCGGAATGGGTGCCCCCGCTCGAGGAGTTCGGGATGAGCGGGCACCCCCACGGGAAACGACGGAGCCGCGGTCGACATGCCGGATCCTCCAACGTGCTGTGCTGTCGGTCTGTGATGCGCTGCGCATCCTCGCACGCCGAGCGGCCGTCGCGACAACGGATATCCACCCGGCGTCGATCATCCCCACCACCGCCTGTTCGAACCGCCGTGGCAGGTCGTCGAGTCGATCGGGCAGACCTGCAAAGGTCGGCTCGACCTGGAACGACACGGGCGGCAAGAGCCGCGCAGGCATTGCCGTCCCCATCCTCGGTCGCGTCCACGCCCTGACCGCGGCGATCCGGCACAACGACAAGACGGGTCAACCTCTCCAGCGATCACCGACCGCCTACGACCACTGCACGTCACCATGCCCTTGGACTCATCATTCAGTCGGGGCGCGGCGGCTTCGGGGCCGGCCGCCGCCTCGTCGGTGCGGTCGAGCCGCTCCAGGCAGGCACTCAGGGGGAGCAGGGCGTCGTGCAGATTCTGCTCGGTTCGACGGACCTTCATTCGCGAGGACTTCAACTCCTCGCATGGCCGCTCGAGCAGGTACGCCACGGAGTAGCGGTGATCGTCGTCCCAGTCGTCCTCTTCCTCCAATTCCCCGCGCCGATCCCGATGAGCGCGCGCCCTGTCGCAGTAGAGCTGTGCCGCGTCCCGGCAGGCGGTCAGCGCTGCTTCCGGCGCTCCCGACGCGAGCAGGCGGGCCCGAGGCTGTGCCAGGCAATTGCCTGGTAGCCGTCACGCTACGGCTTTTCATTTCGCCCATTGCCTCGACGATGCACGCGTGCGCCCGTTCGGCCTGCCCGCTCCGGACGAGCCGCTCACTGCGCACGTCCAGTGCCTGGAGGAACCGAACCTCGAGCCGGCCCGTTGCCGTCAAGCCGCCATGACCTCAGCGCTCACCTCGGCGGCTTCGGCCACGCGGCCGACCACTTGGCGAGTTGGTCCGCGGCGGATGCGGCGGTGTTCGTGGCGATCGCGTCGTTGTGCGCGGTGGTACCCCTGGGGTGTACTTGGTCGGCGGCCCGAAGGCGGCGGCGACGCCGGCCGGCTGGAAGGGATGGCTGGTCGCGTACAACGCCGCGATCATGGCCGTGCTCTTCCGCGTACTCGGCGCCAAACCCGTCGGCGACGCGATCAGCGGCCCGTCGTCCCGGCCGGACCCGAGACCTCCCGCAGGTCGACGCGGGCGGAACCTGCCCATGTCACCCGGCGGAACGGCGCACCGGCCCGAGTGTTCCCGGCCGGCCGCGAACCGGCTGCGCACCTACCGGCGGGACCCACGTGTGAAGCGCCCGGCTGAAACGCGAGTGGGCGGGTGTTCAGGCCGTGTGCCATGGGCGGCGGGGTTTGTGGTGCATTCGGCCGGGGACGCCGGGGCGTTGTTGCCAGGGGTGTGGGCCGGCGGGCGGTCGGTAGGCGATGCCCAGCGCTTCCAGGCGGGCGTAGTGCGCCTCGTGCATCCGGCGCTCGAAGTCGTCGAAGTCGCGCTCGTCCGGGTGCGGCAGGGTGGACCACACCGCTTCCGCGAAGGCCGCGAGGCGGGGGAACGCCTGATAGTCCACGCGGCCCCGGTTCTCGGTGACTTCGCTCCACAGGTTGGCTTGGGCTCCGACAACGTGTGCCGCGTGGGGAGTGCCGGTCAGCCGTGGTGGTACGGGTTCGAACCGGTAGACGTCCTCCAAGGTGTGCACCCAGCCGAAGGGAACGGGTTCACCCGCGTCCGCCGACTGGACGTGGTCGAGGTAGACCTCCTGCTGAGGACACATCACGACGTCGTGGCCGGCCTCGGCGGCGGCGATGCCTCCGGTGTACCAGCGCCAGCACATGACCGCCGCGCCGGGGGCCAGACCGCCTTGCAGGATCTCGTCCCAGCCGATGAGTCGGCGCCCCCGTTCGGCCAGCCAGTGGTCGAAATGGCGGATCATCCAGGACTGGAGACCGTCCTCGTCGTCGACGCCCAGTTCGGCGATGCGGGCCTGGGCGGTGGGTGATTCGCGCCACTGTTCCTTGAGACACTCGTCGCCGCCGATGTGCACGTACCTTCCGGGAAACAGCTCCAGGATCTCGGTGAACACGCCCTCGTAGAACCGGATCACCGCGTCGGTGGGGGCCAACACGTGAGGGCTGATGCCCCAATCGGTCTTCACTCCCAGCGCACCGGTGTCCACCACGTCGGCGTTGCCCAGTTCCGGGTACGCCGCAATGGCCGCCTGCGAATGCCCGGGCAGGTCGATCTCGGGTACGACCCGAACATGCCGCTCGGCCGCGTAGGCGACGATCTCCCGCAGGTCGTCCTGGGTGTGGAAGCCCCCGTGCGGACGCTCGTCCCAGAGCGCCGGCTCTCCCCAGCCCAGCCGGGTCCGGGGCCGCCACGCGCCCACTTCGGTCAGCCGCGGATACCGCTTGATCTCGACGCGCCACCCCTGGTCGTCGGTGAGGTGCAGGTGCAGCACGTTCAGCTTGTGCGCGGCCAGTACGTCCACGTAGCGCAACACGTCGTCCTTGGCCATGAAGTGCCGTGCGACGTCGAGCATCATGCCCCGCCAGGCGAAACGCGGCGCGTCCTCGACGATGAGGTATGGGACGACGACCGGCTCCCGGCTCAGCGGCGCGCGACGGAAGGCGTTCGGGCCGCCCAGTTGGCGCAGGGTCTGCCGCCCCCAGAACACACCCGCGTCGTCGCCACCGACGATCTCCACCCGGTCGGCCGCCACGGTGAGCCGGTACGCCTCCGGCCCGAGTTCCGGATCGACGCGGTGCTCCACCGTGTCGCCGAGCGGCCCCGAGCCTCCGGTCAATTCCAGTCGACGCGGTGCGGGAATCAGGTTCGGCCTGTCGGTCACTCACCCTCCGATTCGAAGAAGTCGTATGTGCGACAGGGGGATTCATGCCCCGAAGGAATCACGCCCAATCGATACCGAGGCCAAGTCGGCGCCCGGACCAAAGGTGGCCGCGCGGGGTGGGGGCGGGGACGGTGGTCTTGAACGCGCGGTCGGACACAGCGGCCGATGGGCATGCCGGTCGGTGCGAGGATGTTGGTGCGACGACGTTCGTCGTCTTCTGCCCCACGTCGGCCGCAAGCTTGTCCGGCGATATTTCCCTGTTTCGGGCGCCTTCATCGGCCGGCGAGCAGTGGAACTGGCGTTGCGGAGTCCTCACAACCTCCTCGACACCCAGCCCGGATCCGGGATTTGCCACCTCGATCGCGGGGCTGCCCGTCCCCGAGCGAGGATCGGGCAGACGACGCCGGACGGCCTGATCGTCACCCCGTGGGCCACCGCGTGGGCCGCTGCACAGGACCACCGAAGAACTCCCGGACCTCCAAGTGATCCTGACCACGGCTCAGCCCGACCTGGTCGAAGGAATCCTCCCGCAGGACCACATCATCACCAGCACCGACGAGCACCTGTTCTGATCGAGCATCCGTTCCAACCTGGGGCGACCCGCCAGAGGAGGGGGCCATGGCACACACCGTCGATCGAGCGCTCCAGGCCTGGGCCACCCGCGCCACGGACGACCACCTTGCTGCCGGCCCCACCCTCGACGACCTCGGCGGCCGCGACGCCGCCCTCACCGAGGCACCCACCCTCGCCGCCGGCCCCCAGCTCCGCTACCTCGTCCACGCCGCAGCCCACGCTCTCGAAGACACCACAACCGCCCCCCTACTCGCCGCGATCGTGCAGGGCATCACCCGCCCACACGCCGCCTGGGTACTCGCCGCCGCCATCGACGCCCTGTGCGAACGACCGGCCCTGCTCGCCCGCCTCGGGGACCAACCGGCCCGCCGACTCACCACCCACGCAGAGACCGCACTCGAACCCGACAACGACCACGCCGCATACGCCCAACCCGCCATCTCGGGAATGCTTCGTCTCGCGATCTCCGGCCAGGCAAGGCCTCACCGGCTACTGGCGCTCCTCACCGAAATCACCGGCGGCGAACCGGTGGATGCCCTCGAGCGACTCCCCATCCTCATCGGCGTGGCCCACGACCACTTCGACGAGCCCGCCCTCCTCGACGTCCTCACCACCATCGAGAACCGGGCCGACCTGCCCCACGCCACACGCGCCGACGCCGGCTTCGAACTCGCCCAGGCCGACCTCCGCAACCTCCAAGCCGGCGACCGCGCCGACACCGAACTCCACCTCGGCCGGGCCCTGCTCCGACTCACCCGGCTGGACCACGACAACGAGAACCGACTCGACGCCCGCGCCGCCGCCATCGACGCCATCCTGGCCTTCTCCGCCCTCGAACACGATCCCGGATCCGACCAGACCCGCACACGCCTCAAGAACGCCACCGACTCCCTGGAAACCACCCTCGACGACCTCACCGCATGGACCTTCGGCCTCCACGAACTCGACTGGCTCAGCGCCCGCGGCCTCGCCCAAGGAGCATGGGCCCGACTCGTCACCGCCCTACGCGTCGCCGCAACCCGCCTGACCGAACCCAGCTGGTACGAGCCCGCCGCAGCCCTGAACGACCTGCTCGCCGTCTACCTTGCGAGCCGCTCCATCCACGCACCCACCGATTCACCCACCGGTGGAATCAGCGCACTCGTCGCCCCCACCATCGAAGCCCCCTTCCTCCGCAACGAAGGCCGTCGCCACCAACTGCAACAAGCCCTGCTGCACGACGAGCGCTTCACCGAGCACCCGGACGCCATCGCCCTGCTCCACGCCATCCAAGAAAGAGCATCACACGAGACCGCGACGGGAGCCGCGGTGCCGGGAAAAGCCCTCGAGGGGCGACCCGAACTGGCCCAACTCCTGCGCACCCTTCCCGGTGACCTCGACGCGACGTTCCTCGACAACGTCGAGGACCACCTACGACACGCACGCCTGGGCTACACCCCCACCGGCAACCACCGGTTCGACGGACACCTCGAGGAGCTCCTCGAAACGCTCCGTGCCAGCCCCGCGTGGCGCCCCCCGGAATCACACCAATTCACCACCCTGCTCGAACAGTTCCTGCGCTTCATGTACGACCGCTTCGATGCCCAAGCCGACCTCTACGGCGAACGCACGGCCTACCTCGGACCACCCCGCCCCGACGACGAGGGACGAGTGCGCCCGTGGCCCGAAAAGCATCTGCAGGACGACTTGCACCAGCACCTGAGCGGCACCCTGATCCCGGGAACCGTCCAGAGAGAAATCATGGACATCGCCGGCGGGCGCACCGACATCACCTACACACCCCAACCCGGCAATCGCTTCGTGATCGAGGTCAAACGCCGTGAGAGCCGATCCGCCCGAGAAACCGTCGAACAGGTCTACTTGGCGCAAGCCACCAACTACACGGCCACCGGCCCGCCGTTCGGGATGCTCATCGTCGGCGACCACAGCAACCACCACTCCGGCTACTCGGACGTCCACGACCGCATCTGGATCACGCACCACGCCCGCACTCCGACGGAAACCCCACGACTCGTCGTTGTAGGAGTCCTCCCGATCGGTCGCCCAACCCCTCACACACTGCGGATGCCTTGAACTCTGGGACTGTATTCCGGAGGGGTTGTGCCCGAGGCCGACGCCCGATTCCTGCCTGTCGGCGCTACGCCCACCGCATCCCGAGCCCGGTCAAAGCCTCCACCCGCTCCGCCGGCCATGTCGCCCGCCGCTGCCGCGCGTTCGCCAACGCCACACCCAGCTTCACCGCATGCGCCTCACCGCCCGCCTCGACGGTCTTGACGTGTTTGCGCGGCACGGCCAGGTGCCCTTCGCGCGCGCAGCTCGATCCGGTGCGGGGTGATCGACCCGGCCGCGCGGGCGCGTCGCTGGTCGCCGACCCACTGCCCGAGCGGGTAGGACGTCCCGGTTTCGGTGTCGTAGTCGATGCTCTCCAACGGGACCCGAAGGTCTCCGTGGGCCGTGTGCCGGCGTTTCGCGGCGTGGTAGCCGCGCCGCCGGTCCCGCCGTTCCGGGTTTATCACGCGCAGGTTGATGAAGTCGCGCAGGAGTGTGGGGTCGCGGTCGGTCATGAACCGGACGAGGAACCGCTCCTCGACGCCGGCGTCGTCCTGGTCGCCGTCACCGGGCTCGACGTCGTCCCGGTCCTCGATGTGCTCGCCGGCGTCGGCGGTTCGGCGGTTCGGCAGTCGGTGTCGTCGATGTCGATCGCTCGCGTCCGGGTTTTGGGTCCGCTGGGGGCGGGGGTGGCGAGCATGTCCAGGACGCGGGCGTCGTGCGCGGCCAGGGCGTGGAGGGTTCGCACGAGGGGGTGGTAGCTGTCGGAGACGAGCATGTCGTCGGGTCGTTCCCCGGGTGCGAGGAAGACGGGGACGATGACGGTGGCGGTGCGTCCCTCGCCCGGATTCTGGCGCAGGGCTCGGCCGATGGCCCGGACGATCTCGACGATGCTGAACTTGGGGTCCATGAAGGCGACCGCACAGGCGCGCAAGCCACGCCTTCGGCCAGGACGCGGACGTTGCTGAGGACCGCGCGCCGGGCGATGGTGCCGTGGGTGTCGGCGCGTTCGACGAAGCGGGTCAGGACGTCGCGGCGGTGGTCGTTGGGGTGTTCGCCGCTCAACCAGTCCGCCCACACCGGTTCGGGATGACGCTTCGGGTCGTCCCGGTGCAGTCGGACGGCGCCGTCGGGCAGGCTCGCGGCGCAGGCCTGGGCCTCCAGGGTGCGGGAGTGGTAGGCGATGACCGTGTCCAGGTCGTCGTCGGCCGTGGCGCGCAGGACTGCGGTCTGCAGGGCGACCAGGCGCGCGGCCCGGTACTGCTCGACCTCTTCGATGCGCCGCCGGCCGAGGCCTCGGTTGAGGGCGCTGCCGGTGGCCCGCGCGAGCTCCTGGATCTGCGGGTCGGTGATCTCGACGACGACGACCCTCGGCCTCGCGATCAGGCCCATGCGGGCGCCCGCGGCGAGTTCGACGGTGGACGACGGGGCCGTAGATCGTCTCGTCGTCCATGGACGCGACCGCGCGGGCGGGCAGGGCCGAGTGCACGGGTCGTCCGCCCCGCACGCGAACCGGCCGATCGTCCTCGCCCTCGTCGTCCCACTCCCGGTCCGGGGCGTCGCCGCCGGCATCGTCCCGGCCGGCGACCAGGTCGGGGTCCTCCCACACGTCGTCCTCGGCCAGGGCCGGGGGCAGCTCGGCGTCGGTGTCCGACGTGGTGGCTTCGCTGTAGGCGCTGTTCCCGGGCGGCTCCCAGACCCGGGGCGTGGCCGTGAGGTAGAGGCGTCGTGCGGCGGGGAGTCGGGTGTTGTCGTGGACGGCGGCCCATTCCTTCCCGATGGATCCGCTGGTGCGGTGGGCTTTGTCGATGATCACGAGGTCGAACCCGGCCAGGGCCAGGCCGTAGGCGCCCTGGTGGGCGGTCAGGACGGCGCCCAGCGACTGGTAGGTGGCGTGTCACGGTCAGCGGCCCCGCACCGGCCGCCCACAGGGCGATTCGGGGGCGCTGGTGGTGCACCGCACCCCGGCTTCGTCGCCGGGAACCGGTCAATGGGGTCCGTGCGGCGCGAACTCCGTGCCGCACGGGCCGCTCCCCTCGCTCTCCGGCAGCGCGACCCGCTCGCCGCTCATCGACAGCGTGCGGTAGTGGTGTCCGATGCGCTCGGCGGAACGGCCGACGTAATGCCCGATGAAGGAGCGGCGAAAGCGGCCGGCGGTACGGTTCGGTCCCGAGCCGTGCACCAGGCTGCCGTTGAAGAACAGGACGTCGCCCGGCGCCATGTCGACGGGCACCGCGGTGAGTCCCTGGGGCGGCGGCACGTACTCGCGGGCGAAGGACAGCGTCTCGTCCGCCTCCTCGGGGCAGAACAGCTCCATCCGGTGGGTGCCCGGCACGACCTCCAGGCCGCCGTTGTCGCGGTCGATCACATCGCACGCCAGCCACGCCGCCACGCAGGTGCCCGGCTCCACTCGCAGATAGAAGTTGTCCTGGTGCAGCGCCTGCCCCCGGGCGCCCGGCGGCTTGAAGTAGAACATGCTTTGCGCGGCCAGCACTTCCTCGCCGAGCAGGACCTCCAGCACGGACCGCAGCCGCGGGTCCAGGAGCACGTCCCGCGCCGCCGCGCTGATCGCGTGCGGATGCATCACACGTGGGTGGGCGAGCAGGGGATCGGCGCCGTCCGCGGACGTCCGGGGCTCGAAGTGCCCGGGGACGGGGCCGGCCGCGTGCAGTGCCGCGAACTCCGCGCACAGCCGCTCGACCTCGCTCGGCCGGAACAGCCCGGGTACGAGGGTGTAGCCCTCCTCCTCGAACCGTCTGCGCCCGGCCTGCGGCAGGATGGATGCGCCGGTGATGCTGTTGTCCATGGCTGTCATGCGTCTGCTCCTCGGTCCGGTGTCCGCCGTGCCTCACAGTAGGTCGGGACGCGTACCGAGAGGATGACCATGCGTGCTGACGGATTGCCCGTGACTGCTGCCGTCGGCGATCCTTCGCCGCCGCGGGGGCTGGTGGTGATCGGACGCTACGACCAGGCCGCGGGCTACGGCGTCGACCGGCCGCGCGGCTCCGACAGCTGGCTGTTCACCTGGACGACGGGCGGCGCGGGACGGCTGCGCCAGGGCTCTGCCGAGGTGCGGGCGGGCGTGGGCGATCTGGTGGTCCTCGCACCCGGCGTGCCGCAGGGCTACACGGTCGCGCCGGGGGAGCGGCACTGGCGGTTCTGGTGGGCGCACTGCCAGGCCCGGCCTTCCTGGGCGGCCTGGCTGCGCCCGTACGGCGCAGGTGACGGGACATACGTCGTCGGGCCCGTCCCGTCCGCCCTGCACGGCAGGATCGACACGGCGCTGCACCGCATGCTCGCCGACGCCCGCTGGACCGGCACCGGGGCGCCGCCCGCCCGGGCCGTCGAAGCCACGCCCGGCGACGGTCCCGTCGTGGTGGCGCACGGCACGGCGGCGCGGGAACTCGCGCTGTGCTCCCTGGAGGAGGTCGTGCTGCTCGCAGCTGCCGGGTCGAGGGCGTCGGCGGACATCCCTGGCGTCGACCCCCGGATACGGCGGGCCCAGGCGCTGATCGACGCCGACCCGGCCGCCCCGCACACGGTCGGCTCCCTCGCGGAGGGCGTCGTGCTCTCCCCGTCCCGATTCGCCCACCTCTTCACCCGGCAGCTCGGACTGTCGCCGATGCGGGCCCTGCGCGAGGCCCGTCTGCGGCATGCCGCCCGGCTCCTCGAAGGCACCGATCTGTCCGTGGAACGAGTCGCCGCTGCCTCGGGTTTCGCCAGCCCGTTCCACTTCAACCGGGTGTTCCGGGAACGCCACGGGATGCCGCCGGGAGCGTACCGGGCAGCAGCGCGGCGGTAGTGAGGGAATCCGCCGGGCAATTCGGTGCCGACATGACCCGATTACCAATCCCTCGTCCCCAATCACGTCGGCCAAGCGGTAGCCGTCCTCTCGTGGTCACCCACCGGTACCGGCGCGGTGGTGTGGGGCGCGCTGCACACACCGGCGGTGAGTCGCGTACGGGGGACGGCGGCCGACGCGCTCCCGTCGTCGGCCGCCGCGTGTTGGGGGCGGGGCGCATGACCGTCGCACCGACAACACACACCCAGGCGGCAACCCTGGACACGGCCGACGCCCGGCATCGCAAGATCCGCATGGGCCGCCTCGAACGATGGGTGCTCAACCCGCCGATGCGGACACTCGCGTGCTTGGGCGTGCTCCCGCACCACGCGGTGCCGGAGACGACCGGGCGGACCACGGGGCGTCGCCGTCGGACGGTGGTCGGCGTACGCCGCGACCCCGACTCTGTGCTGTGGCTGGTCGCGGAACACCGCTCGCGGGCGGCGTACGTGCGCAACCTGATGGCGGACCCGAACGTACGCATACACCTGCGCGGACGCCGGCTCCCCGCCGTCGCGGCACTGCTGCCCGACCACGACGTGCGGGCACGCCTCGGCGCGTTCCCCACCCACCATGCCCGGACACTGCGCAGGTTCGCCACGACCCCGGCGACCGTACGCGTCGACCTCGCGCGGGCGGCCCGACCCGATCCTGTCGGCGATCGCGTACTTGCTCCCCGCGGCAGCACGATCACCGGTCGTGCCCGGGCCGTTCCGAAGACCGACGCGGTTGTCGAAGTACTCGTCGTCGCCCCGCCCCGGGCCCACCGCCACGCGGCTTCGGCTCCACCGCCGGCCGAAGCGCCGCCCGTCTCGGCGGCGCCGGGGACCGTGCCGCCACTGCCGGTCGCCGCGCCCCGGCCGTCCGCCACCGCGCCCACCCGCCGTACTGCATTCGCAATCGGCGCAGCAGCGTGCCGAGTTCGTCCGCCATGGCGGCACTCCTCGTCCGTGCCTACCTGCCCACGATCATGGGCCACGCCCCCTGCGGCGACGCCACCATCCGCCGACTCCTCGCCCACGCTGGCGGACTACGCGCCGAAACCGCCTGGACCGCTACCGGAGCAACCCCACACCCCTCGCCGAACTCCTGTGCCGCGAACCCCTCGACGCTTGGTGCACAGCGTGTGCTGCGTCGCCAAATGCCGGTAGCGCTGGAGGAGTTCACGGCCGTGTTCGGTCCGGCCCGCCGGTCGGATCGCGTCGAGCCGACATCCGATGGACAGTGTGTCGAATGAGGGCATCCTCGGCGTATGAGGGTCTCGGGGATGACTCCGGTGAAGCGGGAACGCCGGGAGAAGATGCGGTTGCGGGCGGCTGTTTGGTTCGCCGGGAGTGTGTCGCAGGCGGAGGTGGCGCGCCGTCTGGGCGTGTCCCCGCAGGTGGTGTCGACGTGGCATCGCGGGTGGGTGGATGGTGGGGCGGACGCGCTGCGGTCGGCCGGTCCGTCGGGCGCTCGGCGGCGGGTGTCGCACGAGCGGTCCGCCAACGTGGCGGCGGTGCTCGAGGCCGGTCCGGAGGCGTTCGGCTTGGCAGATCTGGACGCTCGCGCGGGACCCGCGACCGCGCCCGGGATGTATCCACCCGGGGGCCGACGGGTTCACGGGTCACCCGTGCGGGGCCCGCTGTCCCGGGCCCGCCCGGGCCCGCCACGTGCGTCGGTCCCGACCGTGAACCCGGTCGGGACCGACGCTTCTCGCGTTCAGGTGGTGCGTCGGGCACACGATTCGTACCCGTCGGGGTTGCCCCGAAGGCGCGTCCGTGATCGATGGCCGTCCGTCGATCCTCGCTGACCTCCTGCCTGCGCACTCGCGCAAATGGCTGTCCGGCGAGTGCGCAGGACCAGGGGCTAGGTGGTCAGCAGTTGCGTTGCCTTTTCCAGGGCCGGGTCGCGGCCTGCGGACAGGTCCTGGGCGGTCGTCGGGATTTCGTGATCGACCGCGACGCCGATCTCGTTGATGACCTGGCCGTTGGCGGAGGCGTGGTGCTTCATGGGGAGGAGCAGAACGCTGTTGTCGTTGAGCAGGTAGGGGATCGGTTTGCCGGAGATCTTGCCGGCGGTGCGGCCGCCGACGATCTTGCCGATGCCGATGTCCTTGACGGCGCTGGTGAAGTCCTCGCAGGCGGAGGCGCACAGGCCGTCGGTGAGCAGGGTCATGGGGAGATTGAGCAGCGGAACGGTGTCGTCGGTGTGGTTGGCGGTGCATTTGCGGAGGCCGCATTCGTTGCTGGTGACCTTGCCGTGGACGAAGGCGCTGAGCAGCTTGATGACGTCTTCGCCGCGTCCGCCGGTGTTGCCGCGGACGTCGATGACGAGGCCGCGGAGCTGGGTTGTCTCCCGGAGTTTGGCGATCTGGTTGAGGACGTCGTCGGCCGAGCCGGGGTGGAAGCTGGGCAGGTTGACCTTCGCGAGGCCGCCGGGCAGGAGGGTGATGGTTGCCTTCTCGCTTGCCGGGGGCTGTTCGACCGCGGCCTGGAGCTCGACCGTCAGGGTCTTGCCCGTCGATGGGCGCTGAACGGTCAGGCGTACCTTGTCCGCGCCCCGGGGGTGGAGCCAGTCCACGGCTCCGGGGGTCAGCGCGCCGTTGACGACCACGGGGACATCGTTGACGGTGGTGAGGATGTCGCCCGGTTTGAGGCCTGCTTTTTCGGCCGGCGACCCGGGGCCGACGGTCTTGATGAAGAACGGCGGTTGGGCGTCGCGCATGTCGGGGGTCGGGCGCCCGGACGGGGACTCGGTGATACCGAGGGTGTAGCGGGGCGCGCCGCCGGCGCCCGGCTGTCCCTTGATCCACCCGGCGTGGTTCTCCCGCAGGTACTCGATCAGGCCCTTGATGGTTTCGGCGGCGACGGCCTGGCGCAGCGCGGCGTCGTCAGGCAAGGTGCCGAGCAGTGCTTCGTAGGTCGTGGCGAACGCCTCCCAGTCGCGGCCCTTGTTCCCGGTGAGCTTGGGCATGGTGGCGGTCGGCCGGTCGGTGTTGCGGCGTTGCAGTTCTCCGGTGAGGTACTTGAAGGCGGAGGCGAGCATTTCGCGGCTGTCGATGGCCGGGCCGTAGTACGAGTTGGCGTAGATGCACTCGTAGACCTGCTGGATCGTGGTGGTCGTGGTGGCCTGCGGAGCGGACGGCGGCCCCGGCTCGGACGCGTTGTCGTCCTGGGCCACGCACGGCGGAACGGACGACGCGGCCTGGGCGGTGGAGCCGAACGGGTCGGCGTACGTCACCACTCCGGTGCCGAGGAGGAGCGCCAGCCCGGAGGCGGCGATCCCGGTGGAGCGGCGCCGCCTGCGGTGGCGGGCCGGGCGGGCAAGTGCGGAGGTCATGATGGGTTCCCTCTCAGGGATGGATTCGTGTGACTGCGGAGCTCCGAGACACGCACCGCCGGTTCACGGCGCGGCGAGTGCCTCGGTGGGGGCCATCCGGGATGCGCGGATGGCCGGGTAGAGGCCGGCGACGGCGCCGATGATCAGCGTCGCTGCGATGCCTCCTGCGGTCGCCCAGATCGGGACGACGGTGGGCCACGACTGCGTGGCGGCGTACAGGGTCGTCACGCCGATGCCGAGGACCACTCCGCCGACGCCGCCGAGTACGGACAGCAGCAGCGATTCGGCGAGGAACTGGGTGCGGATCTGGCCTCGCGTCGCGCCGAGCGAGCGGCGCAGCCCGATCTCCGGCCGGCGTTCCAGCACCGAGATGACCATTGTGTTGGCCACCCCAACGCCCCCGACCAGGAGCGCGACCGCGCCCAGTCCCAGCAGCAGGCCGGTGAACGCCTCGTCGGAGGCGCGTTGCGCGGTGAGTGCGTCGGATGGGCGGGACACCTTGACCTCGTTCGGTGCCTTCGGGTTTGCGGTGGCGCCCAGGACGTCGCGGACCGACTCCACCTGCGCGTCGTCGACGCGGGCGTAGACGGTGGTCGGGTGCCCGTCGAAGCCGAGGTACGTCCGGGCGGCCGACCAGCCGACCATGGCAGCCGCGTCCAACTCCGGTGCCAACGGCGCGGGTTCGAGGATGCCGATCACGGTGAACCAACTGTCGCCGAGGTAGACGCGGATGTCCGGTCCCGGCGCGCCGACGCCGAGCCGTTTCGCGGCGTCGGCGCCCAGGACGACGGCCGGGTAGCCCTCGGTCGCGGCATTGAGCCACGTCCCCGCCGCGACCGTGGCGCCGACGGTCCGCGGCAGGTCCAGGTTGGTGGCCCGCACGGACATGCCGCCGGACTGCGCCTGGGGGATACGGTCGTTGCGGTAGACCTTGGCGTCGGTGACCGCGCCGGTGGCGGCGACCTGGCTGACGGGTCCGACGCGCCCGATCATCGAGACGGACTCGTCGGGCAGCGTGGCCGACTCGCCTGCCAACGTATTCCCCGGCGCGACGGTGAGCAGGTTCGTGCCCAGGGCGGCGAGTCGGCGGTCCAACTCGGCTCGGCTGGAGGACGAGATCCCCGCCACGGCGGTCATCGCCGCGATCCCGATCGCGATGCCGAGGGCTGACAGGAACACGCGCATCGGCCTGGTGCGCAGTCCGGATCCGCCGACGCGCAGCACGTCCCGGGGGCGTAGGCGCGCCGGAGTCAGCGTGGACTTGCCCATGTCAGACCACCG
The DNA here is from genome assembly GCF_000372745.1 of Embleya scabrispora DSM 41855. GTDB lineage: Bacteria > Actinomycetota > Actinomycetes > Streptomycetales > Streptomycetaceae > Embleya > Embleya scabrispora. Next base: position 13,722 of record NZ_KB889732.1, on the reverse strand, counting down.
CCCCGTCGCGCATGGCGACTTGGCGGGGCAGGGCCGCGGCGATCTCGCGGTCGTGGGTGATGACCACGACGGTGGTTCCCGAGGCGTTGAGTTCGCGCAGCAGTGTCATCACGCCCGCGCCGGACGACGAGTCGAGGTTCCCGGTCGGCTCGTCCGCGAGCAGCAGCGGAGGTTCGCCGACGACCGCGCGGGCGATCGCGACGCGCTGGCGCTGCCCGCCGGAGAGTTCGTGTGGGCGGTGGTCCAGCCGGTCGCTGAGACCGACCCGGTCGAGGGCGGCCTCAGCCCGGCGCCGGCGTTCCTTGAGCGGCACACCGGCGTACAGCAGCCCGTCTGCGACGTTGTCGAGCGCGGACTCGCCGGGCGCCAGGTGGAACTGCTGGAACACGAAGCCGATCAGCCGCGACCGCAGGGTGGACAGCCTTCGGTCGGACAGCTCTGCCACGTCGTGCCCGTCGATGCGCACCTTGCCGGTCGAAGGCCGGTCGAGAGTGCCGATCAGGTTCAGCATCGTGGACTTGCCCGACCCGGACGGGCCCACGATGGCGAGCAGTTCGCACGGATCGATATCGAGGCTGACTTCGCGCAGCGCGGTGACTCCGCCGGGGTACGTCTTGGTCACGGAGCGCAGGGCGACGACCGGGCTCACGACGGCATCCCCACTACGGTGCCCTCGCCGAGCCCGGTGCCGCTGACCTCGACACGTCCGCCCGCAAACAGGCCGGTCTGCACCGCGACCAGCCGCGTGGCATTGCCCTCGACGACCTGGACGCCGTAGCCGCCTTCGGCCAGTGCGAGGAGCGCCGCGACGGGAACGGTGAGGACTCCATCACGGCGCGACGCGGTGAACGCGACGCCGGCGGTGGCCTGGTCGAGCCCGTCCAGGGCCTTCTGGTCGTCCAGGGAGATGGTGACCTCGATCTTCGTCTGCGGCTCGGAGTCCTTGTCGGACCCGTCGCCGCTGTCGACGACCGTCTGAATGGCGGCGACCTTCCCGGGTGTCTTGGTTCCGTTCGGCAGGGTGACCTCGACGGCCGCGTCCTGGACGGCGAGCCGCTGGTCGGACACTGCGAGGTCGACCGTGGCCACGCGCACCGAGCCGGTGTACGTCAGGACGGCCGCGCCGGGCTGCGCCACCGCGCCCACTTGGAGTTTGTGGGCGTCGACGCGGACCGGGCCGGCGGCATAGACGACGCGGCCCAGTTCGACCGTCCCGGATTGGGTGAGACCTGCGGACTTCTGCCACTTCTTGACGGCGGTCGCCGTCGCGTCCGTGTACTCCTCGTCCACGGTGAAGTCGCGGTAGCCCAGGTCCCAAAGGTTCTTCTCGAACTGCTTGACGTCGACGCCCTTGATCCCCGGCGCGAGCGCACGGTAGGCGGGGAGGGCGCCATACAGCAGCACGACAGGCGTGTTGTCAATGCCGTACAGCCCGGTACCGCGCTCGACGGTGGTTCCGACCGCAGGCAGGCTGGTGATCGTTCCACTCAGCCGGTTCGTCACCGACGTGTTGCTGCCGTGGCCGAGCGTGCCATTCTTGGTCTGCGCATCGATGAGTGTCTGCCGGGTGACCGGCGCGGTGGCCGCCGGCAGGCCGTTGCGGCCCCTGCCCGTACCGGAGTCCGACGCATGGTCGAAGCCGAAGCCGCTCGCTGCCACGGCGCCGGCACCGATCGCGCCCACCGCCGCGACCGAACCGATCACCCGCCCGAGCCGGCGTCGCCTTCTCCGGGTGCTCACTTCTTCCCCTGCTGCTGCGCCGCACCCGTCGGCTGGTACTTGGCGCACGCCTTCTCGGCGGCCTGGAACGCGGGGTTCGCGGGATCGATTCCGGAGGACTCGTCCAACTTCGGGAGTTGGCCTTCGGACGACGGGTCGGGGAAGTTCGGCACGCCGTTCTCCCTCATGCACTTGGCCAGTTCGCGCTGGCGCTCGACCTGCTGCTGGTCCGCCTTCGGTGCTTCGCCTCCGCCGGGCATGTACGCCTTGCACTTCTGCATGGCGGCGTCGACCGCCGTGGCGTTCGTACCGCCGCCGGGGACGCTCATCCGCAGGTGGCCCGAGCCGTCGTCGGCCGGATCGGGGAAGTCCGGGACGCCGTTCTCGCGCATGCACTGGGCGAACTTCACCGGGTCCTTGTCGCCCGCGGGAGGCTGCTCGCTGGGCATGCCACTGCCGCCGGCCACGCTCGCGACCTGACTGCCGCCGTCGTCGGAGGAGCCGCAGCCCACCGCCGTGAGGACGACGAATGCGCCGATGCCGATGCGGATCGCCAGGCGTGCGGGGCTCGGACGCCCCATGGCGGCGCGGCGGATCCGGGGGTTCAGGGTCTGGGTTCGGGTCATGCCACCACCTTCGGGCGGCAGCGGCTGCGGACGCGTCTGCCATCCGACCCGAAGGGGTCAGCCGTGCGATGTATTCGGCGGCGCCCGGAATCTGTCTTTCGACAGACGCGGCGCTTACCCGGCCGCGCCTAGACTCACGGACTCATGACGAAGTCGTTGACCACCGTTGCCCGCGCCTGGGTGCGCCGCCCGGCCGTGCGGGACGCTGCGCTGGCGTCCGCACTGCTGGCGCTGTATCTCGTGCTGGGCAGCCCGGACGGGGTCGTGCACGACCAAACAGGGGACGGCGACGGCTCGTCAACCCCGGAGGTGGCTGTGTGGTGGACGGCCACGGCCCTGGCGGTAACGGGGGTGGCACTACGCCGCCGGTGGCCGCTGCCGATGCTCGCGGCGTGCATCGCGTCGGCCGGAATCAACCTGACGCTGACTTTGCCGTCGGCGTTCGTCGACCTCGGCGTGCCGATCCTGCTGTGCACGGTCGCGAACCGGTACGACCGGAAGCTCTCCATGGGGGTGCTGGTCGGCCTGCTCACGCTCGCGACCGGGCTGAGCGTCTACAACGTCGTCGACGACAGACCCTCTCCCGGATTCGGCACCCAGCCGCCGCCCTCGGCACCGTCGTTGAGAGTCACCGGCCCCGACGGACCCCAGATGGCGTCCCGACGAATGACCTGGACCGGCAACGTCAGCGGCTTGTACGTCATGGGCTCCGTACTGGTCGGAGCCTGGGCGATCGGCGCGGGCGCGCGGAGCCGCCGCGCCTACCTCGCCGAGCTGCACGAGCGCGCCGACGGTCTCGAACGCGAGCGCGACCAGAAGGCGGCCCTCGCCGCCGCCGCCGAACGCGCCCGCATCAGCCGCGAGCTTCATGATGTCGTGGCACACGGCCTGTCGGTCATGGTGATCCAGGCCCAAGGCGCCGCCGTGGCTCTGGACAAGCGGCCCGCCCAGACTCGCACGGCCTTGGAAGCGATCGTCGCGACCGGCCGCGATTCCCTCGCCGACATGCGCCGCGTGCTGGACGCGGTCGGCGAGGGCGTGGACGACGCCTGGGGCCCGCCCCTCGGACTCGCACAACTGCCGGATCTGGTCGGCAAGGTGAACCGGGCCGGCACGCACGTGTCCCTGGCCGTCCGCGGCGCACCCGTCACTCTCCCGGCGACCGTCGACGCGAGCGCCTACCGCATCGTCCAGGAAGCGCTCACGAATACGATCAAGCACGCAGGACCGCGAGCACACGCAGACGTCGTCCTCTCCTACCACAGCGGGGCAGTCACGATCGAAGTCAGCGACAACGGGCGCAGCACGGTGCGCGATGACGGCCAAGGCAACGGTTTGCGCGGCATGCGGGAGCGCGCCCGCACGCTCGGCGGCGGTTTCACCGCGGGGCCCGGCCCGGACGGCGGCTTCACTGTCCGCGCGACGCTGCCCATCGAGGGGCGTGCCGCGTGATCCGAGTTCTCCTCGCCGACGACCAGGCCCTGGTACGCACGGGCTTCCGCATGATCTTGGAGGGCTCCGACGACATCGAGGTCATCGGTGAAGTCGAAAACGGGGCCGAAGCAGCAGCCCTGGCCCTCGAACTCCGGCCCGACGTCATTCTGATGGACGTCCGTATGCCCGACGTCGACGGCGTGGAGGCAACCCGCCGCATCTGCGGTGGCGACTCGACCACCGACATCCGCGTGCTGATCCTCACAACCTTCGATCTCGACGAATACGTCTACACCGCGGTCCAAGCGGGCGCCAGCGGCTTCCTCCTCAAAGACACCCTCGCCCCGGACCTCCTGTCCGCGATTCGCATCATCGCCCGCGGCGAAGCCGTCGTCGCGCCCACGGTGACACGCCGGCTCCTCGAACGCTACGTCACCGCCGAGTCCGCATCGACCGAGAGTGACACCGAGTTGGACGCCCTGACCAACCGCGAACGCGAAGTCCTCGCCCAACTCGCTCGCGGCCTGTCCAACACCGAGATCGCAGGATCCCTCTTCCTCTCCGAGGGCACCGTCAAGACCCACATCAGCCGCATCCTCGCCAAACTCGGCCTCCGCGACCGCGTCCAAGCTGTCGTATTCGCCTACGAGCACGGCCTCGTCCTCCCCGGAGCCGTCGAAAGCTCCGCCCCGAGCCGTGGGGCGTGCCGCGGCGTGCAATGACCGGTTCGATCCCGTGTTTCCACAGCGGTCTGCGGTACACGTCGTAGTCGTGGCCCCGATCGGCGAAGAGCTGCCCGGGGCCGCGGACGCGCACATCCCGATCGCCCTCCTGGACGACCTCGATCCGCGGGTGCGGGAGGAGGCGGCGTGCGTCCTGGCGGCGTCGTCCGGCCGCGCCTGGGAGATCTCCGCCGCCCTGCACGAGCGGTTCCGCGTCGAGGAGGTTCCCCGCCTGCGGGCCGGCCTGGTCCTGGCGATCGCGCAACTGGCGAGGGAACACCGCCACGAGGGACTGGATCACCCACGGCCGGCTGCCGGCTCGTCAGGACCGCAGCGGACGCTGGTGTGTTCCCTGGACGGCGGAGATCGAGGCCGATTGCCGCCGTCGCATCGCCTGCTCCGGACACCTCAACCCCGCAGGTCCCGGTGCCCGCACCATCACGGACGCCGACCACAGCGGCGAGATCTCCGTGCAGGACGCGGCCGGCCGCCTCGGCGTTCACGACTACGACGTCTACTACTGGATCCGCATCAAACGCCAGCAAACCCGCCGCACCGACGCCGGCCGCGTCGCAATCCCCTGGAACGACGCCATCGAGGCCGACTGCCGCGGCCGGCTCGCCGACCCAAAGCAGTTCTTCCGCACCGGCACGGGCAGCCGTCCGCTGCCGGCCGCCACCCGCGACGAGAGTGAACTCAGCGTCCAGCAGGCCGCCGTCCGCCTCGGGGTGCCGCCCGCAGCCGTCGCCTACCAGATCCGCACCGGACGCCTGCACGCGCGCCATGGCCCCACCGGCCGGGTCATCATCCCTTGGAACGATCAGGTGGAATCCGACGTCCGCACCCAGCTGGAACGGCCCAGGCATCCCGGCCCCACCGGCCCGGGCAGTCGCCCTCTGCCCGAAACGACCCTGGCTCGTGGTGAGTTGAGCATCCAGCAGATCGCCACACGGCTCGGCATCCGCCCCGGCGCCCTCTACTACAGCATCACCCGCGGCCGCCTGGACACCCACCGAGGCAAGGGCGGCCGCCTCAGCGTCCCCTGGACCAGCGACAACGAGACCGTCTGCCGTCAACTCGCCGCTCAGACAAGAACGCACACTCCACAAACCCAAACCATCACCGCAGGAGGCGCAGTATGAAACCGCCATCGGGATGCCCAGTGGGCGCTTCTTGCCGCCTGCCTTCGGACCCGGCGGCTCCGCCCCGCTCGATCCGTTCGGCTGTCGGTGCGCCTATCCACCTTCCTCATATGGAAGGTGAGGAACGCGGAGCTGTGATCGGGCGGTTCCCGTGTTCACTGTGGTTCGTTCGTCGAAGTAGGAGCCCGGCTGTATCCCAGCGGCATTGCCACAAGTACGCCGCAGACCTTCCTCGTGGCCTCCCACGCACGCTCTTGGATACGTTCGTGGGAGTTCCTCGCCGTCCGCCGGACGACGAGACGCACCGCGCCCGGCCCAGGTCCGCCAGGTTCGAGCCGGTGTCGGGATTGAAGGACGTAATAGCGCCGGTTCCTCGCGTACTCCTCTTCGTCTCGCTCGCCGGACCCGCACCATCTGGCAGCGCTGGTACGTTCCGGCTTTGTCAGGGCCGCTCCCGCCCTCCCCGGCACCACCCGGATCAGGCTGCCCTCGGCTACACCGGCCTGCTGCGCCAGGCCGGAGCCGGTGGTCTCTCACCTCCACTCGAACCACAGCGCCTCACGGCGCAACCCGACAGCGTCAGGCACTCGGGGACTGCCCAGCGCGTCTCGATCAGCTTGCCAAAGCCGCGGACGCACGCTCGGAGCGCCTACGCCGCGCTCGCCAGGAACCACCCACACCGGAACTCGACCCACCGACAGCGAGGAAGGCGAGGGCCGGGGCGAAGACATGGAGGCACCCCCTGCCGCCACCCTGTTACGCGATGTCGGCATCTGTGCGGGCCTCGGCTACAACACCACGCCGTGCGACTTCCGAGAGTGGCGGGAGAGCGAGTCGAGAACCACCGCGGCGAGCAGCACGCCACCGGTGATCATCGACTGCACGGACGTCTGGACGCCAATGAGCACCATCCCCGAGGCGATCGACTGGACGACAAGGACACCGAGCAGCGCCGACCAGGGCGTGCCGCGTCCGCCGAAGAGGCTGACGCCGCCGATGACGGCCGCCGCGATGGCGTCGATCAGCAGGTTGGTGGAGCCTGAGGTCTGTCCCACCGAAGCGACGCGCGAGGCGAGGAACAGCCCGCCGAACGCGGCCAGCGTCCCGGAGACCGCGAATGCCGAGACGCGGATCCACACCACGTTGACACCGGCGAGGCGGGCTGCCTCGGCACCGCCCCCGATGGCGAAGATCTTCCGCCCGTATCTGGTGCGCCGCAGGACGAAGTCCAGGCCGACGACGGAGACCAGGAAGATCAGCAGCGCCAAGGGCAGGCCCTCGAACCGGTTCAGCACATACGCCGCCGCGAAGCCGATCACCGCCACGGCGCCGGTGCGCACGGCGATCTCGCCGAGCGAGCGGGAGGAGACCCGGGCCGCCCTGCGGCGTCGCTCGTCGTGGTACGAGGCGAGGAAGTACGCGGCGGCGCCGACCGCCGCGAGCCCGTACGCGACGGCCCGGTTGTGGAAATAGCGTTCGGTCAGGACGGAAACCAGACCGTTGGCATGCAGGTTGATGGTGCCGTTGGCGCCCAGGACGTAGAGCATCAAGCCGTTCCAGACCAGCAGGCCGGCCAGGGTGACGACGAAGGCGGGTACGCCGATCCTGGCGAAGAAGAACCCCTGAAGGGCACCGATCCCGGCACCGACGAGGGCCGCGGTGGCGACCGCCAGCCACTCGGGCATGCCACTGTTGACGTTCAGCACGGCGAACACCGCCGCCGCGAGTCCGCTGACCGCACCCACCGACAGGTCGATCTCGCCGAGCAGCAGAACGAAGACGAGCCCGACGGCGATCAGCCCCGTGCCGACGATGTCCACGCTGAGGTTGGAGAGATTGCGCGGGGACAGGAAGTGGTGGTCCAGGAGTTGGAAGGTCGTCCAGATCACGATGACCGCGCACACGCCCGGAACCCAGCCGAGTTCACCGCTGCGCAGCCTGAGGACGAAGTCGCTCGCGTGGCCCTTCAGACCGGGTGGGCGGTCCCCGATCCTCGGGTCGCGAGCGCTGGGCCGACCGGTGACGACCCCAGCCCTGTTGCGATCGATGTCGCCCGAGGCTTCCGTGCCGGTCACCGTGTCGCCTCCCACGGCCGCGTCTTCCGGTGGGTCACGGCGTTGTCCGTGGCGCCGGTGATGGACGAGACGATCTGCTCTTGCGACGTGGTCAGCACGTCGAAGAACCCGTTGTTGCGGCCGAGGCGCAACACTGCGACCTGGTCCGCGACTGCCTTGACATCGCCGAGGTTGTGGCTGATCAGCAGGACACCGAGGCTGTGTTCCCGCAACCGCTCGATCAGATCGAGGAAGTGGGCGGTCTGCCCCACGCCCAGCGCCGCGGTGGGCTCGTCGAGAATGAGAATCTTGGGCTCGCTCAGCAGCGCCCGGGCTATCGCGACCGCCTGCCGCTGCCCCGCGGAGAGCGAGGCGACCGGCACCCTCGTCCTGGGGATACGGACGGACAGCACGTCCAGCAGGTCGAGCTCCCTCGCGCGGCGCTCCATCGCCACCTCGTCGAGCACGCCCGCCCGGCAGATCTCGTGCCCCAGGAAGAGGTTGCCGACCACGTCGAGGCTCTCGCACAGGGCCAGTTCCTGGTAGACGCTCGCGATGCCCAGCGACTGGGCATCGCGCGGCCGGGCGATCCGCACCGGCCGGCCGTTCCACTCGATGACACCCTCGTCGGCCGGGCCGGCACCGGTGATCACCTTGACGAGGGTGGTCTTGCCGGCTCCGTTGTCGCCCACGAGGGCGACGACTTCCCCGGCGTTGATCTCCAACTCGACGCGCGTGAGCGCGTGGAGGGCGCCGAATCGCTTGCAGATCCCGCGCAGGGCCAGCAGCGGCGTCGTTGTCACGTGGACCATCTCCTTCGCCGAGACCGGTGGCGATCAGGTGGTGAGTCCCGCCTCCCGGCAGGCGGCCCGGAGCTCCGGGGTACAGATCTGCGCGATCGTGTACACGCCGTTCTCGACGAGGGTGCTCTCGATGGTGTCGACGGTCACGGGCGTCAGGGGACCCAGAACGGCGGGTATTGCGTTGCTGGTGTCGTTGCCGACGCGGTCCTTCGCGATGGCGTCGATGGACGCACCGCGGCCCAGGGCGAGTGCCATCTCGGCGGCGGCATCGGCCTCGGAGACGAAGGATTTGTAGACGGTGACGTACTGCTGGCCCGCGACGATCCGCTGCACGGCTTCGCGGTTGGCGTCCTGGCCCGTGATGGGCGGCAGCGGCTTGATGCCGGCGGCCCTGAGGGCGGTGAGGACGCCGAAGGCGAGGCCGTCGTTGGCCGAATAGACGCCGTCGAGGCGGTCCGGGCCCACCTCCGCGATGGCGGCGGACATGTTGGTGAAGGCATTCTGCGGTATCCACCCGCCGGTGTAGTACGACTTGACGATCTTCGCCCTACCCTTGAAGACGGAGAGCGCACCCCTCTGCAAAGCTGTGGTGTTCGGGTCGGTGGGGTCGCCGTTCATCATCACGATCTGCGGTTCGTGCGTCCCGTTCCCCATGGCCGTGAGCAGCGCCTCGGCTTGGAGCCTGCCGATCTGCTCCGAGTCGTAACCGGAGTACGCCGAGATGGGACCTTCCGCGAGGCGGTCGTACGAGACCACCGGGATGCCCGCGTCATGTGCCCGGGTGATCGAGGGGCGCAGCGCCTTGTAGTCGACCGGGTCGAGGATCAGTGCTCGTACCCCGTTGGCGATCATGGAATCCATCTGCTGCTGCTGGGTGGCCACATCCCCCGAGGCGTTGGCGTACTTGACCACGCAGTCGGGGCACAGCTCCTCGACCTTCGTCTGGATCAGGGGCCTGTCGGCGGTGGCCCAGCGCGCGGTGTGGGTGTCGGGGAGCAACAGGCCGACGGAGAAGCCCCCCGTGCCCGAGTCACCCCCGCTCGGTGCCGCGGCCGGTTCCAGCGTGCCGCAGGCGGCCAGGCCGGCGATGAGGGACGCCACCGCGGCGGCGATGGTGGCACGCCCGACAGCGCCTCGTACGGGGCCGTGTCGTCGCATCATGGCAGCCATCCAGGAGCACATCAGGACACCTGATCCGACAATACTCCGCTGTCCGTTGGCAGGCCGTTCCAGCCTGCCGCGCCTCACGCCCCCCGTGGGGGGAGGAGCACCTCCCCCCACACTTGCTTCCCGCCGCTCAGCGGCACCGAGCCCCACGCCTCCGACATCGCCTCGACGAGCAGCAGCCCCCGACCGCCGGTCGCCTCCCAGTCGACGCTGGCCGGCTTGACGGGTGTGCGCGGCGAGGAGTCGCTTACCGCGACACGGAAGCGGTCGCCGGCGAGGGTGAGGTCGAGGCGTACCTCGCCCTGGGTGTGCGCCACGGCATTGGTGACCAGTTCGGAGACGATGAGCAGGATGGCGTCGGTCTCCTCGGTCACCTGCCAGGCGCGCATCGTGCGCGCGGTGAAGCGGCGCGCGTGCATGACCGCGTCGGGAAGCCGCCACACCGCCCAACCGGCGCGCCGCGGGCGCGCGGTCAGCCCGTCGTAGCGCATGAGCAACAGCGCCACGTCGTCGTCGCGGGCCTCGGCGCTGCGGATCAGCTCGTCGGCCATCCCGTCCACGTCGGACGGATCCGCCGCCGAGAGCGTTTCGCAGACCCGCCGGACGCCATCCTCCAGCAGGAGCTTGGAGGACTCGACCAGACCGTCGGTGAGCAGGGTGAGTACCGACCCGGGGGACAGCGCGGCCGTGGTCAGCGGGAACTCCGCGTCCGGGAGCACGCCGAGCGGGGGCCCGCCCTCGGTCTCCACCTCCAGGGTCGTGCCGTCCGGCTCGCGCACGAGCGGCAGCATGTGCCCGGCCCGTACGAACCAGGCGTCGCCCTCCTCCACGTCCAGAGCCACATAGCAGCAGGTGGCGAAGGCGTCCGTCTCCATGCCCGCGAGCAGACGGTTCGTGTGCGAGACGACCACGTCGGGCGGGTGGCCTTCGACAGCGTAGGCACGGATCGCGGTGCGGATCTGGCCCATCACCGTGGCAGCCTTGGCGCTGTGTCCCTGTACGTCGCCAATGACGAGCGCGACGAACCGGTCCGACAACGGAATGACGTCGTACCAGTCGCCGCCCACTTCGAGGCCCGCGGTCGCCGGTAGATAGCGCGCGACGGTCACGCAGCCGGGCAGCGACGGGAGCTTGCGGGGCAACAGGCTGCGCTGGAGCATCGCGGCGAGTTCGTGCTCGGCAGCGAACGCCCGGGCGCGTACGAGGGCCTGCCCCACCAGACCTGCGGTGGCGGTCAGCAGGGAGCGCTCCTCCGTGCCGAACCGGTGAGGCGTGTCCCAGCCCAGCAGGCACAGGCCGACCACTTGGTTGTCGCACGGCAGCGGCAGTACGGCGAGACCGCCGCGGCCGAGTCCGTCGAGGCCGGGCTCGAGGCCGGTACTCGTCTCCCACAGGCATGTGGTGCCGTCGCGGAGCGCAGCCGTCAACGTTGGCAGGGCGCCGGTCGGCGCGTCGGGCCGCTCCGGCCGCCACTCGCTGCGCCAGATCTCCGGCCACGCCGTGGGCTCCGGCGGGTCCAGCAAGGTGGTCACCAGTCGGCCGCCGTGCAACTCCGACAGCGCCAGCCGGTCGGCCCCCAGCGGCTCTCGAAGTGCGGTCACCAGGCTCCGGCCGACGTCGCGCACGGCGATCGCCGTCGCCAGCAGGGCGGACAGCCGCTGCACGATGGCGACCTCGTCGGTGCTCGACCGCAGGTGGGAGGCATCGACGAGCACGCCCAGCAGCCTCTCCGGCCGGCCCGAGGGGTCCAGCAGCACACGACAGCGCAGCTGCAGCCACCGCAGTTCGCCTGTGGGTCGGCGGATTCGAAACTCCAGTTCCCGACCGCCCGGCATCGCATGCCCCGGCTCGACGACCGACATGAGTGCGGGCAGGTCGTCCGGGACGGTGTACGCCAACAACGTCTCCACCCGCCCGTCGAAATCATCCGGGGCGATACCGACCAGGTTGAGCACGTGTTCGTCGGCCTGGATCCGCCCCGTGCTCATGACCAAGGTGAAAGACCCGGTGTCGTTGCCATCCGGAGCCGGGTCGAGTGGCGTCCGGGACCGTCTCCGGCCGGCCGCCGCGGTTCCGTCCACGCCGCCGCCGGATCCACCGCCGGCTGCTCCGCCCGGGAGGTCGCCAGGGACGTCGGGTTGCACGCGACCGTGGTCGGTCGTGCCGCCCGACGCACCGGCGAGGGCTTCGCCGGATTCGGGGCCTCCGTTCGCCGCACGGCCGGCTTCGAGACGCACGGCGACCTCCCCCGCGTACAGTTCCAGAAGGCCGCGCCGCCGGGCGTCGAAGCCGTCACCCGTGCGGTCCACCACGACCAGGCAGCCCAGGCGCCTGCAGTCCACGTCGAGGGGCAGCGCGCCCAGCGAGGCGCCGGCCGCGGGCGCGCCCGCACCGCCGTCGGGGGCTGCGGTCTCGGCCGAGGACAACCACAGCGGGCGACCGGCGCGGAACACGTCGGCGATGGGCGAGCCCCCGGACAGCGGGTACCACGGCGACAGTCCGTACGCGGCGGCGGAACTCTCCCCGACCGTCTCGGTCAGTCGCAGCCCGTACACCTCTTCGTCCACCACGTAGACGGCGACCATCGCCACCCCGGCGGAGGCCAAGACTTCCTCTGTCACGGTCGGCAACGCCCTCTCGGCGGTAAGTCAACGGTGGGCTTCCCGGGCCATCACGTCGGTTGGAGGCGGAATGGCCTCCCCCAACCTCTTGCCTCATTCCAGTGTGCGCGTAACCCTGCTGGTCAGGGCACTGTCAGTGCAGGGGCAGACGCCTGCGGATCCCGGCCACACGTTCGTCGATGACGAAGCCGTCGACCGACGTGTGCAGGCGGCGGAGCACGCGAGCCGGATCGAGGCTTCCCGCGCCCGGGAAGCACTCGCGGTCAACGTCCAGGCCGATCTCGTGGACGAGATGTATTCCCACCCCTGGCGCCCCCGAGCCCATCGCACCTCCGGGGGCGGCCTCATGCGAAGATCGCGGCGACGCCGCACAGTGCTCCGGGACTTGTACCAGAGCCTGGTCAAAGCTTCGTGCCGGTTCAGTCCAGAGTCCTTGGCTTTGCCGTTGAAGCGGAACTCAGAGGGCGCGTGGATAGGCGGCTGGCCGCCGCCCGGACCGGTGTGCTGAGCAGACCGTTGGCGATCCGAGCGTCAGAGGGGACTGGCAGGGTGTTCGCCATGACCGTTCACTCTCCCTTGATCTCCAGCCTGCCTCCGTCCTGCCACCAGATCATGGACTTCGATCTCGTAACTCTCGACGGCAAGTTGATCCTCGTCGGCAGTCCCGGAAAGGACCGGCTTGCGTGTACCTGGGATCCGGCCCGCGACCGCTGGGCCCGGTTCGAACTCGACGTCCCGGACGAGGACTTCCCCCGCACGGACCTCACTGCGCTCGGTGCCGCAATGGTGAACGGCCGGATCGTGATCGGCGGTGGAGGCGACCGCCAAGGCTTCGCCATGTGGGACCTGGAGACGGGCAAAGTACGGCTGAGCGCACAGGAGGGCGGCATGGACTCGGTGGTCAGGGCCGACTTCGGTGACCGCTCGAGGTTGCTCGTGGGATTCGCCGGCACCTGGGGCGTGGAGTTGTGGGACCCGTCCGTTGCCGAGCCGGAGGACGGGCATGACGACGATGCCGACCTTGACGAAGCGGACGATTCGGTGGCAGAGGCGGAGCAGCCCTCGCCTTATGACTCTCTCGTGCACATTGAGGAGCTGACACGAAAATAGCGTTCGTCAGGTGGCTGGGATGGGGTCGAAGCGGATGGTCAGGCCGAGGCTGTTGGCTTCTTTGACCATGCGGCGCATGGCGCGTTCGGGGTTGCGTTTGGTGAAGTGGTCGGTGCCGAGGTCGCGGTAGGGGACGTTGTCGTGCAGGACATGCCAGACGGCGATGGCGAGCTTGTGCATGACCGCGACCAGGGCTCGTCTGCCGCCTCGTCGGGCGGCGATGCGNCGGAAGAACGCCGCGAGGTGGCTGTCCTTGTTCCTGACCGCGGCCATCGCGGCGATGCCGAGCAGGCGTTTGAGGTTGCTGTTGCCCGGGCGGGTGCG
>NZ_KB889731.1 GCF_000372745.1 Embleya scabrispora DSM 41855 | reverse complement strand
GCTTCCCCAGACGGCGGTCAGGACCAGGCCACCGATGGTGGCGGGGATGATCGCCGCCAGGGGCGGGATGCGTTTCCCGCCGATGATCGGCAACCATGCGGGTGCCACCTCGCCCCACGGTCGCACCAGGCCGAAGGCGAGCAGTGCCAGTGCCTCCGTCAGCACGCTGAGACCGAAGACGTAGGGGACGGCCCAGTACCACGGCGGCATGGCAGGCGAGTTCGGATCGATCATGCCCATCTTGAAGTCGAAGGCGTACGGCAGCCGCCACAGGCACTGGGGCAGCAGCACGAACGGGATCGCGCGCGCGGTGACGACGGCCCATCTCGGGACGGGCCGCTCGGTGTCGTGTGAAGTCCCGTTCTGGCGGGGTCTGTTGATCGTTTTCACGGATCACAGTCTCTTGAAATCTCGGAGAGTCGACGTCACTCCGGAGACGGACGAGCCGCTCCCCGAAAAGGATGGGCTGCGGCACTGGGTAACCGCACAGGCGGATCCGCAGGTTCCGCAATCGCCCCCTGGGTATGACCGGCCGTCAGTCCCCGGCAGGTTCCGGTACGACTACCGGTCGGCCGAAGCCGGCACGGCCAAACCCACGATGACCAAGCCGGTCGGCAACGCGAACGCCCAGCCGTGGGGCAACGAGAAGTCCACCGACACCCCGCACCGGCTCACCGCCGACGACCGGCACACCGGCCTCGACGGCAGCTTCGGCAGCTTCTGCTACACCCCCACCCCCACCACCTCGATGAGCAGCATCCGGGCGCGGTTCCAGACCGAGAACAGCAGGCTGTGGAAGGTCAGCGACGGAACCGGCGACCCCTACTTCCGGGACTCGCCCAACCGACACGACGTCACCACCGGCACCTCCATCGGCACCGTCAAGGCGTCCGCCCAGACCGCCCGGGCCTGTGGCACGCCTTCGACACCGTCAACCTCCAGGTCGAGGGGTCCGCCTGGCGGCGTTCGTCGTGCGTGGCCGGCAGACAGGTCCTTTCACTGGTCCGTCAGCCGCCGGACGCGCCGGCGTACGACACGATGTCCGGAGAGCCGATGGAAGTCATTGCCCCGGGGCCGCGGGCGGTGGCATGGACGGGCATTTCGTTGGGCCTAGAACCCCTTGCCCAGCTTCCAGCCGGACCACGTTCCACTTGTGCTCCGCTTGGTGTGCCACCACCGGCTGTCCGTGCCCACGCAGGCGATGGTGATGGACCAGCCGCTGGACCTCGAGTCGAACCCGGACTCCGGGTTGCAGGAGCCGCCCAGTCCGCTGTACCAGCCGCTCACCCCGGAACTCGTCGACCAGCGGCTGTAGACGGCCCGGTTGGTGCCGAGTACGAAGACTTGCGGATACCCGTCGGGCTTCTGCCAGATCACCGCGTCGACCGGTGCCCCCAGGCAGTAGAAGTTGCCGCCCCAGTTGCTGAAGTGGCACCAGCCGTCGGAGGTTTGATAGGGAGCCCCGGGTGTCTTCTCGACCAGCGCCGTGGTGCTCGGGGACGAGGGGACGGCCTGCGCAGAGCCGGTGAGTGCCGTGGCAGCCAGCGCGATGCCCCCGGCGAGGGAGGCCAGTTTGAGTGCCCAGGTCTTCATGGTGGGGGACTCCTCTCCTTGGATGACGAATCGAGGCGATCTTGCCGCGGTGGCACGCGCGGTGGTCATGATCGCGGTGCTTTCGATCGGAGCCGCACGCGGACTCGGAAGGGCCGTCCAGGCCGTCCAGGCCGAACTGCCGCGGCTTCCGTGCCGCGGGCGGGGTATGCGGTGAGGGCTGTCGGACAGGGCTTAGGCGGCCCAACTGCCGCTGGACTGGGCGGCGGAGCGGAACTTGAAGACGAACGCCGTGCCGGGGTCGACGTTGGGCTTGACCACGGTCCACTGGTTCGCGGCGGCGCGGACGTACTCCTGCGGGCAGTCCATCGTGCCTCCGGGAACGTCCTCGACGCAGACCATCACATACCGGTTGGTCTTCGGCTTGATGTTGATGTCGTTGCAGGCGCCCGAACTCCACAGCAGGTCCCCTGCCGGATAGTCCATCGGTCCGTCGGGCTTGAAGTAGCTGTTGGCGGACCCGTAGCAGGACAGTGCCTGTGCCGCGCCTGCGGGAGCGGCAATGACCAGGGCCGTTCCGATCAGGGAAGCGGCTGCTGCGAGGGGTACGAGACGTGTTCGGATGCGCATGATCGCGATCACCTGCTTTCCGTCGTGGTAGGGCCACTGTGCTTGCGTCGAGTACGAATCATCCACTGTCCCAACTGTCCCGGACATGTCCCGAACACGTCCCGGACGCACGGTTGTTCCGGTGGGTGCGGCCAGGACGGAACACCAGACGAGACGCCGTGGCACAGCCTCGTCGCCCGCCTGGTGGAGGTGGTGCCGGAGGCGAGGGTCTGGGCCGCTCGCGGGGCGGGTTGCCGCCCGCCGGCGCAACGGCTCACGCGGCGGACGACCACCCGGCTTCGACGAAGAGCGCTACAGGAAACGCAACACCATCGAACGAACGATCAACCGACTCCAACAACACCGGGCCGTGGCCGCCGGATACGACAAGCGCGGTTACGTCTTCCTCGGCACCGCAACAGCAGCAGCCCTGGTCATCTACTCCGCGTGTCGCTCCAGAGCGCCCGCCCGATGTCGACGCAGGCGCAACGCGCGCCCTCCATGTCGCCGACCAGGTCCGCCCAGGTGTCCTTGTGTACGCGCGTCCCATACGGCAGGGGAGTGTGGCGCAGCAGGTTGAAGCGCCCCGCGATCTGCCGGCCGCGGGCCCCGGTCAACGACGCGGAGCCGTCGACATCGACGCGGGCGTGGGCGAACGTCGCCGGGATGCGCTCGCCGAGATATTTCATCCGGTCCGACGTCTCCTCGTCCGATCGGGTAGGGGTGTCGAGCAGATGCACGTCGTCGACGAAGACCAGTCGCGTGGTCCCCGCGAGCCGTGAGCGTCCATGCCGGGTCGTCGGCCGACGGGGCCCGGGGGCGCGTCGTGTCCACGAAGGACTTCCAGCCCTCCCACGTGCTGATGGGCGAGAACACATCCAGCGCGCAGTGGCTGCGCGGCGCGTACATGATCCCGGCCATCCCGGTGAGGTGGGCCAGGTGTTGCCCGGAGTTGAAAATGCCTATGTAGGCGGCGTTCACGATGCCGACGGACTCTGACGACGACGCCCCGCCGGTGGGTGTTCCGGCGGGGCGGTCGCCAGCGAGGTGCCGGTGGTTCACCGATTCGGCGGGTCGACGACGCTGCGACGCCGAGGACTACGAAGGTGGTGCGGCGGACGGGTGAATGGAATGTCCCCGCCGAGGTGGCTTCCGTGACCGAGTGGGCGCACCTGCGAGGATCGACCCGCTGCGAGGAGGCCGAATCCATGACGAGCGATGCCGGACACGGACAGGCACCGACCCCCGATGACCTGCGGACGACCGCCAAGGGCTGGCAGGGCATCCAACTGGCCGTCCTGGGCTTCGTCGGCCTGTGCGGGGTACTCAAGGACAGCGGCCCGGCGGGGGTCCCATGGGACGTCCAACTAGCGGCCGGGGTGCTGGCGCTGAGCGCCCTGGTCGTCGCCTGCTGCGCTGTCTTCCTCGTCGGCCTCGCTGCCTGGCCTCTATACCGGACCGTGGCCCGCCCGGCTGCCTCCCAGCGAATGAGTCGTGCCCTGCGTACCGGAATCGCCCTGACCTTCACGGCCGTCGCGCTGCTCGCCCTGTCGGCGGCCACTTCCTGGTGGCCCGTGAAAGCGGACAAGGCCGGCAACACCGGCAACACGGGCAGTGCGGCGCGGAGTCCGGTCCACGTAAGCACCGAGGCCGGCACTGTCTGCGGGCCTCTGAGCGAGAGCAACTACGGGTTTTTGACCCTCAAGGCGAACGACCGCACCGTCACCATGGCGCTCAGTGAGGTCATATCCCTGCAGCCCGTGTCGTCCTGTGGTTGACCGGGGAGTAGGAACCGGCACCCAGTCGCCGACCACCTCGCTCACGGATGCGCGGGAGGCGGCCTCGTCGAGGAAATTCTTGCCGGTGGCGAACGCGGCGACGCGGGCCCGCAGAGCGAGCTGACCTGCGCGGCCGTGCGGTCCGGGTTCTCCTTCTTCAGCGCCATCGCCGGCTCCACCACCTCGGGCAGAGTGCGTGGCTGGGACTGGCACCGGGACGGCACCAGCGCGTCGAACCCACCCTGGCGCCACTCGAGTATCCAGCGGTCCAGCGTCCACCGGGTGATCCGCACCATCCGCCCGTCCGGATGCCGGTGCTCCACCCCGCCAACGCCCGCACCAGCGCCTCGCGTTGCCGCCTGCCCAGTGTCGGGTCGGCCGCCTCCCCGATCAGCATGTAGCGGAACTTCCGCCGCGTCGGGCGGCCTCGGCGAGGTGGCACGCCCGACCGGCCTGCGGCAGCGCGGTGGTCTTGCCGGTGGTGGGCGGTCCGGTGACGATCACGCACGGCCGGGCACCGGTGTCCAGGTGGCGACCCGGATCATCAGGGTGCGCACCGTCCGCGAGATCGCGTCGATCGTCGGGGTGCGCACGACCGCGAATCGCGAGTGATACGCCAGGCGTTCCTCCACCCCGTGCTCGGCCCGGCTCGTGCTCGCCACCGCGCTCACGGCGGCGGCGACCGCGTGCGCCCGCTTCGGGCGGTGTGGCGGGCGGCCGGTTGACGAAGTCCAGGAAGCCGTCCCACATCGCCGGCGACGGCCACCGCCCGTTCGCAGGGTCCACGCCGTTCACCACAACTCGGCCTCTTCGTGCGCGTCGTACAACCCGAACCCGCCGCCCCCGCCACCGGGCGACCCACCCGACTCCGACTCGAACTCTGGTTCCTCACCGCGGATTCGTCTGAATCCGGCGCGGTGTCCTTGTTCGGCCGGGCACCGGCCCTGTCGACCTCACCACCGCGCCCGGAGGGCATCGGTCGATGTCGACCGCGTGGTACGAGGTTTAGTGTGGACGCATGAGCACGATCGACGGATTCGATTACCCGCCAATGGAGTTCGCCTTCCCCGGCCCGCTGCGCGACGCACTCGTCACTGCGGTGCTCGAGGGGACCAAGACCAGCACCACCGGTGTTCTGGCGGACTACGAGCACGAGGGCGAGGAACTCCCGCAGGTCGGCGAGCGCTACACCGTTCTCGATTCGCACGGACGCGGGGTCGGTGTCGTCGAGGTGACGGAGGTTCGTGTGCTGCGGCTGGCGGACGTCGACTGGCCGCACGTCCGCGACGAGGGCGAGGGCGACACCTCGATCGCGCAATGGCGGGCCAACCACGAAAGCTTCTGGCACGGCCCCGAGATGCGGGCGGCGATGGGCGACCCCCGACTTCACCGTCGGCGACGACACCCCGGTCGTCACCAAACGCTTCAGACTCCTCCCGCACACGGCCGACGGGTGACTCCACGCCTTTGGGCAGAGCTACCGATCGATGTCGACTGGAACCCCGCGGAGTTGCAGCCGAGTCTTCAGAAACTCCATCTCCGGCAACGTGCCCGCCACACCGTCGTGGCTCAGTTTCTCGACCAGCTCACGGGCCTGTGACAACGACACGGCCGAGACCTCGCGGAGGACCTTCAGAGCCGGGAGAAGGCTTGGCACCGGATGGGGCAACCGCAGTGTGGCCGGGCCATGCGCCGCGAGCAGGGCCTCCCGCACCTCATCAGGAGCCGTCCCCCGCCCGGCATGTTCACACAGGTGGGCGCCGCAGCCGTTGCAAGAGAACTCGGCGTCCCACCACAGCTCACCGTGGTCGATGAACTGGTTCACCTGCCGCACCGCCGCGCTGCCGCACTCACAGAGCGATGCGATCTTCGCTGTCCGGCCAGTCACCTGGGCTCCCTACGTCCTGTGCCTGCTGTCGTGATCTTCTCGCGGCGGCAATCCCGCTGCGATCGAATTCGAGAAGAGCGCCCAGGTTCACTCGGTGATGGCAAAAGAGCCCGGGAAAAAATTCCGGCGGACCCTGAGAGATTCTGCTTCGCCGGGCCACGTCCCCTCCGAACGGGCCGCTTTCGGCGGCCCCTCGCCGAAGGGACGGCCGATGAACGAACAACTACGGCGGAGGCGTCGCGCACCGCGCTCCGCTTGCCTGTGGGCGGTACTGATGGCCATGCTCCTCGCCCTGATGACGGCGGCGGGCGCACCCCCCGCCTCCGCGGCCGACCAGCCGCTCTGGCCCACCGCCGGCTATCTCGGGAGCCCCGGCTCCAGCGCGGTCGCGGAAGTGGAGAACTCGTCGGAGGCATCCGGCGCCGGGGTGCGGCTCTGGCCCTTCCACGGCGGGCAGAACCAGCGCTGGCAGTTCCTCCCACGCCCCTCGAACCGCTACACGTGGCAGATCATGGCCTCGCACAGCCGCATGTGCATGGACGTCGAGGGCGGCAGCCGCGCCCCCGGCGCGCGCGTCCGGCAGGTCCCGTGTCACAACGGCTCCAGCCAGGCATGGGAGCCGTTCGTCGTCCGCTACGACGGCTGGGGCCGGCCGCTGTACCGTTTCGTCAACGACAACAGCCACCTGTGCCTCGAAGCCGCCGACACGCTCCCGGAAGGCGCGTCCCTGCACCAGGCGCCGTGCGCCGCCAAGAGCGCCCAGGAGTGGTCGATGACCCGCCCGGTGAGCAACCCGCTGAGCGGCAGGGTCATGGACGTGTGGTACGCATCCACCGCCTCCGGAGTGCCGGTCTGGCTGTGGGACTTCGTGGCCGGCCCCCATCAGGAGTGGTACGCCCACACCCTTCCCGACGGCTACGCCTCCCAGTTGGTGGCCACCCACTCCCGCAAGTGCCTGGATCTCGAAGGCGGTTCGACGGCACCTGGTGCCACGCTCGTCCAACAGCCGTGCGACACCCGCCGCGCCGGCCAGCGCTGGGTCGTCGAGGTCACCTCCTGGGACATCCACCGCTACGCGATCTACCGCATCCGCAACACCACCGCCAACCGTTGTCTGACGGCACCCACCATCGGCAACGGGACACGCCTGGTCATCCTCGACTGCAACGGCGCGCCGAGCCAGGAGTGGCGGATGTAGCTCCCCCATCGGGCCCGGCGTGGGGGTCTCACCGGCTCTGACCGCCCATTCGGCGCCTCGCATGGTTGGCGGGCGGGGTCCCCGCCCGCCGACCATGATTTCTCCGGCTGTCTCACGGCTCAGTCGGAGCGGCCGTCTCGCGGCGGTGTTTTTTCCTCAGCGCCGGCCCAGCAGGCCCGCGACTGCGGGGAGGGCCCTGGAGGCCGCGCCTCCAGGGCCCAGGGGTCAGCGCCGAAAGTGGTCGGGGCTCGTGATCCTGTACCGGGCCACGCCCCCTCGGTGGCCCACCGCTGGAAGCCGGCCTTCTCCAGCACGCGGATCGACGCCGGGTTCGACGACTCCACGGCGGCGGGCACGGTGTGGACGCGCGGACCGGTGAGGGCGAACTCCGACCGGGCCCGGATGGCCTCGGAGGCATAGCCTCGGCCGCGGCGGGAGCCCACGACGCCGCATCCGATTTCGAGTGTTCCCGCACTGGGCGGCCGGAAGAGGCCGATCGAGCCGAAGGGCGGCCACCCGCGTGCCGAGGGGGCGGATCGGTGGGGTTCTGAGCCGGTCAATAGCTCGGGGCGCTCGTAGCCGGACCGTGACCTGGGGGAATGCGGGCGTGTCACCGGCCCGGCCGGCATCAGGCGACCTTGGTGCTCACCGGGGTCGTACCATTCCCGAGCGGAGAGTCCGGGTCGGCTTTGGGCGTGGCAACGGGGGTTGCGTGTGCGGGTGTTGGCGGGGCGCTACGAGCTGGTCCGGTTCGTCGGGCGAGGCGGCATGGGGGAGGTCTGGGAGGGGCGGGACCGGCTGATCGAGCGGCGGGTCGCGGTCAAGCTGCTCCCGCACGCGAAGGCCGACGCCTCCGGTGCCGCGTTGTTCTTCCGCGAGGCGCGTACGGCGGGGGCGCTGCACCACCCGGGTGTGGTCACCGTGTACGACCTCGGCCAGGACGAGGGGGACGGTTCGCTGTTCCTGGTGATGGAGTTCGTCGAGGGCCGCGACCTGGCCGCGGTGCTCGACAAGGAGGGGCCTCCTTCAGTGGGCACCGCTGTGGGGTGGGCGGCGCAGGCCGCCGCGGCGCTGGCCCGGGCGCACACCGCAGGGATCGTCCATCGGGACCTGAAGCCGGCGAACCTGATGCTCACCGTCGAGGACCAGGTCAAGATCCTGGACTTCGGGATAGCCCGGTTCGTGGAGTCCACGAACCGGTCCAGCAAGGTGATGGGCACCCTCGCCTACATGCCGCCCGAGCGCTTCGACGAGCAGCCCGGGGATGCCCGCTCGGACCTGTACTCGCTCGGCTGCGTCCTGCACGAACTCCTCACCGGCAACGTGCCGTTCCACGCCGGCGGCCCGGTCTCGATGATGAACGCCCACCTGCGGAAGACGCCCACGAGACCCGGCGAACACCGCCACGGCGTACCCACCGAACTCGACGACCTCGTCCTCGCGTTGCTCGCCAAGGACCCCCGGGACCGACCCGACACCGCCGACGAGGTACACCGACTTCTGCGCGCCGCCGTCGACCTCGCCCCGGCTGCCGAGACCCGGCGGATGGTCCGAGAAACGAATCCGATCGGCGACGCGCCGACCATCGGCCTCGATCGGGAGCCCGCCGCGAGCGGCACACCGCGAAGTGGCAACGGCGGCACCCCATCCAAAGCCCCGACCCCCACGCGCCGCCGCCTTCTGTGGCTTGTCGGCGGCGGCGCGGTCACCGCTCTGGGCATCAGCGGCGTTCTCGAACTGATCGACTCGCCCGACGACCGGCGAGAGCCGCGCACCGCCGGCGACCAGGTCCCGTCGTCCCCGCCCGCGGTGGCCCGCACCGACACCACGGTGCGCTGGTCCTACTCCACCGGGGCCGAGGTCGACTCCTCGCCGGCGGTGGTGGACGGGGTGGTGTACATCGGCAGCCACGACAAGAACGTGTACGCGCTCGACGCCGCCACCGGAACCAAGAAGTGGGCCTACACCACCGGTCACGTGGTCGGCTCCTCGCCGGCGGTGGTGAACGGAGTGGTGTACGTCGGCAGCCGCGACAAGAACGTGTACGCGCTCGACGCCGCCACAGGAACCAAGAAGTGGGGCTACGCCACAGGAGCCGAGGTCGACTCGTCGCCTGTCGTGGTCGACGGGGTGGTGTACATCGGCTGCCGGAACAAGAACGTGTACGCGCTGGACGCAGCCACGGGTGCCAAGAAGTGGGCCTATGCCACCGGGGCCGAGATCAGCTCGGTTCCGGCGGCGGCGGACGGAGTGGTGTACGTCGGCAGCGTCGACATGAACGTGTATGCGCTCGATGCGGCCACCGGCACCAAGAAGTGGGCCTACGCGACAGGCGCCGAGGTCTTCTCGTCGCCTGTGGTGGTGGACAGGGTGGTGTACGTCGGCAGCGCCGACAAGAACGTGTACGCGCTCGATGCGGCCACCGGCACCAAGAAGTGGGCCTACGCCACCGGCGACAAGGTCGCCTCCTCGCCGGTCGTCGTGGGCGGGGCGGTGTACGTCGGCAGCGCCGACAAGAACGTGTACGCGCTCGACGCCGCCACCGGTGCAAAGAAGTGGGCCTACACCACCGGAGGCATCGTCTGGCAGTCGCCGGCGGTTGTGGGTGGAGTCGTCTATGTCCCCAGCAATGACAAGAACGTGTACGCGCTTGACGCTGCCACCGGTGCAAAGAAGTGGGCCTATTCCATCGGGGCCTCCACCAGCTCGGTCCCGGTGGTAGCGGGCGGGGTGGTGTATATCGGCAGCGGAGACAAGAACGTGTACGCGCTCGATGCGGTTCCCGGCACCGGCCCGTCCTACTGATCTTTGCGGATCGGGTTGTCGTTGGTCTGTCATGTCAGGTCGGTTGCTGCGAGGAATCCGTTGAGGAGCGCGGGGTGGTGTCGGATGTATTGGCGGGCGACGGCGATGAGTTCGTCGAGGGTGCGGCGCCGAGGTTGGCCAGGGGCGATGCCGGTGCCCCCGTGATCACCCGCCCCACCCGCGCGAGCGTCCAGATCTGCCCGGTGAACCCGGCCGCCTCAGGACCGGCCTCCAACACCGCCGCCACCTCGGCGAACCCCTCGTCCGACGCCCCCCGGTGGGCACCCGGCGGGCCCGCGGAGCGCAACGCGTCCGCCCCGCCGTCCACCCACGCGCGATGCCACACCGACACCGGCTGCGGCGACACACCCGACCGACGCGCCACCTCCGCCTGCGACACACCCTCCGCGAACCAACCAGCCGCCCGCAACCGCAACTTCTCCCGGCGCCCACGCTCCGCCGGGGGCATCCCCGAAGTCCCCGTACAACGGGTATGCCCCCATTTGACACACTGTCAATCGGACTCGGAAACCTCAGTGATTGGTGACGTCGATCTTGTAGTCGCGCTGGGCCCGCGGTTGGCCGGAGCTCTGGTATGCCGTGATCGTGAACCGCGCCGTTCCCGGGGTGACCGGGGTTCCGACGATCCCGCCGGTGTCGGCGTTGAGCACGAGACCCGCGGGCAGAACTCCGGAGGTGACCGCGTATCGCGTGGTCGCCGGCGTGTTGGTCTTGACGGTGGCCTCGTACAGGTGTCCCTTGGCCGCCGCGGGCATCGGTCCGGCGTCGAGTTGCGGGGTCGGAGCGACGACGGCCTGGGGGGCGCCGACCGGCTTGCCGTCGGTGTCCAGCTGCTGCAAAGACCATCGCTTGCCCGGCTCGACCACGGTCAGGTGCCAGTTCGTCGTCAGGTCGCGGAACTGCGCCCGCTGCTGCGCGGTGAACGCACCCAGGTTTCGTGCCGTCTCCCATTGCCGGATGGCCTCGAGAAGCCGCGTGGTGTTCTCCCCGCCCGACATCAGACTGGAGACCGAGGTCTGGAAACCTGCCCCGGCGTTCAGAGCAGCGCCCCGGGCCAGCTTCCACTCCATGGTGAGCAGACTGTCCGAGCCCTTGAGGCTGATCCAGCCGAGCATCCCGGGGAGGAAGTTCGCCTGGAGGTACGTGTTGTTCTTGAACACCTGATCCATCGAGGTGCTGCCGACTTCACCCCAGCTGGCCCGGGTCAGCGCGTCCCAGGTGTTCGAGGTCATGCGGCTGGTTTCGGAGATGAAGCCGTCCTGGGCATTGATTCGCCGGAACGTGCTGTTCACGAGGTGAGCCATGCCGTAGGCGCCCCAGCCGGAGTCCGATGCCGACTCCAGGCCGTCCCACGACATACCCGTGATGCCGGTGTTGTTCCACGCGGTGGTCAGCCTGTCGCCGATCTCGCCGAGGATGGCATGGTTACCGAGTGCGCCGCCGTAGCTGTTGGCCACGACTCGGGCGGTGCGGTCGCCCGCAGCGTGCGAGACCGCGACCGATCCCCATCGCGCGCGCTGCACGCCGTTCAGCTTCCACTCGTTCCCGACCTGCTCGGCCGCTCCGTAGCTGACGAATTCGTCCCCGATACGCAAGTAGCCGTAGTGCACTCCGTCGGCAAGCAGCGCGCCGGAGTCGAGGTACACGGTCGTGTCGCCGGCCGTCAGCGGACGGCTGAGCGAGGCGGTGCCCCCCGTCACGAGCCGGTTGTCGGCGGGTGCCGCGACGTAGGGGTCTCGCGGGATCAAGGCCCAGTCGTAGGGCTCGTCGCCGGTGCCGATGAAGTCCGACAGGGTGTGTACGCCAAGCTGTACGCCGTTGGCCTTGGCGATGTCCACCGCTGCCGCGGCGCCGGCGTCGCTCCCGCCCAGGCTCGAGTCGAACCGGTAGTGGCCGCTCGACTCCCATGGGCCGTAGTTGGTGGTGAGTGAGTAGATGCGGTCCATGCCGGCTGCCTTGGCGAATCGGGCCGCCGCCGGAATGTTGTCGGTCTGCAGGTCGCCGAGCACCAGCCATGACTGGCTGCTCGCCTGGGATGCCTTCTGCCACTGACCGTTCAGTCTTGGGTAGGGCAGACTCTCGCCCGCCGCGATGTTGGACAGGATCGTCGGCGTCGCCTCGGGCGAGGCTCCGAACAGCGCCATCTTGGAGCCGGCGATCTTGCCCTCCCGACCGGGCAGCGGCCCGACCGGGATCGGGTAACCGCGTACCTTGCGTTGGCGTTCCTTGGTGTAGTCGAAGGTGAAGGCGCGCAGTACGGAACCCCAGGGGGTCACGCCTGCCGTGCTCCACTCCTCCAGGGAACCCACGCTCACGTGGTCCGGGTCGTGGTCGACTTCGCTCTCCCAGCCCGTGTCCTGGTCCTCCTGCGGCCAGGCGCCTTCGGTACGGTCGGTCAGCGGATGGAGCCCGATGGCGAAATCGCCGTCGCGGACCACGCCCGCCGATGTGCCGACCGTCCGGGAGATCGACGTGGCCAGTGGGCCCCAGAGCAGGGTCTGCACATCGACGTCCTTCGGTGCGTCGACGGCGACCGCCTCGAACGTGGTGTAGCCGCGCTTGTCGACCAGCTTCACCTGGATCTTCCAGTGCTCCGCCTTGTTCCGGAACGTGAGCATCCGGCCGCCGGGGCCGGAACGGTCAACTGTGGTCGGCCGTTCCTGCTTGCCGTCGACGACCAGGCTGACAAGTGATGCCGCACGACCGGGCGCGATGTAGTCGACGCCGGTCCTGATGTCCTCCAGGCCAACGACCGTCCCTGCGCTGTCGAGCCGGATGTCCAGGTAGCCGGCCCGGATGTCGATCGACGGAGTCGTTTTGTCGGGCCCTGCGTGCGCCGGCTGTGCGCCGACCGCGGGCAGGACGCCGGCGGTCAGTACTGCGACTGCCACCGCACCGGCCGTGCGCCGACGCCGTTCGGGTCTCCTGTGGGTGGGTTGGGGTCTGAGTATGACTTTCGAGAACCGCATGATGGTGCTCCTGTCATCTGTCGACGAAAACTGCGCTGCACCGGCCGCTCGTGCCGGTCATCCCTTCGTGGCCCCCGGTCAGGCCACGGACGAAGTGCTTCTGGAACGCCGGGTGGAAGGCCGGGACGGGCACTGTGGCCGGTGGCATGAATGCGAACACCGCCCCGAAGTTCTGCCGGTAGGGGCCGATGGAACGGAAGATCCCGACGGTCACCGTGTTCCCGGCTCCCGGCTCCCGGCTCCCGGGACGAGCAGCGGGGTCGGTACGCGGCGGTGGGGTTGGGGGTCTCGAAGGTGAGCCCAGGCTCGGCGTCACGCAACCGCCCGTAGACGCAATCCATCCCTGCCGTCTTCGCGAAGTCGGCCGCCGCCGCGGTGTTGTCGGTCTTGGGGTCTTGGTGGATCAGCCTTTGGTGGCGCCGCCGGTCAGGCCCTTGATGAAGTGCTTTTGCAGGGCGAGGTAGAACCCGAGCACGGGCAGCGTGGCCAGGAACATCAGGGCGAAGAGCGAGCCGAAGTCGGTCTGGTACTGGCCGATGGAGCGGTAGATGCCGGTGGTCACGGTGGTGCCGCGTCCGGGTCCGAGGATGACCAGGGGGTCGATGAAGTCGTTCCAGATCCACACGCCGAGGAAGATCATGACGCTGGCGCTCGCGGGCCGGAGCAGCGGGAACACCACGCGCCAGAAGATCTGGAGGCGGCCGGCGCCGTCGACGCGGGCGGCTTCCTCGAGTTCGATGGGGATGCTCCGGACGAAGCCCATGAAGACGAACACGCCGAAGGGCACGTAGTAGGCGACGTTGAACAGCACGAGTCCTTGCACGGTGGCCATCAGGTGGGCGGCCTTGAGGACGTCGGTGACCGGGATGAGGATGACCTGGGCGGGGATCATGAGTCCGGTCAGCAGGGCGAGCGTGATTCCTTTCGCCCAGCCGCTCCTGCTGCGGGCCAGGTAGTGCCCGAGCATGGCGGACAGCACGGTGAGGACCACCACCGAGACGGTGGTGATCAGGACGCTGTTGGTGAGGCTGACCCAGAACAGGTGGTCCGGCCTGGTCAGCACGGCCTCGAGGTTGTCCAGCGTGGGGGGCCAGGGTGGCGACGTCGGGTGGCCGGGGATCTCGTCGCTCTGCTTGAAGGTGTTGGCCAGGACCAGATACAGCGGCACGAAGAACAAGGCGCCGACGCACAGCGCCACCAAGGGGCGCAGCCAGGGTGTTCGTGTGCTCACAGGTCGATCTCCCTCGCTCGCAGGATCCGAAGGGCGATCGCGGTCGCCAGGCAGGCGATCGCCAGCATGACGACGGCCATGGCGGAGGCGTAGCCGATGTGGTTGGAGTCGAACCCGGTGGCCAGCACGTCGAAGGCGAGGGTCGCCGTGGTCCCGGCTCCCGGGCCGCCGTTGGTGATGACCTTGATGTGGTCGTAGGTCTTGAACGCGGAGATCAGCAGGACGACGGTGTTGATGGTCACCGCGGGGGCGAGCAGGGGCCAGGTCACCGCGCGGAACCGGCGGACGGGGCCGGCGCCGTCGATGGCGGCGGCCTCGTGCAGTTCGCCGGGCACACTCTGCAGCCCCGCCAGGTAGACCACGACGCAGAAGCCGAGCATCTGCCAGGAGATGACGGACGCCACCGAGTACAGCGCCAGGTCGGGGTCGGAGAGCCAGGCCGGGGGGTGCCGGACGCCGAGTTCTCGAAGTGCCCGGTTGAGGGGTCCGTCGACGTCGAGGAGACGGGTCCAGATGACGCTGACGACCACGGAGCTGAGGATCATCGGGGTGAAGAACACGCTGCGCATGGCGTTGTAGAACCGGCCGCGTTTGTCGAGGAGCAACGCGATCAGCAGGCCCGCGACGTTGGGGACGACGACCACGATCAGCGTGAGGACCACCGTGACCCGCAGTGCGGTGTGGAACTGTTCGTCGTGCAGCAGCATCCGGTAGTTGTGCAGGCCCACCCAACGGCGCGGCGGATTGAACGGGTTGGCGTTGGTCAGGCTGTAGTGGACGCTCAGTGCGATCGGCACCAGGACCAACCACGCATAGATCAGGATGCCGGGGGCACCGAAGACCGCGAAGTGCGCGAGCCCGGAGCGAAGGGCCGCGATCCGGCGTCTGGGCGCCGCGGTCCGCTCTCGCGGCCGGGTGGACGTCGTGGGGCCCTGGGGTACACGGGCAGCCGGCGAGCCACGCCTTGTCTGTGTGTGCGGAGTCAATTCAGCTCGCCGCCTTGGCCCATTCGTCGTCCAGGTACTTGGCGGCCTGTGCGGGTGACTTCCGTCCGGTGATCAGGTCCTGGGCTGCGGCGTCGACCTTGTCGGTCATGCCCGGCAGCAGGCCGTCGTCGGCCGTTTCCCAGCGGAAGGCGTGCACGACGGTGCTGTTCGAGACCGCCTGTTGGTACAGGGCGTAGCCGGCGTTGAAGACGGGGCCGGTGTCCGCCGGCGGGGTGTAGCCCTTGACGGCGGGGATCAGGCCGTCGGCCTTGACCGAGTCGTCCAGTTGGGTCTTGTCGAGTTGGAAGGCGAGGGCGAAGCGTTTGGCCGCGTCGAGGTTGGCGGCCTTCGAGCTGACGACGATGCCGCCACCGGTGTAGGCGGGGACGATCGGTCGGCCGTCGGGGCTCGGGAGGTTGAAGACCCCGATGTCTTGGCGGTGCTTGGCGTCGGCGCTCGCGGCGAACCAGTTGCCCATCGGGTACATCGCGCCTTTGCCGTCGAGGAACGCCTGTTCGGTGCCGGCGTAGTCGCGGGAGACGTCCGACTTGGCGATGTAGCCCTTGTCCGCCAGATCGGCGAACTTGGCCAGCGCCGCGGTGAAGTCCGGATCGGAGAACTTGACCTTGCCGGCCCGGCGCTGCGTCATCCAGTCCGGCGTCCTGCCGTAGACGTCGATGCTGACGATGCCGGAGAGGATCATGGAGGAGGCGAAGCCGTCCTTGCCTCCGCCGACCACGAACGGCGTGTGGCCCGCGGTCTTCAACCTGGCGCAGGCGCCGAGCATTTCGTCCCAGGTCGTCGGTGTCGTGGTGATGCCCGCCTCGGCGAACATCGTCTTGTTGTAGTAGACGGGCGGGATGGTCTGGGTATTGGCCGGGAGCTGGTAGTACTTGCCCCTGATCGGGTTGGCCGTGGGGAACACGAAGTCCTTGAGCTCCTCCGGCGACCAGGGGTACAGGTCGCCGGCCTCGGCGAACCCGGCCGGCGAGACGCCGACCATGACGTCCGGGAACTGCCCGGACTGCCGCAACTGCTTGGCGTAATTGGTGCGGCCGTCGGCGGAGGGCGCGACGAGCTTGTTCACCTTGATGTCCGGGTACCGGTCGGTGACGCGCTTGATCGCCGCGTCCCAGTAGGCCGCCGTGAGGTTGGGCGTCTCGAACGTCAGGAAGCTGATCGTCTTCGTCCCCGCCTTGCCGGAGCCGTCCGATGAGCCGTCGTTCGTGTTCGTGGTGGAACAGCCGGCGAGCGCGGGGCCGGCGACGAGGGCCGCCGCCGCGATGGCGAGCACGGACCGTCTGGCGAGGGTTGTCATGAGCGGAGTCCTTCCGAACGCCGGGATGGCAGGACGGGCGGGCGAGACTGCCCGGCCGCGTCGTGAACGCGCGTGCAGTAGAATGAACGCGCGTACATCTGCAATGCGACGGTGACGTTACGCCGAGGGAACTGCGGCGTCAATGGTCGAATATGTAGGGATAGATCGATGTTGACGACCGTTGCGGGCCAACCCGATACTGGCGCGCATATGCTGTGCACGCGCGTTCATGAGAATCATGTACTCGCGGCAGGTCTTCAGTGACGGTCGGCGAGCAGGCAGCAAGGGGGGACGATGGCCACGAGTGAAGAGGTGGCACGGCTCGCGGGAGTTTCCCGCGCGACGGTGTCGCGGGTCCTGTCGGGCACGGTGAGGGTAAGCGAGGCAGCGCGCAAGCGTGTCGAAGCCGCCGCGTCGAGTCTCGGGTACGAGCCGGACGTGGCGGCGCAAAGCCTGTCCGGGGCGCGCTCCAAGACGATCGCGCTCGGTTTCTTCGCCAACGACGCGTGGGCGTTGTCCCAGTTGATCCGGCCGCAGTACCACTTCCACCTCGACGTTCTGCGCCACATCGAGGAATCCGCCGGGCGGGCCGGCTACGACCTGCTGCTGCCCTCCCGCCCGGCAAGTACGGCCAGCGACAGCTACGTCCGGCTGCTGCGCTCCCGACGGGTGGCCGGCGCGATCATGGTCGCCTGCCCACCCGGCGACGTGCGGATCCAGGCCCTGGTCGAGTCGGGACTGCCGACCGTCTTCGTCGACACAATCGGCCAAGGGCCCAAAGCGACGTTCGTCACCTCGGACAATACCGACGGCGCGCGCCGGATCACCGAGCACCTGCTGGATCTGGGTCACCGACGAATCGCCCGGGTGACCGGCACCGAGACGGATCCCTCAGGTCGTGACCGCCTGACCGGGATCCGCCAAGCACTGGCCGCTCGAGGCCTCCCCGAAGACCCGGGGCTCGCTCGCAAGTCGGACTGGTCCACGGACGGTGCGTACCGGGAGATGCTCGATCTCCTGGCCACTCGACAGGACTTCACGGCGGTGATCGCCGAGAGCGACATGATGGCGATCGGCATCCTGCGTGCGTTGCGTGAGCACGGCCTGCGCGTACCCGAGGACGTGTCCGTGACCGGCTTCGACGACATCGACCTGTCCGCGTTCACCGGACCGCCACTGACCACGGTGCGGCAGAACGCGACGGACATGGGGACCAAGGCCGTCGGAGCGCTCCTGCGGGTCATGGAAGGGGCGACCGCGCCGCCGGTGGTACTTCCCACCGAGGTCGTCGTCCGCCGCTCGACCGCGGCCCCGCGCTCATGACGGCGACTCCGCGGCGCCGTGACGTCGTCGTACTCGCCGCCGCGGGCACGGCACTGATTCTGGACGCGACCGGCCCCGCCGTTCCCCGTGTCCTGCACTGGGGGGCCGACCCGGGGATCGCGGACCCTCCCGACGAGCTGATCCTGGGCACTCTCCCGTCCGGGCCCGTGGCCTCGGTCGACGCTCCCGTACTTCTGCGGCTCCTCCCGCAGCAGTCCGACGGCTGGGCGGGCCGACCCGGTATCACGGGAGACCGGGAGGGGCGCTTCCCGCACCTGCGCCTGGAACTGGTGCGACTGTCCGGCGTCGAACCCCGCGTCGGCACCGGCGGCCGGCTGCTGATCGAGACGTGCGACGCCGCGGCGGGCGTGTCGGTCGACACGGAGATCCACATGGAGCCCTCGGGCGTCGTGCGCATGCGTCACAAGGTGACCAACGACCACCCGGGAGTGTTCACGCTGGGATCCGTCACCTGCGTACTGCCGACCGGGGATGGGGCAACGGAGGTGCTGGACTTCACCGGACGGTGGTCCGGAGAACGCGCACCGCAGCGAGGCCCGCTCCGGCACGGACTGACGGTCCGGGAGTCCCGCCGCGGACGCACGGGCCACGACGCGACCGGCCTTCTGATCGCCGGTGAGGCCGCCTTCGGTTTCCGCCACGGCGATGTCTGGGCGGTGCACGCGGGTTGGAGCGGGAACCACGTCCACTACACCGAACGGCTACCGGAACACGGGCCGGTCCTGGGAGCCGGAGAACTCCTCACCTCGGGCGAGATCAGACTGGCCCGGGGAGAGTCCCATCAAAGTCCGTGGATCTACTTCGCCTGGTCCGACCGAGGACTCGACGGGCTCGCCGAGCGATTGCACCGGCGGCTGCGCGACCGGCCGAACCACCCCCGCACGCCGCGGCCCGTCGTGCTCAACACCTGGGAGGCCGTCTACTTCGACCACCGGCTCGACAAGCTCACCGAACTCGCCGAGCACGCCGCCCACATCGGGGTGGAGCGATTCGTCCTGGACGACGGCTGGTTCACCGGTCGCCGCGACGACACCATCGGACTGGGAGACTGGGCGGTCGACCGGACGGTTTGGCCCCAAGGGCTGCACCCGCTGGTGAAGCGGGTCCGGGAACTCGGCATGCAGTTCGGGCTGTGGGTCGAACCGGAGATGGTGAGCCCCGACTCCGACCTCGCCCGCGCGCATCCGGACTGGCTCCTCGCCGCGCCCGGCCGACCCGCCCTGCCGCACCGATCCCAGCAGGTGCTCGACCTGGCCAGGCCCGATACCTATGCATACATCCTGGCCCGCTTGCACGCCCTCGTCGACGAGTACGAACTCGACTACCTGAAGTGGGACCACAACCGCGATCTGCTGGAGGCGATCCACGCCGGTACCGCCGGGGTCCACGCCCAGACACTGGCCGGCTACCGGCTCCTCGACGAGCTTCGGGCCCGGCATCCCCACCTGGAGATCGAGTCGTGCTCATCGGGCGGCGCACGCATCGACTACGGCATCCTGGAGCGAACCGACCGGGTATGGGTCTCCGACACCATCGACCCACTGGAACGACAGGCGATACAGCGCTGGACCGGGCTGCTCGTGCCGCCGGAACTCCTCGGCTGCCATGTCGGGGCAGCCACCGCCCACACGACCGGCCGCAGCACCGCACTGGGCTTCCGCCTCGCAACCGCCCTGTTCGGACACGCGGGCATCGAATGGGACCTCACCGCCTGCACCGACGCCGAACTCGATCGACTCGGCGCCTGGGTCCGGCTGTACAAACGGCTCAGACCCCTGCTGCACACCGGCCGAACGGTCCATGCGGACCACCCCGACCCGAGCAGCCGGCTCCACGGCGTGGTCGCGGCCGACCGCCTGCACGCCGTGTACAGCCTGGTCCAACTGACCGGCTCCACCGACTCCGTCCCCGCCCGACTGCGATTCCCCGGTCTGGATCCACAGACCCACTACACCGTCTCGGTCTGCCCGGAGATCGGCATGCCCACCAGCTTTCCCTCCCGCCCCGTGCCCTGGATCACCCGCGGATCGGTCTGCGTGTCCGGATCGGCGCTGGCCACCGTCGGCCTGGCCGCACCACTGCTCGACCCGGCCCAAGCCGTGGTCATGGAACTGCGGGCCACAACGCCCGTCTCCAACCCACCGCCAGGCCGCGACTTCGACCCGCAATCACCGAACACGGCGCTCCGGCGGTGGTTCGTCGACGGCGGCTTCGAATAGCGGTACGCCATGAAGCGGCACTGCTCACGGGGGAGGTGATGCCGTCGGCGAGTTCGTCCCCGGGATCCGGAACCGGCCGCCGCAACGCGCTCCCGAGGGCTTGCCGCGTGGGCGGAGTGCCTTCTGCCGGAACTGCCAACGACCTTGCCGACGCCAGCCCCGGCGGCCGGAAGACTCATGCCGACTTCACGCACGTCGCCGCGTGGGCCGATAGTCCACGTCGCGTTGGCCGTGGACACCATCTCCCGTCGCGTCGTCGGCTGGTCGGTCGCCACCGACAAACGCACCGACCTCGTGCGCTCCGCGTTCGAGATGGGCCTGTGGCAGCGCGACCGCACCCAACACCCCGTCCGGCGCGGGGAGTCGGTCCACCACAGCGACGCCGGGTCGCAGCTTGGGTTCAAGGGGTCGTTGCAACATGCGCGGGACCTGCGGCGAGTTCCCGGGCGTCCTTGAGGCGGGGGATCTCCACGGGTGTGGTGGGGTCGGCGCGCGCGGCGTTGTGGTGAAGTTCTCGTCGCCGTCCGGCGGTTGGCCGTACCGGTTGGTGCCCCAGCCCCACACGCTGGGGTCGCTGGTGATGTCGTGGTGGTGGGCGCCGGCGACGATGTGGCTCACGCCTTCGAGCCAGTCGACGTCGACCGGCACGGTGCCGCTCTTGGTGCTGCGGGCTTGAGGTCACGGCCCGGGCCAGGGGTGGCCCGTAGGAGCAGCACCGCAACTGCCCCGCCATGGAAAATACCGCCGCTTCTTCTTAAAACAGGCAACTTGCGAGATGGCGCGGTGACAGACTGGCTTCGCGACGTAACACCGGGTACTTCAGGGCGACTTGAAGGCCGCTCGTGCGCCCGGAGCTTCGTTGCGTTCGGGACGGGCCGGCCCGGATTCCTCGCACGGCGGCGGCCCGCATGGACAGGACTTCGAAATGCTCCAGGAGAGGAATCTCTTGCCCATCGGAATTCGGCTGCCGCGCGGCTTCGCCGCCATAGGCACCGCCCTGCTCGCCACCCTGTTCGCCGTCGCCGCCGTTCCGCCGACGGCGTCCGGCGCCGCGGCGGCGTCCCCCATCTGCCTGAGCGGCAAGCTCCAGTACGACTACCAGTCGGCCGAAGCCGGCACGAACAAGCCCACGATGACCAAGCCGGTCCGCAACGCGAACGCCCAGCTGTGGGGCAAGGAGAAGTCCACCGACGCCCCGCACCAGCTCACCCCCGACTACCAGTACACCGGCGTCGACGACGGCGGCTTCAACCTCTGCTACACCCCCACCTCCACCACCTCGATGAGCAGCATGTGGGTGCGGTTCCGCACCGAGAGCACCAAGCTGTGGAAGGTCGGCGACAGCACCGGCGCCCCCTACACCCTGGACTCACCCACCCAGGCCAACATCGCCGCCGGCATCAACCTCGGCACCCTCAAGCCGTCTGCCGGCACCGCGCGGGCCTGGCACGCCTTCGACACCGTCAACCTCCTGTGGTGGAAGCGCAACAACCCCGTCAGCGACTGCTGGTCCGCCCACGAGGCGAACAACAACGCCTGCACCGAACTCAACATCCGGTGGACCGCCGACTCGGTCGACGGTCCGGTCTACGACCTGGCCAACACCGTCCACCTCTCCGCCGCCGACCCCGACTCCGAACACACCGTGCTCCACGAGGCCGGCCACTTCCTGCTGCACCGTCTCTACAACGGATGGTGGCCGAACGTCACCGGCTGCAACCCGCACTACATCGAGAAGGCCAGCTCCGGCACCTGCGCCTGGGTCGAGGGCTTCGCCGACTCCACCGCCGCCCACCTCCTCGGGGACTACCGCTACGTGTGGCCCAACGGCGGCAGCAAAAGCTTCACCTACTCCACCGGCTGGGACACCGGGGACCAGGTCCAAGGCAACGTGGACGGCTCGCTGCTCGACCTGTGGAACAACCTCGACGGCGGCTGGAACGGCACCATCGGCGTGCTGACCACGCACACCCCCTCCACCTTCGCCGACTACTTCAAGACCACTCGGCCCGCCGCGAACCCTCCGCTCGCCACCACCGGAAGCGCGTTGACCCGCCTGGCCGCCCACGCCATCGACTACGGTCCCACGATTGTGGGCGACGGCCGAACCCACGCCCTCACCAACGGCGGCGGCCTCGCCATGGAACGCGTCGGCCAATGCGGCGCCTCCGGCAGCGCCCCCGCCACCCTCTACACCTACGATCCCACCAGCGCCAGGCAGCAGTGGACGCTGAGGGCGAACGCGAACGGCACGGCGAAACTCATCGACGGCTGCCCGGACGCACTCGTGCTGACCGCGCCCTACAACGCCGGCGACCAGGCCACCCTGCGGGCCGTCAACTCCTCCAACCCCTGGCAGGAATGGCAGGTCACCCAGAACGGCAGCGGCACGCTGACGATCACCAACCCGGCGAGCGGATACTCCCTCGACAGCGCCACCGTCACCACCGGCGCCGCCGTCATCACCAACCCGGCCGCCAACACCAACACGCAGAACTGGGCCGCCCTCAACTGACAGCCGACAGCACCCCCGGCGCTCCTGCGGCCTCCGGGCCGTCGGAGCGCCCCTCTTGGGTACGGCCAGACCTTCTTCTCCCCGGCCCTCTCCCCTCGGACCGCGACGGCGGGCGCACCTTCGTCTCGTGCCGCCCCGAC
The DNA here is from genome assembly GCF_000372745.1 of Embleya scabrispora DSM 41855. Lineage (GTDB taxonomy): Bacteria > Actinomycetota > Actinomycetes > Streptomycetales > Streptomycetaceae > Embleya > Embleya scabrispora. Next base: position 9,970 of record NZ_KB889731.1, on the reverse strand, counting down.
GCGGCAACGCCACCCGATGCCTGCGCCGGGAGTGGATCAGCGTCGTCGCTGTACCTGCCGCTCCGCCCTCCACATCCTCGACCCGGCGACCCGCCCGATCACACAGCACCTCGCACGCGACACCGGTCGGGCGTGCGCACCGGCTGCCCAAGCCCGGTCCGCACGCCCGACACACCAGAGGACAATCACGACGTCGTGCGCCGCTGATCGGACGTCTCCCCGTCCGGTGCTCCGCCAGGCCACCACCGCCGCACATCCACGAGTGCGGACAGCGCGGGCACCGCGAGATCGGGCCGCTCGTCGAGTGGAAGCCGCGAAAGCAAAACGAGCACATGGGACCGGCCGAGTGCCGCGGCGTCCGCCAGCGCCGCACGCCAGAACCTTGGCCAGTGCTCCGGAAGTGTCACCGAGGACGCGAGCGCGAGTTCCGTACTGGCACGCGCCCGCTCCGACGGCGAGGGATGTCGTGCGACGATGCCCGCCACCTTGTCCAGGAGGCCCGGTGTGAGGTGACGAGCAAGTTCTTCGACGGTCTCGGAGAACGCCCCGTGCCATCGGCCGTCATGGCGTACCTTCTCGAAGAGTTCGCCGATCAGGGCGGCGGACTCCTGCTCCCCGAGCCAGGGGAGAATCCTGGTCAGCGCATGGGAGAGGTCCCACGTCGAGGCGCCCTCGTGCAGTTGCCTGGTCAGCAGACTCAACAGTTCGGCGCGGAGCACCGGGTCGGCGGTCGCGGCCAGTTCGGCGTACACATCGATTTTGCCCCCTTCGGGGAGGTTGTGTGCGATTCGTAGGGCGCGACGTCGTGCCGCCGGATCCAAGTGCGGTGCGAGGACGGCGAATCCGCTGCGAATCCGCCATTCCGAACGGTCGTGATACCGCTCGCCGGCGGTCATTTGCTCCAGACAGTCCAGCGTGTGGGCGACCGCAGCCTCGCGGTGGGCGGCGGGAAGGTAGGGGATCAGGCAGCTCAGCTGACGGAGCCGCTCGTCGGGATCGTCCGTGACGAGCGTCGGCGCGAAGGCGTCGAACGTGTCTTGCGGCCTTGCGCGCTCGGCCACCCGATCGGCGCTCCTCCAGAGCACATCCAGGTTTTCGCATCCCTCGTCATCGTCGTGCCCGTGGGGGACGAGCGCCGAGGCCATGGCCTCATGCAGCAGGGCCGGCACGTCATCGGCGGGGACATGGCAGGCTACGGCGGCGAGTTCGCACGCTCTGTGACACGGATTGCTGACGCGCCGGGCGATCCGCAGCGCTGACGCGATCACGTCAGGCGGCATCTCCGCCTCGCCGGTCGGCAGCGGCTCGCGAACGGTTTCGTGGACGACTGCGGGGATGCGCAGCGCAAGGGCGAGTTGCTGCGCGGTCGTCGCGTGGGTGAGCAGCAGCCGGACGATGCCCTTGCGGTCACTGAGCCGCGCCGCCTCGCGAGCCCGCCCCAGTAGGTCGTCGTGCCCCGGCCCGTCGGTGCGCGCTGCGAGCGACACGAACAGCCGGGCCGCGCCTGCCGGATTGCCCTCGGCGGTGACCGCGGACGCCACCTCGCGCAGCGCCATCCTCGCCAGTCGCGGGACGATCCGGGCCAGGAGATCGACCCGCGTATCGTCATCGGTCAGCGTGACGATCCGCCTGACCAGGCCGGGCTGCTCATCGGACGGCTGAGCGGGTGTCAGGTTCGCCAACGCGCCCGCCCAGGCGACCGACGGCTCGGGGCGCCGCAAGGCCAGGTAGCGACATAGTTCGTCGCGCGTGAAATGGGGCGCGAGAAGACGAAGGGTGTGTGTCGCCTCGTCGTCGTGCATGGTGCGGGCGGCCGCGCGTCGCAGGAGATGGTCGGGCGCAAAGGCGGCGCATGCGGCGACCTGCCGCGCCGCGGCGGCGGGATCGCTCTCGAACAGCGCCTCGACCCGCTCCTCCAACAGCTCGCGACGACCGGGCTCGGGAACTGTCCGCAGCAACGCGACCAACCGCTTGTCCCACGGTCGTAGACTCCGGTCTCGCAGCAAGTCGGTCGCCCGCGCGATCAGCTCGGACCGATCGGGATCGGCCAGGCGGGGAATCGCGCAGGTCAAGATGGAAGCGGCCGCGTAGGGCCCGGCCTCCGGAAGCTCCCGGTGGACCAGCTCGCGTAGCTGCGGATCCGACAGATGTTCGGCGAGGTCCTCGACGATGAGGTGACGGCCGCCTCTCAGTTCCGGCGCGGATCTGTCGCCGGTGAGCCGTTCGTGAATCAGCGCGTCACGATCCGCGCCCGCGGCCGCCAAGGCCGCCCGCAGCGCCTTGCTCCGATCGTGGGGACTACTGCCCGGTTTCCGGGCCCACTCCAGCACCTCGCCATAGAGCTGCGGCAAGGCCGACAGCGCGTCTGGCAGTACCTCGAGGAAATAGCGGCGATCGACGCCATGCCGTGCCCCTGCGCGCAGTTCGCGCAGTGCGTGCTGCGGAAACCACCTTGCCGCGTTCGCGAGGACCCACGCGCGGAACTCCGCTGAACGCGAAGGATCCCCGTCGGCCGACGCCAATGCGCGCTCGAATATCGACTCACGTTGCTCCGGGCCCGCCACGTCCAGCAACTGCACCAGCAAGACGATGCGATGCACCACGATGTCGCAGCTCTCGGCGGCCTGCGCGGCCAACTCGACCAGGTTGCGTCTGCGCCGCGGAGCCCGACTCGCCGCACGAGCGAGGAATTGATACGCCGCCGAGCGCTCCTGTGCGTCGGGCATCAGCGCGGCGTATGCCTCGGCCTGCGGAAAGGTCCACACCCGGTTTCGTAGCAGGGCCGACAGGACCGAGGCGGGTATCGCCGCCGCGCGCGTCACGATCGAGCTTCGGATGAGGTCGTAGCGGATCTCCAGAGCCATGCGCACATCCCGCTGCGTCGCCGAACTCGCCTGGTCGGTGCCGGCAGCGGCCCGCTCTCGCGCCATGGCCAGGTCGTCGAGGTACTCGTGGACCAGTCCGGCGCGCTCGTGTGCGACGAACCAGGTGTTGACCCGCTCGTCATGGCGGGACTCCGCGGCGAACAACCGGTCGAGGAGATCGTCGCGGCCGGCCTCGACCAGATGCCCGGCCACGTGGGTCAAACCGTAGCGGTCGCGGTCGTCGAGCCCCGCGACTTCGACAAGGCCGGGCAATCCGGCGTCGAGTCCACCCCACCCGTCGAGGAACGCTGTCGCGAGCCGTTCGTGCAACGTGGCCCAGTGCCCGCGGACTTTGTCCCGTGTGTAGTCCTGCAGTAGTTCGTGTAGGACGAACGTCTCCGTCTCGGGCCGCAAGGTCAGCAGGCAGCGGCGTGCGAGCAGTTCGACCGTGGTCGCGGTGTCGATGTCGTCCAGACCGCGATGTCGCCACATCAGTTCGGCGACCTCGACCGGGACCGGGCCACAGTCGGCGAACACCGCCAGATCCTCGTAGCATGCGCGGGTCACCTCGGCCAGTGTCCCGGTGCTCGCTGCGATCGCCGCCGGCACGGACGGATGTTCGTAGTCCGGCAGTTGCTTCACCAGCGCTGCGGGGCGGGGCCGGGCCAGGGCTCGCAGGAGCCGGTCCCATCCGTAGCCCTCACCGGCCAGCGCACCGCAGATCGCCAGCGCCAGCGGAAGCCCACCGCAGTGCTCGGCCACCTCGCCCGCCTCCGGCGACAGGTCCTGTGGCGGCACGCGCGCGTACGCCGCCAACACCGCCCGCGCCGCCCGCGGGTCCAGCGGGTCGACCCGAATCCGGACCTGGCCGTGAGAGACGACCTGCAGGTCCCGGGTGGTGATCAGCATGGCGCATGCCGAGCCGAACACGTCCATCGCCCTCACCTGGGCACTCACAGTAACGTTGTCGAGGACAATCAGACTGTTGAGTGATCGAAGTCCGGCGCGTAACGCTGCGATTCCCGCCTCGGGATCGGTGCCCGCAGTCGGTGTTCCCATCGTGGTCGACAGCGCCGCGCGGCAGGCGTCGGCGGATCGGTCGTCGGCCGAGAACCACAACACTCCGTCTCGGAACCGCTGCTTGATCCGCGGGTCACCGGCGACCGCGCGGGCCAGTGTCGATTTGCCCGCTCCACCCATCCCGACCAGTGCCACCGGCGTCCGCGCCGACACCGGGTTCCTGTCCCCACCGGCCGCGCCGAGGGCCGCCACGATGCGCTCATGGACCCCGGGTCGAGCGACGAACTCCGCAGGTACCGGCTCCACCTCGGTCCGCGGCACCGTGACGGGCGGGGACTGCCCGTCACGGTTCGAGCGGCGTTCCTCGGCGGCCGCCTGCCAGAGCTTCCGCCACGTGCCGAGAGGCTTGGCCTGGTAACCCTGACGGGTTTGCTTCATGTGAAGCTGTATCACTGCGATCGCGGCGCCGACGTCGTCGAACGACTTCGGGAAGTCCTCCCCCCGTCGCCACTCCGACCACCGTTGCTTGGGAACACGGGCATGCCTGAGCAGCATCATCTTGTCCGGACAGTCCTTCCACAGCTCGTCCAGTTCGCGGACCCACCGTGAGAACGCGGTTCTCGATTCCCCAGTCATCAGGCGTCCGCATCCCTTCGCGTCGTCCGGACCGGACCCGACCCGGACCAACCGGACCATCGATATCGCTGCCGGCCATCGGCCGTCGTTCCCGCCGCGCAGGTCCGGCCTCGCCCCGGACCGAACGTCCCTCTGGCCTGATGGGACCCGAGCAGCCCCGCAACGGGCCGGGGCGCCCCAACCATCGGAGAGGCACGATGCAGCAGAAGAACCTCTCGCGCACGCGCGCGTTCCCGCGGCGCCTGACGCGGCTCGCGGTCCGAGCCGCCGTCTGTGGCGCAGCCACCGCCGTCGGCTCGGGTGCAGTCGGGATCATCCTCGAGTGGGTCACACACAAGTGACCCGTTGACCACGGTTTGCGAATGGCCGCCACCCGACTCGGGCCGCGGTCATTCGCGGCCACCCGCCGTGGCGACCACGCGGACCCACGAACTCGGCCGACCGCCCCTGGTGCGGGCGCCGTCAGCGGCAACGCGCAGAACCGGATCACCACGTCACCACCCATCCCCGCCGGAAAGCCTCCTCGCGCACATATCGCTCGCTCAACGTAGCGCGTCGTACACGACGAAGAGCAGGCAACGAACAGGCTTGTCACCGGCCGTTATCCGACACCTTGTGCCGGACCTGCCCTCCGCGGCGACACCCGGCCACGGACGAACCTCATCCCGGCAGGCGGTGACTCGCGGGCACACTCGTGAACCACCGGACTCCCGGGGCCGCTCGTTCGTGGCGTGGCGACAGGGCGGCGGGCACCGAGGGCGTGCGGATCCTGCGGTGGATCCGCTTTTTGCCGCTGGATCGGGGGCGAATCCGGACGCCGGGCATGGCGGGTCCGCCTCGTGCGCTCGGCCACACCAGCCATGCCCGTTTCGACCGGCTGGACGACAGCACGATCACTCGGATCCGAGCGCAGGCCGCGCGCACGCGTCCGGGCCGGCCGACCTCACCGGCTTCGAACCAGCCCTGCGGATGGACCTGCCGGGGCTCGCCCTCGACCGGCGTCCCCACGACAGCCGCTGCGGTGTCGTGGACATGTGCCCGAGTCGTGTCATCGGAAGTCGGCGGCGTCGATGTCGTAGCGGATGAACGCGCCGGTGCTCTCCCACCCGGCGTGGATGCCGGTCGCCAGGAGGAGTCCGCCTCGGGATGCCTCGCCGTCGAAGGTGGCGGTGAAGCGGTGTTCGCGCCAGGGGCCGCCGTCGGGGTTGCCCCACCGCGGCAGGGAGACCGAGGCCAGGGCGCCGGACGGGCTCACGGTCACGGTCACCTCGTGCGGATGCCCGGCGACGACGACGTGGGCGACGGCCCGCGTGTCGTCGACGGCCTGCCAACGCACCTCCGGGCGCAGCGCGAAGGCGGGCATCATCACGTACTCCCCGGCCAGGCGGCCCGCCGTGCTGCGGGTGATGTCCGTGAGGGACGCGCCGACGAAGGGCAGCACGCCGAACAGACGCCAGTGCGTCGTGCCGCCGTTGGCGTCCAAGCGGTCGAATCCGTTGATCCGGATCCCGGCCGGCCCGCGCACGCGCGCGTCCCAGCGGAAGGCGGTGGGCGGGGTCAGGGTCTGTCGGGACACGAAAGGACACCACCTTCGCCGGACCCGGATGCATCCGTGCGCGCGCAGGTCCACCGAGGTCGGGGCGGGTGCGGCGCCCGGGACCGTGTGGGCGAGCCATCGCCGGATCGGCTCGGGTGGCTCGCCCCGTACGGGATCGGCCGATTCGGCGAGGCGTTCGGTGGGCTGCGCGGGAGTGGGTTCCTCGGGCTGTGCGGGAGGTGCCGGCATGGCTTCGGGTCCCGTCGGTAGGGGATCGGATCCGGGCGGCCCGCCACAGTAGGACTCGGCCGGGCCCGTCACGTGGACGATGCCCGGCCGAGCCTGGTGGCCATCAAAGGAGCCAACGGTGGTCCCGGACGATCGGCAGGCGGGCCCACAGGGCGCCCAGCCCGAGCCGGCTGCCGACGGCGACCGCGGCGAGGGCGATCAGGGAGATGGCGTACATGACGTGGTAGTCGGCGAAGGGGTTGGTGGAGGAACTGGGCTTGCCGCTGTCGAGGTGCTTGGCGGGCGGCCATTCGGCGATCCACATCAGCGCCATCATCGCGGTACCGGACAGGGCGGCCAGGCGCAGACCGATGCCCAGGATCAGCGCGACGCCGACGCCGAGCAGGCCGAGCATGAACAGCCAGTCGGCCCAGGGCTCGCCGGCCCAGCCGCGCAGGGTGCCGGCCATCGGACCGACGTCCACGTGGGAGAGGAAGCCCTTCGTGGGGGAGCCGCCGTCGACCCATCCCTTGCCGCTCGCGGTCGCGTAGCCGAGGCCGAAGGTCTTGTCCAGGAACGCCCACAGGAACACGAAGCCCAGCAGGACGCGCAGGCCGGCCACGGCGATGTCGGTGGTGCGGACCGCGGCGACGGCCGGGGAGCCGGTCGCGGTGTCGGGCGCGGATCCGTCGACCGTGGCTCGGGGTGTCGGGGCGGAGCGGTGCAGGTGCGGGCGCGGGGACAGTCGGTGCTGGTGCGACGTTGCCATGTCGGTTCCCTCCCTGGTGACGCCGGGCCCGGTGCCCGGCGCTCGGCCACGAACGTGTTCCGCCGGGCCGTGACATCAATCTCCCGCGTGTCCGGTGCCCACCCCAGGGCCGATCGGCCCGAGTCGTCGGGTCCAACAGCCGGTCCCGTGGGGCGTTGCGGGCGAGCCGCACGCGCACCGAAAACGGGCGGTCGCCCCCGATCGATCGGGGACGACCGCCCGCGCCCGATGGGCGCCCGGGAGGGCATCGCACCTTCGTGCCGTGCCCTCCGTTCGCGCGTGACCGGAACGCCGGGTCAGCCCACGGGCACGAGCAGGACGGGGGCGTGTGCGTGATGCAGCACCATGTGGCTGACCCGGCCCAGGCGGGTCCCGAAACGCGCGGTGCGTCGGTGGGCGGCCAGGACCACCAGGTCGGCCTCGCGGGACGCCTCCACCAATGCGCGACCCGCGCCTTCGCGCACGAGCCGCACCTGGGACTCGATCTCGGGGTGCTTGGCCCGAGGCACGGCCGTCCACGCGTCCAGGGCGGCGCGCTGCAGTGCGCTCGCCGTGGCCAGGGACTCCAGCGCAGGCGCGGGCAGCCCGATCGGCGCGGGCGCGACCGGCGGGAGCGCGTTCAGCGCGCACACCCGCAGATGCCGCAACTGGGCCTCCTCGTAGGCGGCTTCCACGGCGGGCTGGCAGTCCGCGCCCTCGACGCCGACCACGACCAAGCCCTCGGCGTCGTCGTCCACGATCCGCGAGGGGTCGTGTTCGCCACGCACCACGAGCAACGGGCACGGCGTGTAGGCGGCCACCGACAGGCTGACCGAGCCCAGCAACAGGCCGGCCATGCGTCCGTGCCCGCGGCTGCCGACCACCACGAGAGAGGCATTTTCGGCGGAGGCGAGCAACACCTCGTGCGCGGCGCCGCGGCGGACCCGCCCGATCGTCCACACCTGCGGGTGCAGCGCCTGCGCGTGCGCGACGGCCGCCTGGATCGCCTCCTCCGCCTCCCGACGGAGCTGCCCGACGTAGGAGTCGAGTTGGCCGTCCTCCGGCAGCGTCCACGCGCCGACGATCTCCAACGGCAGTCCGCGGTTCGCCGCCTCCAGGGCGGCCTGGGTGACGGCGGACAGCGCGGCGGGCGAACCGTCCACGCCGACGACCACGTGTCCGACGGGAGCGTGCGGGGTGACAGACATGGACTCGTCCCTTCTCGACGGCAACAGCCCGGCAGGGCCTGCCTGTTGAGTCCATGTCAGCGCATTCCGTAGGGCGTCGTAGGGGCCATTCGGCATGGGGAACCGGGCCGGTCGGCCCGGGTACGGCCCCGCCGGAATCGCTGGTGCGGCCGGGGGGCGATCCCGTGCCCCGTCCGAGACGGGACGGCGGCGTTTGGTGGCGTCAATCCAGCGGGACTCGCCAGTCCGGCAGGGCGCAGCCGTCCGGGGCGGCCCCGAACGAGCAGGTGCCACCGAGGGATTCGGCCCGCTCGCCCATGTTCCCCAGCCCGCTGTCGCGCGTGGGGGACGTCGGTGGGCCCACGCCGTCGTCGCGCACCCGCGGCTGCATGTGGTCGCCGTCGGTCCGGATGTGTACCTCCGCGTCCACCTCCCGCAGACAGCGCGAACGCAGCCCCGTGCCCGTACCCACGGCCGCGGGCCTTGAGGGAGAAGATCGTCGACCTGATCACCTCGACCGTGTCGTCCAGCGCGTCCACCGCCGATTCGACCCCGATGAAGCGGGTCGCGCTCCGGAGGGTCATGCCGGTGGCGAACAGGCGTTGGATGGCCAGGTCGTGCAGGTCCCGGGCGATGCGGTCGCGGTCCTGGGGCAGGGTCAACAGTTCGGCGCCGTTCCGCGATCTCCAGAGCCGGTGCCGCGTGGTCGGCGAACCCGGCGAACCCGGCGAACCCGGCGACCACGCGCACCACCGAGTCCGACAACTGCGGTCGCTGCCCGTCGAGGAGGACCGCCCCCGATATCGCTTGCGACACACACGACAGGAGCAACGCCATGACCGACACCACGCAGGCAACCGCGCAGACGAGCGCTGGATCCCGACCGTGCGCGAGGTGATGCACGGCCCGGTGGTCTCGGTGACCGCTGGGGAACCCTGTGGGCGGCGATGGACAAGATGATCGCCACTCACCCGCACCACGTCTGCGTCGTCGACGGCGAGCGGGCGCTCGGCTCATCAGCGACCGCGACCTCGCCGCCGTGTGGGCCTTGGACCCGCTGGGCCTCAAGCGGCACACCGCCGGACACGCCCTCGTCGGGACCGAGACGACGTTCGTCACCCCCGACACCGACGTGGTCACGGCCGGGGAGGAGTTGCTCGAGCACCACCGCGACGCCCTGCTGGTGGCCGATGTCGACGGCGGTGCGCTCGGCGTCCTGACCGACCGCGATCTGCTGACGGTTCTCCTGGGGCTGCACCGCCCGATACGGTGACAGGCGCGGGCGTCTCCGACGTTCGAGAATGAATGAAGGTACGACTACCTCCGGAGGAGGGCCGTGTCGACGTCGCCCATCCGCGTGTTCCTGCTCGACGACCACGAGGTGGTCCGCAGGGGCTTGGCCGACCTGCTCGGCGGTGAACCCGACATCGAGATCGTCGGGGAGTCGGGTTCGGCCGCCGAGGCCGCGCGGCGCATCCCGGCGTTGCGTCCGGACGTCGCGATCCTGGACGGGCGCCTGCCCGACGGCAGCGGTATCGACGTGTGCCGGGAGGTGCGCTCGCGCTTTCCCGAGATCAACGCGNTGATCCTGACCTCGTACGACGACGAGGACGCGTTGTTCGCGGCGATCATGGCCGGGGCGGCGGGATACGTGCTCAAGCAGGTCCGCGGGCAGGACCTGATCGCGGCGGTGCGCGCGGTGGCCGGCGGGCAATCCCTGCTGGATCCGGCGGTGACCACGCGTGTCCTG
>NZ_KB889730.1 GCF_000372745.1 Embleya scabrispora DSM 41855 | reverse complement strand
CTGGCGGCTCCGCCGCTCTCCGCGCTTCGCGCGTCGATCACTGGGGTGGGCGCGGGTCGGGGGCGCTGACGCGCCTGGGGGTGGGGTGGGGGTTGGGGTTGTGTGTGGGTGTGGGAGGGGTGTTCCTTGTGCCTTGTGGTTCGGGGTGCGGGGGCGGTCTCGGGGGTTTGGCGGGGCGTAGGCTCGTGGGCGGAGAGCCCGTGACGATCTTCGCGGCCGATCGGTCGTGGACCTTGGAGTATGTATGCCCTCGCCTCGCTTCGACCGGAGTCACACCGACGATCTGATCGAGTTCATCGGTGCCAGTCCCTCCCCCTACCACGCGGCGGCGAATGTGGCCGAGCGGCTGGAGGCGGCGGGCTTTCGGCGACTGGTGGAGACGGCCGCGTGGGACGGCGAGGCGGGCGGGCGGTACGTGCTGCGTGGGGGCGCGATCGTGGCCTGGTACGTGCCGGAGGGCGCCGAGAGCACGCGCGGCTTCCGGATCGTGGGAGCGCACACCGACTCGCCGACGCTGCGGGTCAAGCCGCTTCCGGACACCGGGGCCGCGGGATGGCGACAGGTCGCCGTCGAGGTCTACGGCGGCCCGCTGTTGAACTCCTGGCTCGACCGCGACCTCGGCCTGTCCGGCCGGATCGTACTGCGCGACGGCAGCGAGCACCTGGTGTTCGTGGACCGACCGGTGCTGCGCGTGCCGCAGTTGGCGATCCACCTCGACCGCTCGGTGAACGAGGCGGGGCTGCAGTTGGACAAGCAGCAGCACATGACCCCGATCTGGGGACTGGGCGCGGTGGACGAAGGCGCGCTGATCCGGTTCGTGGCCGAGGAGGCCGGCGTGGCCGCCGCCGACGTCACCGGGTGGGACCTGATGGTGCACGACGTGCAGAAGCCCAGCTACCTGGGCCGCGATCGCGAACTCGTCGCCTCACCGCGCCTGGACAACCTGTTGTCCGTGCACGCGGGCCTGGCCGCGCTGCTCGCGGCCGCGCACGACAAGGTGACGCACATCCCGGTGTTCGGCGCGTTCGATCACGAGGAGACCGGCAGCGAGTCCACCACGGGCGCGGCCGGTCCGCTCCTGGAGACGGTGCTGACCCGGATCGTCGGTGCCCGCGGCGGATCGCTGGAGGACCGCGCCCGCGCGTTCGCCGACTCCTTCCACCTCTCCAGCGACGTGGGCCACGCGGTGCACCCGAACTACGTCGGCCGGCACGAGCCGGGCCACCACCCGGTGCCCAACGGCGGCCCGATCCTCAAGGTCAACACCAACCAGCGCTACGCGACGGACGCACGCGGCCGGGCCGTGTGGACCGCGGCGTGCGAACGCGCGGGGGTGCCGGCGCAGATCTTCGTCGGGAACAACTCGATCCCGTGCGGTTCCACCATCGGCCCGATCACCGCGACCCGCCTGGGCATCGAGACGGTGGACGTCGGTACCGCCTGCCTGTCCATGCACTCCTCCCGCGAACTGTGCGGCGCCGACGACCCGTTCCTGCTCGCCTCGGCCGCCGCCGCGTTCCTGGAGGGCTGAAGACCGCCGAGAATCCGCGGGCATGGGTTCGAGGACTCCGGGTAGGCGCGAGCCGACAGTCAATCGGCGCAGCGAAATCCCGCCGCACGTCAGCGGATCGGAGTGAACGGACCCATGGGCATCGGAGCGGGCATCCTGTTGATCGCGGTGGGCGCGATCCTGACCTTCGCCACCGACTGGAGCGCGTCCGGCGTCAACATCGACGTGGTCGGCGTCGTGCTGATGATCGCCGGTGTCGTGGGCATCGCGCTGTTCCTGATGGTGTGGGGGCCGCGGCGCCGCGGCGCGTCGCTGAACCCGCCGCCGGCCGGCTACGTGCAGCCGCCGCCCGCGGGAGGCTACGTCGAGCAGCCCGTCGAACGGATCGTCGAAGAGCGGCCGACACGCCGCTACTACCGACGCTGAAGACCATCTCGGCACCACCCCCCTGACGACCGCGGCTCCGGAGTCCTCCCCCTCCCACTCCGGAGCCGCGGTCGTCCCCGTTGCGGGGTGGTCGCGGGCCACAACCCGGCGGCCGGGGTCCCGGTGCGCCATGCCGGCCGCGGACACGGCCTCGTCGCCTCCCGCACGGCCTCACGTATGGGGTAGGCGGAACTTGCGGACCCGATGGGCTGCGGATTCGACCACGGTCAGGTAGAGCTCCTCGTCCAAGTCGGCGACCACCGCCACGGCGGCCGGTTCGGCGAGGTCGCCGAGGAGGGTGGACACGAACCCGTCCGTGGGGTCGTAGCGGCGCAATGCGCCGTTGTAGGTGTCCGCGACCACCACCGAGCCGTCCGGCAACGTGTCCACGCCCAAGGGGTGTTGAAACAGCGCGTGTTCGGCCGGGCCGTCCCGCAGGCCGAAGTCGAACAGCCCTCGGCCGACCACCGTCTCGATCCGGCCGTCCACCAACCGCCGCAGCGCCGAACTCTCCGCGTCCACCACCCACAACGTGTGCCGATCGGGTGACACGGCCAGGCCGGACGGCTGGGCGAAGTTGGCGGTGTCGACCGGCCCGTCCTCCATCCCCTCGTCGGTGGTGCCGGCCAACGCCCCGACGCCCTCGCCGACCGGATCGAACTCCCACAGTTGATGCACACCCGCCATCGCCACGATGATCCGACCGCCGAACCACGCGACATCCCACGGGCTGGAGAGGTCGATCGTCCGGGCCGCGCCGTGCTCGTCCGCACCGCGCCGACGCTGCCGTCCGGTGCCCGCGACCGTGCGGATCGATCCGGTGGCCAGCGAGACCCCGCGCAGCGCGTGGTTGGCGGTGTCCGCGACCACGACGTCGTACCGCACGTGGGCGGCCACCTCGGGCGGCAGCAGGGCCATCCCGTGCGGCTCGGCCAACATCGCGTGCCGCGGCCCGCCGTCGAGCAGCCCGCGCCGCCCGGTACCGATCCGGCGCAGCACCGTACGGCCGTCGTCGGAGAGTTCGGCCAGCGAATGGTGCCCGGTGTCGGCGACCAGCAGCGCCCCGGAGGGCAACCGCAGCACTTGGCCCGGAAAGCGCAGGTCGGTGCGCGGTGCGTCGAGTCGCTCGAAGTCCTCGACGGCCCGATGCAACGTCCCCTTGCCCTCGTGCTCGACCACCAGCTCGGCGATCATCGCCTCGATCTCGCTCGCGTGGCCCTCACCGGACAGTTGCGCGACCACGTAGCCCTCGGGGTCGACGACCACCAGAGTCGGCCACGCGTGCACCGCGTACTGCTTCCACGTGCTCAGTTCGGGGTCGTCCAGGACCGGGTGCCGCAGCTCGTGTCGCTGCACCGCGCACACCACCGTGCCGTGATCCGTCTCGTGCTCGAACTTGGGCGAGTGCACGCCGATCACGGTCAGCACGTCCCGATGGCGCTCCTCGATCGGGCGCAACTCGGCGAACACGTGGTGGCAGTTCACGCACGCCGAGGTCCAGAAGTCCAGCAGCACGATCCGCCCGCGCAACTCGGCCAGCGTCGGTCCGGGCCCATCGGTGTTGATCCAGCCGCCGGAACCGGACAGCTCGGGGGCCCGGATCCGGGCTCGGCGTGCGGTGCTGCTCATGATCCGAAGTGAACCATCCGGGTCGGCCGGCGGCCCCCGGCCCGCGCGTGTACCGGTCGCACCCCACCCAACCGGGTGTATCCGCACGCCGCACACAGGCGCGTCCGCACGACTGAACGCCGGCATATCGGGCAGTCTGCCGACAAGGCGTAGTCACCGTGGAGGCAGCAGTGGTCGGGGACGAGTACGACGGAGCCCAGCTCTATCCGGGAGTCGCTCCCGGCCGCTATCTCGTGCGCGAGAAGATGTTCGCGATCGGCGACGACTTCTGGGTCACGACGGAATCCGGCGAGAAGGTCTATCTGGTCGACGGCAAGGCGCTGACGCTGCACGACCGGCTGGAGCTCAAGGACGCGTCCGGCACGGTGTTGGCCACCGTGAAGAAGAAGATCATGAGCATCCACCACTCGATGAAGATCGAGGACGCGACCGGCGAGACGGTCGCCACGGTGCGCAAGAAGATGTTCACGCCACTGCACGAGGCGTTCGAGGTCGATCTCGCGGTCGGTGTCGAACTCTCGGTGCGCGGCGACATGTTCAACCACGAGTACGGCATCACCGGGCCGAACGGGCCGATCGCGCAGATCACCCGCAAGTGGCTGCGGGTGCGCGACACCTACGGCGTCGACATCGCGCCCGGGTGGGATCATGCGCTGATCATCGCGATCGCGGTGTGCGTGGACCGGTTGAGCGCCGAGGACGACGACTGAACGACGGCCGATCCGCCGGCGGTCGCGACGGCGCGGCATAGAACGACTCCCTTTCACACGTCTGTTCGGGTGGAAGGGGGCACGGTTGAGATCCCATGGGGAAGACGAGTTCCGGGCCTTCGTCGAGGACCGCCGAACAGCCCTGGTGCGCACCGCGTACCTGCTGTGCGGCGATCGCGACGAGGCCGAGGACCTGGCCCAGGCCACGCTGACCAGGACGTACACGTCCTGGGCGCGCGTGGCCGCGGCGCAGAATCCGGACGCCTACGTGCGCCGCATTCTTGTGAACACGAACCTGTCCCGGGTCCGCCGACGGCGGGTGACGCACTTCCTCACCGACCGGCTGCCGGACCGCGCCGGGCCCGATTCGATCGGCGTGGTGGCCGAACGCAGCGTGCTGATGGCCGCGTTGGCCCGCTTGCCGGCGGGGCGGCGGGCGGCGGTGGTGCTGCGTTACTGGGAGGACCGTTCGGAGTCCGAGGTCGCGCAGATCCTCGGCTGCGCGGTGGGTACGGTGCGCAGTCAGACGTTCAAGGGACTCGCTCAACTCCGCAAGGATCCTCAACTGGCCGATCTGATCCCGGGTCGGACACAGACCCCCTCTACTTCGGACACGGAGGTGCGGCAATGGCCGACGACGGCACCGCACTGAGGGAGGCATTCATGGCAGAGATTCGGGCGACCGAGCTGACCCCGCCGACGGCGCAGGCGGCGATCGAGCGGGCGGGCCGGCGCCGCAGGTGGCGCGGGTTCACGGTGGGGGCGACGCTGGCGACCGCGCTGGTGGTCGGCGGCGGCGGTGCGGTGATCGCCGGGGGTGTGCTGGACGAGGACGGCAGGTCCACCGACATCGTCTCGGTCGACGGCGGCACCCGACCGCCGGACGCCGGCCCGGACATCGTGGGTGCGGGCGTGGTGGCCGGCAAGCCGTGGAAGTTCCGAGCCTGGACGGAGGGCCCGGAACGCACCTGCTTCGAGGACGTCGAGCGGCAGGCGTTCAGCGAGACGATGACGGCGTGCAACACCCTGCCGGGCCGGTCCGAGCAGGACAAGGCGGCCGACCGGAACCGATTCGGAGGTGGCGGCTCGAGTGGACCCGTGCCGGGGCAGAAGGACCTGTACGCGGCGGTGATCCAGGCCGAGGTGTCCCCCGATGTGGACCACTTGGAGGTCACCTGGCAGGGCCACCGGGAGCCGGTGGTGATCCGGCCCGTGCAGATCGACCCCACCACGCGCGTCTATGTGCTCGTGGTGACCGCGCACAAGGCCGATCCCGTGTACGACCTCAAGGCGTACGACGCGGCGGGCAAGGAGATCGAGAACACCCACCTGTAGGGGGACCGTGCCCGTGACCGGTCAGAACACCCGGTTCCGCAGGACCGGGAAGTCCTCGCGGGTCTTGGCCACCAGCGCCGGGTCGATCTCGGCGGTGAGCACGGTCTGTTCGGTGCCGGCCTCGGCGACGATCTCGCCCCACGGGTCGATCACCATGCTGTGCCCACCCATCGCCTCGCCACCCTGAGTGCCCGTCGTATTGCAGGCGAGCACGAACATCTGGTTCTCGATCGCGCGGGCGCGGGACAACACACGCCAGTGCTCGACCCGTCGCGCGGGCCACGCGGCGGGCAGCACCAGCACCTCCGCGCCCGCGTCCAGAATCCGCCGGAACAGCTCCGGGAAGCGCAGGTCGTAGCAGGTCGCCAGGCCCACCTCGGCCCACGGCATGCGCACCTGCGCGAGCTCGGTGCCGCGCGAGATCAACGCGGCCTCGCCGCCGGTGAAGCCGAAGCGGTGGATCTTGCGGTAGGTACCGCGCAGCGCGCCGTCCGGATCGAAGACCAGCGACGTGTTGTAGAGGTTCTGATCGGCGCCGCGCTCGATGATGCTGCCGGCGTGCAGCCAGACCCCGGCGTCGCGAGCCGCGCGGGCCATGGTCTGGGCGACCGGTCCGCGCACGCCTTCGGCATCCGACTCCCAGGAGTCGTAGACCCAGCCGGTGTGCAACCACAGCTCGGGCAGGACCACCAGGTGGTCGCCGCGCCGGCTGCGTACCAGGGCGGAGACCTCGGCCAGGCGTTCCCGGGCGGGTACCGTCGGGTCGACGTCGAGTTGTACGAGCGAAACGCGCACTTTCCCTCACCTACACCGCTTGCTTCCCGCGAACGGGCTGACCGCGGGATCTTTTGCAGCGTAACGTGCCTGCCAGGATCCGGGACCACGTCAAAGCAACGGTCGCACCCGTCCAGCCGACCGGTGACGCAGCGACAAGAGGTAGTTCGTGACCAACGACCTGAAAACGCACGCCGACGCCTGGGAGCACTCGATTCGCTCCCTCAAAGATCTGGTCTCCACCCTGACCGAGGGCCGGTGGAGCAGCGCGACCGAATGTCCGGGCTGGTCGGTCCGCGACATCGTGTCGCACGTGATCGGGATCGAGCTGGAACTGCTCGGCGATCCCCGACCGATCCACACGCTGCCGCGTGATCTGCGGCACGTGCACGACGAATTCAGCCGCTACACCGAGATTCCCGTGGACGTGCGGCGCTGCCACACCTCACCGGAGATGACCGGCGAGTTGGAGTACGTGATCCTGCGTCGACGCCGCATGCTCGACGAGTCCGACCGGGGACCGGACGACGAGGTGCGCGGCATCATGGGCCGCAGCGTCCCGTATCGGTTCCTGCTCACCCAGCGGGTGTTCGACGTATGGGTGCACGAGCAGGACGTGCGGCGCGCGATCGGGGTGCCGGGCAACCTGGACTCGCCCGCCGCGCTGATCACCCGCGATTTCCTGCTGACCGGGTTGGCCCGGGTGGTGGCCAAGGACGCAAAGGCGCCCACCGGCGCGTCGGTGGTGTTCGACGTGAACGGTCCGGTGGAGTTCATGCGCACGGTCACCGTCGACGAGAACGGCCGGGGTCGGCTGGACGGGCGGGTTCCGCTGGGACCGCTCGTGATGGTCTCCACCGACTGGGAGACGTTCGTGCGGCTGATGTGCGGCCGGGTCGCCGCGGCCCGGGCCGACGTCAAGGTCGAGGGCGACCCCGATCTGGCGCGACGAATCCTGGACAACATGGCCGTCACGCCCTGACGCCGTCGACACCTCGGATGGGGTGGCCGGCACATCGGGCGGGGCGTCAGCCGGCGTCGGGAACGCTCTCCCGCTCCGGCGCGCGCCCCGCCGCCACCACGCACACCGGCTCGGCCCGGCGGCTTCGCCCGGCGACCTTGCGGGCGTAGCGCAGCACCTGGACGACGCCGAGCAGCAGCGGTACGGCCTGAACGGCCATCGCGACGCGGTACGCGTTCAGGCCGTGCGCGCCGCCGCCCGGCTCGACCAGGTCCAGGACCAGGCCGATCGCGAACAGGCACAGGGTCGCGGCGGCGAACCCGCCGACGTTGACGATGCCCGACACCGTGCCCAGCCGCTGCGCCGGATTGCCGTCCCGGGCGAACTCCATGCCGACCAGGGACAGCGCACCACCCGGGCCGATCACCAGCGCGAGCACGACCAGCAGCCACAGCGGCGAGGGCTCGGCCGGGATCAGCACGGCCGCCCACAGCAGGAGGGCCAGGATCGGCTGACCCACGCACAGCGCCAACCTGCTGCCCGGCCGGCGGGTCACCAGCGGGCCGACCACCAGGCACGCGAACATGTTGATCACGATCGCGACGGTCAACAGGGCGCTCGCGGTGCCCTTTGCCAGCCCCTGGCCCTCGACCAGGAACGGGAAGCCCCACAACATCAGGAAGACCTGCGGCAGGCAGCCGCACGCCCAGTGCGCCCACAGGCCGAGCCGGGTGCCGGGTTCGGCCCACGCCGCGCGCACCTGGGACCACATGCCCGGGCCGCCGGCCGGGCGCACCCGGGTCGCCGCGCCGGGATTGTCGCGCAGCACGATCAGCACCACGACCAGGACCGCCACCCCCACCCCGGCGGAGACCGCGAAGGTCCGGCTCCAGCCGAACGCGTGCAGCGCGCCGGCCAGCGGCGTGGCGCCGGCGAGGTTGCCGACCATCCCGAGCAGCGCGGTCAACTGGGTCAACACGGCGACCCGGTTCGCCGGAAACCACACCGCCACCACCCGCAGCACACTGACGAACGTCATCGCGTCGCCCATGCCGACCAGCACCCGGGCGAGCACGGCGCCGGCGAACCCGTGCGCGAAGGCGAAGGTGAACTGACCCGCCGTCATCAGCACCAGACCGCAGCTGAGCACCCGTTTGGCGCCGAACCGGTCGGTGAGCGCGCCGACGGGTATCTGCAGGCCCGCGTAGACGAGCAGTTGCAGCATCGGGAACAGCGAGAGTTGCGACGCGGAGACGCCGAACCGCTCCTGCGCGTCGATGCCGGCGACGCCGAGACTGCTGCGGTGGAACACCGCGACGACGTATACCGAGGCCGCGACCGCCCACATGATCCAGGCGATTCCGCCGCCGGGCCGGGAGAGGGCTGTGTCCGCAGGTGGTTTCACAGTACATACACATTAGGGGACGCCCTCGGACATACATACGGCCGGGCCCCGAAAAGGGGCCCGGCCGTACTCCCGTGGGCGATTCGCCGGCCGCGGGTGGTCCGCGCCGGACGCGTCAGCCGCGGACGAACAGCAGCTTCGGTCGTTCCAGCATCTGGGCCACGTCGGCCAGCACCCGCGAGCCCAACTCGCCGTCCACCATGCGGTGGTCGAAGGACAGCGAAAGGGTGGTCACCTGCCGGGGCTTGATCTTGCCCTTGTGCACCCACGGCTGCTCACGGATCGCGCCCACCGCCAGGATCGCGGCCTCGCCCGGGTTGAGGATCGGCGTACCGCCGTCCACCCCGAACACGCCCACGTTGGTGATGGTCACCGTGCCGCCGGCCATGTCGGCGGGCGAGGTGCGCCCGTCCCGAGCGGTGGCCACCAACTCGGTGAGCGCGCCGGCCAGCGCGGTCAGGCTCTTGCCGCCCGCGTCCTTGATGTTCGGCACGATCAACCCGCGCGGCGTCGCCGCGGCGATGCCCAGGTTGATGCGATCGCGGACGACGATCTCCTGGTTCGGCTCGTCCCAGGACGCGTTGATCTCCGGGTGCCGGGCGATCGCCACGAGCAGCGCCCGGGCGACCAGGAGCAGCGGACTCACCTTGGTGTCCGCGAAGTCGGGCAACTCGCGCAGCTTGCGCACGAGCTTGACCGTGCGGGTCACGTCCACCGTCACCCACTCGGTGACGTGCGGCGCGGAGAACGCGCTCGCCACCATGGCCTGCGCGGTCGCCTTGCGCACCCCCTTGACCGGGATCCGCCGCTCGCCCGCGATGCTCTCGCCGGGCCCGGTCGCCGAGAAGACGGCCGGGGCGGCGGCCGGGGCGGGGCGCGCGGCGGCGTGCACGTCCTCGCGGGTGACCGTTCCGCCGGGGCCCGAGGGGAGCACCGACGCGAGGTCCACGCCCAGATCCCGGGCCAGCTTGCGGACCGGCGGCTTGGCGAGCACCATCGAGCCGCCCGCGGTCGAGCCCGACGTCGGCGGGCCGACGTGCCCCGAGCCGTTGGCCGCGCGGACCACCGGCGCGGGCGCGGTGGCGTCCGTCTTGCGGGCCCGCCGTCGGCCGGACGTGGTGCGCACGCCGTAGCCGACCAGCACCGCCGTACGGGTGTCCTTCTTCTCCGGCTCGGCGGCCGCGACGGGTTCGGGTGCCGGCGGTTCGGGCACGAGGTCCGCCGCGAGGGCCTCGTCCCGAGTGTCGGCCGGCTCGGCCGCGGCGCCGGTGGGCGCGTGCGTACCGCTCGGTGCCACCGCGATGATCGGGGCGCCGACCGCGACCGTGTCGCCCTCGGCGGCCAGGAGTTCGGTCACCACCCCGTCGAACGGACACGGCAGTTCGACCAGGGCCTTGGCCGTCTCCACCTCGACCATGACCTGGCCATCGCTCACCTCGTCGCCGACCTTGACGTGCCATACGACGATGTCGGCCTCTTCGAGGCCCTCGCCGACGTCGGGCATCAGGAACTTCTTCACCTCGGACACGGGATTCCTCACCAGGCCAGGGAGCGGTCGACGGCGTCGAGCACACGGTCGAGGTCGGGGAGGTAGTCCTCCTCGACCCGGGACGGCGGATACGGCGTGTGGTAGCCGCCGACCCGCAGCACCGGCGCCTCCAGGTGATAAAAGCAACGCTCGGTGATCGTCGCCGCGACCTCCGCGCCGATGCCCAGGAACGACGGGGCCTCGTGCACGACGACGAGGTGACCGGTGCGCTTGACCGACTTCTCGACCGCGTCGAAGTCCAGCGGGGACAACGAGCGCAGGTCGATCACCTCCAACTCGCGCCCCTCCTCGGCGGCCGCCGCGGCGGCCTCCAGGCAGGTCGCCACCATCGGCCCGTAGGCGACCACCGTGCAGGCGCCGCCCGGGCGCACCACGCGGGAGCCGTACAGCGGATCCGGCGTCGCGGCGGTGTCCACCTCGGCCTTGGTCCAGTAGCGCCGCTTGGGCTCCAGGAAGATCACCGGGTCGTCGGAGGCGATCGCCTGCTGGATCATCCAGTAGGCGTCCACCGGGTTCGAGCACGACACCACGCGCAGGCCCGCGGTGTGCGCGAAGTACGCCTCGGGCGACTCGCTGTGGTGCTCGACCGCGCCGATCCCGCCGCCGAACGGAATGCGGATGACGATCGGCAGCTTGACGTAGCCGAGCGAACGCGCGTGCATCTTGGCCAGTTGGGTGACGATCTGGTCGTACGCGGGGAAGACGAAACCGTCGAACTGGATCTCCACGACCGGCCGGTAGCCCGCGAGGGCCAGGCCGATCGCGGTGCCGACGATGCCGGACTCGGCCAGCGGGGTGTCCACCACCCGGTCCTCGCCGAAGTCCTTCTGCAAACCGTCGGTGACCCGGAAGACACCGCCGAGCTTGCCGATGTCCTCGCCCATGATCAAAACCTTGGGGTCGCTCTCCAGGGACTTGCGCAGCCCCGTGTTGAGCGCCTGCACCATCGACATCTGACGGGATGTGCCCGTCGACTCTGCGGGAGCCATCAGTGCCCGTCCTCCCCGGCGTCGACGAAGGACGCGTGATAAGCCTCGAACTCGGCCCGTTCCCGGTCCACAAGGGTGTGCGAATCGGCGTACACGTGCGCGAACATCGACACCGGATCCGGGTCCGGCATCGTGCGCACGCCGTTGCGTACGCGCTTGCCCAATTCCTCGCTCTCGGCCTCCAGGGCCGCGAAGAACTCGGGGGTCCCGATGCCCTGCTTGTGCAGGTACGACTTGAGCCGCTCGATCGGGTCCTTGAGCCGCCATTCCTCCAGTTCCGCGTTCGACCGGTAGCGGGTCGGGTCGTCGGAGGTGGTGTGCGCGCCCATTCGGTAGGTGAACGCCTCGATCAGCATCGGGCCCTCGCCGCGCCGGGCCCGGGCCAACGCCGCCCTGGTCACCGCGAGACACGCGAGCACGTCGTTTCCGTCCACCCGAACTCCGGGAAAGCCGAATCCGGCGGCGCGCCGATACAGCGGCACCTTCATCTGCCGTTCGGTGGGCTCGGAGATGGCCCACTGATTGTTCTGGCAGAAGAACACCACGGGAGCGTTGAACACCGCCGCGAAGGTGAATGCCTCGTTGACATCGCCCTGGCTGGAGGCCCCGTCACCGAAATACGTGACGACCGCGCCATCGCTTCCGTCGCGTTGCACGCCCATCGCGTATCCGACGCCGTGCAGGGTCTGCGCGCCGATGACGATCGTGTAGAGCTGGAAATTGTTCTCGCGCGGATCCCAACCGCCGTGGTTGACGCCCCGAAACATACCGAGCAGATTCAACGGGTCCACGCCGCGACACCACGCGACACCGTGTTCACGGTAGGTGGGAAACACATAGTCGTTCGGACTCAGGGCTCGTCCGGATCCGATCTGCGCGGCTTCCTGGCCGAGCAGCGAGGCCCAAAGGCCCAGTTCGCCCTGCCGTTGCAGCGCGGTGGCCTCGGCATCGAAGCGACGCACCAGCACCAGGTCGCGGTACAGACCCAGGTATTCGTCATCGGACAGGTCGATCGAGTAATCGGGGTGCTCGACGCGCTCGCCCTCGGGGGTGAGCAACTGGATCAGTTCTGGACCGGCTCCGGAATCGGGCGGAAACAATGTTCCGTCCGTACTGTCCACTGCCACGTTCTCTCCTCCGTCTGTCCGGTCCGCGGGGTCGCCGTGGACCGGGTCCGGATCGCCGGGCCCGGTTCCGCGCGGGGTGTGCGCGGCTACCTTGATGTGCAGACACGGCGATTGGTGGCTGTACTTCCTAGGATTTCCTAGGAATTCCCGGGTGAATCCGGGAGGCACCTGCGCACAGGCATGCGGTTCGGAAACCGCACAACGCAACGTTACCCACCAGTCCGGCCGGCACGTAGTGGCGACCGACCCGAACGTGGCGGCAGTGGTTGTCGTTCTTCGACAAATGACCGCGTGTCGAGCCCTTCCCGACCCTTCCGGAGTCGTCAACCGGGCACCCGGACGGTGTACATGCGAACCTGTACAAGTGAGCGATCAGGGAAGTATCCGGGTATTTCTCCTCGATGACCACGAAGTGGTCCGTCGTGGCGTCCACGAGTTGTTGGCGATCGAGGACGACATCGACGTGGTCGGCGAGGCCGGCACCGCCGCGGAGGCGCTGGTACGGATCCCGGCGACCCGGCCGCAGGTCGCGGTGCTCGACGTGCGGCTGCCGGACGGCAGCGGGGTCGAGGTGTGTCGCGAGATCCGGGCCCGACTGCCCGACGTGCGCTGCCTGATGCTCACCTCCTTCTCCGACGACGAGGCACTGTTCGACGCGATCATGGCGGGCGCTTCCGGCTACGTGTTGAAGGACATCCGCGGCTCCGACCTGGTCGGCGCGGTCCGCGACGTGGCCGCCGGCAAATCCCTGCTCGACCCGGCGGCCACCGCCCGTGTCCTGGACCACCTGCGCGGCGGCACCCGCGGCGACGAGCGCCTCGCGGCCCTGAGCGACCAGGAGCGCCGCATCCTCGACCTGATCGGCGAGGGCATGACCAACCGCCAGATCGGCGCCGAGATGCACCTGGCCGAGAAGACGGTCAAGAACTACGTCTCCAGCCTGCTCGCGAAGCTGGGCATGGAACGTCGCACCCAGGCGGCGGCGTATGTGGCCCGCCGGAAGGCGGAGAAGAGGCGGTAGTCGGCGGGGCGCGACTCGGCCGCGGAGCGCGCGGCGACGGTGGCGCGGCAACCGGAAACGCCGATTTCGGCGAGGATGTCCACACCCCCGAACCGTTCGGGTTCGTTTTGGACACTTCGGTGTCGCTCCCGTATCGAGTCGATGGATCATCGGGCAGTGGCCCGGGACGCCGTACGTACCGAGACGGCCGGGGCGAGTCCAGGCGCCTCGAACCGAAGGCAAAGGCCGTCATCAGGCTCGCACTTGCCCAGTGTGATGGGTTGGTGAGGGAGCGGTTCAGGTGCACGGCGGAGTCCTCTTCCTGGTCGAGGCGGCGGTGGTGACGGCGCGTCAGAGTGCGTCCGGGACCAGCACGACCTTTCCGGCGACCGTGCCCGACTCGGCCAGTGCGAGTGCGTCGGCGGCTCGGCTCAGCGGGATGCGGGCCGCGACCTGGGCGGTGATGGCGCCGGCGCCGAGCAGCGCGAAGACCTCGGACAGGTCGGTGCGCAGACGGGCCCGGAAGGTCGCCGGGCGGCGCTTGCCCGCCCAGATGTTGTAGAAGTGTGTGCGCCGGCCGTTGGGCAGCAGGTGCCACCACAGGAGGCGGGCCACCAGCTTGAGCACGGGCAGTCGGGACGAGCCGGGCGCGTTCTTGGTGGCCGCCGTCCCGTACGAGACCAGGATGCCGCCGCGGGCGAGCAGCCCGAACGAGTCGACGATGCCCTCGCCGCCGACGTGGTCGAAGACGGCGTCGACGCCGTGCGGGGCGTGCGCGCGCACCAGCGCGGGCAGGTCGGCGGCCCGGTAGTCCAGCGGGATCGCGCCCAGCGCACGCACCGCGTCGTGGTGGCGCGGCGAGGCGGTGCCGATGACGCGGACACCCGCCCGCGTGGCCAACTGGACCAGGGTCGATCCCACGCCGCCGTTCGCGCCGTGCACCAGGATGGTCTGCCCGCGGCGGATCCCGGCGCGGCGGTGCAACATCTGCCACGCGGTGATCCCGTTGACGACCACGGTCTCCGCCTCGGCCGGGTCGACGCCCTCGGGCACCTCGACCAGGTCGGCGGCCGGGAGCACCGCCAGGCTCGCCCACCCGCCCACCTTGGTCAGCGCCGCGAACCGGCGGCCGACCAGCGCGGCATCGCCGTCGGGCCCGACCCGCAGGACCGTGCCGACCAGGTCGTAGCCGGGGACGAACGGGAAGGCCGGCTGGTCGTAGTACTTGCCGCGGCGCATCTGCTGCTCGGCGAAGGAGACCCCCGACGCCTCGACCGCCAGCAGGACCTCCCCGACCGCGGGCTCCGACACCGGGCGCACCCGGACCTCCAGGCCGGTGGGCTCGACGATGCCCGGCAGCACGATTTCGGTGACCGAATCGGCGGCGGCGGGGGTGCCGATGGCATTCATCTCGACTCCTCGTGATGACCAGTAGTGTTTGTTATGCCCTCTAACTTAAGTACATGCCATTAGCGTGTCAAGCGTCTGCTCGGCAATTTCCGACCGGAACGGCCCCGCCCCGGAGCGGCACCGGCACCGGCACCGCCGACCTAGAGCGGCACCGACCAGATCACCGTCGTCCCGCGGCCCTCCGGTCCCGGCCCGAACTCCGCCCGGCCGCCCAACTCCGTCGCGCGACCGGCCAGATTGGCCAGACCGCTGCGCCGACCGCCGGGCGGGATGCCCACGCCGTCGTCGGTGACCGTCAGTTCGACCGTGCCGCCGGCCACCACCAGGCTCACCTCGACCCGGGACGCGTGCGCGTGGCGGGACGTGTTGGAGAGGACCTCGCGCAGTGCGGCGAGGAGTTGCTCGGCGACCTCGTCCGAGACGGTCGAGTCGATCGGGCCCGCGAAGGTGACCGTCGGCTCGAAGCCGAGCGTGGCGGCCGACACGCTCGCCTCGCGCAGCACCCGACCCCGGAGCCCGGTCGGGCCCTCACCCGGCGGGTTATGCAACGCGAAGATGGTGCTGCGTACTTCGCGGATCGTCGCGTCGAGTTCGTCCACCGCCTGGTTGATCCGCAGGGTCACGGCCGGCACCCTCGCCAATCGGGCCGCGCCCTGGAGCATCATCCCGGTCGCGAACAGCCGCTGGATGACCAGGTCGTGCAGGTCCCGGGCGATCCGGTCGCGATCCTCGAACACGGCCAGCCGTTCCCGATCGCGCTGTGCGCTCGCCAGCATCAGCGCGATCGCCGCCTGACCGCCGAACGCCTGGGCCATCGAGCGCTCCGTCCGGTTGAACGGGACCGCGCCGATCCGCTTGTCCAATTCGAGTGCGCCCAGGATCCGTTCGTTGGCGATCAGCGGCACGAACAGGCCCGGTCCGAAGCAGCGGGACTGGTCCAGCATCACGTTCGGATCGGTGCTCATGTCCGCGATGAAGATGCTGCGACCGGTGTTGATCGCCTCCGCGATCGGGCTGCCCTGGGCGACCACCGTGCCGCCCAGGCCCGCCATGTCCTCGCCGGAGGTGACCTCGACCTGGTAGGAGCCGTCCGGCTGAGGCAGGTACATCGCGGCGAAGTCCGCCTCGGCCAGGCTGCGTGCCCGCTCGGCCACCACGGCGAGCGCCTCGTCCGGGTCCTGCGTGGTCAGCAGCGCCGTGGTGACGTCCGCCGAGCCCATGATCCACTTCTCCCGACGGGCCGCGCTCTCGAACAGGCGCGCGTTCTCGATGGCCACCCCGGCCGCCGCCGCGAGCGCCCGGACCACCTGCTTGTCCTCGACGCTGAAGTCCGGCGTGCCGCGCTTCTCGGTCAGGTACAGATTGCCGAACACCTCGTCGCGCACCCGGATCGGCACGCCCAGGAACGAGTGCATCGCGGGATGGTTCGGCGGGAAGCCGTAGGACGCCGGATGCCGGGTCAGATCCTCCAGCAGCAGCGGCTCGGGGTGGTCGATCAGCAGGCCCAGGATCCCCCGTCCGTGCGGGAGTTCGCCGATCCGCTCGCGGTCCTGCTCGGTGACGCCGACGGTGATGAAGTCGGACAGGTTGTGCTCGCTGCCGATCACCCCGAGCGCGGCGTAGCGTGCGTCGGCCAGGTCGGCCGCGGCCTCGACGATCCGGCGCAGCGTGGTGTGCAGGTCCAGGTCGGCGCCGACCGCGACCACCGCTTCGAGGAGACCCTGGAGCCGATCCCCGGCCGCCGCCGCCGAGCCGAGCCGCTCGACCACCTCGGCCACCAGGTCGTCCAGACCGAGCGAGGCCCCCGCGGCCGCCGCGGGCTCGCGGTCGGACCGATCCGTCCCGTCGGGCTCGTCGGCGCCGTCGGCACTGTTGCCGGTCGCGTTCTCCATGGGTGCAGCCTACGTGGGCAAATAGGGATGAAAGGGGGGAAACATCCCGGACACGCGTGCGGATCCCACGCCACGGATCACAGGTACCGGTCCGCACACGCAGATGCACGCGCACCGGTCGCACGCACGCACCCGGACCACACGTGCCCGGACGCGCAGCCCGACACATGCGCCGGACGCACACCCCGACACATGCGTACGGATCCGCGCGGCCCGACCCGCCTCACGCCCGCGCCGCGACGGCCCCCGCCGGGTACTCCCGGTCGAGCAGTGCCCGGAACGCCCCCGGCGTGGTGCTCAACTGCCCCCACGTCCCGCGTTGCCGCACCCGCCCCTCGGCCAGCACGACGATCTCGTCCACCGCGTGCAACCCGGTGAGCCGATGGGTGACCAGCAGCGTGGTCCGCCCCCGGGTCGCGTCCAACAGGTCGGCAGTCAGTGCGTCGGCCGTGGGCAGGTCGAGGTGTTCGGCGGGCTCGTCCAGCAGCAGGATCTCGAAGTCGGCGAGCAGCGCGCGGGCCAGCGCGAGCCGTTGCCGCTGCCCGCCGGACAACCGTGCGCCGTGCTCGCCGACCATCGTGTCCAGCCCCTGGGGCAGCGTGTCCACCCAGTCCAGCAGCCGCGCCCGGGCCAGCGCCGCGCGCATCGCGTCCTCGTCGCAGTCCGGGCGGGCCAGCCGCAGGTTCTCCCGCAGCGAGCTGTCGAAGACGTGCGCGTCCTGTGCGCACAGCCCGACCACGCGCCGCACGTCGTCCCCGGCCAGGTCGGTGATCGGCACGCCGGCCAGGGTCACGCCGCCTGCCGCCGGGTCCAGGAAGCGCAGCAGCACGTTGGCCAGCGTGGTCTTGCCCGACCCGCTCGCCCCGACCACCGCGACCCGCTTGCCCGGGGTGAGTTCGAGGTCGACGCCGGCCAGCGCGAGCGGGCCGTCCGGGGTCCAGCGCGCGTGCAGGTCGCGCACCAGCAGCGGGCGCGGCGCAGCCGGCAGCGCGCGCGGCGCGGCCGGCTCGTGGACCGGCTCGGGCGCGTCGATCACCTCGAACACCCGTGCCGCGGCGCGACGCGAACTCTCCAGGTGCCGGCCGGCGGCGGGCAGTACGACGGTGGCCTCGAACGCGGCGAGCGGGGTGAGCACCACCAGCGCGAGCAGCACACCGTTCAACCGGTCGGCGTGCACCGCGGCGACGCCCACCAGGGCGGACGCCCATACGGTCGCGCCGGACACCAGCGCGGCCAGCCCGGCCCCCACGCCCGCGCCCCGGGCCTGCCCCGCCTCGGTCGCGCGCAACCGCGCGTCCACCGCGTCCACCTCGGCCAGCCGGGCGGGCGCGCGGCCCGCCACGATCAGTTCGGGAGTGCCGCGCAGCAGGTCGACCACGGCGCCGGCGAGTTCGCCGCGGACCGCCGCGACCCGGCGTTCGGCCCGACGGGCGACCCGGCCGGCCAGCCACGGCACCAGCACGCCGGCGGCCAGCAGACCGACCAGCAACACCGCGCCGGCCTCGGGCAACACCAGTGCCACGGTGAGCACCGCGCCCGCGCCGACCACGGCCGCCACACAAGCGGGCAACAGCGCACGC
Organism: Embleya scabrispora DSM 41855; assembly: GCF_000372745.1. Classification (GTDB taxonomy): domain Bacteria; phylum Actinomycetota; class Actinomycetes; order Streptomycetales; family Streptomycetaceae; genus Embleya; species Embleya scabrispora. Next base: position 247,651 of record NZ_KB889730.1, on the reverse strand, counting down.
AGGAAGAAGTCCTGGACCGCGTCCACGTCGGCGACCAGTCGGGAGAGCAGGTCACCGCGCCGGAAGGCGGGCAGCCCCGCCGGCGCCAGCCGCTCCAGGCGCTCGTACACCCGCACCCGCAACCGGGCCAGGATCCGAAACGCCGCGTCGTGCCCGATCAACCGCTCGGCGTAGCGGAACACCGCGCGGGAGACGCCGAAGGCCCGCACGCCGGTGACCGCGACCATCAGGGTGAGTACCGGCGGATGCTGCGACGCGCGCGAGATCAGCCACGCCGACGTGGCCATCAGGCCGACCGAGCTGCCCAGCGCGAGTGCCCCGCACAACACCGCGAGCGCGAGTCGCCCGCGCAACGGCCGGGCCAGCGCGAGCAGTCGGCGCCCGGGCCCGGCTCCGGCGGCGACCGGCGGATCCGCGAGGGGAAACACCAAGGGTTGCTCGACGGCCGGGACGTCGTCCGCCGCCCGCGCGGCCTCGACCTCCGCCGGGAGCACCCGCGCCGTGCCCACCGCGTGTGCGCCCTTTGTGGTCCGCGCCGCGGCTCCCGTGCCCACGGCCACCACCCGGTCGGCCAGCGGCAGCAGCGCCGGCCGGTGTGCGACCAGCACGACCGTGCGGCCGACCGCCAGCCGGCGGACCGCCTCGACGATGTCCGCCTCGCCGGCGCCGTCCAGGTTCGAGGTCGGCTCGTCCAGCAGCAGGATCGGCCGATCGGCCAGGAACGCCCGGGCCAGCGCGAGGCGTTGCCGCTGTCCGGCGGACAGGCCCGCGCCGTCCTCACCCAGCGGCGCGTCCAGACCGCCCGAGGCCGCCACGAAGTCCGCCGCCCCGGCCGCGACCAGCGCGTCGTGCACCTCGGCGTCGCCGGCGTCCGGGCGGGCCAGGCGCACGTTGGCGCCGATCGTGCCGGCGAACAGGTAGGGCCGCTGCGGGACCCACGCGATCCGGGCTCGCCACGCGTCGGGATCCAACTCGGCCAGGTCCACGCCGCCCACGGTGACCCGGCCCGCCGTCGGCCGGGTGAAGCCGAGCAGCACCGCGAGCACGGTGGACTTGCCGCACCCGCTCGGCCCGGTCAGCGCGATCGTCTCGCCCGGTCGCACGGTCAGGTCCAAGTCGGCGGGCGCCGCATCGGCCCGCCCCTCGTGCCGCACGGTCAGGCCGGTCAGCACCAGCTCGGCCGAACGCGGGTCGGGCACCGGCACGGTCGTGGCGGGGGCATCCGGTGTGGTCTCCAGGACCGCGAACACCCGGTCCGCGGCGCTCACCCCCTCGACGCTGGCGTGGTACTCGGCGCCCACCTGACGCAGCGGCAGATACGCCTCGGGCGCCAGGATCAGCACCACCAGCGCGGTCTCCAGGCTCAGTTCGCCGTCGACCAGGCGCAGGCCGACGCCGACCGCGACCAGTGCGACCGAGATGGTGGCGAGCAGTTCGAGCGCGAACGAGGACAGGAACGCGACCCGCAGCGTCTTCAGGGTGGCCCGACGGTAGTCGTCGGTGATCGTCCGGATCGACGCGGCCTGGGCCTTGGCCCGGCCGAACACCTTGAGGGTCGGCAGTCCGGCGACGACGTCCAGGAAGTGCCCGGCCAACCGGTTCAACACCGTCCACTGCCGGTCCATGTACTTCTGCGTGGCCATCCCGATCAGCGCCATGAACAGCGGGATCAGCGGCAGCGTGACCACGATCGTCACCGCCGAGATCCAGTCGCCGAACACCACCCGCGCGAGCACCGCGACCGGCACGGTGACGGACAGGATCAGCTGCGGCAGGTAGCGGGCGAAGTAGCCGTCCAGCGCGTCCACGCCCCGGGTGGCGAGCGTGGTCAGCTCGCCGGAGCGCTCGTTGTTCAACCAGGCCGGGCCGAGCCGGACCACGTGCGCGAGCAGTCGCGAACGCAGTTGCGACTTCACCGCCGCCGAGGTGCGGTGCGCGATCACCTCGGTGAGCCAGGAGATCGCCGAGCGGGCCACGATCACACCGGCGAGCAGGCCCAGCTCCGGCCACAGGTCGCCGACCGCGGCCTCCTCCTCGAAGGCCGCCACGATCACCCGGGCGAGCAGCCCCGCCTGGACGAGCACGAGACCCGCGCCCGCCGTGCCCAGCACCACGGTCAGGGCCAGAAAGCCCCGGGTGGCACGGGCGTGGGTCAGCAGGCGCGGGTCTACAGGCTTCACGAGCCGCTCTTTCGTCGGTGCGTCTTCGGTGCGGTGCTACGCGGCGCTCCGGTTTGCTACTTGCCGACCAGGTCGGCCGCGGCGGCACCGAAGGCCGGTTTGGTCGGGATGCTCTTGGTGCTGATCCGCTTGCGGAACACCCAGTACGTCCACGCCTGGTAGCACAGCACGATCGGGGTCATGAAGCCGGCGACCCAGGTCATGATCTTGAGCGTGTACGGCGTCGAGGACGCGTTGTGGATGGTCAGGTTCCACGCCGAGTCCAGGCTGGAGGGCATCACGTTCGGGAACAGCGACAGGAACAGCATCGCCACCGCGGCGATCACTGTCACGCCGGACAGGGCGAACGCCCAGCCCTCGCGGCCGATCCGGTTCATCGCCAGCGCGGCCGCCAGGGCCACCACCGCGACGATCAGCGCGACCAGGGTGCGGCCGTTGCCGTGCTGTGCCTGGGTCCAGATCAGGAACACCGCGGCGAGCACGGCGGTGGCCAGGCCGATCTTCCCGGCCAGCGCGTTGGCCCGGGCCCGGATGTCGCCGTTGGTCTTGAGCGCGACGAACACCGCGCCGTGGAAGGTGAACAGCACCGTGGTGACCACGCCGCCGAGCAGCGCGTACGGGTTGAGCAGGTCGAGCAGGTTGCCGACGTACTCCTTGTTCGCGTCGATCTTCACCCCGCGGGTGATGTTCGCGAACGCGACGCCCCACAGGAACGCGGGCACCAGCGAGCCCCAGAAGATCGCCTGCTCCCAGCCGCGCTTCCAGCGCTCCTCGTCGCGCTTGGCCCGGTACTCGAACGCGACCCCGCGCAGGATCAGCGCGACCAGGATCAGCAGCAGCGGCAGGTAGAAGCCGCTGAACAAGGTGGCGTACCACTCGGGAAAGGCCGCGAAGGTGGCCCCGCCCGCGGTGATCAGCCAGACCTCGTTGCCGTCCCACACCGGGCCGATGGTGTTGATCAGCACCCGGCGCTCGGTCTCGTTGCGGGCCAGCACCTTGGTCAGGATGCCGACGCCGAAGTCGAAGCCCTCAAGGAAGAAGTAGCCGATCCACAGGACGGCGATCAGCAGGAACCAGAATTCGTTGAGTCCCATCACACTCTCCCCTTAGTACGCGAAGGCGAGCGGACGGTCGGTGTCCTCGCCGTCGCCCGACGGATCGTCGGGGTCCTTGCTCACGGGCGGCTTGATCGGCTCGGGGCCGGCCTTGACGTAGCGCCGGATCAGGCCCAGTTCGACCACCGCGAGCGCGCCGTAGAGCAGGGTGAACACGATCAGCGAGGTCAGCACCTCACCGGTGGACACACTGGGCGACACGCCGGCCTCGGTCTTGAGCACGCCGAACACCAACCACGGCTGGCGGCCCATCTCGGTGAAGATCCAGCCGAACGAGTTGGCCGCGAACGGGAACGCGATGGTCCACAGACCGATCCGGTACACCCACGGATTGCTCGGCAGGTCGCGCTTGCGCCGGGTCAGCCACAGGCCGACCAGGCCGATGCCCGCGGTGACCATGCCGACACCGATCATCAGCCGGAACGACCAGTAGGTGACGAAGATGTTGGGCCGGTAGTCGCCGGGGCCGAACTTGACCACCGACTGCTCCTGGAGATCGTTGATCCCGGGGAGTTCGGCGTTCAGGTCGTTCTTGGCGAGGAAGGACAGCGCGCCGGGGACCTCTATGGCGACCTTGTTGTGGCCCTTGTTGACGTCGCCGTAGGAGAAGATCGAGAACGGCGCCGGCTTCGAGGTCTCCCACAGCGCCTCGGCCGAGGCCATCTTCATCGGCTGCTGCTCGTACATCAGCTTGCCCTGCATGTCACCGGTGAGCGCGAGGCCCACGCCCGCCAGCACCGAGACCCACAGGCCCAGCCGCAGCGAGGGGCGGAACACCGCGACCTCGTTGCGCTTGCGCAGGTGCCAGCAGCTGATCCCGATCAGGAAGCCGCCCGCGACCAGGAACGCGGCCGGGAGGATGTGCAGGAACGCGGCGATCGCGGTGTTGTTGGTGAGCACCGCGACGAAGTCGGTCAGCTCGGCGCGGCCCGTCTCCGGGTTGATCTTGTATCCGACCGGGTGCTGCATCCACGAGTTCGCGGCCAGGATGAAGTAGGCCGACAGGATCGTGCCGATCGCGGCGGCCCAGATGGTGGCCAGGTGGATCTTCTTCGGCAGCCGCTCCCAGCCGAAGATCCACAGCCCGAGGAAGGTCGACTCCAGGAAGAACGCGACCAGCGCCTCGATGGCGAGCGGGGCGCCGAAGATGTCGCCGACGAAGCGCGAGTAGTCGGACCAGTTCATCCCGAACTGGAACTCCTGCACGATGCCGGTGACCAGGCCGAGCGCGAAGTTGATCAGGAAGAGCTTGCCCCAGAACTTGGTGGCCCGGAGGTAGTGCTCCTTGCCGGTGCGCACCCACGCGGTCTGCAGACACGCGACCAGGATGGACAAACCCATCGTGAGCGGGACGAAGAGGAAGTGGTAGACGGTCGTGATGCCGAACTGCCACCGGGCTACGTCGAGTGTTTCGACGGCGAGGTCCATGGGCCCCTCATTCCTCCTGATCGCCGGTCGTGTCTCGCTCGCGAGCGCACGTTTGGTTCACGATGCACACGGCGCGCCCGCGCATCCCGCTCGACACTCCGTCGAACAAACCCGGATGAACCGGGAGGGACCTGCGGCTTCACCGAGCCAGACTTTGTGAATGGGTTCACAAAGTCGAGCTTGTGCATCCGTTCACAAACATTAGCGAGCCCTCCCGGGCACCCCTTGAGGGGGGTACCCGAGAGGGCTCGAAGTGGTCCGAACGGACCCAAACGCCGACGGGCGACCACACCTGCGCGCCCGGCGGCGACCGCCTACGCCTCCATGAACCGCGCGGCCTGTTCCAGGAAGATCGTGTTGGCCTCGGTCTCGCCGATGGTGATCCGGCAGCCCTCGCCCGCGAACGGCCGTACGGTGACCCCGGCCGCCTCGCACAGCTCGGCGAACTCGTTCGTGCGCTCGCCCAGCCGCAGCCAGACGAAGTTGGCCTGCGAGTCGAAGACCGTCCAGCCCTGGCCGATCAGCGTCTCCAGCACCCGCTCCCGCTCGGCGACCAACGCGTCGACCCGCTCCAGGAGTTCGCCCTCGGCGCCGATCGAGGCGATCGCGGCCACCTGGGCGAGCCGGTTGACCGCGAACGGCATCCCGGTCTTGCGCAGCTGGTCGGCGACCGGCTCGTGCGCGATCGCGAAGCCCACCCGCAGGCCGGCCAGACCGTACGCCTTCGAGAAGGTGCGCAGCACCACCACGTTGGGCCGGCTGCGGTAGATCTCCAGGCCGTCCGGCACCTGCTCGTCGCGGATGAACTCGCGGTACGCCTCGTCCAGCACGACCAGCACGTCGCGCGGCACCCGGTCCAGGAAGCGCTCCAGCTCGGCGCGGTGGATCACCGTGCCGGTCGGGTTGTTCGGGTTGCACACGAAGATCAGCCGGGTCCGCTCGGTGACGGCGGCCGCCATCGCGTCCAGGTCGTGGCTCTCGTCGGCCAGCAGCGGAATCGCCACCGGCGTCGCGCCCGCGAGCAGCACCAGGAGCGGGTACGCCTCGAACGAACGCCACGCGAACACGACCTCGTCGCCCTCGCCGGCCGTCGCGTTCACCAACTGCTGCGCCACCGTGACCGAGCCCGCGCCCGCCACTATGTGCGATGGGGGCACCCCGAGCCGCTCGGCGAGCGTCCGCGCCAACTCCGTGTTCGCCGGGTCCGGATAGCGGTTCATCTCGCCGACGGCGTCGGCGACCACCTTGTGCACGCTGGGCAGCGGCGGGTACGGGTTCTCGTTCGAGGAGAGCTTGTACGCCGGTACACCCTCCGCCGCCACCGGCGGTCGACCCGCCTTGTAGACGGGCACCTCGGCCAGGACCGCCCGGAACCTCGGAATGCCGCTGTCGTCCGTGCCTGGGGCGTTGTGCTGGGTCACGCCCGTCCTCCTCGCATACTGGTCGGGGTGCCTGGGCGCACGTCCCGGTCCTCTCACTCTATGATCCGCCCGGTCGGTGGTGGACGGTCGGGCGGACCGGGAGCTTCGCCCAACGTTCAGGGGCAGGTATGGGGCGATACGTTTCTTCGTAAAGCAATGACATGAACCCGGCCAGGGCGGCGCATTCGGCCTACTGTCGGGACGATGACAGCGCCAGATGTACCGCGTGTGAGGCGGCGGATCCGGGTGGGCATCCGGGAGGTCGCAGCGGCAGCCGGGGTGTCGATCACGACCGTCTCCGACGCGCTCAACGGCAAGGGTCGACTGCCCGACACGACTCGGCTGCACGTACGCGAGGTCGCGGACCGGCTGGGCTACCGCCCCTCGGCCGCGGCACGCACGCTGCGCACCGGTCGGTCCGGGCTGCTCGGGCTGACCACGGCCATGCGCTCGACCGAGCCGTTCGCCCTCACCGAGTTCGCCTGGTTCGCCGAGCTGGTTCGCTCCGCCACCGCCACCGCTCTGGATCTGGGCTACGCGCTGGTGGTGTTGCCCGCCTCCTCGCCGCACGATGTATGGGGCAACGTGGCACTGGACGGCACGATCGTGGTCGATCCGGTGGACGACGATCCGCTCGTCCTCGAACTGCTCCGCCGGGGGGTACCGGTGGTCAGCGGCGGTCATCCCGGCTCGACCCCGGTCTACGGCTGGGTGGACAACGATCATGTGGCCGCCGTGCGCTGTGTGCTCGACCATCTCGCCCAGGCCGGCGCCGGCCGGATCGGCCTGCTCGCCGCCGCCGACGGGCCCGGCACGGGCAAGGGCGTCGCGGGCTACCGCGCGTGGTGCGCGGATCGGGGTGTGCCGCCGATCACCGAGGAGTACGAGGCGCGCACCCCCGGCGCCGGCCGGGCCGCCGCGACCCGGCTGCTGGACCGGGCGCCGGACGCGGTATTCGGGTTGCACGAGGGTTGTGCGGCCGAATTGCTCGCCGCGGCCCGGGCGCGCGAGCTGCGGGTGCCCGACGACCTGCTCCTGGCCTGCTGCGGCGAAGGGGCCGACCCGTCGGTGACCTCGCTGAGCCTGCAACCGGCGCTGGCCGGCGCGTGGGCGGTGGAACTGCTGGTGGGCGTGATCGAGGACGCCGGGGCGGGGTCGCTGCTGCCCGCCCAGCGCACCGTGCCCACCAGGTTGTCCGTGCGCGACTCCTCCACCCGACGCTGACCCGCGTGCGCCCGCTCGGCCCGGCGACCGGGGCCGGGGCCGCCGGGTGGGACCGGCACGGCTGCACGCACAATTGAGCGTGGTCCGTTCCGCCGTGCCCGCACGAGAGATACGGTCCTGGAATCATCCGAATCGGACCGGGTGAGCCGCAGCCGAACCCGGCTGTTGTGCGTCTTGGTTCACAACGGGTGTCGGCATCGCCGCCGTACGGTGGTGCGGATCGTGAGGAAAGGACCCTTCTGGTGAGCAACGTCTCGGCTACACCGGCCCCGATGGGCGCCGCAGCGGAGCAGGACGCCCCGCTGTACGTGGTCGGCGACGTCCACGGTCATCTGGAGGAACTCAAGGCCGCCTTGCGGGCCCGGGATCTGATCGACGCGGACGCGCACTGGTGCGGCGGCCGGGCCCGGCTGTGGTTCCTGGGCGACTTCACCGATCGTGGTCCGGACGGCATCGGCGTGGTCGAACTGGCGATGTCGCTGGCCCGCGAATCGGCCGAGGTCGGCGGCAGCACCCGGATGTTGCTGGGCAACCACGAGATCCTGCTGCTCGGGGTATTCCGCTTCGGCGACCACCCCGTCCCGGTGGCCGGCGGTTCGACCACCTTCCGGGAGATCTGGCTGCGCAACGGCGGCATGCAGTCCGACCTGGACCGCTTCACCGACGAACAGGCCGGCTGGCTGGCCGCGCAGCCGGTCGCGGCCGTGGTCGACGGACACCTGCTGATCCACTCGGACAGCAACGCCTACCTCGAATACGGCGACACCATCGAGGAGGTGGACGGCACGGTCGCGGACATACTGCGCGAGCCGGAGCCGCTCGCGTGGTGGGACCTGTTCCGCAACCTGACCCGACGCGGCGCCTTCATGGGCGAGGTCGGCCCGTACGCGGCGGCCGACCTGCTCAGCGAGTTGGGCGGCCGGCGGATCGTGCACGGCCACACCCCCATCCCGTACCAGACGGGCGAGGACCCCTCGACGATCGTCGAGCCGCGCGTGTACGCGGACGGGCAGGTGGTCAACCTGGACGGTGGGATCTACCTGGGCGGCCCGTGCCTGGTGGCGCGGCTGCCGCTGAGCACCGCCCGATCGGGCGCGCTGCCCAGCGCGTTGGAGGAGACCCAGGGTCGCGTATACGACCTGGGCGACCTCGGCGAAGAGCCGCAGTCGTAGGGAACTCCCTGCCCAAAAGCCGGGGAGGCACCTTATCATCATTGGTATCCGCCTCGACACCGTCAGGTGCTTTTGCGGGTCGTTGATCCACCGACAGCTTGCACGGGTCCCCTGACGGGCCCGGCGGACGCGGGATACACCCGCGCGGCCTCATTCGGGGGATCCGATGCAACACTGGTTTGGAAGTGACGAGCACCGCCGTCAGTACGAGCAGTTCGTCGATGACGCGCTGCACCTGGAGGAGACCCTCTCCGGTCTTGCGGCGGTACCCAACCTGAACGTCGAGCAGTTGCGGACGGCCACGTTGGACGCGACCCCGTCGATCGCGGACGCGGCACGCGACGAGTACGACCGCTACGAACGTACAGAGCAGCGTTTCGAGTCGGGGATCCGTCAGGACTTCGGCGCATCGATGATCGAGGCCGGCGAAAGCTTCGGCTGGTTCGCGCTCGCCACCGCGATGGCGGTGATCGTGGCCGGCATCTCGGCGGTCGTCTTCCTGATCGTGGGCTACGTGCTGTTGCCGCTCACGGTGGAGGACTCGTCCATGCAGCACACGATGCAGCTCGCCTCACTCGCGGCCGTGGGCATCTCGCTCGGGGCGGCGGCAATCGGGGGACTGGCGATGCTGGCGGTGGCCGCGCGCAATCGGGCCCGGCCGACCGGCGAGGTCGAGGTGTATCTGGCGCGCGAGGAATGGCGCCGGGCGATCCTGCACCGGGGCATCCTGCCGTTCATGCGCTCGCGCCTGCGTGAGGCATCCGACGAGGGCACCACCCTCCTCGGCTGACCGACGATCGGCGCCGGCTCTCCCATCCACCGCGGGCGGGAGGGCCGGATCACGCCGTCGGGATCCGGTTGGGCCACACAATGGGCGACATGGTCGGCAAACGCGGGAAGGTCACCGGGGGAATCGGACCCGGGCTGGTGGGCGAGGTCATGATCGAGGTACGCGGTGGGGTGGAGGCGTTCCTCGCCTATTCGGCCCTGCCCGGCGAGGAACACACGGTGGGGTCGTTGGTGGTGATCGTGGAGTATCTGCCGCCGCGCACGGTGTACGTGGCGGCGGCCTTCGGCTGAGGTCGAGCGGAGCGGCGGGCGCGGGGCGAGGGACGCGGGACCGGCGGGTCGACGCGGGTCCCGGTGCGGGGCAACCACCCCTGGGGAGCTCCCTCTTGGCGTCCACACCGGTGGCGAGGACACTCCGGAACAGGCCAAAGGGGGAATGCTCCGTGCTCTACACCGTGCTCGCCGTGCTCGGTCTGCTCGTGATTCTGATCGTGGTCTTCAAACTCATGTGGCGCGTCGCCGAGCCGAACGAGGCGCTCGTCATCTCCGGCTCCCGGCACCACACCGAGGGCCTGGGCGAGGGCATGGGCTTTCGCATCGTCACCGGGCGCGGCACGCTCGTCCTGCCGTTCGTCCAGGCGGTGCGCAAGCTCTCGCTCGACCTGAACGAAGCGGAACTCTCGGTCGAATGTGTCACGACCCAGGGCATTCCGCTGCGAGTGCAGAGCGTGGTGATCTTCAAGATCGGCGACGACTACGTCTCGATCGCCAACGCGGCCCGCCGTTTCCTGGATCAGCAGAAGCAGATGGAGTCCCGGGTTCGCAAGGTGCTGGCCGGTCATCTGCGCTCGATCGTGGGCGGATTGACCGTCGAGGACATGATTCGCGACCGGGAGAAGCTCACCGCGCACGTGCGCGCGGCGTCCGGGTCGGACATGGAAAAGCTCGGGCTGATCGTGGACAGCCTGCAGATCCAGGAGATCGACGACCCGACCGGCTACATCAAGAACATGGCCGCGCCGCACACCGCGGCGGTGATCCGGGACGCGCGGATCGCCGAGGCACTGGCCACCCGCAAGGCCACCGAGGCCGAGCAGGACGCCAAGGCCCGGATGGCCCAGGCCACCCGGGACAGCGAGATCCAGCAGGCCGGCTACCAGGCCGAGCGGGACGAGGCCACCGCGCGCTCGCGCCAGGCGGGTCCGCTGGCGGATGCCGCAGCCAAGCAGGAGGTGGTGGTCCAGGAGACCCGGGTGGCCGAGCTGGAGGCCATGCGGCGCGAGCAGCAGCTCCAGGCGGACGTCCGCAAGCCGGCCGACGCGAAGGCGTACGAGACCCGGACCCGGGCCCAGGCCGAGCGCGACGCGCGGATCTCGGCGGCCGAGGCGAGCGCCCGGGAGACCGAACTGGCCGCGATCGCCGACGCGGAGGCGACCAAGGTGCGCGGGCTGGCCGCCGCCGAGGCCACGCTGGCGACCGGCAAGGCACAGGCCGAGGCGGCCAAGGCCAAGGGCCTGGCCGAGGCGGCCGCGATCGCCGCCCGGGCGGCGGCGCTGGCGGAGAACCAGGAGGCGGTCGTCGCCCAGCAACTCGCGGAGAACTGGCCGGAGATCGTCCGGGCCGGCGCCGAGGCATTCGGCAATGTGGACCACATGGTCCTGCTCAACGGCGGCGACGGCATGGGCGACCTGTTCGCCAAGGCCCTGACGATGGGCGGCACGGGCCTGGGCATCGCCCGCCAACTTCTCGCGGGCGGCAACGGCAACGGCGCCAAGCCCACGACGGACACCGCGCCCAAGGAGTCCGTCCGCATCGAGGTCGAGGTCGACCCGGCCCCGGAGCCGGAGCTGCTGCTCGTAAAGGACCCGGAGAACTGACCGCGACACACCTCCGCAGCCGGACCCGCGGACACGGGTCCGGCTGCGGCTTTCGGGTGAGGTTGGGACCCGACGCTTTCGGTCAGTCCGCCGAGGGGACGGGCCACGACGGGCCGTCCGGCGCTCCGCACCGCACCGTCTGACTGCCGTCCGGATCGATGTCGAGGCCGAACGTGTCGAAGGCCGGGCGTCCGACCGAGTTCCACCAGGACCAGGCCGCCGCCACCTCGTCCCACAGCCGCCGGGGCCCGTGTTGGCGAAGCCGGAAGGTGTCGAGTCGCCGACCGTCGTAGTCCACCGTGGCCCACGAGGTCAACGCGTCGTCCCCGACCCACAGCCGGGACCGCACGCCGTCCACGTCCGGGTCGTCGTTCCAGTGCGTCCACAACCCGGGCAGGGCGAGGCCCATGACGGCCTCGGCATGGCGGTCCCCGCCGGCCACGTCCCACGGAGACAGGGTGGTACTGCTCGTGTCGGGTACGTCGCCCGATCCGACGACGTCGGTCACGTCATACACACGGGAGCGGTGACCGCGCAGCGACATGAACGCGCCACCGTGGGCGAACCGGCCGGTGGCGCCCCCGTCTTGACGCGGCGTCAGGACGAGATTCCCGTACGCGGCCCACGACGTGGTCCACGGCGTGACGATCAGGCCGCCCGGTGACACCTGTTCGAGCCAGGCCCGGGGTACGCGGGCCACGGCGCACGTGCCGACCAACCGATCGTACGGAGCCCCTTCGGCCCACCCTTCGGCACCGTCGCCGGCCACGACCAGGGGCCGCAGTCCGAGCGCGTCGAGCCGACCACGTGCCGCAGCGGCCAACTCGCGATCGACCTCCATCGTGACGACGTTCTCGCCGCCGAGTCGATGCGCGAGAAGCCCGGCGAACCACCCCGCCCCGGTGCCGATCTCCAGAACCCGATGCCGATCCTCCACATCGAGCATCAGCAACGTCTCCGCGACGATCGACGGCTGCGAAACCGACGACGACGCCCACGCCGGCTCACTCGATTCGGGTACGCGGCCGTCGCAGACCTGAATCACTGCGGGTACGTCCGACCAGGCCACGTTTTCCCAGCCGTCCCGGTCCGTGGCCCGGTCGCAGGGCTCGTGATCGGGCAACCCATCCGCCCGCCGCAGCCAGATCACATCCGGCAGGAACGCGTCGCGAGGCACGTGCTCGAAAGCTTCCCGCCACGGCACCGGCAGCGGGCCCGTCACCTGCTCGACAAGGCGAAGCAAGCGAGCGGGGCCGCGCTCCGCAGTCGCATCCGCCACGGTCTCACTTGTCCTTCTTGGGAGTTCCCGGATTCGGCGGCTTGTCGGGAAGGATCGGTGGCGGAATCGGCCGGCCGGGCTGGTTCCCGTCGCTCGGAATCGGACTCTTGTGCTCACCCATGTCGAGTTCCCTTCGAATGGTCATCGATCCACGGACCTTCAGCTATCGGTTACCGGTCATCACAAACGGCCGTGCCAATCCGCGTGGTTCAAGGTCGAACCGACACCACACGGTCTTCCCACCGGTGGCAACCGGCCCCCACGAAACGAAATCCGACACCGCCTCGACCATCCGCAACCCCCGCAACGACCCCCCGATCCGCTCCGGCTCCGCCGGCGAGGGTCGCATCACCCCCCGACCCGGCACCACCGGCGGACGCGGATCCGCATCCCGCACCTCGATCGCCACCGCCCGCTTGGGCCAAAACGACAACCGCACCGTGAACGTCCGCCACAACCAGTCCACATGCTGATCCGGCATCATCGCGTGCACCACGGCATTGGTCGCCAACTCCGAAGTGCACAACATCGCCTCGTCGGTCAGTTCGAGCAGGTTCCAGTCCGCCATGGCGGCCCACGTCAATGCCCGCGCTTCCTTCACGGCTGCCGGATGCGACTCCCACGCCCGCTGCCGAACCCACATCGGCTCCCACCCCGGCCCCCGAAGCACAGCCCCCAGCCACCGCTCCCCGGGGCTCACCCGCCCATCCGCCTCCGACCACGCCTCCGAGACGACGTCTCGCTCTTCCTTCTGCGGCGGCTCCCGCCTGATCACATGCCGCATCCCCGCCCGCACTGCCCGTGTTGTTCCCATGCAGACGAGCCTCCCCCGCTACAAGATCTCGTCGTCAGCCCTTCCCGGGGTACCCACCGTGGGTAAACTCAGTGTTCAACACCGATCAACTGTGTGCGACCAAGCACGAATCGGGGGGTCCCCGAGTCATGGCCAGTTGGGTATCACCTGCGGCTCTACCGTCCCGCTTCCTCGAACGAGACGACGCACGCCAGGCGATCACAGATCATGACTTCGGGACAGTCTTCGCACTCGCCCGGAAGTACGCCGGAATCAGCTTCCAAAAGATCGCCGACGCTTGTGAGATCAAGCCCGAACGAGTCGGCGCGCTCGCGCGAGGTGTCGGCCGCATCACCTCACACGCGAAGTTCGAGCAGATTGCCGATGGTCTGCGAATCCCCGGCGCGATGATGGGACTTGCGCCGCGCGACTGGGAGAGAGTCCACGGACCTACCCAGGCCCTGTCCGGCGGTTCCGAGGCCGACCTTTGGGAGGCGATGGAGTTGGTACGTCGCACTGAGCAGACCGACGTGGGTCCGGCCGCCATCGACGCCATCGCCGCGTCGGTCGATCGGTTGTGCCGTGCGTACCCGTACATGTCGGCGCCGGAATTGCATCGTCAGGCTCGGCAGGGGCTCCGGTTTGTCACCGGGCTCCTGGAGGGGCGGACCACGCTTCGCCAGCACCGTGAACTATTGGTCGCCGTCGGGTGGTTGTTCCTCCTGAGCGGTTGCCTGGAGTACGACATGGGGCACCGCCGGATGGCCGAGGTCAGCCGGGCTGCGGCCCTGAACGTCGGCATCGAGGCCGGCCATGGCGAGATCGCCGCCTGGTCATGGGAAATGGAGGCATGGTTCGCTCTCACCCAGGGCCGCTACTCCGACGTGTTGGCGGCGGTCGAGGCAGGCCACCGGGCCGACGCCAGCCACTCGGTCGGCGTTCAGCTCTGCGCTCAAGAGGCCAAGGCGTACGGCCGCCTCGGCGACGGACGCATGGTCCGTAGCACCCTCGACCTGGGCCGGGCCCGGCTGGACCGGATGCCGCGCCCGGAACACCCGGAACATCACTTCGTCATCGACCCGGACAAGTGGGACTTCTACGAGATGGACGCGTACCGGCTGCTGCGGGATGACGACCGCGCGGCCTTACATGCCCGCGAGGTGCTGAGACTGGGGTCGGGCCCGAACGGCGTGGAACGGTCCCCGATGCGGATGGCCGAAGCGAGACTGACCCTGGGCGTGACCGCAGCGCGCGGGGGAGAGCTCGAAGAGGCGGTGACCGTGGGATCCGCAGCCTTCCGGACGGCGCGTCAATCCCTGCCGTCATTGCTCCTGGTGGCCGGCGAACTCAACGAGGTGCTCCAGGAGCGCTACCCCAAAGAGACACGAGCGCGCGACTACTGGCACGACTACGTCACCCTCGCCAACGCCGAACGCCCCGAACTGGAAGGCCGGCCCTGAAGCCGACCGACAGTCCGGTCAAGGGTGATCGGCGACCGTCGCGCGGATCCACTCCTTCGCCCCCACCGCTGAACGAGCAAGCCGGGTCGCCGCCTCGCGTGATTCCGCCGCCGTGGACACGATCACGTGGTCAGCCATGCGCGGAGCCCACGGCGCCCACTCCTCCTCAAGTGGCAAGTCGGGTTTGATCCTTTGGCTGAAGACCGGGAGATCGGTAGCGCCGATGCTTTCGGCATGACTTCGGCGCCATCACACACCGCAGCGATCGCGGTCCACGAGCTGACCAAGCGTTACGGCCGGACGACAGTGGTCGACGACCTCTCCTTCACCGTGCGGGCGGGCGTGGTGACCGGGTTCTTCGGTCCCAACGGCGCGGGCAAGACGACCGTGTTGAAGACGATCGTCGGGCTGGCCCGGCCAACCGCC
The DNA here is from genome assembly GCF_000372745.1 of Embleya scabrispora DSM 41855. GTDB lineage: Bacteria > Actinomycetota > Actinomycetes > Streptomycetales > Streptomycetaceae > Embleya > Embleya scabrispora. Next base: position 232,487 of record NZ_KB889730.1, on the reverse strand, counting down.
GGTCACGTGTCCTTCCAGGGCGGGCCGGTGCCCTCCGACGCCCGGGCGCTGGGTGTGCACATCGAGCCGTGTGGGGCCCATCCCGGCCGGACCGCCCGCGCCCACCTTCGGGCCCTGGCCCTTCTGGCCGGGCTGCCGGCCGCCCGGGTCGACGAGGTACTGGAGACCGTCGGACTGGAGCAGGCCGCCGGACGGCGGGTCGGCAAGTACTCGTTGGGCATGCGACAACGTCTGGGACTGGCAACGGCGTTGCTCGGAGATCCGGAGGTCCTCGTCCTGGACGAACCGGTGAACGGCTTGGACCCCCAGGCCATCCGCCGTCTGCGCACGCTCCTGCGCGAACGCGCCGCGCGCGGCCGCACCACCCTGCTGTCCAGCCACATGCTCGGCGAGGCCGCGCGGACGGTCGACGACGTCGTCGTCATCGACAAGGGGCGGCTGGTCCACACCGGCCCGATCACCGACCTCGAACAGGGCTCCCTCTCGGTTCAGACCCCCGAACCCGAGCGGCTCTCGGCACTGGTGGCCCAAGCCGGCGGACGGGTCCGGCCCGCACCCGCCGGCGGACTGTGGATCGAGGGACTCCCGGCTGCGGAGGTCGCTCGCCTGGCCCTGCGCGAAGGCATCCCGCTGGAGGAGATCACCTCGCGGACCGCGTCCCTGGAGGACGTGTTCCTCGACCTGACGAAAGGCCGAAGCGCATGAGCCGGCTACTGCGAGGCGAGTTGCTCAAGACCCGCACCACCCGCTCGATCCACGCCTTCGTCGCCGGCGGAGTCGCCTACACCGTACTCAACGTGGTGATCATCGCCGTCGCGTCGGGCCGGCTGGACGAGGTGGGCGAGAAGGAGGAGGCCCTGTCCGGGCTGCCGGTCCTGTTGATGTTGTGGGGCATCGTCGGTGCGGCCGGCGAGTATCGTCACCACACCGCCGCACCGGCCGCACTGGTGGCCCGGCGCGACCACGGCGCACTCCTGCTCGCCAGGATCGGCGCCTACGCGCTGACCGGCCTGCTGATCGGCGCGCTGCTGGTCGCCGTCTCGGTCGGGCTCGCCCTGCCGCTGCTCGCCGACCACCCGGGAGCCGACCTCACCCCCGGCGAGGTCACCTCGGTCGCGGCAGGCAATCTGGCCGCCTTCGTGCTGTCTGCGATCATGGGTGCCGCCGTCGGCGCGATGGTGCGCAGCCCGGTCGTGGGGGTGGTCGTGGTGCTGTTGGCGAACTTCGCGGTACTTCCCCTGGTCGCCGGCGTCGCCGAATCGACCGCCAACTACACGCCGTTCGGAGCCGCCGCCGTGCTGGTCCGCTCGACGCACCACACGACGTTGTCGCCGGGTGCCGCCGCGGTGGTGCTGAGCGCCTGGGCAATCGTGCTGGTTGTCGCCGCCGTCGCCGGCGAACGTCGGCGTGACCTGGCATAACCCGACATGTACGTGATATCCCGACCCGCGCGGGCGGCGCGCCGATGGATCCACGCGCGCCGCTCCGCGGTACTGGACGCCATCGTCGCGGTGGTGACCACCATCGTCGAACTCAGTCTGACCTTCGACGACTCGACACCCGTCCGGCCGCACCTCGTCGTACTCGTCGCCTGCACCGGTGTGCTTCTGCTCGCCCGACGGCGCGCGACGCTCACCGTGCTGCCGGCCGTCTGCGCGGTCGAGGCACTGCTCGCGGCAACCGGCGGCAACCCCGGCGGGGCACCGGCCCTGGTGGCCCTGTTCACCGTCGCCGAACTGCGCGATCGACGAGTGTCGGTGGCCGCCCTCGTGCCGACGGCGCTGTTCCTGATGGTGGCGGACATCAGCTCGTTTCCCGTCACCGTCGGCGCGTGGGCCCTGGGCACCTACGCGCAGACCCGGCGCCGCTACACCGCGGCCCTGGAGGAACGCGCGGCCCACCTGGAGCGCGAGCACGAGCAACTCTCGATCATCGCGGCCCAGCGCGAGCGCGCCGCGATCGCCCGCGAACTACACGACATCATCGCCCACTCGGTCACCGTGACGCTGGTGGGCGTACGCGGCGCACGCGACGTGCTGCGCACCGCGCCCGACGTGGCCGACGACACGCTGGAGCGGGTCGAGACCAACGCCGAGCAGAGCCTGGTCGAATTGCGCCGGATGTTGCTGCTGCTGCGCGAGCCGGACCAGGGGGTGCGGATGCGCCCGCAGCCCTCGCTGGCCCAACTGCCCACGCTGGTCGCCTCGTACGGCGAGGCCGGGCTGCCGGCGCGCCTGGAGATCACCGGCACGTCCCGACCGCTCGCCGGTGGCGTCGAGTTGTCGGTGTACCGCATCGTCGAGGAGGCGCTGACCAACGTGCTCAAGCACGCCCGCCCCACCCACGTCGCGGTGACCCTCGACTTCGGCCGTACCCACCTGCACGTCGCGGTCGTCAACGACGGCGAGCAGGCGCCCGAACCCTCCTCGGGCGGACACGGCATCATCGGCATGCGCGAACGAATCGGCGTGCTCGGCGGCGAACTGGAGGCCCAGCCCGGCCCGGACGGCGGCTTCCGGGTCGCGGCCCGGCTTCCCCTGGGGGACCCCACATGAGTGCCCGGAGCATCCGCCTGCTGATCGTCGACGACCAGGAGCTGATCCGAACCGGCCTGCGCCTGTTCCTCCAGACCCAGGAGGATCTGGTCGTCGTCGGCGAGGCCGAGGACGGTGACGAGGCGATCGAACTGGCCGCCGACCTGCGCCCGGACGTGATCCTCATGGACATCCGGATGCCACGCGTGGACGGCGTCGAGGCCACCGCCCGCCTGCACGCCGCCGGCATCTCCCCGCCCCCGCGCGTGCTGATCCTCACCACGTTCGACCTGGACGAGTACGTCTTCGGCGCATTGCGCGCCGGCGCCGCGGGATTCCTGCTCAAGGACGCCTCCCGAGCCAGGCTGCTGGAGGCGATCCACGTCGTCCACGACGGCGATGCGTTGCTCTCGCCATCGATCACCCGCCGCCTCATCGAGAACTTCGCCGCCCGTACCGAACCGCTCCGGTCCCCGCCGGCGCTCCTGGCGGCCCTGACCCCGCGCGAACGAGAGGCCCTGCTGCTGGTCGCCCGCGGCCTCTCCAACAGCGAGATCGCCGCCCACCTGGTGGTCACCGAGGCGACCGTGAAGAGCCACGTGGGCAGCATGTTCGCCAAACTGGGCCTGCGTGATCGGGCGCAGGCGGTGGTGTTCGCCTACGAACACGGCGTCATCGTCGCCGGCCAGGGCGACCCGCCCGGACCGGCCTGACCAGACCCGTCCGCACCGGCCCGACGACGTCCCGGGACCACCCCGCTCCCGGGACGTCGTCGCGCACGCGAGCGTCAGTCGGCCAGCGGCAGGTAGACCCGGTTGCCCGCGGCGGCGAACTCCGCCGACTTGGCCCGCATTCCGGCCTCGGCGTCCACCTCGGTCGCCGCAGCCGCGACCGCGGCCCCGTCGCCGTGCTCCGCGCGGATGTCGTGGGAGATCCGCATGCTGCAAAACTTCGGCCCGCACATCGAGCAGAAGTGAGCCGTCTTGGCCGGCTCCGCCGGTAGCGTCGCGTCGTGGTAGGCCCGCGCGGTGTCCGGGTCCATCGCCAGGTCGAACTGGTCCTGCCAACGGAACTCGAAGCGCGCATCGGAGAGCGCGTCGTCCCATGCCTGCGCACCCGGGTGGCCCTTGGCCAGGTCGGCCGCGTGGGCCGCGATCCGGTAGGCGATCACGCCCGCCTTGACGTCGTCGCGATCGGGCAGGCCCAGGTGCTCCTTCGGCGTCACGTAGCACAGCATCGCGGTGCCCCACATGCCGATCATCGCCGCGCCGATCGCCGACGTGATGTGGTCGTAGCCGGGCGCGACGTCCGTGGTCAGCGGGCCGAGCGTGTAGAACGGCGCCTCGTCGCAGATGCGTTGCTGGAGGTCGACGTTCTCCTTGATCTTGTGCATCGGCACATGACCCGGACCCTCGATCATCACCTGCACGTCCATCGACCGGGAGATCCGGCCCAGTTCGCCCAGCGTCTCCAACTCGGCGAACTGCGCCGCGTCGTTGGCGTCGGCGATCGAGCCCGGACGCAGTCCGTCGCCGAGCGAGTAGGTCACGTCGTACGCGCGCAGGATCTCGGTCAGCTCGGCGAAGTGCGTGTAGAGGAAGTTCTCTTGATGGTGCGCCAGGCACCAAGCGGCCATGATCGAGCCGCCGCGCGAGACGATCCCGGTCTTGCGCCGCGCGGTCAGCGGCACGTAGCGCAGGAGCACGCCGGCATGCACCGTCATGTAGTCCACGCCCTGCTCGCACTGCTCGATCACGGTGTCCCGGTACAGCTCCCAGGTGAGCTCCTCGGGCTTGCCGTTCACCTTCTCCAGCGCCTGGTAGAGCGGCACGGTGCCGATCGGGACCGGTGAGTTGCGCACGATCCACTCGCGTGTGGTGTGGATGTCCTTGCCGGTGGACAGGTCCATCACGGTGTCCGCGCCCCACCGGATCGCCCACACCAGCTTGTCGGTCTCCTCCTCGATCGAGGAGGAGACCGCCGAGTTGCCGATGTTCGCGTTGACCTTGACCAGGAAGTTCTTGCCGATCACCATCGGCTCGATCTCGGGGTGGTTGATGTTCGCGGGCAACACCGCACGACCCGCGGCGATCTCGTCCCGAACCGACTCGGGCGCCAAGCCCTCGCGGATCGCCACGAACTCCATCTCCGGGGTGACCAACCCGCGTCGCGCGTAAGCGAGTTGGGTCACCGCCTCGGACCCGGACGCGCGCCGGGGTCGGGCGCCGGCACCCGGCACCGCGAATCCGGCCGGGGTCAGCGCGCCGATCCGGCCGTCGTAGCGGGCGGTGTCGCCGCGCTCCTCGATCCAAGCCTCCCGCAGCGCGGGCAGACCGCGTCGCACATCCACCTCGAAGGCGGGGTCGGTGTACGGGCCCGAGGTGTCGTACAGGCGAACCGTCTCGCCGTTGGTCAAATGCACCGTGCGTACCGGAACGCGCAGGTCCTCGCGCGATCCGGCGACGTAACCACGGTGGTGGGCGGGGGAAATCGGTCCGCTGGTGACCGTCCGTCCGTCGGCCGGGTCGGCCGACGGGGCAGCGGGCAGCGAAGTGTCGTGCGAGGTCATGGAAGGCTCCCTACGCCGGCATTACCCGGTCAGGTTCTGCGGTCGGCGCGGCCTCAGCGCCCTCTCAGCCCGGTGCCCCGAGCTCCCGTGTATCTCCGTGTGGTGCGCCCCCACCCTGGCACACCGCCGGCCGCACGACCAGCGCCGGGTTCAGCCGAGCGGGTCGCGCGGTCGGCCGCCCACCACCGCGGTGCGCGCGAGCACGACCATCCCGACCGTGACGCACAGCCCGACGACACCCTTGACGATGATCATCAGGAAGGCCGAGAACAGCCAGATCAGCAACCAGCACAGCAGGACCAGCACGAGCGCCGGAACGCCGATGCGCGCCCACCGCGGCCATGTCTCCATCGTCCAACCCCCAGTCACGCCGACCCCGCGAGAGACGTGCACACCCGGGAAGCACATTCCCCGGGAGGACACGCCGTACCCGGGCGAACCGGTTCCGGTCCGCCCGAGAGCGATCCGGTATCCCCGGACCCGCTCAGACCGGCCAGCGCTCGCCGCGCCAGGCGGCGTCCCAGAACATCCACTCGTAGCGCGCCGTGGTGGTGAAGTGCTCGATCATCCGAGCCCGTTCGACCGCCGAGAGGTCCTCGCCGAGCCGGTCCACCAGGTCGAGCACCGCGCGCACCGTCGCCTGGAACTCCTCGGCGCCGTAGGTGGCGATCCAGCGCCCGTACAGCTCGTCGGGCGAGCCCTTGGCCAGCAACGCCTCACCCACTCGGGCGTAGATCCAGTAGCAGGGCAGCACCGCCGCGACACCTTCGGCGAACGAGCCGTTGTGCACCGTGGCGAGCAGGTAGCTGACGTACGCCCGGGTGCTCGGCAGCACCGGCTCGGTCGCCGTGGCGTCGGCCACCGAGCTGCCGAAGTCGACCATGAAGCCCTCGTGCAGCGAACGCTCGGCGGCGATCGCGCCGGCCGCGTCGCCCGCGAACTGTACGGTCGTCGCCTCGTCCGGCGCCTTGGCCGCACACACCGCGAGCGCCTTGGCGTAGTCGCGCAGGTAGTGCGAGTCCTGCACGACGTAGTGCCGGAACGCCTCGCGCGGCAACGTGCCGTCGGTCAGTCCGTGAATGAACGGATGGTCGAGGATCGCCGCGTAGACGTCCTCGATGGCAGCCCAGAGTTCGTCGCTCAGCGCCATCAGATGTACTCCCGATCGTCGGATCCCGAGATCCGATCGCTGGATCCCAAGGTCCGATTGTCGTACACGGGCCCGGGGCGCCCACAGGTGCGCCCGCTGCCCGTCCGCCCCCGGCGCCCACCCCCCTCGGGCTCAGCCCTCCGGCGGCGAGAAGAACACCAGGACCCGCAGCGGTTCGGTGATCCGGTGGAAACGGTGCGGCACCTGCGCCGGTACGTACACGACGCTGCCGCGCGCCACGGCGGTGGACTCGTCGCCCACGGTGAGTGTGGCTCGGCCGCTGATCACCACGTACGCCTCGTCCTGGCCGTGCGGCTTCTGGGTGTCGGTCTCGCCCGGCTCGAGCGCGTACAGGCCCATCGAGAAGTGCCGCTCGCTGAGGAATTTCAGGTACGCGCCCTGCTCGAACGCGCGCTCCGCGTCCAGATCATCGAGCCGAAAGACCTTCATGTGACCAACTCCTTACCGACACGGACACACTTTCTGCCGAGGGCCAAGCGGGAAGGTCCCGCCGGATGCCAGCATCAAGATATGAAAAGCCTGCTCATCAAACTGGTCGCCAACGCCCTGGCCATCTGGTTCGCCAGCTGGTTCGTATCCGGAATCGATCTTGCCGACGGCGCCTCCGCCGGCACCAAGGCCAAGACGATAATTTTCGTGGCCCTCATCTTCGGGGTCGTGAACGCCATCATCAAACCGGTGGTGAAGCTGTTCTCGCTGCCACTGTTCGTACTGACGCTGGGTCTGATCACGTTCGTGATCAACGCGCTGATGTTGTGGCTGACCGAGGCGATCGCCAACAGGTTGGACCTGGACTTCCACATCGACGGCTTCTGGCCCGCCCTGCTCGGCGCCCTGGTCATCGGTCTGGTCAGCTGGTTCCTGAGCATGATCCTGGACCGCGACTGACGGCCGCGCGCGGCGATGGCCCCGGACGAGGTTTCACGTGAAACAGGCAGTGAAGGAGTCGCGATTTGTCCGCCGAATGGAGCGACGGGACCCGGGCGGTCCGGGCCGGCAGCCCGGGCCACGCGCCGGGCGACCCCTTCCTGCCCGGACCGGTGTTCGCCGGCACGTACCACATGCCGGGCGAGGTGGACGGGCCCTATCAGTACGGGCGTTACGCGAACCCGACCTGGGTCGGCCTGGAGGAGGCGATCGGCGCGCTGGAGGGGGCCGCCGACACCGTCACGTTCGCGTCCGGGATGGCCGCCGTCTCGGCCGTCCTGCTCGGACTCACCGAGCCGGGCGACGTGGTCGTGCTGCCGTCCGACGGCTACCCGGCCACCCGCGCGGTCGGTGAGCACCTGGCCGCGCGCGGGATCACCGTACGGCTGGTACCGACCGCCGGCGCCGAGCTCGAAGCGGCCCTGGTCGACGCCCGCCTGGTCTGGCTGGAGACCCCGAGCAACCCGGGCCTGGACGTGTGCGACATCGAACGGATCTCGGCGCTCGCCCACGCGCGCGGTGCCCTGGTGGCCGTCGACAACACCCTGGCCACCCCACTGGGCCAACTCCCGCTCGCGCTCGGCGCCGACATCTCGGCGGCGAGCGGCACCAAGGCGCTGACCGGGCACAGCGACGTGCTGCTCGGCTACGTCGCCTGCGCGAGCGCCGAACTCGCCGCCCGGGTGCGTTCCTGGCGCTCGCTCACCGGCGCGGTGCCCGGGCCGATGGAGGCGTGGTTGGCGCATCGTTCGTTGTCCACCCTCCAGTTGCGGGTGGACCGACAGGCGGTCAACGCACTGGCCGTCGCCAGGGTCCTGAGCGAACGCTCCGATGTCGCGAACGTGCGCCACCCCGCGCTCGAAGGCGATCCGGCCTACGATGTGGCCACCCGTCGGATGCGGCGGTTCGGGTGCGTCGTGGGCTTCACGCTCGCCGACGCGGACACCGCTCGTCGATTCCTGGGCGCACTCGAACTTGTCTTCGACGCCACCAGTTTCGGTGGTGTGCACAGCATGGCGGAACGACGTGCACGCTGGGCCGGCAACGATGTGCCGGGGGGATTCGTCAGGTTCTCGGCCGGTTGCGAGGACACCGCGGATCTCGTCGCGGACATCCTGCGTGCCCTGGACACCGCCTCGCCGGACTGACCTGCGACTTCGGGCAAGATCACGTGATGTCCCCGGCTCTCGGGAGTGGTCGGGGGACACGAGACGGGGGACCCGTGGACCTGACGCTGTTGCGTACTTTCCTGGCCGTACACCGCGCGGGTTCCTTCACCCGGGCCTCCGCGTCGCTCGGGCTCTCACAGCCGGCGATAACCGCGCAGATCCGCACTCTGGAGAAGCAGGTCGGCAAGCAGTTGTTCGAGCGGCTGCCGCGTGGCGTGGCGCCCACCGGACCCGCCGACGAACTCGCCCGTCGGCTCGCGCCGCACCTGGACGCGATCGAGGAGATCGCGGCCCGCGAGGTGCGCGGCGTGGACCCGCTGCGGCGCACCGTGCACCTGGGCGGCCCGACCGAGATGACCGCGCTGCGCGTGCTGCCGTCGCTGGCCGACCTGGTCCGGCGCGGCCTGCGGTTACGGGTGACCCTGGGCTCCGGCGACGTCCTGCTCACGGGCCTGGCGGCGGCCCGGCACGACCTGGTGATCTCGGATGTGCGCCCGCGCGCCCGCGGGATAGTGGGCACGCCGCTCACCGACGAGGAGTACGTCCTGATCGGCGCGCCGTACTGGGCGGCGCGGCTGCCGCAGGGCCGGATCCGGGCCCAGGGTCCGGCCGCGCTGGAGGGGGTGCCGCTGGTCGGCGAGGCCGAGGAGCAACCGCTGATCCGGCGCTACTGGTCGACCGTGTTCGACGCCAAGCCCACCGCCCCGGCCGCGGTGACGGTGCCCGACCTGCGCGCCGTGCTGGATTGCGTACGCGCCGGGCACGGCATCGCGGTGCTGCCGCGCTACCTGTGCGCCGAGGCGCTGGACCGGCGCGCGGTGGTCGCGCTTCTGGAGCCCGAACTGCCGCCGCTGCACACGGTGTTCCTGGCGGTACGGGAGGGCACTTTGAGCCAACCGCACATCGCGCGTCTGCACGGTGAGCTGATCGCGCGCGCCGCGCGCTGGTCATGATCCCGAACGTGGCGCCGCGCAGGCATAAACCACCCGTCCGGCCGGAAAGGGAGACTTCAGACGGGGGCAACGTCCGGCAAGAAAGCAGAGGGCACCGACGATGCGTTCAGTGGTGAAGCGGACGGCACGCGCGATCCTGCTCGACGACGAGGACCGGATGGTGCTGATCAAACGCACGAAGCCGGACAGCCCCCCGTACTGGATCACCCCCGGCGGCGGCGTCGAACCCGAGGACACCACGGTGGTCGAGGCGCTGCGACGCGAGGTGTTCGAGGAGCTCGGCGGCAAGATCGGCCGGCCGGTGCCCGCGTTCGTGGACACCGTGCCCGAGCCCGGCGGGGTCAAGATCCAGCACTTCTTCGTGTGCCGGCTCGAATCGATGGACCCGGCGCTGCGGCACGGCCCCGAGGTGGACGAGCCCAACGGCGAGTACGACATCGTGCGGGTGCCCTTCACCCCCGCCGGGCTGGCCTCGGTGGGCCTGGTGCCGGCGAGCCTGGCGGCCTACCTGCGAACCAACGTCGAGGGCATCCACACCCTGCTGGCGACCGATCTCGGCTAGGGCGGCTGTGGGGCGTGTCCGGCGGGGCACGCCCCGGGGCGTGCCGGGGCGCGGTGCTCAGCCGCGTCCCGGCCGGACCATGCCCGACTCGTACGCGATCACCACGAGCTGCGCCCGATCGCGTGCGCCGAGCTTGACCATCGCCCGGCTGACGTGGGTCTTCGCGGTCAGCGGCGAGACGAACAGGTGCTCGGCGATCTCGTCGTTGCTCATCCCGGCCGCGACCAGCGAGAGCACCTCGCGCTCGCGGTCGGTGAGCGCCTCCAGCCGATCCGGCGCGGCCACCTTGGGCTCGGGCTGGGACAGGAAGCGGGCCACCAGCGCCCGGGTGGCCCCCGGCGAGAGCAGCGCGTCGCCGGTGGCGACGGTCTTGATCGCCTTGAGCAGGTCCTCGGGGTCGGTGTCCTTGACCAGGAAGCCGCTGGCCCCGGCCCGCAGCGCCTCGAAGACGTACTCGTCGACCTCGAACGTGGTCAGCACGAGCACCCGTACGCCCACGAGGTCGTCGTCCTGGACGATCCGGCGGGTGGCCTCCAGGCCGTCCATGCCGGGCATGCGAATGTCCATCAGGACCACATCCGGCCGGCTCTCCCTGGCCAGGGCCAGGGCCTCGGTGCCGTTCGCCGCCTCGCCGACCACCTCCAGCTCGGGGTCGCTGCCGACGAGCACCTTGAAGCCCGACCGGACCAGCAGTTGGTCGTCCGCGATCAGCACGCGCACCGTCATGAGGAATCTCCGTCCCGACGCGCGACGAGCGCGCCCTTGTGGTGCGGCAGCACCGCGTGTACCGAAAAACCGCCGTTGGGGCCGGGTCCCGCCGCGAGCGAGCCGCCCACGGCGACCGCCCGTTCCCGCATGCCGAGCAACCCGTGTCCGGTGCCGTCGGCGCGCTTGCCCTGTTTCGCCTTGGGGCTGCCCCGACCGTCGTCGAGCACGTCGACCTCCACCGCGTGCTCGCCGTACACGACTCGCACGATCGCCGACGCGCCGTCGCCGGCGTGCTTCATCGCGTTGGTGAGCGACTCCTGGACGATCCGGTACAGCGCGAGGCCGACCGGCGCGGACGGGGTCCGGGCCTCGCCGGACTCCTCCAGGAGCACCGGCAGGCCCGCGTTGCGATAGGACGCCACCAGGGCGTCCACGTCCTCGACGCCCGGGGTCGGCTCGGTGGGCAGGTCGTTGTCGCCGTCCTGGCGCAGCACGCCCAGTGTGGTGCGCAGTTCGGCCAGCGCGTCCCGGCTGGCCACCTTGATGTGCACGAGCGCCTCCTTGGCCTGCGGCACGTCCCGGTCGATCACGTGCGCCGCCACACCCGCCTGGATGTTGATCATCGCGATGCTGTGCGCGACCACGTCGTGCAGCTCGCGAGCGATCCGCATGCGTTCGGCGGTGACCCGGCGCCGGGCCTCGTCCTCGCGCTCGTGCTCGGCGCGGGCCAGCCGGGCCTGTACCTCCGCCCAGTAGGCCCGCTTGGCGCGGACCGCCTCGCCGATCGCGACCGGCAGGTACATCCAGATGCCCGAGAGGTACTTCTCCGGGGACAGGAACCCGTCCGGGGTCAGCCCGATCCGCATCCCGGTGTGCACCACCGCGACCGCCGAGGCGATCAGCACCGAGCGGCGCAGTTGCCCGCTGGCGGCCACCGTGTACAGCGCGACCATGGTCGGGATCAGGATCGGGCCGTCCAGACCATCGGCCGCCAGGTAGAAGACCTGGCCCGCCTCGGTCAGCGCCAGCACCGTCAGCGGCCACCGCAGCCGGCCCAGCAGCACCAGGCAGGTGATCCCGGCGATGACCAGGTTGAGCGCGTTCGGGTGCCCGGGGTTGTGATCCCTGGTGGACCCGCCGAGCGAGCCGCCGATCACGCACAGCAGCACCAGCGCGACCAGCAACAGCTCGCCCACCCACGTCCGGCAGGGCAGCCAGCGCGCGAGCGGCTTGGGCACCGGCAGCAGCCAGGGCTCGACCGACTCGCTCGGTCGCGAACCGTTCGCGGACGCGGGAAGGCCCCGCACGGCGACTCGCGCGGGGCCTTCCACGGACATCCGAACTCCTCGGGTACTACCTGATCAGCGGTCCCCGGCCAGTACCGGCTCCCGATCCTGCCCGCCTCGGCCGACCGGCCCGGGGGCCCGATCGGCGTGTCCGGGCCACCACGCGGCGTGCCCGATCAGGGCGGTCACGGAGGGGACCAGGAACATCGACATCACGAAGGCCGAGATGCAGATGCCGACCGAGACGGCGAAGCCCATCTGGGTCATCATGTCGATGCCCGCCATCATGAGCGACGCGAACGTCCCTGCCAGGATGACACCCGCGGCGGCGATGGAGGGACCCGCGTGCTCGACGGCCAGGGCGGCGGCCTTCCGCGGCTCGTTGCCCTCCTTCGCCTCCTCGCGCAATCGGGCGACCATCAGGATGTTGTAGTCGGTGCCGATGGCCACCACGAACATGTAGATCATCACCGGCAGCATGAACATCACACCGGAGTTGCCCAGCAACGTCTGGAAGACGAAGACCGTCGCACCGATGGTCGCGATGAAGCCCAGAACCACCGCCAACATCAGATACCACGGAGCCACCACGCTGCGCAGCAGCAGGCCCAGCACCAGGGCGATCAGCAGGCCGGCGACCGGGAAGATCACCGACAGGTCGCGGTTGGTGGCCTTGCGGATGTCGGTGAAGGAGGCGGTCTGGCCGCCGACCATCGCCTTGGTGCCGTCGGGCTGGTGCTCGTGGACGAAGTCGCGCAGCGGGTCGATGGTGTCCAGCGCCTTGTTCGCGAACGGGCTCTCCTTGAGCACGATCGCGATCTCGGCGGACATCCGGTCGTCGCTGACCTTGACGTGCGAGTTCTCCTCGGGGCCGCCGGCGCCGTTCACGTCGCCGACGCCCGCGACGTCCTTGAGCGAGCGCGCGAACTGCTCGGCCGCGCCCTTGTCGATCGGCTGACCGTTCCTGCTCTTGAGGTAGACCTGCGTCGGGTTGAGGGTGCCCGCCGCGAAGTCGAGCTGCATGTCCTTCATCGACTTGGCCGACTCGGTGTCCCCGGGCAGCTGGCCGAACTGGTCGTAGTCGGCCTTGAAGTTCAGCGCGCCGGCTGCGAAGGCGATCATGATCACGCCGGAGACCACGGCCACCGCGAGCGGCTTGCCGCCCACCACACCGCCGATCTTGTGGAACGCGGTGCCCTTGGGCTGCTTCTGCCAGGTCTTGGACGGCCAGAAAACCGTCGGACCGACCAACGAGACCACGGCGGGCACCAGGGTCAACGCGGCCACCGCCATCACGATCACCGCGATGGCCAGACCCGGACCCATCGACTTGAACGCGCCGAAGGTGGCGAGCAACATCGCGCCGAAGGCGATCACGACCGCGCCGGCGGCCGAGGCGATGGCCTCGCCCACCCGCTCGACCGAGACGACCATCGCCTGCTTCTTGTCGTCGCCCGCGCGCAACCGTTCCCGGTAGCGGAAGAGCAGGAAGAGGATGTAGTCGGTACCGATGCCGAACAACACCACGATCAGGATCGTGTTGAGCGACTGGTCGACCTGGAGGTCGGTGGCCTTGCCGACGATCGCGATCACCGGCGACGCGACCATCGAGACCAGGGCGACCATGATCACCGGCAGCAGGGCCGCGATCGGGCTCCGGTAGATCACCAGGAGCAGCACGATGATCAGCACGAGGGTGACGACCATGACGATCATCTCGGCCTTCTTGAAGGCGTCCTCGTTGTCGACGTTGATCGCCACGCCACCGGTGAAGCCGAGCTTGAGGTCGGTCCCCTCGACCAGTGGCTTGGCCTTGTCGCGCAGTTCCTTGAGCGCCTCGTTGACGAACTTGTCCTGCTGGTCGCCCTTGATGTAGGCCGTGGCCAGGGCGATCTTGTCCTTGGCGTCGCCCGCCTCGACCTTGCTCACATGCTCGACGCCGGCCGCGCCGAGCCGGCCGCTGATCTCCTTGACCTTGTTCTTGTCGGCCTCGGTGAGGTTCTTGCCGTCACCGCGCTTGAAGACCATCAGTGCGGTCTGCTCGGTGGACTGCGGGAATGCCTTCTCCGCAAGTTTCTGGGCCTGCACGGACTCGTACTTGCCGGGCAGGAAGCTCGCCTGGTCCTGGTTGGTCAGATCGCTCAGCTTCGGCGCGAACATGACCAGGGCCACCGCTGCGATCAGCCAGGCTGCGATGACCTTCCAGGGGTTGTGGACGACGAGCCTGCCGAGTCGTCCGAACATCGATGTCTCCTCGGTTGCGTGCGCGATCCCGTGATGTGACCGACCCCCGAATACACCTTGTGATCGAATTCACAAGACCCGGATCGCCGCACGACCCGAGAGAACGCCGGTGGTGTCCGCTTCGAAGGTAGGCAGGGCCGAACAGGCACTTCAAATGAAATCGGGGCCCGCGACACAAGTTGCGCCCCCGGGGGTACAGGGCCGCACCGCCCTCGCAGACGCGGGTACCGCGGCCTACTACAGCGGGAGTATCTAAAGCTCGTGCGCGGGGACGATCAACACGAGTGGGGTCGGTGCGGAAAGGCGACAGTGGGCGCCAAGCGCGCGCCCAACGAATCCCAAGCGGAGCCCACCATGATCGAACTCATGCGGCGGGCCCGAACAACCCCGTGATCGGGTCCGCCGCACCGGGAGCGGTTCGGAGCCTTCCGAGGGGGGAGGGGCTCCGGACCGGACTTCCCGCCGTCGCCGCCCGCCGGACCCCCGCCCCGCGCGCCGCTGCCCACCGGGACGGGGGGCGTCCGGTGGGCGGCGACGATGCGACCGGGGCGAGCCCACGATCGCGATGTCCTCCGCGCCACCCCCGAAAGCCCCCACGGCCCCGCCGCGGCTCAGCTCTGCGCCATGTCCACGAAGCGCGAGTAGTGCCCCTGGAACGCCACGGTGATCGTCGCCGTCGGCCCGTTACGGTGCTTGGCCACGATCAGGTCCGCCTCCCCCGCCCGCGGCGACTCCTTCTCGTAGGCATCCTCACGATGCAACAAGATGACCATGTCGGCGTCCTGTTCGATGGAACCCGATTCACGAAGGTCGGAGACCATCGGCTTCTTGTCCGTGCGCTGCTCCGGGCCACGGTTCAGCTGGGACATCGCGACGACCGGGACCTCGAGTTCCTTGGCCAGCAGCTTGAGGTTTCGCGACATCTCGGAGACCTCCTGCTGGCGGTTCTCCGCCCGGCGCGAGCCGCCCGACTGCATCAGCTGGAGGTAGTCGATGATCACCAGTCGCAGGTCGTGCTTCTGCTTGAGCCGGCGGCACTTGGCCCGAATCTCCATCATCGACAGGTTCGGCGAGTCGTCGATGTACATCGGCGCCGCGGTGACCTCGCCCATCTTGCGCGAGAGCCGCGTCCAGTCGTCGTCGGTCATGCTCCCCGACCGCATGTGATGCAGCGCGACCCGAGCCTCCGCCGACAACAGACGCATCATGATCTCGTTGCGGCCCATCTCCAGCGAGAAGATCACACTGGCAAGCCCATTCTTGATCGAACATGCGCGTGCAATGTCCAACCCGAGCGTCGATTTGCCCATCGCCGGGCGGGCCGCGATGACGATCATCTGGCCGGAGTGCAGGCCGTTGGTAAGGGAGTCGAGGTCGGTGAAGCCGGTGGGGATGCCGGACATCTGGCCGCCGCGGGAGCTGATCGCCTCGATCTCGTCGAGGGCGCCCTCCATGATGTCGGCCAGTGGCGCGTAGTCCTCGGTGGTGCGCTGCTCGGTGACCTTGTAGACCTCGGCCTGGGCGTTGTTGACGATGTCGTCGACCTCGCCGTCGGCCGCGTAGCCCATCTGTACGATGCGCGTGCCCGCCTCGACCAGGCGGCGCAGCACCGCCTGTTCGCGCACGATCCGGGCGTAGTACTCGGCGTTGGCGGCGGTGGGCACCGACGAGATCAGGGTGTGCAGGTACGGAGCGCCGCCCACCCGGCCGATCTCGGTGCGCTTGGTCAGCTCGGCGGCGACGGTGACCGCGTCGGCCGGTTCGCCACGCGCGTACAGGTCCAGGATCGCGTTGTAGACGAGCTCGTGGGCGGGCCGGTAGAAGTCGATCGGCTTGAGGTTCTCCACGACGTCGGCGATCGCGTCCTTGGACAACATCATGCCGCCGAGCACCGATTGTTCGGCCGCGATGTCCTGGGGCGGGGTGCGCTCGAATCCTTCGCGGGCCGGCTCGGGCCTGGCCTCTTCGAACTCGGAGACGCTCATGCCCGGGGTCTCCTTTCACAAAGGCTCGCGCGAGGTCGCACCGCAGTACACCGTGTCCTTCTTACGCCACACGGCCGACAGATCCGCCGCACGACGCGGCATGCGGCCCTTCACCGTACGGGTGGACTCCAGGACCGCCAAGACGGTCATACACAGGCCCTGTGGATAACTGTGGACAACCTGTGGAGAGAGGTGGGTCCAGCTGTGCACAAGCTGTGCGCAGTCAGCCGCGAACGCTTCGCAATCATGTCTACAAACCCGGTCTGACCTGCGGATTCTCTATCCACCGGCTGTGTATGTGAAAAACTGTTGGGCGAATCATGCGGCTATCGCCCCACGTGTGCACCCGCGTACGCCCCGCGCTCGCCGGTAATGACCAGGAGCGCATTGTGACCCTTACCTGTGGATGACTACGGTGGACGCGTGCCGTCCACGGTCCCCTCCCCGCCACCGGAACCGACCCCCACCGAGCAACCCACCCCACCACCCGCCGGCCGCTCGCAGCGCCGCGCCCACGACCGCGACATCCTGCGGCTGGCGATCCCGGCCTTCTTCGCGCTCGTCGCCGAGCCGCTGTTCGTGCTCGTCGACTCGGCGATCATCGGCCGGCTCGGCACACCCCAGCTGGCCGGCCTCGGCGTCGCGGGCACGATGCTGACCACCCTGGTCAACCTGTGCGTGTTCCTCGCCTACGCGACCACCGCCGCGGTCGCCCGACTCACGGGCGCGGGCGACCCGCGCGCCGCGATCCGCCAGGGCCTGGACGGCGTCTGGCTGGCCGCGCTGCTGGGCATCGGGCTGCTCGTGGTCGGCCTCGTCGGCGCCCCGTGGATCGTCGCGGCGTTCGGCGCCTCGGACAGCGCGACGCCGCACGCGGTGACCTACCTGCGGATCGGCTCGCTGGGCATCCCGGCGATGCTGGTCGTCCTCGCCGCCACCGGCGTGCTGCGCGGACTCCAGGACACCCGGACCCCGCTCGTGGTCGCGGTCCTGGGCTTCAGCGCCAACCTGCTGCTCAACGTCGGGTTCGTGTACGGCCTGCACTGGGGCATCGCCGGGTCCGCGTGGGGCACCGTGCTCGCGCAGACCGCGATGGCCCTGGTCTACCTGGTCACCGTGGTGCGCGGCGCCCGCCGGCACGGCGCGTCACTGCGCCCGGACGCGGCCGGCATCCGCGCCTCCGCCTCGGCCGGCGCACCGCTGTTCGTCCGTACGGTCAGCCTGCGGGCCATCCTGGTCGTGGCCACCGTGGCGGCCACCCACATGGGTGACACCTCGATCGCCACCCACCAGGTCGCCTGGCAGGTGTGGACGTTCCTGGCCTTCGCGATGGACGCCCTGGCCATCGCGGCACAGGCGATCGTGGGCCGGGCGCTCGGCGCCGGCGACGCGAGCGGCGCCCGCGTGGCGACCCGCCGGATGCTGGTCTGGGGGATGTGGACGGGCGTGTTGTTCGCGATCGTGGTGATCGCCGCGCGCCCGCTGTACATCCCGCTGTTCACCACCGACCCGGCGGTGCGGGACCTGCTGGCCGGCACCCTGCTCGTGGTCGCCGCACTCCAACCGTTGGCCGGTGCGGTGTTCGTGCTGGACGGGGTGTTGATCGGCGCGGGCGACGGCCGCTACCTCGCGCTCACCATGCCCATCGTGTTGGCCGCCTTCTGCGCGGCGCTGGGCACCGTGCTGGCCCTCGGCGGCGGCCTGATCGCGGTGTGGTGGTGGGCGATCGGCACCTTCATGGTCGCCCGCGTGCTCCTGCTCGGCCGGCGAGCGTACGGCGACGCGTGGCTGGTGACCGGCAAACGCTGACGCTCCGGCGCCCCGCCGGCCGAGGCCACGGCAGAGCCGGCTGGTACCCACCACGCCGGTCGGATCGCCTGCCCCCACGGTCGGGTCGGCCGACCTGCGATCGGTCGAGAGCCGTCCCGTCGGCCGAGTCGACGGGACGGCGACGACTCACGCCCCGACGACCTGGTAGCCCGCCTCCACGACGGCCGCGCGCACCGCGTCCGCGTCCACGGGCTGCTCGGACGTCACGGTCACCAGACCCGAGGCCAGCTCGACCTCGACGTCGGTCACGCCCGATACCTCGGAGACCTCCTCGGTGACGGACGAGACGCAGTGGCCGCAGGTCATCCCGCTGACGGTGAAGGTGGCGGTGCTCATGACGGTGGTCCTTTCGTCGACCCGAGGACCATGATCGGCCCCACGGCGACGAATTTATACCCCCTGGGGGTACCAAGCAAGCCGACTCGCCGACTCGTTCGAGCAGCTTCGCCCGCCGGCCACCCGACCCGGGCCACGACGCCCGAGCCACGACGCCCAGCCCCACCGCTCAGTCCGTCCACCGCGCGGAACGCACCGGTTCGGCCACCGGGCGCCCGACCCGGAACACCGCGAGCGCCGTGGCCCCCACCGTGCCCTCCAACTCCCCGGCGGTCCGCGCACAGTCGATCACCTGGCTGAGCGGATGCGTCGCGTAGCCGTCCCGCGCCAGCGTCAGCCAACAGCGCAACAACCCCCGCCCCGACTCCAGCAGGTCCACCGGCCGCACCGGCCCACTCGGCGCGGTCACCACCAGCACACTCCCGTCGTACCGCAACAACCCCCGCGACGCGGCCGCCAAACCCCGTGCCAACCCGACCCGCCGCAACACCCGATACGCGGCCGGGCGCAGCACCGCGTGCAGCGCCCGCTCCTCGATCCGGGACAGCGCCAGCGCCCGCCCGGTCAGCCCGTCGCGAGCGTGCGGATGACCGGCCGGCATCGGCCGCAGCCGCAACCACCGGCGCAACTCGGCGACCAGCGCCGGATCACCGAACAGCCGGCGATCCGCCTCGTCCAGCAACGGCGCCAGCGCCCGGGTCCCACCCCGCCACAGACCCGCCGACCCGGCGAACGCCCGCGTCGCCTCGGCGAGCAACGCGTCCGGCAGCGTCCCCGGCGCGTACGCTCCGCGCGCACTGCGCCGCCCCGCCAGATCCGCGGCGGTGAACGGGGTCGGGTAACACTCGTCCGCCCGCACGAACCGGGCCACCGCACCCCGCTCCGGCGCCGCGCCCCACTCCACCCGCAGCGGCACCTCCAGCGCCGCGGACGCGATCAAGAACGCCTCCGTGAACGCGCCCAGCGCCAGGAACAGGTCCCGCCGCGTGGGGTCGCCGACCGGCAGCTCGCGCTCGACGTCCCAGGACAACGCGTAGCCCAGGGCACCGCTCGGCGTCACCGTCCAGGGCTGCGTGTTGTGCGCGCTGGGCGCCCGCCCGGCCGACCGCAACAGTTCCGCCAGTTGCGCGCTCATCCGTCGATCCCCACCGTTCGCTGGTAGAACGTGTGCCCGTGCAGCTCCCGGCCGCCGATCCGGCGGTATTGCGCGGCCGATGCCTTGTTGTCGTCCTCCACCCACGTGCTGCGCAACGCGTCGTAGCCGCCCGCCCGCAGCGCGCGATACTGCTCGCGCGCCAACAACGTCAGATAGCCGCGCCCCTGCGCCGCCGGCACCGTGCCCTTGATGATCAGCACCGCCTCCCGGCGATAGCGCCCGCGCGTGGCCAACAGCCGAAGCTGGTTGCCCAGGTGCAGGTCCCCGCCGATCCGAATGAGGAACTCCGAGATGTCCGGCACGGCGAGGGTGAACGCGATCGGCTCGCCCGCCCGCTCCAGCCACAGCAGCAGCGACTCGTCCAGAAGATGGGCCAACCCGTCGGTCTGCGCCCGCAGTTCGTCGAGCTCGATCGGCGTGTAGTAGCCGAGCTGCCCGAAACTCGCATTCAACATCGTGTGCAGGATCGGCAGTTGCTCGGCCAACCGGCGACGCGACCCGCGCCGGATCACCAACTTCTCGGCGGCGATCCGCGCGTCGTCGAACACATATGTCGTGTCCGGATCGTCGGTGCGCTCGCGCAGGTCCGGGCAGATCCAGGTGGACGCGGAGAACCGGCGGGCGAACCCGGCTCGTTCGTAGGTCTCCGGAT
The DNA here is from genome assembly GCF_000372745.1 of Embleya scabrispora DSM 41855. Classification (GTDB taxonomy): domain Bacteria; phylum Actinomycetota; class Actinomycetes; order Streptomycetales; family Streptomycetaceae; genus Embleya; species Embleya scabrispora. The sequence goes on along the minus strand of NZ_KB889730.1, from coordinate 212,405 downwards.
AGCGCGCCGGATTCCACGCCGAGTCCACGAAGCCGCGCTCGGTGAACCCGGAGGTGATCACCCCGCCGGTCTGGTTCGGCAGCAGCGCGACCGGCCCGAACAGGGTTTTGCGACCGGCCCGCGCGGCTCGCCGCTCCATCAGCTCCATCAGGGTCGCGAACACCGCCGGGTCGTCGGCGAACTCGGTGAGGCCGAACAACTGGTGCCGGCCGCGCAGCTTGGCGTCGAAGCGCCCGTCGGTGTGCAGACAGGTCCGGCCCACCGCCCGCCCGGCCCGATCGCGCACCACATACAACTCGATCCCGGCCCGTTGCCACTGCCACACCTGCCCGTGCAGCACCGGCACGTAGCGGTCCTTCGGGTGCAGTCGCAACGGGAGTTCGCAGAAGTCGCGCAACGCGCCCCGGGAGGCGACCCGCTCCACGGTGAGCGTCACGACTTCGCCTTCCGGTGCACCGGCGCGCCGCTGTCCTCGGACCCGATCGGGGTGAACTCCTCGATGTGCGCCATCTCGTTGCCCTCGGCCCGCCACGCTCCGTTGCTGTAGCCGTTCGGCTGCGCGTCGAAGAGCCGGATGAACCCGGCCGTGCCGTTGCGGTCGCCGTGATCGGTCATCCAGCACATCAGGTCGCGGTGCGCCTTGGAGCGGGCGAACCGCAGCAGCGCGTCCCGATCGGCGAACACCGCGATCGTGCCGAGCGTGAACGGCCCCTGCCGGTACACCTTGTGCCAGCGATAGCCGTCCATCCGCTTCATCGTGCGTACCATCCGCAGATACGGCCGGAGCAGTGAGAGCAGCGCGCGCGGTCCCCGGTAGTGCGTGGCCCCGATGAACAACGCCTCGCCCTGCGCCTGCGGCGGCGCCGCCGAGAAGTCGGTGGTCCTCATCGCTGCTCCCCCTCCACGAGGTAGACGTTCTTGATTTTCGTGGTGCCGCGCAGGAACGGCCCGGTCCCGAAGTCGTGTACGAGCACCCGCACATCGGCCGCCGTCGGGTCCTCGGCGAGCGACTGGGCGAAGTCCCGGCTGACCCGGGCCAGGTGGCGCACCACACCCTCGCGGCACACCCGGGCGAGCTTGTCCCGATCCACGTCGGCCGGCGAGGTCCCGTCCCGCAGTTGCAGGTTGACCACCGGCCTGCTCTCCAGGTCGGCGTACTCGTCGACGGTCAGGCAGAACCCCTCCAGGTGCGCCGCCATCGGGTTGTCCCGGTACAGCCCGTACTCGACGTCCTGCGGATAGATGTTGGCGCCCATGTACGAGATCGTGCTGTCCTTGCGCCCGTACAGCAGCAGCAGCGGCAGCCGCATGCCCTCGGCCCGGGCCGCGCGCTCCCAGTCGACCCACGCCCGGGCATCCGGCCGGATCATCTCCTCGACCTGCTCGAAGGTCAGCAACCGGCCCTCGTCGCCGATGTTGTAGCGCACCTTCGGGCTCATCACCGCAGTCGAGTTGATCGTGCAGATCACCTCGTCCTCGGCGTTGGTCTCCAGGTACGTCTCCAGCGGGTTGTACTGGAACACCATCGGCACCCGGCCCTCGTCGGGGCCGAGCAGCCGCGCCCGCAGCCGCTCGTCGGTCAGCAGCCGCTTGCGCAGCCACACCGTCGCGTCGCTCTCGCCGGCCATCCCGATGGTCAGGTCCGAGGCGCCGTAGCCGGAGCGCACCTTGACGAAGCGCTCCTCCAGGTAGTCGCGCAGCGCCTCGGTCATGCCCTCGCCGCCGACGAAGCCGTACATCGCGTGTCGGCGCCAGTCGAAGCCGTCGGCGTCCAGCCGGTCGCGCAGGTGCTTGAGGAACGGCGGGTACGCGGTGACCAGGTAGGTGAAGCGCGGCCCGAAGTGGCGCAGCGTGTCCACGATCTTGTCGATGTCCGGGCCGGTGTTCTTGACCATCGCCACCCGGGCCATCGCGATCCCGGTGTTGGTGCCGGTGGCCCACGCGCCCATCGAGTACGCGTTGATCACGAACAACTTCCGCCGGGGGAAGACGAGCGAGGTGTAGCCCGCCACGTTGCGGTGCACCGACTTGAGTTCGCGCCGCGAACGCAGCCAGTTGTGCGGCGTCCCGGAGGACCCGGACGACTCGTCCACGACCGTCCCGGCCACCTCCAGCGTGCCCAACCAGCAGCGGGTGTCCTCGGGGTACGCCTTGACGTAGTTCTCCTTGGACGTCTCCGGGTACGAGGTGAGGTCGAACCAGCGGAAGCGCCAACGATGCCGGCGCAGGAAGTCGCGATAGGCGGGGACGTCGAGCGCGGCGAACTGGCACGTCATCCACGCGTGCCGACGCGCGAACCCCTGCATCCACGGCCGATAGTTGCGCGCGGTCCAGCGCCAGACGATGGGATGGACGCGGTAGAGCTGATACAGACCGGTCAGCGCGAAGCTGACCACACGCAGCAACCACTGTCGGATGAACCTGGCCATGACCGTCCGCCCCTTTGCCCCGCCGGCCCACCCGGCGTGTGTCTCCAGCCTGCGGCGACAGGGGTGTTCGGGACATGAGTACCGCTACTCAGTCGGCTACTCGAAAACGCCGAACGGCCCGACCCCGGGGAGGGGTCGGGCCGTTCGGGTGCTTCAGGTCAGGCAGGCACGACGTCGAGGTCGAGCGCGGCCGAAACCTCCTGGTGGAGGCGGACCGTGATGCGGTGCGACCCGACGGTCTTGATCGGCGTACCGATCTCGACGCGACGCTTGTCGATGTCCGGACCGCCGGCGGCCTTGATGGCCGACACGACGTCCGCGACGGTGACCGAGCCGAAGAGTCGGCCCGTCTCGCCGGCGCGCGTCTGGAGCGTCACCTTGAGACCCGCGAGCTGACCCTTGACCTCGGCGGCCTGGTCGAGCGTGCGGATCTCGCGGACCTTGCGGGCGCGACGGATGGCCGCCACGTCCTTCTCGCCGCCACGGCTCCAGCGGATCGCGTAGCCGCGCGGGATGAGGTAGTTGCGGCCGTAGCCGTCCTTGACCTCGATGATGTCGCCGGGCTCACCGAGACCGGTCACCTCGTGGGTGAGGATGAGCTTCATGACAAGATCACCCTTTCTCAGCGAGCAGTGCTGGTGTACGGCAGCAGCGCCATCTCGCGGCTGTTCTTGACAGCCACGGCGACGTCACGCTGGTGCTGCGTGCAGTTACCGGTCACGCGACGAGCGCGGATCTTCCCGCGGTCGGAGATGAACTTCCGCAGCAGGTTGGTGTCCTTGTAGTCCACATAGGAGATCTTCTCCTTGCAGAACACGCAGACCTTCTTCTTAGGCTTGCGCGCAGGCGCCTTCGCCATTGTGCTCTCCAGATCGTTTCAGAAGTCTTCAGCTCGGGGTGCGAACCGTTCCCTCGGCCTTGCGGCCTAGAAGGGGGGTTCGTCCGAGTAGCCGCCCGGCGGGGGACCCCAGCCCCCCGCGCCGCCGCCGCCCTGCTGCTGGCCGCCCCCTGCGGGAGTGGCCCACGGGTCGTCGGCGGGTGCGCCACCGCCCTGCTGGGGACGGCCGCCGTAGCCACCGCCGCCCTGCTGTCCGCCGCCCTGCTGGCCGCCGTAACCGCCACCGCCCTGCTGCTGACCGCCGCCGTACCCACCCTGACCGCCGCCCCCGCGGCTGGTCTTGGTGATCTTGGCGGTGGCCCACTTCAGGGTCGGGCCGATCTCGTCGACCTCGAGCTCCACGACGGTGCGCTTCTCGCCCTCTTTGGTCTCGTAGGACCGCTGCTTCAGCCGGCCCTGGACGATGACGCCCGTGCCGCGCTGGAGGGATTCCGCGACGTTCTCCGCCAGTTGCTTCCAGGCCGAACACCGGAGGAACAGCGCTTCGCCGTCCTTCCATTCGTTCGTCTGACGGTCGAACGTGCGCGGCGTGGACGCCACGGTGAAGTTCGCGACAGCGGCACCGCTGGGCGTGAAGCGCAGTTCCGGGTCGGCAGTCAGGTTTCCGACAACAGTGATGATGGTCTCGCCTGCCATGCTGACCCCTTCGCTGATTTCAGCGCAGTGCTGCGTTTCGACGTGCGGTGCGGTTGGTGGTGCGCGCGAGCTCGGACTAGCGCTGGTCGGGGCGCAGGACCTTGGTCCGCAGCACCGACTCGTTGAGGTTCATCTGACGGTCGAGTTCCTTGACGGTCGCGGGCTCCGCGGCCAGGTCCACGACGGCGTAGATGCCCTCGGACTTCTTCTTGATCTCGTACGAGAGCCGGCGACGGCCCCACGTGTCGATCTTCTCGACCTTGCCACCGTCGTTGCGGATGACATTGAGGAACTGCTCGAGCAGCGGCGTGACCGCGCGCTCTTCGAGGTCCGCGTCGAGGATGACCATGAGTTCGTAGCTACGCATGTGAACACCCACCTCCTGTGGACTGATCGGCCACGGAATCTCCGTGGCAGGAGGGCTTGCGTAATGCCGCCACGCCAAGGCGGCCCCCGATATGTGAACACACGGGGGTGCCGAGAGTGCAGCGGACGGTACAGCCTACCCGGACCCGGTCACAGTCTTGAAATCCGAGCATGACGCCGGTCACCCTGGGGGATGGAATATACGGACAAAAGGTCCGCCTCGTAGTCACTCGCCGGAGGTGCGTGATGGCACAGACGATCCGCCGAACGGGAACCGCGCCGGCCGCAGGAACGCATCGACCCCGACTGACCCTCAACTCCGACGGTCGTGCGCACCCGCGAGAGAACGCGCTGGTCGCCACGGTGGTGCTGTTCGCGCTGGTGGGGGGCATCTGCGCGATCTTCGAGGACATGCACGTCCTGGGCGCGTGGACCGCGCTCGCGGGCGTGGTGACCGGTCTGGTCAGTCAGATGTTCTCCGCGACCACGGGGGAACGGGTGGTCACGGTGATCGCGCTCGGCGTGTCCGCCGTCGCCCTGTTCATGAACATGTTCCACGGCGGACTGTACTGACCGCCCACTCGCGCACTCGACGCACCCGACTCGGCCCGCCGGACAGGAATCCGGCGGGCCGAGTCGGGTGTGGGTCGGGGTCGGACGCGGACCGGAAAGAGCATCCGATTCGACGGGTAAGGTCCGCCTCGTCCTCGTACGGTCCGACTCGGGTCACCAGGCACGATCCATAGCGCCCAAAGGCGCAGTAACCTCTGTCACGGCCGAACCGATCCCGAGGAGCTCTTACATGTCTTTGCGCCTGAGGACGCTCACCGCCGAGGAACATCTCGCCTTCATAAAGGGCAGGCCCTCCGTGAGCTTTCTTCAGTGCCCTTCGTGGGGCGCGGTGAAGAGTGAGTGGCGATCCGAGAGCATCGGTTGGATCGACGAGTCGGGCGCCGTCGTGGGCGCGGCACTCGTGCTGTATCGGCAACTGCCGAAGATAAAGCGCTATCTCGCGTACATGCCGGAGGGCCCGGTCATCGACTGGTTCGACGGCGATCTTCGCAAGTGGCTCGACCCGATGCTCGCGCACCTCAAGAGCCGCGGCTCGTTCTCGGTCAAGATGGGCCCGCCGGTGGTGATCGCCCGCTGGGAGGCGGACACGATCAAGAAGGCGATCGCGGCGAAGTCGGCGAACCGGCTGCGCGATCTGACCCCGGACTGGACCGACGACCGGGGTGCCGAGCTGGAGCGGCAGTTGCGCGGCCTGGGTTGGCAGCAGGACGCGTCGGGCGGGGCCGGCTTCGGCGACGTGCAGCCGCGCTACGTGTTCCAGGTGCCGCTGGTCCGGCGCAGCCTGGACGACGTGCACGCCGGCTTCAACCAGCTGTGGCGCCGCAACATCAAGAAGGCCACGAAGGCCGGCGTGGACGTGGTCCAGGGCGGCTACGACGACCTGCCCGTCTTCCACGAGGTGTACAAGGTCACCGCGGTGCGCGACCACTTCACCCCGCGGCCGTTGGCCTACTTCCAGGGCATGTGGAAGGCGCTCAACGCCGAGGACCCCGAGCGCATGCGGCTGTATCTGGCCAAGCACGAGGGCGAGGTGCTCGCCTCCACCACGATGGTCACCGTGGGCGACCACGTCTGGTACTCGTACGGCGCGTCGGCCAACCACAAGCGTGAGGTGCGCCCCTCGAACGCGATCCAGTGGCGGATGTTGCGGGACGCGTACGCACTCGGCGCCTCCGCCTACGACCTGCGCGGCATCAGCGACACCCTGGACGAGAACGACCACCTCTTCGGGCTCATCCAGTTCAAGCTCGGCACCGGCGGCCAGGCCGTCGAGTATCTCGGCGAGTGGGACTTCCCGCTCAACAAGATGCTGCACAAGGCACTGGACATGTACATGTCCCGCCGCTGACGCGACGCCGGCGGCACCCGTGCCGTCGGCTCGTTCACGTGATCACCGCGACGCAGCAGACGTCGTGTGTTCCCCGCCTCCGCCCTGCGTTCCCCAAGGGCAAGTCCCGCACACGGAAGGCCCCGAAACGCCCATGTCGCTCACGCTCTACGTCGATGCCGCCCGCTGGCGCAAGCACCAGGACGGGCTACGCGACAGGTTCCCCGGTCTGGTGCCGGTGATGAAGGGCAACGGGTACGGATTCACCAACCCCAGGCTGGCCGCGGAGGCCGCCCGGATGTGCGTGGACACCGTGGCCGTGGGGACCACGTACGAGGCCGCGGTGGTCAAGGACCACTTCGACGGCAAGGTCCTGGTGCTCACGCCGTACCTGCGCGGCGAGGAGGCGGTCCCGCTGCCGGATCGCACGATCCGCACGGTCTCCTCGGTGCAGGCCGCCCGGGATCTGGTGGGCTGCCGGGTGGTGGTCGCGTGCATGACGACGATGAAGCGCGACGGGGTCACCGAGGAGGAGCTGGTCAAGCTCCGCACCGGGATGGACGACGTGCGGCTGGAGGGCTTCTCGCTGCACCTGCCGCTGGACCACCCGGACGGATACGACCCGGTGGCCGAGGTGGTGGGCTGGGTCGAGCGGCTGCGCGCGGCCCGACTGCCGGTGCGCACGATGTACGTCAGCCACCTCACCGCGGCCGAGCTCGCGGTGCTGCGCGAGCGGCACCCGGACACCGAGTTCCGACCGCGGATCGGCACCGACCTGTGGTTGGGCGACCACGACGCGCTCGCCAGTCGGGGCACCGTGTTGGACGTGGTGCGGATCGCGCGCGGCGAGCGGTTCGGCTACCGCCAGCGCAAGGCGCCCAGTGACGGGCACCTGGTGGTGGTCAGCGGCGGCACCGCGCAGGGTGTGGGCCTGGAGGCGCCCAAGACCGTGCGCGGGGTGATGCCGCGCGCCAAGGGCGTCGCCCGGGCCGGCCTGGCCACCGTCAACCGCTCGTTGTCGCCGTTCACCTGGGCGGGCAAGCAGCGCTGGTTCGCCGAGCCGCCGCACATGCAGGTCAGCCTGCTGTTCCTGGCCAACGACGTGGCTCCGCCCAAGCCCGGCGACGAGTTGGAGGCCGCGCTGCGGCACACCACGACGCACTTCGACCGGATCGCCATTCGCTGACCCGGACAGACGAAAGCGGCCTCGGTCGCGGCGGTTCACCCGCCGCGACCGAGGCCGCTTCGACGTGTTCAGCCCTGCGCGCGGACCAGGACCGAGGTCGGCACGAAGACGTCCGGTGCCCGGTCGAGCACGCCGCCCGAAGGATCGTCCTCGCCGTCCGCCCGCACCGGGTCCCGGTCCGGGCGCAGGATGTCGCGCACCACCACCAGGCAGATGTACGCGGTGCCGAGCAGGTGCAGCAGGATCACCACGTGGTAGGCGTTCTGCGACAGGCCCTTGCCGGAGAACGAGGCGATGTACATCCACACGCCGATGAAGTACGTGACCTCGCACGCCTGCCAGATCAGGAAGTCCCGCCAGCGCGGCCGGGCGAGCACCGCCAGCGGGATCAGCCACAGCACGTACTGCGGCGAGTAGACCTTGTTGGTCAGGATGAAGGCCGCCACGATCAGGAACACCAGTTGGGCGAACCGCGGCCGGCGCGGCGCGAACATGGTCAGCGCGGCGATCGCCAGGCAGCACAGCACCAGGCTGAGCGTGACGTAGGTGTTCAGGTGCTCCAGGGGTCGACCGTCGCGCTGCTGGATGATCAACCAGATCGACCCGTAGTCGGCGGGGCGGTCCTGGCTGAACGTGTAGAAGAGTTTCCAGCCCTCGCGGATGTGCCATCCGCCGTCCGGGTCCAGCATCACCGGCAGGTTCACCACCAGCCAGGACACCGTCGCCGCCGCCGCCGTCTTGGCGAACGCCACCATCCGGCCCGAGCGCAGACACAGCAGGAACAGCGGGGCCAGCAACAGCACCGGATACAGCTTGGCCGCGGTCGCCAGGCCGATCAGCACGCCGGCGACCACCACGTTGCGCCGCGCCCACGACCACATCGCCACCGCCGTCAGCGCGACCGCGACCAGGTCCCAGTTGATCAGCCCGTTCAGCGCCAGCGCGGGTGCGCAGGCCACCATCGCGGCGTCCCACGGCCGTCGCCCGGACGTGCCCTTGACCGCGATCACGGTCACCACGGCACAGGCCATCATGATCAACGCGTTGATCATCACGAACCACAGCTGCTCGTCCCGCAGATCACCCCCGGTGATGTCCCCGGCGGCCCGCGCCAGGGTCCCGGCGAAGGCCATCACCCCGCCGGTGATGACCGGGTACTCCAGGAACGGCATGTCCTTGTCGCCGGTCCCCTGGAAGTACGGGATCTTCCCGTCCGCGAGACCACGATTGACGTACAGGTGCGGCATGTCGCTGTAGCACGCGTGCGAGTACTGCGTGGTGCCGGTGAACCAACCGCCGTCGTAGCAGGGCTTCTTCTGCATGATGCCGAGCGCGAAACAGACCACCGCGAGCAGCACGAGCACCCGGACCGGGGTCCACCACCGATTCGGCACGAACCGGATCCGGCGGCCGGCCGGTCCGCCGACGAGTTCGCTGCCCGCCCGGACCACGGGGTCGTCCCGAGTGGGCAGGACGGGTTCGGTCGATGTCGGCGTCATGGCGCCCATCCTCTCGCGCTCCCCGAGGAGGCTGCCCTCGCCGGCCGGATATGACAACGCGTGCCCCACCGCCGAGGCGATGGGGCACGCGTAAGGCTAATGCGGGTGCCGCTCCGCCACTGGTCAGCCGCCCCGGCCGCCGATGATGAAGCCGTTCGCTCCGCCACCGCCTCGGGGGCCGCCCTGTGAGCCTCCGGGCGGATCCGTGCTCGGCGGCTTGGTGCTGCTCGGCGGCTTGGTGCTGTGTCCGCCGCCGGGGTCACCCGTGCTGCCATGTGAACCGCCACCGGGTGTGGTGGACGACGGCGGCGCCGGCGTGGTCGGCGGCGCACTGGACGTCGGCGGCGGCGACGACGGCGCACGCGACGTCGACGGCGGGCTCGTCGGCGGGAGGGTGACCTTGTCCCTGTCCTCGAACTTCTCGCCCGGCTGGGTGAAGTCGACTGTGGGCAGGCCCTGCATCGCGCTCTTCATGTACGCGGTCCACACCAATGTGGGGATGTCGCCACCGTGCACCGAGTCCCGACCGCCCAGGCCCTTGAGCGACAGACGGGCGTGCGTGTTCGGGTCCTCCCGGAACAGCGCCACCGACGTGGCCAGGTTGGGCGTGTAGCCCACGAACCACGCGGAGTTGTTGCCGTCCGTGGTACCGGTCTTGCCAGCCACCGGCCGGCCCAGCGCCTTCGCCGCACGTCCGGTGCCGTCGTTGAGCGGCGGGTTGTCCACCACCCGCATCATGACCTGATTGACGGTGTCCGCGACGTTCTTGTCGAACAGCTGCTTCGTCTCGCGCTTGGGCAGTTCGACCTTCGAGCCGTCGTGCGTGACTTCCTTGACGAAGTACGGCTCAGCGTGCAGACCGCGGGCGGCGAAGGTGGCGTACGCCTCGGCCATGTCCAGCGCGCTCGGCGGCGCGACACCGAGCGCCATCGTCGGGGTCGGCTGGAACGAGGTCAGGTCCGGCGGCAGACCGGCGTCGATCGCGGCCTTCTTGACCTTCTCCGGACCGACATCGGCGGCGAGTTGGAGGAAGACCGTGTTGACCGACTTCTCCATGGCTCTGGTGATCGGGATCGGACCGTAGTCGACGTCACCCTCGTTCGGCGCCAGATAGTCCTGATTGGTCTTGTCGTCCCGTTTGAACGTCTGCCCGTTCTGCAGCTTGATCGGGATCTTGCTGTCACCGTTGTAGATGCTGGCCGGGCCGATGGGTTTCGCGTCTGCTCCACCGTCGCGCAGGGCCGCCGCGAGTACGAACAGCTTGAACGTCGAACCGGCCTGGATGTCCCGTCTGACCGCGTCGTTGTACTCCTGCTGGACGAAGTCCGGACCGCCGTACAAGGCGACCACCGCCCCGTCTCCGGGGACCACCGAGGCCAGGCCGGTACGGATGTATTTATCCGCCTCGTTCTTGTCCGGCTTGAGCTCGGAGGTCAACTGGTCCTTGACCGCCGCGACCGCCGCGTCCTGCTTGGGCTTGTCGAACGTCGTGACTATCTTGAAGCCGCCGCGGGCGAGTTCGGCTTCCGGAATCACCTTGTTGGCCTTGAGGTACTGGTCGGTCACCTTCATCAGGTATCCGGCCTGACCGGCCTTGTTCGCGGCCGGCTTGGGCTTGATCGGCATCGGGAACTGGAGCGTGTCCCGTTCCGCCTTCGGCAGCCAGCCCTCCTTGACCATGCCGTCCAGCGCGTAGGCCCAGCGCCCCTTGACCTTGTCGATCTGGCCGGGGAACTCGATCACGTCGTAGATGCCCGGCGCGTTGAGCAGGGTCGCCAGGTAGGCGCCCTCGGCCACGTTCAGGTCACCGACGTTCTTGCCGTAGTAGGCCTGCGAGGCGGCCTGGATGCCGTACGCGTTGCGGCCGTAGAAGGCGGTGTTGAGGTAACCGACGAGGATGTCGTCCTTGCGCATCTGCCGGTCGACCTTGAGCGCGATGAAGATCTCGCTGAACTTGCGCTTGAAGGTGCGTTCCTGGGTCAGGTAGGTGTTCTTGACGTACTGCTGGGTGATGGTCGAACCACCCTGCGTGTCGCCACCCTTGACCATGGTGACCCCGGCCCGCAGCAAGCCCTTCGGCGAGACGCCCGAGTCGCTGTAGAACGACCGGTTCTCCGCCGCGATCACGGCCCGCTGTACGTGCTTGGGGATCTGGTCCACCGTCACGTTCTGCCGGTTGACCTGCCCGGTCCGACCGATCTCGGTCTTCCCGTCGGCGTAGTAGTAGATGTTCGACTGGTAGGTCGTGTTCGCGTTCGGGTCCGGCACCTTGACCATCGCGTACGCCAGGGCCGCCAAGCCCATGATCGACGCGAGGAAGAAAAGGATCATCGCCAGGATCTGCTTGAAGGACGGCAACCAGCGGCGCACGCCGGTCTTGCCATACCTCGGGTAGTCGATGAACCGCTTCTTCCGAGGCGGGCTGGCCTCCGCGCGCGATCGGCCGCCGGAGGCGGCGCCGTTGGCGGCTCGCCGACCACCCGAACGGGCGGCCTGTCGAGCCTCCACGCGCGAGAGCGGGCGCTCCTCGTCGCCTCCTCCGGGCCCGGCGGGCAGCGACGAGCCACCGGGTGGCGTCCCGCCCCCGGCATCACCCGCGCCCCCCGAATACGAGTCACCGCGCCCCTCGGGGCGCGGCTGCTGTGATCTACGGCGATGTTCACTCATGCGTTCGCTACTCCTCGGCCGTACGACGCGGAGGTCGGACGCACGGGTCGTGGCTCTCCGCTCCCCAGGACGCACACGCGCGGGGGGCGGTTCCGCAGGAAGCGGGGCTTGAGGTACCACACGGCGGAACAGACTACGCGGAACCGCTTTCGCGACCTCACTGTGACCTGCCTGTGACCCGAGTCACCGGCGGCCGCCTTGCCACCACACGGCAAGGAGACCTATCGTCTCGATGTATCGGTTCGATACATCGGGCCGGTACATCGAGCCGGGGGCACAGGAGCCCCGGCCGGACGAAGGTCGGCTGCGACCGTATCCCACGGTGGCAAAGGCTCCACGTCCGGTCCGGTCCGCAGTGGATGGAGGAAGGCGATGAGCAGGCGCGGTGGCGTCCTCGAATTCGCGATCCTCGGTCTGCTGCACGATTCCCCCATGCACGGTTACGAACTGCGCAAGCGGCTCAACACCGTGCTCGGCTCGTTCCGTGCCATCGCCTACGGCACCCTCTACCCCTGCCTGAAGTCCCTGCTGGAACGGGGCTGGCTCGCGGAAGAGGTTCCGGAGGTGACGGCACTCGCCGGCAGCAAACGATCCCGGATCGTCTACCAGCTGACGGCACAGGGCAAGGAGCACTTCCAAGAACTGCTGTCCGAGTCCGGGCCCTCGGCCTGGGAGGACGAGAACTTCGGCGTGCACTTCGCCTTCTTCGGTCGAACCGACCACGAGGTGCGCATGCGTATCCTCGAGGGTCGGCGCAGCCGGCTCGAGGAACGCCTCGACCGGGTGCGCGGGTCGCTGACCCGGACACGGGAGAAGCTCGACGGTTACACCCTCGAGTTGCAGCGACACGGCTTGGAGTCGGTCGAGCGCGAAGTGCGCTGGCTGAACGAGCTCATCACCGCCGAGCGACATGCCGGAGCCACTCCGGACGCCGCCGGCCCCGAGACACCGGTCGACGCGTCGCAGGACGCCGACCGGCTTCGGACCCCCACCCAGGACGTGGCCTCGGACCCGTCCGCATCCAACAACTGAGGTCGCCGGTTCATGGCGGCTTCGTCGAGATCACAGGGAGCAACCGGAATGGGTTCGGTTCGCGTAGCCATCGTCGGCGTGGGCAACTGCGCCGCTTCGCTGGTGCAGGGCGTCGAGTACTACAAGGACGCCGACCCGAACAGCCGCGTCCCCGGCCTGATGCACGTGCAGTTCGGCGAGTATCACGTGCGTGACGTCGAGTTCGTGGCTGCTTTCGATGTGGACGCCAAGAAGGTCGGCTTCGACCTGACGGACGCCATCGGTGCCAGCGAGAACAACACGATCAAGATCTGCGACGTGCCGCCGTCGGGCGTCACCGTGCAGCGTGGTCACACCCTGGACGGTCTCGGCAAGTACTACCGCGAGACCATCGAGGAGTCGCCCGAGGCTCCCGTCGACGTGGTCAAGGTCCTCAAGGACCAGGCCGTCGACGTGCTCGTCTGCTACCTCCCGGTGGGCTCCGAGGACGCGGCCAAGTTCTACGCCCAGTGCGCCATCGACGCCAAGGTCGCGTTCGTCAACGCTCTCCCGGTCTTCATCGCCGGGACCAAGGAGTGGGCGGACAAGTTCACCGAGGCGGGCGTGCCGATCGTCGGCGACGACATCAAGTCGCAGGTGGGCGCCACCATCACGCACCGCGTGATGGCGAAGCTCTTCGAGGACCGCGGTGTCCTGCTCGAGCGCACCATGCAGCTCAACGTCGGCGGCAACATGGACTTCAAGAACATGTTGGAGCGCGAGCGCCTGGAGTCGAAGAAGATCTCCAAGACGCAGTCGGTCACCTCGCAGGTCGACCGCGACCTGGGCGCGGACAACGTGCACATCGGCCCGTCGGACTACGTCGCGTGGCTCGACGACCGCAAGTGGGCGTACGTGCGCCTGGAGGGTCGCGCCTTCGGTGACGTCCCGCTGAACCTGGAGTACAAGCTCGAGGTCTGGGACTCGCCGAACTCGGCCGGTGTCATCATCGACGCCGTGCGCGCCGCGAAGATCGCCAAGGACCGCGGCATCGGTGGCCCGATCCTGTCGGCGTCCTCGTACTTCATGAAGTCCCCGCCGGTGCAGTACTTCGACGACGAGGCCCGCAACGCCGTCGAGTCCTTCATCAAGGGCGACATCGAGCGCTGACCCGCTCCACTCGACGCGCGCCCTCGCGGTGCGCACGGGTGATCGAAGGCCCGGCTCCCCTCCAGGAGCCGGGCCTTCGGCGTACCCGCCCGGGACGGGTCCGGTCTCCGATCCTTGGCCGCAGGCCGGCGACGGCGGGCGCGGCGGCCTGGCTACGGTGGGCGCCGTGGCCCTCATCCGTGATCTGCGCTCGCTGTTGAAGCTGCGCGACTTCCGTCGGCTCTTCGCCACCCGGCTGACCTCGCAGCTGTCCGACGGGGCCTTCCAGGTCGCCATCGCGGGCCAGGCGTTCTTCTCGCCGGAGAAGCAGACCTCGGCGGCGGACATCGCGACCGCGTTCGCGGTACTGCTGCTGCCCTACTCGCTGATCGGACCGTTCACCGGGGTGCTGCTCGACCGGTGGCGGCGACGGCAGGTGCTGGTGCTGTGCAACCTGCTGCGGGCGGTGCTGGTCGCGGCGACCGCGGGCCTGGTGCTGCTCGGGGTGCCCGATCCGGTCTTCTACGCGGCGGCGCTCGTGGTGCTCTCGGTGAACCGGTTCGTGCTCGCCGGGCTGTCCGCGTCGCTGCCGCGCGTGGTGCCGGCCGAGCGACTGGTGACCGCGAACTCGGTGTCGCCCACGGCCGGCACCGTCGCGGCGGCGATCGGCGGCGGGGCGGCGGTGCTCGTGCACACGTTCCTGGCCGAGGGCTCCGGGGCCACCGCGCTGGTGATCGTGGTCTCCGGGGTGCTGTACCTGGGCTCGGCGGCGGTCGCGGCGACGATGCCGGCCGATCTGCTCGGGCCGGATCCGGACCGGGTGCTGCCCGGGGTGGGCCGAGCGCTGCGTTCGGTGGCGCGTGGGCTGCGCGAGGGCGCGACGCACGTGTGGCGACGGCGGGCCCCCGCGCACGCGTTGGCGGCGATCACCGCGATGCGGTTCTGCTACGGCGTGCTCACCGTGATGACCGTGCTGCTCTGCCGCAACACGTTCAACGATCCGAGCGACACCGACGGGGGACTGGCCACCTTCGGGATCACGGTCACCGTGTCCGCGCTCGGCTTCTTCGTCGCGGCCGTGGCCACGCCCGCGATCACCACCCGGATCGGCGTCCCGGCCTGGATCGGCACGTGCGCGCTCGCGGGGGCGGTGTGTCAGACCGCGCTCGGCCTGCCGTTCGCCTTCGCACCGCTGGCGGTGGGCGCGTTCCTGCTCGGGCTGACCTCGCAGGGCGCCAAGATCGGCGTGGACACAGTCGTGCAGACCACCGTCGACGACGCGTACCGGGGTCGGGTGTTCTCCGTGTACGACGTGCTGTTCAACGTCGCGTTCGTGGGCGCGGCCGCCGTGGCGGCGCTCGGATTGCCCGACGACGGCCGCTCGCCGGCGGTGCTGATCGGGGTGGCCGCGGTGTACGCGTCGACCGGTGTCCTGTACACACTGGCAGCGCGCCGCCACCCTCCGGTGATCGTTACGACCTCTCCGGCGGACAGCGGCCGGCCCTGATATCCCTTTTGGCATCTGTCGAGGCTTATTTTCCTCGGCTACATGTCCAGGAAATTACCTGCGGGTAGTGCAATGGCAAGGGCGAAGTTCTAATCTGCACATCCAGCGATTTTCGGCACCTCTGGAGATACTCCATGTCCAATAACGCCGGCTCGGGTGAAAACGATCCTCTGCCGTACATACCGGCCTGGACCGGGAACACCCCGCCGCACGGGCATCCGCTTCCGCCGCAGGAAGCGGCGATGTCGCACGTGCCCGTGGTCCGTCGGGCGCAGGTCGACGGACGCGCGGCGCGCCGGGCGGCGGCCGCGCCGAGCAGGCGGCCCCGGCGCGGGCGCGGGGCGCTGGTGGCGGTGGTGGCCGTACTGCTGGCCGGCGGCACCGCCGCCGGGAGTTGGTGGTACGTGCGCAAGGCGGACGGTGGACCGCGGATCCACGAGGGCGACTGTCTGCGCGACAAGGCGACCATCGACCAGGACCCGGTGAAGTGCGAGGACCCGGCGGCGCGGTTCATCGTCGTCGAGCGGGTTCAGGGGACCACGTTCTCGGGAGTCTGCGATTCGGTGCCGGGCGATCCCATCGCGTTGACCTCGGATCCCACCGTGGAGAGCTTCGTTCTGTGTCTCGCCGCACGGAAATGATCCGTCGCACATACGAATAACGCCGCTATGCCCGTTATTCCGCTCACGTTCGACCGGTACAAGGGGAATCCCCGCAGCGCGTGTCCGGCCGGACCCCTAGTGTTCCAGACTGTCTCACCAATCCCCTGCAACGGAGATCGTCCCCATGTCCAATCCCTTCCCGCCCGGGCCGAACGGCCCCCAGCAGCCGAATCAGGGCTGGAACCAGCAGCCCCAGCAGGGTTGGGGTCAGCAGCCGGGCCAACCGCAGCCGCCGCAGGGCGGCTTCCCGCCGCCCGCCGGCTTCCCGCAGGGTGGTCAGCCGGGCTTCTACGGCGGCCCGCCGCCGCCCCCGCCGCGCAGCAGCAAGATCAAGAAGATCGTCATCCCGCTCGTGGTCCTCGTGGTGCTGGCGATCGCCGTCGTCGTGGTCAAGGGTGTGTTCAACAAGGACGCCGTCGACAAGGCGAAGGTCGGTGACTGCATCACGGGCACCAAGGACAAGAGCCCGAAGGTGGTCTCCTGCTCGAAGTCCGACGCGGCGTTCAAGGTGGTCGCGAAGTTCACGGACACCTCCGACACCGACAAGTGCGAGGCCGACGAGATCGTCCGCAAGGGGTCGGTGCTCGGCCTCTACCGCAAGGGTTCGGACAAGGGCCTGCTGTGCGTCACGGTCACCGACCACACAACTCCGGAGTCCTTCTCGGGTGTGCCCGGTGCCGCCCTGACGTTCACCCCCGCTGTGATCGCGAAGCTGCAGCAGATCATGGCCGACGGTCAGGTCAGCGACAAGGAACTCGAAGAGCTGGGCAAGGGCTGAAGTAGCCCCCGCCCACGCCCTGTGGTGGCCCGCTCACGTGTCCCCGTGGGCGGCCCACCACTCCCGTAGCGCCGCGACCGCCGCCTCGTGGTCCATCGGGCCGTGTTCGAGCCGCATCTCCAGCATGTGCCGGTAGGCCCTGCCCACCAGCGGTCCCGGCGGCACCTCCAGCAGCTTCATGATCTCGTTGCCGTCCAGGTCCGGCCGGATCGAGTCCAGCTCCTCCTGCTCGGCGAGCTGGGTGATCCGCTCTTCCAGCGAGTCGTAGGCGCTCGCGAGCGTGGCGGCCTTGCGCTTGTTGCGCGTCGTGCAGTCCGACCGGGTCAGCTTGTGCAGTCGATCCAGCAGCGGCCCCGCGTCGCGCACGTACCGGCGCACCGCCGAGTCGGTCCACTCGCCCGTGCCGTAGCCGTGGAAGCGCAGGTGCAGCTCGACCAGGCGCGTGATGTCGTCCGTGACGTCCTTCGGGTACTTCAGCGCCTTCAGCCGCTTGCGCGTCATGTGCGCGCCGACCATTTCGTGGTGGTGGAACGAGACCCGCCCGTCCGGCTCGAAGCGCCGCGTGCGCGGTTTCCCGATGTCGTGCAGCAGCGCGGCCAGCCGCAGGATCAGGTCCGGCTCGCCCGGCGTCTCCAGCGCCATCGCCTGCTCGAGCACGGTGAGCGTGTGCTCGTAGACGTCCTTGTGCCGGTGGTGCTCGTCCACCTCCAGACGCAGCGTCGGCAGCTCGGGCAGCACCCGCGCGGCCAGCCCGGTGGAGACCAGCAGCTCCAGGCCCTTGCGCGGGTGCTCGGAGCAGATCAGCTTGTTGAGCTCGTCCCGGACCCGCTCGGCGGAGACGATGTCGATCCGCTCGGCCATGTCCGTCATCGCCGCGACCACCTCGGGCGCGACCTCGAAGTCGAGCTGCGCGGCGAAGCGCGCGGCCCGCATCATCCGCAGCGGATCGTCGCCGAAGGAGTCCTCGGGGGTGCCCGGCGTGCGCAGCACCCGCGCGGCCAGGTCCTCCAGCCCGCCGTGCGGGTCGACGAAGGTGATGCCGGGCAACGCGACCGCCATCGCGTTGACCGTGAAGTCGCGACGGACCAGGTCGTCGTCGATCGAGTCGCCGTAGGAGACCTCGGGCTTGCGCGAGGTGCGGTCGTACGCCTCGGAGCGGTAGGTGGTGATCTCGATCTGGTAGTCCGGCGAGTTCGCGAGCTTCTTGCGACATCCCACCGTGCCGAAGGCGATCCCCACGTCCCAGACCGCGTCCGCCCACGGGCGGACGATCGCCAGCACCTGTTCGGGGCGCGCGTCGGTGGTGAAGTCGAGGTCGTTGCCGAGCCGACCGAGCAGGGCGTCCCGCACCGAACCGCCGACCAGCGCGAGCGTGTGCCCGGCCGCCTCGAAGCGGCGGGCGAGGTCGTCGGCGACGGGGGCGACGCGCAACAGTTCGGTGACGGCGCGGCGCTGGACGGCGCTCAGTTCGCCGCCGGCCGGCGAGTCGTCCGGGCGGGGTGTGTTCTTGACGTTCGGCACGGGAGACAAGGTTACGGGTCGAGGCCGCGGGTCTCGCGCGCATTACGCCGGGGCCGCATCCGCGAACGGGCCGTGCGACGGGGTGATCATGGCGTGATGGCGTGGCGCATGTCGCACTAAGCTTGGCGGATGCCTTCCGAGACCACGCCGCCGCGCCGTCGGCTGCAGGTGGTCGAGGAAACCTCGGCAGGTGGTCTGGTGGTCGATCGACTCACCCTGCGCGCGGCGTTGATCGCGCGTCGGGATCGCCGCGGCCGGTTGTTGTGGTCGCTGCCCAAGGGACACATCGAGAACGGCGAGAGCGTGGTCGACGCGGCGCTGCGCGAGGTCGAGGAGGAGACCGGCATCGTGGGTCGGGTGCTGGCCCCGCTCGGGGTGATCGACTATTGGTTCACCGCGCCGGATCGGCGGGTGCACAAGACCGTCCACCACTACCTCATGGAGGCGGCGGGCGGGGATCTGTCGGACGACGACATCGAGGTCGAAGCGGTGGCTTGGGTTCCGCTCGGCGCGCTCACGGCGCGCCTCGCCTACCCCGACGAGCGGCGGTTGGTCACGCTCGCCCCGGAACTGTTGGCGGACAGCGCGTGAGCAATCGCCGATTCCGGCCCGGACCCGGAGTGATCGTGCTTCGCGGTCGAATGCTCGCCGTGCTGATACTGGCCCTGGTGCTCGCCGCCGGCGTGCTCGGGATGCTCCCGCCGACCGCCGCGCGCGCCGCCGACGGCGACGGGATCCAGGTCCTGATCACCAAGATGACCCCGGTGGCCAAGGCCGGCGGCAGCATCACCGTCGAGGGCCGGGTGCTGAACACCGGCACCAGGGCGATCGACTCGATGGAGGTCGCGGTGCGCGTGCGCACCTCCGAGCCGCTCTTCCGCAGCGGGATCAGCTCTCCCGAGGACGCCCAGTCCAACGGCACCCTGCTGCGCGATCCCAAGCCGGTCGTGCTGCACAACCTGGCTCCGGGCACGGACCAGCCGTGGACGTTCACCTTCCCCGCCGACCCGCTGGGCCTGGGCGCGGCCGGGGCCTACCCGCTGGGAATCGAGGCCAGGATCGGCGGCAAGACGGCCGGCGCGGCCCGCACGTTCCTGCCGTGGATTCCCAAGAACGGCCTCAAGAACGTGCAGAAGCTGCGAGTCGCCATGGTCTGGCCGCTCGTCGATCGGCCGCACCGGGACGGCACCACGCTCGGCGACGAGGCCCAGACGCCGGTGTTTCGCGACGACGACCTCGCCGCGCAGTTCGCCCCGGGCGGGCGGTTGTACGACCTGGTGAACATCGGCACCGGGATGAAGGTGGATTGGGCGATCGATCCCGAGCTGCTGGACTCCGCCGCCGAGATGGCCGGCGGCTATCGGGTCGCGCCGCCCGGCAGCCTGGACCCCGCCCCCGACAAATCGAAGAAGTCCCGGAACGGCAAGGCCCTCAGCGACGAGGACACGGCCAAGGCGACGCCGAACGAGACCACGAACACGCACGCCGGCGGGGGCGGCCAGGTCGCCACCGGATGGCTGGACCGGCTCAAGACCGGCATCGGCACCCAGCCGGTGATCGCCCTGCCGTACGCCGACACCGATCTGGCCGCGGTGGCGCATGCCCTGGGAGCCGGCACGGCGGACCTGCGCCCGCAGCTGAGCGAGGCCCTCGCCGAATCCGCCACCGTCATGCAGCGCACCCTGGGCCGCCCGGTGCGCACCGACGTGGCATGGCCCGCCGGCGGCGCGCTGGACCCCTCGATCGTCCAGCTCGCGAACGGCGCCGGCGCAAGCACCGTGATCACCTCCGGCGCGTCGCTGCCGCCGACCAAGGAACTCAAGGTCACCCCGCTGGCCACGGCCGCCCTGCCGGGAGCCGACAAGGGCACCGCGCTGGTCACCGACCCGGACATCGACAGGATCCTGGCCGCGGACACCAAGGCGCCGGGGCAGAGCGTGCAGGCCACCCAGCAGTTGTTGGCCGAGCTGCTGACCATCGTGCTCCAGGAGCCCTCGGTCAAGCCCGCTCGCAGCCTGTTGATCGCCCCGCCGCGCACCATGGACGCCTCGCTGGCCGGCGTGCTCAGGGACGTGCTCAACGCCTCGGCCGACTGGACCAGCAGCGCGACCCTGGCCGACCTCGCCGCCGAGCCCGCCCCGCTGCCCGCGCGCAAGCTCGCCGGCTACCCCAAGGCGGTCTCCGCGAGCGAGCCGTCCGCGCAGTACCTCGCCGAGACCGACGACCTGGTCCGCTCGATGCAGACCTTCGCCTCGATCCTGACCCGGCCCGAGCGGGTGACCGGCCCGTTCAACCCCGCGCTGCTGCGCCTGCTGTCCACCGAGTGGCGCGGCGACCCACAGGGAATGGACCGCTATCGGCTCGGCGTCACCCGCGGCCTGCGAGAACTGCAATCGCTGGTCTACATCATCCGCAGAACCGGTGTGACGCTGTCCGGCGACGAGGGCAACATCCCGGTCACCGTGGTGAACAATCTCCAGCAGCCGGTCAACGTGCGGATCGCGGTGGACTCGCATCAGCCCAATCGGCTCAAGCTCGGCGAACCGATCACCGTGACGGTGCCCGACGGGCGTCGGCGGGAGGTGCCGATCTCGGCGAAGTCGGCCGCGAACGGCAAGGTCATGGTCGACGTCCGGTTGCTCACCCCGGACGGGCGATCGGTCAGGCCGCCCGAGTCGTTCTTCGTCAACACCACCACGATCGACGCGCTGACCCGCTGGATCATCGGTGGCCTGGCCTTCCTGCTCGCGGTGTTCTCGCTCCGAGCCTTCCTGCGCAAACGTCGGGAAGCGGCCCTTGCCGGGGACGCGAACGACGAGGATGGTGAACACGGCGACGACACGCCGTCGGATGCCGGCTCCCCGGAGGAGGCCGGCCCGGATGCGATCCGGGCGGCATCCGGGTGGCCGCCGGCCCACTCCGCGGCCCCCTACGCCGGCGGGAACGGACCGCCGGATCCGGCCGACCCGCGCGGACACACACCGTGGGGATCCACGACCGACCGCCCCGAATGAGAAAGTGGGCAGCGGACACTCAACCTGACCGAGAAGACGAGGGCCCGCCCGCATGAGCGACCGGAGCGACGAACGTCAGCCGTACACCGGCGGCTCCGCCGAGCCGGACGACGGCGCGCACGACGATCCCTACCGGGGTCGGCCGCCCGCCGACCCATACCTGCAGCAGTACGTCGATCCGTACGGACAGCCGGTCGATCCCTACGCCGCGCAGCCGCCGGACCCGTACGCGCAGCCGGGCGAACCGGGGTACGCCGACCCGAACGCACCGCAACCGGGGTATGGCGAGCCGGCGGCGTACCCACAACACGGCTACCCCGGCCAGGGCGGCTACGGCTCCGGACCCGAACCGGTCTACGGGGATCCGTACGGCTCCGGATCGAACGCGGTCGGCTACGACCCGTACGCGCAGCAGCAGCCTCCGCAGCAGCAGCAACCCGACCAGGGTGGCGGCGCGTGGTTCCGGGACGAGTTGAGCGACCCGCCGGCGAACGACCCGTACGTGGGCGTGGACGAGATCTTCACGCCGGAGGCGCCCGCCCCGTACGACGCGGGCCTGCACTACGACCCGTCCGCGCAGTACGACCCGCCCGCCCAGGCACAGCAGTACGGCGGCGGATACGGCCCGGGTGATCCGTACCAGCAGCAGCACCAGGCTCCGCCGGCACAGAACTACCAGCAACCGCAACCGCAACAGCACCAGCAGCCACACCAGCAGCAGGTGCATCAGCAGGCGTACGTCCCGCAGCAGCCGGTCCCGCAGCAGGGGCAGGGCGGCTGGGGCGACTACGACCGGCCCGGCGGCTGGCTGATGGACCAGACGCTGACCGGCATCAACCTCGGCCTCGCCGGCGACATCGCGGGCATGCCCTCCTACACCGAGGCGTACCAGCGCTACGAGACCCAGCACCGGGCCGAGGCCGCGGCCGCGTCGATGTCCGCGAGCGCGGTCCTGGACGCCCCGCCGGTCCCGCTGAACCCGTCCACGTCGCCCGTCTACCGGATGCCCGGCTCGGGCGCCGAGGAGCGGATGGCCGGCATCCCGGTCGGCGGCGAGGGCAAGAAGGGCAGCAAGCTCGGCGGGATAATGCGCTCCTCCGCCGTGATGGCGGCGGGCACGATCGTGTCCCGGATGACCGGCTTCGTGCGCAACCTGGTCGCCGCGGCGGCCCTGGGCACGGCGATCCTGGCGAACACGTACAACGTCGCCAACACGATGCCGACGCTGCTGTACATCCTGGTCGGCGGCGGCGCGCTGAACGCGGTCTTCGTCCCGCAACTGGTGCGCGCGATGCGCCAGGACGACGACGGCGGCGAGGCGTACGCGAACCGCCTGCTCACCCTGGTCATGACGGTGCTGGCGGGGCTGGTGCTGATCGCCTGGTTCGGTGCGCCGCTGCTGATCCGGGCGTTCGCGAACTCGCTGGCCAAACACCACCAGGACTACGAGCTGGCGATCACCTTCGCCCGCTACTGCCTGCCGATCATCTTCTTCATGGGCCTGCACGTGCTGTTCGGGCAGATCCTCAACGCGCGCGAGCGCTACGGCCCGATGATGTGGACTCCGGTCCTGAACAACATCGTCATCATCGCCACGTTCGGCCTGTACATCTGGGTTGCCGGTACCCAGAAGAACACCGGGCAGAACTCGGACACCATCACCCCGGACGAGATCCGGTTGCTCGGCCTGGGCACGCTGCTGGGGATGGTCGTGCAGTCGATGGCGATGATCCCGTACCTGAAGTCGGCCCGGTTCCGCTTCCGACCACGCTTCGACTGGCGCGGCTCGGGGATGGGCAAGGCGCTCGGGCTGGCCAAGTGGACGTTCCTGTTCGTGCTGGCGAACCAGGCGGGCTACCTGGTGGTGACCCAGCTCGCCACCGCGATCGACGTCGACGCGCGGGACCAGAACATCCAGTTCGGCGTCGGCTTCACCGCGTACAGCAGCGCGCTGCTGATCTGGCAGTTGCCGCAGGCGGTGATCACCGTGTCGGTGATGACCGCGATGTTGCCCCGGATGAGTCGGGCCGCCGCCGACGGCGACCTGGCCAGCGTGCGCGGCGACATCTCCTCCGGGCTGCGCCTGTCGGCGGTGGCGATGATCCCGTGTGCGGCCATCTTCGTGGCGCTGGGTCGAGACATCGGCGGCTTCATCTTCGCCCCGACGGGCGAACAGAGCGCGCACTGGATCGGCTACATGCTGATGGCGCTCGGCCTGGGGCTGATCCCGTACTCGGCGCAATACGTGCTGCTGCGCGGGTTCTACGTGTACGAGGACACCCGGACACCGTTCCTGAACACGGTGTGGATCGCGGGCGCCCAGGCGGCCTTCGCGGGTCTCGCCTACGTCGCGCTGCCCACCAAGTGGGCCGGCGTGGGCATCGCGGGCGGCTACAGCCTCGCCTACCTGGTGGGCGTGGCGCTGGCCGCACAGCGGCTCAAGAAGCGGCTCGGCGACCTGGACGGCCGACGGGTGACCCGGACCTACACCCGGCTGTCGATCGCCGCCGGGATAGGCGGCGTCGCGGCGTTCTTCGTGGCCCGGGTGTGCACGGGCCACTTCGGCTCGGCCATGGGCGGCTCGGCGATCGCGGTGGGCGCGGGGATCGTGACGATGTTCGTCGTGTTCTTCATCGCGGCCAACCGGATGCGGGTCGAGGAGATGACCGCGATGACCGGGATGATCAAGGGCCGACTCGGCCGCTGACCACCGGCTCGACCGCGAACGCGCATCCGCCCGCCGAATCCCGCACCCGGGATTCGGCGGGCGGATCGCTGTGGGATGTACCACCATGGGCGAGTGAGGGTGTGCCGCTCGCCGGAACCGGGGTAAAGCTCCCGGTACGCCGGTCTCGGTTTCCTTACGGATCTTGCAACGAGGCAACCCGAAGTGGGGTCAGAGAGTCTCATGGTGTGTAGAGGTCGTCCCTGACCAACGGACCGAGATACCTCACCTCTACGATGAGTACGCCGACGAGGAGGATGAGGCCGAGGTGACGGACCGAACCGCAGGATCCGTCGACCTAGCGACGGACGAGGCAAACCCCGTACCGACAAAGGTTTCTGATTCGTCGTCGGACAATCCGGTCGGTTCGGACGGCAAGGTCTCCGGGAGTGGTGCCTCGGGAAGTACCACCACGGTTCTGCCCGTCGGTACGGAACCCGAACCCGACGCGGGTGAAGAAGTCGGATCCGAAACCTCCGCCGCAGCCGATGAAGCCGGCGGGTCCGTGACCGGCGACGCGGCGAACAACGGCTCCGCGAACGGCGATTCGGCGGCCGAGATCGCGGATGCCGCGCCCACCCGGGTCCCCGCCACCGAAGTCGTGCCCGCAGAGCCCGCGTCGGCCGAGGACGCATCCACCGAGTCCGCGTCCGCGGAGGACGAACCGGTAACGCACAAGCGGGCGAAGCGGACCAAGCCCGCCGAGGCCACCGCCCGGCCCGGCACGGCGAGCGAGCCCGAGCCGGCCGCACCCGAGGCCGCCGCGGTCGAACCGGTCGAGCCGACGCCCGCCGCGGAACCCGCGCCGCCGCGGGTCAACCGCGGCACCCGATTGGCCGACCGCTACCGGCTCGAACACCGCCTGTCGCAGAACGGCCGCAGCGAGACCTGGCGCGCCGTCGACGAGAAGCTTCGGCGCGCCGTGGGCGTGCACATCGTCCCCGCCGGCGGGGAGCACGGCAGGGCCGTGATCGCCGCGGCCCGCGCCGCCGCGCTGATGGGCGACCCGCGCTTCGTCCAGGTCCTCGACTGTGCCGAACAGGACGGCCTGATCTACGTGGTGAAGGAGTGGCTACCCGACGCGGACAACCTCACCAAGGTCTTCGAGAGCGCGCCGCTGCCGCCACACGAGGTGTACGAACTCTCCCGCGCGGTCGCCCAGGCGATGTCCGTCGCGCATCGGGCCGGCCTGTCGCACCTGCGCCTGACGCCGGAGAACGTGCTGCGCATGCACACCGGCCAGTACAAGATCGTCGGTCTCGCGGTCGAGGCGGCCCTGTACGGCCACGACTCCACCGACGCGGCTCGCGACGACACGCACGCGGTCGGCAGGCTGATGTACGCGGCGCTGACCCGGCGTTGGGTCGAGGGCACCGAATACGGCCTACAGGCAGCACCGTTCACCGGTGGCAAGCTGTGCGCACCCGGCCAGATCCGAGCCGGTGTGGACGACACGCTGGCCGCGCTGGCGATGCGCGCGCTGGGCCACGAGGTCAAGCACGAACCGGCGTTCGGGACACCGGGCGAACTGTCCGCGGCGATCGGCGCGATCCCGGAGATCCATCCGCCCGAGCAGGGCGAGTTCGTCGGTGGCCCGGAGCAGGACGAGTACCCCGTCTACACGCCGACGCCGACCCGGACGGTCTACACGTCGACCGGCTACACCGGCGGCGGCTCGAACGGCTCCGTCCGCCCACCGGTCGTACCGCCGCCGCTGGGCGGCCGGTTCGGCGCCACGGTCAAGGGCACGGTCGCGGTGCTCGTGGTCCTCGCGATCGTGTTGGTGACGTGGCAGGTGGCCAGCCACGTGGGGGATGGAGAGGAGAAGGAAGGCCCGTTGACGCGACAGGGGGACGGCAAGTCGCCGAGCGCGGCGCCGAGTACGGTCGCCCCGACACCGGTCTCCAAGCCGCCGATCGGCGGCAAGGAGATCTCCATCGGCGGCGGTTCGCCGATTCAACCGGAGGCTGTCAAGTCGACCTTCGACCGCAACCCCTCGACGTACTGGCGCACGAACTACATGATCGACGGCCCGGAGATCACGTACAACCGCAAGGGTTACGGAATCGTCTACGACCTCGGTGAAGTGCGTGAGCTGCGCAGTGCCGTGATCACCCTCGGCGCCGGCGGTCCCCACACGGACATCAAGCTGATGGCGGCGCCCGACGCGAAGTCGATGCCGACTTCCGAGGGCGCCTTCAAAGTCAAGGTCGGCGAGAACACCACGAACGGCACCGAGTTGAAGGTCGACGCCGTCGGCAAGCCCGTCCGAGCGCAGTACGTCCTGCTGGTCATGACGGCGATGCCCAAGGTCGACTCGAGCATCGGCGACTACCAGATCTACAACGCCGGCTATCAGAACGCCTGGCGCGAGGTCACCTTCACCACCCTCGACTGACCCCGTCCGAGCAGTCGAGGCGAACCCCTCTCCAACCGCCCCGCGGCGCATGCCAGGATGACCCCGGGCCCAGGGGAGGTAGGCGGTGAGTACCGAGCAGACCGGATCGGCGTACGCGGACGTCACCGACGCCGATCTGCTCACCCGGCACAGCGCCGGTGACCCCGAGGCGTTCGGCGAGGTCGTCCGTCGGCACCGCGACCGGCTGTGGGCGGTGGCCCTGCGCACGCTGGGGGACCGCGAGGAAGCCGCTGACGCCCTCCAGGACGCCCTGGTATCCGCCTACCGTGCCGCGGGTGGGTTCGAGGGCCGCGCGGCCGTCACGACGTGGCTGCACCGGATCGTGGTGAACGCCTGCCTGGACCGGGCCCGACGTCGGGCCGCCCGGCCGGCCGTACCGCTGCCCGAGGATCTCGACCAGCGACTGCCCGCGCCGGTCCACGAGGACCCGGCGATCCGCGGCGAGACCCGGGCGGCGGTGCTCGCCGCGCTGGCCACGCTGCCGGCCGAGCAGCGTGCCGCGCTGGTGCTGGTGGACATGGAGGGCTACCCCGTCGACGAGGCGGCCCGAATCCTCCAGGTCGCCTCGGGCACCATCAAGAGCCGCTGCGCCCGCGGCCGCGCGAAGCTGTTGCCGCTGGTGCGCCACCTGCGCGAGGCGGGACCGCCCGGGCCGTCCCCGGCGCGCGGGAACCCCGGAGCCGGACAATCCGTCCCATCGACGGACGACCGACCGAGAGCCGGCGGTCCGACCCCCGACACGGGCGGCACGAGCATGGAGGGAGGTGGCACACGATGAGCGAGCACATCGACGTCGAGGTGCTGTCCGACCTCGTCGAAGGATTGCTCACGCCGGAGCGGACGACCGCCGTGGAGGCCCACCTCGCCGAGTGCGCCGAGTGTCGCGACACCCGGGACGCGCTCGCCGAGGTCCGTGAGTTGCTCGGCGGACAGCCCGTCGAGCCGATGCCGGCCGACGTGATCGCGCGGATCGACGACGCGCTCGCGCTGGCCGCGCTCCCGCCGCCGCGACCCGCCGAGGCGCCTTCGGTGGGAATCCCCACCGCGGAGCTGTTCGCCCTGCCGAACCCGGTCGCCCCGACCTCCCCGGTCTCCTCGGCCGGCGCCGGCGACACCGCCGACGTCGCCGAACACAACGTCGTCCGACTCGACTCCGCCCCTCGCCGACGCCGGCGCGGTCCGCTGCTGCTCGTGGCCGCCGCCGTCGCCGCGGTGGCCCTCGGCGTCACGGTCGTGGTCGGCACCGGCGACGACCGCGACTCGTCCGGGCGTCCCTCCGCCGCCAACGACAAGTCCGCCGTATCCCAGCCCCAGGGCGCGGCCAGGCCGTCCGGCACGGCGGGCGACCAACCGCGCGCGAACGCCGAGGAGCAGGCACCGGGCGCCACGAAGCCGTCCATCGCCGCGCCCAGGGAGTACACCGCCGCCGGACTGCCCCAGCAGATCGCGCAACTGCTTCGCCGCGCCACCGCGCAGCCGACCCGGGAACTGCCCGGGTGCGTCGCGACCGCGGTCGGCCCGGACGCCGCCCGGGCGCTGGCCGTCGACACCGGCACCTACGCCGGCACCCCGGCGTGGGTGGTGGTCCTGAACGGTTCGAACGCCGGCCGGGTCAAGGTCGTCGTCGTGGATTCGTCCTGCGCCACGAAGCTCTCGGCGACGTCTTCGAGCGACCTCGGGGGCGCCGTACTGCTCAGCACCGAGGTCCCCCGAGGGTGATCCCCGGCACGCCGCGCTCGCGGCGTTGGGACCCGGGAATGGTGCGCACCTAGGATCCGTTGTCGAACGAGACACCGCATCTCATCGGGGCGCGGGGCTCGCAGACCCGCACAGCCGACGCCGGGTCACCGGCACGAGGCTCGACAAGGAACCAGGAAAGGCTCAGCGTGAGCGACGTCCGCAACGTGATCATCATCGGATCGGGTCCGACCGGGTACACGGCCGCCGTCTACGCAGCACGCGCGGACCTGAAGCCGCTGGTCTTCGAAGGCGCCGTCACTGCGGGCGGCGCGCTGATGAACACCACCGAGGTCGAGAACTTCCCCGGCTGGCCGGACGGCATCATGGGTCCGGATCTGATGGACAACATGCGCAAGCAGGCCGAGCGCTTCGGCGCCGAGCTGATTCCGGACGATGTCGTGGCCGTCGACCTCACGGGCGACGTCAAGACCGTCACCGACGGCGCGGGCACCGTGCACAAGGCACACACGGTGATCCTGGCGACCGGGTCCGCGTACCGCAAGCTCAATCTCCCGAACGAGGACGCGCTCTCCGGCCGGGGTGTCTCCTGGTGTGCCACCTGCGACGGCTTCTTCTTCCGGGACCAGGACATCGCGGTGGTCGGCGGTGGCGACTCGGCGATCGAGGAGGCCACGTTCCTGTCCCGCTTCGCCCGCTCGGTGACCGTCATCCACCGTCGGGACGAGCTGCGCGCGAGCAAGGCGATGCAGCATCGCGCGTTCGCCGACGAGAAGATCTCGTTCGCGTGGAACAGCGAGGTCGCCGAGATCGTGGGCGACGGCAAGCTCACCGGCGTCAAGCTGCGCGACACCGTCACCGGCGACCTGCGCGACCTGGCGGTGACCGGCCTGTTCATCGCGGTCGGCCACGACCCGCGCACCGAGCTGCTGGGGGACCAGATCGAGCTGGACGCCGAGGGCTACATCAAGGTCGCCGCCCCGACCACGCACACCAACCTCACCGGCGTCTTCGCGGCGGGCGATGTCGTGGACCACACCTACCGGCAGGCGATCACTGCGGCCGGCACCGGTTGCGCCGCCGCGCTCGACGCCGAGCGCTACCTCGCCTCGCTCGCCGACGGCACGGGCGCCTGACCCACACTCGTCCCTACTTCCTTCCACCCGAGCACACCGAGGAGCAACCATGGCCGGGGCCACCGTCACCGTCACCGACAAGACCTTCGACACCGACGTCCTGATGAGCGACAAGGCAGTGCTCGTCGACTTCTGGGCCGAGTGGTGCGGCCCGTGCCGCCAGATCGCCCCGGCGCTCGAGCAGATCGCGGACGAGAACGGTGACAAGCTCACCGTCGCGAAGCTCAACATCGACCAGAACCCGGAGATCACCACCCGCTACGGCGTGATGTCGATCCCGACCCTGCACGTCTTCAAGGGCGGCGAGATCGTCAAGACGATCGTCGGTGCGAAGCCCAAGTCGCTGCTCCTCAAGGAGCTCGCCGAGTACGTCTGAGTCGACGCGATCGACACGGCGTGCCACGGGCACCCGAAGGGCGCTTCCCGGAACCGGGAAGCGCCCTTCGCGCGTGTCAGGGCGTACCGACGACCGGCGGGCGGCCCAGGGCGGCGGATCACCCGCTCGGGCCGGAATCCGGTCCCCGAGAGCCCCGCTCCGGTACGGGAACGGGCGAATGCGCGCGTACGATCGAGTGTTGCGTCAAAACTCGGGAGGACTTCTTTCCATGACCATGCAGCGGCGGTACCGACGCGGTGACACCGGCCCCGCAGTGGCCGAGATCAGGTCCAAACTGGTGCTGCTCGGCCTCCTGCCCGCCGGTGCCCATACCGTCGCCGGCAGCGGCGACGGGGACGGCCACGGCGGCTACGCGGACGCGGTGTTCGACGACTCCGTGGACCTCGCCGTCCGGCATTTCCAGCAGCAGCGCGCGATGACCGTGGACGGCATCGTCGGCCCGGAGACCTACCGTCACCTCGACGAGGCACGATGGCGCCTCGGCGACCGCATGCTGTCCTACTCGATCGGTCACCCGACGGTCGGGGACGACGTGGCCACCCTCCAGCAGCGGCTGCTCGACATGGGCTTCGACTGCGGCCGGGTGGACGGCATCCTGGGCCCGGCCACCGAGCGCGCACTGCGCGAATTCCAGCGCAACTACGGGCTCGGCACGGACGGCACGTGTGGACCGGCCACGTTCCGAGCCCTCGACCGGCTCGCGCGCACGGTCGTCGGCGGTCAGCCGCACGCGATGCGCGAGTCCGAACTGCTGCACCGCTCCGGTCCTTCACTGGCCGGCAAGACCGTGGTGATCGACCCGGGCCACGGCGGCACGGACCAGGGCGTGGTGGCACACGGGCTGACCGAGGCCGAGGTGGTGTGGGACCTCGCCCGGCGGCTGGAGGGTCGGCTGTCCGCCCTGGGCGTCCAGGCGTACCTCACCCGAGGTCTGGACTCCGACGGCGTCGGCGAGGAGGACCGCGCGGCCTTCGCCAATGCCACCGACGCGGACCTGGTGATATCACTGCACGCGGACCGCAATCAAAGCCCGCGGGCAAGCGGCGTATCCAGCTACTACTACGGCAGCGGCAGCGACCGGTACGGGCGACGCTCGCCGACCGGAGAGCACTTCGCGAGCCTGGTCCAGCGCGAACTGGTGGCGCGCACGGGCCTGGTCGACGGTCGGACCCACGGCAAGGCGTGGACGCTGCTCCGGCGTACGCGCATGCCCGCCGTGCGGATCGAGCTGGGCTACCTCACCAACGCGGAGGACGCGGCCCGACTGGCCGGCTCGGAATTCCGCGACCACGCCGCCGAGTCGATCGTGGTGGCCCTCCAGCGGCTCTACCTGCCGCCGGACGAGGACGTGCCCACGGGCATGCTGCGGCTGCCCGTCTTCACCTGAGTCGATCGGCCCTCGCCCGAGCGAGTGCCGGCTCGTCGAGTAAGACCCGATCCACCGGCCGGCGTGAGCCCCGCGGCAGCGCATGGACCGGAATCGCGGGCCCATCGGGCGTCCACGGCGCGGTGCCCGGCATTCGGGAACGCGGCAACTCGCCGAGCAACCCGCCGACGAATCCGCCGACGACACCCACTCCCAGACCCGCGACGACCCAACGCATCGACCTCATCGGCCCTCCATGGCTGCCACGTTTCACGTGAAACGTGCGCGAGCAGCGCCGCCGCACTCGAACCGGCGGCCCGTTTCACGTGAAACACAAGCAAGGAAGGGGCCTGCGGTCAACGACCGCGGCCCCTTCCTCGTTCCGGTGTCCACTACTGCTCCCGCGTCGACTACGGCACCAGCACCGAGGATTCGTCATCGGCCGCGGTGGGGGCAGCCGGCGTCGGCCCGGGCCCTCCCTGAGCCTGCGGATCACTCAGTCGCTTGGCGAGCTGATCGCCCTCACCCGGCGCCATCGAAGCCAGGATGCGTTTCAGATCATCGATCGACGCGAACTCGACAACGATCTTCCCCTTCTTCGGGCCGAGGACCACCTTCACCTCGGTCTCGAAGCGGTCCTTGAGTCCATTCGCGAGCTGGTTCAGGGCCGGCGTGACGATCCCACCGGGGCGCGGCTTCTGCGCCTTCGCCGGCCGCGCCGAATCCTCACTCCTGATCTGCGAGGCGATTTCCTCGACGGTACGCACCGTCATGCCCTCGCGGATGATGCGATTGGCAAGCTTGGCCAGCTGATCCGGATATTCCTCGATCTTGAGCAACGCGATCGCGTGCCCGGCGAGCAGCGTCCCGGCCGCCAGGCTGGTGCGCACCTCCGCCGGCAACTTCAACAGCCGCAGGGTGTTCGACACATACGGGCGTGAGCGCCCGATCCGCTTGGCGAGGCTTTCGTGGCTGCACGCGAATTCCTCCAGCAACTGCTCGTAGGCCATGGCCTCTTCGAGCGGGTTGAGTTCGGAACGGTGCAGGTTCTCCAGGAGCGCGTCGAGCAACAGCTTGTCGTCCTGCGTGACCCGGACGATCGCCGGAACGTGGGTCAGCCCCGCCTCCCGGGAGGCCCGCCACCGACGCTCGCCCATCACCAGTTCGTAGGTACCGTCGCCGGTCGCTCGAACCACGACCGGCTGGAGCACACCCACTTCCCGGATCGACTGGACCAACTCGGCCATCGCGCCCTCGTCGAACACCTCGCGAGGCTGGCGGGGGTTCGGCGTGATCACATCGAGCAGCAGTTCGGCATACAGCGCGGCCGGCTGCACCGGTCCCCGGCGGGGCGAGTCCTGGACCGGAACCGAGGCCGGCGACATGGCCGGCTCGTCGGTCGCTATCGCCGCCATCTTGCGCAGAGTCTCCGCGGCGGAGGACGACGGCTTCGACGGCCGAGTGGGGATCATGGATTCGAGCCCCTTGCCCAAACCCCTGCGTGGTCCGCTCATACTTCCTCCTTCTCCTTCGCCACACCGCGCAGCGCCATCTCCCGAGCCGCTTCAAGATACGACAACGCCCCTGTGGAACCCGGGTCGTAGGTCAGCACGGTCTGTCCGTAGCTGGGCGCCTCGGAGATCCGCACCGAGCGCGGGATCGCGGTGGGCAGCACCTCGTCCGGGAAGTGGTCGCGCACCTCCTGGGCCACCTGCGAGGCCAGCCGGGTGCGGGCGTCGTACATGGTGAGCAGGATGGTCGACACGGCCAGGTCGGGATTGAGGTGCGCACGGACCAGTTCGACGTTCCGCAACAGCTGACCGAGCCCCTCCAGCGCGTAGTACTCGCACTGGATCGGGATGACCACCTCGGCGCCCGCCACGAGCGCGTTGACGGTCAACAGACCGAGCGAGGGCGGGCAGTCGATCATGACGTAGTCCAACGGCTGTTCATACGACGCGATGGCGCGCTGAAGCCGGCTCTCCCGAGCGACCAGCGAGACGAGTTCGATCTCGGCGCCGGCCAGGTCGATCGTGGCCGGAGCACAGAACAGGCCCTCGACGTCGCGCACCGGCTGGACGACCTCGGCCAGGTCGCGGCCCTCGACGAGCACCTCGTAGATCGACGGCGTGCCGGCGTGATGGTCCACCCCGAGCGCCGTGGAGGCATTGCCCTGCGGGTCGAGGTCTATCACCAATACACGAGCGCCGTGCATCGCCAGCGCCGCCGCGAGGTTCACGGTCGACGTGGTCTTGCCGACGCCGCCCTTCTGGTTCGCGACCACCATCACCCGGGTGCGCTCCGGGCGCGGTAGTCCCTCCGAGGCGCGGCCCATCGTCTCGACGGCCTGTCTGGCCGCACGGGCGATGGGCGTGTCTTCGATACCGGGTGCCTCTGTTTCATGTGAAACGTCGACGGCGGCGCCCACTCGGGGCGCCGGCATCGAGGCTGTCGGATACTCGGACGGCAACGGTCCACTCTCCTCTCCTGCCGCGGCGACATGGGAACTCTGGCCGACGGAATGACCACGCACTGCGGCGGCACCCTCAGAGGGTGTCACGTTCCGGCGCGCCTCAGGGGAGTAGAAGCGTTTCCAGGGAAGACGTTTCACGTGAAACACGATCCCGGGTACGGCGATGACACGGCGTTCACGACACACCCCGAGCGGGCAGGAACGGCGTTTCAGCCGTCCGGCCCAACCCGGCCGTGTACTACTTTCCGGGACGCCGCCTGGCCGCCTTCGCGGCCCGACGCGCCTTCGTCGCCTTGGACTCCTTGGCCACGACCGTGCCGATCCGCACCCGGACCACGGTGGTCAACGGGTCCACGATGCCGGCACCCGCATGCGCGACCGTCCAGGACACCGCGCCGAGCTTGCGCAAGTCCGCCTCGGACTCCAGAAGTTCCTCGGCGGCCGAGTCGCCCTTGAGCGCGAGCATCTCGCCACCCGAGCGAAGCAGCGGCAGGCCCCATCCGGCCAGCTTGGCCAACGGCGCCACCGCACGCGCGGTGACCACGTCGGCGGAGGTACGGCCGCGCAGTTCCTCGGCGCGCCCGCGCAACACCTCGACGTTGTCGAGGCCGAGCTCCTGCACCACCTCGTCGAGGAACGTGGTGCGCCGCAACAACGGCTCGACGAGGGTGATCCGCAGATCCGGTCGGACCAGCGCGAGCGGGATGCCCGGCAGGCCACCACCCGAACCGACGTCGTGCACGATCGCGTTCTCCGCGATCAATTCGGCGACCACCCCGCAGTTGAGCAGGTGCCGCTCCCAGAGCCGGCCGACTTCGCGTGGGCCGACCATGCCCCGGCGTACACCGGGCCCGGCCAGCAGATCGGCATAGCGGATCGCGCGGTCCAGGTTGGCACCGAAGAGGCGACCTGCCGCCTCCGGCGCCTCGGGCGCGCGCTCGTCCGCCGGCGGGTCGGGGGTCGTGTCGTCCTGACGTTTCACGTGGAACATCATCCCAGGAACGGCGTCGGCCCCACCCGTGATGCAGGTGGGGCCGGCGCGACGGTTTGCGGAAACGGATCCGGGGAGGGATCCGATCAGGCGGGCAGGACGACGACGCAGCGATTGGGCTCCTCGCCCTCCGACTCGCTGCGCAGTCCGGCCTCCGCGACGGTGTCGTGCACGACCTTGCGCTCGAACGGGGTCATCGGCTTCAGCTTGAGGGAGGTACCCCCCGCCTTGACCTCTTCCACCGCCTCGGTGGCGATCTCCGCCAGGTTCGCTCGCTTGGCGGCACGGAAGCCGTCCACGTCGAGCATCAGCCGGCTGCGCTCGCCGGTCTCGCGGTGCACGGCCAGTCGGGTCAGTTCCTGGAGTGCTTCCAGGACCTCGCCGTCGCGACCGACGAGCCGCTTGAGATCGGCGCCGGAGGATTCGCTCTCGTCGCCGGCGATCACCGAGACCGACGCGCGCCCGCCTTCGACGTCCATGTCGATGTCGCCGTCGAGGTCGGCGATGTCGAGCAGGGCCTCCAGGTAGTCCGCGGCGATCTCACCCTCCTGCTCCAGACGGCTGATCTCCTCCGCGGTGAGCGTGATCCGACGCGAGGCGGCGGGAGAGTCGACGGCGGGGGTCGTGCCTTCCGTCACAGGGGAACTCCTTTGTGGACGAGTGAGCGAGTCGGTGGAGTGGGCGGCCGGCCCGTCGAGGGCGGTCACTTCTTCCTCGGGTGCTTCCGGCTCTGGGTCTGCTTGCGCGGTCCGGCGTTGCGCGCGCCGGAGTGCGGTGTCCGCGCGGTCGAGCCCTTCACCGAGCCGTTCGAGCGGGCGGTGCCGGACGTGCCGTTGCTCGCCGCCGTGCCGGTCTCCACCGGCTCCTCGGCGTCCCCGCCGGTCGCGTCCGCGTCCTCCCGGGCGCGGGCCTTGCGCTGCGACTTGGTGAGCCTGGTGGGCTGCTGACGCCGAGCCGCCTGGGCCTTCTGCTCGGCCTGCTGGGCCTCGTACTCGGCGGCGTCCATCAGCTTGCCGTCGGGAAGCAGCACCTTGCCCTGCTTGCGCGCCTTCTCCGCGAGCTTCTCCTGCCGCACCTTGAACGCCGGGCTGCCGGGCGTGGGGTTGCGGTTGATCACGAAGAGCTGCTGACCCATCGTCCACACGTTGGTGGTGAGCCAGTAGACGAGCACACCGACGGGGAAGTTGATGCCGAAGACCGCGAACATGATCGGGAACGCGTACATCATCAGCTTCTGCTGCTTCGCGAACGGGTTGCCCACGAGCGAAGCGGGGTCGGTGTTCTTCGTCATCAGCTGGCGCTGGGTGAAGAACTGCGACCCGGACATCAGCACGATCATCACGATGGTGACGATCCGCACGGTGGTCAGGTCGGCCCCGAGGCTGGCGATCTTGGCCGCCGAGTCGGTGAACTTCGCCGCGATCGGCGCGCCGAAGATGTGCGCCTGCTGGGCGCTGTTCACCAGGTCGCGATCTATCACGCCGACCGTGCGGTTCTGCGAGATGCGCTGGAGCACGTGGAACAGCGCGAAGAAGAACGGCGACTGGACCAGGATCGGAAGGCAGCTCGAGAGCGGGTTGGTACCCGTCTCCTTGTAGAGCTTCATCATTTCCTGGGACTGACGCTCACGGTCGTCCTTGTACCGCTTCTGGACCTCCTTGATCCGCGGCTGCAGCGCCTGGAGTCCGCGGGTCGCCTTGATCTGCTTCACGAAGAGCGGGATCAGGCAGATCCGAATGACGACGACGAGGCAGACGATGGACAAGCCCCATGACCAACCGCTGTCCTTGCCGAAGATCGGGCTGAACAACGAGTGGAATTGGACGATGATCCAGGAGACGGCGGTATATAGGGGGTTAAGAATCCCCACGGTCAAGCTCCTCGGGCGGTGGTGTTCGCACCGGGCGCGGGCTCGGTACGGCCGGTGCTGGACGTCTGCTGCCGCTCGTGCGGCTCCGACTCCGAGCGCGACTTCCGCTCGGGGAGTCGCCACGGTCGGCGTGTGCGCGGCGGCACAGGATCGACACCGCCAGAGTTCCAGGGGTTGCAGCGCAGGATGCGCCACACGGTGAGGTAGGTGCCCTTGAAGGCGCCATGCACGGACATCGCCTCGTACCCATAATGCGAGCACGACGGGTAGAAGCGACACACCGGCCCCAGCATCGGGCTGATCGTCCACTGATAGACCCGAATGAACCCCATGAACAGGTACTTCACGCCGTCGCTCCCGGCTTGGCCGCGGGCCCATCCGCTCGAACCGCGACAGGGCGCCCGGCCCGGCCCAGAAGCCGGTCGAACGCTGCGTCCAGATCCCGTGCCAGGACGGAATGGTCCGCCTGGGCTGCGGGTGGCAATGCCCGTACCACGACCAGGCTACCTGCCGGAAGCAGGGCCATCCGATCGCGTATGAGGTGGCGTAGCCGACGCTTGACGACGTTACGGACAACCGCGGGGCCGACAGCCTTGCTCACGACGAAACCCGCACGCGGTGGTGGAGCGTGCTCCACATCCGCGTGCGGGTCCTCTGCCACAGATTGGCGCAGGGTGTCCGGCTCGGACGGCTGCGCGGTCACCGGGGTGCGTTCGGACGTCACGAGCCCACTCGTCTCCTGGCGATGCAGGTGGACGACCAGATTCGGACGGCCGGCTCGACGCCCGCGGCGAACCGCGATCGCGAAGTCCTCGCGCCGCCTCAGCCGGTTATCGGCAGGCAGCACGGAGAGATCCGCGAACTCAGGCGGAAAGCTCCGCGCGGCCCTTGCGGCGACGGGCAGCAAGGATGGCGCGACCGGCACGGGTGCGCATGCGCAGCCGGAACCCGTGGGTCTTCGCCCGGCGACGGTTGTTCGGCTGGAAGGTGCGCTTGCTCACTCGGGGGCTCCAGGATTTGAATCGTGGGCCGGCAGAAAAGACCGCCGGCCACCACCGTACGTCCGCATCGACATGATCTCGGACATGCGGCAGCGGTCGTCAGACAACTAGACCGGCCCACGGTACGTACCAACAGGCGACGGGGTCAAATGGGGGATCCGGGGCACGTCGCCCACCTGCGCAAACGTGGCCTCCGATGGACTGTACACAGCCTGTGGACAACGGGTTGAGCAGGCTCCCGGGCGCCACTACCGTGAACAGGTGGGTCGGACCGGAGCGCTCGCTCCCGGGGTCCGGGACACTGGGAGCCCTCCCGAGACCCGCGTCGATGCAATGAAAGAGCGTGCACTGTGGCTGACATCACCAGCGACCTCGCCGCAGTCTGGGCACGGTTCCTGGAACGACTGGCCACCGACGACTCGGTCACGGCCAAGGACAAAGGATGGCTCCAGCGGACACAGCCGCTGACCCTCTTCTCCGACACCGCGCTGCTCGCGGTGCCGAACGAGTTCGCCAAGGAAGTCCTGGAGACCCGGCTCCGCCAAGTGGTGACGGACGCGTTGAGCCACGGTTTCGGGCGGCCGATCCGGTTCGCGGTCAGTGTCGAGCCGGGAGCGGGCGAGCCGGAGCCGGTGCCCGAGCGGCACGACCGTTCGCCCCGACACGACGACTACAACCCCGGCCCCTACGGTCGCTCCTCCTATGGCGGCGACCGCTACGGCCGCGACGGCTATTCCCAGGAGCCGTACGGCCAGCAGCCGTATCGCCAGGACCGCGACCCCTACGCCGAGCCGCAGTATCAGCAGGACTACCCGCACGAGCGCTACGCGCCCGGACCGTATCGGGATCAGCGCGATCCGCGTGAGCAGCGCGACCCCAGGGACCCCCGGGACCCCAGGGATGCGCGCGATGCCCGCGAACAGCGCGATCTGCGTGATCCCCGGGAACCGCGCGAGTCCCGGGACGCCCGCGATCCGCGGGATCCGCGGGATTCTCGGGATCAATATGGTTATGGGGGGAATCCGGCTTCATCGGATCACCCGGGAATTCCGCCGTCCGAAGGGACCCTCTTCGCGGATCGCGAAGACCTGTTCGGGCCGCCCGGCTTTTCCACACCTTCCGTCCACAGCTTTGTGGATAATTCGACACATCAATCCGGCGACAGAGATCAGTCGTCGGGCCCATCACCGTCGCCTCAGCAGGCTCCGCCGCCCCACCAGGCGCCGCCCGTGCCACCGGCCGACGTGCCCGGCGGGCGACCGCTGCGGCTGGCCCGGCCGGGCACCGGACGCGAGCACGGTGTGGTGGAGCACGAGCCGGCCGCCCGACTGAACCCGAAGTACCTGTTCGAGACGTTCGTCATCGGCTCCAGCAACCGGTTCGCGCACGCGGCCGCGGTGGCGGTCGCCGAGGCACCCGCGAAGGCGTACAACCCGCTGTTCATCTACGGCGAGTCGGGGCTGGGCAAGACACACCTGCTGCACGCGATCGGGCACTACGCGAAGAGCCTGTACCCGGGCACCCGGGTGCGCTACGTGAGCTCCGAGGAGTTCACCAACGAATTCATCAACTCGATCCGCGACGGCAAGGCCGACGGCTTCCGTCGACGTTATCGGGATGTCGATGTTCTGCTCGTGGACGACATCCAGTTCCTGGAGACCAAGGAGCAGACGCAGGAGGAGTTCTTCCACACCTTCAATACGCTGCACAACGCGAACAAGCAGATCGTCATCTCGTCCGACCGGCCGCCCAAGCAGCTGGTGACCCTGGAGGACCGGCTGCGCAACCGATTCGAGTGGGGTCTGTTGACCGACGTCCAGCCGCCCGAGTTGGAGACCCGGATCGCGATTTTGCGCAAGAAGGCGATCCAGGAGGGGCTCAACGCCCCGCCGGACGTGCTGGAGTACATCGCCAGCAAGATCTCCCGCAACATCCGCGAGCTCGAGGGCGCGCTGATCCGGGTGACCGCGTTCGCCAGCCTGAACCGCCAGCCGGTGGACCTACAGCTCACCGAGATCGTGCTCAAGGACCTGATCCCGGACAGCGCGGGGCCCGAGATCACGGCGACCACGATCATGGCGCACACCGCCGCGTACTTCGGTCTGTCCGTCGAGGACCTGTGCGGCACCTCGCGCAGTCGGGTGCTGGTCACCGCGCGCCAGATCGCGATGTATCTGTGCCGCGAGCTGACCGATCTGTCGCTGCCCAAGATCGGCGCCCAGTTCGGCGGGCGCGACCACACGACGGTGATGCACGCGGACCGCAAGATCCGCTCGCTGATGGCCGAGCGGCGCTCGATCTACAACCAGGTGACCGAGTTGACGAACCGCATCAAGAGCTGAATCGGCACCCGATCACCGCTGAGAACCGGCCGGCGTTCCCCTTTGGGGCCGCCGGCCTTCGTATGCCCCGTATGACCTTCGTCACATCGACCGAATCGGGGCCGAGTTATCCACCGATCGCTGATGACTTGGACATCCACACCGTGGGGATGACGCGCCGGCTGCCGAGTTCCCCACAATGGCTTGGGGGACCTGGGGAAAAAGCCGGCGAGCCGGCAGGTCAGGTTCCTGTGGTGATGTGGAATGGATTCCTCCACAGACTATGGATAACTTCTTCGCCGCGCGCCGTCCACCACCGTGTTGTCTGGTTGTCCACGTCCCGTCCACCGAAAATCCGAGCTTGTCCCCAGGTTGTCCACGAATCTGTCCACAGTCGGGCCGGTTTCACCCCTTACGGTGAATCCCCAGCCCAGTGGCGTCCGCAGAGGGTGGGGACAAGTGGCCGTCTACCTGGGGATTGACTGGGGACAAGTACGGGTACGGCTGGGGACGGTCTGTGGAGCCAATTCGGGCATCCACAGACACAGGGGGTTTATCCACGGGTTCACCCACACCTCGAAGTGGACAAAAAACCGGCCCTGACCTGCGCAAACAGGGGTTATCCACGGTATCCACACCCCCTACTACTACGACCACATGTAGTTCAAGAGAGATCCACGGAAAACGGTCGGGGCGGCTCGAATCTGTGGACTGCGGGTTTGCCGGGGGCTGCGCGGGCTGTCGGCGCGGTGCGTCAGACTGTGTCCCGGTGGTAGGCCCCGACGGCCCGCCACCGATGCCGAACGAACGAACGGCAGACACACGACAGACAGACGGCCGGTAACGGCAGGAGGCGGTGAACCGGTGAAGTTCCGGGTCGAGCGTGACGTTCTCGCTGATGCGGTGGCGTGGACCGCGCGCAGTCTCCCGGCGCGGCCGGCGGTTCCCGTCCTCGCCGGACTGCTCCTGGAAGCCGCGGACCAGCGACTGACGCTGTCCAGCTTCGACTACGAGGTCTCCGCCCGCGGCGGCGTCGAGGCCGAGATCGACGAGCCGGGCCGGGTGCTGGTGTCCGGGCGACTGCTCGCCGACATCTCCAAGAGCCTGCCGAACCGCCCCGTCGAGGTGTCCACCGACGGCGCCAAGGTGACCGTGGTCTGCGGCAGCGCGCGGTTCACCCTGCCCACCCTTCCGGTGGAGGACTACCCGGCGCTGCCGGACATGCCCACCGCCGCCGGGTCTGTCGAGGGCGACGTCTTCGCGGCCGCCGTGGCCCAGGTGGCCATCGCGGCAGGCCGCGACGACACGCTGCCGATGCTGACCGGTGTCCGGGTCGAGATCGAGGGCGACATGGTCACCCTGGCCGCCACCGACCGATACCGGCTCGCCGTCCGCCAGTTCCACTGGAAGCCCGAGGCCGACGGCCTCTCCTCGGCGGTGGCCCTGGTGCCCGCCAAGACCCTCAACGACACCGCCAAGTCGCTGACCCAGGGCGACAGCGTGCAGATCGCGCTGTCGGGGGACAAGATCGGCGAGGGCATGATCGGCTTCGAGGGTGCCGGCCGGCGCACCACCACCCGCCTGCTCGAAGGCGAATTCCCCAAGTACCGCGCGCTGTTCCCGGAGCAGTCGGAGACCGTCGCGACGGTGGAGACCGCCCCGTTCGTGGACGCGGTCAAGCGCGTGTCCCTGGTCGCCGAGCGGAACACCCCGGTGCGGCTGTCCTTCTCCGACGGCCGACTGGTGCTCGAAGCCGGTTCCGGCGACGAGGCGCAGGCCTCCGAGGCGATCGACGCGACGCTGGAGGGCGAGGAGATCTCGATCGCCTTCAACCCGACGTTCCTGCTCGAAGGGCTCAGCGCGATCGGCTCCCCGGTCGCCCAGATCTCCTTCACCACGTCCACGAAGCCGGCCGTGATGACCGGCAAGCCGGACGTCGAGGCCGAGGCCACCGACGAGTACCGCTACCTGATCATGCCGGTGCGCCTTTCCGGCTGAACCGGCTCCGGCGGCTGAACCGGGCCGAATCCGTGTCGGGTTCGGAGGCGCCCACCGTGCATGACCCCGCAGCAGCACGGGCAACCGCTACCCGCGTACCGTCGACGCGGTGAAAAGCCCCCACAAGGGGTGCGGAAGCGGCCTCGGTGGTGCCCACCCGGCATCGCAGCAGCGAACGAAGGATTTCAGGATGCAGCTCGGACTCGTCGGCCTCGGCAAGATGGGTGGCAACATGCGCGAGCGTCTGCGGCGCGCGGGCCACACGGTGGTGGGCTACGACCGCAACGCGGAGATCGCGGATGTGCACAGCCTCAAGGAACTTGTGGACGCGCTGCCGACGCCGCGGGTGGTGTGGGTGATGGTGCCAGCGGGCGCGCCGACCCAGGCCACCGTCGACGAGCTCGGCGAACTGCTGTCTCCCGGTGACGTGCTCGTCGACGGCGGCAACTCGCGCTGGACGGACGACATCAAGCACGCCGAGGCGCTGGCCGCGAAGAACATCGGCTTCGTCGACTGCGGTGTCTCCGGCGGCGTTTGGGGTCGCGACAACGGCTATGCGCTGATGTGCGGCGGCGACGCCGCGAACATCGAGAAGGTCCAGCCGATCTTCGACGCCCTCAAGCCCGAGGGCCCGGCGGGCTTCGTGCACGCGGGCAAGGTCGGCGCCGGGCACTTCGCGAAGATGGTGCACAACGGCATCGAGTACGCGCTCATGCAGGCCTACGCCGAGGGCTGGGAACTGCTGGAGGCCGCCGACGTGGTC
The DNA here is from genome assembly GCF_000372745.1 of Embleya scabrispora DSM 41855. Lineage (GTDB taxonomy): Bacteria > Actinomycetota > Actinomycetes > Streptomycetales > Streptomycetaceae > Embleya > Embleya scabrispora. The sequence goes on along the minus strand of NZ_KB889730.1, from coordinate 170,045 downwards.
ACCGACGTCCGCGAGGTGTTCCGCAGCTGGCAGGAGGGCACCGTCATCCGCTCGTGGCTGCTCGACCTGGCCGTGCGCGCGATGGACGACGACGAGCACCTGGAGGGCCTGCGCGGCTACGCGGAGGACTCCGGCGAGGGGCGTTGGACCGTGGAGGCGGCGATCGATCACGCCGTCCCGCTGCCCGCGATCACCGCGTCGCTGTTCGCCCGATTCGCCTCCCGTCAGGACGACTCGCCGCAGATGAAGATGATCGCCGCGCTGCGCAACCAGTTCGGTGGACACGCGGTCACCGCCGCGTCGACGCACAAGGGGGCCGACGCCCCGGGCGCCGACACCACGCCGCCGAAGGAGGCCGACGCGGGCTGAGCAATCGGCCCGCCCGCCCATGCATGTAGCGCACCTGTCACTCGTCGACTATCGGTCGTACGCCCGGGTCGAGGTTCCCCTCGAACCGGGCGTGACCGCGTTCGTGGGACCCAACGGCCAAGGCAAGACCAACCTCGTCGAGGCGATCGGCTATCTGGCCACGCTCGGCAGCCACCGGGTCGCCTCGGACGCACCCCTGGTCCGGCTCGGCGCCGAGCGGGCGTACGTACGGGCCAGCATCGTCCGTGAGGACGGCCGCAGTGCGCTGGCCGAGTTGGAGATCAACCCCGGCAAGGCCAATCGGGCCCGGATCAACCGCTCGCCCGCGACCCGGCCGCGCGACCTGCTCGGCCTGCTGCGCACCGTGCTGTTCGCGCCGGAGGACCTGGCCCTGGTCAAGGGCGACCCGGGCGAACGCCGCAGGTTCCTGGACGAGTTGCTGACCGCGCGCACCCCGCGCCTGCTCGGCGTGCGCCAGGACTACGACCGGGTGCTCAAGCAGCGCAACACGCTGCTGCGCACCGCGGCCCTGGCCCGACGGGCGGGCGGCGGGCGCAGCGGTGCGCTGAGCACGCTGGACGTGTGGGACGAGCATCTGGCCGCCGCGGGCGCCGAACTCACCTACGCCCGGCTCGATTTGGTCGCCGCGCTGCAACCGCTGGTGGACAAGGCGTACGACGCGTTGTCCACAGGCGGTGGACCGATCGTGCTGGACTACCGCAGTTCGATGTCGGAGGACCCGCTGCCCACCGACCGGGCCGGCATCCACGCGGTGCTCACGTCGGCGATCGCGGCCGGTCGCGCGGCCGAGGTCGAGCGCGGTCAGACGCTGGTCGGCCCGCATCGCGACGATCTCGTGCTGCGCCTGGGCCCGCTGCCCGCCAAGGGCTACGCAAGCCACGGCGAATCCTGGTCGTACGCGCTGGCGCTGCGGCTGGGCTCCTACGAACTGCTGCGCGCGGACGGCGGCGAGCCGGTCCTGGTGCTCGACGACGTGTTCGCCGAACTCGACGTCACCCGCCGCGCGCGGCTCGCCGAGATGGTCGCGCACGGCGAACAGGTACTGGTCACGGCCGCGGTGGCCGAGGATGTGCCGCCCGCGCTCGCGGGTGCGCGCTACGACGTCGCCGCGGGTGAGGTGCGAAGGGTCGAGCATGAGTGACGAGGCCCACATCCCGCCCGCCGGCGGTCCCGGGCGGGCCGAGCAGCCGCCCGTCGAGCCGACTCGCGGAATCGACCTGGCCCGCGCGGCGCTGACCCAGGCCCGCGCCCAGGCCCGGACCGGACACGATCTTCGGCAGGACCGGACGCAGACCCGCCGTGGCTTGAAACGCAGTGGTTCGGGGCCCGACGATCGTGACCCCCAGCCGCTGCGGCAGATCATGGGACGCCTGGTCACCGAGCGCGGCTGGCAGACACCGGCGGCGGTGCACGGCGTGCTCCAGCGCTGGCCGGAAATGGTCGGCCCGGCGATGGCGGCCAACTGCCGCCCGGAGCGCTTCGAGGACGGAGAACTGGTGGTTCGCGCCGAATCCGACAACTACGCGACCCACGTGCGCTGGCTCGCGCCGAAACTGCTCGCTCGGCTCAATCAGGAGCTGGGGGACGGCACCGTCACCTTCATTCGGGTCCTCGGCCCGGCGCAGGAGCGCCGCCGGGGCCAGTGGCGCGCGCAGCCGTAGCCGATTTTCGGCCGGCCGCGGTGGGTGCCCGGGGGTGCCACCGGGCGCCCACCGGCTTCGATCGGCCGGGCCGGCGGGGACGATGTGTCCGGTGTCATACCGGTCTGACACGCTGTTACCGTCCGAGTCGCTCACGCCGCGTGGACAGCCATGAGAGCGATTCGGGACCCGGGGGCAAGTAGGGGGACATGCGACTGGGCACATCAGGGCGCCACACGCGGACACAGGGCCCTTGGGAACCCATCTTTGTGTCGCCCCGACCGGTAGACTGAACCAGCAATGCCGCTCATGCGGATCCTGTTTCGACTTCCGCGGCTCCGTGCCCGGGGGCGTGTCGGGTCGGCTGCCTGCCGTTCGACACACCCTGCCGATCCTGCTCCCGGGCAGGGAGCCGTGCTGTGCCAGAAAGGGCGCTTCGTGGCCGATTCCGGCAACCCCAAGGAGAATGACGTGGCCGGCTCGCCGGAAACCCCCGCCGCGCTCGGCTCGCCGTCGTACGGCGCGAGTGACATCCAGGTCCTGGAGGGCCTCGACGCGGTCCGGAAGCGCCCGGGCATGTACATCGGTTCCACCGGTGAGCGCGGCCTGCACCACCTCGTCCAGGAGGTCGTCGACAACTCGGTCGACGAGGCACTCGCCGGACACGCGACGCACATCGAGGCGACGATCCTCGCCGACGGCGGTGTGCGCGTGGTCGACAACGGGCGTGGCATCCCGGTCGACATGCACCCGGTGGAGAAGAAGCCCGCCGTCGAGGTGGTGCTGACCATCCTGCACGCGGGCGGCAAGTTCGGCGGCGGCGGCTACGCGGTCTCCGGTGGTCTGCACGGCGTCGGCGTCTCCGTGGTCAACGCGCTGTCCTCGCGCCTGGCGGTGGACATCCGCCGCGACGGCTACCGCTGGACGCAGGACTACAAGCTGGGCACACCCACCGCCCCGCTGGAGCGGCACGAGGCGACCACCGAGACGGGCACCACGGTCACCTTCTGGGCCGACCAGGACATCTTCGAGACCACGGTCTACTCGTTCGAGACGCTCTCCCGGCGCTTCCAGGAGATGGCCTTCCTCAACAAGGGCCTGACCATCTCGCTCAGGGACGAGCGGCCGGACCACGTGGACGAGAAGGGCGAGCAGCTCGCGGTCACGTACCACTACGAGGGCGGCATCGCCGATTTCGTGCGCTACCTCAACTCGCGCAAGGGCGAGCTGGTGCACCCGTCGGTGATCGACATCGAGGCCGAGGACAAGTCCCGGTCCATCGCGGTGGAAGTCGCGATGCAGTGGAACTCGCAGTACACCGAGGGTGTGCACAGCTACGCGAACACGATCCACACGCACGGCGGCGGCACCCACGAAGAGGGTTTCCGGTCCGCGCTGACCGCGTTGATCAACCGCTACGCGCGCGAGAAGAAGCTGCTCAAGGAGAAGGACGAGAACCTCGCCGGCGAGGACATCCGCGAGGGTCTGACCGCGATCATCTCGGTCAAGCTCGGCGACCCGCAGTTCGAGGGCCAGACCAAGGACAAGCTGGGCAACACCGAGGCCAAGACCTTCGTGCAGCGGGTCGTGCACGAGCACCTCACCGACTGGCTCGACCGCAACCCCAGCGAGGCCGCGGACATCATCCGCAAGTCGATCCAGGCCGCGACCGCGCGGATGGCCGCCCGCAAGGCGCGCGACCTGACCCGGCGCAAGGGGCTGCTGGAGACCGCGTCGCTGCCGGGCAAGCTGAGCGACTGCCAGAGCAACGACCCGTCCAAGTGCGAGATCTTCATCGTCGAGGGCGACTCGGCCGGTGGCTCGGCCAAGTCCGGCCGGGACCCGATGTACCAGGCGATCCTGCCCATTCGCGGCAAGATCCTGAACGTCGAGAAGGCCAGGATCGACAAGATCCTGCAGAACACCGAGGTCCAGGCGCTCATCTCGGCCTTCGGCACCGGTGTGCACGAGGACTTCGACATCGAGAAGCTCCGCTATCACAAGATCATCCTGATGGCGGACGCCGACGTCGACGGCCAGCACATCAACACCCTGCTGCTGACCTTCCTGTTCCGCTTCATGCGTCCGCTGGTCGAGGCCGGTCACGTATACCTGTCCCGGCCGCCGCTCTACAAGATCAAGTGGAGTCGGGACGACTTCGAGTACGCGTACTCGGACCGCGAGCGCGACGCGCTGCTCGAACTCGGGCGGCAGGCCGGAAAGCGCGCGAAGGACGACTCGATCCAGCGCTTCAAGGGTCTCGGTGAGATGAACGCCGAGGAGCTTCGGGTGACCACGATGGACATCGACCACCGGGTCCTGGGCCAGGTCACGCTCGACGACGCGGCCCAGGCCGACGAACTGTTCTCGGTGCTCATGGGCGAGGACGTCGAGGCTCGCCGCTCCTTCATCCAGCGAAACGCCAAGGACGTCAGGTTCCTGGACATCTGACCAGCCGGGGGGACCCGCGGCAGCGCGGATGTCCACCTCCGAGTCGGCCCCAAGCCACACCTCGAAAGGACTTTGACCAGCAATGGCCGAAGAGAACACCCCGGCGCCCGAAGGCGACCCGGCGGACGCGGTGAACAGCACCGGCGGTCTGCGGATCGAGCCCGTCGGGCTCGAAACCGAGATGCAGCGCAGCTACCTCGACTACGCGATGAGCGTGATCGTCTCGCGCGCCCTGCCCGACGTGCGCGACGGCCTCAAGCCGGTGCACCGTCGCGTGCTCTACGCGATGTACGACGGCGGCTACCGGCCCGAGAAGGGCTTCTACAAGTGCGCGCGCGTCGTCGGCGACGTGATGGGCACCTACCACCCGCACGGCGACACCTCGATCTACGACGCGCTGGTCCGGTTGGCCCAGCCGTGGTCGATGCGGATGCCGCTGGTGGACAGCAACGGCAACTTCGGCTCTCCGGGCAACGACCCGGCTGCGGCCATGCGGTACACCGAGTGCAAGCTCAAGTGGCTGTCCATGGAGATGCTCCGGGACATCGACGAGGAAACCGTCGATCTCCAGGACAACTACGACGGCCGCAACCAGGAGCCGACGGTCCTGCCGGCCCGTTTCCCGAACCTGCTCGTCAACGGCTCCGCGGGCATCGCGGTCGGCATGGCGACCAACATCCCGCCGCACAACCTGCGCGAGGTCGCGTCGGGCGCGCAGTGGTTCCTGCAGAACCCGGACGTTTCGGCCGAGGAGCTCCAGGACGCCCTGATCGAGCGGATCAAGGGCCCGGACTTCCCCAGCGGTGCGCTCGTCGTCGGCCGGCGCGGGATCGAGGACGCGTACCGCACCGGTCGCGGCTCGATCACCATGCGTGCGGTGGTCGAGGTCGAGGAGATCCAGAACCGGCAGTGCCTGGTGGTCACCGAGCTGCCCTACCAGGTCAACCCGGACAACCTCGCGCAGAAGATCGCCGACCTGGTCAAGGACGGCAAGATCGGCGGCATCGCCGATGTCCGCGACGAGACCTCCTCGCGTACCGGCCAGCGCCTGGTGATCGTGCTCAAGCGCGACGCGGTGGCCAAGGTCGTGCTGAACAACCTGTACAAGCACACCCAGCTGCAGGACACCTTCGGCGCGAACATGCTCGCGCTGGTGGACGGCGTCCCGCGCACGCTCTCGATCGACCTCTTCATCCGCAACTGGGTGGAGCACCAGATCGAGGTGATCGTCCGGCGGACCCGCTTCCGGCTGCGCAAGGCCGAGGAGCGCGCCCACATCCTGCGTGGTCTGCTCAAGGCCCTGGACGCGATCGAGGAGGTCATCGCGCTGATCCGGGCCTCGAACACGGTCGACGAGGCGCGCACGGGCCTGATCGGGCTCCTGGAGATCGACGAGATCCAGGCCAACGCGATCCTGGAGATGCAGCTTCGCCGGCTGGCCGCCCTGGAGCACCAGAAGATCACGGCCGAGCACGACGAGCTGATGGCGAAGATCACCGACTACCAGGCGATCCTGGCCTCGCCGGACCGGCAGCGGCAGATCATCAGTGAGGAACTGGCCGCGATCGTCGACAAGTTCGGCGACGACCGGCGCAGCGCGCTGGTGCCCTTCGACGGTGACATGTCCATCGAGGACCTGATCGCCGAAGAGGACATCGTCATCACCATCACGCGTGGCGGCTACGTCAAGCGCACCCGGACCGACCTGTACCGCTCGCAGAAGCGCGGCGGCAAGGGCGTGCGCGGCGCGCAGCTGAAGCAGGACGACATCGTCGACCACTTCTTCGTGACCACCACGCACCACTGGATCCTGTTCTTCACCAACAAGGGCCGGGTCTATCGGGCGAAGGCGTACGAGCTGCCGGACACCGGTCGCGACGCGCGTGGACAACACGTGGCGAACCTGCTCGCGTTCCAGCCGGACGAGAAGATCGCCCAGGTGCTCGACCTGCGCGACTACGAGGTCGCGCCGTACCTGGTGCTGGCGACCAAGGCCGGTCTGGTGAAGAAGACCGCGCTCAAGGAGTACGACACCAACCGCGCGGCCGGCGTGATCGCGATCAACCTGCGCTCGGACGAGGCCGGTGACGACGACGAGGTGATCGGCGCCGAACTGGTCTCCGCCGACGACGACCTGCTGCTCGTGAGCAAGAAGGCGCAGTCGATCCGGTTCACCGCCACGGACGAGACGCTGCGGCCGATGGGTCGGGCGACGTCCGGGGTAAAGGGGATGAGCTTCCGCGAAGGTGACGAACTGCTGTCGATGAACGTGGTGCGCGAGGGTACTTTCGTGTTCACGGCCACCGATGGGGGCTTCGCGAAGCGAACCAGTGTGGATGAATATCGCGTCCAGGGACGTGGGGGCCTCGGTATCAAGGCCGCCAAGATCGTCGAGGACCGAGGTTCACTCGTCGGGGCGCTCGTCGTGGACGGCACGGATGAAATCCTTGCCATCACGCTCGGCGGGGGAGTGATCCGCACCCGCGCCGCGGGTGTCCGGCACACCGGACGTGACACGATGGGTGTGCAGCTGATCAACCTGGGTAAGGGCGACGCCGTTGTCGGCATCGCACGTAACGCCGAACCTGAGCCCGAGGCCGAGATCGACCCTGAGGTCGACGGGGCCGAAGCCGGTGCGGCCGATGGCACGCACGAGCCGACCTCCACCGTCGAAGGGGAGGTCGCGCCCGGCGGGCAGGAAGGGTGACGCGTGAGCACAGACCGGAAGTCGGCCGGCGGGAGAGGCGAGCGCGCCGACCGGGGTCGGGCCGGCGGGCGCGCTGACAGCACGAGCCGCAGCGAGGCGGCACCGCCCCCCACGGGGCCGGTGCCGCCGAAGCCGGCAGCCCCACCCCCCGCGCACGGAGCCGGGTCCACCGGGGACGCGGCGGCTCGCCCGCCGCGTCCTTCGGCGGCCACTCCGTTCGCGTCCCCCTTCCCGCCCGCGGCAGCGGCCGGCGAAGGCACGGAGCGGCCGCCGGCCGCGGTCAACGGCAGCAAGGCCGCCCCCCGCCCGACGGGCGGCGGCACGATCACCTCGCCGCGCCCTACCCGGGGCACCCCGGCCGGCGGAGTCCCGTCGACCGCTCACCGAGTGGGGCAGCCCATGGCGCAGCAAGGGCGGTCCGGGCCGGAGGCACAGGCCCGACCGATCGCGCGCTCCCGGCGGGCCCGGCTGCGGGCGGCCCGGGTGGACCCGTGGTCGGTGATGAAGGTCGGGTTCCTGCTGTCCCTGGCACTGGGTGTGGTGCTGATGGTCGCGGTGACCGTGCTGTGGCTGGTCCTGGACGGCCTGGGCGTGTTCGCCTCGGTCGGGGACACGGTCAAGGAGGCGACCCAGTCGGAGAGCAACGCCGGCTTCGACCTCCAGCACTTCCTGTCCTTGAAGAACACCCTCTTCTTCAGCGGCATCGTGGCCATCGTCGACGTCATCCTGGTGACCGCGCTGGCCACCCTCGGCGCATTCCTCTACAACCTCACCGCGTCGTTCACGGGCGGCATCGAGGTCACGCTGGCCGAGGAGGACTAAGGATTTTGGAGGCGGGCAAGCGGTGCGGTACGCTCTCTGAGCACGCACGCGGGCCTATAGCTCAGACGGTTAGAGCGCTTCCCTGATAAGGAAGAGGCCACAGGTTCAAGTCCTGTTAGGCCCACTCTCAAAAGTGCAGATCAAGGGCCCTTCTCCGTGTCTTGGGGAAGGGCCCTTGATTCGTCTTGGGGGAGGTTCGGGGGGAATCCGGATCAGGCCGCTTGGTTGCCCTCCGAGTCGGCGATCACCGGTCCCAGGTGCGGAAGCAGACCGACGAGCGTTTCCCGTTCGTTCGCGTCGAGCGCCAAGAGCGAGCCGTCCCAGCGAGCCTCAAGGACGTCGGATACCCGCTGCTCCATTTTCGGCGTCACGTGTTGGTAGACCCGTGCGATACCCGGCATCTTGTGGCCGAGGCGAGCCCACCGGGCGACGTCCGGCACATCATCGTCTGCGAGCCACGGCGGAGACGATCGCCCCGGGCGACAGCGGCGGCTGCCGGCGCGATGCGTTCAAATTTTCTCTACGTGTTCAAGGCGGCCCCGCACGCGGGGCCGCGCGGTACTAAGCCGCCGGCGCGGCCCCCAGCAGGTTCGGCACGAGTTCGATGGTGCCGACGGCCAGGCCGGCCCGCTCGACCACCGCACGATGGATATTGGCTGGATGCACCTCCGCGGGTACCCGAGGGATGCCCCGCAGTAGCACCGAGGCCAGCGCACGCGTGAAGGGACTGATGCCGTCCGCCGCCTTGCTTGGAGGGTTGATCACACCCCAGACCGGCAGGCTGCCTGTCAGCACTGATGCGTTGTCACGAAGTGGCGCCCAGCTCTGCATATCCGTCGCAAAGTCCGCGATGACCAGGGTTTCGCTACGAGGCCGGGAACGCAGGGCGTTGACCAGCCATTCCCACGGCAACCCGTCATACCGAACACTGCGCGGAGTCGAGTCCCGCAGGCCGAGGTGCAGGGCGCCGGTACGGTCGAACATCAGCAGGCCCGAGACGTAGACGACCACAGGGCCCGGGTTCCGCCCCGCCGCTTTGATGCGACTCAGAACGGAGTGCGGGTTGACCGCGTCGTCTATCTGAACCACGTCGACACCCGAGGCCCGAGGGGCGAAGTGCGAAGACGGTATTTCGGTCATCGCACCCAGGTTGGCGCCGTTGCCGCGCAGCTGTCGACGTGACGCATGGTGCCGGGCGCCCTCGATCAGCAAGAGGTGGCCCCGTACTGCAAGGCTCATCGTCACCCTCCGTGGCGAGATCAAGAGAAGAGTGAAGCTACCAAGCGCCGTTGTCGTTTGGGTAGGGATGTCGAATGCGCAGGCCGATGGCGACCACGATCATCGAAACTCTTCGGCTGTAACTGAGTTACCGCAACGCCCCGTCACAGCAGTCAGCCCGTGTGACGGGGGTTGGGCTAGCTCAACGAACCTTCGATCGTTTCGAAGATGTCGGAGTCGGTTTCCCGCTGCCAGTCCGGTAGATCCGACCAGTCGGCGACGTAGCCCGGCTTGGGATCCTCGAAGTGCCTGAACATCTGCGCCGTCCAACAGATGGCGACGAATCGCCCCTTCTGTTCGCGTGTCAGCCTGGCTGCGTGGCCCGCGCTCAGTTCGAGAAACTGACGAATCTGGTTGTATACGGCGCCTGCTGCCTTACGTTCCCACTCCGGGGTGTCGTCCCAGGGCGTCACGTACCCCGGCTTGGGTTCACCCGGGAAGTGCTTGTGCACGCTCGAAATCCACGTCTCGCGGAACAGTCGTGCCCCGTCATGATCCGACATGTCTAACCTTTCCTCAGGCCGTGTTCAGAGCGATGATCTCGGCTCGCAGTTCGGCGATGCGATCGTCGTGGGCCGGCGGCCCCAGCTCGATGAGAAGCCCTTGGAGCCTACGGGCGACGTACCCGGATGAGGACTCACGAGCGAGCTGAATGGCTTCCCGGCAGTAGGTCACCACCTGCTCCGAGTCCCGCCGTTTGGCCCCGATGGCTGCCAGGTCGGTGAGCACGGCCGCGCGCCGCCGGAACGATTGCCCAGGTGCGAGCGCACCTTGATCAAGTGCACCGACCAAGACGCGCTCGGCCAGGTCGAGCCGGCCCAACTGCACGTACCGGGCTCCGCGTTCTTCGGCGAGTCGAGATCCATCGAACCGAAGCCAGCCGCCCTTGCGACCCGGTCCGTCGAGTTCGGCGACCTTCTCCGCGTCGTCGAGCGCGCTTTCGCAGGCCGTCAAATCCCCGAGGCCGGCATACGCTTCTGCCTGAACACAGGCAACCCAGTGACGTGTAGAGAGTGAACTGTCTCCACGGCGTGCGACCCGCTCTGCTCCCAGCAAGGTCCGGGCCGCCTGTTGATAGCGCTTTTCGTACAGCTCGACATACGCGTGTCGGACCAGGGCGCATGCCCAAAGATCGAATGATCCGGCATCTCTGCTGGCTGTCGCTGCCATGGAGTAGGAGGCCGCAGCTTCCGAGTAGCGATCTCCGTCGAAGGCCAGCTAACCGGCCAGTTGGAAGAGATCAGCAGCAGCGCCACACAGTCCTCGAAACTCTGTGCCCGACCCCCGTTCGAGCGAACTGCCCAGCGTGGAGAGCTGGTCGCGCACAATCGGGTACATCGAACCCTTCGTCCGGGCCCGCAGGTACGCCTGCCACAGGTGCTCGTTCATCTGTAGATGATCGGACGAGTGTCCCCGCTGGATTCCTTCCGCCAGGGCTTCGGCGCTCCCAACAGGGAGAGATGTAAGGGCACTTGTCACGGCAATCGCGCGCAGGAAGTCGCGTCGAATCATGTCGTCAATGCTCCCCGAGTCGGGGTTGTCGCCTAACGGCACCCCCGTGAACCTCTCCGAGACGGCCTCCGGTGTGACCACCAAGGCGTCCAGTTCGGTGAGGTCGAGTTGCAGCAACGCCGCTGCCTTCGGGCGAAGTTGAGGCTGTGGGGTGGTGTCTCCCCGCTCCCAGCGGCCAACCGTCGTTCGGTCGACACCGAGCGCATGTGCGAACGACTCCTGACTGTAGCCCAGGAGCTTTCGCCGATCTGCAAGGTTCACCAAGGCCCCTTTCCCCGTCTCGCCCTGGACTACCAGGTGACGAAGCCTGTGCATCCGATGTGTATCAAGAGTGCCGCGACGATGCAGTGGAGAAGCCCGATTCCACACGGTTCGCTGGGGCAATGACATCCGTTCACAACGCTGAAGCGATGGCACTGCCCATTGAGCACCGGATTTCAATCGGCACCTATCAGCTTGCGCCGGGTGGGTCCCGAAGCGCTGTTCGTCCCTCCGAGACCTTCACGAGCTACGCCATGCCGGCAGACAGAAGTCCCGAGCCTCCGTGTGTGTGTTCGCCAGGCTGCCTCTACCTGCGCACCGACCACTGAACTGCCCTGGTGTCTGCGCCCGCACGTGGTCACCAGGGCGCCCGACCCGGCGTGCCGCGCTGATCTCTCCGCACAGCACGGCACGCCGGGCACCAACCGAGTCACAAGGAACGAGCGCATGGGTTCGAAACCGGAGTGTCCACCCGGTGAGTGCACCGAGGTTCAGGAAGGGCCGGCCATCTGCGGCACCCGAAAAATGAGGTGCACCAAGTGTGGCCGGGTGCGAGTAACCGGGGTGTAGAACGTCCGACGAGGAAGGTTCCATGAGTCCGAAACCTCTTACCGCCGAGCGCACGAACGGGCGACCGCTGTCGACCCCGCGTGAAGTTGCCCAACGCACGGCGATTGTTCGGCAGGCGCGCCGCTGGTATCTCGCGTGTGCCGGTACGGCGTCCCGCGGTCGCAGACACGGGGTCGTGTCGTGACCGGCCCCCGCTTCGCCGTCGATTCGCGGGGCCGCGTGGCACCCGTTTTCGTGGCGCGTGAACTGCCGCGCGAGGAGCCCAGGCGCATTCCTGAGCGATACGCCGTAGGCGATTGGGTGGCTTCGCTGCCGGGCCGCCGGCACAGCATCACGTGTGGAGTTGTCGAGCGTGCCCAGGATTGCAATGGGCTCGACCAGGACCAGGTTCTAGCCGTGGTCGCCGGCGGCTTGCCGTACATGGTGCAGGCGTCCGAGGTCTATCGGGTCGAGCCGCCGTCGAGCGGGAGCAGGGCATGACCGGGCCAGGGCACCCCCGATCGCTTCCCGAGCTTGCCGAGGCGTGCGATCAGTGGACACGGCAGCCGCGGGAGATCATCCGCACCGTTGCTCGTGACGCCGGACCCGCCATGCACGACGCCATTGTGACTGCCGGGCATTGGGGGTCGTTGTCGCCGACCGAGCGTGCCGGCGTGGTGTGGGACATGACTACCGCCCATGGCGTCGGTACGACGGATGCCCGGCATTTCGACGTCGCCGGCATGGGAGTGCGCATGGCTGAGTTGGCCGCCGCAATCAGGTACGCACACCTGTTGTCCGGGGGACACAGGTGGGGGCCGCGCATCGACGGAGGACGACTCGCCGACGAAGCCAACGCTTCATTGCGATCACTGCCCGAAGGATGGCGAGCCGAGGGGTTGCGACGTATCGCACTCGGCGGCCTGGACCCGCTCGGCGCAGCACGGTCGGCAGCGATGGCGATCAACATGGCGCGCAACGTGTACGGGATCGCGCCGGAGTAACAACCCAGGATCGGCCCCGCTCGGATGTCCGAACGGACGCCGGGTGAGGTCTGCAAGGTACCGAAGCACGCCTAGCGAAAGGTGGAACGAGCATGACAAGCACCGTCACACCGAGCGCCGCAACGGGGGTGCGCATCCCCGAAGCGGTGCGCGCAAGGCTCATTGCCCGCATCCGTGCGGACCGTCCCGAGATCACCACCGAACTCGCCGACCGGATCGTGTCCGGCACGGCCGTGTTCCTCACGGTCGCCGCAGCGAACCCGGAGGCACCGATGACCCCTTCGGCCTTGGTCGACGTCGGTTGGCACGCGTGGGTGCTCCACACGGTCGACTACGCCAAGTTCTGCGACCGGATCGGTCGGTTCGTGCACCACGTTCCGGACACCATGCCGCGCACGATGGCCCACGGTCGAGTGGGCGTCACCAGCACGGTTGAGGTGATCAAGGCGGCCGGCTATCCGGTCGACGCCGAGTTGTGGGCGGTCGCCGCCGGCGACTGCGACAGCAAGTGCACCCAGTGCTACGCGGGTTGCAGCGACAGCCCGTGATCACAAGAGGGGTGCCCCGAAACGGAGTTGTCCGAGGCGGGGCGCCCCTTCCTTCACCTGTTCGTCCTCTAGTGAGAGAGCACCGACAATGCCCCGTCGCCACGCTTGGACCGAGCTACCCGAGTCGGTCCGGGAAAAGATCCAGAGGCACACCGGTCCGGTCCTTTCGACGCGCGTCCCTGAGTTCGGCAAGTCGTCGGAGTTCTCGGCGACGCTCGACACCGCGGATGGTCCGGTGTTTTGCAAGGGCGTTCGAGCAGACCGGACTTTCGCGTGGACACACCGCAATGAGGCTGCCGTAGCCCCGCATCTGCCCGCGTCGCTCGCTCCGCAACTGCTTTGGGAGGTTACGCAGGACGGGTGGTTGATGCTGGGCTTCGAGTTCGTACGCGGCCGGTACCCGTCGCTGTCGCCGACGTCCGGCGACCTGGACGTGATCGGCGACCTGGTGGTCACTATGGCCGAGGCTCTGACCCCGTGTCCGTCCGCCGCCCGGCGCTCGATCACCGACCGATGGAGCGGGGCGCCCGGGTGGGCCGCCGTCCACACACAGTCGCCTGACGATCTCGACCCATGGGCGCGCACGAACGTCGGGATACTCGCGACGCTCGAACGGGGTGTATCGCTGGATGGGGACACTCTTGTCCACTCCGACCTGCACCCGGCAAACATGCTCATCGAAGACGGACACGTGCGCGTGATCGATTGGGCATGGTCGGCGCGCGGTGCCGCATGGATCGATCCCGCTTATCTGGTTGTTCGACTCATGCACGAAGGGCACTCACCCGAGGTGGCCGAAGCGTGGGCGGTGCACGCGCCCGCGTTCGCCAAGGCGCCCAAGCCTTTGATCACGGCGTTCGCCGCGAAGCTCTCCGGCATGTGGGAGCACATCGCACGCTCGCCCCAGGCACGCCCACACGCTCGGGAACTTGCCGACACCGCCCGTCGATGGGTCCGATACCGGCTCGACTGATGCGACGACCCCAACCCGCACATCGATATCCCCCACCCGAACGCGAATACCAGCGAAGGTCGACATGAACTACCGATGGTCAACCGTGCCCTTTGTGCTGCGCGATGCCATCGAGTCCGACATAGGTCACGTGCGCACGGCCAGTCCACTCGAGTGGATGCGCAGCGTGCCCATGGTGGCGGTACTTCGAACACGCACCCATCGAGCCGTGGTCGTCAAGGCAGCACCGGAATCCCATATCAGCGGGGCTGAGTACCTACGCCGCGAAGCCGTGGCTGCGCCGCGCGTCGCCGAACTCGCGACGCAAATGCTAGGCACCTACCAGGTGGGCGGGTGGGTCGCGAACATCACTGCGTTTCACCGTGCGCGGTTCGTGAACCTCAGCCCGGAGTCCCCGGATCTGCCGCGCGTCGCACGCGCCTTGGACGCCGCGAGACGCACCCATTACGGTTCGCCGCTGCCGTCCCTGTCCGATCGATGGTCGGACGTGCTCAGTGCGGATGACCGGCACCTGTTGAGGGGACAGTTTCTGCTGCACACGAACCTGCACCCGACCAACCTGTCGATCTATTCGGCGCTGAGCGTCCCGAGGGTTCACATCGTGGGATGGGGGCGCGCCGTACTCGGACCAAGATGGGCCGAATTCACCCTGTTTTACCGACAGTTGCGCCGAGCAGGTCACACACCGTCCGGCGCGGTCGCGTGGCTCCACCAGTTCCCCGAGTGGCGTACGGCAGCCCTGCCCGAACGCGTCACCGCGCTTGCTCGCGCGATGCAACTCGGCGCCTCACGACATGACCATGACATCTGGGCCGAACTGGTCAGCCCCCCAGCACGGTAAAGCCGTCCGGCATCGACCAAGTGCCGGAATCGAAGTGCCCGGCGACCGCGGGAACGGTCGCCGGGTGAGCCGATCAGCGAACCCTGAACAGGAGCTGACAAGCCATGGCACACCTTATTGAGCTGACCCGCGTTTGATGGAGTCGGCGATCGTGTGTTCAGGCGGTGTGACGGCTGGCTTCCTGGGTTCGCCAGTACGCTTGCTCGTACTCGACGGGCGGCACGTAGTCGAGGGCTGAATGCAGGCGCTCGTCGTTGTACCAGGCCGGCGGCTGGTCGGCCCACCGGGTCAGTCGCGCAGGGCGGCCGGTTTCTTGTTGCCCTGCTTCGCGTCGGTGCTGGTGAGTTCGCCCCAGTAGATCATCCGGTTCCGGGAGGTGAACTCCGGATCGCACGTGGTCAGGGTGATCAGCCGGCGGCCGGCCGGGCCGCCCAGGTCCGGCGGTCGGGCGGTGAGCACGGAGCCGTTGGACGGCTTGGTGATGAACGGACCCTTGACGATCGTGTAGGTGAACCACTGGCTCTTGGTCTCGACGACCACCTTGTCGCCCGCCTTGAGCTTGTTGAGGTAGCGGAACGGCTCGCCGTGCCCGTTGCGGTGCCCCGCAACCCCGAAATTGCCCGCGCCGCCGGGGCCGATGTAGGGCGGGTAGGTGTAGTGGCCGACGCCCTTCGAGAGGGACGCCAGGCTCGATCCCTCGATGATCGGCCGGAACCAGTCCGAGCCGAGCCGGGGGATCCACAGGATGGCCAGTGTCTCGCCGCGGATGCTGTGCGAACCCTGCACCTTCTGGCCGTCCTTGCCGCCGTCGACGCTGACGTCGGTGGGGCCGTCCAGGACGTCGCTCGGCGGCAGTGCCGCGGGCGGCCCGGATTCCGTCGCCTCGGATTCCGCCGCCCCGGGGTGCTTGGCCCAGTCCTTGCGCAGTTGCTCGACTTCGCTCCGGGCCGCGGCCTCGGCCTCGAAGTTGGTCCAGTAGAGCTGGTGGACACACAGCAGCAGACCGACCAGACCGAGTGTCAGGAGGAGTTCCGCCCCGACGCGAATCGTCTTGCGTACAACGCCCATGAACCGACAGCTTGGCACAGACAAGCAGTATGGTCAGGTCCCGGAGACCGGAATGTGATGCGTCGTCACTTGGCCGCGGCGAGCAGCGCGTCCGGTTTCCCCTTCGTCCGGGGCCGCTCCTCCTCCAGATGCCCCCAGACGATCAGCCGGTAGGTGGACGCCCCGTCCGGGGTGCACGTGGTGAGCGTGATGTAGCGGCCGGCCTTCTTGTACGGGCCCCGGTCCGGGATCGGGTCGATCACCTCGATGTGCTGCGGCGAGGTCTGCGGCAGGTCCGCGTCGATGGTGTACGTGAAGTAGGTCGTGGCGGTCTCCACGACCACCTTGTCGCCCGGCTTGAGCTTGTTGATGTAGCGGAACGGCTCACCGTGCCCGTTGCGGTGCGCGGCCACCGCGAAGTTGCCCTGGGTGTCCCACGGCATCGCCGTCTGCGGGTCCGTGTAGTGGCCCACCAGGCCGTTGTTGAGCACCTTGGCCCGATCGGTGCCCTCGGCTATCGCCTGCTTCTCCATCCCGATCCTGGGGATGTACAACAGTGCGAATCCCTTGTTCGGCGCGACGAATTGGCCGGGGTTGCGCGGATCCACCGCAGCCGGGTCGCCCCAGCTCTGCTGTATGTTGTGCGCCTCGTCCCGGGCCTTCCCCTCCGCCACGATGTTCGTCCACCACGTCAGGTAGACCACGTACAGCACCAGCAGCAGGCCCACCGTCATGGCGAGTTCGCCGACGAATCGGGCGCCTGCGGACAGCACCCGCGAACTCGTCGACGGCTTGGCCGCCCGGCGTCGGGCGGCCCGACCGGCCCCCTCGGGGACCGCCGGAGCGGTGGGCGGTCGGCCGCCGGTTCGCCCCGGCTTCCTCCGCTGCGCCTTGCGTCGGGCCGCCCGCCCACCCGGGACGGTGGGAGTCGCGGCCGTCGGACTCGACCGCACGGCCGGGGCCAGCGCCGGGTCGACCGCGGGATCGCGAAGCGGGGCAACGGCCGGGTCGAGCACCGGCCCGCCGACCGGCGCCTGCGCATCGGCCCGAAGCCACACGTCCCGGTCGTCCATGGGCTCGGCCGGCGACGGTCGAACGGCAGGCACTCCCGACACCCGTCGAACGGCGGGCAGCCCCGCCGCCCCCGGCGTCACGGGAAACGGCTGCGTCGGCGCGACCGGCGGCGTCCCGCCCGGAGTCTGCGGCCCGGCCGCGGCCGCCCGGTTCTGCGCGGCCCGTCGGCGCGCCGCGCGACCACCGGGGATCGGCTCGGAAACGGCGGGAAGGGCCGCCGTGGGCGGTTCCGCGAAGCCGGGCTGGACCAGGTCGGCCGAGTATGCTCCGGCCGCGTATGGGGCGATCTCGCCGGATCCGTACCCGCCCTGGGGCGTCGGCGCCTCGGTCAGGCCGGGAGCGGCGTGCGCCCCACGACGGGAGCCAGACCCGTCGACCGGGCCGGCGCCGTCGGGTCCCCGCACGTCACCAGCCAGTTCGCCAGCATCCGGTGGCCGTACTCCGTCAGCACCGACTCCGGGTGGAACTGCACGCCTTCGACCGGTCGGTCGCGGTGCCGCAGGCCCATGATCACGCCGGTCCCGGTCCATGCGGTCACCTCCAGTTCGGCCGGAATCGTGTCCGGATCCACCGCGAGCGAGTGATAGCGCGTCGCGGTGAACGGCGACGGCAGGCCGGCGAAGACGCCCGACCCCTCGTGCTCCACAGGGCTGGTCTTGCCGTGCAGGAGTTCGGGGGCCCGGCCAACGGTAGCGCCGTGCGCCGCCGCGATGGACTGCATCCCCAGGCACACCCCGAAGACCGGCACCCGGCCGCCCTCGCGACGGACCATCTCCATGCAGATCCCGGCATCCTCGGGTGTTCCGGGCCCGGGCGAGAGCAGTACGCCGTCGAACTCCTCGGCCTCCTCGACGGTCACCGCGTCGTTGCGTCGCACCTCGCAGGTCGCGCCGAGTTGGTACAGGTACTGCACGAGGTTGAAGACGAAGCTGTCGTAGTTGTCCACGACGAGAATGCGCGCGCTCATCCGGGCAGCCCTCCCGGCAGCGCCGCGGGGGAGGTCGCGCCGGTCGCACCGGCCGGGCGCGGTGCGCCGCCCGGGCCGGTGGTGTTCGTGACGTTCTCCTGATCGACCGTCACGTCACTGAACGGGAGCAGCGGTTCCGCCCACGGGAAGACCCACGTGAACAGCGCGTACACGATCGCCAACACCAGGAGCAGGGAGATCAACAGCTTCACCCACACGTTCCCCGGCAGGGTGCGCCAGATCCAGCCGTACATCAGGCCCAGGCCCTCTCTCGCTCGCCGCCCGCGCGGCTCGACTCGCTCATCCCTGCAACGCCGCGGGCTTGCCCGCCGCCAACGGAGTACGCGACTCCAGGTGGCCCCAGACGATCAATCGGTGCGTGCTGCCGAACTCAGGTTCGCAGGTGGTCAGGGTGATGTATTTCCCGGGAGTCCTATAGGCCTTCTCCGGGACGGCGTCGAGCACGTGCACGTCCTCGGGAATGGTCTTCAGGACCGCCTTGTCACCGTTGAGGCTGACCGGCTTGTCGATCGAGTAGACGAACCACTCCGTTATGCCCTCGATCACGATCTTGTCGCCCACTTGCAGCTTGGGCACGTTCAGGAACGGGTCGCCGTACGTCTTGCGGTGCCCGGCGATCGCGAAGTTGCCGTCCTCGCCCGCCTGCGCGCTGCCCTTGTACCAGCCCAGGCCCTTCTGCAGTTCCTTGGGCGAGACGCCGGGGCGGATCGTCTTGTACCAGTCGCTTCCGAAGCGGGGTACGTACATGGTGCCGAACGGTTCGCCGTCCTCGTACGGAGCCTGCTTGGGCGCCTGCGCGACCGGCACGTCCCTGGGCATCGCCGCCACGGTCCGCTTGCGCGCCTCGTCGAGCTTGCGCATCTCGTCGGCCCGCGCCCGATCGGCCAGCACGCCGGTCCAGTAGAGCTGATAGACGACGAACAACAGGATGACGACGCCCAGCGTGATGAAGACCTCCCCGAGGCCTCTCATCGTGGTCCGCAACACTGCCGTCAGACTCCCCTCGGTTCACCGCTGCCGATCACGTCCCGGAGACTTTCGCATACTCCAGGCCGAGGGGCCCCGTATACCCCGGCGCGTCCAGGCGCTTCTTGTCCTCGACCTTCCAACCGAGTCCGAACGCCTCGACATAGTCGGTGTAGTTGGACACGCTCTTGCTCTGTTCCAACGCGCGCCGCAGGGCACCGGTATCGCCCACCGCCGAGATCACGTACGGCGGCGAGTACACCCGACCGTGCAGGATCAGCGTGTTGCCGACACACCGCACGGCCGAGGTGGCCACGATCCGCTGGTCCATGATCTGGATCGCCCGTGCGCCGCCGCTCCACAGCGCGTTCACCACACCCTGGATGTCCTGCTGGTGCACCACCAGGTCGTCCGCGGTGGGCTCGCGCACCCCGGGCACCCGTGACTTCGCGTCCGGCGGGGCGTCGGTCAGGGTCACCGTCAGTCCCTCCCCGGACACCGGGGTGACCCCGGCCGGATCCGCGACCGCGTCGATCCGACCGCGTGCCTGCGGGTCGTTGGCCTGCTCCTGCACGAGCGAGTCCACGTCCTTTTGCAACCGGGACAGATCCTGCTGGGCACTCTCGTTGCGCCGGCCCTGGTCCCGGATCACATCGGACAGCCGAAGCATCTGCGCGTCGCTGCGCAGATTGGTGCCGTGTGAGGTGTCCGCGCTGATCCAGAACAGCAGCCCGGCCAGGGCGAACACCACAAGAGCGGACAACCGGGGTACGATCGCACGCCAAGTCGTTCCGAACGGCCGCATGGCGAAGATACGCACGTCGCCGTACCCTCCTTCCGGACCTGACAGCGACTACGCTAACCGACACATCACCGGATCGTGTCGCGTGTGCTGCGCACCCACTCGTCCGGCTACATCGACAGGAGAGACTCTCGTGCCGAAGTCCCGGATCCGTAAGAAGGACGACTTCACCCCGCCGCCGCCCAAGAAGACGACCATAAAGCTGGACTCGCGCCGCTGGGTCGCGCCGTTCATGCTGGCTCTCTTCGCGATCGGCCTGCTGTGGATCGTGGTCTTCTACGTGACCGACATGCGCTTCCCGGTCGAGTCCCTGAAGAACTGGAACATCGTCGTCGGCTTCGGCTTCATCGCCGCCGGCTTCGGTGTGTCCACCCAGTGGAAGTAGCGCATCGGCGCAGGTCAGCGAGTTTCCCCAGGAAGACTCCACAGAGTTATCCACAGTGGGGATAACCAAGCAGATCCTGTGGATAACCCTCCACGGTCCAACGAGTGACCGGGATGCGGGTAACGGCTCGCATCCCGGATTCATCACTTCGGGTCATTGAGCTGATTCACTGCGTGGCCATGGTGGGGCGATCGATCAGCCGATTTGGGCGGTCCGGATCAGCACGATGGCCACGATCACCGCGGACAGCGCGAGCAGACTCCCCACCTGGATCAATGTGCGGTTGCGCTGCGGTGCGTAGACCAGGCCGATCGCGGCCAGGGTGCCGGTGACCAGTCCGCCGATGTGCGCACGCCAGTCGATCGTGCCCATGTTGAGAAACGTGATCATCAGGTTGAGCACGAGCAGGATGGTCAGCGGCCGCAGGTCGTACCGGAGTCGGCGGCCGAGCACGATCATCGCGCCGAACAGCCCGAACAGCGCCCCGGACGCGCCCAGTGAGCCCTGCCGCGGGTCGGCGATCAGGTACGACAGCGCGGTGCCGCCGAAGGCGGAGACCAGGTACAGGGCGACGAACCGGGTCCGGCCGAGCGCGGCCTCCAGCGGGGGCCCCAGCATCCACAGGCCGACCATGTTCAACCCGATGTGCCACACCTGCTGATGCAGGAACGCCGCGGTGAGCAGGCGGTACCACTGGCCCTCGGCGACACCCTGCCACTCGCCCCCGTCGAAGAACCGGCCGACCAGGATCATCCGGTCGACGAACTTGTCGCCGATCACCAGGACCAGGAGGAAGACCGCGAGGTTGAGCCCGATCAGGGTTTTGGTCACGATCGCGTTCGCGGTCGTGGGCGCGACTCGGCCGCCGGCCACGGTGCGCGCCTCGCGGACGGTGCGGGTGCCTTGCCGTACACAGTCCGGGCACTGGAAACCGACCGACGCGCTCACCATGCAATCGCCGCACACCGGGCGCTCACAGCGGGTGCAGCGTATGTTCGACTCGCGGTCGGGATGCCGGTAACACACGGGCGGACCGGCCGGTCCGCCCGTACCCGGTCGTTGTTCGTCGGGGCTCATGCTCACCTTCAAAGCACGCGACGCGGGCCGGGACCCGAAGGCCCCGGCCCGCGTGCTCGGGGTTCAGGACGTGACGGTCTCGACCTCGACGGTGTTGATCAGGACGTCGGAGGTCGGACGGTCCCGCATGTCGGTCTCGGTGCCGGCGATCGCGTCGACGACCTTGCGGCTTTCCGCGTCGGCGACCTCACCGAAGATGGTGTGCTTGTGGTTCAGATGCGGCGTGGTACCCACGGTGACGAAGAACTGGGAGCCGTTGGTGCCCGGTCCCGCGTTCGCCATCGCCAGGAGGTACGGCTTGGAGAACTGCAGATCCGGGTGGAACTCGTCGGCGAAGCGGTAGCCCGGGCCGCCGGTGCCGGTGCCCAGCGGGTCGCCGCCCTGGATCATGAAGCCGGCGATGACGCGGTGGAAGACCGTGCCGTCGTACAGCCGGTCGGTGGTCTTCTGCCCCTTGCCGGGGTGGACCCACTCGCGCCGACCCTGGGAGAGCTCCACGAAGTTCGCGACCGTCTTCGGTGCGTGGTTCGGGAACAGCCGGATACGGATGTCCCCGTGGTTGGTCTTGATGGTGGCGAAAAGTTCCTCGGCCACTGATGCGCCTTCCCTACGGTTACACGGACGGTCTTCTGGAATCCTCGAAATCCTCGCATGCCCCGGCCGGCTCCTGCCACGAGACCGCCGCGGGCACCGTTCCACCGTACGGATCCCCGGCCCGAACGTGGCGCATGATCCCGGGATCGTCGGGAACAGATAGCGGATGAACCCGGCGAGTAGGAGGATGTCGTGACCCGCATGGATCCGGTACGTGAGGCGACCGGCAGGACCAGGGAGCGGCTCGCCCCACACGCCGCCAACGCCAAGGAAGCGGCGGCTCACTACGCGGGCGCGGCTCGTGATCGGGCGGTCGAGACCACCCGCGAACGTGTGGTCCCGGCCCTGGTGCATGCCAAGGACAACGCCGCCCCGCGCGTGGAGCATGCCGTGGAGGCGGCCCGGCATCGGGTCCGCCACGATGTGGTGCCGCGCGTGCATCAGGCGGTCGATCAGGCCCGGGTCGCCGCCGAGCCGGTCCGCGACGAGGCCCTCTCCCGGGCCGGCGCGGCGCTGTCGGTGATCAAGGGCGAGGTGACCGCGGCGGAGATCGAGAAGGTCGCCCGAAAGAAGCGGCGTCGCGGACGCGGCCGGCGCATTCTGCTGATCACCGTGGTCGCCGGTGGCGGCTACGCGGTCTTCACATGGTGGCGTCGACGCAACGCGCAGCCCGAGTGGCTGACCGACGAACCGGAGACGCTGCCGCAGGGCCCGGCGACCACGCCGCGGACGGCCGACTCGTCGGACAACGGGGTCAAGCCGGCCGAGGACGAGTTCCGCTCGTCGGCACCGAAGACCGACTGACCACCACACACCGACGAGGGCCCGCAGCACCGGATGGTGCGGCGGGCCCTCGTCGTGCGCGTGCGCCGGGCCGACGGCAGGGCCAGGCGACCCGGAGTCGCCGCGGTGCGGGCGTTCGCAGGGTGATTCGATCCGGCCCGATCCGATCACAAAAGACCCCGCCGACTGCGTGGTCGCAAGTCGGCGGGGTCCGATCACGTGGAGCCTAGGGGAGTCGAACCCCTGACATCTGCCTTGCAAAGGCAGCGCTCTACCAGCTGAGCTAAGGCCCCTCGGTGTCCGAACCAGATTACCGGTAATCGGAGTCGGCGTTGGACATTACCTCACCCGGAGAAACGGACGTTTCACGTGAAACGCACGTTTCTCCGGGTGGATTCAAGCCTCTGCGGGGTCTCCCGCAGGATCTGCTCAGCGGGTGGCAGTGCCCGCCGGAACCGCGTCCGTCGC
Source organism: Embleya scabrispora DSM 41855 (assembly GCF_000372745.1). Lineage (GTDB taxonomy): Bacteria > Actinomycetota > Actinomycetes > Streptomycetales > Streptomycetaceae > Embleya > Embleya scabrispora. The sequence continues at coordinate 146,885 of NZ_KB889730.1, read as the reverse complement.
CTCGGTCCACAGATCCTGCTCGGCCCGATCCGCCTGGATCTGCCGGTAGACCAACAGGCCACCTACAGCAGCCAAAGCCACCAGGATCAGCTTCTTCATCAGCGTGGCCTCTCCGTCCTGCGAGTGACGTTCGTGCACCTGTCCGCACGCCTGGGGCGCCGCGGCCGGGTTGCGCTCGACAATAACAGGTGCACGGAGGCACCGACCAATACCGAAACCCCCGGTCAGGCGCCGGTCGAACCACCCACCAGGACCCTGGCCGCCGGGTGGGCGCCGACCGTCGTCCGCGACCGTGAAAGGCCCGAGGCCCCGGAAGCGGTTGCTTTCGGGGCCTCGGGCCTTCGTACGGACTACTCGGGATCGCGGGTCAGTTGGGCCAATTGCCGTGGCCGCCGCGGAGGTCGCCGCCGGCGATCGGGTTGCCGCCGCCGCGGTTGTCGCCGGACGGGGGCGGGGACGAGCTGCCGGTGCTGCCGCCGGGGTTACCCGTCGAGTTGGACGGTGGCGGCGTGGTGGTCACCGGCTGCGGGCCCTTGGAGACGGTCAGGTTGACACCCGCACCCTCAGTGATCTTCGAGCCCGCGGTCTGGCTCTGCTTGATCACGGTGCCCGCCGGCTTGTCCGCGCTGAACGCCTCGGACTTGGAGACCTTCAGCTGGAGGTTCTCCAACTGGACCTTGGCATCGTCGTACGAGGTGCCGACCACGTTCGGCATGTCGTGCTGCGGCTTGCCACTGAAGATGTTCAGCGTGACCTTGTCGCCCTCGTTCAGCTCGCTACCGGAGTCGGGACTGGTCGAGCACACCGTGTCGCGCTGGCAATTGGTCAGCGTCTGGCTGCGCTGCACGTCGGCCACCAGGTTCGCGGCCTTGAGCTTGGCCGTGGCGTCTTCCTCGGACAGACCCTTGAGGCCGGTGGGTACGGTGGTCTTCTTCGGACCGCCGAAGGCCCAGACCTGGATCGTGTCGCCCTTCTTGGCGCTCGTGCCCGCCTGGGGGACCTGCGCGCAGATGCTCCCCTTGGCCCCGGTGGCGCCCTGCGGACACTTGGTCGGATCGTCGTTCATGTTGACCTTGAAGCCGGCGTTCTCCACCGCCGTTCTGGCCTCTTCCAGGGTCTTCCCGACCAGGGTCGGCGTGCTCGCCGACTTGTCCTCGCCGTCGCCCATCAGGGCCTTGCCCACGAAGAACGCGGCGACCAGGACGGCGACGCAGGCCAGGGCGAGCAGGATCCACGCGCCGCCCCGGGACTTCCTGGGCTCGTCCCGGCGGCGGTCGCTGTCGTCGAGCTCGTACTGCCCGGTGTTCGGCCCGCGGCCGTGCGCCGGGATGACCTGGGTCGCCCCACCCGCGGTCGGCGGCAGATACTGCGTCGCCGGATCGCCACCCATCGGCGCGGCCATCACGCTCGGTGCGCCCACCGGGAGCCCGTGCAGGGCCCGCTCGATGTCGGCCCGCATCTCGTCGGCGCTCTGGTACCGGTTGTCCGGGTTCTTCGCCAGCGACTTGAGCACGATCGAGTCGATCGTCGGCGACACCTCCGGGTCGAAGGTGCTCGGCGGCAGCGGGTCCTCGCGGACGTGCTGATAGGCCACCGCGACCGGCGAGTCACCGATGAACGGCGGGCGCTCGGTGAGCAGCTCGTAGAGCAGGCAGCCGGTGGAGTACAGGTCGGTGCGGGCGTCCACGGTCTCGCCGCGGGCCTGCTCCGGGGAGAGGTACTGGGCGGTGCCGATCACGGCCGCGGTCTGGGTCATCGTCATGCCGTTGTCGGCCATGGACCGGGCGATGCCGAAGTCCATCACCTTGACCGTGCCCTGCCGGGTCAGCATGACGTTGGCGGGCTTGATGTCGCGGTGGATGATCCCGTTGCGGTGGCTGTACTCCAGGGCCTGGAGCACACCGGCCGTCATCTCCAGCGCCCGCTCCGGCAGCAACCGGCGGCCGGAGTGCAACAACTCGCGCAGCGTCGAGCCGTCCACGTACTCCATCACGATGTACGGGATGGAGATCCCGTCGATGTAGTCCTCACCGGTGTCGTAGACCGCGACGATCGCCGGGTGGTTCAGCGAGGCGGCTGATTGCGCCTCGCGTCGGAACCGGGCCTGGAACGTAGGGTCACGGGCAAGATCGGCGCGCAGTGTCTTGACCGCCACACTGCGTCCCAGACGAATGTCACGGCCCATGTACACCTCGGCCATGCCACCACGGCCGAGGACCGCGCCGATCTCGTACCGGTCGCCGAGGCGACGCGGCTCTTCCATAACTTCCAGCCCTTCCCTTACCGGTCCACGGCCTTCGGTCTTCGGCCGGCCGAGACCGAGGCGGTTGCCCGACCGGTCCGGCGCGTTCTCCGACACGGTACCGGTGTGACGGCCCGGGGGGTCGTCACACCCGAGTCACGGGGACACGTCGGTATCTGATTGCAGTAGTGGTCGGAGTCTCTATCGGTGTGATTGCGGGCCATGGCTCACTTCTTGACCACGGCTTCCATCATTGCCTTGGCGATCGGAGCGGCGAGGCTGCTGCCGCTGACCTCGTTGCGCTCGGCGTCACTGTCCTCCACCACGACCGCGACGGCGACCTTCTTGCCGTCGGCGCCCTTGGCGTAGGAGACGAACCACGCGTAGGGCGGCTCGCTGTTCTTGACGCCGCGCTGCGCCGTGCCGGTCTTGCCACCGACGGTGACCCCGGGAATCTTGGCCGCCTTGCCGGTGCCGTTCTCGACGACGCCCTTCATCATGTCCTGGAGCATCTGCGCGACCTCGGGGGTGACGGCCTGGCTTGCCACCTCCGGCTGGGTCTTCTCGAGCACCGAGAGGTTCTGCGCGCGCAACTCGTCCACGAGGTAGGGCTTCATCACCTTGCCGTTGTTGACGATCCCGGCAACGACCATGGCCATCTGCATCGGGGTCGAGGCCACGCTGTCCTGGCCGATCGACGAGCGCATCAGCTGGCCCTGGTCCAGCCCGGTGGGGAACACGCTGGGGGCGACCCGGCTCGGGATGTCGAGCGGGTTCTGGTTGGCGCCCTTGCCGAAGTTGTTGAAGCCGAACGCGTCGGCCTGGGCCTTCACCTTCTCCTGGGACAACTGCTGACCGACGCTGGCGAACACGGTGTTGCAGGACATCTCGAGTGCCGCTTGCAACGTCGCGCCGGCGCACTCGCCGTGCGAGTCCGGGAGGAACTGGTTCGAGTTCGGGTAGAACAGCTTGCCCCCCTGGAGCGGCACGTTCGGCACGGTGTCCGGCTTGAACTGACCCGAGGACAGCGCCGCCGCGGCGGTGACCAGCTTGAAGGTCGAGCCGGGTGCGTAGGTGTACCGGATCGCCCGGTTGTCCATCGGCTTCTTCGGGTCGAAGTTGGTGTCCGGGGTCTTGCGCGTCTTGTCCGTGTCCAGGGTGAGCCCGTCGTACGCCTTCGCGGCCGCGTTGCGGTCGTTCTGGGCGAGCACGTTCGGGTCGTAGGACGGCGTGCTGACCATCGCGAGCACCTTGCCGGTGTCGGGGTCGATCGCGACCGCGGCGCCGGTCTTGCCGTCGAGGCCGTTGAACGCGGCCTCCTGTGCCTTGGCGTTGATCGTCAGCGCGACGTTGCCGCCCCGGGTGCCCTTGTTCGTCACGGTGTCGAGCACCTTGCGGACGAACAGCCGGCTGTCCTTGCCGCTGAGGATGTCGTCGTCGAGCTTCTCGAGCAGGTTGCTGCCGACGTAGGGCGAGATGTAGCCGGTGATCGGCGCGTACATCGGGCCGAACTCGTACTTGCGGAGGTACTCGTACTGCCGGTTGTCGGTCTTGACCGAGCTGGTGATCGGCTTGCCCTCGACCAGGAAGTCGCCGCGCGGGTGGGAGTACTTCTCGTACGCCGCGCGTCTGTTGTTGCCGTTGTTCGCGTAGTCGTCGGCCTTGACGACCTGGACCCAGTTGGCCCGAAGCATCAGCGCCGCGACCAGGATCAGGCAGAAGACGGAGACCCGCCTCAAAGGCTTGTTCACGGTATGTCCCTCCCCTGGGCGTGCGTTGCGGCGGCCGTCACGGGTGCTGCCCGCCGGGGCCGCTCTGGCCCGGTGGGCCGTATGGCGTTCCGCCGCCGGGGTTCGGCGGGGGAACGAATGGTCTGGGTGGCGTCGGAGATCCGCCCGAGGACGGTGGCCCGCCGGGTGCGCTCGGCACCCCGCCCGCCACGGTCAGCGCCTCGGGAGAGGCGGAGCCGTCGGCCGGCGTCGAACTCGGTGGCGGCGGGGTGGAGCCGGCCGCGGGCGTGGCGCTCCGGCCCGAGGCATGCGAGCCGCGTCTGGGCGCGACACCCTCGCTCGGATCGAAGGCGCCGGCCGGAGGCGCCGGCCGGCGGGCCGTATCGCTGATCCGGATCAGGATCGCGACCAGGGCCCAGTTGGTGATCACGGACGAACCACCCTGCGCCAGGAAGGGCATCGTCATACCGGTGAGCGGGATCAGTCCGGTGACGCCGCCCGCCACGATGAAGACCTGGAGCGCGAGCGCGATCGACAGGCCCGCCGCCAGCAGCTTGCCGAACGGATCGCGAGCGGCCAACGCGGTCCGCAGACCGCGTTCGATCAGCAGCGCGTACACCATGAAAATGGCCATCATTCCGGCGAGACCCAGCTCTTCACCGACGGTGGTGAGGATGAAGTCGCTGCGCGCCGCGAAACCGATCTCGGTGGGGTGACCCTGGTTGAGGCCGGTACCGAGCAGCCCACCGGTGCCGTAGCCGAACAGCGCCTGTGCCAGCTGTTGCGACTTCCCGGGGGCGGGGTTCGTGTACGCGTCCATCGGGTCCATCCAGGCCGCGACCCGGTCGTGCACGTGCGGTTCGAGCGTGCCGACCACAACCGCGCCGGCAACGGCCATCACGACGCCGAACAGCAGCCAACTGGTGCGCTCGGTCGCGACGTAGAGCATCACCACGAAGACGCCGAAGAACAACAGCGAGGTACCGAGGTCGCGTTCGAAGACCAGGATCAGGATGCTGAGCAACCAGACCACGATGATCGGGCCCATGTCCCGGCCACGCGGGAAGTACAGACCCATCACCTTGCGGCTGGCCAGCGCCAGCGCGTCGCGCTTGGCCATCAGGTAGCCCGCGAAGAAGATGGTGATCACGATCTTGGTGAACTCGCCGGGCTGGATCGAGAACGGTCCGAGCCGGATCCAGATCTTGGCGCCGTAGGTGTCACCCGGGAACGGGATGGGGGACACCAACAGCACCAGGGCCAACGCCATGAACGTGTAGGTGTAGCGCTGAAGCAGACGGTGGTCGCGCAAAGCGACCACCACGACCGCGAACAGCGCGACACCGATCGCCGAGTACATCAGCTGGGACCCGGCCGCCGCGGTGCCCTTGACGTTGTTGGGAAGACCGACTCCCTGGATGATGTCCAGGTCGAGCCGATTGATGAACATCAGGCCCATGCCGTTGAGGAACGTGGCCAACGGCAGCAGCAGCGGGTCGGCGTAGGGCGCGAACTTGCGCACCAGCAGGTGTGCGAGGCCCGCGAAGACGCCGAGGCCGAGCCCGTACTTGACCAGGCTCCCCACCGGCAGTGACCCGTCCCCCGCCAGTCCCACGTTGGCATAAGCCAGCATCGGCACCAGAACCGCGAATCCGAGCATCATCAACTCGGTGTTGCGGCGATTCGGTGCGGCTTGGGGGGTGATCGTCGTGTTGCTCACGGCGCTCCCCTCAGTTCGTTCCGGTGGTTCCGGGCGGTCGCGGATAGCACTGCTTGGCCAGGTCGGCCTCTTCGGCGGAGAGCCCCGACCCGGGCGCCTCCGGCACGGTGGCCGGCGGCGGCGAACTCGGCGGTGCCGAACTCGCCGGTGCGGTCGGGCTCGTGGCCGAGGTGCCTCTGCCCTTGGACCCGGGGTCGGCCGTCGACGAGCTTCGAGTGCTTCGCGATGCGGTGGTCGGGGTGTGCTTGGCGACCGGTGCGTTGCTCTGCAGCGCGGCCGGGAAGCCCGGGTTCTGCTGCGGGAACGAGTCCACGCTGCCCGCGGGCTGGCCGCCCGGCACCCCCTCGACCGCCTTCTTCGCGTCGTCCGCCGCATACGTCCTGCGACACACGTCGGCCTGCCGCTTGAGCCGGTCGATGGTGTGCCGGGCCTCGGTCAGGCTGGCCGCGTCGAGCGTGCTGTTGACCGCGTCGCGATTGGTCTGGCCGATCATCGTGAGCTTCAGGTCGTCGTAGCTCTGGTAGGTGCTCGCGAGGTTGAGGCCCAGGATCTTCGAGTCGATGCCCCGGTAGATCGCGACGTGGTCTCCTTTGTCGGCCACGAAGTACTGCGTCTGCGTCCAGTAGTACGCGCCGCCGAGCGCGGCCACGAGCACCGCGACCCCGCCCCAGATCGGCAGCGTCCTGCGCAGTGTGGACTTCGGCTTGGGCTTGCGCCGACTGCCCGGCTCGGAGACCAGCGACTCGGTCTCGTACTCGCCGGCGGTCAACTCGCGGGCCCGGGACGCGGGTGTGGTCGGCAGTGTCGTGGTGTCGTCCACGACGCTGGCCACCGCGCCGACCACGATCGGGCTGTCGGAGGGCTGATCGGCCGGATCCACCACGTCCGCGACGATGCAGGTGATGTTGTCGGGGCCGCCGCCGCGCAGCGCGAGCTGGATCAGCTCCTGCACCGCGTCGCCGGGGTTGCCGTAGGTCAGGAGGGTGGCCTCCATCGTCTCCCGACTGACCACCCCCGACAGGCCGTCGCTGCAGATCAGATAACGATCGCCGGGCCGGGCCTCGCGCACCGAAAGGTCCGGCTCGACGTGGCCGCGCCCGTCCAGGGCACGCATCAGCAGCGAGCGCTGCGGATGGTGGTCGGCTTCCTCCTCGGTGATGCGGCCCTCGTCGACCAGGCGCTGCACCCAGGTGTGGTCCTGGGTGATCTGCTCCAGGGCGCCGTCACGCAGGAGGTAGGCACGGGAGTCGCCGATGTGGGCGAGGCCGAGTCGGCTCCCCGTCCACAACAGCGCGGTCAACGTGGTCCCCATGCCCTCGAGCTGGGGGTCGTCGTCGACCATCACACGCAGTCGGTCGTTGGCGCGATCGACCGCCGAACGCAGCGCGTCCAGCAGGTCGGCTCCGGGCACGTCCTCGTCGAGTTCGACGATGGTGGACAGGACTTCGGAGCTGGCGACTTCGCCCGCTGCCTGCCCGCCCATGCCGTCGGCGACCGCGAGCAGGCGAGGACCGGCGTAGCCGGAGTCCTCGTTGCCTTCTCGGATCATGCCCTTGTGGGATCCGGCGGCGAAGCGGAGAGAGAGGCTCATTCAGGCTACCTGCGCAGCTCGATAACGGTCTTGCCGATACGGATCGGCGCTCCGAGCGGCACGGGGGTCGGACCGGTCAGGCGCGTACGGTCCAAGTAGGTACCGTTCGTCGACCCGAGGTCTTCGACCACCCAGCTGCCGTCGGGCGCAGGGTAGATGCGGGCGTGCCGACTCGACGCGTAGTCGTCGTCGAGCACGATGGTCGAATCGTGGGCCCGGCCGATGGTGATCTGCTGGTCCGTCAGATTTATCGTCGTGCCGGTCAGCGAGCCTTCGGTGATCACCAGCTTGCTGGGATTGTTGCGCTGGCCGCGGCGGGGCCGGGCCTGCTGCCGCTGCGGGGGCGGGGCCGGCTGCGCCTGCTGAGGCGGAGCGGCACCTCCCGCGGAGGCGGGCGCGGCGGTTCTGCGCCGCGCGGGTCGTTGGGTCACGCGTGTGCCGAAGAGGTCGCTACGGATCACCTGTACGGCGACGATCACGAACAACCACAGCACAGCGAGGAAACCCAACCGCATAACGGTGAGGGTCAGCTCAGACATGCGCCCGTTGTCACCCCTCGGCTTGGCGGAACACGACAGTGGTGCTGCCGAGCACGATGCGCGATCCGTCGCGCAGACCGGCACGCTGACAGTGCTGGCCGTCGACGACGATCCCGTTGGTCGAACCGAGGTCCGTGATCGACGCCGGAGCGCCGATGCGGATCTCGGCGTGGTGCCGCGAGACGCTCGGATCGTCCACGCGAACTTCCACATCGGTGCTGCGGCCCAACTTCACGACCGGGGCAGTGAGCTCGTGACGCACCCCGTTGACCTCCAGCCAGGTACGCAGCCGTGGTGCCGGCGGCGGATTCTGACCGTAGGCCGCCTGCTCCCCCGGCTGCGGCCGGGCAGGCGTCGGCGTTCCCGGGGTTCCGGGCGGGCCGAAGGGCGGTGGCGCGGGCACCCCGGGCGGGGGTGGCCCGCCGGGTCGACCGTATCCATAACCCTGAGGTGGCTGCTCCGGTTGCGGCCCCCCGCCCGGGAAGGGCGGTTGTTGTGGGGGCTGTTGTTCGAGGTGTGACTGACTGCCCGCGAGTGCCTGACTGCGCACACGGTACAGACCCGTGTCCAAGTCGTCGGCATGCTCGAAGTGGACCTCCACCGGACCGATGAAGGAATAGCGCTGTTGTTGCGCGTAGTCCCGCACCACGGTCGCCAGCTCGCCGCCGAGTTGCTGCACGTACGGGCTCAGGCGCTCATAGTCGTGTTGGCCGAGCTCGACGACGAAGTCGTTCGGGACCATGGTTCGGTCGCGGTTCCAGATCGTCGCGTTGTTGTCGCACTCGCGCTTGAGCGCGCTGGCGATCTCGACGGGCTGGACATCCGACTTGAACGCCTTGGCGAAGGCGCCGTTGACCAGGCCCTCAAGCCGTTGCTCGAACTTTTTCAGGGGACCCACGGGCACCTCCTTCCGTACGCGATCGGCCGGTCCGGTCCTACAGTCTGCTCACTGATCGTATCCACGCGTGGGAAACGGGCGCGGTTCCCTACCGTGGCCACTGTAAGGAGTGTTGGCTTTCACAGGGATTCCTACACCCTGTCGTCCCCTCCGTGGCTCGCTTGCAGTAGTTGTCCCGCGACCGTGTGCGTGATCGGGGTCGAAGCCCGTTCACCGTACGGTGCAGGGCAAGCATGCCGGAGAGGTGGGGGTCGTGGGGATCCCGGTCCACAAAGATGAACCGTTGGTTGCTCTGGGTGGCCATACGGATGCTCATGGTGTGAGCGGTGGGGCCTGCGGGTATGGATTCGTATCGGACCTTGAGCCCGTGCTAATCTTTGATTGCTCGCGCGGGTGGCGGAATAGGCAGACGCGCTGGATTCAGGTTCCAGTGCCCGAAAGGGCGTGGGGGTTCAACTCCCCCCTCGCGCACCGAGCAAAGGCCCCAGGTCATCGACCTGGGGCCTTTCTGTATCTCCGGCCGGTGTGCCCGGCCGGGTCGTGGTGGGCCGTGCGCTTGATCCGGGGAGGGTCGGTACATGTCGGGGACTTCGGCGGGGCGGGAATTCATCGTTCCGGGTTTTCGGGACAGGTCGGACGTGGCGTCGAAGGCGCTGGGCAAGGGGTTGCGCGAGCGGGTGTCGCGGAGCGCGCACGCGGGCTTCGATCCGGCGGTGGATCGGCCCGACGTGGTGGAGAGTGTCGAGCGGGCCAACATCGGGCGGCTCGATCATCTGGTGCCGTTGCGGATCGGACGGATGGCGGCCTCGCCGTTCGCGTTCCTGCGCGGCTCGGCCGGGTTGATGGCTGCCGATCTCGCGACGCAGCCGGTCACCGGATTGACCGGGCAGATCTGCGGTGACGCGCACGCGGGGAACTTCGGGGTGTTCGGCACCGCCGAGGGTCGGCTGGTGATGGACCTCAACGACTTCGACGAGACCGTGCAGGGACCGTGGGAGTGGGACCTCAAACGACTGACCGCCTCGCTCGTGGTGGCCGGTCGGGTCGGCGGCCTGGACGCGGACGCGTGTCGCCGGGCCGCCTACGACGCCGCTGCCTCCTACCGCAAGACGATGACGGTGCTGGCCCGGATGCCGGTGTTGCAGGCGTGGCACGCGATCGCCGACGAGTCGCTGGTGGCGCACGCGGACGCGGCCGAGTTGTCCGGCCTGCTGGCCCAGGTCACCGCGAAGGCCCGACGCAACACCAGTGCCCGGTTCGCGGCCAAGTCGACCCGGCGGCGCTCCGACGGCACCTGGCACTTCGTTCCGGAGCCGCCGGTGCTCACCGCGGTGGACGACGCGCTCGCCCATGCGGTGGCGGCCGGCCTGGAGAGCTATGTGGACACGCTCTCCACCGAGCGCCGGCCGCTGTTGGCCCGGTTCGCGGTCGAGGACGTGGCGTTTCGGGTGGTGGGCACGGGCAGTGTCGGCACCCGGGCCTACGTGGTGCTGTTGCTGGGCAACGGCGACGAGCCGTTGGTGCTCCAGGTGAAGGAGGCGCGGCCCTCGGCACTCGCGCCGTATCTGCCGCCCGCGCACGTCGAGCACGAGGGGCGCCGGGTCGTGGTGGGCCAGAAGTGGATGCAGGCCGGCACCGACTCGCTGCTCGGGTGGACCTCGATCGACGGGCGCGCGTACATGGTGCGCCGGTTCCGCAACATGAAGGGGAGCATCGACCCGAGCGTGCTGCCCGCACACGAGATAGACGACTACGCCCGGATGACCGGCGCGCTGTTGGCCCGCGCGCACAGTCACTCGGTGGACCCCAAGGTGCTCGCGGGCTACTGCGGCAAGAGCGACCGGCTGGACGACGCGTTCGCCCGCTTCGCGGTGAGCTACGCGGACCGCACCGAGGCCGACCACGAACAACTGCTCGCGGCCGTGCGGTCGGGGCGGCTGCCGGCCGAGACCGGGGTCTGACCCCGGGCGCGCGGCGCACCACCTCGTGCGCGTCGCCGCGCACGAGGGTTTGGTGATCCACGCGCCATCGGGGTCGCCGGCGTGAGCGCGGCCGTCGCCTGGAGGTGCGGGTCGGTACGACGGTGGTTCAGGGGATCCGTGGGGACGAGCAGGACCTCGGGTGTGCCTTCCCAGGGGGATGGAGTGGGAAGGACGGTATCGCGTGGGCATGCCGGATGAAGGGTGGACCCTTCATCCGGCCGTGCGCCCTATGACTGCTTCATCGATGCGATGGACGCTCGCGTGAACTCGATGAGGTGCTTGCGCCGGTTCGCCCGGGCCTCCTCGGATTCCGAGTCGGCCCCGAGCAGTACCCGCGACATCTGCGGCATCGTCTGTTGCCAGGCGGCGACGCCGATGAGCGAGAAGAGCAGCTGGGCCACGTCGGGTGAGGGCTTCACGCCGAGATGATCGGCGAACTCCTGAAGTTTCGCGGCGTAGCTCGTGACTCGCCGCTCCTCGTCCGGAACCGGGTCGTGGCCGTAGTACAACGCCTCCCACACCAGCAGCCGGAGCAGCTCCGGGCGGGCGCAGTAGAAGTCGTAGACCTGGGCGATGTACTCGGCCGGGTCGTCGTTGGGCATCGTGACGACCGTGTTGAGCTCCTGGAGCGACTCCGTCAGCACGTGCTGGAAGAGCTGCTCCTTGTTGCCGAAGTACGCGTAGATGCGCTCCTTGTTCACCCCGGCGCGCAGGGCGATGCGGTCGACGCGGGCGCCGGCGATGCCGTGCTCGGCGAACTCCGCGCGGGCGGCGTCGAGAAGTTTGGCTCGGGTGCGTGCGGTGTCGGGCGGCATGGCTGGATCTTATCCCCTCTAGCCAACTGCTTTGTTGGATCGACTGGCCAGGGACGGCCTGACCATGCTGCCCTACCACATAGGCTGCTGGGGGGTGTTGCGAGTGATTTGATCTTCAAAGTCCGGCAGACGCGCCCGCCGGCCGGTGTCGCGCGGGAACAGAACAGCACACAAGGGACGTGATGGACGAGGTCAGCGCGCCGACCCCCTGGTCGGACCCCGAAATCGCCGAGTTGGAACAACAGGTCGCCGCCGCGGAGACCGCGCTGCTCGACGACGAAGTCGATGTGACGACCCTTCAGGTCGAGCTGGACAACCTGGCGATCGTGCACCACCGCCGGCTGGGACCGCTGTACGAGCGGCTCGACGAGCTGGACGCACTGATCGCGGAGGCGATCGCGGCGCACACCGGCGATCCGGCGGACATCCGGCGCGCGGTCGAGTTGCGTGGTGTGGTCACGGACATGCCGGACCTCGACTCGCTGCTGGGTGCCCTCGACGGCGCGGGCGAGGCGGCGGGCGGCATGGGCGAGTCGGCCGACGAGCCGATGCCGGTACCGGAGGTGCATCGGGTCAGCCCCGGTGCCGAGGCGCGCAAGCTCTTTCGTGAGCTGGCCCGCCGGGCGCACCCGGACCTGGTCCAGGATCCCGAGGAGAAGCAGCGCCGCGGCACCTTCATCGCCCGGGTGAACGCCGCCTACGCGCGCGGCGACGTGACCGAGTTGCTGGCCCTCGGTACGGAATGGGCCACCTCCCCGGAGGGCGCGATCGGTCCGGACGCGGAGAGTCGGGGGCAGTGGCTGCGCAGCCGGCTGGCCTGGCTCACCCACCGGCGGGCCGAGCTGGCCGGCCTGCGTGATCAGCTGATGGAGGGCGCGATGGGGCAACTGCTCCAGCTCGCCCCGAACGACCCGGACGGGCTGCTCGAGCACCTGGCCGATCAGCTTCTGCACGACATCGCGGAGAAGGAGAAGGTGCTCGGCACGCTCGTCGATCCCTGACCGCGAGCCCGGCTGAAAGCGCGGTACCCGCTCCCGGGCCGGCCGGATGGGCGTCGGTCGGCCCGGGAGGTTGCGGTGCGCCCTGCCCGCCCATCCTGCCTCCCGGGCCGCCCATAGCCGTCATTTCGGCCGCGTGTCGTGCGGACCGATCGGGCGGTTCGCTCTTTCGAGGCACGTGTGTGCGGCGTCGATGACCGACAATGTGCGATGAGCGCGGCCGGACGGGTTCCGGACGCCTGACCTCACCGGAGACTCGATGCACCTGTCGCCCCCGCCCGCCGTGCCCGCCGCCGCGGTCCCTGACGACGCCTTCGTCCTGGACGTACGGGAGGTGCACGAATGGGACGCCGGTCATGTGGCCGGTGCCCGGCACATCCCGATGAGCACGCTCTTGGAACGGATCGACGAGGTCCCGCACGACACGCGGGTCTACGTGATGTGCCGCGTCGGCGGCCGGTCCGCCCAGGTCACCCACTATCTGGGGCAGCAGGGCTGGGACGCGATCAACGTCGACGGCGGGATGTTGGCGTGGGAGGCCGCCGGCCGGCCCATGGTGAGCGAGACGCAGACCGCTCCCGCGGTGGTGTGACCCCCGGGCCGGCTGCGGGTCGGCTCAGGACCGGCGTTCCGCGATGAACACCGCGGTCGCCTCGGCGGTCACCTCGCCGGCGGCGCGGATCTCACCGGTCGCGAAGCTCTTGCGGCCTTCACGGCCGGTCCAGCGGCCGGTCAGCTCCAGCGGCACGTCGTAGGGCGTGGCCCGGCGATAGCGGATGTCCAGCCCGGCGGTCAGCCCGGGCGCCCCGGCCGCGGACGCGGCGACGCCCAGCAACTGGTCGAGCACGACCGCCACGATCCCGCCGTGCGCCCGGGCGGGCGGCCCGCCGTGGGCCGCGGTCAGCGTGCAGTGGGCGCGGATCTCCACCGATTCCGGGTCGGCCGCCGCGTCCGGCCTCGGCTCGACCTCCTCGAAGACCAGCCTGGGCGCCTGCGGGTTGAGCCGACCCGAGCCCATCTGGGTCAGGTGCTCCAGCCGGCCGTTCGGATAGCGGATCAGCGACACCGCCTGCGGGCGTCGGGCGGCGCCCAGCAGCGCGGTCAGCTCCGCGACGCGTCGGGCCGCGTCCGCGCGCACCGCCGCGTCCACGTCCGTCCACACCACCGCCTCGACCAGATCCCGTACCCGGTCCGCGAGCTCCAGCGCCTCCGCGGTCACGCTGGAGGGTCCGGGCAGCGTGCCGGCCATCAGCTCGGCGAGGGCGGTGGCCGAGGCCGGCGGCAGCGGCCTGGTGTTCGAGTTCATACCCGTACCTCCGTGACACTTTTCTTGATCTTGCCAAGAATGCGGGCAAAGAATATGACGGTGCATCAGATCTAACGGTCTATCAGATCCGGCTCGACCGGATCTCGGTGAGGGAGTGCGGCATGGTGACGATCGCGGAACTCGTCCATCACCAGTGGGGCGACCAACGGACCGGGCTCCACTTCGAGGATCGGACCTGGACGCACCACGAACTCGCCCGAGCCGCCGCCGCCCGGGCGGCACTGCTCACCGAGCTGCTGCCGCGCGGCGCCGAGCCGCACGTGGGCGTCCTGCTCGACAATGTGCCCGAGTTCCCGCACTGGCTCTCCGGCGCGGCGGTGGCGGGCGCCACCCTCGTGGGGGTGAACTCCACGCGACGCGGCGCGGAGTTGGCCCGCGACATCACGCACGCCGAGTGCCAGGTGATCGTCACCGAGCGAGCGCACCTGCCGCTGCTGGAGGGGCTCGACCTGGGCATCCCGGCGGAGCGGATCCTGGTGGTCGACGACCCCGCGTACGACGAACTGCTGCTCCCGTACACGGACGCGACGCTGCCCGCCCTGGTCGCTGATCCCGCGGACCGCCTGTTGATCGTGTTCACCTCCGGCTCCACCGGCGCGCCCAAGGGTGTGGTGTGCTCGCAGGGCCGGTTGGCCGGCGCCGGGACGGTGTTGTCCGAGCAGTTCGGCTTCGGGCCGGACGACGTCAACTACATCTGCATGCCCATGTTCCACGGCAACGCGTTGATGGCGAACTGGTCGCCGGCGCTGCGGGCGGGCGGGGCGGTCGCGTTGCGCCGGCGGTTCTCGGCGTCCGCGTTCCTGCCCGACATCCGTCGCTACAACGCCTCCTACTTCACCTACGTGGGCCGGGCGATCTCCTATCTGCTCGCCACCCCGGAGCGGCCCGACGATCGGGACAACCCGCTGCGTGCCGGGTTCGGCACCGAGGCCGGTGCGGTGGACATGGCGCGCTTCGAGGCCCGGTTCGGATGTGCGCTCACCGAGGGGTACGGCTCCTCGGAGGGCGGGATGAGCGTCAACTGGCGGCCGGGCACGCCCGCGGGCGCCGTCGGGCCGTGTCCCGAGCACGCCGCCGTGCTCGATCCGGCGACCGGCGAGGAGTGTGCCCGGGCCGAGTTCGACGCGGCGGGCCGGCTCGTCAACGGGGACGCGGCGATCGGGGAGTTGGTCAACACCGGGCGCAACGGGTTCGAGGGGTACTGGCGCAACGAGGAGGCGTCGGCGGCCCGGGCGCGCGACGGGCAGTACTGGACGGGCGACCACTTCTACCGGGACGCGGCCGGATACCTCTACTTCGCCGCCCGCGCGGACGACAAGCTGCGGGTGGACGGCGAGAACCTGGCGGTGGCCGGCATCGAGGGCATCCTCGCTCGCTTCGCGCCGTTCGAGGTCGTGGTCGTGTACGGGGTGCCGGACCCGGTGACCGGGGACCAGGTGATGGCGTGCGTGCAGATACGCGAGGGCGCCGGGTTCGACCCGCGGGAGTTCGCCGCGTTCATGGCCGAGCAGCCGGACCTGGGCACCAAGATGGCGCCGATGTTCGTGCGGGTGGTGGACGAGGTGCCCACCACCGCGACCAACAAGGTGCACAAGGTCGGCCTGCGGCGCGCGGGCTTTCGGGCGGCCGGGCAGGTGTGGTGGCGGCCCGAGCGCGGCGCGGCGTACCGGCTGCTCGACGACGCGGGGCGGGAGGAACTGCTCGGCCGCTACCGGGCGCACGACCGCGAGGGCGTGCTGGACCTGTGAGCCGGGCGTGAGGTGCGGCCCCGGCTTTGGCATGTCCGCACCCCCGTGCCGGACATGGCCGCGGAATCGGGGCCGCACCG
The DNA here is from genome assembly GCF_000372745.1 of Embleya scabrispora DSM 41855. Classification (GTDB taxonomy): domain Bacteria; phylum Actinomycetota; class Actinomycetes; order Streptomycetales; family Streptomycetaceae; genus Embleya; species Embleya scabrispora. Next base: position 131,215 of record NZ_KB889730.1, on the reverse strand, counting down.
GCCTCAGAGTAGAACACGTTCTATGGTCACGGAAACCGCCCCTACCGTGTGGTTGGCCACGGTTTCGGTACGTCCGGCGGACCGGACCCGGTAGCGTGCCGGCAGCACGGGTCCGGACCGGCGGACCCATCGACCACGGGAGAGGCATGCAGTCGCCTGACGACGCGGCGGCCGGGCAACCGGCGGATCGGTCGAAGCCCGGCTCCGAGGCCGGTGCGACGGTGGGCGCCTCGACCGCCGACACGACGGCGGACCGGGCCCCGGCACCGGATCCGGATCGGTCATCGGCCCGGATCCCGGCACAGGCGGGGGAACGCGCCCCCGTCGACACACCGATCGACACGGCGGTGCCCGCGGACGAGCGGCGCTCGACGGCGGTGCGTTCGATCTCCGCGCTGTTCGCCGTGGTCGCGATCCTGGTGACCCTGGTCCATGTGTTCTTCGTGTTCCTGCACGTCGCGCCCGGCAACGCGGTGAGCGGGGACTACCGCAAGCAGACCGGCACCTGGATCTACCCGTACTTCGAGCAGAACTGGGCGCTGTTCGCGCCCAATCCGATGTCGGAGAACTTCCGCCTCCAGGCCCAGTCGCGGATGCGCAACGCGGACGGCACCGTCGTCGAGTCCGGCTGGTCCGACCTGACCGGGGACGACCTGGACCACATCCGAGGCAACCTGTATCCCAGCAAGGCCGACCAGAACATGATCCGGCGCGCGTGGTCGAGCTACACCGACGCGCACGACGCCAAGGACGAGTCGGCGATCGGCACGCGCGGCCCGCTGACCCAGCGCTACCTGCGCCGGATCGTGGTGCACCGCTTCCAGGACGCGGGCGCGAACCGCACACTCGAATCCGTCCGGATCCGGGTCGCGACCAAGCCGATCGGCAAGCCGGACGCGAAGACCGAGCCGGAAACCTCGTACCGCACGCTCGGCTGGTGGGAGACGAAGCCCGATGACTTCCGCTGAGCCGCAGCCGCGCGTCGCGGCGAGTGCGTATCGCCGGATGGAGGACGCCGTCGGCGGGTGGCTGGTGAACGCCCTCGACACCGTCAGCACTCGTACCTTCGCCGTGCACCAGGCGGCCCTGTTGCGGATCGGCTACGGCCTGGTCTTCCTGGTCGGCCTGATCCGCGAGTACTTCAACCGCCGGGAGATCTGGGGCGACCAGTCGGCCTGGTCGCCGGACATGGCCCGGGAGTTGCTGGACGGCATCGGCGGGGTGAGCCTGCTCCTGGAGAGCAACTCGCGCCTGTGGTTCGAGGGCATCTACATCGCGGCGATCGTGATCAGCGCGCTGTTCGTGCTCGGGTGGCACACCCGGGCGATGAGCATCCTGTTCGCGATCATGGTCGTGTCCTTCAACAGCCGGTCCATCCTGATGACCGACGGCGGCGACACCGTCCTGCTGCTGATGTCGATCTACCTGGCCTTCACCGCGTGCGGACGGGTGTGGTCGCTGGACGCGCGCCGGGCCAGGCGCACCGGCATCCGCCCCGGCACCGGCCCCGGACACGAGGTCGGCGTGCTGGTCGCACTGATCGCGATGGTCACGCTCGGCACCACCTGCCGAGGCGACTCGTGGTCCCCCGATCCCGAGTTCTCCTTCGCGTTCGTCTGCCGCTGGATCTGGATCCCCGGGATCGCGGTCGCCTTCGGCGCGCTGTGGCGACTACCGCGCCAGGTCGAGCAGGTACGCGCCGGTCTGGTGACCGTCGTGCACAACTGCGCGCTGTTCGTTATCGCCGCCGAGGTGTGCTTCATCTACGGCGCGGCCGGGCTGTACAAGGTGCAGGGCTCGTACTGGCAGGACGGCACGGCCATGCACTACGTGCTGAACCTGGAGTACTTCGCGCCGTGGCCCGGGCTCAGCCACATGCTCGGCGAGAACGCCGAGATGGGCGTGCTGTTGGCCTACCTCACGGTGTTCGTCCAGGTCGGCTTCGTGTTCATGCTCTTCGCCAAGCGGGTCAAGTACGTCGCGATCGTGATCCTGCTCGGCATGCACTTCGGCATCGCGATCATGCTGGGCCTGCCCGCGTTCTCCGCGTCCATGTCGGTGGGCGACGCGCTGTTCCTGCCCACCGCGTTCCTGATCTGGACCCGAACGCGGGTCGTCACCCGCCTGACGGCTCGACTGCGCCGCGGGCCGGCCGCGGCGAAACCGGCACCCGCGGGCGGCGCCGAGCCGCCCGCGCCGGGCACGTCCGACGGACTCGAGGGAGTGGCCTCGGCCTCGGGCCGGGTCTGATCCGGCCGTACCGCGGGGTCCCGGCGCCGGGCGGCGCACGCCGCCACCGGGCGTCCGGGGCCCCGATCGACAGGTCCTACGCTGCTGTCATGAATCCCCACGAGACGCAGACCCTCGCGCTGTGGCGGGCCGCCTCGCCCGGGGCGGTGCTGCTCGACGGCTTCCACGCCGTCAAGCACGCGGTGCGGTTCGGCGCCGAGATCGAACTCGTGGTGACCACCGACCGGGCGGCCGTCCGGGCCCTGGCCGACGAACTCGCGGCCGACGTGGGCGGCTACCTGGAGGAGACCGCGCGGGAGGTGTCCGAGCCGTTCCTGCGCGACCTGGTTCCGCGCGCCGGCCCGACCGGGGTGGTGGCGCTCGCCGCCCGCCCCGAGCCCGAGCCGACGCGGGCCCGCACCGCGCCGATCGTGCTCCTGGAGAACCCGCGCAACCTGGGTAACGTCGGGGCCGTGGTGCGGCTGGCCGCCGGATTCGGCGTCGCCGCCGTGATGACCACCGGAGACCTGGACCCGTGGCACCCGCACGTGGTCCGGGGCAGCGCGGGGCTGCACTTCGCGACCACGGTCGCGAAGGTGACCCCGGACACGTTGCCGGACGGACCGATCTTCGTGCTCGACCCGGAGGGCGCCGACCTGCGCACCACCGAGATCCCGGACGACGCGATCCTGGCGTTCGGCACCGAGCGACACGGCGTCTCGGCGGCGCTGCGCGCGCGTGCCGACCGGCTCGTGGCCATCCCGATGCGGCCCAAGGTGTCCAGCTACAACCTCGCGACCAGCGTCGGGATGACGCTCTTCCGCTGGTCCACGACCTCCGCGAACGCACCGACGTGAGCGGCTACGACGCGGTCGTCCTGGCCGGTGGCGCGGCCCGCCGGTTGGCCGGCGCCGACAAGCCGGGCCTGCTCGTGGCGGGCGTCTCGCTGCTCGACCGGGTGCTCGCCGCAGTCGCCGGGGCCGAGCGGATCGTGGTCGCCGGGCCGCGCCGAGCCACCGGGCGCGAAGTGGAGTGGGTACGCGAGGATCCGCCCGGCGGCGGTCCGGTGGCGGCGCTGGCCGCCGCGCTGCCGCTGGTCCGGGCCGAGGTGGTCGTGCTGCTCGCCGCCGACCTGCCGTTCGTGCCGGCCGAGTTGATCGAGCGTCTGGTGGCCGTGCTGGACGAGGAGCCCGCGCCGGCCGGCGCGGTCGCGGTCGACGCGGACGGGCGCGATCAGTATCTGCTCGCCGCCTATCGCACCGCCGCCCTGCGAGCCGGCGTCGCGACCCTGGCCGAACCGGTCGGAGCACCGCTGCGCCGGGTGATCGAGCCGCTCGCGCCGCGCCGGATCCGGGCCGATCCCGACGCCGTGTTCGACTGCGACACCTGGGCGGATGTGCGCGAGGCGCACACACGGTCGGGGAGGATGGACACAGCCCCGAAGAGGAGAGACATGACTGGCTTGGAAGAGTGGACCGAAGCGGTCAAGCAGGAACTGGGCATCGAGCTGGACGTGGACATCGCGGCGCTGCTGGACATGACCCGGGTGGCGGCGCACAACGTACAGCGACCGGCCGCGCCGCTCACCTCCTTCCTGGTCGGTTACGCGGCGGCGAGCCGGGGCGGCGGCGCGGCGGCGGTGGCCCAGGCGCTGCGCCAGGCACAGGACCTCGCCGAGCGCCGCGGCACGGGCTCCGAGCCGGGCGCCTGATGACCCCTCGGGAGAGTCGGACCATGGCGCGTGCCGAGCCGCACCCGCAGCAGGCACTGGGCTGGCCCGAGGCCCGCGCCACCGCCCGCGCGGCCGGGCGAGCGCTGCCCGCGGTCTCCCGCACCCTGCACCACGCGCGCGATCACGTGCTGGCCCGCCCCCTTGTCGCGCTCACCGACCTGCCCTCCTTCGACACCTCGGCGATGGACGGGTGGGCGGTCGCCGGACCCGGGCCGTGGCGGGTGCGCGGGCGGCTGCTGGCGGGCGAGGCGGGCGCGGAGATCGGCGTGATGCGCGACGGGGACGCGGTCGAGATCGCCACCGGCGCGCGGGTCCCGCGCGGGGCCACCGCCGTGCTGCGCAGCGAACAGAGCCGGGTCGAGGGCCGCACGCTGTTCGGTGACGTGCACATCCAGCAGGGCACCGACATCCGCGCGTGCGGCCAGGAGTGCCGCCGCGGCGACGAGTTGTTGCCGGCCGGCACCACGGTCACCCCCGGGGTCACCGGGCTGGCCGCCGCCTCCGGCTACGACGAACTCGTGGTGGTCGACCGGCCCCGGGTGGAACTCCTGGTACTGGGCGACGAGTTGCTCGAAGCGGGGCTGCCCCGGGACGGTCGGATCCGGGACGCGCTCGGCCCGCTGATCACGCCGTGGCTGCGTACGCTCGGCGCCGACCTGCTGCGGGTTCGCCGGGTGGGGGACAACCTGGACACGCTGCGCGCACACGTGCTCGCGTCCCGCGCCGACGTGGTGATCACCACCGGCGGCACCGCCGACGGTCCGCGCGATCACGTGCACCGACTGCTCACCGATCTGGAGGCGGACGTCCTGGTGGACGGCGTCGCGGTGCGCCCGGGGCATCCGATGCTGCTCGCCCACCTGCCCGGCGAGCGCCCCGGCGCCGGCCGCTACCTGGTCGGCCTGCCCGGCAACCCGCTGGCCGCGGTGGCCGGCATGCTCACCCTCGCGGTGCCGCTGCTGCGCCGGCTCTCCGGCCGCCCGGAACCGCGCCCGCGCCGGATCCGGGTCGGCGCCGACATCGCCGGCCATCCGTGCGACACCCGCCTGGTGCCGATGCGCGCGGATCGCCCGCTGGCCTTCTCCGGCCCGGCGATGTTGCGCGGACTCGCGGTCGCCGACGGCATCGCGGTGGTGCCGCCGGGCGGCGTGCGTGCGGGTGATCGGGTCGAGGTGCTGGGAGCGCCGCGATGAAGACCGTGCGCTTTCCCGACGACCGGCCGGCCGATCGTCGCGGCCCGCGCGGCGCGCTCGCCCGGCCGCTGCCGGCGCTGAAGAAGCGCACCGACGGACCGGCGGGCCTGGCCGGTCAGGCGGGCGCGACCGTACACATCCCCAAGGACCGACCCGGCCCGCTGATGCAGGTGTTGCGCCGGTTCGGGATGGCGCTGCTGGTCATGGCGGTCACCATCCTGGTCGTCTACCTCGATCGGGACGGCTACCGCGACGCGGTGGACGAGCACGTCTCACTGCTCGACGCGATCTACTACGCGACGGTCACCCTGTCCACGACCGGTTACGGCGACATCACCCCCGCCAGTGACGGCGCCCGCCTGGTGAACGTCCTGCTGATCACCCCGCTGCGGGTGATCTTCCTGATCATCCTGGTCGGCACGACCCTCGAGGTGCTCACCGAGCGCACGCGGGAGCAGTTGCGGCTCAACCGTTGGAGGTCCACGTTGCGCGACCACACGATCCTGGTCGGCTACGGCACGACCGGGTACAGCGCGGTGCACACGCTGATGGCGCAGGGGATCGCCCGCGAGAGCATCGTGGTCGTCGACTCCGACCCCGAGGCGGTGGGCGAGGCGAGCGACGACGACAAGCTCGTGGTGGTCGCCGGCGACGCGACCCGCGCCGAGGTGCTGCGCCGGGCCGAGGTGGAACGGGCGCGGAACATCATCGTCTCGGTCAACCGGGACGACACCGCCGCCCTGGTCACGCTCACCGCGCGGCAGTTGAATCGACGGGCCTGGATCGTGGTCGCGGTCCGCGAGGACGAGAACGCGCCGCTGATCCGGCAGAGCGGGGCCGACTCGGTGGTGACCACCGCGAGCGCCGCGGGCCGACTGCTCGGGGTCTCCATGCTGAGTCCGAACGTCGGCGAGGTGATGGAGGACCTCATGCACTACGGCGAGGGTATGGACCTGGTCGAGCGGCCGATCGACAAGCGCGAGGCGGGCAAGTCGCCGAGCGAATGCGGTGATCTGGTGGTGGCCGTGGTGCGCGGACACCGTACGTTGCGGCACGATGACCCCGAGGCGGCGGTGCTGGGCGCGGGTGACCGACTTGTGGTGATCAAATCGCACAAACCGCAGCCGAAGACGGGCGACTCATAGGCTGGGTGCCATGTACGCGATCACGATTGCCGAGCCGGGCGGACCCGAGGTACTGAGCTGGACCGAGGTCCCGGACGAGAAACCCGAACCCGGCGAGGTGCTGGTGGAGGTGGCCGCGTCGGCGGTCAATCGGGCCGACCTGATGCAGCGCCAGGGGTTCTACCATCCGCCCCCGGGCGCGTCGGCCTATCCGGGCCTGGAGGCGTCCGGCCTGATCGTCGAGGTCGGTGCGGGAGTGTCCGGCTGGGCGGTCGGCGACCGGGTGTGCGCGCTGCTCGCGGGCGGCGGCTATGCCGAGCGGGTCCGGGTGCCCACCGGCCAACTGCTGCCCGTGCCCGAGGGAATGGACCTGGTGACGGCCGCGGCGCTGCCCGAGGTGGTGTGCACGGTCTGGTCGAATGTGTTCATGGTCGCCCATCTGCGCAAGGGCGAGACCTTCCTGGTGCACGGCGGCGCCGGCGGCATCGGCACGATGGCGATCCAGTTGGCCTCGGCCGCAGGCGCCCGGGTGTTCACCACCGCGGGCTCGGCGGCCAAGCTGGCGCGCTGTCGCGAACTGGGTGCCGACGTCACGATCAACTATCGGGACGAGGACTTCGTGGCCCGGGTCCGCGAGGCCACCGACGGGGCCGGGGTGGATGTGATCCTGGACAACATGGGCGCCAAGTATCTCGATCGCAACGTGGACGCGCTCGCGGTCAACGGCCGACTCGTGGTGATCGGCCTGCAGGGCGGCGTCCGGGGCGAACTGGACCTCAACAAGCTGCTGACGAAGCGGGCCGCGATCGCCGCGACCTCGCTGCGGGGCCGGCCGACGACGGAGAAGTCCGCGATCGTGGCGGCCGTACGCGAGCACGTGTGGCCGCTCCTGGACGCGGGGCGGATCCGGCCGATCGTCGATCGGGTGATGCCGGTGGCCGAGGCGGCCGACGCGCACCGCGTGGTCGAGGAGAGCGGACACATCGGCAAGGTGCTGTTGAAGGTGCGCTGACGCGCCGGGCGCGGGCGCGGTGCTCGGTCCGGCCTGCCGCCGGACGAATGAAAATCGGATGACCATCCCGGTGAGACGAATGTCGGTGAATGGGTATTTTGTCGATTTTCTTTAGTCTGGCGGCATGCCTACCCCCGGCGGCTTCGCACGTCGATCGGCTGCCGGGTGTCTGCTCGCGGCGGCCCTTGTCCTCTCCGGTGCCCCGACCCTCGCCGGTGCGTCGGCGCTTCCCGGCGCCGTGACGCCGGCCGCCGTCCCGGTGCTCGCGAGCGCGGCGTCCGGTCCCTCGCCCGCCCCGATCGGCGGGTCGCCGCCGGCGCCCGCCCCGGCCGGCGATGCCGATTCGGCCGCCTCCCCACGCGGTCGGGCGCCGGCCGCGGCCGAACTGCGCCCCGATCCACCGGTGCACGGGCATGCGCCGGCCGAGCCCACCGGACCGCCGAAGCCGGCGCCGGTCGCGGATCCGCCGACCCCGCAGCAGTGGGAACGATTCCTGGAGCGGCTGGCCGCACACGGCGCCCGGCCGCTGACCGACGAGTCGGGTCGGGCGGTGCTCGACGTCGAGCACGAACTCCTGCTCACCGGGGGCACCGACGGTTTGAACGAACTGCGCTCCTGGGGGGCGGAGATCACCGAGGAAGATCGTCCCGGCGTGTACGCCGTGCGCTCCGGTGGGCGAATTGTCGCGCGGTATCTGATGGAGCCGGACACGATCACCCCGACCGACGCCTTCGCTCCTGTCACCCCTCCGGCCTTCGATGCGCCGCCCACGTTGCCCAAAACCGGTCCATCCGTTGTGAATTTGACTCTGATCGCCCTCGGGGGAGCCGGTATCGTCTGCGCCGGTGGACTGCTTGTCCGGTGTTTCCCGGCGCCGCGACGACGCTGAGAGGCGGGACGGGCGTCGGTCCCGCCGGGCAGACTGTGTGTCTGGCGCATCTCGGATGAAGGGTGCAGGCTCGTCGAGGATGCGGATCGTGATACAGCGGTACCTTCCGAGAACGTCCGACCGGTGGTGGGGGAAGGAGGCGTGATGTGGTCGATCCGCGGGTTTCACCGGCGGATACCGCTGGGCCCGACGATCATCGCGCTGACCCTCATCACGCTGCTGGTGCTCACCAACGTCTGCGGCTCCGGCCCCGGCGTCCAGGCTCGCCACAAGGGGACCGGCCCCTCACCCGCGGACATTCCGCCGCAACTGCCCGCCCAGGACCAGAGCATCGAGGCGACCCCGGCGCCGTCCGGCGGCACCGCGCCCACGTCCGGCGGGTCGCCGACCACGAACGGGCAGCCGGTCCCGGCGCCCACGGTCACGGTGACCGAGACGGTGACCGCGCCGCCCGGGAACACCCCGAGCTCGGGCGGTCGCCCGGGGAACGCGCCCGCCACATCGGCCCCGGGAGGGCAGTCCGGCGGGTCGGGTGGCAGCACCGCGACGGCCGTCCCGGGCGGCGCCTCGCCGACCCCGCCGCCGCCGTTGGGCCAGCGGTTCCGGGTGAGCGGCCTGCGACTGAGCGCCGACCGGGCGAACGGGTCCTGGGTGCGCTGCAACGGGATCGACCAGGTGGAGTTCCTCGGGACCGTGGTCGTGGACGGGCCGGGCCCCGGTGACGTGGTCTTCCAGTGGGTGTCCGATCTGCCGTTCACACTTCCGCAGGACGTCCTGCATTTCACCGGTACCGGCCCGCGTCAGCAGACCATTCCGATCACCTGGCGCATCCCGCCGCAACTCTTCGGCGAGGTGAGCGGGATCATGCAGCTGCTGATCCTTCAACCGGTCGCCAACGCGCAGACCGAGCGCTACACGTTCAACTTCAACTGCCGCAACGGTCTCTCCAACGACAACTGACGACTGGCCCGTTCGCCGGCCGATCCGCTCCCTCCCGTAGGCGGTTTCCGCCGCGTGCCACTCTTGCCTTCATGAGCATACCGGGTATACATACTCGGTATGTCCATCAAGCACGGCTTGCTCGCACTGCTCGATCAGGGCCCCCGATACGGCTATCAGCTCCGGAGCGAATTCGAGGCCCGGACCGGATCCACCTGGCCGCTCAACGTCGGCCAGGTCTACACCACCCTCGGCCGCCTGGACCGCGACGGACTGGTCGCGCCCGACGGCGAGGACGACGACGGGCACGTCTTCTACAGGATCACCGACAAGGGTCGGATCGAACTGCGCGCGTGGTTCGAGGCGCCGGTGTCGCGCACCAGCCCGCCCCGGGACGAACTCGCGATCAAACTCGCGATGGCCGTCACCGTGCCCGGCATCGACGTCGGCTCGGTGGTCCAGGGACAGCGCGCGCACACCCTGCGGGCGCTGCAGGACTACACCCGGCTCAAGACGCGCGCGGCCGAGGACGACATGGCGTGGCAACTCGTCCTGGAATCACTGATCTTCCACGCGGAGGCCGAAGTTCGCTGGCTGGACCACTGCGAGGCACGGCTGGCCCGCCGAGCGGCCGAGCGGGAGCCGGCCGTGCCCGCGGCGGACGAACGTCCCGCACCGGCCCGCAAACGCGGGGCGCGACGATGACCACGGGTACAGGGGGCACAGTGGAACCGGTACTGGAACTCAGGTCGGTGGGCCGCGTCCACGGTCGGGGCGACGTGCGTGTCGAGGCCCTGGTCGGGGTGGATCTGGCCGTCGCACCGGGCGAGATGCTCGCCGTGATGGGACCGAGCGGGTCGGGCAAGTCGACCCTGCTGATGCTCGCGGGTGGCCTGGACCGCCCCACCGACGGCGAGGTCCTGGTCGAGGGCCTGCCGCTGGGCGGGCTCAACCGGCGCCGGATGGCCGCGCTGCGCAGGCGCAGCGTCGGCTACGTCTTCCAGGACCTCAACCTGATTCCCGCGCTGACCGCCGCGGAGAACGTCGCGCTGCCGCTCGAACTCGACGGCGTGTCGATCCGCCGGGCCCGGCAGGCCGCGCGGGAGGCGCTGATCGAGGTCGGCCTCGAACACTTCGGTGAGCGTTTTCCCGACGACATGTCCGGCGGCCAACAGCAACGGGTCGCGATAGCCCGGGCGTTGGTGGGCGAGCGTCGGCTGGTGCTGGCCGACGAGCCGACCGGCGCGCTCGACTCGACCACCGGAGAGGCGGTGTTGCGGGTGCTGCGCGCGCGGTGCGAGGCGGGCGCGGCGGTGGTCCTGGTGACCCACGAGGCCCGGCATGCCGGGTGGGCGGACCGGATCGTGTTCCTGCGCGACGGGCGGCTCGTGGACGACACCGGCCCCTCGGCAAGCGCCGAGTCGCTGCTGTCCCGGGGCGGTTCGCGATGAGTGTGAGCTCGTGGCGCGCGACCCTGCGGATCGCCCGTCGGGACGCGCTGCGGGCCAAGGGACGCAGCGCGCTGATCGTCGCGATGATCGCGATCCCGGTGCTGGGGATGAGCGCGGCCGACGTGACCTGGCGGAGCGTGCAACTGGACACCGACGAAGTGATCTCGCGCTCGATGGGGCAGGCGGACGCCCGGGTTTCGGACACCTCGCAGCAGATGCGCGGGAGGGCGGCCGGAGAGCCCCCGAGCGCGATCTTCCAAGAGCCCGGCGGCAACAACTGGCGGCCCGCCGACCTGGGTCGCCCGACGCCCCCGGACACCGCACCCGTGTCCGTGGTGCCGAGCCCGTCGGATTCGGCGAGACCCGTTCGGGACCCGGGCTCGGTGATCCCCGACGTGTCCGAGCAGCTGACGGACCGCACCCGCTTCGGCACGATCTCCACCGCGAACGGACGGACCGACGTAGCGATCCGTGAATTCGACTACGCCAAGCCGATCGCGAAGGGCATGGTCTTCCAACGCGAGGGGCGAGCGCCCCGGGCCGCGAACGAGGTGGTCGTCACCGAGCGGTTGCGCCGATCGGCCGGATACCGGGTCGGCGGCGAACTGACCGAGAAGTCCACCGGTCGCACGTTGCGCATCGTCGGCACGGTCGACCTGCCCGACGCCCTGCGCGAGCAGATGGTGATCGCCATGCCGGGGGCGGTGATCGACGCGATGCTCGCCCGCCCGGGGGCGGGCGAGGGCAGGGACGAGACCCGGGTGCTGCTCCGGGTCCGCGGCGGCATGCCCTGGACCAAGGTTCTGGCCGCGAACCGGCAGGGCTTCCTGGTCGAGTCCGCCGCGGTGCTGCGTCATCCACCGGCCAGGGCCGACCGGCAATACGAGAGCCCCAAAGAGTGGGCCGACTCGCGCGCACTCAGGCTCGGCGGCATCGGCCTGGGCCTGGGACTGCTGGAGATGATCCTGCTGGCCGGTCCGGCCTTCGCCGTGGGCGCCCGGCGCAAGCGGCGCGAACTCGGGCTGCTCGGGGTCGCGGGCGGCAGTCGTCGGCACGTGGCCGGCGTGGTCCTGGGCGGTGGGATCGTGCTCGGCGCGGTCGGCGCCCTGGTCGGTACCGCGCTGGGACTGGTGGCGGCGGCGCTGATGCGGCCGTGGTTCGCCGAGCGCACCGGCAGCCTGCTGGGCCGCTACGACGCCCGGGTCCCGGAGCTGTTCGGTATCGGCGCGGTGGGGGTCGCCGTCGGGGTGCTCGCCGCGCTGATCCCGGCCTGGCTCGCGTCCCGCGAGGACATCGCCGCGTCGTTGACCGGCCGCCGCGGGGTGCGTCGAGGCTCACGGGTGCTGCCGATCGTCGGGGCGTCGGGTTTCGCGCTCGGAGTCGCGATCGCGTTGCACGGCGCGGATCGGGCGGACGACACGATCATCGTCGCCGGCGTCGTGGTGGCCGAACTCGGCCTGGTCGCGTGTTGTCCGGCGCTGATCGGGCTCACCGCGAGAATCGGTCGGTTCCTGCCGTTGAGCCCTCGGCTGGCGCTGCGCGACGCGGCGCGCAGCCGCCCGCGGAGCGCGCCCGCGGTGGCGGCGGTGATGGCCGCGGTGGCGGGTTCGGTGGTGATCGCGGTGGTCTGGCAGAGCCAGACCGCGGATCAGCGCAACGCCTATCGACCCAAGGCGCAGAAGAACCACGTTCTGGTCGGATTCCCCGATCGCACGCTCTCCGGTGGCACCGGCGAGTTGCCGCTGACCGCGGCGGATGCCGAAGGGATCAGGCGGGGCGCGGAGCGGGTCCTGCCCGGCGCGAAGGGCGGTCTTTTCGGACAGCCGGTCGGACCGTGCAAGGGCGCGAACACCTGTGTCGACTACCTGCCCGGGAAGCTGCCCGAGTTCCGCTGCCCGATGGCGGACGGCGGAGGCGATCCACAGCGGTGGCGAACGGATCCGCGGTGCACCGGGAGCAACGGTCGGGGCGGCTTCTTCCGCTCGGCGGTGGGCGATGCCGACCTCCTGCGCAAGCTGACCGGCGCGGACGATCCGCGCGCGGCCGAGGTGCTGTCCCGGGGCGGAATCGTGCTGTTCGAGGAGGGATACGTGGGGCCGGACGGGACAGCCGAGGTGCAGGCGCAGGACATCATGAACGGCAACGGCCCGCTCGTGATGTCGCCGCAGGAGAGATCCGCGGCTTCCCCCACGATCCGGCTGCCGGCCGTCTCGGTGCGGGCACCCTTCGGGCTTCCCGGCTTCTTCGCCTCGCCGCAGGCGGTCGCCACGCTGGGCGGCACCGTCGAACCGGCCGGTCTGGTCTACGACGCCGGGCACTCGCCCTCGGACGCGCAGGCGCAGCGGCTGGAGGAACTGGTGGCCAAGGTCTCCGACCGGAACTTCGTCTTCATCGAGCGCGGCTTCCAGCCCAAGGACGACGCACGGCTGCTGCTGCTCGGCGCCTTCGCGCTGGTGATCACGATCGGTGCGTCCGGGGTGGCCACCGGGCTGGCGCTCGCCGACGCGCAGAAGGACCTGGCCACGCTCGGCGCGGTGGGTGCGCCGCCGAGTGTGCGGCGCAGGTTGTCCGCGTTCCAGAGCGGGGTGATCGCCTTCCTGGGCACCGCGCTCGGACTGGCGGCCGGCGTGCTCGCGGGGGTGGTCGTGCGGCGGGGTCAGAAGTCGGCCCTGTGGGACGTGATGCCCACCAGTGCCAAGAGCGGGCTGCACGCTCCCGAGCTGGTCATTCCGTGGACGCAGATGGGCCTCGCGTTGATCCTGCTGCCGATCCTCGCGGCCCTGCTCGCGGCGCTTTTGACACGATCGCGCGCGGTGGTGCGCGGGAGGACGGCGTAAGCCCCCGGCGCTCCTAGGATGAGATGTATGGATACGCCGAACAACGAAGCGAATGGTGAGAACCCGCAGGTGGTGATCGTCGGGCCGGATGGCATGGCGCTCGGTGGCGGCCTCGGTGAAGAGGGCGGTGAACTCGCGGTGACCGACATGGTGGAACAGCCCGCGAAGGTCATGCGCATCGGCAGCATGATCAAGCAGCTGCTGGAGGAGGTGCGCGCGGCTCCTCTCGACGAGGCGAGCCGGGTGCGCCTCAAGGAGATCCACGCCAGCTCGATCAAGGAACTGGAGAAGGGGCTCGCCCCGGAACTGGTCGAGGAGCTGGAGCGGCTCTCGCTCCCGTTCACGCACGACTCGGTGCCCAGCGAGTCCGAGCTGCGGATCGCGCAGGCGCAGCTGGTGGGTTGGCTGGAGGGCCTGTTCCACGGCATCCAGACCGCGTTGTTCGCACAGCAGATGGCGGCGCGTGCGCAGCTGGAGACGATGCGTCGGGCCCTTCCGCCCGGCGTGGTCCCCGGCGGGCAGGGCGAGCCGCCGCACACCCAGTCGGGTCCCTACCTCTAGCGTTCCGGTAGGGGCGTACCCCGGGTCGGTGCCCGATGGCACCGACCCGCTGCGCTCTCGTCGTGTCTCTGACAGGCTGTCGGCGATGCGACGGGAGCGCTTTTCGGTAGGTCGACGCGCGCCGAGGTCGTGCGCGAGTCGTGCAGCGTGGAGGGCGGCCTGACGGTGACCGTTTCGGGGGACCCGGCTCGGGCGAACGGGCGTGTCTTCGGCGGTGGGCGGTATCGCACCGGGCGTCGGATCGGCGGCGGTGGCATGGCCGTGGTGCACGAGGCGCACGACCTGATGCTCGACCGGGTCGTCGCGGTCAAGCGGCTGCGCAGCGACCTGGCCGAGGACACCATCGCGCGTTCGCGGTTCGCCCGCGAGGCCGAGCACGCCGCCGCGCTGAACCACCCCACGATCGTCTCCGTCTTCGACACGGGTGCCGATCCCGGTGAGGACGGCGTGCTGGTGCCGTGGATCGTGATGGAGCTGATCCAGGGGCTGACCCTGCGCGATCTGCTGGAGGCGCACGGCCCGGTGCCGTGGCCGCGTGCCCTCGCGATCACCGCGAAGGTGCTGGACGCGCTGGAGTACAGCCACGACCGCGGCCTGGTGCACCGCGACATCAAGCCGGTCAACGTGATGATCACGCCCGGCGGCGCGGTCAAGGTGATGGACTTCGGCATCGCCCGGGCGCTGTTCATCACCGATGGCGCGCTCACCGACCCCGGTCGGATCATGGGCACCCCGCAGTACTTCTCCCCCGAGCAGGCGTTCGGGCACCCCGCGTCCACCCGCAGCGATCTGTACTCGGTGGGCTGCCTGCTGCATGAACTTCTGGTCGGCGTGCCGCCGTTCGACGGAGGTACGGCCGTGCACATCGCGTATCGGCACATGCGCGAGGAGCCGACACCGCCGTCCGCGTACCGACCCGACGTGCCCGGTGCGGTGGACGATCTGGTGCTGCACGCGCTGCGCAAGGATCCGCATCTGCGTTTCGACACCGCCGGGCGGATGCGCGAGTCGGTGCGTCGGATCCTGCCCGAGGACGTCTGGGATTCGGTCCTGTACGGCGCCGGCGTCCCGGCGCCGCCGGCCGGGTCGCCGGGACCGGCGATGTCGGTGGGGCCGATGGGATCGGCGGCCCCGATCGGGCAGCGCCCGCCGCGTTCGTCCGGTGGTGGTCCGCCGTGGGTCCGGGTGTTGTCCGGGTTCGGGCCCAGGGCGCGCTCGGCGGGCGCACACAGCGCACCGGGTGCGTACGGCCGCAGGAGCGGCGCGGGCGCGGCCTTCGCGGCGACGGTGCTGGGCGTACTGGCCGTGCTCGCGTCGATACTGATGCTGCGCTGAACCGGGTCCGCGCGGACCAGCCGGCCGGATCTCGCCGCGTGGACCGGCCCGGCGAGGGAAGGCACCGGCCGGGAATTCGGAATCCCGTTACCATGGGTTCCCCAGTCGGCAGTACCGCTGATCCCGTATCGTTTCGGGACTTGAAGCGAGGATGCACCACATTTCATCTGCACTTCGGCGCGGGCTCACGCCTGGGCGCCACGTGAGGGGACTGCCGAGGATGATCGCCGAGTCCCCGGCCACAACCCTGACGCCGGAATCGGCGTGCCTTTGTGGCCGGTCGATCGTTGGAACCGTCGTGCTCCCCCGCTCCCGTGGTGTTTTCCGCTCTGCCCGGTTCGCGGCGGACTCCATCGCCCCAGTTCGGCGGCCCCGGGCGGGCCGCCCCGACGCGCAGGGTGAGGAGCGATGACCCCGCCGAATGGACCGGACGACCATGAGGCGCCCGGCACACAGGTGAAGACGGTCGGATCCGGCCGCTACGAACTCGGCCGCCAGCTCGGCCGCGGTGGCATGGCCGAGGTGTTGATGGCCCACGACGTACGGCTGGGTCGTACCGTCGCGGTCAAGACGCTGCGCCCGGACCTCGCGCAGGACCCGGTGGCCCGCTCGCGGTTCGGCCGCGAGGCGCAGAACGCGGCATCGCTCAACCACCCCGCGATCGTGTCGGTCTACGACACGGGCGAGGACCGGGTCGGCGACGAGCTGGTGCCGTTCATCGTGATGGAGTGCGTCGAGGGCCGGACCGTGCGGGAACTGCTCGGCGAAGGGAACCCGATACCGCTGGAGCAGGCGCTTCGGGTCACCGAGGGCATCCTGGAGGCGCTCGAGTACAGCCACCGGAACGGCATCATCCACCGCGACATCAAGCCCGCGAACGTGATCATCACCAACTCGGGCGCGGTCAAGGTGATGGACTTCGGCATCGCCCGCGCGATGCACAGCGCGGCGACCACGATGACCCAGACCGGCATGGTCATGGGCACGCCGCAGTACCTGTCGCCGGAGCAGGCCCTGGGCCGGACCGTGGACGCGCGCAGCGACCTGTACTCCAGCGGTTGTCTGCTCTACGAACTGCTCGCGCTGCGCCCGCCGTTCAACGGTGACACTCCGCTGTCGGTGGTGTACCAGCATGTCCAGGACGATCCGCGGCCGCCGTCGATGATGGATCCGCGGGTGCCTCCGCACCTGGACGCGATCGCGTTGAAGGCGCTGGCGAAGAACCCCGACGACCGGTACCAGACCGCCGACGAGATGCGGATGGACATCCGCCGCGCGTTGGCCGGCCAGCAGGTCTCGGTCGTGGTTCCGCCGCGGGTGCCGGCCCAGCAGCGGCCCGAGTTCGGTTCGTGGAGTCAGGTCGCCGCGGGTACGGCGGCGGCCTCGGCGCACACCGGCTCGGCCGAGGCCACCGCGGCGATGCCGCCGCTCGCGGGCCGCACCGGCACCGGGGCGGCGGTGCCCGGACAGACCGCGAACGACGGCGGCACCGGACCGCTCCCGATCCTGCCGCACGAGCCGCCGCCCAAGCGCAAGGTGCCGCTCTATCTGGTGGCCGCGCTCGCGGTGGTCCTGGTCGTGGTGGGGGCGGTGCTCCTGGTCAAGGGGTTGCCGGGGGGCGGTGACAGCCCGTCGACGCAGCCGAACACCCCCTCCGTGGCGCCGAGCGGCAATGGTGTCGCGCAGCCGGGCACGAGCAACCAGCCCAATCCGGGCGGCAAGGCGACATCGGGCACGACCCCGTCCAGCCCGACGCAGACGTGGCGTGGGGCAACGGCGCCCGGCAACACGCGGGACCCGGGCGGGACGACTTCGGGCCACTCGCAGGCGCCGTCCTCGCCCCCGCCGACCAAGTCGTCCGAGACGTCGCGACCGACCACGACGGCCAGCACGCCGGCGGGTTCGACCAAGGGCGGCGGTGAGACGAAACCGGCGGACCCGGTCGGCGGCGGTGCGGGCAACCCGGGCGGCGGCAGCGGCACGACCCCCTGATCCGCGGAAGCGAAACCCGCGTGCGCCACGATCCGTGGCGCACGCGGGTTTCCTCGTACCGGGGCCCGTTCAGCCCAGGAAAGCCTTCAGGACCTCGTCGTAGGCCATCGTCCACCACACGATCAGCGCGGCGGAGGCGGGAAACAGCGGGGCACACCGCGGGTCTTGTTCGAGGTAGTGCCGAGTGAGCATCCAGAAGTCGTTCAGTCGTTCCCACCACAGTCGGTGCACGGCGGCGGCGAGCTGGGTGGATCCCGGATCGACCACGCCGCGATACCCGGCCACGAAGCCGCGTACCCGATCGAGGTCGAGGGTGCCCGAGATCGGGTCGGTGAAGAAGATCAGCGCGGCCCGGACCAGTTCCTCGGTGTCGGGCAGGGCCGCGAGCCGGTCCCAGTCGATGATCGCCACCGGCTCGTTGCCCCGGTACAGCAGGTTCAGCGGATGGAAGTCGCCGTGCACGTAGCCGGTCCGCGGCGCCTCGTGGTCGCGTGGTCGCCGGTGCGCGTGCCGCAAGAGCATCGCGCGCCGTTCGATCAGGCGCAGTTCGGCGAGCCGGTCGAACGCGTCGGTGCCGGCGCGGGCCCGGATCCGGGTGAGCAGGCGCTCGATGGTGGCCAACGATTCGTGCGGGTCGGCCGTGGGCACCAGCAGCGGCTGTTGTACGGGTGGGAGCAGCTTCGGCAACGTCACGTGCACGCCGCCGAGCAGCGCGCCCACCCGGGCACAACCCCCGGCGTCGAGTTCGGTGCCGCGCCGGTGGGTGCCGTCCACCCAGGGGTACAGCGCGAACCAGCGTCCGCGCGAGGTGAGCACGGTGTGCCCGCGCCGGTCGGCCACCGGCGGGATCGCGGGTATTCCGCAGACGGCGAGCCGCTGGGTGATGCGGTGCTGGAAGCGGATGGTGTCGGGTCGTTGGTCCAGGTAGTGCTTGAGAAACCAGCGCCCCCTGGTGGTGACGACCTCGTAACCTCGGTTCAGGAGGCCCTCGGCGATGGGCCGGAAGGAGAGAGCCTTGCCGACCCGGTATCGGTCGATCGTCACAGCCAGTGGGGACCCTGGCCGGGAGGGGATGTACACGGCGTCAATCTATGTCACGTAAAGCTATCGAGTAACTACTCTGTGCAACCTTCATGCGTAAGCGTGTCTTTGTGTCACGCGTTCGGGGAGGCGGCTGGTGTGTACACCGATACCGGCCGCGCCGGCGCTCGGCTCAGCCGAACAACTTCTCCAGCACCTGGGCGACGCCGTCCTCCTGATTGCTCCCGGTATGCCGGGCCACCGCGGCCAGCACCTCGGGGTGTGCGTTGGCCACCGCGTACGCCTGCCCGGCCCAGGCCAACAGTGGCAGATCGTTGGGCATATCGCCGAACGCCACCACGTCCTCGGTGCGGATCCCGCGCTGTGCGCAGAACCAGGCCAGGGTGCTGGCCTTGCTGATGCCCAGCGCGCTGATCTCCACCAGTGCGATCGCGGACGAGTGGGTGAACTCCGCGTACGCGCCGGCCCGGTCGCGGGCCAGCGCGAGGAACACGTCCGGGTCCAGGCTGTGATGCCGGGCGAGCAGCTTGAGCACCGGCCCGGTCAGCAGTTCCTCGACCGGACCGACCGCGTGCACGATCGATACGTCGCGCTCCAGCGCGGGGTAGTCCGGCTCGTGCATGAAGCCGGTCTCGGTCTCCACCGCGAAGGACACGTCCGGCACCGCCTCGCGGAGCAGCCGGGTGACCTTGCGGGCGGCGGTCACATCCATCGTGTGGGTGCCCACCACCTGCTCGGCGCGCAGGTCGTACACGACCGCTCCGTTGCCGCAGATGGCCAGGCCGTGGTGGCCGGTGACCTCGGCGACGCGACTCATCCAGCGCGGCGGACGGCCGGTCACGAAGACCACCTCGGCGCCGGCGGACTCGACGAGTTCGAGCGCGGCGAGGGTGCGTTCGGAGATGGACCCGTCGTCGCGCACGATGGTGCCGTCGAGGTCGGTGGCCACTAGGCGTGGGCGATTCGTGATCGTCACGGGTACATCCTCGCTCAGAAACGATGCGTCGAGTCCGCGGGGCCGGGCCGGGTGCTCGGGTGGCCGTCGCGCCGGGTCGGATCGCTCAGTCGAGTTGGCGCAGGCCCTCGGTCGCGATGCGTTCGAAGACGGCCTGGTCGGCGTCGAACACGGAGTCGGGCACCGGCCAGTGCAGCACCAGTTCGGTGATGCCCAGCTCGCGGTAGCGGCCCGCGTAGTCGACGAACGCGTCCACCGAATCCAGCGGTCGCTCCAGGGTCGAGCCCTGGAGCAGGACCTTCTCCAACTCGTCGGGCTTGCGGCCCTCGTCGGCGCAGACGTCGGAGAGTCGGTCGAGCTGTTCGGCGATCACGGCCGGGCAGTCCCGGGCCGGGATGCCCTTGGGATCGCGAGGGTCGCCGTAGGTGACCCAGCCCTCGCCGTGCCGGGCGGTCAGGCGCATGCCCCGGGGCCCGGTCGCGGCGATGTACATCGGCACCCGGGGCCGTTGTCGGCTGCTCGGGATCATCCGGACGTCGTGCGCGGTGTAGTAGGTGCCCTCCTGGGTCACCTCCGGTTCGCTGAGCAAACGATCCAGCAGCGGGACGAATTCGGCGAGCCGGTCGGCACGCTCGCGCGGGGACCACGGCCGTTGGCCCAGGGCGGTGGCGTCGAAGCCGGTGCCGCCGGCGCCGATGCCCGCGGTCAACCGACCCTCGGAGATGTCGTCGATGGCCGCGAGGTCCTTGGCCAGGGTGACCGGGTGTCGGAAGTTGGGCGAGGTGACCATCGTGCCCAGGCGCAGTCGCTCGGTGGCCGTCGCGGCCGCGGTGAGGGTGGGCACCGCCCCGAACCAGGGACGCTCACGGAAGCTGCGCCAGGACAGGTGGTCGTAGGTGTACGCGGCGTGAAACCCGAGGTCTTCGGCGCGACGCCACACCTTGCGGCCCTCGGTCCAGCGGTGGATCGGGAGGATGACAGTGCTCAAACGCATCGGTCGACCATACGTCGCCGGTGTGCCGACCTCGCGGACGGGCCGGCGCCGCGGTTCGATCAGCGCACGTACGCTCCCGCCCGGGCCGCCGCGGCGGCGGCCGTCGCGGCGTGCTCGGCGCTCGCCTCGTCCAGTGGATCGCCGCTCGCCAGCAGTCGGTAGTACAGCGGCGCCGACACCGCCCTGATCACCTCGTGCGGGTCCGTGCCCGCCGGTGCCTCGCCCCGGGCGATCGCGGCCTCGACGCACGGCGCCCACTCCTTGATCCGGGTCGCGTAGAACGCGTGCAGCGCGTCGGAGGTGCGGTTGTCGCAGGTCGCCGCCGCGATCACCGCCTTGAACAGCGCGCCCTGTCGCTCGTCGGTGAGCGTGCGGCGCACCAGGTGCGCGTTGGCCCGCAGGTCGCCGAGCAGTGATCCGGTCTCGGTGCGCGACACCGAGCTCTCGGCCATGTCCACCAGCAGGTCGGCGACGAGTGCGGTGGTGCTGCCCCAGCGCCGGTAGACGGTGGTCTTGCCGACCTCGGCGCGCTGCGCGACGTCGGCCAGGTCCAGGCCGGCGAAGCCGTGCTCGGCGAGCGCGTCCCCGGCCGCGCGCAGCACCGCCTCGCGGACTCGGGCGGTGCGCCCGCCGGGGCGGACCGTGCCGGGGTCGGCCGGGCCGTCGACCGGCTCCGGGATGTGACCGGCGGAGCCGGGAGGGAGGTCGCCGGCGAGACCGTCCGAAGTCATAACGGGACTCCTGTTCCATTAAGTCGATTCAGCGTGTACCTTCGGAGCATCTTAACGGGAAAGAAGACCCGTTAGACCATCTCGGGAGCCTCGCATGTCCACGCTCGAACACGGCACCAGGCCCATCGCGGCCCCACCCGTCGTCCGTCCCGCACCGACCGGACGGCAACACCGGATGACCGGTCGGCAGAAGCTGATCCTCACCCTCCTCCTCGGCGCCCAGTTCATGATCGCGGTGGACTTCTCGATTCTGAACGTCGCACTGCCCGTGGTCGGCGAGGGCCTCGGGTTCTCGCTGAACAACCTGCAGTGGGTGGCCACCGCGTTCGCGCTGACCGCCGCCGGATTCACCCTGCTGTTCGGCCGGGTCGCGGACCTGTTCGGCCGCAAGCGACTGTTCCTGGGCGGCATGGCCCTCCTCGGCGCCTCCTCCGCGCTCGGCGGCTTCGCCACCTCGCCCGAGATGTTGCTGACTGCCCGGGTGCTCCAGGGGCTGGCCACCGCGGCGGTGACCCCGGCCGGCCTGTCGCTGCTGACCACCGCGTTCAAGGAGGGTCCGCTGCGGGACAAGGCGCTGGGCCTGAACGGCGCGCTGATGTCGGCCGGCTTCACCGCGGGCGCGGTGTCGGGCGGCCTGCTCACCGACATGTTGTCCTGGCGCTGGGCCTTCTTCGTCAACGTGCCCGTGGCCGCGCTGGTGCTGATCCTCGCGCCGTCCGTGATCACCGACGCCCGGCCGGCCCATCGGCCCCGGCTCGACGTGCCCGGTGCGATCGCGGTCACCGGCGGCCTGCTGGCCCTGGTCTTCGGCCTGACCCAGGCCGGCGCGAAGGGCTGGGGCGAGCCCGCCACCCTCGGCTCGCTGGTCGCCGGCGCCGTGCTCCTGGTCGCCTTCTGGTTCATCGAGCGGCGCTCCGCCTCGCCGCTGGTCCCGGTCGGCATCATGAAGCGCCGCTCGGTGCTGTGGGGCAACGTCACCGGCCTGATCGCGTTCGTCACCGAGACCTCGCTGGTCTTCCTGCTCACGCTCTACCTCCAGGAGGTCCTGGACTACTCGCCGCTGGCCACCGGGCTCGCGTTCGGTGTGCTGGGCATCGGCACGGTCCTCGGCGGCACCCTCGGCGGCCGGGCGGTGGGCCGGTTCGGCACCCGCACCACGATCGTCGCGGGCGGCGTCGTCCAGGCCCTGGCCACCCTGTCGCTGGTCGCCCTGGGCAGCTCGGGCGGCTGGATCTGGCTGCTGCTCGCGGCGACCTTCGTCGGCGGGGTGGGCAACATGCTGATGATCGTGGGCTTCATGGTCACCGCGACCTCCGGCCTGCCGGACGCCGAGCAGGGGCTGGCCACCGGTCTGGCCACGATGACCCAGCAGGTGGGCATCACCATGGGCATCCCGATCATGAGCGCGATCGCCACCGCGCGGATGAGCTCGCTCGGCAGCACCGGACCCGACGCGGTCCTGTCCGGGGTCGCCGTGGCGATCCTGGTCGACTCGGCCCTGGTCCTGCTCGGCGCGCTGCTGGCGGGCCTGTTCCTGGCCCCGCGGCGGACCGGGCGGACGAGGACCTGAATGCCGGTGCGCCGCCGGCGGCGGCCTCGGGCGGGTCGCCCGCGGCACGCGGGCGGACCGCCCGGACCCCGCCGCGAACCCACCTTGCCCGTCCCGAGCCGCCGCGAGCCGCCGCGATCGATCGGCGCGAGCGAACCGAGGAGATCCGTCATGACCGCGACCCACGCCACCCTCGACCCCCTGCCGCCGTCGATCACCATTCCCGGTGCCGACCACGACGTCCCGGTCCGGATCTTCGCCGGCGGGCCCGGTTCGGTCGGCCTCCTGGTCTGGGCCCACGGCGGGAGTTGGCGCTCGGGGGGCACCGCCGACTGGGCGCCCGCGCTGGCCCACCTGGCCCGGATCGGCTCGACGACGGTGGTCGGCGTCGACTACCGGTTGGCACCCGAAAACCCGCACCCCGCCGCCCTGCTCGACGTGCTCACCGTCCTGGACCGAGCCCTGGACCGGGCCGGCGGCGAGCCGGTCTCGGTCGGTGGGGACAGCGCGGGCGCCACGATCGCCGCGTCCGCTGCCCTGGTCCGGCGCGACCCGGACCGCCCGCTCGCCGCGCAGGTGCTCGCCTACCCACCGATCGACCCGGACCGCCGGGCCGAGTCCTACCGCAGCCGTCCCGGGGCGTTCCCGTCCCGGGCCGCGCTGGGCTCGGCCTGGCGGGCGTACCGGGGGCAGGAGCCGGTCCACCCGGCCGCCGTCGGCGCGCGAGCGCTGTACAGCACCCCGCACGAGGCGGCCGATCTCGCCGGGGTCGCCCCCGCGATCCTCGCGGTCGGCTCGCTCGACCCGGTCGTGGACGACGTCCGCGGCTACGCCCGACGACTGCGCGCCGCCGGTGTCCCGGTCGAACTGCACGAACCGGCCGGTACCGGGCACGGCGCCTTCCTGACCGACCCGAGTTTCCGGCACCGCCTGGGCACCGCGTACGCGGCGGCCCACCGCGGCGCCCGACCCCCACGGAGGATTCGATGAACACCACCGCCCTGCTGCGGCACTTCGCCGACCTGCGCGACGGCACCCACGGCGACGCGATCTCGCGCCCGGACAAGGAAGGGCTGTTTCGCGTGGCCGTCGCGCTGCTCGACCCGCACGCCCGGCGGGCGCTCGCGGAGCTGGACACCGATCTGCTGCTGGGCACCGGCGAGTACACCGCCACCGGCGTGCGGCGCACCCGGGACGGCGGCGTGGAGGCGGTCTGGGCGCTGTCCTGGCCGCAGCAGCGCGCGGCGGGCATCGCGCCGATCGTCCTGCGCGCGTTCTACGGCGCCGGTTTCCACCACCCACACCTGCGCGGCGGCACGGTCGGCGAATGGCCGCTGAACGTGTTCACCGCCGAGCAGGCCGCCGAGGAGCTGCCCACGCTGCGCGCGATCGCCGCCGCCGACCTGCACAACCTGGTCTTCCGACGGGACTTCCGGATCATTCCGGCGACGAGCGCCGGGAGCGCCGGGAGCGGCGGCTGATCGTGTCCATCCGCCTCTCCGCCGCGGACCGGTCGTCGATCCCCGCCGGCGTCGGCTTCTCGACCGCCTGTCGCGTGCATTATGCAGGTACTTGTAGGATGACTGGGCAACCCCACGAATTCGGGAGAGTCCATGTCGCTCCAGGCAGCCGGTAGACGTTCCCTCGTCGACGACGCGATCGACCAGCTCCGCGTCCAGCTGACCGCCGGCACCTGGCCGATCGGCGCGCGCATTCCCAGTGAGAGCGTGATCGCCGAACGGCTCCGGGTCGGTCGGAACACCGTGCGCGAGGCCATCCGTGTGCTCGTGCACGCCGGAATGCTGGAGTCGCGCCAGGGCGACGGGACCTACGTGCGCTCCATCACGGACCCCGGTGACCTGGTCCGCCGGATCGAGCACGCCGACCTGCGGGACATCTTCGAGATGCGCCGCGCGCTGGACGTGGAGGCCGCCCGGCTCGCCGCGCAGCGCCGCGACGCCGAGGACCTGGACCGGATCCGCCGCGCGCTGATCCGCCGAGGCGCGGCGGACGGCAGCGCGGACAGCCGCGAGCCGCACGACTTCGACCGCGGTGATGTGGCCGAGGGCGAGCTGGACGACCTGGTCGAACAGGACGTGGCCTTCCACACCGCGATCGCGATCGCGTCGCACAACTCGGCGATGGTCTCCACCTACCGCTGGTTCAGCGACTCGTTGTGGCGCGGCATCCGCACGGTGGTCGGCGACGGCACCCTCCCGGACGCCTCACACGCCCTGCACGTGGCGCTGGCCGACGCGATCGAGGCGGGCGACCCGGACGCGGCCGAGCGGGCCGTGCGACGAATTCTGGAACCCGCCGTGATCGCCCTCGACGCACTGCTGCACGACCGGGCGCAGCACCGACCCGTGGAGCACCGACCCACGGAGCACGACCCGATGGAGCATCACCCGATGGAGTACGACGCATGAGCACGACCGAGCTGCGCATACCCGCGACCGGCAAGACCGCCGGCGGTACCGTGCGGGCGACCGGCGGTGCGCTGCTGCTCGCCGGCATCGTGCTGATCGCGCTCAACATGCGGGCCGGGCTCTCCAGCGTGTCCCCGCTCGTGGGCGAACTGCGGGACGTGTTCCACCTGTCCGCGACCACGGGCAGCCTGATCACCGCGATACCGGTGCTGTTCCTGGGCCTGATCTCACCGCTCGCGCCGATCGCGGCACGCCGCCACGGCACCGAACTCGTGCTCTTGGGCGCGCTGGTCGTGGTCGGCGTCGGGATCCTGCTGCGGATGATTCCCGACCTGACCGCGCTGTTCGCGGGCGGCGCGCTGGTCGGTGCCGGGATCGCGGTGCTGAACGTGCTGATGCCGGGCGTGGTCAAGCGCGAGTTCCCGCACCGCGCGGCGGCGATGATCGGCGTGTACAGCGCCGCCATGGTGTTCGGCGCCGCGGTCTCGGCGGGCGCGACGGTGCCGCTGGAGAACGCGATCGGGCACGGTTGGCAGCCGGCCCTCGGCATCTGGGCGCTGCTCGCCTTCGCGGCGGTGGCGGTCTGGCTGCCGCACGTGCGCCGTCGGCGCGGGAGCGTCGCGGCGGCGATGCCGCACGTGCCGGGCCTGTGGAAGTCGCCGTTGGCCTGGCTGGTGACCGGGTTCATGGGCTTGCAGTCGCTGCTGTTCTACGTACTGCTCGCGTGGATGCCGACCATCCTCACCGACAACGGGATGAGCAGGGGCACCGCGGCGACGATCTTCGCGTTCAACACGTTCGTCCAGATCCCGGCCTCGCTGGCGGGGTCGATCATCGCCGGTCGGATGCGCAACCAAAGCCCGCTGGTGTTCGGTTCGGTCGCCCTGATCGCGGCCGGCTACGTGGGCCTGATGGTCGCGCCCACCGGCGGGGCGTGGTTGTGGGCGGTGCTGCTGGGACTCGGACAGGGCGGTGCGGTGTCGCTCGCGCTGACCCTGATCGTGCTGCGCTCGCCGGATCCGAACACGGCCGCGCAGTTGTCCGGGATGGCGCAGGCGGTCGGCTATGTGTTCGCCGCTTTCGGGCCGTTGGCCGCCGGAGCGCTCCATCAGGCCACGGACGGGTGGACGGTGCCGATCGTGCTGATGCTGGTGTTGTCCGCCTGCGCGCTCGCCTGCGGCGTGGGCGCGTCGCGGCCGGTTCACGTGCACGTACGTGTGGCGCGGGAGGTTGTCGTACCCGCCCACCCACCCGTCACGTGAGGTGGGAACGTTGCGGACTTCGAGTGTCCGGGTGAGCGGTCGGGGCCCGGCGGCCGGGCGATCGGTTGCTCCGGCTCAGCCCTGTGGGAACAGGCGTTCCAGGACCACCGCGATGCCGTCGTCCATGTTGGACAGGGTCACCTCGTCCGCGACGGCGAGCAGTTCGGGATGGGCGTTGGCCATGGCCACGCCGTGGGCGGCCCACTTGAACATGGTGACGTCGTTGGGCATGTCGCCGAACGCGATGGTGTCGGCGGCCTTGGTGCCCAGCTTGCGTGCGGCCAGGGACAGTCCGACCGCCTTGCTCAGGCCCACCGGCAGCAGCTCGACGATGCCCGTTCCGGCGTGCGTGACGTCCACCAGACCGGCGCAGATCTTGCGCGCACACGCGGTCAGCCGGTCGTCGTCGTAGTCGTCGTGGTGCAGGTAGAGCTTGAGGATCGGTTCCGACCACAGCTCGTCGCGCTCTCGGACCATGTGCACGGGCAGCGCCGGGTTGTACGGGTAGCCGCGCTCCACGACGACCTCGCCGGTCAGCCCGTCCCGGCTGACCGCGAACCGTACGTTGCCCAGTTCCTCGGTCAACCGCTCGGTGGCCATCCTGGCCAACCGTCGGTCCAGCGTGACCGACGTGAGCAGCCGCTGCTCGCCCGCGTGGTAGACCTGTGCGCCCTGCGCGCACACCGCGAGCCCCCGGTAGCCCAGCGCCTCGAACACCGAACGTGTCCAGGCCACCGCGCGTCCGGTCACTATCACGTGCTTGGCACCGGCCGCGGTGACCCGGGCCAGCGCCGCGCGGTTGCGCGCCGAGACGGTGTGGTCCTCGCGCAGGAGCGTGCCGTCCAGGTCGGTGGCGACCAGGGAGAAGGTCACGCCTGCACCGGTTCCAACACCTCACGGCCGCCGAGGAAGGGACGCAGCGCCTGTGGGACGGCCACCGAGCCGTCCGGCCGCTGGTGGTTCTCCAGGATCGCCACGATCGTGCGCGGCACCGCGCACAGCGTGCCGTTGAGCGTGGCCAGCGGGCGGGTTCCCTGCTCGTCGCGCATCCGCACCTGGAGCCGGCGGGCCTGGAACTCGGTGCAGTTCGAGGTCGAGGTGACCTCGCGGTACTTGCCCTGGGTCGGAATCCACGCCTCGATGTCGAACTTGCGCGCGGCCGAGGCACCCAGGTCGCCGGAAGCGACGTCGATCACCCGGTACGGCAGTTCGAGCCGGTTCAGGAACTCCTTCTCCCACGCCACCAGTCGCCGGTGCTCCGCCTCGGCCTCCTCCGGCGCGACGAAGCAGAACATCTCCACCTTGTCGAACTGGTGCACCCGGATGATGCCGCGGGTGTCCTTGCCGTACGTGCCGGCCTCGCGGCGGAAGCACGGCGAGAAGCCGGCGTAGCGCAGCGGCAGTTCCGCGGCCGGGATGATCTCGTCCATGTGGTACGCCGCGAGCGGCACCTCGGCGGTGCCCACGAGGTAGTAGTCGTCCGCCTCGAGGTGGAACACGTTCTCCGCGGCCTGGCCGAGGAAGCCGGTGCCCTCCATCGCGTGCGGGCGCACCAGCGCGGGCGTCAGCATCGGCGTGAAGCCGGCCTCGGTCGCCTGCGCGACGGCCATGTTGACCAGCGCGAGTTCGAGCAGCGCACCGATGCCGGTCAGGTAGTAGAAGCGCGAGCCGGACACCTTCGCGGCCCGCTCGACGTCGATCGCCTTGAGCATCCGGCCCAGCTCGACGTGGTCGCGCGGCTCGAAGCCCTCCGCCGCGAAGTCGCGCGGCGTGCCGATCTCCTCGATCGTGACGAAGTCCTCTTCGCCACCGATCGGTGCGTCCGGGTCGATCAGGTTGGCCAGCGCCTTGAGCAGCCGGTCGGTCTCGGCCTTGGCCTCGGCCTGCTCCGCGTCCGCCGTCTTGACCTCGGCGGCCAGCGTCTGGGCCCGGGTCAGCAGCTCCTGCCGCTCGTCGCCCTTGGCCTTGGAGACCTGCTTGCCCATCGACTTCTGCTCGTTGCGGAGCGCGTCGAACCGGGAGCCGGACGAGCGGCGGAGCTCGTCCGCCGCGAGCAGCGCGTCGACGATGGTCTCGTCCTCGCCGCGGGCGCGCTGCGAAGCGCGGACACGGTCGGGATCCTCACGAAGCAGTCGCAGGTCGATCACGGCCAAAGCCTACCGGGGCCCCGCGAACGGATTTCGCGAGTGCGACGAACTCGACGGCAGCAAAACAGACGTGTCGACCGGAATCCGGGCTAAGAATGAGAGATGACCTCCACTCCCACCTGGACCGGGAAGCGGCTCGACCCGGACCGGCGATTCGGCCTCAGGATGACCCTGGTCACGCTCGCGCTGCTGGTGGGCGCCCTGCCGTTCGGGCTGCTCGCGCTGTTGGTGGAGACCAAGTGGTCGCCGCTGCTCGACCTGGACAAGGACGTCGCGACCGGACTCAACGACTGGGTCCGGGAGCACCCCGGGTGGCAGCACGCGTTGCGGATTCTCAGCGACTGGGTCTGGGATCCGAACATGTACCGCCTCCTGGTGGCGATCATGTGCGTGTGGTTGTGGTGGCGCGGCGCCCGCCGACTGGTGGTGTGGGCGGTGGTCACCATGGTGGTCGGCGGCCTGCTCGGTGCGTCGCTCAAGCTCGTCTTCACCCGGGCCCGGCCGAATCTGCCCAATCCGGTCGATCACGCCGGCGGCTGGTCCTTCCCGTCCGGGCACGCGCTGATGGGTGTGGTCGGCCCCGGCGTGCTGCTGCTGGCGCTGTTGCCGCTGATACCGCGCGCCTGGCGGCCGCTCGCGTGGGTGGTCGCGATCGCCTCGGCGGTCGGAGTCGGGTTCACCCGGGTCGCGCTCGGCGTGCATTACGTCACGGACGTGGTCGGTGGCTGGGTGCTCGGTCTGATCGTGCTCGCCGCGACCTCGGCGGTCTTCGAATGGTGGCGTCGCGACGCGGGACTACCGGACGTGGACGCGACCGAGGAGGGCCTGGAACCGGAGATCGAGGGGCACGCCCTGGATCCGGAGATTTCGCACATTCGGCCCGGAACCGACGGGCACTCCTCGGATCGGCGGAACTGAAGGATCGGTGGCCGGGTAAGAATGTCGGTCATGCTGACCGAAGCAGGACGGTTCCTGCGCCGTATCGTCCTGCCCCTTGCCATATTGACCTTCGTCATGGTCGGCCTCGGTCTGCTGATCACCAAGACCCTCGACGGTGTCTGGCCGTTCACGATCGAGGACGATCTCGACCGCGCCTTCGCCGACCATCGCTCGGGCGGGTGGAACGACACCACCCACCTGTTCTCCACGATGGCCGACACCCGTGTGATCATCGCCACCACGCTGCTCGCGGTCGTGGTGGCCCGAATCGTCGGCCACTCCTGGCGCGGCCCGATGTTCCTGGCCTGCTCGGTGGCCGGTCAGGCACTGGTGTTCTTCCTTGTTCAACTCTTCGTCTCGCGCGATCGCCCGGACGTCCCGCGCCTGGACGCGGCCGCCGCGACGTCGAGCTTCCCGTCCGGGCACACCGGTGCCGCGTTCGCGCTGTACGGCGGGCTGGCGGTGCTGCTCACGAGTCGACTGCGCGGGCGCTGGCCGGCCGTCCTGGTGTGGGTGCTGCTCGGCGCGATACCGCTGGCGGTCGCCGGGAGCCGGATGTACCGCGGCATGCACCACCCCAGCGACGTGCTCATGTCGCTGCTGTACGCGAGCGTCGTGCTGGTGGTGATGAACCGCGCGCTGCTGTCCCCCAAGTCGGTCTGGGGATATCTCTCCCGACGGCGCGAGGCGCCACAGGGGGCCGACGGCGGACTGCCCCGCGCGGCGCTGGTGGTCAACCCGATCAAGCTCGACGTCGCCGAGTCGCGCACCCGGATCGACCGGATCATGCACGACGCCGGGTGGGCCGAGCCGCTGTGGCTGGAGACGACGGTGCTCGATCCGGGCGCGGGGGTGACCGCGAAGGCGCTGGCCGCGGGGGTCGACCTGGTCATAGCCGCGGGTGGCGACGGCACGATCCGCGAGTGTGCCGGTGCGCTGGCCGGTTCGGACACCCCGCTCGCGGTGATCCCGGCGGGCACCGGCAACCTGCTCGCGCGCAACCTCGGCCTGCCGATCGACATGGCCGACGCGCTGCACGTGGCCATGCACGGGCGGGACCGGCGGATCGACCTGGGCACGGTGGACCCGGACGACGAACTCGCCGGCCCGGCGGGCGTCGAAGCGCGCTGCTTCACCGCGATGGCCGGCATCGGCCTGGACGCGGCGATGGTCGCGGACGCGCCGGACGCGCTCAAGAAGAAGGTCGGCTGGCCCGCGTACGTGGTCTCCGGTGCCCGGCACCTGCGCGATCGGCGGATGCGGGTGACGTTGACCGTGGACGACGGCGAGCCGATCCGGCGGCGGGCCCGGATGGTGCTGGTCGGCAACGTCGGCGCGCTCCAGGCGGGTATGCAGTTGCTGCCGGGAGCGGTGCCGGACGACGGGCTGCTGGACGTGGTGGTGTTCGCGCCGTACGGGATGACCGGTTGGGCGCACGCCACGGTACGAGTGATAGGCCGGCGCCGCGATCAGGAGCCGGCCGTGGTGCCGGTCAAGCAGCAACGGCTGCGCCCGATCGAGCACTTCACCGGCCGACGGGTGCTGATCGAGACCGATCGGCCGGAGCCGCGCGAGCTGGACGGCGACCCGATCGGGCCCGGCACCCGGCTCGCGGTCCACATCCGGCCCGGCTCACTCACGGTGCGTGTGCCCTGAGTCGTTGCCGGTGCTGTCGGTGCTGCCGGTGCTGTTGCGAATCAGATCCCGCCGCCGCGAGCGCGGGCCAGCCATTCGCTCGCGTTGGCGAACTCGGCGTCCGAGGTGCCTCGGCGCAGTTGTGGGCGGACCCGGTCGGCGCGCGGGTAGGACCCGAGGAAACGCACCGCCGCACACACGCGCCGCAACCCCATCAGTGCCTCGCCGACCCGGGCGTCGGCGACGTGGCCCTCGGCGTCCATCGAGAAGAAGTAGTGCCCGAGCCCGTCACCGGTCGGCCGCGACTCGATGCGGGTCAGGTTGACTCCGCGGACCGCGAACTCCTGAAGGATTTCCAGGAGCGCGCCCGGGTGGTCGTCCACGATGTACGCGACCACCGTGGTGCGGTCGGCGCCGGTGGGCACGGTGGGCCGATCCGGGCGCTCGACCAGGACGAAGCGGGTGACCGCGCCCTCGACATCGTGGATGTCGGTGATCAGCGGCACCAGGCCGTACGGCCCGGCTGCGAACTCGCCCGCCAGGGCGGCGTCGTAGCGGCCCTCCTGGACCAGGCGGGCGGCGTCGGCGTTGGACGCGGACGAGTACCAGTGCGCGTCGGGCAGGTTCGCCGCGAGCCAATTGCGCACCTGCGGCTGCGCGTGCGAGTGGCTGGAGAGGGTCTTGATGTCCGCCAGGGTCACCCCGGGACGGACCAGCAGCGCGAACGCGATCGGCAGCAGGACCTCGGCGGTGATCACGAGCGGGGCACCGGTGGCCAGTTCGTCCAGCGTGATGGACACGGCCCCCTCGACCGAGTTCTCCAGTGCGACCACCGCGCCGTCGGCGTTGCCGCGGCGGACCGCGTCCAGGGCGGCGGGCACCGACTCCA
This sequence comes from Embleya scabrispora DSM 41855, assembly GCF_000372745.1. Classification (GTDB taxonomy): domain Bacteria; phylum Actinomycetota; class Actinomycetes; order Streptomycetales; family Streptomycetaceae; genus Embleya; species Embleya scabrispora. The sequence goes on along the minus strand of NZ_KB889730.1, from coordinate 99,350 downwards.
TCGGGGTGGCCTCGGCGTGCTCCGCGCCCGGCAGCATGCGCAGGGCGGCCTCGGTAAAGGTGCCTGCGGGGCCGAGGTAGGTCCAGCGGGGCGCGGCGGCGGGCGTGCGGGCATCGGACATGTCGTCACTGTACTGAGCCGGCCGGTGTGTTTCGGTGGCGTTCCGTGGTGTGGACGGTCACGATGCGCGGTACCGCCGCGAGGGTGAGGCTGAGCCTGTGGAAAACGCCGCGACACTGCTACCGGTGACCCCCACCCTGGGGATCGTCGCCGTGTTGCTTCTGCTCGCCGCGACGGTGGTCGCCGGGGCGGCGCGACTGGGTCACGGCCGGGCGGTGGTGGTGGCCGGGGTTCGGGCGGCGGCGCAGTTGCTGGCGGTGTCGTTCGTCATCACACACGTGGTGGATCGGCTCGGCTTCGCGGCCCTGTTCGTGATGATGATGTACGCCGTCGCGGCCCTGACGGCGGCCGGGCGGGTGATGGCGAACCGACGGTTGCTCTGGCCGGCGGTGCCGATCGTGACGGCGACGTTGCCGACCCTGGCGCTGCTGTGGGCGACCGGTCTGCTGCCGACCGAGGGCATCGTGCTGATCCCGATCGCGGGCATCCTGATCGGCGGCGCGATGACCGCGACGGTGCTGGCCGGGCGGCGGGCGCTGGAGGAGTTGACACAGCGCCACGGCGAGGTCGAAGCCGCTCTGACCTTGGGTTTCACCGATCGCGACGCGGCGATGGAGATCTGTCGGCCGGCCGCTTCCGGGGCGATGATCCCGGCCCTGGACCAGACCAGGACGGTGGGGTTGGTGACCCTGCCGGGGGCCTTCGTGGGCATGCTGCTCGGTGGGGCGACCCCGTTGCAGGCGGGGGCGGTACAGCTGTTCGTGTTGATCGCACTGCTTCAGGTCCAGGCGGTCGCGGTGGCCCTGACCATCGAGTTGGCGGCGCGCGGGCGCTTGGTGCGGACGCAGTCGGGTCGGGGGCGCACGGGCGGCTCGCGCACGCATCGGTAGGGCCGGTCGCGCACCGCCGCGCGCATGGTCGTGCCGCTCACGCCGTGCTCGCGGGCGAGCCGGTACACGGACACTTCGTCCCGGGCCCGACACCGGGTGACACGACGTGGATCGCCGGGTGTGGGTGGCTGTGCGGGCCTGTGGATAACCCTGTGGAAATCGCTGTGGAGAACTTGGGTGAGGTTGTGGGTTTCCGAGGTGGGAGGGGTCATGTGCGCAGTGTCTGTGGACAACTGGGCCGCCGACTCGAACCGGCCGGTGAGGCAGGCCACGGCATCGTGTTGATCTCGATGCCCTTGGTGAGGTCACCGGTGCGGGCGGCGGCGGAAGGGATTGGCCGTCCTCTTGTTGCTTCGCAGAATCAGTGAGTACGCACCGGCCTCGCTGATGAAGGTCATGTTCGGATTGCCGTGCGGGTCGGAGGTTCCGTAAGGATTGCTTACGGAACCCCTCTGAGCTGCGGTTTGCTGCGGTTTTCTTGACCCGGACGCTCGATGTGGTCGCCACGATGCGTATGTGCCGGCTGTCGCCCCCGCTGCTTCGAGTGGCTCCTGTCCCTCGAACGGCTCAGCGCGTTCGCCCAGATGTATGAACGATCCCGGGGCGGTCGGGTTACGCGGTGGTTGGTCCGTCTGTTCGCTCTTGGGGGATTCGCGGGCCCGGGCAGCCGAGCGAGGGTTTCCGATGGGTATCGTTTGATTCCATTGCGTGATCAGACGACCACTGGGAGGGATCTTGGCTGGTGGTGGTGGGGCCGGTGGGGGTGGCTCGGCGCGGATTCGGGTCGAGACGGGGGCGTTGCGGCACGGGGCCGCGGCGGCTCGTGAGGCGGCGGGGATGCTGCGACAGGCGGCCGGGAAGCCGAGTGCGGCGGTCGTCGGGTGTCCGGGGTTCGCGGTTGCCGCGGAGGCCGGTGCGCTGGCGGCGGCGTGGGCGGATCACCTGCGGGCGCTCGCGGACGCGTACGGCGGGGCCGGCGAGGTGCTGACGGCGAATGCCGACGCGCACGACCGCACCGAACAGGCGGCGGCGGGTGCGTTCGCGGAGGCTCGGCGCTGATGGTGACGCTGACGCAGCTTCGGGACGCCGCGTTGGGTGGACTTGATCGGGCGGTGGCCGAGTGGACCGACCTGGCGGCGGCGCTGGACGGGGTGGTCGGGCGGGCGACGACCGGTGTGGGCGGGCCGTTGCGGGCGGCGCACTGGGAGGGCGCGGACGCGGATGCGGCGGAGCGGGGTTTGGCCGCGCGTGGTGAGCAGGTCATGGTCGCGGCACAGGAGGCCCGGTGCGTGCTGACCGTGCTGGACACGGCGGCCGAGCAACTGCGGTACGCGCAGCACGATCTGCGGGCGGGGCTGGAGGAGGCCGCGGCCGCGGGGTTCACCGTGTTCGAGGACGGGCGATTGGAGGCGGCCGACCCGACGCGTGGCGTCGACCCGGCGATGCTCTCGCGGCGTCACGAGTTGGAGCAGCGGTTGGCCGCGCCGGTCCGGAAGGCGACCGAGGTCGACACACGTTGTGCGCAGACGCTGGCACGGCTGCGTCCCATGGCTACGGCCGACTGGGCGGACACCGCCGCCGACGGCGCGTGCGTGATGGCGTTGGCGGGGCTGGACCTCGCCACCATCCCGAAGGGCGATCCGGTCGCGGCGGCCAAGTGGTGGGCGGGGCTGAACCCGTCGGAGCGGGCGATGTACCTGGCCGGATACCCGGCGGTGCTGGGGGCGATGGACGGGTTGCCGACGGAGGTCCGGGACCGCGCCAACCGGGTCGCGCTGGCCGAGACGAAGGTCGCCCTGCTTGCCGAACTGGCCGCCGCGCGCGCCAAGCGGGACGCGGCGGGGCGCACCGACGACGCGAAGTGGCGATTCCGCGTCACCGCCCTCAAGGACCGCTTGGCCGCGATCGAGGGCTTGGAGGCGACCCTCCGCTCCGCCGACGACCTGTACCTGATGGGCTTCAGCGCCAAAAACGACGGCCGCGCAATCATCGCCATCGGCAACCCGGACAAAGCCACCCACACAGCGGTCTACGTCCCGGGCACGGGAGCGGGATTGGCGAGAATCGATGCGGACGTCAGCCGGATGCGGAGTCTATGGCTGGCAACTCAGCAGGTAAAGGACCCGGGCGAGGTATCGGCTATCACATGGGTCGGATACGACGCCCCAGACACACTGACGCATGCCATGAGTACGTCGTATGCAGATAGGGCGGCGCCAGCCTTCGTGAGATTCTTGAGAGGCGTCGGAGTTGCTCAAGGTATTGACTCGAATAGTCATGTGACAGTAATTGGCCACAGCTATGGCTCAGTAGTCTTGGGGCAGGCGGCGCATCTTAGTGGGGGTCTTGTTGCGAAAGATATCATCGTCGCTGGAAGTCCAGGGATGCATGTAACGCGAGCGGCCGACCTTCACGTGAATCCTCATCACGTTTGGGTGGCGGCGGCCGAGAACGACATCGTTACAGGCGTGGGATCGGGAGCGCATGCCCCAGCTGTGGATGATGGTGGAAGGCCGCGACGAGTTACCCCGGATGATTCTGAGTTCGGGGCGAATCGGTTCACAACCGATGGGGCTAACGGACATAGCGAGTACTGGTCGACACGCCATTCGGCCAGCCTGGACAATCAGGCAGCGATCGTTTCCGGAAACTACGAGGACGTTCGCCTTTTGTGGGGAGATCGCCCGTGAAACGTTGCCTCTATGTTCTGTCTCTTGTGGGATTCCTCGTTGGATGCGGCGGGAGCAGCCTGAATAGTATCGCTGAGAGCGATCCCGCATACGTAGCGGTGAAAGAATCACTGCGAGTGACGTCGAGCAGAGTTTTGGACGGGCTAGGGATTCGCGGAAGCTACCAAGCTGACGACGTATTCCATCTCTCTGACTGCGAATCCGATGCGGAGGAGCGTGGCGGGAGGGTCTGGGAAGCTGCGCACTATTGGCAGGTGGACCGGGTTGATGCGGATGAGGTTCAATTCTCTATCGAACGGCTCCGTGACAGCCTCGAAACTCAAGGTTGGATTATCGTCGATTTTGCCCGTGCTCCACAGGTGAAGAATGCGGTTGTCAGAGCCCAGGATCCCAAGGTGGGATACGTCGTTCGAGCTATCGGCGTGCGGGATAAGAATCGTGTCGCGGTTCGTGTGTCCGCACCTTGTTTCAGGGCCTCTGGGGATCTCTAGGAGGGCGGAGGCGGAAGATGGTCCAGAAGGTTAGGGAGGCGAGGGCGGCGGTGGCGAAGAGGATTGTGGAACGGAGCCACATGGCTCGGGTGACGCCTTCGGCGGCGCCGGTGGGGTCGAGGAGGGCCAGGACGAAGAGGAAGACGGCCAGGGCGTAGATGGCTGCCCAGGCCCAGCGGTTCCATTGCCACAGGGCGTGGCCGTCCATGAATCGCATCGGCAGGAGGCCGAAGACCAGGCCCACCACCGCGGCCACGAAGCACTGGGTGAGCAGGTCCTCGGCGAAGACCCAGCCGAAGGGCGCGCCGTCCGACTCGTTCAGGATGTGGGTCACCGGGATTCGCCACACCCACGCGACCACCGCGAGGCCGGCCAGGGACCACGAGCCGAGGGCTATCGCGCGGCCCTCGTCGGCCGGTGACATCCGCCGCAGGCCGGCCGAGGTGAAGGCGAGGAACAGGCCGTACACGTAGCCGGGCGTCAGGTGCAGCATGCGCGAGGCCGCGGCCAGGACCAGGGCGACGCCGAGTGCCCCCGGCAACAGCCGAGGCAGCGCCCGGATGCGCGAGACGCGGCGTCGGTACGCCTCCGCCGAGCCCTCGTAGGCCAGCACGCCCAGTGGTACCGCCGCCACCAGCGCCAGGGCGAGCGCGGCGGTGCCCGCGTTCCAGCCCGTACCCGGTTCGACCGCGACGCAGAACGCGGCCGAGAGCAGGATGAACGCCAGCACCTGCAACTCGGGGACCCGCGGCTGCGATCGAGGCCGCGCCGCTCCCGGGCGCAGTCGGCGTCGGATCCGCAGGTGGTTCTGTTCCCAGGTCTTGTTGAACAGTTCGGCCGAGAAGCCCAGCACGGGCAGCGCCACCACCGCCGTCGCGCCGGCCAGTAGCACCGGCCGGGGCTCGTCGAACAGCGCGCTCGGGCTCGGCAGGTTCACCGCCGCCTCGGACCGGTCCGTCGCCGGCGCCGCGGTTCCGGCCGCGCCGAGCACCGCGACCCGTACCGAGAAGTCGCCGTCGTACCCCGCGCCCGTCGCGCACGCGACCGTCAACGTACCCTCCCCGCCCGGGAGTTCACGTGGGACCCGGACCTCGCCCGCGAACCGCCCGTCGGCGGCCACCGGCACCGTCCCCAGCACGGTGCTGCCATGACGCACCGTCAGCGCACCGGCCCCGCCGTCGACCGGCCGGCCGCACGCGACGAATCCGCTGCCCGCGATCCGCACCGGTTGCCCGGCGGTCGGCTGCGTGGGCGTCAGCGTCAACTCCGGCTGGGCGACCCGAAAGTCGGTGCGCAGCGTGACCCCGTTGTCGGGCATCCCCGCCCCCTGCGCGAAGCAGCTCACGGTGACCGGTTGCGGGCCGCGATTCGGCCCGTCCGGCACGGTGAAGCGATATGCCTCGCCCTTGCTCCCGGTGTTCTGGACGCTGAGCTTGGTCAGGTCCCGCCCGCCCCAGGTCACCCGCGCGTCGTCGTCCGCGTTCGCGTTTCCGCAGTGCAGGTCGGTCCACAGGGTGACCTCGGTGCCCGGCGCCCCGGCGGCCGGCTCCAGAATCAGCCGCTTCGCGGACAGGTCGGCCGGTTGCTTGCGGGTCTCCTCGGTTCGATACGCGTCGATCTCGATCGCTGTCTGTGCGAGGACGTTTTCTCGCTCACCGGTGCATCGCACCGCGATCCGGTTCACCGGCCCGGAGATGCCGCCCTCCGCGACCGAGCTGAAGATCGGAACCGGAACCTCGTGCCGGAACGCGATCGAGTTGCCGTGTGCGGTGTCCACCGGCAGGTCGGCCGCGAGCAGATCCTGGTACTGCCCGGAACTGCCACCGTTGGCCGACAGCAGGTACACGTCCACCTTGTTCAATGCGCAGCCGGTCAGCCCGGAACCCCGGATCGCCACCATGTCCCCGGGCTTCGCCGTTCCGGGCGTCACGGTCACCGACGCGCCGGTGGCTCCCGTCGCCGGCGCCGCGAGGGCCAAGGGCGCCAGCGCCAGCGCCACCGCCCCGATCCCCGCCCCGAGCGCGACCCGCGCCCGCGCCTGTGGCTGGGTTGGCCCCCGCCCCCGTGTCTGCGTCCGCGTCCGGGCCCTCGTCCGGGCCCCCGTCCGCGTCCACGCCCGTACCCGCATCCGCGTCCGCAACAGTTTTCCGTTCATGGTCCCCGTTCCCCGTAGCCGAGCACCGAAGATGATGCCGGCCGGTTCCGCTTCATGGGACCTTGTCCGTCGAATCCGACATCCTTCGGGGCCGGGCGTCAGGCCCGGCGGTCGACGAACGTCTCCAGGCCGTCGAGCAGGAGACGCAGGCCGAACTCGAACACCGCCTCGCCGTCCTGGGTGAAGCTGTCCTCGGCGAGCGCGGCGAGCTTCGGATGGCGCCCGCTCGTCATCGCCGCGTTCAGCAACGGGGCCTGGGCGGACCGGAACTGCTCGTCGCTGACGCCGGTGCGCTGCTCCGCGTGCACGGTGTTGAAGTGGGTGCGCGCCATACCGCTGACGTAGCCGCCGTCGATGATCGACAGGACCGTCATCTTCTCCCGATCCGACAGCGCCGCGTCCCCGATCGCGGCCGGCGTCAGTTCCAGGGCCTGCAACGAGTTGGGGCCCAGGACCGGCCCGGCCTGATCGACGCCGAGCAACCACGGATGCCGAGGCGATCGCGATCGAGGTCTGCTGGTGCCCAACGCGGAGGCGGTGGGCAGCCTGTTCGCCGTGGCCTTCCCGTTCGGCATCGTCTCCAGCGTTTTCACGCCGCCGTCGATGATGCCGCAGTGGTTGGGGGCGGTGGCGATGTGGAATCCGGTCTCGTCCACCGCCGGCGCGATCCGCGACCTGTTCGGCAACCCGGCTCCGCACCGGGGTGGCTGGATCGAGGAGCACGCGCTGCCGATGGCGATGGTCTGGCCGGTGCTGATCACCGCGATCTTCCTGCCGCTCGCGGTGCGGCGCCTCAGGCGCTCGGTCGCTGATCACCGTCCGGCCGGTCCGTCGACGAGATCGCGGTCGGCGGCGTTAACTCTGCTACAGAACAATCTATCGGCTTACCTATCTTGTTACGCTGCCCGTATGACTTCCGAGAGCCTGGCCCCGACCGCCCTGGACCTGACCGGCATGTTCGTGCACGCCGGGCACGTGATGAACACCCGGATGGCAGCCGCCCTCGCGGCGATCGACGTCACTCCGCGCAGTTTCTGCGTGCTCGCGCACGCGGTCGATCGGGACCTGACCCAGGCTCAGGTGGCCGAGTTGGCCGACCTGGACAAGACCACGATGGTGGTCACCATGGACGAGTTGGAGCGGGCCGGACTGGCCGAGCGGCGGCCCGCGCCGACCGACCGGCGGGCGCGGATCATCGTGGTGACCGATGCCGGGCGCGACCTGATCCGGGCCGGGCGCGGCATCGTCGACGGTGTGCATCGCGAGGTGCTGGAGGCGCTGCCCGAGGACGAGCGCGCGGTGTTCGGTTCCGCGCTGGCGCGCCTGGTCGGCGGAGTGCTCGCGAACCCGGTCGAGTCCGAGGCGACGGTACGACGGGCCAGGACGCCGAAGCGGTAGGCGTTTCGGCAGAGAAGGATCCGTAAAAGAAGAGTCTGAAAGAGATCGTCTATAACAAAACCATCTGCTAACGTCTCTCCTGTGGGTCGGCCCTCCGCCGACCGGTCGTCCCGGGGAGATGAGCAGATATGTCACGCACGGTTGAATCGACGGACAGGTCACGCTGGTCGGCGCTCGCGGTGTTGTGCGCCGGGGTGTTGATGGTGGTCCTCGACGGCACGATCGTCACCGTGGCGCTGCCCGCCATCCAGAACGATCTGGGCTTTTCCCGGTCGGGCCTGGCCTGGGTGGTCAACGCGTACGGGATCGCCTTCGGCGGCCTGCTCCTCCTGGCCGGTCGGCTCGGCGACCTGATCGGGCGGCGCCGGATGTTCATCGCGGGCATGGTCGTCTTCACCGCCGCGTCGCTGCTGTGCGGCGTGGCGACCGGGCCCGAATCGCTGATCGCCGCCCGCTTCCTCCAGGGCATCGGCGGCGCGATGTCGTCGGCGGTGGCGATCGGCATGATCGTCACGCTGTTCCCGGACCCTCGTGAGCGGGCCAAGGCGATCGGTGCGTTCAGCTTCGTCGGCGCGGCGGGCGCCTCGATCGGTCTCGTGCTCGGCGGGCTGCTCACCGAGGCGTTCACGTGGCACTGGATCTTCTTCGTCAACGTGCCGATCGGCGTCGCGGCCACCGCGCTCGCCTTCCGTCTCCTGGTCGCCGACCGGGGGCTCGGGCGGTCCGCGGGCGCGGATCTGTGGGGCGCGCTGCTGATCACATCCGGTCTGATGGTGCTCGTCTACACGATCGTGGAGGCCGACGTACAGGGCTGGGTCTCGGTGCGGACACTCGGCACGGGTGCGGTCTCGCTGCTGCTGACCCTCGGGTTCGTGGTGCGCCAGGCCAGGGCGCGGACGCCGTTGTTGCCGCTGCGGGTGTTCCGGTCGGCGCGGGTGTCGGGAGCCAACGCGATCCAGACGCTGATGGTCGGCGCGCTGTTCGCCTTCCAGTTGATGATCGCGCTGTACCTCCAGCACGTGCTCGGCTACGGCGCGGCCCGGACGGGCGTCGCGATGTTGCCGTCGGCGGTCGTCGTCGGCATCGTCACACTCGGCTTCTCGGCCCGGATCAACGCCCGCTTCGGCGAGCGCAATGTCGTGGTCGCGGGCTTGGCCCTGCTCCTGGTCGGGCTGCTGTTCCTGGCCCGGGTGCCGGCCGACGGCGACTACGTCACCGACGTGTTGCCCGCGATGCTGCTGCTGGCCGGCTTCGGTCTGGCCATTCCCGCGCTCACCACACTGGGCATGTCCGGGGCCACCGCCGACGACGCCGGAGTGGTCGGCGGTCTGTTCAACACCACCCAGCAGGTCGGCGGCGCACTCGGGCTGGCCGTACTGAACACGCTCTCCAGCGCCAGGGCCGAGCGGTTGCTCGCCGAGGGCAGGCCCGCTTCGGAGGCGCTGACCGGCGGCTACACCCTCGCCTTCGGCATCGGCGCCGGCTTGATCGCCGCCGCGATCGCTCTCACCCTGCTGGTGCTGCGCTCCCCGAACCGGGACCGGAAGTCGACCGTGGTGGCGGAAGGCGCGCAGGTGGCCAACGAGTTGCCGGCCCACGCCCGCTGACCGTCAACCACCCCAAGGCCCTTGTCGCACCCGCGGCGAGGGCCTTCGGCGCCTGTCCGGAGCGGGCCGACCGGCCCGGAACTCACCCCGTGGGCACGCGAATTGCGGTATATGGACCCGTTCGGGTGAATCCTGGTGGGATTTTGATCTTTCGGATGATTGGTAACCCTAAGCTCACGCTCGTAAGAAGCTTGCCTGAGCCGGTTTCGGCCCCAGCGCAGTGTGTTCACCACCGCGCCAGGGGCCTGCCCGATACGAGATGAGCAATATCCCGTATGGATGTCCTCCACCGTACCCACATCCCTTCCGCCGCAGGGCCCAACCGCGCATATCCCACCCCTTCGGGTGTGGCCCGATGACCATCGTCCGGGCCGAGCACAAGCGCGACTTCGTTCAGGTGACCAACTCCCTCGCCCGCGACGACCGGTTGGAGTACGGCGCTCGCGGACTGGCCGAGGAGCTGCTCTCCCGTCGGCACGTCGCCACCTACGACTCGCGCGCGATCGCCGCCAAGTGCCGCCGGGAAGGCCGGAGTACGATCCGGCGCTACTTCGCCCAGCTCCAGGAGCACGGCTACCTGCGTCGGCGGACCGTCCGGGACGAGCGCGGGCGCCTGATCACCCAGACCGTGCTGTGCGAGGACCCCAACGCCGCCGATCCCTTCGCGGAACTCGACGCCGCCGCCGCGCGGGAAGGGGAGAAGCGCCTGGTCGCACCGACAGCCAGGATCCCGGCCACCGGCCGACCGGCCGCCGCGCGGTGGGTCGGTAAACCCCCCGATACGCACATGCCGAATACGTGTGGGGAATCCCTTTCCACCCCCCTCCCCACGACCCGGACGTGCGCGCGCGGAGCGCCCGAACGCGCGTCCCCGGCCGACCGCGACCCGCTCGACTCGTTCGTGTTCCCCGAACACATCGAGCAGGCCGGGCAATTGCTGGGCGAACTCCGCCTCGACGCCCCTCGCCTGACCCTGGGCGCCCGTGACATCGACTACCTCACGCCGCTCGCCGCGGAGTGGCTCGCGCGTGGTGTCCCCTACCACCGGGTCGTGTACGCCCTCACCTGCGGCCTGCCCGACCGGATCGCCGCGCCCGCGCGGTTGGTCGAGCATCGGCTGTCGACCAAGATTCCGCCGGCGGACCCCGACTACACCCCACCGTGGCCGTTCGCACCCGCACCGCCCCCGAGGATCCGCGCTCGAACCCCGTCCCCGAAGATTCCCGCCCAGGCGCCGGCGCCGTCGTCCGAACGCCTCGACGACGCGCGGTGCGGTACCTGCGAAGGCGACATGCCCCGCGGTACGTACGGCGACCGGGCGATCTGCGTCGACTGCCGAAACGACAGTTACGCCCATACCGCCGACGCCGGCGTCGCCAAGCTCCGAGCGGCGCTTCGCGAAGCGCGCGACAGGCGCTGATCCGCGCGGCCGGTGCCGACCGGTGCCGACCCGCCGGCGTCCGTCAGACCGCCGCCGTGCGGCTCGCCGCCGCCTCCTCGTAGGCAAGTTGTGCCGCCGCGATCTCCTCGATGTGGCTTTCCGACCACACCCGGATCGCCTCCATCAGGCCGCTCACGCTGTCGCCGAGTTCGGTCAGCGAGTACTCGACCTGTGGCGGCACCGTCGGATGCACCGTGCGCCGGACCAGTCCGTTGCGTTCCAGGTCGCGCAGGGTCTGAGTGAGCATCTTCTTGGTGATCCCGCCCAGCCGGCGGCGCAGTTCCGCGTACCGCAGGGTGCCCGGATGCAGCGCCCCGACGACGAGCGCCACCCACTTGTTCGCGATCAGGTGCAGCACGGCGCGGGACGCGCAGTCGCTGAGATAGACGTCGGCGCCGCCGAAAGGGCGCAGGTCGGGAGGGGTATGCATGAGGTACCCAGGTACCAGGAAAGTGCCTTCTTCACAAATACATACCGGGGCGCGGATGCTTGCCCACATGACGACGAACATGATCACCGTGCACCAGGACAAGCTCGGCGGCCCGGAGGTTCTCCGGCTGATCGAGACCGCGATACCCACGCCCGGACCGGGTGAGGTACTGGTCGAAGTGCGCGCCGCGGGGGTGAACCCGATCGACACCAAGATCCGGGCCGGCGGGATGTGGCTGGTGCCGCCGTTCACCCTCGGCTGGGACGTTTCCGGCGTCGTCGCCGGGGTCGGCGAGGGGGTGCGGCGCTTCGAGGTCGGCGACGAGGTGTACGGCATCCCGGACTTCCCGCACCTGGCCGGCGGCTACGCGGAGTTCGTGGTGGCCTCGGAGGCATCCTTCGCGCCGAAGCCGACCGCCCTCGACCACGTGCATGCCGCGGCACTGCCGCTGTCCGCGTCCATCGCGTGGCAGGCCCTGGTCGAGGGCGCACGGATCGGGCCCGGCCAACGGGTGCTGATCCACGCGGCGGCGGGCGGTGTCGGACACCTGGCGGTACAGATCGCCAAGGCCCGGGGCGCGTACGTGATCGGCACGGCGAGCGCGGCCAAGCACGAACTGCTTCGCGGGCTGGGGGTGGACGAGGTCGTGGACTACACGAGCACCGACTTCGGCACGGCGGTTCGCGACGTCGACGTCGTCCTCGACCTGATCGGCGGCGACTACGAGGACCGTTCGCTGCCCACGCTGCGCCCCGGCGGCATCCTGATCAACATCACCAATCCGCCCGCCGCCGACGCCACGGCGGCCAAGGCGGAGGCGGCGGGCCGCCGAGGGATCACGTTCGACCTGGACCCCAACCCCGAACGCCTGGCCCTGATCGCCGAGTCGGTGGACGCCGGCGACCTGCGCCCGATCGTCACCGAGACCTTCCCGCTGACCGAGGTGGTCAAGGCACACGAATCGGCCGAGGCGAACCGCACCACCGGCAAGATCGTGCTGATCCCCTGAGCCCGGCGGGGAAACGCGAAGCCCGGTCGCGCACAACACGCACAACGCGCACAGCGAAGCCCGGCACCCTGCCGCAGCCGGCCAGGGTGCCGGGCTTCCTCCGGAGCAGTCCCGTCCGGCGGCGTACTACTCGGTGATCTCGATCGTGCCCGCCATGCCGGTGCCCACGTGGTACATGCAGTTGAACGTGTACGAACCCGGCCGGCCGAAACTCAGCTTGATGTCCTGGGACTTGCCGCCCTCGGACGGCGCGACCGGCGCACCGCCGGGCAGGATCATCTGGTGCGGGGTGATTCCGGTGTCCGCCAGCGTGATCACCAGCGGGCCGGTCCTGGCCCGGATCACCGACGGCGAGAAGCGCAGCTTGTCGTCCACCCGCAACTCGATCCGCTGCACCCCGTCGGTGCCCAGCGCCGCGACGCCCTCGGACGCCGCGGCGGTCGCCTCGGCCTCGCTCATGTACGAACCGGGGCCGCCTTCCGCACCCCAGCTCCCGCAGCCGGTGAGCAGCAGCGGCAGGGCCAGGGCCCCGACCAACCATCGACGCCGCATCGGACTCAGCCCTCCAGCAGGGATTGACCGACATACCCACCCGGGGCGCAGCCCGGCGGGATCACGAACAGCGCGCTCGCCTCGTGCCGCACGAACGGGGACAGCGCGTCGCCGCGAGCCAGCTTGCGCTGGATCGGTACGAAGCCGTCGTCGGGATCGTGCTGCCACGCGACGAACAGCAGCCCGGCGTCCGGTGCGCCGTCCGTGCCGAACCCGTCGTGATAGGAGTAGCCGCGCCGCAACATCGTCGCCCCCCGGTTGAACTCCGGTGCCGCGACTCGCATGTGGGCGTTGGCGGTGATCACCAGTTCGCCGTCGGGGCCGCGCTTGCCGAAGTCGGCGGCGCTGTGTTCGCCCCCGCCGCTCAGCGGTGCGCCGGTGTCCTTGGTACGCCCGATCACCCGCTCCTGGTGGGCCTTGTCGAGGCCGTCCCAGGCGTCGAGCAGCATCCGGATCCGGCGGAAGACCACATACGTGCCACCGGTCAGCCAGCCCTGTTCGGGGCCGGCGCCGGCCGGGCCGGTGACGAAGATCTTCTCGTCGAACTTGGGGTCGGCCGGCTTCGGGTTGTTGCTGCCGTCGATCTGGCCCATCAGGTTCCGGTGCGTCATCGGCTTGGCCGTGGCCCCCGGCGAGCGGGCGAAGCCGTTCATCTGCCAGCGGATCCGGGCCACCCCCTTGGCCAGTTTCTGCAGCGCGCGCACCGCGCCGAAGGCAACCAGGCCGTCGTCCGCGCACACCTGGACGAACAGGTCGCCGTCGCTGCGGGCCGGGTCCAGCGCGTCGTCCGGGAACGGCGGCAGCGGCTTGAGGGCGGCGGGCCGCTTGGCGGCGAGCCCGATCTTGTCGAACAGGCCGGCGCCGAAGCCGAAGGTGACCGTCAACGAGCAGGCCCCCGCGTCCGCCGCGACCTGGTCGTCGCCCGCCACCGGCCGGCCCGAGGCGAGCTGCGCGGCCGCGTCCGACCAGCGCCGCAGCAGGGCGGCGACCGCGGCCCGGTCGGCACCGGGTTCCAGGTCCCAGCCCAGGAACACGCCCTTGGCCTGGGCCGGCGTGGTGATGCCGGCCTGATGTTTCCCATGAAACGGCACGCTGGTCGCGCCGACGTGGGCCAGCGCCGGGCCGGTCCCGCCATCGGACTCGCTCGCGAACGCGGCCGCGCCGCCGGCCGCACCGACCACCAGGCCACTCGCGCCGGCCGCGCCCGCGACACCGACGAAGTGGCGGCGCGAGACGGCGGAACCGCTGCTCGCTCGATCGGAGGATTCCCGGCTGCTCATCACGTCGTCCTTCGCAGGTTCCAGCGGCTCGCGGGCGCCGTCGGCGTCGCGCTCACCGTCCGTCTCGTCCATCTCGTCCACCATGTCGACGCCGGCCGGCATCGCCGGGGACGGTCGCCGGCGCACCACCACGACCAGCGCGAGCGCCGCACCCAGGCCGGCGCCGAGCACGAGCACGGTCAGCGCCCGGTCCAGTACGAGCCCGCCCACGAACGGCGACGACGAGCGCCACAGCACCGGCAGGTCGTAGCCGGCCGCCCGCAGCGCCAGCACGCCGAGCGCCGGCGCGGCCAACCACGCGCCGCCCACCCGATGTCGGACCAGCAGCACCGCTCCCGCGAACGCCACCGCCGCGGACAACAGTTGCAGCAGGTTGCCGGCGAGGAACGCGCCCGCCCAGGCGCCGAGGCCGCCGGCCCGGGCCGCCGCGACCAGCGCCAGGTGCAGCACGCTCGCCGCCGCGACCAGTCCCGCGAGTACGCCGTATCCGCGCAGGGCCCGCCGGCGGACCGGCGGCAGCCACACCGCCGCGAGCACCACCAGCGCGAGCGCGATCGACCCGAGGATGCCCGGCCACGGGCTGGGGCCGGGCAGCCAGCGCAGTTCGCCGGTGGCGGCCAGCTCACGGTCGCCGATCCGCATCGGTACGGTCCAGGTGAAGATCCGCTGTGCGCGGTCCGGATCGGCCATCACCCGCGGTGGCAGCCGCTGCTGCACGATCCAGTGCACCCGCTGGTCGTACCAGCGGGCCACCGGCTCGGCGGAGATCCGGTGCCATTGCGGGGCGCCGGTCGGTTGCAGGTTCGACTTCTCGTCGACCGAGCCCCATCGCTCGCTGCTGAGTTGCACGGCGGGCGATTGGCGGTTCTCGAACACCCCGCCCCGGCCGATCCGCAGGAACGGCTCGCTCATGTACCCGAGCACGATCACGTCCTGCGGACCGGTGTTGCGCACCTCGACGCGCGCGCCGTTCTCGATCACCTTCACCGTCAGCCCCGGGTCGAGCTCGCTCGGCGAGGTCATCACGGTGTGGAAATTGCTCGGCCCCTGGCCGGACAAGTCCTGCGCGAACGCGCTGTTCGTCGGGGTCAGACAGGCCAACACGCCGACGAACAGCAGCACGAGGCGGCGTACGTGCCTCACTTGACCTCCACGGGCACCGTCACGGTGATGCGATCGACATCGGAGGTACGGATCGCGAAGGACAACTCCCAGCGCCCCGCCATCGGCATCGACAGGTCGCCGAGCCAGTGTCCGGGACCGCCCCGGCGCACCTGTACGTCCGCGCCGTCGATGCCCTTGCCAGGGAG
The DNA here is from genome assembly GCF_000372745.1 of Embleya scabrispora DSM 41855. Taxonomy (GTDB): domain Bacteria; phylum Actinomycetota; class Actinomycetes; order Streptomycetales; family Streptomycetaceae; genus Embleya; species Embleya scabrispora. Next base: position 83,977 of record NZ_KB889730.1, on the reverse strand, counting down.
TGCCATCGTCACGGTCAGCTCCTCCACCTCACGGATGCGCCCGATCGGATCGGAGAGGTAGACGTGCAGTTCGTTGGGCCCCACCCGGGCCGGGTCGACGGTGACGTCGAGCTTGCCCTTGCCCGCCGCGCCACCGGCGTCGAACGGGACGGTGCGACTGACCGGTCCCGCCGCCTCGGACTGCTTGCGCTCGTGCGCGGTGCGGCCGGGTTCGGTGTCGGTGAGCACCGTGGTGACCCCCAGCACCGCGATCGCCAACGCGGCCTCGATCGCGACCGCCTTGCGCAGCACGGCCCACTTCGGGCCGCCGGCCGAGCCCTTGCCGGCCGAGCCCTTGCCGAGCGGGGACTTGCCGGCCGCCTCCAGCTGCCGCATCAGCCAGCGCCGGGAGACCCACGCACCGGCCAGCATGAGCAGCACCAGGTCGACCTTGAAGACCAGCAGCAGGCCGAACGTGGTGTCGAACAGCGCGGCGAAGGAGCCCACCTGCCGCCAGCTCGCGTACAACCCGGTGGCCACCAGCGCGCACACCGCGACGAACGCGGTCCGGGAGAAGATCCGCACCGTCGGCACGTCCAGGCCCGCCTCCGGCGCCGGCTCGCCCGGGCGCAGGATCAGCGTGACCACGACGGCCAGCCCGCCCAACCACGTGGTCATCGCGAGCAGGTGCAACGTGTCCGCGGCCATCGCCAGTTCCACCTGCCGACCCACCGACGCGTGGTCGGCGATCGGCCAGGTGATCGCGATCGCGGTGCACAGCACGGCCCAGACACCGGTCAGGACGTGCCGGGTGCGGCCGGTCGCGTGTGCGAGCGAGGCGATCAGCCAGCCGAGCAGTGCGCCGGCCGCGCCGAGCAGCAGCACCCGCGCCGCGATCGCCTTGCCCAGCTTGGTGTCCAGCGTCGCGCGCAGCACCTCGGCGTCGAAGGCCGAGGACAGGCCCAGGCCGGAGGCATTCGGGCCGTGCAGCATCAGCACCGCGAGCGAGGACAGCAACAGCCCGCCCCACGCGCCGGACAGCAGCAACCAGACCCGGAATCGGCCGATCGCGGCGGGCCGGGCGATCAGCAGGAACAGCACGGCGCCGCCGAGTACCGCGAAGGACAGGTAGGCGACCCCGGTCGCGGCCCGCTCCAGCACGTCGGTCGCGGTGGAACCCTGGCCCGTCAGGTCGGAGACCCGCACGCCGCCGGACGCCTGGCCGATGTTGAAGGTGAACGCGCCCGAGATCGGGTGCGAGTCGGCCGAGACCGCGCGCCAGGCGACCGTGTAGGTACCGGTGGGCAGGCCGCCGCGCAGCGGGGTGACCACGCTGGTGTCGCCGTCCGGCCCGTGCTTGGTCTGGTTGTTGTCGACCCGGGTGCCGGCCGGGTCGAACACCTTGACCCCGCCGAGGCCGATCTCCACGCCCTCGCTGAACCGCAGCGTGACGGTCGCCGGCGCGGTCGACAGGGTCGAGCCGGACGCCGGGTTGGACGACTCCAGGACGGCGTGCGCCGACGCCGCCCCGGCCCCGCCGAGCACGAGCGCGGCGAGCAGCAGGGGCAGCGCGAGCAGCCACGCGAGCGCACGGCGGCCCGCCCCGCCGGCGGCTCGGGCCGAGGACGGGGGCGGTGCCGGGACGGCGGCCGGGCGGCCGACCGGGTCAGTGACCCGCATGGCCCGGGTGGTCGGCGGCGGGTGCGGCCGACGAGGTCTCCGGGGCCGGCGCGGCCCCGCCGGGTGCGGTCGAGGCGGGCGTGCCCGCGGTCGGCGCGTCCCCGGGGCGTTCGGTCACCCCGAGCACGGGCACCTGGACGGTGACCGGACCGGTGTGCTGGAAGGTCAGTGTGAGCGGCACGGTGTCGCCCTTCTTCACGGCCTTGTTCGGGCTCATGAACATGATGTGGTTGCCGCCGCGGGCCAGCACGCCCTTGCCGTGTGCGGGCACGTCCAGACCCGGGACGTGCTGCATCGAGTTGCCGCTGGTCTGGTGCAGCATCACCTCGCCGGACAGCGGGCTGGCCACCGAGAGCAGCCGGTCGGCGGTGTCGCCGTCGTTCTGCACGATCAGGTAGCCCGCCGCGACGTCCGCCGACGAGGGCTGCGGAATGTACGGGTCGACGATGCGCAGTTGCGGGGCGCCCTTGGCGGCGCCCGCGTTCGCCGGTGCGGCGGCCTTGCGGTCGGCGGAGTCGGAGGAGCCGGAGCCGGCGCATGCCACCAGCACGCCGCCGATGCCGAGCGCCAGCACGCCGCCGACGGCGAGCGGTACGGCCTTGCGGGGGAGGGGGAAGAGCTTCACTTCTTGGCGTCCTCGGGGTGGAGCAGCAGCGGCAGGTCATGGGCGAAGTCGTCGGCGGAGTTCCCGTTCGGGGTGCCGTCGGGGAGCAGTCCGCTGCTCGCGCTGTACATGACCGGCCCCTCGTTGTTGGGCGTGAAGGCGATCACCTGCGTGCCGTGGGTGCTCACGACCTTGCCGTCCGGGCCGGTGGTGGGCGGCTCGATGGAGACTCCGACCTGGCGCGCGGCGGCCTGGATCTTGTCGAACGGGCCGGTCAGGCCGACGAAGGACTTGTCCAGCGAGTCGAGCCACTCGCGCAGCGCCGCCTGGGTATCGCGCTCCGGGTCGGTGGTCACGAAGACCACGTCGACGGTGGCCCGGTCCTGCGCGGGCAGCTTGCCGAGCGCGCGGACGATGTCGCCCATCACCGTGGGGCACGCGTCGGGGCAGTGGGTGTAGCCGAAGTACAGCAGCGTGGTGCGTCCGGCGGTCTTGGCCCGGAAGTCGTACGGCTGCCCGGAGGTGTCGGTCAGGGTCAGTTCCGGCTTGCTCCACGGGGGGTCGACGGCGATGCCCTTGTACTTGGACTTCACCTCGCGCACCTTCACCGGCGCGCCGTTGTCGGACTTGTCGGAATCACCGCACCCGGTGGCCAGGAGCAGCCCGGCCGCGACCAGTGCGGCGAGGCGAAGGCCGGTGCGGCGGGTCCGGCCGAGGGACTGCGTTGCGTTGCTCATCGTTCTCCAGGTCGTTGCTGCCGAGGGCTCGTACTCGACGCGTGCGGCGTCGGCGCGGGCCCGGTGGCCCGGGTACGGGCATCGATGGGATCGGTGTGCGCACCCGGGCCGGGAAGTTCGCGCCCGAACCGCGGCGGAGACCGCGGCTCGGAGCGGGAGCACGAGGATCAGGCGGAGGTGCCCCGACGCGACGCGCGCAGGACGGCGAACACGCCGGCGCCCAGGCCCAGTACGCCGACCACGATGCCGACCACGCCGAGCGTGCGGGCGGTCGAGTCGTCGCTCTTGTCCTCGGTGACCGCGGCGACGGACGCCTTGGCCTCGGTCGAGGGCTTGGCCGAGGCGGAGGTCGGGGTGGTGCCGGCACCCGCCTTGGCGGTGAGCTTGAGGGTCGGCGCCGGGTACTGCGGCTCCTTGCCGTCCGGACCGGGCAGGTCGATCCAGCGCACGACCTCGCCGCTGTCGTAGGTCTGCACGGCCTTGAAGACGAGCTTGTCGGTGTCGGTGGGCAGCTTGCCCATGGACACCTCGAAGTCCTCGAACGTGCCCGGGTTGACCCGGGTGCCGGCGTCCGCCGTCCAGGTGATCTTGGAGACCACCTCGGTGAGCGGCTTGCCGTGGTTGTCGATCGGCGTGGCGAGCTTGGTCTTCTCGACCTCGGCCTTCCAGCCGGGCATCGCCCGGGTCTGCACCGACGTGAGCGGCTTTTCGGCGGGCAGGGTGATCTCGAGCTTGGTGGTCCCCGCGTCGTCGCGCTCGTTGGGGACCCGGAAGGCGACCTTGGCGTACGAGCCCTGGTCGGCGGTGCCCGGCTGCACGCTCACGTGCGCGGAGGCCGAGCCCGCGAAGACGAGGATGCCGGCGCCGGTCGAGGCGGCCAGCACGGACAACCGGCGGCGCGTGGTGGTCATGGTCATGGGTGTCTGCTCCATGGGTGATCCGGCCGAGGGCACACGGGGTCGGCCTCGGTCCGGGAGGGGACGGCAGGAGGGCGGACGCGCGCCACCGCCGATCCGGCACCCGGTCGAGCGGGATCACCCGGGATCAGCAGGCGAGCGCGTACTCCGCCGGCGGGCCGCGCCGGGTCACCGCATGCCGAAGCAGCGTCTGATGGGTGCTCAGGTCCGGCTCCGCGCCGGTTTGCCGAGCCCGGCCCGGCGGCTCGGCGACCGGGACCACCAGGCCGCACAGCACCGTGAGCACCACACGCAGCGGCGCCGCGGCCAACCGGATCAGGGCGAACAGGGCGGCTTCGCCGCGCCGCAGCCACCAGCCGGTGAGCAGGGCCGCCATCAGGTGCGCGCACACCATCCCGGTGCCGCCGTCCAGCAGCATCGGGCCCGAACCGGACATGTGGTGGTGCCCGCCCGGTGCCGGAGCCGGGAACAGCGCGGGATCCACCCGCGCGGTGCGCACGATCTGTTCGGACGTCCAGCCCGGGGGCAGCAGGATGTGCCCGGCCGAGTCGCGCGGGCCGCACAGCAGCCGGTCCAGCAGGGCGCTCGTTCCCGAGCCGCCGGAACCGGCCGGTACGGCGGCGCTCGCGGCCGTGGCGAACAGGGAGTGCAGCGCGAGTTGGCCCACCGCGAGCAGCGCGGTGATCGAGCCGAGGGAGCGCTGCCGACCGGCGCCGGCGAAGGCCGAGACGAACACCACACCGAAACCGGTGACGGGCGCCCACAGCGGCAGCGGGGCACCGGACATCCACGCGTGACCGCATGCCGCGAGCGCGGCGCAGACCGCCGCGAACACGGCGGCGCGCACAGCGCGGAAAGGTACGGACACGGCCTGCATGACGCCCCATCGTCTCATCGCGTGTCGGCCCCCTGTGCCCGGGGCCGACAACGGCCGGCCGCCGCCCGTAGCCGGCCCGAAGCCGACCGGACGGGCAGGTGGTGTCCCCGGGATGCGGCCGAACGAATCGTCTTCACGGACTATCGACGACCGATCAAGTGATGTGCGCATACCGGGACCGACCGACGGCAATAAAAACAGGTGTGTGATCCGCCGGATACAGCCGGACTCCCAGAGAAGTCGAAAGGCCGCTCATGGACATGAGGTGGACTGTCCACCTGCCACGGGATGCGGCGAGCGTGCCGATGGCGCGCAGGCTTTTGGTCGGCGCGATGGAGACGGCGGGGGTGGATCGCGAGGTCGCGATGGAGATCGGCCTCGCCCTGTCCGAGGCATGCGCGAATGTGGTGGAGCACGCCCGAGGCGGTCCGTATTCCGAATATCAGATTCGCGCCGGTATTACCGGCGACTGTTGTCGGGTCGAGATCATCGACGGCGGCCCGGGTTTTCCGCCCGATCGGCTGCGCGGGTCGGCGGTTGCGGTCGGCCCGGGTGCGGAGAACGGCCGCGGGCTGATGCTGATCCGGGCGATGACCGACCACGTGCAGCTCAGCAACCACCCCCGGCGCGGTGCGGTGCTGCGCTTCGAGAAGACGCTGCGCTGGCGCAAGGACGCGCTGGTCCCGGTGTCCTGACAGGCGGGTTCGCGAGCCCGCGTCCGCCCCGAACGGCCGTGCCGGACGGGCCCGTTCCGGTGGAAGGTTACGATCGGGGAAGTGGACCGGGCCGAGTTACGGGAATTGCTCGACCGCGTGGCCGCCGGCGAGGCGGGCGTGGACGAGGCGCTCGACGACCTCGTGCGCGGGCCCGCGGCGGGTTTCGCGGACCTGGGATTCGCCCGGGTGGACACCCATCGGGAACTGCGCACCGGTGATCCCGAGGTGGTTTTCGCGGCCGGCAAGACCCCGGAACAGACCGTCGCGCTCTTTCGCCGACTGCGCGAGACGAGTCGGCGCCCCGCGTTCGCCACCCGGGCCTCGGCGGCCGTGGTCGACGCGGTGTACGCGGCGTTTCCCGGCGAGGCGTACACCGACGACGCCGGCACGTGCGTGGCGGTGGGCACGCCGCCGGCGACCCGCGGCCTGGTCCGGGTCGTTTCCGCGGGCACCTCGGACGCGGCGGTGGCGGGCGAGGCCGCGTTCACCGCGCGCCTGTTCGGCGCCGAGGTGGAGCGGATCGAGGACGTGGGCGTGGCCGGCATCCATCGGCTGCTCGCGGTGCATGCCCAACTCGACGCGGCGGACTGTCTGATCGTGGTCGCCGGCATGGAGGGCGCCCTGCCCAGCGTGGTGGCGGGCCTGGTCTCGGTGCCGGTGCTCGCGGTGCCCACCAGCGTGGGCTACGGCGCGTCCTTCGGCGGCCTCGCGGCGCTGCTGGCGATGCTCAACTCGTGTGCGCCCGGGGTCGCGGTGTGCAACATCGACAACGGCTTCGGGGCGGGCGTGTTCGCGGCGCGGGTGGCGCGGTCCGCCCGGGCGGACGGGACCCGCGAGGCGCGGTAATCAAGCGCGCACCGAAGTACGGGAACAGTCAAACGCAAGAAAGCGGTCGGTTTCGGTCGCTTCGTCGGTTTCCCGGCAGGACTGCCCGTCGGCTGTCACAGTGGCCGCGACGGGAGGTGTCCGCTTGGCCATCGCATGGTTCCAGTGCCAGGCCGGTGCGAGCGGCGACATGCTGCTCGGGGCCCTGATCGACGCCGGCGCCCCGCTGGAGGCCGTCCAGCAAGCCGTCGACGCGGTGGGCGTCGAACCGATTCTGATCACCGCCGAACGCACCGACCGACACGGGATCGCCGCGACCCGGGCCAGGGTCAAGACCGTGCACAGCCATGTGCACCGCACCTGGAACGACGTCCGCGACCTGCTCGATCGGGCCGATCTGGCCGAACCCGTGCATGCCCGGGCACACGACGTGTTCGGCCGGCTCGCGCACGCCGAGGCCCGCGCGCACGGATGTCTGCCGGAAGAGGTGCACTTCCATGAGGTCGGCGCGCTGGACGCGATCGCCGACGTGGTCGGCACCTGCACGGCGCTGCACGCACTGGGCGTCGAGGACGCGGTCGGCTCGCCGGTCGCGCTGGGCAGCGGCAGCGTTCGGGCCGCGCACGGCGTCCTGCCGGTGCCGGTGCCGGCCGTGCTCGAACTGATGCGGGTGGCCGCCGCTCCGGTATACGCGGGCCCGGCCCCGTACGAGATGTGCACGCCCACCGGCGCGGCCCTGCTCGCCTCGGTGTGTCGGACCTGGGGGCCGATGCCGGCCCTGCGGATCATCGCGGACGGGACCGGCGCGGGCAGCCGTCGGATCGAGGAGGTGCCCAACATCCTGCGGGTCGTGCTCGGCGAGCGGCACGAGGCGCACCGGGTGCAACCGACCGGTGAGGACGTGCTGATCGAGACCAACGTGGACGACCTCGACCCGCGCCTGTGGCCGGCGGTGTTGGGCAAGCTGCTCGCGATCGGCGCGGGCGACGCGTGGCTGGTGCCGATCCTGATGAAGAAGGGCCGCCCCGCCCACACGTTGTGCGTGCTGGTCCCGGCGGACCGGGTGGACGCCGCGCTGCGGACGGTGTTCGTGGAGACCTCGACGATAGGGGCACGGATCGTGCCGGTGGCCAAGCGCGCGCTGGCCCGCGAGTTCGGCACGGTACGGGTGGAGGGGCTGCCGGTGCGGGTCAAGACCGCGATGTTCGACGGCAGGGTGGTCAACGCCCAGCCGGAGTACGAGGACGTGGCCGCGGTGGCGGCGTCGCTGGGCCGACCGGTGAAGGTGGTGATGGGCGCGGCGACCGCGGCGGCGTACGCGGCCGGACTGGCGCCCTGAACATGGCAGCGGAGCGCGCCGCATAGCCTGGGGCGATCATCCGTCCCCGTGTAGGCCGCGTACGTCGAGGAGCAGGCACCCGTGATCGCTCGTCCCCTCCGGTTGCTGCTCGCGCTGCTCACGGCGGTGGTCGCGTTGTCGGCGCTGCCCGGCTCGGCCGGTGCCGCGCCCGCCCGCGCGGCCGCCGCCGACCATGTCGTGCTGCTCGGGATCCCGGGCCTGACCTGGGCCGACATCGATGCCGGACGCACTCCGGGCCTGGCCGCCCTGGCCCGGCACGCGACCTCGGCCGCGATGTCGGTGCGCACCGTGCATCCGCGTGCGTGTCCCGTCGACGGGTGGCTCACCACGGGTGCGGGCGCCCGCTCGACGGATGTCCGCACCAGTGCCAAGAGCGCCGATCCGTGCGCCGAACCGCTGCCGCCGACCCTGGCCCCGGACGGCGCGGCGACGGTGCCGAACATGCGCGCGATCGCCAAGCGCAACGACAAGTTCGGCTACAACCCCAGGTACGGACAACTGGCCGCCTCGGTCGTGGAGCACGGCGGGGCGGTCACCTCGGTCGGCCCGGGCGCGGCCTACGCGAGCGCCGATCCGACCGGTCGGGTGCGCGGCGCCTACCTGCCGGACCCGGCCGCCGTGGACGCCGCGCTGATCGAGCGCTCCGCGCTGACCCTGGTCGACCTCGGCGGCCTGACCGGACCCGGCGTCGACCGCGCCGACCGGCTGCGGGTGGTGGACGCGCACGTGGCCCGGATCGCCGCCACGCTGCCGCCGCGCACCCAACTCGTGGTCGCGGGCCTTGCCGACGACACCGGCAGCCCGCATGTGCGCGCCCTCCTGGCCGCCGGACCCGGCACGGCGTCGGGCACGACCTTCGCCTCCGGCTACCTGACCGCGACCTCGACCCGCAACGACGGCCTGGTCCAGCTCACCGACCTGGCCCCGAGCCTGCTCGCGCCGCTGGGCATCGACGCGCCGAGCGCGCTGGTCGGCGCGGTGTACACCCGGGTGGCCGGCCCGTCCGGCAACGCGGCGATCGACGAGTTGCGCCTGTTCGACGCGGGTGCCCAGGCGTCGCGCACGGTGCGCGAGGTCTGGTACTTCTTCACCTGGCTCACCCTGCTGCCGATCGTCTTCGCGGCGATCGCGCTGTGGCTCGCCGTGCGATTCGGCCGCAGCGGCCGGATTCGGGCCCGGAGCACGGTGATACGCGCCGCGACCGTGATCGGGGTGTTCTTCGGCGCGGTTCCCGGCGGGTCGTTCCTGGTCGGTCTGCTGCCGTGGGAGCAGGCCGGCGACCCGGCCTGGACGCTGCTCGGACTCACCGTGGCGTTCGCCGCCGTGCTCGCGGGCTTGGCGCTGCTCGGCCCCTGGCGCAAACACCCGTACGGCCCGGCCGGCGTGGTCGCCGCGGCCACCGCGGTGATCCTGGCCGGCGACGTGATGGTCGGCTCACCGCTCCAGTTGAACACCCTGTTCGGACTGTCCCCGCTGGTGGCGGGCCGGTTCTACGGGTTCGGCAACGTCGCCTGGACGATCTTCGCGATGGCCGTGCTGCTCGCGGTCGGGTGGCCGGTGGGCCGACTGCTCGCCGCCGATCGCCGGCGTGCGGCGATCGTGGTGCTCTCGGCGGTGGGCGCGGTCGCGGTGGTGGCCGACGGATGGCCCGCCTTCGGCAGCGACTTCGGTGGCGTGCTCGCGCTGATCCCGGGCCTGGCGGTGCTCGGCCTGCTCCTGACCGGCACCCGGATCTCGTGGGCCAAGGTCGGCCTGGTCGGTCTGGGCGCGGTCGTGGTGATCGGCACCATCGCCGTGCTGGACTGGCGCCGCCCGGCGGCGAGCCGTTCGCACCTGGGTCGGTTCGTACAGGAACTCGTCGACGGCGACGCCGGCGACACGCTGCACCGCAAGATCATGGGCAACCTGCACTCGTTCACCACGCCGTTCACGCTGATCATCCCGGTCGTGTTCGTGCTGCTCATTCTCGCTGTGCGTGATCCGTCGAAGTGGCGTGCGCCGGCTCTGGCCCGGTCCTTCGAGGCGGTGCCGTGGCTGCGCTCGACGCTGATCGCGTGCTGGCTGACCTCGGTGGTCGGCTACGCGGTGAACGACTCCGGCATCCAGATCCCGGCGGTCGCGCTCACGATCGCGGCGCCCCTGGCGATCGCGGTGATCGCAGCGGTGGAAAGCCGCCCGCGCGTCGACTGACCAGCACCGCCGCGACCAGGATCGCCGCGCCCGCCCACGGGCCGACGGTGCCGCGCAGGGTGCGCTGGAGGGTATCCACCGCGTCCGGCAGCGGCACCACCCGGCCGGGGACGTACGCGCACACCAGGAGCGTGCTGCGGGCCAGCAGCAGCCAGTCGAGCGCGGAGGGCGCGAGCAACACGAGCGGTGCCCAGGCCGCGACGTCGTACCAGGGCAGGCTGTACGGCGTGGTCAGCAACCAGGCCAGGGACAGCAGCGCAGCCGCCGCGGCGCTGTCGCGCAGCACGTGCGCCATCGCCGCGGGCCGGGCCCGGGCGGCGGTTCGGGCCAGCAGCCACACCACCAGCGCGCCCAGCAGCCAGCCCAGCAGGCCGATCAGCGAGCGGGCGCCGTCGTGGCCGACGGCCGACTCCAGCGGCTTCAGCACCAGCCGCAGCGGCACCGCGAGCGAGACCAGCTTGGTGTTCTCGCGCATTTGATCGAACGCACCGAAGCCGACCGGCAGATAGGTGGCGATGCCGACCACGAGCGCCGACCCGATCATCGCGGCGAGCGCGCGCGGCCGCCCGCGCAGTCCCCAGGCCAAGGCCAGGACGTACAGCCCGAGCGAGATCTTCGCCGCGCAGGCCAGGCCGACCAGGACACCCGCGAGTACGGGGGAGCGGCGCACCGCGAGCAGCGCGCCCACCGCGAACACCAGCGCGAACGCGTCCAGGTGGCCGGCGCCCACCGCCACGAACAGCAGCAGCGGATTGAGCGACCACAGGATCGCCACTCGGGCCCGGGCGATGCGATCCGGGCCCGCCGCGCGCTGGAGCAGCAGCCCGGTCAGCACGAACGCGGCCGCCCCGAGCAGGGTCAGCACCAGCACGATCGTATGAACGGAGGTGCCGCCGATTCGGGCCGCGAGCCACTGCTCCGCAGTGGCCACCGGCCCGTACACGGACGGCACGTCGGTCCACGGCGCCTCGACCGCGACGCCGACCGGATCGCCGTCCCGCACCAGCGTCGCGGCGGTGTCCTGGTAGGGATCGCCACCGGTGGCCGCGAGGCGCCCGTACGCGGCGTAGACGAGGTGGTCGGCCGAGCCCATCGGCGGCACGCACACCACCGCGAGCGCGGCCACCGCGCCGCCGAGGGTGAGCCGACCCGGGTCCGGTGCCCAGCCTCGGCCCAGTTCGCGCAGCGCCAGGGCGAGGCCGCTCGCGCCGATCAGGGCCGCCGTGAGCAACAGGCCGGTCACCAGCCCCGCGGCGGGATGGGCCTGGAAGTGGTACGGCGGCAGCCAGGACGGCCCACCCGGCAGCGGCGGCTGTGCGGCGGAGGGCCCGAGCAGGCCGGTCAGCACGACCAGGGCGATCGCCGACACACACAGGCCGAGCGCGAGCGGTCCAAACGGGTGTTCCACGTGAAACATCGACGTGCGACGTGCCGTGGCGGGCCGTGCCGCCACCGGTTCAGCCACGACCGCGGATCGCCCCGGGCAACGCCCCGGCCGCGCCTCGCTCGGCCAATGCCCGGGCCACGTGTGCGTACTGCCGGGCCCGATGGCGCTGCGCGGCGAAGTCGGTGCCGGTGACCCGGTGGTGCAGTTCGACCTCGACCTCCTCGACCGGGAAGCCCTTGCGGACCAGGTCGATGGTCAGCCCGGTCTCGACGCCGAAGCCGGCCGCGAGCGGCAACGCCGCCTCGAACGCCGCCCGGGTCAGACAGCGCTGGCCGGAAAGCGGCTGCGTCGCGGTGAAGCCGCAGGCCCGGGCGATCCCGTCCCGGGCGGCCCGGACCACGAACCCGCGTCCGCCCCCGGCGCGCAGTTGCGGCGGCAGCACCGCGATGGTCATCGCGGCCGTCCCGGACCGCACCGAGTCGATCAGCGGAGCCGCGGCGGCGGCCGTGTGCTCCAGGTCGGCGTCCAGGAACAGCAGGTGACGCGGCCGGTTCCGGGCCCCGCGCTCGTCGATCGCGGCCACCACGGCGGCCCCGGTCTCCATGGCGCCCGCCTTGCCGCGGTTGCGTCCGTGCCGGGCGACCACGGCGCCCGACGCCCGGGCCGCGGCAGCGGTCTCGTCCCGCGAACCGTCGTCCACCACCACCACGAGGTCCACCCCGGCGATCGATCGCGCCGCCTCGACCGTGGCCGAAATGCGTTGTGCCTCGTCGTATGCCGGGATCACCACGGCCGTGTCGCCGGTTGGTGTGCCGGTCGTGTGCTCCGCCATGGCGTGATCCTACGAGCCGATCGCCTCGATCCGGATGCCGCCGGTTGTACCCGTCCTGCCCAACGGCGCGGCGCGGCGGCGTGAAGGTCACCGGCGTTGGGGGTACAACGGAAGAGAGCCACATCGCGGGTATGCTTCAGGATCCTGTGATCGCGGTCTCGTGAGATCTGCGGAACCTCCGAGGGCCGGCCGTTCGTCGTCCTCGGTGAGGAGTGCTGGAATAGGCGCGGCGTCGCATCGGACGCGGTGCCTCCCCAGGCAGAGACCAATAGACCCAACCGCAGCGCAAACCGCAGCATTGGATGGCACAACGGTCCGCTCGGGAGCCCCCATCTCCCGCCCGAGGTCCGATCCGCGAGGGCAACACCCGTACCGGGCGCCGTAATTCGCCACCCCTGCGCCACCTCGCGCCATGTGCCGCCAAGTGGCCCCGTCATGGTCGGCTGCGGAGTACCTGAGTATCACGCATAGTGCTTCCACGTTCACGGAAAGGAACGAGCGCATGCTGCGCGAGATCCTCGGAAGACGACGGAGGGAACGCACCGCATTGATGTCGGCCGTGCTGACGTGTGCGAGATGGCGCTGGCCGGTGGTTCCCGGCGTCGGATACGACCGCTGGTCGGGCGTGTGTCGTTGTGGTGCGACCGAATGTCGCGTGCCGGGCGCCCATCCGGGTGAACCTCCCCTGCTCGCGGCCACATGTGACGAACGCATGGTGCGTTGGTGGTGGCAACAGACCCCCGACGCGTCGGTGATCCTGGCGACGGGAGGGCGGGTGGCGGCGTTGAGTGTGCCGTCGGAAGCCGGTGCCCGCTCGCTCGACCAACTCGCCCGGCTCGGTGTGCGTACCGGTCCGGTCGTCGCCGCGCCGGGCCGCTACGCGTTCCTGGTTGAGCCATACGAGTTGGGCGAACTGGGTGAGTTGCTGGACCGATACGGCCTTGATCGGTACGGCACGGTGCCCTCGACCCTGCGCTTCCACGGCGACGGTGGCTACCTCGCGCTGCCGCCATCCCGGGTGCAGGGCGGCCTGTTGCGCTGGGCCCGACCACCGGCGCCATCCGGGGACCCGACGGCCGGCGGGCCGTGGTTGCCGGGTGTGGCAGACCTGGTCCGCACCCTCGTGGACACCTGCCAACACGCCGGGCCCAGGGCCTGAGCGAGGCGCGCCGTCACGCGTTGGAGTGATCGTTGTGGCGTAACCGCAACATGTGGTGATCGCTGCACGTCGTGGCGGCGCGATAAGCTCGGCGCGCCGATCATTCCGGCCCCGTTCCGCGCCCGAATCCCGCTCGTCGGGACGCGTGTGAAAGGGGCTTCGCGCGCTAGGAGACACCATGCAGCGCCCACGCACGGGTCACATCCGCACGGTGGCTCTGGGCGCGGTCGTGGGTCTGTGCCTGATCGTTCCGCTCGCCGCCGCCTCCGCGGACTCGGCGGGTCCGGACAAGGGCCGCCACACCGCCGACTCGGGGCCCACCACCCGCCCGAACGCCGCCAAGGCGGCCGAGTTCGGCAACGGGGTGGGCGACGGTGATCGGTCCGGTCCGGCCGGGCTGCTCGAACTGATCGGTGGCAAGCCCGCCGCGAAGTCCTCGGCGGGAAGCGCCGGTTCCGTGCCCGCCGCGGGCACGGAGAGCGTGTGCGGCAAGGCGATCGACGGACCCAGGGCGGTGCGCGCGCAGACCTGCGTCGAGCGCGACGGTTCCGAGGTCTGGGGTCGGGTCTACTACCGAAACCCCACGCCCGACCCGCTGTTGCTGGTGATGAGCGTGCTGCAACCCGGCGGCGGCACGCTGCGGGTGACCTGCACGGTCGAGCCCAAGGAGACCGAAGGCCGCTGCGACACCCCGCGCGTGCGCGCGCCCAAGGGGCTCGACGGCTGGTCCGCGGTGGCCGAGATGGCCTCCAAGGACGGCCTGACCAAGCTGCTCCGTTCGGGGTCGGCGACCGCTCAGCGCTGAGCCCGCCCCGCCCCGAGGTGCTCCCGAATGCGGCCGACACCCCGGCCGGCGAATGCGGAGAATTCCCCGTGAAAGGGTCGAGGAAAGCCCCGATGGCGGCCCGGAAAGAGCACGGGAAAAGCCCGGAAAAGACCCCGGAAATGTGAAAGGCCCGGCCGCTGAAGACGGGGGATGCATCAGCGACCGAGCTGGGTCAAAGGTAACAACAAGCCGGCGGATCTCCAATCCGGGGCCGGCCCTCGACCGATCCCGCACGCCCGTTGTCGGGCGTGCGGGCGATCGTCCCTCGTTCGACACCTCGTCCCGGTCCGCCTAACGGCTGGGCGTCAGCACCTTGCCCGCCGGGTCCTCGGCGGTGCCGGGCGTGCCGCCGGCGGGCCGGTCGGGCGGGTCCACCGCAAGATGCGGCAGCCGCTTGTCGAGCCACGCGGGCAGCCACCAGTTGGCGCGTCCGAGCAGGTGCATCATGGCGGGGACGAGCAGCATGCGCAGGATGAACGCGTCCAGCGCGACCGCGCCCGCCAGACCCATGCCGGCCATCATGGCGCCGCGGTCGCCACTGAGGACGAACGAACCGAACACGAAGATCATGATGAGCGCGGCCGAGTTGATCACCCGCCCGGTCCCGGCCTGGCCCACGCGTACCGCACGGCCGTTGTCGCGTGTGTGCAGCCATTCCTCGTGCATGCGGCTGACCAGGAAGACCTGGTAGTCCATCGAGAGCCCGAACAGCAGCGGCAACATGATGACCGGCAGGAAGGAGATGATCGGCCCCTCCTTGCCGAGCCCCAGCAGGTCCATGCCCCAACCCCACTGGAAGATCGCGACCAGCATGCCGAACGACGCGCACGCGGCGATCAGGTTCATCAGCGCGGCGGTCAGCGGCACCAGCAGGCTGCGGAACGCGACCAGCATGAGCAGTGCGCCCAGCCCCACGATGAGGGCGATGAAGCCCGGCATCCGGTCGCCGACCACGGCGGCGAAGTCCTTTTGCATCGCGGTCTCACCACCGACGTGGACCTTGAGTGTGCTGCCCTTCGCGGCGGCCGGGACGGTCTTCTCGCGCAGCGTGTCGATCAGCTTGTCGGTGGCCTTGGCCTGCGGCGATGTCGTGGGCACGACCTGCACGGCCCGGGTGTCGGCGGCGAGGCCGCGGGCGTCGGCGGGCACCGGGGCCTCGACGACGCGCACGACACCGGGGGTGCGGCGTAGTTCGGCCAGCAGGGTGTCCAGCGCCTGCCGGTCCCGCGGACCGTGGAGTTCGGCGACCATCAGCAGCGGGCCGTTGAAGCCGGGGCCGAAACCCTCGGCGAGCATGTCGTACGCCTGCCGGACGGTCTGCGAAGTCGGCTGGTTCCCCTGGTCGTTGGCGCCCAGGCGGAGCGAGAGGGCCGGGATCGACAACAGCGCCATGACGACCAGGGCGAGCAGGCCGAGCAGTCGGGGCCGACGTTGCACCAGGCGCGCCCAGCGCATGGCGGCGCGCCCGGCCTCCTCGTTTTGCGGGGTGGCGCCGGCGGCGGAGCGCGCGGCCAGTGCCCGGCGTTCGCGGCGGCTGAGCGCGCGTGCGCCGAGGAAACCGAGCAGCGCGGGCAGCAGGGTGGCGGACGCGAGCACGCTCAGCACCACGACGAGTGTGGTGCTGATCGCGATCCCGTCGAACAGGGTGATGTCGACGGTGAACAGCGCGAGCAGCGCGACGCACACCGTGCCGCCCGCGAACACGACGGCCCGACCGGAGGTGTCCAGCGCCCGTACCGCGGCCTCTTCGGGGGAGAGGCCGGCCCTGAGGCCGTTGCGGTGCCGCGTCACGATGAACAGGGCGTAGTCGATCCCCACGCCGAGCCCGATCAGACTGCCCAGCAGCGTCGCGGTCTCCGGAATGTCGGTGACGTGGCTGAGCAGGACCACCGTCGAGATCCCGGTGCCGACCGCGAACACCCCGCTGACCAGCGGGAGCAGCATCGCGAACAACGATCCGAAGGCGAGGAAGAGGATGATGCCCGCCGCGACGATGCCCACGGCCTCGGCGAGCCCGGCCGGGGGCTCCTGGGCGGCCTCGATCGCGGGACCGCCGAGTTCGACCCGCAGCCCCGGTCCGCGCGCTTGCTCGGCGCGCTCGATCAGGTGCTTCAGGTCCTCGGTGTCCAGCTCGAACTGCTGCTTGACGAAGGTCACCTGGGCGAACGCGATGTGGCCGTCGGCGCTGACCTGCCCGGCGCCTTCCGCGTCGTACGGGCCGACCACACGGCCGACGTCGGGCATGCGCGCGATGTCGGCGAGCAGCGCGCCCATCCGGTCGCGTACCGCGGCATCGTGCACGGTGCCGTGCTCGGTTCGCCATACGACGTTGTCCACATCGCCGGCCGTGTCGGGGAATGCCTTCTGCAGGCGCTCGTACGCGGTCGACGACTCGGTGCCGGGAATCTTGAACACATTGGAGTAGGCACTGCCCGCCGTCACGCTCGCCGCGACGGTTCCGAACAGCGCGGCCACCCATAGCAGGAGCACCGCCAACCGATGATTGAGGCACCAGCGCGCCCAGGCCGCCATATCGCTTCCTTCCTCGTGCGGGCCGCGTGGCCCGGTCGTGCGTCTCCGGGCCAGATTCGGTCGATCGGGGGGCGCCGCGGCGAGCGGGCGGCGGACTCACAGGAAGCTCACAATCAGTCCTCCGAAGTTCCGCAAACTTCCGCCGGATACTGGGGACATGAGCAGCAGTCAACCGCGCGCGGGCGCCACGGTCCTGGTGGTCGAGGACGAGCCGAGCATCACCGACGTCCTGGCCATCACCCTGCGATTCCACGGCTTCGAGGTGGTCACGGCGGACGGCGTGCACGCGGCCCTCGCCGCCGCACGCAGGGTGCGGCCCGACGTCGTGCTGCTGGACATCTCGCTCCCGGACGGTGACGGGCGCCAGGTGTGCCGGGTGCTGCGCGCCGAACGACCGGAAATCGCCGTCGTGTTCCTCACCGCGCGCGATGCGCCCGCGGACGTCGTCAAGGGGCTCACCCTCGGCGGCGACGACTACATCACCAAGCCGTTCAACGTGGACGAGTTGGTCGCGCGAACGCGCGCGGTGCTGCGGCGCACCCGGCCGACGCCGGACGAGAGCACGCCGCCGGTTCCGCGTCCGCCCGTACTGCGGCACGGGGACCTGGAGTTGGACGAGGCGACGTACACCGCGCGCCGGGGCGGACGCGGCGTGGAGCTGACCCCGACCGAGTTCGCGCTCCTGCGCCACCTGATCCGGCACGGCGACCGGATCGTGCCGAAGGAGCAACTGCTGCGCGCGGTGTGGAAGTACGAGCACGTCGTGGAGTCGACGGTGGTGGAGACGTACATCAGCTATCTGCGCCGCAAGCTCGACCCGCTGGTGCCGGACGGGCCGCCGCTGATCACCACGCGGCGGGGCGTGGGTTACGGCCTCCGGTCGGCGGACCGCGGGTGACGACCGGCGGGATCGAGGAGCGCAGTGACGTGGGCGGGGTGGATGGGCGAACGGGCGGCGGACCGCGCCTGCGCCGGGAGGGGAAGGCGGGCGGGCCCGTGAGTGCCGGCGAGAGCGTGCGGACGGACCGGGTCCGCCGGCGATTCTCGCCGCGCGGCGCGCGAAAGCGTCCGCACATCGTCGCCATGCGGGCGACGCTGGCGCTGAGCAGCATCGCGGTGCTCGCGATCGGGCTGGCACTGTTGATCTGGTTCAGCATGATGGGGGTTCGGCACTACCTGGAGTCGGGCGTCGACGACGACCTGACCACGGGCCGGGTCGCCATCGAGCGGACCGGCGTCACCCATGTGCAGTTGTCCGAACCGGGCCCGACCGCGAGCCTGCGCGACGTGCTGATGTCGGCCGGGCTGCACGGCAAGATCTTCGTGCTGGTCGACGAACAGGGCATCGCCCTGCCGGTCGCCGACCGGGCGCCGGACGCCCTGCAACGCGCTCTGGCCGCGGTGTTCCGCGACCCACGAGGCGTGACGACGCACGCCGAGCCGCGCGGCATCTCCCTCGCGGGCGACGACTACCGGGCCGTCGCGGTGCGCCTCGGCGACGGGCATCACATCCTGCTCGCGCGCTCGGTCGAGGACGTCGACGGTGTGGTGGACCGGGTCGTGCACTTCGAACTGCTGGTCGGTGCCGCCCTGTTGGTGCTGCTGGGCGGGTCCATCTACTTCGTCGCCCGGTGGCGGCTGCGGCCTTTGGAGGACATGGTCGAGACCGCGTCGGGCATCGCCGAGGGTGGTCCGGACCGGCCCGATCTGTCGGCGCGCGTGGCGCCGCGCAAGAGGTCGTTCAGCGAGGTCGAGCAGCTGCGTACCGCGTTGAACGCGATGTTGCAGCAGGTCGAGTCGGCGTTCGAGATCCGGGTACACGCGGCGACGCACCTCAAGCGGTTCGTGGCCGACGCGTCGCACGAGCTGCGTACGCCGTTGGCGGCGATTCGCGGCTATCTGCAGTTGTACGAGAAGGGCATGCTGGCGTCGGAGGACGAGCGCACCCGGGCGCTGAACCGCATGGGGGTCGAGGCCGAGCGGATGGCCCGGCTGGTCGACGAGTTGCTGGCGCTGGCGCGGTTGGACCAGCGCCCGCAGTTGCGACCGCGCCCCATCGACCTGGTGGGCGTGGTGCGGGGGGCGGTCGCCGACTTGCGCGCGCAGCAGGCGGCCCGGCAGGTGTACACGGACGTGCCGGATACCTGCGTGGTGCTGGCCGACGAGGCGACGCTGAGTCAGGTCGTCGGCAATCTGCTGACCAATGTGCGCGCCCACACGCCGGTGTCCGCGGACGTGCACGTTTCGGTGTCCGAGGCCGTGGGCGACGACGGGGAGCGGCGCGCCGTGCTGCGCGTGCGCGACGAGGGGCCCGGCATGCGAGCGCGGGACGCCGAGCGCATCTTCGACCGCTTCTTCCGGGCAGCGCGCGAGCGCGGCGGGAACGGCACGACGGGCGGCGCGAACTCGGGGAGCGGTTCGGATACGGGTAGCGGGCTCGGCATGGCGATCGTATGGGCGGGCGTGGCCGCGAACCGGGGCAGTGTGCGGGTCGAGACAGAACCGGGGGCGGGCCTGACCGTCGTCGTCGAACTGCCGGCCGCCGCCGCCGAGCCGCGCCGGCCCGGCAGCGCGCCGGAGGAGGACGATGCCTCCGGCCCGCAACCGTCGTTGCTCGTGTCGCCGACCGCGGAGAACCGCTAGGCGTATGCCTCCGTGAGGTCGGCGCGGCGGCCGCGGGAGGTCGGGGCGGCGTTCGACGTGGTGCTCGACCGTGCGTGTGTGCCTCGCCTCGGCCCGGGGCGGGTGAGTCCGTGGGCAGGGCCTCCTGGCCGCGTGGGTTCCGTGCCCGACCGCGTGCCCGGCCGACCCACGTCATCGTGGGTCGGCCGGGATCCGCCCGGGTTCCGGGGTCCGCCTAGTTCAGCGTGATCTGGCGGTTGAGCAGGCCGTTGCGGGCGCTGCGCTGACGCGGCGTCAGCGGGCTGGTGTCCGCCATCGCGGCGGCGAGGCGCTCACCGAATTCACGGGCCGGCTTCTCCACGTCCTCGGCGGTCATCGAGGTCGGCAGGTCCCACACCGGGACGAGCAGCCCGTGCGCGCGGAACGAGCCGACGAAGCGGGTGCCCTCGCCCAGGCTCGACTCGCCGGCCGCGTGCAGCCGCGCGATGGCGTCGAGCAGCTCCTCCTCCGCGTGCGGCATGACCCAG
This sequence comes from Embleya scabrispora DSM 41855, assembly GCF_000372745.1. Classification (GTDB taxonomy): domain Bacteria; phylum Actinomycetota; class Actinomycetes; order Streptomycetales; family Streptomycetaceae; genus Embleya; species Embleya scabrispora. The sequence continues at coordinate 64,207 of NZ_KB889730.1, read as the reverse complement.
CGCAGGTGGTTCTTCTCGGTGGTGCCGCACCAGTACGCGGCGTCCACCGAGGTCAGCCGCACGGTCGGCATGGCCGCCGCGTTCGCCCGCTCCAGGGACGCGCTCACCTCGGCGTTCATCGCGGCCGGGTCGTCCACCCAGAAGTCGAAGCCGGGGTGGACGGTGATCTCCAGCGGCTTGGACAGGTCGAGCAGGTCCTGCAGCCGGTCGCCGGACTCGGGCAGCGGGCCGGGGGCGACCGAGGTGCCGTCCTCCTGGGCGAGCGCGCGCTCCAAGGCGTGCGCGAGGTCCCGACTGACGTCGCCCGAGCTGGTGTGGGTCTGCAGACCCACCAGGATCGCGCCGTCGGCGCGGCGCAGCGCCGGCCAGGCCATCGGCAGCACGGTCGCGAGCGTGACCACCTGGTCGGCGTGCTCGCCGGTCAGGGTCAGCCGCGCGGTCGCGGCCGGGACCAGTTCGCGCAGCGCGATCCAGTCGCACTCGTTCGGCAGCCCCTGGAAGGGACGCAGGACGAGCGTCTCGGCGGCGGTGGCCGCCTCGCGCCCGTGACATGCCTTGTACCGGCGGCCCGAGTTGCACGGGCACGGTTCGCGACCGCCGACGACCGGGACGGATCCCGTGGCGGCTGCGGTCTGGGTCTTGTTGCCGGTGTGGCCCTTCAGCGCGGCCTTCTTGCCCATGCTGCGGTCTCTCCGCCTCGGTGTCGGGGGGATGGTGGTCGACGACTCACCAGCTCCGAGGGTACTGAGTTCCGCGGGCACGGGTTGACGCCCGAACGCCTGCGCGACGCGGCGGTCGCCCGGGCGGGCGGGGGCGGATGGGGGTGATCACGCGGGTGCCGCGGGGTGTGTGGTGCGTGGATGGGGCGTGGGTGGGGCGGCTCGCGCCGGGCCGGGGTTCAGCCGAGTGGGTGCAGGGCCGGGGTGCGGTCGAGCGAGTGCGCGACCCGGGTTCGGCCGAGTGGGTGCGGGGCCGGGATTCGGGCGAGTGGGCGCGGGGCCGGGATTCGGCCGAGTGGGTGCGGGGCCGGGTTCAGTCGAGCGGGTCCACGGTGTCCAGGTCGAATTCGTCCCACAGGCGGTCGTCGCCGCGCGGCTTGATCGGGACCAGCGCCCATACGGTGACCTCGTCCGGCGTGCCGCGCACGCCCCAGTCGGCCGCCAGCGTGCCGATGATGGACAGACCGCGACCGCCGTGCGCGCTCAGTGACGGGCTGGCCTGCCGGGGACGGGTGGAACTGCCGCCGTCGGTGACCTCGATGGCCAGCAGCCCGTCGGGACGCACCCACCAGGCCGCGCGGACGTTGCCGGACGGCAGGGCGCGGGCGTGGCGGAGCGCATTGCTCAACAATTCGGACAGGATCAGCACCGCGTCGTCCACGACGTCCCCGGCGATGCCGCGTGCGTCGAGGTCGCCGGCCAGGCGGTGCCGAGCCGCGGACACACCGACCGGAGCGTGCGGTACCAACACCGCCGCGGAATCGGGCACCCCACGGGCCACGACCATTGCCACCCCCGGCCTCCTTAGTGCACACGCCTGCCCCGCGCGCATGTCTCGCGCGTCGGGCTTGAGATGCCCGATGCCGACGGACGGGAAACGGCGGGGCGCCGCGCGCTCGGACTCGCCCAGGGGCGTATAGGGGTATGCGATCCTGCCAAGACGGATATAACGGCTCGAAAGGCTACCAGCGTACGCCCCCTAATGGGGTCTAACCGGACACCTGGGCCAATACCTGTCGTGGCCGATTCGTGATGATGGCGTCCACGCCGAGCCGCAGGCACAGCTCGACGTCCTCGGGGGTGTCCACCGTCCACACGTGCACCCGGTGACCGGCCCGATGCAGACGGGCGACGTAGCGCGGGTGGGCCCGCACGATGTCGATGCTGGGACCGGCGATGCGCACCTCGCGGGGCAGGGTGCCGTCGCGAAAGAGCAGCGGTACGTGCTCCATCAGGAACACGGTGGGCAGCTCGGGCGCCATCAGCCGCATCCGGCGCAGGGACAACTGGGAGAAGCTCATCACCCGGATCGGCGACGGCTCCTCCGCGCCGGGTTGCGACAGCCCGAACCGCTCCAGCAGATCGACCAGGCGGCGCTCGACCAGGCCCGCGTACCGGGTGGGGTGTTTGGTCTCGATCGCCAGGCGTACCGAGCGGGGCGAGTCCACGACCAGTTCGAGCAGGCGTTCCAGGGTGAGCACCGAGCGGCGGTCCCAGTCGGGGGCCTCCGGTTCCTCGGGGCGTTCGCGTTCGACGCCGGATTCCTTCCAGGAGCCGAAGTCGAGCGCGGACAGGTCCGCGAGTTCCAGCGTCGAGACGATGCCGCTGCCGTTGGAGGTGCGGTCGACCTTGCGGTCGTGCACGCACACCAGATGGCCGTCGGCGGTCAGCCGGACATCGCATTCCAGGGCGTCGGCGCCGTCCTCGATGGCCTGGAGGTAGGCCGCGAGCGTGTGCTCGGGAACGGTGTCGGACGCGCCTCGGTGGGCGACGACCTGCACGTTGGCGCGCACCGAGCGCGCTCCGGTGGTGGACACGGGACAATCGTGCCATCCCGAGGTGAGCGTACGGTGACGGCGGGGTGTCCGGCGGTGGTGTCCTGTGGCGGTCGCCTGCGCCTGGGGCGCGGGACGGGTGCGGCCGGTTCCGCGGGTCGTGCTGCGGTCGGTGGGGTGCGTCGCGACGTTTCTCGTGCGATCGGGTGCGGCTCGGCCCGGCCTCGGCGGGCGGTCGATCACGCTTGTGAAGGCTCGTGAACCGGGGCACCGGGTCCTGACGGGGCCGATCCTTGGTGATTCCTCGGTGATTCGGCCGAGATTTCCACCCCCTTGCGAGCGGCTCGACCTGCGCGGATAACCCCGGGATAAGCGGGACGGGCAGCCGGGTCGTCCGGCGCTTACGGTGTTCAGACAGGCCGTCGGGAAGTCTGTGGGCATCAAACATTCCGATGTGTGTGGGAGGAAGACCGTGAGCGACGACCGCGACGTGACCGGCGGCGAAGTCGGTTCACCGGTGCCAGGGGAGGGCCACGGATCGTCCTCCGCCACACCACTGCCGGCGGAGCCGGGGACCGGGGTCGGTCCCGCGTCGGCGGAGCCGGAGTTCCGTTCCGAGGTGCCCGCCAAGCCGGTCGGGGCGCCCACCGTGGGACAGCCGCACGGGGAGGGCGGGCCGTCGACCGCCGCGCTGCCGCCGGTGGGTGAGCCGTCAGCCGAGGTGCCCGCCGCGTTCGCGGCCGGACCCGCCGCAGGGGGTGCGGGCGGCGCGGGGGTGCCGCCGTTCGGCGCGACCGGTGCCTATCCCGGCTACCCGGGCTACCCCGGTTTCGGCGCGCAGCCCAAGCCCAAGCGCCGGCCGTCCGGGATCCTGGTCGCGGCCGTGGTGGCCGCCCTGCTCGCCGGCGGCGTCGGCGGCGGGGTGGGCGCGTGGATCGTGGAGCGGGACGACAAGCCGGCCTCGGCGGGCGTCGGCCCGTCCTCCTCGCCGGTGGACCCCGCCTCGCTGAACCGCTCGCCCACGAGCGTGGCGGGTATCGCCAAGCAGGCGGTCCCGAGCACGGTGACGATCAAGACCAAGGGCAAGGTGTCCGGCCAGGGCACCGAGAGCGGCACCGGCGCGGGCTTCGTGTACGACAAGCAGGGCCACATCCTGACCAACAACCACGTGGTGTCGCTGGCCGCCGCCGGTGGCGAGTTGAGCGTGACCTTCTCCGACGGCACCACCAAGCCGGCCAAGATCGTCGGCCGCGCCGAGGGCTACGACCTCGCGGTGATCAAGGTCGACGACATGCCCACCAACATCCAGCCGCTGCCGCTGGGCGACAACGACAAGGTCGCGGTCGGCGACCCGGTGATCGCGATCGGCGCGCCGTTCACCCTCTCCAACACGGTGACCACGGGCATCGTGAGCGCCAAGGACCGCCCGGTGGCCTCCGGCGACCAGCAAAAGGTCTCGTACATGAACGCGATCCAGACCGACGCGGCGATCAACCCCGGCAACTCCGGCGGCCCGCTCCTGAACGCGGCCGGCGAGGTGATCGGAATCAACTCGGCGATCCGCTCGACCGGCGGCGGCGGCGGGCAGTCGCCGTTCGGCCAGCAGCAGGAGTCCGGCAGCATCGGCCTGGGCTTCGCGATCCCGATCAACCAGGCCCGGTGGGTCGCGGACACGCTGATCCAGGGCAACAAGCCGGTCTACGCGCAGATGGGCATCCTGCCCGACTCGCGCTACACCGGCACGGGCGCCCAGATCGTGGCGCAGAGCACCAACGGCCAGGACCCGGTCACCGCGAACGGCCCGGCCGCGAAGGCGGGCCTGAAGGCCGGCGACGTGATCACCAGGCTCAACAACCGGGCGATCGGCTCCTACGAGGACCTGTTCAGCGAGATCTGGAGCCACCGCCCGGGCGACAAGGTGAAGGTCACCTACCAGCGCGACGGCAAGGAAGCCACCACCGAGGTCACCCTGGGCCAGCGGGTGGGCGACAACTGACCCACGCCACCCGGCCACACATGGGCGGCCCGGAATCCCCAGTGATCCCAGCCACCGCTCATGAGAGACTGATGCCGCCCGCGCCCCAACCAGGTCGCGGCGCTGGAGGACTCGCCTAGTGGCCGATGGCGGCAGTCTTGAAAACTGCTAGCAGGGGTGACCTTGCTCGTGGGTTCGAATCCCACGTCCTCCGCAGGAAGCGGTGCGGATGTGTGAAGACGCGGGTGGGCGGCGGTGCTCGGGAGGATTCGGGGCCGCCGCTCATCTGTGTCGTGGTGCGGTCGGCGGGCGTCGGGGATGGATCGGTCCGACCCGGCGTGGGGTTGTGAGCGGCCCGGCCCCTCGGGGCGCGAGGAAGTGGGGCCGATCGGCTCCCCGAGGCCCCGGGTGCTCGGTTGTTTCGTCCTTGTCCACCGATCGGTGGACGGCGGGTTCCATCGGTCGAGCCTGTCCGGGATCCGGGCCCGGCGACCAGGATTTCGGGCATGACGAATCTTCCTGTTCGGGTGGCGCGGTGGAGCGCCGGACATCCCTGGCGAGCCATTGCCGGCTGGGTTCTCTTTGTCGCGTTGTGCCTCGGCGGCGGTATCGCCGCCGGGACGAACGCGGCCACCGCCGACGACTTCCGGGTCGGCGAGGCCGGTCGCGGTGAGGCGATGGCCACCGAGGGCGGGCTGCAACAACGACCGGTGGAGCGGGTGTTGATCACCGCGCGGGCCGGGGCGGGGGCCTTGGACGCGGGCGCCGCGGGCGCTGCGGCCGGCGAGATCGTGGAGCGCATGCGGAAGCTGCCCGAGGTGTCGTCCGTGGCCGCGCCGGTGCGCTCGGCGGACGGTACGGCGGTCCGGGTGGACGTCACCATGAAGGGCGCCGAGCTGGACGGGAAGAAGCACGTCGACCCGCTGCTCGCGCAGACCGCGAAGGTGCAAGCCGGCCATCCCGGGCTGCGGATCGCGGAGAGCGGCGGTCCCTCGATCAGCAAGGACGTCCAGGGCCAGCGTGGCGAGGACCTCTCGCGTACCGAACTGATCGCACTGCCGGTCACCCTGATCACGCTGCTGATCGTGTTCCGCTCGGCGGCGATGGCCGCCGTGCCGTTGCTGCTCGCCCTGTCCGCGATCGCGGCGGCCATCGGGCTGTCGATGCTCGCGTCGCACGTTTTCCCGGACGCCGGGGTCGGTACCAACGTCATTTTGCTGATCGGCCTGGCGGTCGGAGTCGACTACGCGCTCTTCTATCTCAAGCGGGAACGTGAGGAACGGGCCCGGTCCGGCGGCCGGCTCGACACCCGGGCCCTGGTGGAACTGGCCGCGGCCACCTCCGGACACGCCGTCGTGGTCTCCGGGCTCGCGGTCGCCGCGTCCAGCGCCACCCTCTTCCTCGCGGACGACGTCATCTTCTCCTCGATCGCCACCGGCGCGATCCTGGTCAGCCTGGTCGCGGTGATCGGCTCGCTGACCGTGTTGCCCGCGCTGCTGGTCAAGCTCGGTGTCCGGGCGGAGCGCCGAGCGGCCCGTCGGGCCGAGCGCGCGGCCCGACGCGGCGAGACGCCGGCGGCGAAGCCGCAGCGCACCGGCGCCGGTCGGCTCACCGCGGCCGTGCTGGGGATCACCAGCCGCCGCCCCGCCGCCACGCTCGCCGTCGCCGTGCTCGCCATGCTGGCCCTGACCGCCCCGCTGGCGAACCTCGAGCTGACCGACATCGGCCGGGAGACCTACTCGCGCGACCTGCCCGCGATGGAGACCTGGCACCGGCAGAACCAGGCGTTCCCGGAGCTGAAGTCGATGCACCAGATCGTGGTCCGGGCCGAAGCCGGTCGCGCCGACGAGGTGGCGGGCGCCCTGCGCGAGCTGGAACAACGCGCGCACGCCGACCCGGAACTCGCGGGCATCGCCGAACTGCGCACGTCCTTCGACCACCGGACCACCATGCTGGAGCTGCGCGTACCGCACTTCGTCAGCTCCGCCGCCGCGCAGGACTCGCTCGACCGGGTCCGCGGGGACTACGTGCCGGCCACCGTGGACAGGCTGTCCGGTGTCGACGTCGCGGTGACCGGCGACGTCGCCCGGTACGCGGACTACCCCGAGCACCAGAAGGGGAAGTTGCCGCTGATCATCGCGACGCTGCTCCTGGTGACCTTCGTGATCACCGTGTTCGCGTTCCGCTCCGTGGTCCTGGGCCTGGTCGGCGTGGTGTTGAACCTGCTCTCGGCCGGTGCCGCGCTCGGGCTGCTCGTTCTGGTCTTCCAGGGGACCTGGGCCGAGGGGCTGCTCGACTTCGACTCGACCGGTTCGATCGGCTCGCGGGTCCCGCTGTTCCTGTTCGTGATCCTGTTCGGGTTGTCGATGGACTACCAGGTGTTCGTGATCAGTCGGATCCGGGAGGCCGCGCTGCGCGGAGCGCCGACCCGGCAGGCGGTCCTCGACGGGATCGGCGGTTCGGCCGGCGTGGTGACCAGTGCCGCGTTCGTGATGGTCACCGTGTTCGCCAGTTTCATCGGCCTGCACCTGATCGAGATGAAGCAGTTCGGCTTCAGCCTCGCGGTGGCCGTACTCCTGGACGCGTTCGTGATCCGGATCATGATCCTGCCCGCCACCATGCTGTTGCTGGGCGAGCGCAGCTGGTGGCCGTCGATCGGGGTGCGCCGCACCCGGGAGCAAACCCCCGCCGCCGTTGCCCACCCGGCCGCAAAAGTAGGCTGATCGGCATGTCCGAACGGCCGCAGCTCACCGACCGGTTCCGGGCGTGGACGCTGCACCGCTGGTACGTCCTGTTCTGGGTACTGCTGGGTCTGGCCCCGATGGTCGTCGCCGGGAAGGACGACCCCGGGGCGAGCAGGTACTGGTCGATGGGCCTGCCGGTCGTACTCGGCCTGTGCTACCTGATCACCCGGGTCTTTCCCGGCAATCCGGTGCTGCGACCGGGGGCCTTCCCGGGTGTGCTGATCGTCGGTCTGGGTGCGATGGCCTACACCCGCGACGGCGGTGCCACGGCCTGCGTGGCGAGCCTCCCGCACTTCTGGTTCGCGGCCGGCGTCCCCGGGTCCGCGATCGGGTACAGCGGCCTGGCCGCCGCCGCGACCGTGCTCGGCGGCGTCGCCCCGCAGGGCTGGAGCCCGAACCTGCTCACCGGGAACACCCTCGCGACCGTGATCGCCTACGCGGTGAGCGTGCCGCTCGGGCTGTCGATACACCGGTTCGTCGAGCACAGCGGTGAGCGGGTGCGGGCCCTGGGCAGCGAATTGGCCAGTGCCCAGGAGCGGTTGGCCGAGGCCAATCAGCGCCGCGGCGCGGTGGAGGAGCGGGAACGGCTGGCCCGGGAGATCCACGACACCCTCGCCCAGGGATTCGCGTCCATCATCGTGCTGGCCGAGGCGGCGCGTTCGGGCATCGCGTCCGACCCGGAGACCAGTGGTCGGCAGTTGCTCTCGATCGAGCACACCGCCCGGGAGAACCTGGCCGAGGCCCGGGTATTGGTCGGCTCGGCCCCGCAGAGCGGCGTGGTCCCCGGGTCGGTCGCCCGGGCCCTGCGCCGCACGCTGGACCGGTTCGTCGAGGACACCGGGATCACCGTGGACGCGGAACTGCCCGACGTCGAATGCGACCAGCAGACCCGGATCGCGCTGCTGCGCTGCACCCAGGAGTCGCTGGCGAATGTGCGCAAGCACGCGGGCGCCGGCACGGTCGGTGTCGTGCTCGCCCGGCATGCCCACGGCGTCGAACTGGAGATCACCGACGACGGCCGAGGGTTCGTGGTCGATCGGGCCCGCGGCTTCGGTCTGGACGGCATGCGCAGGCGACTGGCCGAACTCGGCGGCGAGTTCACCGTCACCAGCTCGGTCGGTGACGGCACCCGGATCCTGGCGATGATTCCCAGCGATGGTCAGGGGTGAAGGACATGACACAGGACACACTGCGTGTCGTCGTGGTGGACGACCACTCGGTGATGCGGGCGGGGGTGGTCGCGCTGCTGGCCTCCGAGCCCACGATCGAGATCGTCGGCGAGGCGGGCGACGGCCTCGCCGCCGTCGAGTTGGTCGAGCGGCTGGAGCCCGACGTGGCGCTGATCGACCTGCGCATGCCGGTCCTGGACGGAGTGGCCGCCACCGCCCGGATCGTCGGTCTCGGCGGCCGGACCCGGGTGTTGATCGTGACCACGTACGACACCGACGTCGAGATCGAGCGTGCGGTCGAGGCCGGCGCCATCGGCTACCTGCTCAAGGACACCACCCGCGAGCAACTCGTCGAGGCCATTCGCTCGGCGGCCCGGGGCCAGACCGTGCTGGCCCCCCGGGTGGCCGAGCGGCTGGTCGCCCGCATGCGCCGTCCCGCCCCGGTGGTGTTGACCACGCGCGAGGTGCAGGTGCTCGACGCGGTGGCCGACGGGCTCTCCAACGCGGACATCGGCAAGCGGCTGGTGATCGCCGAGGCGACGGTGAAGACGCATCTGCTGCGCGTCTTCGCCAAGCTCGATGTCAGCGACCGCACGCACGCGGTGGTCACCGCGATCGAAAGCGGTCTGCTGCCGCGGTCCAAGGGCGGAATACGCGACTGAGTCCGGACGGACTGAACCGCGCCGTGCCCCGGCGTTTTCCGGGCCGAGTGCCCGGGCGCGCGCGGCGGATTCGGCGACCCCCGGCGAGCCGGGCGGACCCTCGATCCGCGCCGGGGTACGCATTCCCCCGTACCGGGGCACACCGGACGCCAAAAGTGCGCTCCTATATATAGGGGTGCGCCCGGCGCGACTTTCGGCGCACGAAATCCGCTTTCCCGGCGCCACGCATCGTGATAGCGGCGCGCTTTCCCGGCGCCCCGTGCTCCGGAGGATCGTGTTCCGCGCCGGCGCCCCTCGAAAGGGGTGTGAATACCCCCACGCACGGGTGAAAGTGGCGCGGGTCACAGTTCGCGATGTGGCCCGGATCGCATTCGGCATACTTTTCCGGCCGGTGCCGGAGCGCTCTCGCAGCGTGAATACACGCAGGCCGGGAAGGGTCTGCCGGGCCGTGGCCGGCCGGTTATACCCGGTGCCCGCGCGGACTGCCATCCGCGGAATTGTGATGCCGCTCACGCGGGGCGCGTAAGCCGGACATAAAGGCATTTAAGGCCCGGTTGAAATGCGGCTTTCGCCCCACCGGCACGCGTGATCACGCGGTCGCCTTCGGTAATGATTCGACAGTGTGTCACTGATTGACTGCGGAGGGTGTATCACCGGGGGTCAAAAGGGGCAAAACGTTCCCGGGTTTGGGTCCCGGTAAACGCGAATCCGGCCCGGAAGGCCGTCCGGCAGGGCGCGATGGGCATTTCTAATACCTATCCTGACCTGCGTAAATGCCCGAGCGGGTTGATAAGGGCCGGATAACCTGTTTATGGTCCTGGCGATGTGCAAATCGCACCTCCTGGGTTCTCGCCGGCACGGCATGGCGGAACTCGCGGTCTGGGAGGGCCGCGGGGTTGCGGCATCGGACATCACGTCTTGGACGTGACCGTTCGGTTCCGGGTGGGGGTGATCCGCAAGGATCGCGCCGGTCCATCCGCCCCAGGGGAATTCCGAGAGGAATGTATGTCTCTCCGCAACGCTTTCGGTCGCACCAACACGCACCGCGGCATGGGTCGTACCCAGCGCCGCCTGCGCACCGCGACCATCGTCGGCGTCGTCGCCGCCACCCCGCTCGTCGGGCTCGCGACCGCGACCTCGGCCGGCGCTGCCACCACTTCCACGTGGGACAAGGTCGCCCAGTGCGAGAGCGGCGGCAACTGGTCCATCAACACCGGCAACGGCTACTACGGCGGTCTGCAGTTCACGCAGAGCACGTGGCGCGCCAACGGCGGTACCGGCAGCCCGCAGAACGCCTCGAAGGCCGAGCAGATCCGGGTCGCCGAGAACGTGCTCAAGTCCCAGGGCCCCGGTGCCTGGCCGGTGTGCTCGGTCAAGGCCGGTCTGACCCGCGGTGGCGGCAGCCCGTCCACGGACGCCGGCAGCACCACCTCGAAGAAGGCGTCGTCGACGCCCAAGAGCAGCACCCCCAAGAGCAGCACCCCCAAGAAGACCACCGTCGCGCCCAAGAGCGAGACGCCGAAGAAGACCGCTCCGGCGAGCAAGCCCGCCGCGGCTCCGGTCGCCGAGACCGCGTCGACCGCCGGCAACTACGTGGTCAAGGCCGGTGACACGCTCAGTGGCATCGCCGCGGCCAACAACGTGGGCGGCGGCTGGCAGGCGCTGTACGCGAAGAACCAGGGTGTGGTCGGCACCAACCCCGACCTGATCCTCCCGGGCCAGCAGTTGGTCCTGCGCTAGAACGCCCCGGGGCCGGTCCGGTCCCGAGTGTTCGGCGTGCGCCGTGTGGTGCCCGTGACGCGGTGCACGGCGTCGAGTGAGTGGTGCGTGGAACGAGCAGTGCGCGAAGGCGAGTCCTGCGCGATCGGTCGAGGGCGGCCGTATCTCCTGTGTGAACACCGGGAGATGCGGTCGCCTTCGGCCGTTTCATACACTTTGGTCGATGCGGTGCGCCTTCGGCCGCAGTGATGAACGGCAGTACCACGACGTGCCGTGGAGGGGACGGGGCGTCGCGAGGGCCCACGGGCCTCTCGACCGGCCCGGCCGGCACCGTCAGGTGCGGCCCGGGCCGAGCTGCCTCGCGGCCGCCTCGGCGGCGCACAGCGACTCCAGGCGGCGGGCGATCGAGGCCGCGCGCTCGATCAGCAGCCGGGCACGTTCGTGCTCGACCTCGCTCCACTCGCCGGGGTCCGCGCGATGTCCGCCCGGATGGTGACCGTTGTTGCCCATAACCGCTTGGTTCCCACCGGATGGGGGCGATCATTCACGATGTGATGGTCCATCACCCGTGATGCCGATCACGTCCGTCTTCCGAACGCCGCCCACATCTCTGCGGCAGGTGGTCGATTCGGGCCACACTGACGACCATGACGACTCTGATCGCCGGGGCCAATGTCCCGGTTCCCGCGGGCCCGCTGACCCTGGTGATCCGCCGCGCGGCAAACGCGCCGATCGCGGACGTCTCGGCGCTGCTGCTCGGATCGCACGGCAAGGTGCGCTCGGACGAGGACTTCGTGTTCTACAACCAGCCGGTCGCGGCCGGCGGCGCGGTGCGCCACATCGGCCCGGCGGCCGGCGGCGAGGCGGTCGTGGTGGACCCGACCGTGCTGCCCGCCGACGTGGATCGGGTGGTGCTGGCCGCGTCGGTGCACGAGGGCACGTTCGCCGGGGTGGGCGGCCTCGCGCTGGCGGTTCTGGACGCCTCGGGCACCGCCGTCGCGACGTTCGCCGTCGAGGCCGCCGGCAGTGAGACGGTGATGGTGCTCGGCGAGTTGTATCGGCGCCGGGGCGACTGGAAGTTGCGCGCGATCGGACAGGGCTACGACACCGGGCTGGCCGGTCTCGCGAGCGACTACGGCGTGGACGTCGGCGAGGACGACGAGGCGCCCGCCGAGGTCGAGGCCGCACGGCCGGCCGGGACGCTGCCGGTCGCGCCTGTGGGCGCGACGCCCGGGTGGGCGCCGCCGCCGTACAGCGACGAGCCGACGATGCGGCTGCCCGCGCCCTCGGAGGACCCGCAACTGGCCGGGCTGCCGCCGGAGGTGGGCGCGCGGATCTCGCTGCGCAAGGAGGCGGTGCGGATCACGCTGGAGAAGAAGGGCCTGCGCGAGGTGCGCGCCCGGGTGGCGATCGTGCTGGACCGCTCCGGGTCGATGCGGGAGCTGTACGGAAACGGCGCGGTGGGGCGGCTGGTCGAGCGGATGGCGCCGATCGCGGCCCGGCTCGACGACGACGGCGAGTTGGACGCGTGGATCTTCGCCGACGAGTTCGCGCCGCTGGACCCGGTCCGGATTCCCGAACTGCCGCGCTGGATCGCGGACAACGTGTACATCGACGGGCGCAACAACCGGCCGCAGTCGCCGCCGCTGCCGAACGGCGCGCAGCGGGTGCCCGACCACCTGTCCGGCGTGTACGGCGGAAACAACGAACCGGCGGTGATCGAGGACATCATCGCGCGCTACCGGCGTGAGCCGGGTGCGCCGGTGCTGGTGCTGTTCTACTCGGACGGCGGCGTCAACCGCAGCAAGCAGATCCAGCGCCTGTTGACCGATGCGGCCGGACTGCCGATCTTCTGGCAGTTCGTCGGTCTGGGTCGGTCGAACTACGGGATTCTGGAGCGCATCGACACGATGCCCGGCCGACTGGTGGACAACGCCGGCTTCTTCCAGGTGGACGACATCGACCGGATCTCCGACGTCGAGCTGTACGAGCGGATCCTGGCCGAGTTCCCGCAGTGGTTGACCGCCGCGCGGGCGGCGGGTGTCGTGCGCTGATCCGGCCCCGCGCGCTCCGCGCCCGCGACCGTGCGCCCGCGGTGATTGGGGGCTGACGCGACGTTACCGGGACGGTCACAATGGGACATTGCGCCGTGCTTTTGCCCCATGTCGTCGTGCAGCCTGGATGCGGGGAGGGATTTCATGCCGGTATCGGGCGAGTTCGCCGATTGGGCCACAGAACTGACGATGCGTCATATTCCGGTGGCGGTACGGCGGGCGACCGGTCGACGGATCCTGACCGCGATCGCGGGTGGGGTCGGCGCGGCGCGGATCGGGCTGGTGGACCCGGCCGTGCACGTGGCGGTCGGGATCGGCGGCCCACCCGAGGCCGAGCTGATCGGGCACGCCGCGGGCCGACTCGCGGCTCCCGCCGCCGCGCTCGCGAACGGCATGCTGATCGGCGCGACGCGGCTCGACCCCGAGGGCGCGGCGATGGCCGTGGTGCTGCCGGTCGCGCTGGCGGTCGGCCAGGAGGTCAAGGCGCGCGGCGACGAGGTGTTGGTCGCGGTGATCGCCGGGCACGAACTGGCCTGCCGGTTGGCCGCGCCGGACGGCTCACGCTCGGTCGGGGTGCTCGGCGGCGCGTTGGCGGCGGCCCGGCTGATGACGCTGGACCGGGCCCGGGTCCGGGACGCGATGGGCATCGCGGGAAGGTTCGTGGGCGAGCCGATCGGCACCGGTGGCACGGTCGGGCTCGCCGGCGGGATCGCGGCCGGCAACGCGATCATCGCCGCACGGCTGGCCGCCTCCGGTGCGAGCGGGCCGGCCCGCGGGCTCGACGAGTTGTGCCGCTCCTGGCGCCTGCGACGGGAGACGGTCCTGGCCGGACTCGGCGCCGAGTGGGCTTGCGAGGCACACCGCGAGACGGCGGTGAGCGACTACCGGTTCGACCTGGAGACCTGCGAACGCCTCGGCGGCAGCCGCCGCGACGCCCGGGCCCTGGTCGCCGAGGTCCGCGCCCTGGCCTTCGCCCCGTCCCTGGACTCGATCCTCGCCCTGACGGTCAGGGTCGCGGCGGGCACGTGAGCATCGCCGAAACCCGTCGCCGAAACCCATCGCCGAAACCATCGGCGCGCCGTCCGGCGCTCCGGGGCGAGCGGGCGGCCGGTCGGCCCAGGGGTGCGGCGGACAGGCCCCGGGCCCGTTCGCCGCTACCCGCTGTCGCCGTCCGCGGTGGGCCGGCCCAGGCCGCCGCGGAAGGCGGCGCGGTAGTCCCTGGGGGCGACGCCGACATGGCGGGTGAAGTGTTGGCGCAGGGTCAGCGGCGAGCCGAAGCCGCAGAGGCGGGCGATGGCGGAGATCGAGAGGTCGCCGATCTCCAGGAGGCGCTGCGCGGCCAGGACACGCTGGGTGGACAACCAGCGCAGCGGTGAGGTGCCGGTACTGCGGACGAAGTGGCGGGCGAAGCTGCGCTCGGACATGCCGGCGAGGGCGGCCAGTTCGGCGACGGTCCAGGGGTGGCGCAGGTCGTCGAGGACGTGGCCGCGCAGGCGGCCCAGGGTGTCGCCCCGGTCGGTGGGCGAGGCCGGCACCGGGTTGCTGATGAACTGGGCCTGTCCGCCGGACCGGAACGGCGCGGTCACCATCGTGCGGGCGATCTCGGTGGCCGCCGCCGCCCCATGGTCGAGCCGGACCAGGTGCAGGCACAGGTCGATGCCGGCCGCCGAGCCGGCCGAGGTCCAGACCGGACCGTCGCCGACGAACAGGACGTTGGCATCCACCGTGACCTGCGGGTAGCGGTCGGCCAGGTCGTCGGTGTCCAGCCAGTGGGCCGTCGCCCGTCGCCCGTCCAGCAGGCCCGCGGCCGCGAGTACGAAGGCGCCCGAGCACAACGACGCGATCGTGGCGCCCCGCCGGTGTGCGGACCGCAGGGCTTCGAGCACGTCGTCGGGGAACACGTCCCGCCGCGGCTCGGTCCGGTGTTCGTTGCCCGGAACGATCACGAGATCGCACGCTTCGAGGCCGTCCAGGTCGTGGTCGGGGACGCAGACGACGCCTGCTCCCAGTTCCACGCCGGTGCGCCGGGGGCCGCACACGCGCAGCTCGAACGGGGGAACACCCCGGTCGGTGCGGTCGACTCCCCAGATCTCGAAGGCCACCGCGTATTCGAACACCCGTACCGGGTCGAACAGCAGGATCCCCACGCGACGCATGGCGGCAACCTATCCCGGAGCGTGTCGGTGCCGGCACGGCCCGGTTCGTGGTCCGTCGGATCCCCGGACCGGGCCGTGGTCGGTACCAGGGCCCGGTCCGGCCCGTCCTCGTTTCGACCGTCCCCTGCCGTCGGGGTCCGCCCTGCTGCCGCCCGCGCCCATCGGCCCCGTGACCGATGGGATCGAGTGACCGGATCGGCCCCTCTCCCATCCCGGGAAGAACCTCGGGGCCGGGATGTGAGAGGGGGGTCCGGCTCGTCTTCGATCCTGGTCGCCGGCGTCGGGCCGCGGTGAGTGGCGGGAACGCCAACCATGAATGGATTCCTGCCAGAACCCGTGTCGGGGGTGTGCGCAGCTCTGTCGAGGATGTGCATAAGTTATCCACAGGCTGTGGAAACTTCTGGGGGATGGCAGGGATTCCTGTGGACAAGGCGTGTCCCATGGTGGGCCGCACCAACCGCACCACCTCGGTGCCACGCCGTCAGACCCCCTTGCGCGCGGGCACCTCTTCCGGGTCCGGGCGGCGCATGTCGGCGAACCCGTCACCTGTGGAATAACTGTCCTCGCACACCACGAGCGCGTCAGCGTCGAAGCCCCACATGATCGCCATCTGCGTCTCGTACAGGTAGAACGCGTCGACGTCCGGTACCGACCGGCCCATCCGGGTCAGGATCCGGCCCGGATAGGCGATCCGCAGCAATCCCTCGGTCACCACCGTGTCCTGATCCACCGTCAGCCGGTCGATGTGGTGCGCGAGTCGGCCGCAGTCGTTGTCGACCACGGCACGATAGAACTCGCGGACCTCGGCATGACTCTTGGGGGCACGATCGACCGGGGACGCCCCCCACTGGTGGTAGACCGTCCGCGGCGACACGGTGGCCATCAGCGCGTCCTGATCGCCCTCGTGCTCGGCGCGCATGTGCGCGACCAGCGTGGTCAGGATCGCGTGTCGGCGCGGATCGCTCTCGGCGGCCAGGCGTTTCTCGGCGAGTTCCCACGTGCGGCGCGCGTCGATGAGCCCGGTCATGTGTCCACCCTCCGCCGGCCGTTGCGTCGCTCCGACACCTTGCACCGAAGTAGTTGACTGTGCAATACAAATCTCCACACGTGTCGCACCGGCGAGCCCGCCCGCGCGGCACACCGGCGGTTTCGCCCGGCGCGGCGCACCGCGTTCCAGACGACGAGGTGGCAACGGATGAGCGAAGCAGGCGCAGTACGGGACGCGAACGCGATGTTCGACCTGAGCGGTCGGGTGGCGATCGTGACCGGCGGCAGTCGGGGAATCGGCCGGGCGATCGCGCACGCCTACGCGGCGGCGGGCGCCTCGGTGGTGATCGCGAGCCGCAAGGCGGACGCATGCGACGCGGTGGCGAAGGAGATCACCGCAGCCGGCGGCCGGGCGCTCGCGGTGCCCACCCACTGCGGCGAACTCGACCGACTCGCCGCCCTGGTGGAGGCGACCGTCGCCCACTTCGGCGGCATCGACATCGTGGTCAACAACGCGGCGAACGAACTGGCCCAACCCGTGGGCGAGATCACCCCACAGGCGTGGGACAAGTCGTTCGCGGTGAACCTGCGCGGACCGGTCTTTTTGGTTCAGTACGCGCTGCCGCACCTGATCGCCTCCGGGCGCGCGTCGGTGCTGAACGTGGTCAGCGCGGCGGTGTTCACCCGCGCCGAGGGCAAGGGGCTGTACGCCGCGGGCAAGGCCGGCCTGGTCGCCTTCACCCGCACGATGGCGGGCGAACTCGCCGAGCACGGCATCCGGGTCAACGCGATGGCACCGGGCGCGGTGGAGACCGACATGGTCCGCAAGACCGGCCCCGAGGCGATGGCCCGGATGAGGGGCGCCGCGCCGCTGAACCGGATCGCCGCGCCGGAGGAGATGACCGGCCTGGCACTGTTGCTCGCGTCCGACGCGGGCAGCTTCATGACCGGACAGATCGTCAGCATCGACGGTGGGCTGACCGTGCACTGAGCCGAGTACCGAACCGAGTACCGAGCCGATCGGCGCTCAGCCCCGCGGGGTGGCGCCGATCACCGGGACCAGCGAGTCCGGGAGCGGATAGACCCGTTCGACCGGGACCGCCTCGGCCGCGGCGGTCGGGTCACCGGCGCGGACCAGGTCGTGCACGCGATGCGCGAGCGCGGTCACGTCGGTGATCCGGCGCGTCCACTCTTCGGCGTAGGCGCGCGTCGCCCACCCGGCCAGCCCCAACTGCAACGAGCGGTGCGCCAACGGCCGCAGGAACAGATCGCGTTCGGGGTCCCACTGGATTCGCACCGTGGTCGCGTGCAGCCGCCGACCCCAGGTGTCCCGGTCGGGATACGTCGGGTGCTCGTAGTGGCTCAGGCAGGCCCCGGCGAGCGCCGCCTCGAAGCCCTCGCGGCTGATCTCCAGGGCCAGCACGCGCTCCTGTCGCGGCTTGGTCGCCCAGCCGCAGCGGTACATCATCCAGGTGAAGCTGGGCTTGACCCAGGTCATCCGCTCCCGGCTCCAGGTGGCCGGAAATCGTTGGTCGCGGATGGCCGCGTCGGCGATCTGCGGCTTGTACGCCTGGTACACCGTCACGGTGTCGTCGGTGTACGCGGCGCGGATCTGTCGGTTCGGTATTTCCATGCCCGCAGTGTGTCGGCGGCCGTCCGCCCGGACCACCCGTTTTCGGCGATCCGCGCGAGGTGTCGGAGAACGGACGAATCGGGCATGACCCGGCTCCGCAAAAATGCTTGATATTGACAAGCGATCCCGAGTCGGAGAGATTCGATGTTGCCGGGTGACACGCGTTCCCGGTCCGTATCGATGTGCAGCGCGGGGCAGACCCGACCGCGACCCTTCCGTGCCCGGCGGGCGTCGACCCGCGTCGCGACCCACGCGATCCACGCACGTGAAGGAGCAGCGACGTGCATCTCGCCCCGACCCCAGCGCAGGACGCTCTACGGGCAGAGCTGCGGGACTATTTCACCCGCCTGATCACCCCCGACGTCCGGGCGGAACTCGACCGCGAGGGCGAGGCCGGCGGCCCCACCACCCGACGGGTGCGCCGACAACTGGGCTCCGACGGCTGGCTCGGCATCGGTTGGCCGACCGAATACGGCGGCCAGGGCAAGGGCCCGGAGATGCAGTTCATCTTCTTCGACGAGGCGTACCGCGCCGGCGCGCCGGTCTCCATGGTCACCCTGAACACCGTCGGCCCGACCCTGATGAAATTCGGCACCGAGGCGCAGAAGAGCTACTACCTGCCGAGGATCCTCGCGGGCGAGATCATCTTCGCGATCGGCTACAGCGAGCCCTCGGCCGGCACCGACCTGGCGTCGCTGCGCACCCGCGCGGTGCGCGAGGGCGACGAGTGGGTGATCAACGGGCAGAAGATCTTCACCTCGACCGCCCAGGGCGCCGACTGGATCTGGCTCGCCTGCCGCACCGACGTGGACGCGCCCAAGCACAAGGGCATCACGATGATCCTGGTGCCGACCACCGATCCGGGTTTTTCCTGGACCCCGATCGTCACCGTCGGCGGGATGACCACGACGGCCACGTACTACGACAACATCCGGGTGCCCTACGACAACCTGGTGTTCGAGGAGAACTCGGGCTGGAAACTGCTCACCAACCAGCTCAACCACGAGCGGGTCGCGCTGGCGGCGCTGGGCATGCAGGCCGAGGACTTCTTCGCCGAGGTCCTGGAATGGGCCCGCGAGACCGAGATCGAGCCGGGCGTCAAGGTGGTCGACCAGCCGTGGGTCCAGCTGAAGTTCGCCGAGACCTACGCGCGCCTGTCCGCCGTGCGGATGTTCAGCTGGCGGCTCGTGCACGACGTGGGCAACAACACGCTCAACGCGGGTGACGCGTCGGGCGTGAAGTTCTTCGGCACCGAGGGTGCCATCGAGGTGTATCGCAACCTGATGGAGATCGTCGGCCCGGACGCGACGCTGCGACCCAGGTCGCCGGGCGCGTTCAGCGACGGCCTCCTGGAGGCGATGAACCGCCGCGCGCAGATCAACACCTTCGGCGGCGGCGTCAGCGAGGTCCAGCGGGAGATCGTCGCCATGGTTCGCCTTGGCATGACCCGAGTGAAGCGGTGAAGGACGACATGACCGACCCCATCAGCCAGGACAAGGCCGCCTTCCTCGCGGTCGTCAAGAAGTACGAGGGCATGCACGACGTCTCGGGCGTGCTCGCGCTCGATCCGGTCAACGGGCCGATGATCCGGCACTGGGCCGAGGCCATGGGCGACACCAACCCGGTGTACACCGACCCCGAGGCCGCCGCCCGGACCCACTTCGGCGAGGTCGTCGCGCCCGCGGCCATGCTCCAGGTGTGGATCATGCGCGGCATGCAGGGTGGCGCCCCGGCGAACTCGGCGACCGGCGAGTTGTACAAGCACTTCACCGACAACGGGTTCGGCTCGGTGGTGGCCACCAACTGCGAGCAGGAGTACGTGCGCCCGCTGCGGCTGGGCGAGCTGGTGCAGTACGACCAGCTGATCGAGACCGTGTCCGAGGAGAAGACCACCGGCCTGGGCACCGGCCACTTCATCACCACGCTGACCAACATCTACGTCGACGGCGAGAGCGGTCGCGAACTGGTCGGCACGCACCGCTTCCGGATCCTGCGCTACACCCCGCACAAGAAGAAGGCCAAGGCCGCGCCGCCCGCCGAGCGGCCGCTGCGCCCGCGCAAGGTGGTCAACAAGGACAACCAGGCATTCTGGGACGGCGTGGCCGCCGGGAAGCTGCTGTTCCAGAAGTGTCTGGACTGCGCGACGCCGCGCTTCCCGTTCGCGCCCGGCTGCAACAAGTGCGCGTCGCTCGAATGGGACCCCGTCGAGTCGACCGGCAAGGGCGTCGTGTACTCGCACGTCACCATGCACTACCCGAAGTTCCCGGCGTTCGACATGCCGTACGCGGTCGGCCTGATCGAGCTGGAGGAGGGTGTGCGGATGCTCGGCAACGTGCTCGGCGTCGCGCACGACCGGGTCCGTATCGGGATGCCGGTCGAGCTGGAATTCGTCACCCACGACGCCGAGCTGACCGTGCCCGCGTTCCGAGCGGTTGGGGAGAACTGATGGACTTCAACCTCACCGAGGACCAGCGGGAGCTGTCCTCGCTGGCCGAGCGGATCTTCGCCGACCAGTCCACCGACGAGCGGCTGAAGAAGCTCGCGCAGTCCGGCGCGGACCTGGACGCCGAGCTGTGGGGCAAGGTCGCCGAGGCCGGTCTGGTCGGCGCGTTGATCGAGGAGCGGCACGGCGGCGGTGAGCTGGGCCTGGTGGGCCTGGCGCTGCTGCTGGAGCAGCAGGGTCGATTCACCGCGCAGATCCCGCTGCTCGACACGGTCGTGTACGGGTTGCTGCCGCTGCTGCGCTTCGGGTCGAACGAGCTGATCGAGGCCGACCTGCCCGCGCTCCTGGACGGTTCGCGGATCGTGGCCGGTGCGCTCGCCGAGGTCGGTGCGGGGCTGCCCGCCGTACCGAAGGTGACCGCCCGCCGGGACGGTGCCGGCCATCGCCTGGACGGCGACAAGCGCGCGGTGGCCTGGCTCACCGTCGCCCACCGCGTCCTGGTCACCGCCTCGCTCGACGGCGCGCTCGCGGTGTTCACCGTGGACGCGGACGCCGCGGGCGTGGAGATCGAGGCCGCGCCGACCACCGCGCCGTGGGCCTCGGGCAACCTGCGGCTGACGAACGCACCGGGCCGACTGGTCGGCACCGCCGAGGCCGGCCCCGAGGTCGCCGCCTGGATCGTCGACCGCGCGCGCGTCGCACTGGCCGCGCAGCAGGTCGGCGTCTGCGAGCGCGGCCTGGCCCGCACGGTCGAACACGTGAACGCCCGCGAGCAGTTCGGCAAGCCGCTGTCCACCAAGCAGGGCGTGATGCTGCGCGCCGCAGAGGCGTACATGGACACCGAGGCCATCCGGGTCACCACGCTGGAGGCCGCGTGGCGCCTGGACCAAGGCGAGGCGGCCACCGAACAGGCCCTGGTCGCACGCTGGTTCGCCTCCGAGGCGGGCAAGCGGGTGGTGCACGCGTGCCAGCACCTGCACGGCGGCACCGGCTCCGACATCGACCACCCGATCCACCGCCACTTCCTGTGGGGCCGTCAGATCGACGTGACCCTGGGCAGCGGCATCCAACAGCTCGCCGCGCTCGGCAAGCTGCTCGCCCACGCGCCCGCCCAGGGAGGCAGCCGATGACCACCGAGAACCTCGTGAGCCGAACCCACGCGGAGGTGTCCGTCGGTGACGAACTGCCGCCGCTGGCCATCCCGCTGACCCGCACGCTGATCGTGGCGACCGCGCTGGCGACCCGCGACTTCCAGGACGTGCACCACGATCCGCGACTCGCCGCGGACAAGGGCTCGCCGGACATTTTCATGAACATCCTGACCAGCAACGGCCTGGTCGGCCGCTACATCACCGACTGGGCGGGCCCCGAGACCGAGCTGCGCAAGGTCGCGATCCGGCTCGGCGCCCCGAACTACCCGGGCGACACCATGACCCTCACCGGCACGGTGACCGCCAAGACCACCGCCGAGGACGGCACCCCACTCGTGGAGATCGCCGTCGTCGGAGCCAACAAGCTCGGCAACCACGTCACCGGCACGGTCACGGTGAAGCTGCCGGAAGGAGCCGAAGCGTGAGCCTCAAGCACGCCGACAACCTGCGCGGCAAGGCCGCCATCGCCGGGATCGGCGCGACCGAGTTCTCCAAGGAGTCCGGTCGCAGCGAACTGCGCCTGGCCGTCGAGGCGGTGGGCGCGGCTCTGGACGACGCCGGGATCGCGCCGTCCGAGGTGGACGGCCTGGTCAGCTTCACGATGGACACCAACCCCGAGATCGCGGTCGCCGCCGCGGCCGGGATCGGCGACCTGACCTTCTTCAGCCGGATCCACTACGGCGGCGGCGCGGCCTGCGCCACCGTCGCGCAGGCCGCGATGGCCGTCGCGACCGGGGTCGCCGACGTGGTGGTCTGCTACCGCGCGTTCAACGAGCGCTCCGGCCGCCGGTTCGGCTCCGGCGTGCTCCAGCGCGACCCCACCGTCGAGGGCGTGGGCCTGGGCTGGAACATGCCGCACGGGCTGCTGACGCCGGCCTCGTGGGTGGCCATGTTCGCGCAGCGCTACCTGCACGTGTACGGCGCGACCACCGAGGCGTTCGGCCATGTCGCGGTCGCCGACCGCAAGCACGCGGCGAACAACCCCAAGGCGTACTTCCACGGCAAGCCGATCACGCTGGAGGACCACCAGAACTCGCGCTGGATCGTCGAGCCGATGCGACTGCTCGACTGCTGCCAGGAGACCGACGGCGCCCAGGCGATCGTGGTGGTCAGTGCCGAACGGGCCAAGGACCTCAAGCAAAAGCCCGCGATCATCAACGCGGCCGCCCAGGGCGCGGGTCGCCTCCAGGACCAGATGACCAGCTTCTACCGGGACGAGATGACCGGGCTGGCCGAGATGGGTGTGGTCGCCAAGCAGCTGTGGCAGACGTCGGGGCTGACCCCCGACGACATCCAGACCGCGGTGCTCTACGACCACTTCACCCCGTTCGTGCTGATGCAGTTGGAGGAGTTCGGCTTCTGCGGGCGCGGCGAGGCGCCGGCGTTCGTCGCGAACGGCGGCCTGGAGTTGGGCGGCAAGCTGCCCACGAACACGCACGGCGGCCAGTTGGGCGAGGCGTACCTGCACGGGATGAACGGCATCGCCGAGGGCGTGCGGCAGATCCGCGGCAGCTCGGTCAACCAGGTCGAGAACGTGCACAACGTGCTGGTGACGGCCGGCACCGGGGTGCCGACGTCGGGGCTGGTGCTGGGCGTCGAATAGGCCGAGCCGAGCACAGGGGCCTCGCCCCCGGTGCGCTCGTTGGGCCACCCGGGTGACGCATCGGCGCGTCGCCCGGGCGGTCCGCCCGCTCGGCCGGACGTGGTGCGCAGCGTGGTGGGACACCCGTCCCCACCACGCCAGGAGATCTCGTGCGTCCGCTGACCACTCGTCGGATCGCCTCGACCGTGTTGCTCACCGCCGTGCTCGGCCTGCTGCCGGCCGGGCTCGCCGAAGGTGCCGGTGCGCGGGTGGAACGATCCCGGAGCGTGCGCGCGTTGGGCTTCGACGCGTGCGAGGCACCCACCGTGGAGACCATGCAAGCCTGGCGGGACTCGCCGTACGAGGTGGTCGGGATCTACGTCGCGGGCGACAACCGGGCCTGTAAGAGCACCCGGCTGACCTCCGACTGGGTCAGGGCCGTACACCGTCAGGGCTGGGACTTCCTGCCCATCCAGGTCGGCCTTCAGGCGCCCTGTTCACAGTCCGGCAAGCCGGGTCGGATCGACCCGGCGCGCGCGGCACAGCAGGGGATCGCCGAGGCGGACGACGCGGTGGACCGCGGCGCCGCGCTCGGGTTCAAGCCGGGCAGCGCCCTCTGGTACGACATGGAGGCGTACGACAACGACGACGCCGATTGCCGAACCGCGGTGCTGGACTTCGTGTCCGCGTGGTCCGACCGGGTCCGCGAACGCGGCTACGTGGCGGGCTACTACAGCAGCCTCAGCTCCGGCATCGCCGACCTGATCGGGGCGGTCGACCAGCGCTCGGTCCCGGACGCGGTCTGGTACGCCCGCTGGGACGGTCACGCCGCCACCACCGGAGACGGAGCGCTGCCCGACGGGTACTGGCCCGGCCGACGGGTGCACCAGTACACCGGCGACGTCTCGGAGACCCACGGCGGCAAGCGGATCGCCATCGACCGCAACGCGGTCGACGGGCCGGTCGGGGTGCTGTGACCACAACCTCCGGGCGACGCGCCGGCCGGACCCGAAACGGCCCGACCGGCGACGTCGTGCCCGGGCTCAGCCCCGGTCGAGTTCGCTGACCTCCAGCTCGCCCTGCGCGTACTGACGCCGGATCACCTTCTTGTCGAACTTGCCCACGCTGGTCTTGGGCACGGCGGGAATCAGGCTCCACCGCTCGGGCACCTGCCAGCGGGCCACCTTGCCCGCGAGATAGTCGCGCAGCTGCTCGACCGTGGTCGTGGCGCCCTCGCGCAGCACGATCGTGGCCAACGGGCGCTCGCCCCACTTGTCGTCGGGCACACCCACCACGGCCGCCTCGGCCACGTCATCGTGGCCCATCAGGGTGTTCTCCAAGTCGACCGACGAGATCCACTCGCCGCCCGACTTGATCACGTCCTTGGCCCGGTCGGTCAGCCGCAGGAAGCCGTCGGGGGTGATCGTGCCGACGTCGCCGGTACACAACCACCCGTCCTGGAACCGGCCGCCGCCACTGGCGTCCACCGAGCCTTCGTCGCCGATGTAGCCACCCGCGATCCACGGCCCGCGCACCAGCAGTTCGCCGACCGACTCGCCGTCGAGCGGGACGTCGGCACCGTCCGGGCCGACCAGCCGGGCCTGCACCGAGGCGGGCAGACGACCCTGCGAGATCCGGTACGAGAACGCCTCGTCGCCGGTCACCCCGGCCGGCGGTCGGGCCACCGAACCCAGCGGTGAGGTCTCGGTCATCCCCCACGCGTGCACGATGCGCACGCCGTGCCGCTCCTCGAACGCTCGCATCAGGCCGGGCGGGCAGGCCGAGCCGCCCACCACGACCTCCTTGAGCGAGGACACGTCGGTCTTGTGCACGTCCAGGTAGTCCAGGAGCCCGGTCCAGATGGTCGGCACGGCGGCGCCGAACGTCGGCTTCTCCGCGGCGATCATCGTGGCCAGTGGCTCCGACTGGAGGAACCGGTCGGGCATCAGGATCGAGGCGCCGCACAACATCGCCGCGTACGGCAGCCCCCACGCGTTGACGTGGAACATCGGCACCACCGCCAGCACCAGGTCCGACGTGCCCAGGCCGAAAGCCTCCATCGAGCACACCTGCATGCTGTGCAGGTAGGTCGACCGGTGGCTGTACACGACGCCCTTGGGGTTGCCCGTGGTGCCGGACGTGTAACACATCGCGGCGCCCTGTCGCTCGTCGATGTCCTCGGCCCAGTCGAACTCGGTCGGCCGACCGGCGAGCAGGTCGTCGTAGCGGTGGATGCGCTTGCCGGAATCGGCGAGCGGGCCCAGATCGGTGTCGGCGCCGGTGACCACGATGTGTTCGATGGTCTTCAGGTGGGTCAGCAGCGGGGCGGCCAGTGCGGCCAGCGAGCCGTCCAGGATCAGCACCCGGTCGTCGGCGTGGTTCGCGATGTAGATCAACTGCTCCGGAGGCAGGCGCAGGTTGAGCGTGTGCAGCACCGCGCCCATCGACGGGATCGCGAGGTAGCACTCCAGGTGCTCCTGGTTGTTCCACAAGAACGTGGCGACCCGCTCGTCGCCGGTGATCCCGAGCTCACGCAGGCCGTGGGCGAGTTGCGCGGACCGGCGACCGACCTCGGCGTAGGTGGCCCGCCTGGGTGCGCCGCCGGTCCAGGTCACCACCTCCGAACCGCCGTGCACCGTGGTGCCGTGTCGCATGATGCGAGCGATCGTCAAGGGCACGTCCTGCATCGTGCTCAGCACTGTGTGGCCTCCCTGCATTCGCCGGACCGGGACCGGTCGAGATGAGGGGATTCTTTCTCGCCGATCGGGTGCTTGTCAGCCCCCGGAGCCTTCGCTGTCGCGCCCGTCGAGCGCCCGCCCACGCGCCCGTGACGGTCCGCCGTGCGCCCGTACGGGTGAACCAGGCGTGGCGCTCGGCCGAGCGGACCGGCCGAGCGGAAGAATGCGACGGTGTCCTGTTGATCCGGATGACGCATCGTTTTCGGCATAACGCCGCGAGCATTCGGTAGTTCCCGCTTTTCCGCCCTTTGGAGGGAGATCGGCGAACCCTCGACTTCCCGTTGGAAGGCGCCCCATGTACCCGTTGGAGGTGCGACCCGAACCGCACCGGCCGTACGACGTCGTGTTACCGGACGCGCTCGGCCATCCCGCGCTGGGCTTCCGGGACGGCTACTGGTTCCGACTCGATCGGGACGGACCGCCGCGTCCGCTGTGCGCGCGCACCGCGATCATCGGACATCCGGAGTCCGCCGGGCCTATCGTGCAGGTCATGTGTTGGTGGATGCGCGAACACCACGACCACCCCCAGGCGATGGACCTCGCCACCGAACTGGCGCTGACCGTCGGCGAGATGAGTCGTCGGCTGCACGCCCAGGGGCCGGCGGCATGGTGAGGCGTTGCGGTTCGGTGCGGATACGGCGGGTGCCGTGCGGCCCTCGGGTGCCGGCGGTCCGGGTGCGTACCTGTGCGATTCCTCGCTGCCGGAGCGGCTCTCGGCGTCGGTGCGAATGACCCGGACGTCGCGTGGGCGGGACCCGGGTCGTATCCGGGTGGTCCGCCCGTTCGGGTGACCCGCGCGGGTGAGGCACGGGTCGCCCATTGCCACCGGGTCGGCTACGAGGGTGACGCGATCTTGCCGAGCAGGTCGACGATGCGCTGCTGTACGTCCTCGCGCGTCGAACGCTCGGCCAGGAACAGCACGGTCTCGCCGGTCTGCAGCCGGTGCAGGTCGTGTTCGACCAGGTCGAGCGTGGTGTAGACGACGATCGGCGTGGAGTGCAGACGCGCGTTGTTGCGCAGCCAGTCGACCACGCCCATCCGGCGCCGACGCACCAGCATCAGGTCGAGCACCACGAGATTGGGCTCGACGCTGGACGCCTTGGACACCGCCTCGCTCTCCGAGGCCGCGTGCACCACGTCCATGCCACGCCGTTCCAAGGACGCGGTGAACGCCGTCGCGATGTCCGGATTGCCCTCCACCAGGAGTACGCGCGACGCGTGCCCGGCGCTGTCCGCGGGTGCGAGCGAACGCAGCAGCACGGCCGGGTCGGCACCGAACGCCGCGTCCCGGGTCGCCTGCATCAACCCGGCGGTGACCAGCACCGGGATCTGCGCGGCGGTCGCGGCGGTGCGCAGCGACTGGAGTGCGGTACGGGTGATCGGGCCGGTCAACGGGTCCACGAACAGCGCGGCCGGCTGCACCGGGACACTCGCGTCGACCTCCTCGCGCGAACGCACCAGCAGCGGACTCCAGCCGCGCGCGGTCAGCGCGCCCGCCGTCGCGGTGTCCGGCTCGGGCCAGACCAGCAACCGGCGCGGCTGTCCGTCCGGCGCGGGCGTGACCATGGTCGGCAGGTCGGCCCCGGACATCGCCTCGACGTCACCGGGCGGCCCGTCCGGGAAGCCGGGCCGCCGGACCCGGACCGGAACCGGCTGATCCGGCGCGGCCGGGATCGGCGGCAACAACTCGGTGGGCATGTCGGCGGCGGCGGGTCGGCCCGGCCGATCCTGCACGCTGGTGCTGCGTCCCGAACCGTCCGACGCGCGGTTCTGCGCCGGGATCGGCGCCGGTGGCGTGGACAACCGGCGACGCGCCTGCGCGCCCTGCGGGGTGTGCGCGCCGTTCAGTCGCCCACCGGCCGCGGGTGCCTGGGCGGGCGGGGCGGCGGGTCGTTGCGGCAGCGCCGCCGGCTCGGCCCGCTCGACCTCGGAACCACCGTGGTGGGCGACCCCGCGGTGCGAACCGGAGGGTCCGGCGGCGGACTCGCCGGCGTCGTGTGCGTCGCGCGAGGGCCGACCGCGACGCGAGCGCGGCGGGTAGACCGCCTCGAACGCGCCGCTGTTGTTGCGCGCGGCCTCCTCGGCCTCGTCGTATGTGTCGGCGTCCGGCCGCTCGTGCTGCCCCTCGGCGGAACCCGCGGGCACCAGCGGCACCGGCGCGACCGTGCCGGGCGGCAACGCGAACGGTCCCTGCGGCGCGGCGGCCACCGAACCGGGCGGCGGCGGCGCGGGCACCGGCGGCGTGGAGGAACCGACCGGCTCCAGACGGGCCCGCGGCGGCTGCGCACCGCGTCCGCGCACGGCGAGTTCGACCCCGCTGCCCGGCGCGGGCCGCGCGTCGGGGGCGCCCTTCGCCCGCGCGGCGCCCGGACGTGCCTTCGAATCGGCGTCGGCCCCGCTCTCGGACTCGGCCGCGTCGGCGTCGGTCGCGTCGTCCGGCTTCGGGTCGGTCGCCTCGATCGGCGCGTTCTCGTCCTCGTCGGTCGACGTCGCGTCGGCCTCGGCCTTGGTCTTCGCGTCCTCGGCCTTGGCGTCCGTGCCCGTCTTGGCGGCCTTGTCGGCCTTGCCGTTCCTGCCGTTCTTGTCGGCGGTCGGGTCCGGTCGGCCGGTCTGGCGGGCCCGGCGGCCCTTGGCCGCGCGGTGTTCGCCGGAACTCTCGACCTGTTCGGCGGCCTCCGCGTCGGCGGGCAACTCGACCACGTACGTGCTGCCTCGGCCGGGCATGGTGTGCGACTCGACGGTGCCGCCGTGCGCCTCGACGACCGCGCGCGCGAGCGGGACCCGCACCGCGCTGCCTCGGCTCTCCGGACCACGCACCTCGATCCGGGCGACGTTGCCACGCTGGGCGGCCGCGACCACGACGGTGGATCCCTCGGGGCCGGCCGCGACGACGTCCGCGAGCAGGTGCCCCAGGGCCCGGGTCATCGCGTCCACGTCCACCCGCACGCCGACCGGGGACGCGTTGACCGCGAACTCCACCCCCGCGCCGCGCGCGAGGTAGGTCACGGTCTCCATGGCCCGATCCACGAGATCGTCCACCGTGGTCGGCACCCGCTCCGGCTCGGTCGCCGCGTCGGCGTCCTCGGGCTCGGCCGCCTCGGTGTCGGCGGCCTGGTGCGCGAGTACCTCGCCCGCGAGTTCCTCCAGGCTCTCCAACTCGCCCGCGACCTGACGCACCATGCGACGGGCGCCGTGGCCGACCTCACCGGCCGCGCCGTCGGCCACCTTCTTCAGCCGACCGCGCACCGCCGCGAGCCGGCCCAGTATCTCGGCGTCGACCAACTCGGCGAGCTGGGCCCGCCGTTCGCCGAGCAGTTTTTCCCGTCCGGTGTCGCTGAAGGTCATCACGGCGCCGACCACGGCGCCGCCGAGCAGGATCGGCGCGGTGATCATGTCCACCGTCACGTAGCCCTCGTCGCCGCGCCACAACACCTGGTCGTGCAACCGCTGCCGGCGTCCGTTGCCCAGGGTCACCAGCGGCGGGCACTCCTGCGCGGGCAGCGGTGTGCCGTCGGCCCGGGCGTGCATGAGCAGTTCGTGCACGCTCTTCCCGCCGAGGTCGCTCGCGCGATGGCGCAGGATCCGGGCGGCGGCCGGGTTGGCCAGCACGATGTCGCCCTCGGCGTCGATGCCGATGATGCCCTCGCAGGCCGCGCGCAGGATCATCTCGGTCTGCCGCTGCTGACGTGCCAGTTCGGCCTCGACGTCGACCTTGCCGGTCAGGTCGCGCACGACGATCATCAGCAACTCGTCGTCGTACCCGGCGGGCAGGTTCGCGCTGGTCACCTCGACCGGGAAGACGCCGCCGTCGGTACGGTGCGCGGACATCCGGGTCGGCTTGGTCCGGGTGTCGCGCGAGTCGCCGGCCCGGACGGAACCCGGGATGCGCCGATGGTCGAACGAGGGCAGCAGGTCCAGGAGACCGCGCCCGACCACGGGAGTGCCCGGCGCCTCCAGAACCTCCAGTGCCATGGCGTTCGCGTTGACGACGGTGCCGTTGCGATTCACCAGCAGGAGAGCATCCGGCAGGGCGTCGAGTATGGCTGCGAGGCGAGCAGCGCCTCGGGATGGCCTGCTGCTCACGAAGCGCGTACCTCCTCCGGTCCTCGGACTGCGCGACGGCCATCTTGCCCGTCGCCGCCGGGGCATGTCACGACCGACTATCCCATTGTTTTTGCAGTCACGTTGACGAGCCTAGTAATCTGTTCCTCGTCGGCAAACACCGATGGAGGCTTCGCCTAGTCCGGTCTATGGCGCCGCACTGCTAATGCGGTTTGGGTTCATCCCCATCCCGGGTTCAAATCCCGGAGCCTCCGCTTCCCGAACAGCCCGTCTGGTCCCACCAGGCGGGCTGTTTCGCGCTCATGACGATGACGTTTCGGTGAGCGCACGACGACCCGGCGTCACAACGCGGGGCGTGATGTCCGGTATGCGACTATTTGCCGGAGCCACCGCTCGATGCCCCGTCCTCCTCTGGCGACAACCTCCGACAGCGCGCCGTCGATCCGAACCGGGCGGCCCGCGCGCCCCGACCGGATGCCCCCGATTTCCCTGCCGGGCCGACATGTCCGAAAAGGCCATTTCAGCTCACAGCGAACGAGCCGGGTCGACTTCGCGCGCGTCGCCGCCCCCGCCGGTCGGGGTCACCCGGGCCACCCCGACCCGGCGCCGCCGGCCGCCGCCGGGTCCGGATCCACCCCACCCGACCAACCTCGCCGAGCCGCCCGCCGACACCCCGCCGGGCCCCTCGGCGCCCGGCCCGCGATCACCCGCTCGGCCGCCGAGCACCCGCGAAATGACGGCGCTTGATCACTGATTGCCCGAGTTTGACGCACCCTCGAACAATGGATTTCACCCCCGGCCGGCGAGCATGTATTGTTGACCTCGGTCAAAGCGACCAAGCGCTCGTAGCTCAACGGATAGAGCATCTGACTACGGATCAGAAGGTTGCAGGTTCGAATCCTGCCGAGCGCACACGCAGGCGAGAGGCCCTTTCCGGGATAACCGGAAAGGGCCTCTTCCGTACCCGCTGTAGCAGTGGATGTGACGACCGCCCGGCCGGTCGTGTCACGGGTGAACGGCAACTCGGTGCTTCGGCGCCGTCGTACGTGGCCGGTCGGGAAGACAGCGGTCGCGGATGCCGGCCACCGCGACGACGCCCCGACCGTCGACACCATCGCCTTGATCACGGGCGTGTCCCCGGAGCAGGTCCGGATGATCCCGCGGCAGGTCGCCGGGCACGCCACCGAACCGGTCCGAATGGCTGAAAGACCGTTCGATACCCGGACGGCGGGGCACCCGTTCCTTCTTGGTACATGTTCTCCAGGGAGGCCGGATTGCCCGCCAGCCATGCCGCAACCGGGTCGCGCCTGGGAGTGCTGCGGACCAAACCCGTGGATGCCATCCTCGCGGAAAGCTCCGGTGGGGAGGGCGAGGAGGGACCCGGGCTGCGGCGCACCATGGGGTTGCTCGAACTGACCTTCTTCAGTGTCGGCGCGACCCTGGGCACCGGCATCTTCGTCATCCTGGGCGAGGCGGTGCCCAAGGCCGGTCCCGCCGTGGTGATCTCGTTCGTGCTCGCGGCGGTCACCGCGCTGTTCTCGGCGCTGTCCTACGCCGAACTGGCCGGGAGCATCCCGGTGTCCGGGTCGTCCTACTCCTACGCGTACGCCACGCTCGGCGAAGGCATCGCGTGGGTGTGCGGGTGGTGCCTCCTGCTGGAGTACGGCGTGTCGATCTCCGCCGTGGCGGTCGGCTGGGGGCAGTACGTCAACGAACTGCTCGACTCCGCGTTCGGGGTGAGTCTGCCCGAAGCGATCAGCCAACCACCGGGCGAAGGCGGCACGTTCAACATCCCGGCCGTGATCGTCGTACTGCTCGCGGTGATCCTGCTCGTGCGCGGTGTCTCGGAGAGTGCCGTGGCCAACACGATCATGGTCTTCATCAAGCTGCTCACCCTCGCGTTCTTCTGCGCCATCGCGTTCACCGCGTTCGAGGACGGCAACCTGTCCCCGTTCGCACCGTTCGGCGTGGCCGGGATCAGCGCCGGCGCGTCCCAGGTGTTCTTCTCCTACATCGGCTTCGACGCCGCCTCCACGGCCGGCGAGGAGGCCAAGAACCCGCGCCGGGACCTGCCGTTGGCCATCCTGATCTCGCTCGCGATCGTCACCGTCGTCTACGTCGCGGTCGCCCTCGCCGCGCTCGGCGCGCTGCCCTGGCAGCAGTTCGAGGGCAGCGAGGCGACGCTGGCGAAGATCGTCACCGATGTCACCGGCGGCTCGTGGGCGTCCACGATCCTGTCCGCGGGCGCGATCATCTCGATCGCCAGCGTCGTGCTGACGGTGCTGTACGGGCAGACCCGGATCCTGTTCGCGATGTCCCGGGACGGCCTGATCCCGCCCATCTTCGCGAAGGTCAGCCGGCGCACCCAGAGCCCGGTGGCGAACACGCTGATCACCGGCGCGTGGGTGGCCGTGCTCGCCGCGCTGGTCCCGCTCGGCCGACTCACCGAAGCGACCAGCATCGGCACCCTGTTCGCGTTCGCGCTGGTCAACGTCGGGGTGATGGTGCTCCGCCGGACCCGACCGGATCTTCAGCGCGGCTTCACCGCCCCCTTCTTCCCGATCACCCCGATCCTGGGTGTCGGCTTCTGCATCTACCTGATGGCCCGGCTCTCCGGGACCACATGGCAGGTCTTCCTGGTCTGGATGGCGGTCGGCGTGGCGATCTACTTCCTGTACGGCTACCGGCACTCGCGCTGGCGTCTCGAGGGCGCCGCGGGTGCCGAGGTGGGCCGGTGAGCGGCGACGGCGCGCGGATGCGGATCGTGGTGGGCTGCCGGCCGGAACCGCGCGCCCGGGACGCGCTGGTGTTGGGCATGCTGCTCGCCCGGCAACTGGGCGCGGAGGTCGTGCTCGCGCACGTCCGCCCGCCCGCACTGCCCGGTGCCGGGGTCGGCTCCGTGGACGCGGAGTGGCGCGCGTTCCTGCGCGAGGAGAGCGATCGGCTGCTGGACGACGCGCAGGCCCGACTTGGCGAATGGGCACCGGAGTTGCCGGTGGAGCGGGCGATCGACGACCACCTGGGCAGCGGGCGGGGGCTGATCCGGATCGCCGAGCGACACCGCGCCGCACTCGTGGTGATCGGCCCGGCGCCGGGCGGACGGACCGCGCGCGTGGCCGTCGGCAGCACCGCCGATCAGCTCCTGCACGGCTCACCCGTGCCGGTGGCGCTGGCCCCGCGCGGCTTCGCCGACCACCCGCCGCCCGGCATCGCCCGCTGCACGATCGCCTACCAGCGTGAGCCGCACCCGAGCGGAGTGCTCACCTGCGGCGTGGAGTTCGCCCGCCGGCTGCACACGGATGTACGGCTGCTCACACTGGTGTTGCGACCGGTGCGGCTGTACTCCGGCAGACAGCACCAGGCCGCCGAACACCAGGTGCTGCGCGCCGCGCGCGAGCAGGCCCGGCAGGACCTCGCGGCGGCGATGACCGAGATCGAGGTGCCGGCCGACGGGGAGACCGCCGAGGGCGACGACGTCCGCACCGCGCTGGACACCGTCACCTGGGCGGACGATCTGCTGATCTGCGCGTCCAGCAGGATCGGCCCGATCAAACGGGTCTTCGTCGGAGACGCCTCGCACAAGATCGTCCGCAACGCCCGCGTCCCGGTCATGGTTCTGCCACGCGGCGTCCGCGCCGACCTCTGGGACGTCTCCTGACCCACCGCCGACCACCCGCCGACCCGCCTCGATCCGTGACCGGCGGCCCACCCGGGCCTGCCGCACTCGATCCGCCGAGATCCCCGAGATCCGCCGACACCCCGTCAGGCCGCCGGTACCGCCGTGACCGATGCCGCCGGTTCGGCGACCACGTCACCCGCCCATCGCGACGGCTCCGCGGCCACGTCACGCCACCACGGTTCGACCGCGGCGCCGTCCACCAGTGCCGGCTCGAACAGCGCACCGGGCCGCGGGATCACCAGGTCCGTGCCCAGCGCCCGGGCTGCCGCCACCGACCGCTCGGCCGGCTCCTCCCACGCGTGCGGCGCCAGGTCGAACGTGCCCCAGTGGATGGGCAACATCAATCCGCCGCCGAGATCCGCATGGGCCTGGACCGCGCCCTCCGGGTGCAGGTGCACCTCCGGCCACGCCTCCGCGTACGCGCCGGCCTGAATCATCGTCAGATCGAACGGCCCGTGCTCGCGCCCGATCTGTGCGAAGCCCGGGAAGTAGCCGCTGTCCCCGCTGTGGAACACCCGGTGCCCGGGCCCGGCGACCACCCACGACGCCCACAGCACGGTGCCGAGCACTCGTGCGCCGCGATTGCAGTAGTGCCGGGCCGGCGTCGCGGTGAAGGTCAGCCCGGCGACCTTGCCCGCCTCGTGCCAGTCCAACTCGGTGATCCGGTCCGCGGCGATGCCCCACCGCTCCAGGTGCGCGCCGATGCCCAGCGGCACCACGAACGCCGCATCGCCCCTGCCCAGCGCTCGGATGGTGGCCATGTCGAGGTGGTCGTAGTGGTCGTGCGAGACGACCACGACGTCCGGGTCGGGCAGATCCGCGAAGCGCACCGGCACCGCGTGCATCCGAGCCGGGCCGAACGCCGCGGACGGCGAGCAGCGAGTGCTCCAGACCGGGTCGAACAACACCCGTACGCCGTCCATTTCGACCAGCGCCGTCGCGTGCCCGAGCCAGCAGGCGCGCAGCCCGGTCAGCGGCGCCCGGGCGAAGTCCAACGCGGACGCGGTGACCAGCGGAATCGCGCCGGCCGGCCGACGCAGCCCGGCCGCGGCCTTTTGCGCGCGCAACAACTTGCCGACCGCGCCGGGGCTGCCTCGACGGGTCGGCACGGGATTTTGGAACGCACCGTCGCGAAAGTGCGGGGATCTGCGGATGCGCGCCAGCCGCTCACCGGCGGGTCTGGCGCCGAAGGCCGCAGGAGCCAAGGACGTGTTGAAGTGCCCGGCCACATGGACTCCTCGGGCAAGCGGGGCCTTCGGCCGACCGTACTGGGGCCGGACCGGCGACCGGTGATCGGGATGAGTGGAGATTAACCCGGCCTCGGAGGCTGAAACGTCGTCCCCGGGGAGGGGCTCCACCCCCACCACTCCTCCGCCCGGAGTAGGGGACGGCCGGACGAGGGGGCACTTTGCCCGACAACGGACCCTCGGTCCCGGATTGCGCCGTGCGAGTGAGTGAGACCGCACCGAACCGGCCCGCCGGCTGTCGGCTCGCGTGAGTAGGGTCTTGCCCATCGCCACGGGGGATGACGGCGCATCAGTCCCCTTGTACGGCACGGTTCCCCGCCCCGCCGCGAGTCTCGCGGC
Organism: Embleya scabrispora DSM 41855; assembly: GCF_000372745.1. GTDB lineage: Bacteria > Actinomycetota > Actinomycetes > Streptomycetales > Streptomycetaceae > Embleya > Embleya scabrispora. Next base: position 29,373 of record NZ_KB889730.1, on the reverse strand, counting down.
GGACCTCCACGACCGCGAGGCCCGCAGCCGCGCCGGCAGCACCCACAGCATGCACACCACAGCCACCACAGTCACCGCATCCCGAACAGAGCAGCGGAGCCGAGGAGTCGTCATGTCCGAGACCCGTACCTATCTTGAGCTGTCCGAAGAAGGCGACGGCGCGCACAAGTACTACGAGGTCGTCGTCGACGGCGTCGACGTCACGGTCACGTACGGGCGGATCGGGGCCAAGGGCCAGACGAGTTCGGCCACCCACGCGAGTCCGGAGAAGGCCCAGGCGGACGCGAAGAAGAAGGTCGCCGCGAAGCTGCGCAAGGGCTACGAACCGGCCGTCCAGGGCGTGCGCCAGCCGCGCTCGATCACCCGTCGCGAGATCGTGTCCCGGCCGACCACGGCCCGCAACTCGGCGCCCGTGCTGTGGCGCTACCGCACCGGCTCCTCGGCGTTCGGCATCTTCGTGGACGCCGAGCGGGTGCTGGTCGGCAACCAGCGCGGCGACGTGTGGTTCCTCGACCACAACGGCGAGGTGACCGGCCGCTACCAGCTGCCCAACGGCGTCAAGTGCATCGTCGCGGACGACTCGTGGATCTACGCCGGTTGCGACAACGGCAACGTGTACGACGTCGGCGGCAAGGCCCCGCGCGTGGCCTACGAGATCACCGACAACATCGACATCTACTGGCTCGACATCCACGACGGCGTGTTGGGCGTGTCCGACTCCAACGGCGGCTGCACCACCATCGACCACGAGGACGAGTCGTTGTGGGCCGCGGCGACCAACGGCACCGGCGCCTGGATGGTGCGCTGCGACGAGAACGCGATCTACCACGGACACAGCGCCGGTGTGCAGGCGTTCGCCGCCGCCGACGGCAAGGAGCTGTGGCGGGTCAAGACGAGGGGCAGCGTGCTCTTCGGCTGGCAGGAGAAGGACGACGTGTACGCGGGCACCTCCGGCAACAAGGTGCACCGGATCGCGAAGTCGGACGGCACGATCCGCACCACCTACGACTGCGACGCGTCGGTGTTCTCCTGCGCGACCGCCGAGAACGGCAAGTACGTGTTCGCCGGCGACAGTTCCTCGACGGTGTACTGCTTCGCCGAGGACGGCAAGCGGCTGTGGAAGCTGGGCACCACGTGCGGCTCGGCCTACTCGATGCAATACCGCGACGAGCGGCTGTACATCGTCACCACCGACGGCTCGCTGGCCTGCATCGACGTGAGCGAGGCGGCCATCGAGGCGGCCCAGAGCGGCACCGTCCCGCAGGTGCGCGACGTCAAGGCGGCCACGATCGAGGCCGTGGTGCCGACCACCGAGGTGGCCACCACCACCGACGCGGGCACCGGTGTCGTGGTCGAATGCGTCGACCAGGGCGGCGGCCGGCTGCGGGTGCACGTGGTCACGGCGGGCTACGAGAACGGCTGGAACGTGCAGTTCCCGAAGAACGTGCGGGTCGCCGGTGCGCGCTACGTGGTGGACGCGGTGCATCCGGCCGAACGCGGCGGCTTCTACCGCGTGCGCGGCGAGATCCGCCGGTTGGTCTGAGCCGCACGCGGCCGGCGCGGCGAACGCGCGGACCGGAACGCCGAAGGGCGGCGCCCCCGAGTGGGGGCGCCGCCCTTCGGCGTGGTCGAACCGGCGGACAGGACGATCAGGGCTGCTTGTGCTCGGCCGGCTCACGCTGCTCGGCGGCCCACCCGGTGAGCGGCGGAGTCGCGTCCCCGGCCTTGCGCTTGGCCAGCGCCGCGACCCGCTGCTCGTGCCGGGCGCCGAACAGCTGGGGCAGCGTGGGCGTGGTCAGGAAGCCCTCGGCCCGAGCCGCCGCGATGCCGATCCGGGGCAGCTCGCTGGCCTTGCGGAAGCAGATGTAGCGCGGCTCCCAGATCGGCCGGTACTTCTCGTTGGCCCGGTACAGCGACTCGATCTGCCACCAGCGCGAGAAGAACACCAGGACGGTGCGCCACAGCCGCAGCACCGGACCCGCGCCGAGCTTGTTGCCGCGCTCGAAGACCGAGCGGAACATCGCGAAGTTGAGCGAGATCCGCTCGATGTCGATCGCCGAGGACTGCTCGGGAGCGGCCTCGGCCTCCGGCTCCGGCGCCCGGCCCTTCCCCTTGCCCTTGGCGGGCTTGGCGTTGGCCGCGGCGAACGCCTTCGCGCCCTCTATCACGTCGAGCACCATGAACTCGATCAGACCGTTGTCCGAGTCCCGGTCACGGCGCATCAGGTCGAGCGAGACGCCCTTGCACCCCCACGGCACGAAGCTGAGCACCGCGCGCAGCCGGCCCTCGCCGTCCATGCACTCGACCATCAGGCAGCGCCCGTCGTCGGGGTCGCCCAGCCGACCCAGCGCCATCGAGAAGCCGCGCTCGGTCTGCCCGTCCCGCCAGTGGTCGGCGAGGTCGAGCAGCTCGCGCATCTCGCCCTCGGGAATGTCCTCGTGGCGGCGCACCCGAGTGGTGTACCCGGCCCGCTTGACCCGGTTGTACGCCTGCCGGACACCGCGCATCGCGCGGCCCTCCAGGCTGAACTCGGCCACCTCGACGATCGCCTCGTCGCCCAACTCCAGCGCGTCCAGGCCGTGCCGGGCGAAGATCGTGCCGGCTTCCTCGCTGGCGCCCATCACGGCCGGCACCCACGCGCGGTCCTCGGCCTCGGCCAGCCAGCGGTCGATCGCGCCGGGCCATGCCTCGGGGTCGCCGATCGGGTCGCCGGACGCGAGCGAGACGCCGCCCACGACCCGGTAGGCGACGGCGGCCTTGCCGCTCGGCGACCACATGACCGCCTTGTCCCGACGCAGCGCGAAGTAGCCCAGCGAGTCGCGCTCGCCCTGCTTGTCGAGCAGTTCGCGCAGCAGCACCTCGTCGTCGGGGGTGAGCAGTTCGCGGCCCTTGGGCGCGCGGAACAGCACGAACAGCACCAGCAGGAACAGCGCCACGCCCGCCACGTTGATCACGATGTCGACCCAGCGCGGCACCGACACCGAGCCCAGGTCGCTGTCCGGCGCCAGGGTGAAGATGCGCAGCACCGCGTACAGGATCCGGTCGCCCATGCTCGACGTGGAGATCCGGTCGGTGGCGTTGACCAGGGTCGAGCCCAGGACCACGCCGACCACCGCGCCGCCCGCCAGCACCAGGCCGGCCTTGAGCACGTTGCCCCGGTCACCCTTGGCGCCGAACTCGGCGAAGCTCAGCAGCAGCGCGACGCAGATCAGCAGGGTGATGATCGTCGAGGACCAGTTGAACGGGTGTTGGCGCAGGTCGTCGAACCACAGCGCCCAGATGTACACGGCGGTGGAGGGGACCAGCAGGATCGCGGTGAACGCCCAGGCGGCGCGCTTGCGTCGGCCGAGCATGATGGCGAGGAACGCGGCGAGCGCTGCCGACGTGAAACCGGACGTGACCAGGAACGGGGTGTAGTACTCGCCGGTGTCGTGGTGGCGTACCCGGTCGCGCAGCGGGACCGAGATCGCCGACACGAGGTCGAGCGCCGCCACGATCCGCAGGTACCAGATCAACACCCCCGCCGAGATCCCGCGCACGCGCTCGGCGGCCGGGGTGCCGGTGCCGTTCTTGTTGTGGCCGTTCGCGGCGGCCCGCGTCGTGGCAGACACCGTGCTCCTCGATTGTGGGGTGGTGGAAGGGTCTCCTGTGTCTTATGTCCAGGATTGCGACTCTTCGTAACGCTCGCACAACAGCGTAGACATGCACCAAGTCATTTGGATGCGCACGTCGGCTCTTTGTACGTCATCCCACGGAGGGATACCCGATCGTTTGCTACTCCCAATGGTGGAGGAGCCCGGTTCGGACATACGGCGGGGCCGGTGCGGCATCAATGGACACGCCGCACCGGCCCCGCCGGTTTCACTGGAATTTCGGCCGAATGAATCAGCCGCCCAGCGGGAGTCCGCCGAGGGAGGGCGCGGCGGGCAGGGACGGCGCCGCGGGGAGGCCGCCACTGGCGAGCTGCCCGGCGGCGGGAGCCGCCTGCCCGACCGTCTGGCCGGCGGCGGGGGCGGCCACGGCGGCGGTCTCGCCGACCGTCCTGTTCGCGTTGACGGCGGTGGTACCGGCCGTCCGACCTGCGGTCTTCGAGGCCACGGGGAGGGTCTTCGCGGCCGTCCCGGCCGCCACGTCGCCCGCGCTCTCGGAGGCTGCGGGGACGTCGGCGAGGCCGCCGACGTCCGGCTGGGTCAGCGCGCCGAGGCCACCCGTGGGCAGGTCCACCGCGTGCGCGGCCGACGCGCCGATGATCGGGGCGGCGCCCGCGGCGATGAGCAGCGCGGCCTGGGCTACGCGGCGCGAGATGTGCGTCATGGTGCTCCTCGTGGTGTCACTGGAGGTCGGGCCCCTCCGGCACCGACCACAGTGACTACCGCTCGAAGCACGATCGAGATGCGGGCGCTGTTGGCAAAGTATTGGTAATGGCCAGGAGTATTGTCACTATTTGTGACTGACCGGCTGTTTGTCGGGATCATCGCGAGGATCGGGATCACCCTGGTTTGACTCCAGCGAACGAGTGATCGTCACCGACTCGCCGGCCCCGGGTGGCACCGTTGTGTTAGCCGCCTCGGCGACCCCGACACCGGACTCGCCGGTCGACACCGGGACGGGCTCGGCGGGCGGCTCGACCGAGAAGGCCGAGCGTCCGGTGAGCGTGTATTGGACCGCGAAGCCGAGGGTGACCACCGCGGCGCCGCCGACCGCGTCCATGATCCAGTGGTTGGCGGTGCCCATCACCACCAGCGTGGTGGACAGCGGATAGAGCAGGCCCAGCCAGCGCCAACCCTTGGGTGCGATGGCCAGGATCATCAGGCCGCACCACAACGACCAGCCGACGTGCAGCGAGGGCATCGCCGCGTACTGGTTGGAGATCTTGGTGAGTGCGCCGAAGTCCGGATTGTTCAGGTCCTGCACGCCGTGCACGGTGTCGATGTAGTCGTAGCCGGGCATCAGCCGCGGCGGCGCGAGCGGGTAGAGCCAGAAGCCGACCAGGCCGGTGATCGTGGCCACGCTCAGCACGGTGCGGGCCGAGCGGTACGCGGCGGGCTTGCGCACGTACAGGATCGCCAGGATGGTCAGCGGCACGATGAAGTGGAACGTCTCGTAGAAGAAGTTCATGCCGTTCTCCAGCCAGCCGATCCTCGCCACGAAGTGGTTCAGACTCCGCTCGACGTCGACGTGCAGGAACTTCTCCAGGTCGATGATCTGCTGCCCGTGCGTCTCGGCGACCCGGCGCTGGTCGGGCACCGACGCCCGGATGAACGAGTAGACCTGGTAGCCGACCCGGATCATCAGCAGTTCGAGCAGCAGATTGGGCCGGGACAGCGGACGCCAGCCGAACGGCAGCGCCGGGACCCAGGAGAACCGGCTCCGCGTGGCGGCTCCCTGCGGCATCGGCTGCGGGGTCCACTTGACCGACGCCTTGGTGATGAACGGCACCGCGCACGCCGAGGCGATCGCGAGCAGCAGTGGCCCGTTGTCGGCGATCACCCGGACGGCGGACAACTTGCCCCAGATCAGCGTCTTGCTGTCGAACGTCATGATCATGAAGACCGCGACGGGCCACACCATGCGGTCGGTCTGCCGGGCGCCGAGACGACCGGCGGCGGCGAGCAGGATCCACAACTGCTGGTGCTGCCAGGACACCGGGGCCACCGCGACCATGACACAGCCGGCCAGCGCGACGCCGAGCAGGGCCTGCCCGTCCCTGGCGTAGGCCACCGCGCGCGGCATGCCGAACCACAACACCGCCGCGGACAGCAGCACCACGAGCCCGATCTCCAGCGGCCCCGAGAGCCCGATCCGCAACAGCAGGCCGTGCAGCGACTGGTTGGACAGCGCGTCGGCGTCGCCGCCCAGACCCGCACCCGCGACGTGGTGCACCCAGTACGTGAACGAGTCGCGCGGCATCGTGATCCAGGCCAGCGCGGTACAGCCCAGGAAGGTGGCGACCGTGTTCGCGGCCGCCCGCTGTTTGCCGGTCATCCACAGGTAGCCGGCGAACAGCAGCATGGCCGGGTGCAACGCGGCGCCGACACCCGCGGCGAACGAGGCGAGCCTGCCCGGAGCGGGTCGGAGCATCGCGGGCAGCACGAGCAGCACCGGGAGCAGGCTCATCTGGCCCAGCGAGAGGTTGCCTCGGACCGGCAGCGACAACACCAGGAGGCTGATGATCAGCGGGGCCGCGAGCAGTCGGGCACGACGTGTGCGAAACGCCGGGAGGGCGTACGTGACCAGCACTCCGATCGCGGCCACGATCAGCAGCGTCACGATCGTCCAGGCGACGCCCAACGCGTTCTCCGCCGCCTTGGTGAGTGGGCGCAGCACCCAACCCGCGAACGGCGTGCCGCTGAACGTGGTGCCGCGCGAGTCGGTGTCGTAGAGCGACCCGGGCAGGTGCAGGACGCCCTCGGGGCCGAGCCAGGCGTCCAGATCCGGCAGCCTGCGGTCATGGGGTCGGTCGAGTACCTCGTTGGCCTGTCGGACGGCGACGCATGCGGCGAGCAGCCACAGACCCACCAGGGCCAGGGAGAGCCTGGTCCTTCGTATGTCCAGCAGCCGGCGAACACCTGCCCTCACCATGTGCGACTTCTCCCGTTTTTCCGTGTCTTGTCGCCCGATGGCCCTCGATCCGTGGCGAGGCCACCCGGTTGCCACGCTCCGGACACCTTGTCACCGCCCGAGCGGGACCGAAAGCGGAGGGGTCCTCGCGGAACCCGCGCCGTACGCTCGGGGGCGGCATGGAACACATCGCCGAATCGACGAGGGGCGAGAAACAACAATGGTGCCGCAGGACGCGTCGACGCGGACGCACGAGTCCCCCGAGGGGCTCATATCCGTTTCCTTCCGCCAAGCCGAATCAACCGACATCCCTGCCCTGGTGGAGCTGATCGAGTCCGCCTATCGCGGCGACGAGAGCCGACGGGGCTGGACCACCGAAGCGCACCTCCTGGAGGGGCAACGCACCGACGTCGAGGGCGTCGCGGCGGTGGTCGATGGGGCCGACAGTGTGATGTGGATCGCCGAGCGCGACGGTGTGCCGCTGGGTTGTTGTCAGTTGGAGCACCGCGCGGACTCGGTCGTCTACTTCGGGATGTTCGCGATCCGACCGGGCCGGCAGGGCGGCGGCCTGGGCCGTTCGCTGTTGGGCGAGGCCGAGCGGGTCGCGGTGGAGCGGTGGGGCGCCAAGCGCATGCAGATGACCGTCATACGCCAGCGCGAGGAGCTGATCGCCTGGTACGAGCGGCGTGGCTTCGCCCGCACCGGCGTGTTGTCCCCCTTCCCGTACGGCAACGAACGCTTCGGCAGGCCGCTGCGCGACGATCTGGAGTTCGAACTGCTGACCAAGGACCTGAGCTGACCGAGGACTTGGCCGACCGAGGGTCCGTGCCGACCGAGGGCGCGGGCGGGTGACGCACCGTTCCGGGCGTCCGGCGACAGGGTCGGAAACGGTCGTTCCGTGCCGGTTCGGTTCGGGATTCCCCTCGATTCGGTGATCACTTTGCCTGGACTTCGGTAGACCGACACCTGGGCATCCCGATCGTGACAGCATGGGTGTTCGGGGATATTTCGGCCCCGGCACCGGTCGCTTGGGGGAGTCGAAGCCGTGTCGCACCACGAACCGCCATCGCCCTATCCGCAACAACCGGGGCAGCCGCCCCCGCCCGCACAGCGCGGCGGCCGGCGCGGCAACCCGTTGATCACGCTGGTGATCGCGCTCGTGGTGGTGGCGGCCGTGGTGACCGTGATCATCCTGATCGCCCGCGGCGACGACGGCGGCGACAGCCCGAGCAAGACCCCCGTGACCCGGGCACCCCAACAGCCGGGTCTGCCCTCGGGGTTGTTGCCGTCCGGACTGATCCCCTCGGGGCTGGACATCCCCTCCGGCCTGCTGCCGGACCTCGGCTAGGACCGCCGAGAACCGGTCGACCTTCCCGGTCGACGTTTCCGGTCCCGGCACCGGGACCCGCCTCCGGACACGAATTGCCCCGGACACGACCCGGGGCCGCCCGCGCGGGCGACCGTGCCCGGCGCGGGGTTGTCCGCGTTGGGGCACTCGGGTGATTCGTCGGCCTGCCGCCGGTCGGGTCGCCCGATTCCGGGCGTTCACTGCCTACTGTCGGCTGGCATGGCCAAGCTGATGATCGGATCGTCCGTCCTGTTCCTGCTCGCCGGCGTTGTGGGTGCCGGGCTGGTCGTGGTGCCGGCCGCACCCGCCATGGCGGTCGAGGACCGGATCTGGGATCGGATCGCGGACTGCGAGAGCAGTGGTCGCTGGGACATGAACACCGGGAACGGCTACTACGGCGGGCTGCAGATCATGCCGAGCACCTGGAACGAGGCGGGCGGGCAGGAGTACGCCACCCGCCCGGATCGGGCCACCCGCCGGGAACAGATCACCGTCGCCGAGAAGATCCTGCGGACGCAGGGCTGGGAGGCGTGGCCGCAGTGTGCCCGACAGGCCGGGCTGCTCGGGGCCACCTACACGGTCAAGGCGGGCGACACCCTGTCCTCGATCGCTCGCGACCTGGGCGTGATCGGCGGGTGGCGGGCGCTGTACGCGGCGAACAGCGATGTGATCGGCCCGGATCCGGACCGACTGTTGCCGGGCACTCTCCTGGACGTGCCGAGGGCCGCTCACAGGAGCGGCCCTCGATTGATGCGGATCATCCGATGATCGGTGCTCACGACTGGGATCGAACCAGTGACTTCCTCGGTGTGAACGAGGCGCTCTCCCGCTGAGCTACGCGAGCCTGCGTAGGTTTCGTGCACATCCTAACCAGTAGTGCGTGAGTGGGTCGCCCCCTCCCCGTGACGGGGCGGCCCGCTCGTACCCACCGCCCTTCGGCGGAGTCTCCACAGTGCCGCCGAACGCCGGTCCGGTTCAACCGGTTTTCCGCTGCCCGGCCGGGCGCGCAGCGCCACCAGCAGACCGCAGACGCCGAACACCAGCGTGAGCGGCGGCGCGGGCCGGCGCAACAATCCGATCAGGTCCACGTCGGCGGAGAACCCGTACCGATGGGCGGCCGCCAGGCACAGGATCGCGCCGGCCACCGCGCAGACCGCGCAGGCGGCGAGAGCAGTCGGGGCCGACCGGCTCCGGTCGGTGGGGCGAACTGTCACGGCGACTCCCGGACGGATGTGCAGCGTTTCCTCCAGCCTGGCCAAACGACCGCCCGCGAACCAGGTAGGTGCCTGGCGGATAGGGGGTGGGGCCAGCCCCACCCTTGCCGGACCGGACCGAAACCGCCGCCCTGTCGGTGTCGTATGCCTATCCTGGGCTGCCCGTGTGACCGCCGACCGGAGGCGCCCCGCTCGATGAAGCTGCTGCACGCCGCCGACCTGCACATCGACAGCCCACTGCGGGGACTCTCCGGCTACGAGGGAGCGCCCGCGACCCGGATCCGCGGCGCGGCCCGCGACGCGGTGGTCAACCTGGTGGACCTGGCCCTGGCCGAGGCGGTCGACGCGGTGCTGCTCGCGGGCGACATCTACGACGGCGACTGGAAGGACTACCACACGGGATTGTTCTTCACCGTGCAGATGCGCCGCCTGGCCGAGGCGGACATCCCGGTCCTGCTGGTCGCGGGCAACCACGACGCGGACAGCCGGATCACCCGCGAGTTGCGCCTGCCCGCCAACGTGCACAGGTTCTCCACCGTGCGGCCCGAGACCATCGCGTTCGAGGACCTGGGACTGGCCGTGCACGGCCAGGGCTTCGCCGTCCGGGACGTGACCGACAACCTCGCGGTGAGCTACCCGGCGCCGCGCGGCGGGATGTTCAACGTCGGACTGCTGCACACCGCGCTGACCGGCGCCGAAGGCCACGCGAACTACGCCCCGTGCAGCGTCGGCGACCTGGTCTCGCGCGGCTACGACTACTGGGCACTCGGCCACGTGCACACGCGCGAGGTGGTGCACGAGGCCGAGCCGTGGATCGTCTTCCCGGGCAACGTGCAGGGCCGGCACGCCCGCGAGACCGGCCCCAAGGGCGCGACGCTGATCACCGTGGACGGCGACCGGGGCCGGGCCGTGATCGAGCACCGCGACCTGGATGTGGTGCGTTGGGCGCGGCTGGACGTGGACGCGACGGAGGCGACCGGAATCGAGGACGTGCTGGATTCGGTCCGCCGGCACCTGGCCGAGGAGCGGTCCGCGGCCGGCGACCGGTTGCTGGCCACCCGGGTCCGGATCGTCGGCGCCAGCGACGCACACGAGGCGTTGTGGCGGGACGAACGCCGGTTCGTGTTCGAAACCCGCGCCCTGGCCGCCGAGTTCTCCGGGGTGTGGCTGGAAAAGGTCCGCCTGGAGACCCGGCATCGCGATTTGGGCGACGCGGGCGTCGAGTTGCCCGCGCTGGTGGAGGACCTGGCGCGCACCGCCAGGATGCTGCGCGCCGATCCCACCGCACTGGAACAGTTGGTCCGGGCCGTGCCGGGGCTGCGCACGCTCGACGCCAAGGTGGCCGAGGAGGGTATCGCGCCCGCGGACCCGGCCTGGCGCGCGGACATCTTCGATCAGGCGGTCGACCTGCTCACCGCGCTGGTCACCGGGACCGACGGGGAGTCCGGATGAGAATCGATCGGCTCGACCTGATCGCGTTCGGCTGCTTCACCGACCGGCACATCGAGCTCGGCGCGCCGGGCGTGCACGTGATCTGCGGCCCGAACGAGGCCGGCAAGTCCACCGTGCGGCACGCCCTGGACCAACTCCTGTACGGGATGGACCGGCAGACCTCGTACGACTTCGTGCACGCGATGCGCGATCTCAGGCTCGGCGCGCTGGTCCGTGACGAGCACGGGGGCGTGCTGGACGTGGTGCGGCACAAGCGGGACAAGAACCCGCTCACCCGCGCGGACGGCACGGTGCTCGCCGAGACCGAGCTGACCCGGGTGCTCGCGGGTGTGGGCCGGGACGACTTCCGGCACGTGTTCGCGCTGGACCACGCCGGGCTGCGCGAGGGCGGGGCCGAACTGCTCCGGGGCGAGGGCGACATCGGGCGGGCGCTGTTCGAATCGCGCTCCTCGGCCCGGCTCGGCGAGGTGCTGACCCGCCTGGAGGAGCGCGCCGACGAGCTGTACAAGACGCGCGGAAAGAACCAGCGGATCAACGCCGGGCTGACCGAGCTGAGCCGGCTGCGCAAGCGGGTCCAGGACGACGGCCTGGCGCCCTCGGTGTTCGGCGAGGCGGTCAAGGAGGCCGGGCGCGCCGAGGAGGAGCGCGACCGGCTCGGCCGCGACCGCAGCGACGCGCGCGCCGCGGCGAACCGGCTGGATCGCATACGGCAGGCGCTTCCGGTACTGGCCCGCAGGAGCGCGCTGGACGCCGAGCGGGCCGCGTTGCTCGCCGAGGGCCCACCGGTCGCCGCCGACCTCGCGGCCGAACTCGCCGCGTTGGACGAGCGGGCCCGCGAGGCGGCGGGGGAGGCCGCCCGGGCCGCGCGGGATCTCGCCGAGGCCCGCCGAGAGTCGGCCGAGGTGGTGCTGGACCGGGCGTTGTCGGCGCACGCCGCCGAGGTGGACGCGCTGCACGCGGACGTCGCAGCCGTTCGCGACGCGGTCGACCTGGCCGCCGACGCCGACGCCGAGGCCTCGCAGACCCGGGCGGGCGCCGCCGAACTGCTGTCCCGGGTGCGCCCGGACCGCGCCCTCGACGACCCGACCGCGTACGACGTGCCGGCCGGCGTGGGCGAACGGGTGACCGAGCTGCGCGACCGGCTCAAGATGTGCGAGGCCCGGCTCACCGGCGCCGCCGAGCAGGTCGCCCATCGTCGCGCCCGGCTGGAGGCGGCCCGGGCGACCCGCGACCTGATTCCCGAGCCCGGCGACCCGGCCGCGTTGCGCGCGCTGCGTCGGGCGGTGCCGGGCGGCCTGATCGAGGACATCGCCCGCGACGAGCAGCGGGCGGCCGAGCTCGAACGCGAAGCGGACGATCTGCGCGCCCGGCACGGTCTGCACGACCCGGCCCTGTTCGCCGACGACCGGGCGGCGCGGCTGCGGCTGCCCGGCCGGGAGTGGGTCGCCGAGCACGTGGAGCAGACGACTCGGGTCCTGGACGAACTGCACACGATCACCAAGGCCCAGGACGCGGCGGTGGCCGAGCACGACGCGCGGTGCCGCGAGTTGGCCCGGCTCTCGCCGGCCGATCCGCCGCCCACGTCGGGCGACTGGGCCGCCGCCCGCACCGAGCGCGATCTGCTGTGGACGCGGATATGCGCGAGTCCGCCGCTGACCGACGACCGGATCGACGCGTTCGAGCAGGCGGTTCGGGCCGCGGACGAGATCGCCGAGCGGATCGCCCGCCGGGCCGAGGACGCGGTCCGGCGCGGCCGACTCCTGGTGGACCTCGACCACGACGAACGCACGCTGGCCCGACTGGCCGAGCGGCGGCAGGAGGCGATCGAGCGTCGGGACGAGCTCGCGAAGCGGTGGACGCGGGCGTGGGCCGCCGCCGGCCTGCCCGCGCCGGATCCGCACGACGCCGCCGCGTTGCTGGACGCGATCCGGGACCTGGCCCGGGTCGAGGTCGAGGCGCGCACGGCGCGGGCCCGATCGGCCGCCGGCCGCGAGCGAGTCGACGAATTGGTGACCGCCTTTCGCACCGCGCTGGCCGAGTCCGGCGCACCGACCACGACGAGCACCCTGGCCGCGCTGATCGAACAGGCGGACGCCCGCCGCGACGCGCTCGCCGACGCGGCGCGGGTGCGCGAGAGCGCGCTCGCGGCCGTGCGCGAGGCCGAGGCCGAACTCGCCGAGGCGGGCGCGGAGTCGGATCGGGCCCGGGACGAGCGTGCCGCGTGGGAGCAGCGCTGGTACGACCTGGTGCACGGCTTGGACCTGCCCGAGGGCGACCCCGACACGGTCGCCGCCGCCGTGGGCACGCTGGCCAAGGTGGCGGCGTCGGTCGGCCACGCGGCCGAGGCGGAGCTGCGTCGGGTCCGCGCGGCCGACCGGGTGGCCGGCTTCGGTGCGCGTGTGGCCGAGGTGTTCGCCGGCTGCGGGCGCCCGGTGCCGACCGAGGTCGACGGCCGGCCGCCGTTCGCGGCGGTGCTCGCGCTGCACGAGGAGCTCGTCCGGGCCCGCAATGCCGAACAGGCCCGCGATCGGCTTGCCGAGCGGATCGCCCGGCTGGAGCGGACGGTCGCGGCCGGGCGGGAGGCCGTCGAGCACATCGCGGGCGCACTCGCCGCGCTGGTCGCCAAGGCCGGCGCCGCCGACACCGACGAACTGCGCCGCGCGGTGGGGCGATCCGCACGGCTGCGGGAGATCGAGCGGGCACTGGCCGAGCATCGCGAGCTGTTGTCGCCGGAGGTCGAACAGGAGGCCGCGCGCTACGCGCCCGAGGAACTCGACGTGGAGATCGAGGACGCGGCGCGCCGCGTCGAGGAGGCCGAGGCGGCGTACGCCGCGGCGGGCGAGGCACTGGGCCGGCGCCGGCAGATCGTGCTGGACATGGAACGCGAGTCGACGGCTGCCGCCCGGGCGCAGGAGGAGGCGGCCGGCACGGTCGCGGCGATCGCCGAGGACACCGAGGAGTTCGTCCGGCTGCGGCTGGCCCGCGAGGTGCTGCTGCGCTGCATGGAGGACTACCGCAAACAGAACCAGGCTCCGGTGCTGGCCCGGGCGGAGGAGGTCTTCACCGCGCTCACCGCGGGGCGCTTCGATCGGCTGCTCGTGGAGACCGACGGCCGCAAGGGTGCCCCGGTGCTGCGCGCGCGCCGCGCCGGCGGCTCCTCGTCCGCCCCCGCGCACGGCTTCGACGCCGCTTTCACGGCCGCGTCGATCGGTGTGGACGAGATGAGCGAGGGCACCCGCGACCAGCTCTATCTGGCGCTGCGGCTGGCCTCGTTGGACGCGTACGCGGACGCCGGCCGGGCGATGCCGATAGTGCTCGACGACATCGCGATGACCTTCGACGACGGGCGCACGCGGGCGATGCTCACGGTGCTGGACGCGATGGCCGACCGGTTCCAGGTGGTGCTGTTCACCCACCACCCGCACCTGGGCCGGCTCGCCGTGGACACGCTCGCGCCGGGCCGCGCCCACGTGCACGAACTGCCGGTGTACGTGGCCGGGTCGGCGGCGGGCGAGCCACCGGTGGGGTGAGCCGGAGGGCGCGCCGATCGAGTGTGGCGGTGAGCGGGGTGCCGGGCGGGCGGGGTCAGGCGGTCATCGCGAGCCGGAAGCGCACACACTTGCCGCCGGGTTCGGGGACCGACTCCCAGCCGTCCGCGAGTGATTCGACCAGCAGCAGGCCGCGGCCGCTGGTGTCGTCGTCGCCGGCCTCGACCACCTGTGGCGTCCGGCTGTCCGTGTCGTGCACCTCGATCCATACGCACGCGGCGCCGTCGGGGGCGCGATCTCGGCGGACCACGACGCTGAACGGGCGTCCCAGGCCCGCGTGGCGTACGGCGTTTGTCGCCAGTTCGGAGGCGAGAAGTACGGCGATGTCGGACAAGGAGTCGAGCTCCCAGACCGTCAGAGCCACGCGGACATGCTCCCGCACGGCGGACACGCACGCGGGCATCGCCGGCAGCGTGATGGTCGGGCTGATCTCGTCCTCTGCATCCGCCACTTCCGCATCGGCCAGGGTGGTCATGCAGCTACCTCCTGTTGCGTGGGCTGCGTTTGCCCCCGCAAGCGGCCCCGCCCCGTCCGGTCGCTTTAAGTGATCTTGTAAGCGCGTAAAGTGAGGGTGCTCGGTAGGATGCTCCACGAAACCCGGTGGTGCAACTCTCGCCGCCACTTCGGTGTCCGCGTGTACACGGTTCACCCGATCGGGCGATGTCCCCGGCCCTCACATGGAGGAAGCGGGTTCTGCTCGCCCGTCGGCGTGGCCTCGACGAGTCAGGGGTGACGGGCCGATGGCGACCTTGTCGCAGGAAACCCACGCGCCGACATGGCGACGGAGCTCCTACAGCAGCGTGCAGGGGAACTGCGTCGAAGTGGTGAACCGTCGCCCCTGTGAGGTGGTGGTGCGCGACTCCAAGCAACGCGCCTGCGCCGTCCTGCGGTTCACCGACCGAGAGTGGACCCACCTGTTGGTTGCCCTTGTCGGGCGCCGAAATTGACGGTCAATCAGAAGCGGCCGCGGTGAGCACCGGCGGATCGCTGCGGCGGAAGACGTGTGCCAGGCGCGGCTCGACGATCGACCCGGGCACCTCGCCGTCGAACCAGCGGTCCACATGCGCCCAGTGATAGGGGTTCAGCAGATACTCGCCGGTCAGCCCCTCGACCGTGGCGTATTCCTGCTCCCACACATGCGTCCACGGCGACGCCGGCCCGGCCCGCCCCGCCACCCTGGAGAGCGCCCACGAACGGATGGTCGCGATGTGCTCCGGCATCGCCGACAGATCCGCCTCGAACTCCGCGAGCACGTCGGTGGATGTGCCGTCACGCACGGTCAACAACAGTGTGCGCTTGATCCGGGGCCCGGTCAGCGGCACGAACCCGGCGCGCACCGGACACAGCGCGACCGCCTCGGCACGCGTGGGCAGTTCGGGAGCGGCGTTGGCGTCGAGATCCCACGAGAAGCCGTGCCCACCGACGCTGCCGGGCAGATCCGGACCGGCCGAGCGCACCCCATCGAGACCGGAACCGGGCATGGTCGCGGCCAGCACCACCCAACGTGTCATGCGTGTGCTCCGGTGCCGTGTACGGTGCGGCCCGCCTCGGTGGGGGCCGCGGCGGCGGAATCGGTCTCGGTGGGATTCGTTTCCGCCGCACCGGACTTGGGGCCCGTCCCGGTGGTGGAGGCCGCGTCCGGGGCCGCCGGGTCCGGCTCCGGCGCGTCCACGAATTCGGGCATCGCCGGTTGCAACGCTCGACGTTGCCGATTCAACGCGTAGCGGTCGGTGGCCGCCCAGAACGCCGCGACGTCCGGGTCGGCCGCCGCGGCACCACGCATCCTGTAGAAGGCGCGAATGCCCGGCAACACCCACAGAATGTGCACGGTGGTCGCGTCCCGGCCCGCCGGCGAGCGCCAGACCCGTTCCAACCGCATCCCGCGCCGCTGCGCGCCGGGCAGGTAACGATCATGGAACTGGCCCAGCCACAGCGCCACCTGATCGTTCGTCAGGGTGACCTGGTCGAGGATGTTCACCGTCTCGGGGGCGGGTTCGGCGGTGGTGTTCACAACTTGTCCAGGACTGCCTCGCGGTACTGCGCGATCCGCTCACGCAGCGTGTCCAGTCCACCCGGCCCGGCCAGTTCGGCGGGGTTGGGCGCGAACACCAGGCGGCTCGCGCCCGCGTCGGTGAACCGACGTACCCAGTTCGGGTCGTGCTGGAGGTCCCGGTCGCACGAGCCGGGCCACGCGGTGATCTCGACCGCGTCCTCGGCCCGACCGGCCGAAGCCGCCGACGCGCGCAACAATTCGGCGCGCGCCTCGAACTCTTCGGCGGTGATCGTGTACGGGAACCAGCCGTCGCCGATCCGACCCGCTCGGCGCACGGCGGGCTCGCTGTTGCCGCCCAGGATCACCGGTACCGTGCCGCGTTCGGGGCGCGGGAGGCAGTGCACCCGCTCGAAGGTGGTGAAGCGGCCGCGGAAGGTGGCGGGAGCGTCGGCCCACAGCGCGCGCATCGCGCCGACGCACTCCTCCAGTCGGGCGCCGCGCTCGGCGAAGGACGCGCCGACCGCGGCGTATTCCTCCTTCTGCCAGCCGATGCCCAGGCCCAGCATCAATCGGCCCGCCGAGTGTCGGTCGATGGTGGCGACCCGCTTGGCCAGCACCACCGGGCTGTGCAGGGGGGCGACCACCATCGCGGTACCGAACCGCAACGTGCGCGACGCGCCCGCGAGGAAGGCGATGGTCTCCAGCGGGTCGGGCATCGGCACGACGCCGGCGGCGCTGGGGGTGCGACCGGAATCCGAGTACGGGTACAGGGGTTCGTAGTCCTCGGCGACCACGACGTGTTCGACGGTCCATACGGATTCGACGCCGCACTCCTCCAGCGTCCCGGCGAAGTCGCGCAGGAAGCCGCCGGAGGTGATCAGACCGTCCGCGAAGGGCGCCATCACGCCCAGCTTGATCGTCATTCTGACGCCCTTTCAGATCCCGTGCCCGCACCCTGCCTCGGCGGGCGTGCGAGCGCAAGACCCGACCGACGGTGTCGTTGGACACGCGGCCGAAGGCCCGTCGACCTCGCCTTTCGTCCCGCCGCGGGGCGGCGCGCGGGTGTCGCATGCCGCGTGCGCCCGCCATCGGGGCGCGGGCGCACGCGGTTTGTGAGGGCAGCTCGGCAGAGCGAAGGAAGGGGCCGGTCGGGGGGAACGGGACTACGAGAGCTCGACGAGTTCGTCGTGGCGATACAGCGGGCGCAAGCCGTCGGCGAAACGCACCGTGTACCACTGGTACGGGGACAGCGGCGGCCGATGCGCGTCCGCGAAGACCTCGCACACCTCGCCGATGTGCCCGGTACTCAGACCCACCTGCACGAGCACGCGGGTACCGACCTCGAATCCCTGCAGGCGGGTGGCTCCGCCACGAACATGCTCCTGGGTCCTCGTCGTCGCGTCGCCCATGACGGGCACCGCCCTTCTGCCGATGGGTAGTTCACTCAGCTGTCGAGAACAGTTCCCGTACCCGCTATCGGGCCGCGCGAGCACGCTCTTGAGACGAGGACTCCGTTCGCGCGCGGACTTCACCCGGAAGGAGCGCTCGGGTGGCGCGGGCGAGCCGGCAGGCTTTCGATGTGGACGTCTTGTTGTGGGTCACCGCCGTGTCCGGCCTCGCCTGGCTCTATCTGACGCTGTGCCATGGCTGGTTCTGGCGCACCGACGTGCGCCTGGCGGGCTCGACCGGGACGGCGGCCGACGCCGCGTCGGTGGCGGTGATCGTGCCCGCCCGGGACGAGGCGGCGGTGCTCGGCGACAGCCTGCCCACGCTGCTCGCGCAGGACTTTCCCGGCCGGGCCCGGGTGCTCCTGGTCGACGACGGCAGTACCGACGGGACCGGCGAGGTGGCCCGGCGGCTGGGTGCGGCCGGCCGGGTGTCGCTGACCGTGACCTCGCCGGGCGATCCGCCGGCGGGCTGGACCGGCAAGGTGTGGGCGCTGCGGCACGGCGTCGAGTCCGTCGGCGAGGTGGATTGGATCCTGTTCACCGACGCGGACATCGCGCACGCGCCCGATTCGCTCGCCCGGCTGGTCGGCGAGGCCGAGCGGGACCGGCTCGACCTGCTGTCGGTGATGGCCCGGCTGCGCACACACACCCGGTGGGAGAAGTTGATCGTGCCCGCCTTCGTGTACTTCTTCGGCAAGCTCTTCCCGTTCCGCCGGGTGAACCGGCCGAACTCGCGGGTCGCGGCCGCCGCGGGCGGTTGCGTGCTGGTCCGGCGCACCGCCCTGGAGCGGGCCGGCGGCGTGGCGGCGATCCGGGACGCGGTGATCGACGACGTGTCGCTGGGCACCGCGATCAAGCGCTCCGGCGGCCGGATCCGACTGGTGCTCGCGGACCCCGCACACCACGTGGACAGTGTGCGGCCCTACCCCGCGCTCGCCGACCTGTGGAACATGGTCGCGCGCAGTGCGTTCGCCCAGCTGAGGCATTCCTGGCTGTTGCTCGCGGGCACGGTGGTGGGCCTGGCCCTGGTCTATCTGGCCGCACCCGTCGCATTGTTCGCCGGGATCGTCGGCGCACACGCCCCGCTCGCACTGCTCGGGCTCGCCGTGTGGGCGCTGATGACCGCGACCTACGTGCCCATGGTGCGCTACTACAAACGGCCCGCCGCGGCGGCGGTGTTGCTGCCGTTCGCGGCCACGCTGTACCTGGGCATGACCGTGCACTCGGCGGTTCGGCACGCCCGCGGGCGGGGTGCGGCGTGGAAGGGTCGCACGTACCCGGCGCCAGCCGAATAGGCTCCGTGCGTGCCCAGCCCAGACTCCACGGCCCGTCCCTATCGCGACGGCGTCCCCGAACACGGCCGTGTCCCCAAGTCGTACACGGTGAAGATGAGCCTGCTCCAACTCATGGACGAGTTGGGCGAGGACGCGTTGTTGCCCTCCGAACGCGAACTCGCCGCGACCTACGGCGTCGCCCGCAGCACCCTGCGGGCGGCGATCGGCGAGTTGGTGATGGAGGGCCGGCTGCGCTCCGCCCGCGGTCGGGGCACCTACGTCGCGCCGCCCAAGCTCATGCAGCCGGTCAGCCTCGGCAGCTACACCGAGGCGGTGCGCTCGATGGGACTGACCCCGGGCCGCCGCGTGGTCACCCTCGAACACCACGTCGCGCAGTCCGACCTGGCCGACCGGCTGCGGATCCGCACCGGCGACCTGACCGTGCACCTGGAGCGGGTGCTGCTCGCCGACGACGAGCCGATCGGCCTGGAGAGCACCTACCTGCCGCTGGACCGTTTTCCCACGCTGTTGGACGTCCTGCGCCCGGAGGGCTCGCTGTACCTGTGCCTGCAGAAGGACCTGGGCGTGGTGTTCGCGGAGATGGACGAGACCGTGGAGACGGTGCTGGCCGCGCCGCGCGAGGCGCTGCTCCTGGAGACCAACCCGGCGCTGCCGATGTTGCTGGTGATGCGCACGTCCTACGACCCGGAGGGGGTGCCCATCGAGCGGGTCCGGGCGCTGTTCCGAGGGGACCGGATGGGTTTCGCCACGCGCCTGCGGGCGTAGGCTCGGCGGGTTTGATAACGAGAAGATAACAGGTTCGGACCTTAACGGACTGTTCACCCGGGCGACATATCGCCTCCGCATGCTCGGCATCGACCACTCCCAAGCTGGTCGCATTCGCCCCCGAGAACGTGGAGGAAGCCGGTGCGAGTCATCGTCGTCGGAGGTGGCGTGCTGGGCACCATGCACGCCTGGCAGGCCATCGATCGAGGTCACGAGGTCGTGCACATCGAGCGCGAGCGCGAGGCGCGCGGTGCTTCGGTGCGCAATTTCGGCCTGGTGTGGATCGGTGGCCGGGCCGGCGGCGACGAACTGCACACCGCGCTTCGGGCCAGGGAGCTGTGGGAGCGGATCGGCGCCGACGTGCCCGGCACCGGCTTTCGGCCCAACGGCTCGCTCACCGTGTGCCGAGGCGCCGAGGAGGTCGCGGTGGCCGAGGCGGCCCTCGCCCTCCCCGACGCCGCCGAGCGCGGCCTCAAGCTGCTCACCCCGGGCGAGGCCCGAGAGCACAACCCGGCGCTGCGCGGCACCTTCGACGCGGCGCTGTGGTGCGAGCGGGACGGCGCGGTCGAGTCCCGGATCGCGCTGCCCGCGCTGCGCGCGCACCTCGCGGCCGGCGGCCGCTACACCTGGCTGCCCGGCCGCGAGGTGCGCGACCTGCTGCCGAGCGGCACCGGCGTGCGCGACGACCACGGACACAGCCACGAGGGCGACCTGGTGCTGCTGTGCACCGGCGCCTGGCTGACCGGCCTGGTCCGCGAGCTGGCCCCCGAACTGCCGGTGCGCCGGGTACGCCTGCAGATGATGCAGACCGACCCGCTCGACGAGCGGCTGACCACCTCGGTCGCCGACGGCGACAGCTTCCGCTACTACCCGGCCTACGCCGGCACCGCGCTGGAAGCGCTCCGGAGCGCCCACCCGCAGGCACCGGTGCCCGCCGAACACCGCATGCAGCTGCTGATGGTCCAACGCCTGGACGGCGGCCTGACCATCGGCGACACCCACGAATACGACGAGCCGTTCACCTTCGACGTGGACTCCGCGCCCTACGAGCACCTGGCCGAGGTCGCCGCAGGGCTGCTCGGCCGCCCGCTGCCGGCCGTGCGCCGCCGCTGGGCCGGGGTGTACGCGCAGACCACCGACACCGCCCGCGTCGTGCACCGCGAGCAGGTCGCCCCGGCGACCTGGCTGGTGACCGGCCCCGGCGGACGCGGGATGACCTGCTCACCCGCCATCGCGGAACACACCGCGAACCTCGCCGGCCTCTGAGGCCGGACAGGTCCCGCCGCCGTGGCCGCGCACCGACCCGCCGCGCCGGCCCCATCCCGCCACCCGTCGCCGAAAGCCCAACCGGAGCACTACTCATGACGCACTTTCAACTCGCCGTCCTGGACATGGCCGGCACCACCGTCGCCGACGACGGCCTCGTCGTCGAGGCGTTCACCCGCGCGATCGGCGCGGCCGGAGTCGAGATCGGCTCCGCCGACTTCGAGCGCAAGCTCGATTACGTCGATGCCACCATGGGCGAGAGCAAGATCACCGTCTTCCGGGCCCTGCTCGACGGCGACGAGGAGCGCGCGCAGGCCGCCAACCTCGCGTTCGAGGCGGCCTACGCCGACCTGGTGGCGCAGGGCCGCTGCACGCCGATCGACGGCGCCGAGGACGCGATCCGCGCACTGCGCGCGGCGGGCGTCAAGGTTGCCCTCACCACGGGCTTCGGACGGCCCACCCAGGACGCGATCCTGGCCGCGCTCGGCTGGACCGACCTCGCCGACCTGACCCTGTGCCCGGCCGACGCCGGGCGCGGCCGGCCCTACCCCGACCTGGTGCTCACCGCGGTCTTGCGGCTGGGCGTCGAGGACCTGCGCGCGGTCGCCGTGGTCGGCGACACCGCGTTCGACGTGCTCACCGGGCTGCGTTCCGGCGCCTGCGTCGCCGCCGGTGTGCTCACCGGCGCACACGACCGCGCCGCGCTCGAAGCGGCCGGCGCCACCCACGTACTCGGCTCCATCCGTGACCTCCCCGCCCTGCTCCAGGGCTGATTCGTCTTTTCGAAAGGGCGATTTCCCATGCGACGCATCCTCGGCCTCACCGCCGCCGCCACCGTGGTCGTGTTCACCGCGACCGCCTGCGGCGGGACCGGCGGGAGCGGCTCGGACGACACCAAGCCCGCCGCGAACGCCGCCCCCGGAAGTGCCCCGGCCAAGGGCTCGGGCAGCGTGACCGTCTACTCCGTGGACGGGCTCGCCGACTGGTACACCAAGCGCTTCGCGGACTTCGAGAAGAAGACCGGGATCAAGGTCAACCTGGTGGAGTCCGGGTCCGGCGAGGTGGTCACGCGCATGGAGAAGGAGAAGGGCAACCCGCAGGCCGACGTGGCGATCACGCTGCCGCCGTTCATCCAGCGCGCGGCCCAGGCGGACCTGCTCACCGCGTACGCGCCGGCCGGCGCCGACAAGGTGCCCGCGACCTCGAAGGACGCGCAGGGCCGCTTCGTGGCGGTGGTCAACAACTACGCGTCCTGGATCTACAACCCCGACCGGGCCAAGCCCGCGCCGACCAAGTTCCAAGAGCTGACCGACGGCCGGTTCAAGTCCAAGCTCCAGTACTCGACCCCGGGCCAGGCCGGTGACGGCACCGCCGTGCTGATCCAGCTCCAGCACCTGTACGGCAAGCAGGGCGCGCTCGACTACCTCAAGCGGCTCGAGTCGAACAACGTCGGCCCGTCCTCCTCCACCGGCAAGCTCCAGCCCAAGGTCGGCAAGGGCGAACTCAGCGTGGCCAACGGCGACCTGCAGATGAACCTGGCGTCGATCCACAACGACAAGTCCGACTTCAAGGTCTGGTTCCCGGCGGACGACGCGGGCAAGGCATCGACGTTCGCGCTGCCGTACTTCATGGGCCTGTCCTCGGGTGCCCCGCACGCCGACGCCGGCCGCAAGCTGATGGACTACCTGCTCTCCCCGGAGGCGCAGACCTCGGTCTCCGCCGACGCGCTCGGCCTGCCCGCCCGCGAAGACGTCAAGCCGACCGACGCCAACGCCGCCGAGATCGCCAAGGCCCTGGAGGGTGTGGAGATCTGGGCGCCGGACTGGGACACGGTCCTCAAGGACCTGGACGCCGACCTGACCGCGTACAACAAGGCCGTCGGTCGCTGAGTCGACCGAGGCTCGACCCACACCCCAAGGAAACCGCGGACAGGGAGGGAACCCGCATGACCGCACCAGCCATCGAGCGCACCGAGGCGAGCACCGTCGGCGCCGCGCCGGCCGCAGCGGCGATCGGCATCCAGGATCTGACGGTCCGCTACGGATCCGTCGTGGCCCTGGAGGGGCTGAGCCTGGAGGTCGCCCGCGGCGAGACGGTCGCGCTGCTCGGCCCGTCCGGCTCGGGCAAGTCCACGGCGCTCAAGGCGGTCGCGGGTTTCCTCCGGCCCGCCTCCGGGCGGATCACCCTGGCCGGACGCGATGTGACGTACGAACCGCCGAACAAGCGCGGGATCGGCGTCGTCGTGCAGAACTACGCGCTGTTCCCGCACATGCGGGTCGCGGACAACGTCGCGTTCGGCCTCAAGGCCCGCCGGGTGCCGCGCGCCGAGGTGACCCGCCGGGTCACCGAGGCGCTGGACATGGTGGGCATGGCGAGCTATGCCCGGCGCTATCCCCGCGAGTTGTCCGGTGGGCAACAACAACGGGTGGCGATCGCTCGGGCGTTGGCCATCCGCCCGCCCGTACTGCTGCTCGACGAGCCGCTGTCCGCGTTGGACGCGACGCTGCGGGCCGACCTGCTCGGCGAGTTGCAGCGGCTGCGGGCGGACCTGCCGGACGTGGCGATCATGTACGTGACGCACGACCAGACCGAGGCGCTCGCGCTCGCCGACCGGATCGCGGTGATGCGCGACGCGCGGCTGGTCGACCTGGACGCCGCGGATCGGCTCTACCGTCGCCCGCCCAGCGAGTTCACCGCCTCCTTCCTGGGCGCGGCCAACCTGCTCGGCGCGCGGGTGCTCGCGGCGTGCGCGGCCGGGGACGACGCGGTCGAGGTCGCGGTGGGCGGACTGACCGTCGCCGCCGATCCCACCCGCGCGTTCGCCGAGGGCGAGCGGGCGCTGCTGGTGGTCCGCCCGCACAGCCTCGAGGTGACCGCGGTCGACCACCCGGACACGCTGTCCGCGACGCTCACCGCGACCCAGTGGCGCGGCGCCGACTACCGGCTGACCTGCGTGCTCGACGGCGCGTCGGGGCAGTCGGGGCAGTCGGGCCGGGAGATCCGGATCGATGTCACCGACCTGGCCGAGGTCCCGGCACTGGGTGAGCGGCTCGGCGTGGCGCTGCCCGCCGAGCCGTGCGTCCTGGTCCCGGCGGGAGTGGCCGGATGACCGCGACCCTGACCGAATCGCCGATCGCGGCCGAGCCGGTCCCGGTGCCGGTGCGCGCGAGCAAGGCCCGCGGCGGCGCGTCCCGTGCGCTGTGGGTGCTCCCGCCGCTCGTGCTCGCCGCCGGATTCTTCCTCTATCCGCTCGCGCTCGTGGTCAAGCAGTCCTTCGTCGACAAGAACGAGCACGTGGGCCTGGACGTGTGGCGCGACGTGCTGAACTCGCCCTCGTTCGGCGACGCGCTGTGGAACACGGTCGAGATCGCCGTACTGTCCACGCTCGGCTGCCTGGTGGTCGGTTTCTTCCTCGCCCTGGTGCTGTCCTTCGTCCCGTTTCCCGGTGCCCGTGCGGTCGGTCGGATCGTGGATACCGTGCTCGCCTTCCCGTCCTTCCTGATCGCGCTGGCGTTCACCTTCCTGTACGGCACGGCGGGCGTGGTCAACGCGGCGGCGGACAACCTCGGCCTGGGCGAACCGCTCGTCGGCTTCCTGTATTCGCCGTGGTGCGTGGTGCTGGCCGAGATCACCTTCTACACCCCGTTCGTGATGCGCCCGCTGCTCGCCGCGTTCGCGCTGGTGCCCCGGGACCGGCTCGACGTCGCGGCCTCGCTCGGCGCCGGACCGCTGCTGGTGATCCGCCGGGTGCTGCTGCCCGAGGCATGGCCCGCGCTCGCGGCCGGCGGCAGCCTGACCCTGCTGCTCACCCTCAACGAGTTCGGGATCGTGCTGTTCATCGGCGCCAAGGACGTCACCACGCTGCCGATGCTCGTACACGCCAAGGGCGCGGTCACCTTCGACTACCCGGGCGCGTGTGTGGTCGCGGTGGTCGAGGTCGCGCTGTCGCTCACGCTGTACGCGGTCTACCGATTCGTCTTCTCCCGGACAGGAGCCGGCCGTGCTGGTCTGGTCGCGTAGCGGACGCGCCTTCGTCTGGGCGCTCTTCGCACTCGTCTTCGCCCCACTCGTGCTCGCCCCGCTGGCGATCCTGGGCATCGCCGCGTTCGCCGGCGACTGGAACAGCGTGCTGCCGGCGTCCTGGACGAGCGAGAACATCCGCGAGGCCACGGCGGGCACCAACTACGACAGCCTCGTGGTCAGCATCGAGACCGCGTTGGGCGCGTCGCTGATCGCGATCGTGGTCGGCACCTGGGCCGCGATCGCCGCCCGGACCGCGCCGCGCTTCGTCCGCCGGCTCACCGACGCGGTCTTCCACCTGCCGGTCGCCGTGCCGTCGGTGGTGGTCGGACTCGGCATGCTGGTGGCCTTCAGCGACGGCCCGATCCTGCTCAACGGCACCAAGTGGATCGTCATCGCGGCCCACGCGGTGTTGGTGGTGACGTTCGCGTACTCCACGGTGTCGGCCGGACTCGACCGGACCGACGCGGCCTTCGCGGACGTGGCCGCCTCGCTCGGCGCGAGCGCCGCCCGGGTGCTGCTGCGGGTCCGGCTGCCGATGTTGCTCCCGTCGATCACCGCGGCGGCGAGCCTGGCGATCGCGCTGTCGATGGGCGAGGTCGGCGCGACGATCATGGTCTACCCGGCCGAGTGGCGGACGCTGCCGGTCTCGGTCTTCACCCTGACCGACCGGGGCAAGGTGCTGCTCGGCTCCGCGGTCACCGTGGTGCTGCTGGTGGCGACCTTGATCGTGCTCTTGCTCGTCGGCCTGCTCAAGGGCCGGGTGGAGGAGCGCAAGCGGCGACGGTAGCGGTCCGGCGTACCCGGTTCGCGTGAATTCAGTTCCGGCCGAAGGTACGCGCGGGCGGAGCCGGTGACGCGACCGCGCCGGCGTCGTGCACCACGGCCGCCCCGCCGGGGAAGTCGGCCAATGTGGAGCCGTGCTCGACCCGTCCCGGGAACGGGTCGGCGGCAGTGCGCCGGGCCAACTCGGCGACCGGCAGCTCGCCGTGCGAGGCGATCAGGACGACATTGCCGAACCGCCGCCCGCGCAACACCGCGGGGTCGGCGATCAACAGCAGATTCGGGAACACCGAGCGCACCGTCGCCACCTGCGACCGGACGAAATCGAGTCGCCCGCCGTCGGCCAGGTTCACCGCGTACACCCCGTCGGGGGCCAGCGTCCGGGCCACCTCGCCGACGAACTCGGCCGACGTCAGATGCGCGGGCACCCGGGAATCGGCGAACACGTCGACCACGGCGAGATCGAACACCGCGTCCGGCGCCTTGCCCGCCACCTCGCGGGCATCGCCGGTGCGTACCCGGATCTGCCAGTTCTTCTCCCACGGCAGTTCCCGCCGGACGAACTCCACCAACTCCGCGTCCAACTCGGCCACCTGCTGTCGCGACCGAGGCCGGGTGGCCGCCACGTAGCGGGCCAGAGTGAGTCCGCCGCCACCGAGGTGAAAGGCCCGCAACGGCTTGCCGGTGTCCGCGATCAGGTCGACCACGTGGCCGAGCCGACGCACGTACTCGAACTCCAACCACGTCGGGTCGCCCAGATCCACGTGCGACTGCGGTGATCCGTGCAGGCGCAGCGTCCACGCCCCGGCCCGATCCGGATCGGGCTCCAACTCGGCGCTGCCGGAACCCACCTCGGCGCGGACCGGCTCGGGCGCGCGACCGCGTCGACGCTGCTTGTCTGCCATCCGACCAGTATCGAGCCGGTCGGTGCCCGAGGTGGACCGTCCCGGTCCGAGCTCGGATCGGGACGGTCCAGGCACCTCCGCCGAAGGATCAGCGGCCGGTCTTGACGAAACGCTCCAGCCGGTCGTCCGCGCCACCGCGCAGGGTGCGGTCACCCGTCACGGCGGAGACGGTGATGTTCCCCTTGTTCAGCTCGGTCCAGTCGGCGTGCCGCTTGGTCTCCGGCCGGCAGAAGGTGCCCGGTACCTCGCAGTCGCCCTGGCCGATCGCGAAGGTGTCGCCGCCGGGCGCGGCCGAGTACCGGATCGCGACCACGGTCTCGGTACCGATCTCGGTCCACACCGGTCGGCCGGGCAGCTTCCCCGGCACCACGTTCGGGTGGTTGATGCTGATCACGTATTCGTCCGACAGCGCCTTGCGATCCTTGAGCTGCGCCACATACGAGGGCAGGAAGTCGGCGAACGCACGGTAGGTGGCCGGGGTCACCTTGAACGACTCCATGTCGAAGCCGCCGCTGAGCGCGATGGCCGGCTTGCCGTTGTCGATCGCGGCGATGGCGGCGCCCAGGGTGCCCGAGTCGTTGGTGACGGAGGCGACGTTGGGCCCGGAGTTGATCCCGGTGAGCACCAGGTCGGGGCCGTCGTGCCAGCCGACCTTGGCGGCGAGTCCGCCGCGCAGGGCAAGCCGCACGGTGTCCACGGGGGTGGCGCTCGGGGTGGTCGGGCCGCACGTGGCGTCGCCCTTGCACACACCGAAGACGGCTCCCTTGCTCGGGGCCTGGGCACAGTCGCCCTCGAAGCCCGCCGGCATGGCGGTGCGCCTGGACACGGTGAGCGCGCCGTTGCCGGTGGCCGCCGTGCCGAAGCCGCTCATGAATTGCCAGGGCGCCATCACCACGACGTCCGCCCCGGCGGCGCACAGCGCTCGGCGTACCTCGTAGACGCCCCGGCCGTCGCCGCCGTCGGCCTTGGCGTTCTGCATCGAGTCGTCGTTGCTCAGCAGGATTCGCATCCCGGCTACGGACGGGCGGTGGTCGCCGTGGCCGGGGGCCGCGTCGGCACTCCCGGTCAGGGCCAGGAGCAGGGCAGCCGCGCCGAGCGCGGCGGGCAGGGCGGCGAAGCGCTTCCGCTGAAGCTTCATGGTTCCTCGACTCGATGTCATACCGAATACGGAGGAATCGACAGTCGAGTGCTCACGACTCGAACACTCGCGGCCGATTCAGGTGCGAGTGAACGTAGAAGCTGAACCTAGTGAGTGAAAGGTTTGAGACCTAAGCGTTACCAATAAGCCTGAGTCGAGGACTCTCCGTAGGCGGAAGAGCACGCCACGAGCAGCTCTCGGCGGCGAAGAAGCACTGGGATCGTCCGACGACGTCGCCGGCGTCGACGGGTTCGTACGCTCCGGGGCCGTCCACCGGATCGAAGTCCAGATAGAAGAGATCGCCGTACGTCTCATCGGTGAATCGCGAGAGCACCGGGTCGAAATAGAGCATTCCGGAGAAACCCTTGCCGTGTTCGACCCGGTAGTCGCGAAGCCCCGAGAGGGTGAACTCGACAGGAATCCACGGCCAGCCGTGTTCCCGGTCCCGGGCGTCGACCAGGACGCGTGCCGTGGCCCCGCCCGGGCTGAACGGGTCATCGATCTGTACTCGGGTGACACACCCGTTCCCGAAGTCGAACAAGCCCAGGAGATCGCCCAGGCTGTCCGGGGTGAGCAGGGACATGGGGCCCTCCGGTCGGCGGCGGTGCAGTTCGGTACTCCACACCAATCATTACGAGTGGTGCGCCGCCACCGTACGGAAGTATCGAGCCGACCGCGCTCGCGATCAGACCCGGCCGACCAGACGGGAGATCAGCGCACCGGCAGCGAGGTAGACCACTGCGGCCAGTCCCTGGTTCACCGCCACTCGTGCCTTGTCGTTGTCGGGGGTGAAGAGGTCCCTCGACCAACGGGTCAGCCAGTCCGACCAGTCGGCCATGGTCTCCACCGCGCTGTTGGCGGGATTGGCCTCGAAGACGAACAGAATGATGTGGAGGACGATGACGACTGCGATCGCCGCGGCCACGATGCTGACGACCGTCGCGATCGGGTTCACTCGTCGTGCAGTAGAGGTCACCATGCCGGGAGTCTGCTCGGGTTCGAACACCCGAAACGGAGCCACCTCGTGCCGGTTTGCAGTCGGCCCCGACCCCCGGTAGGGTCCTCCAAGTTGCCCGACAGGGAGACCTGAGACAGACGCGAGCCTAGGCGCCCGCGCTGGCTGGTCCCGGGGCGGCCATTCCGATCACTTGAACCGGGTGTGATGCGCATGCGCATCACACGCGTCGTTCCGTGTCGGGTGTCCCCGCAGATTGCCGGAACGCACATTGCTGCCGATTAGACGGTGGGAAATGCGATCCGCTAATGTTCGGGGCGTCGCAGAAAGCAGCGGGAAGAACAAATTTCCGAAGCCGAAGCGGTGAGCGAAGCGGGTCGAAAAACCTGCTAAGCTCGAAGAGCCGGAAGCCAAGGAAACGAGAGTTTCGAAGGCGGAAAGCAACGGACGAAAAGCGGGTCGCAGGATCTGCTAGAGTCCGGAAGGCGGAAAACGCGGAAACGCGGTGGAAGCCGAAAGCGAGGAAAGCGAAGCCGCCGAAACGGTGTGCTANGCTGGAGACGCGAAAGCGAAACAAAAGAAACACAACGAAACACCTGAACGTTAAACGCCCGGAGGGCGCGGTTGACTCCGCACCAAAGGAAGCGTCCGTTCCTTGAGAACTCAACAGCGTGCCAAAAGT
>NZ_KB889729.1 GCF_000372745.1 Embleya scabrispora DSM 41855 | reverse complement strand
CTCGCCGGGCGTGTTCGACTCCCGACCACATTGCTCGGGAACTGCGCTGGCAGCAACGGGGGTTCGCATCCGGGTCTGTATCACCCGGGGTCGGCGGACCGGGACGCCGGCTCGTGGAGCAAACCAACATTCCACAACACCACAGGACTTGGAACCGTCATCGCCAACCATCATTGGAAACAGGCGACTTCACCACCGGCCGGCCACTTCCAATTATAGGCGGGGCACCACAGCACGGACACGACCATGCATCAAAATCTGCTCCGGGTACGATCCGGGAAAATCCACGGACCCGCCTGCACCGGACGGTCCGCTCCGCGGCCCCACCATCGCGCCCGCCGGGCCGAGCCGGCACCCACCCCTCGGATACATCGCACCGGCCCTCCACGGCCATCAGAGCCCGCCCAGGAAACCACCGGGAACCCCCGACAAGCCCCCCTGGACGGCCCCTCCGGCCCTCGATGCCCGATCTCCGCCACGAAGGCCCTGCACCGCACGACAACCCCAGGCGGCCCCGATCGAAAAGCCCGAAAGTTGTAAGGAAAATCCGGGCAGGAATCGGGACACCGCAGAGCAACCACCTCCACTCGGCACAGCGCCCCAACCCACACGACGGACCGGGCACGGCCAACTCCCGGGCACGCATGGGAGGTTGTGGGACGCTGCCCTGCAGGACGTCGTCTCCACGACACCGGAAACCATCCAAACGACACGAACGGCGCCCTGCACGGCCGCGACCAGGCACACCCGTCATTACCGACCCACGACATCCTCACACGGCCACCACGACACCCAACCGCAACTCCACAGCCCCTACGGCCCCACTCCCCCACACCAAACGAACCGGCACCGACCTCCAGGCGCAGCGAACAGGCCCTCCACCGTGTCGCGAGCCCCGCCTCGGACCACCTGGACGCCCCGACAGGAAGCCGCCCGATGCCCCCTGCGGCCCTCACGCTCCGATTCCGCCACGGCCCGCGACCGAGCCCGAACAACGCCGCAGGACGGCACGCCGCGACGCCGACGAACCCACACCCTCCCACCGCATGTCGTAAGGAAAACCACACAGAAACCCCACCCCAGAAACCAGACAACAAACCACCACACCACCACACGACCCGAACCGGCAGAGACCAGGACGACATGGCCTGCCACCGCGACCACACACGGCGCAGCGGACGACAACGTCCGGGCCGGGCCGACACGGGCCGGACGACTGCCCAACGACGACCGCGAACGACACGGCCGGCGCCCCAGGCTCGTGCCGGAGGAATCGGGCCCGGCGCCCGACGCGGCCGGCGCCGGCGTGCTCGGGAAGCGGATGACCGGGCCGTCGGGGTGCGGCCGGGTCGAACGATCGACAACCGACGCACCCGGCGTGGTTCGCTGTCGGGCGAGCGGAAACCGCTGCCGACGGCAGCTCGGCATGCGCCGGTGAGGCAGGTGTCGGTCCGAGGGCTTCGTCGGCGGTGGGTGTGAGGTTCACAGTGAGGTGGGGGCTTTGGTACCGGTGGGGGTGTTCCGGGTTGCCCCGTTGAGGGGTGAGACAACGTGGTCGTTTGTGGGCCGGGTCGCCGGGTGCTACGGGCCGGCGCCGACGCCCTGACGGGTCGTCGGCGATGGGGCGACCACCGCCCCCGGCACGAGAGCGGGACGCGACGGGCGGACGCGGAGATGACCCTCGACGCGGCAGGGCGGCGGACGTTGTCGCAGTTGTGCGGCGTCGAGGAGGAGGTGCTCGCGCGGGCGTTGCCGTCCTGGGGCTGGGAAGAGGGCGAGGTCGCCGGGTGGGACACGGCGGGGATGCCGCAGGGGATGTAGCGGGTGGGCGGCGCCTTGGTGGGGCCGGCGGCGTTCGGATGTCGCCTGTGTACGGCACGGCGTACCGGGATGTCGGTACGGGTGGTTCGCTACGCGGCACGGTGGGAGCGGGTGTGCGAGCGGCACGCGCGGTGGAATTCGGACGCGAACGCCGACGGCGTGCCGGAACACCTCGCGTTGCACGAAGTACCGGAGGTGGTCCGGGCGCAGCGGCGGTGGGCCGGTGTGGCGCGGCGGGCGGCGCGGGTCGGGGGGTTGACCTTCACCTTGGGGGAGGCCAGAGCATCGGTGGGGCCGGGCGATGTGCTCGGCATGAGGAGGAGAGCGGGCATGGGGTTGCTGACCATCGGGGCGTTTGCGAAGGCGTCCCGGCTGTCACCGAAGGCGCTGCGTCTTTACGACGAGCTCGGATTGCTGGCCCCCGCTCGCGTCGACCCGGTGACCGGCTACCGCCTCTACGCACCGGAACAACTGGATCAGGCCCGGCTGGTCGCCTGGCTCCGGCGCCTGGGGATGCCCCTCGCCCGCATCCAGCACGTCTGCACGCTGGAGGCAGGCCCGGGCGCCCAGGAGATCCGCGCGTTCTGGGCCCAGGTCGAAGCCGGCACCGCCGCGCGGCGGGATCTGGCCACCTTCCTCATCGACCATCTGTCTTGGAAGGACCTTGCCATGTCCCCGACCGCCAAGCCCCTCGGGATCCGCTACGCGGCTCTTTCCGACACGGGCCATGTCCGCGAGAGCAACCAGGACACCGCCTACGCCGGATCCCGCCTGCTCGCCGTCGCCGACGGCTACGGCAGCGCAGGAACTCCCGCGAGCGCGACCGCCGTCGACGCGCTCAAGCACCTCGAAACCGACAGCATCCCGGGGGGCAACCTCCTCAACGCCCTCGAAGACGCCATCGAACAGGCCAAACAGGCCGTCAACGGCATCGTCGGGGTCGGCTCCTCACCCGAAGAGGCGGGCACGACACTCACCGCGATGCTCTGGACCGGATCACAGCTGGCCCTCGTCCACATTGGCGACTCCCGCGTCTACCTCCTACGCGACGGAGAGCTGTTCCAGATCACCCACGACCACACCATGGTGCAGTCGATGGTCGACGAAGGACGCCTCGGTGCGGAAGAAGCCGCCTCCCACCCCCAGCGGTCCCTACTGGTACGAGCCCTTGGCCAAG
Source organism: Embleya scabrispora DSM 41855 (assembly GCF_000372745.1). Lineage (GTDB taxonomy): Bacteria > Actinomycetota > Actinomycetes > Streptomycetales > Streptomycetaceae > Embleya > Embleya scabrispora. Next base: position 30,069 of record NZ_KB889729.1, on the reverse strand, counting down.
GAGCCGATGCCACCCCCGATATGCGCCTTCACGACGCCCGGCAGGGGGACCGTTACCTGCTCTGCTCCGATGGCCTGTCGACCGTCGTGCCGACCGAGGAAATCCGACGGGTGCTCTCGGAAGTCGGGGATCCCGAGCAGGCCGTCCGCGAACTCGTCGTCCTCGCCAACGGCTCCGGCGGTCCCGACAACATCAGCTGCGTGGTCGCCGACGTCATGGAGCTGCAGCAGTAGGAGGGAGCGGCATGCACAGCGAGTTGCACCGGATCCGCTCTCGGGAACTCATCCGTGAAGCCGACGAGTACCGACTCACCCGACAAGCCGGGAGGCCCAAGCCGGCTCCCCAGGCTGGGTAAGGCGGCGAACAGCATCCGCTCGACACAGCGGTTGAGGTTCTCTCGATGCTGCCCTTCAGATGTGGGCTGTAGGGCGGGAGCACGGTGATGTCCGCGTCCAGGGCGATGAGCGCGGTGGTCACGGTGTGGGAGAGGAAGTCTCTGCCGCGGTCGAAGCGCACGTGTTCGGGCAGGCCTCCGATGGGGCCGTAGGGGTGGGTGCGCACGATCGCGGAACGCAGTGCGGCCAGGACCGAGGCCCGCTGGGTGGCCGGGGGGTGACGGCGACGTCGGTGATCGCTTTGGTCGCGCAGTCGACGAACCACGTGATGTACGGGTGGACGAGGTCGCCGTCGACGGTCACACGCGGGGTGCCTGGACGTGGTCGGTCTCCCAGGTGGTAGCGCCAGGTCGGGGCGCTTGGCGAACACGCCGGCGCCCGGGCGGCCTCGGGGCCTCGCCCGCGAACGCCTCCACGGGAGGGTCGCCGCCCGGGCGGATCACCGGATCCGAACACCACCCGATGAAACAGAGCAGCCCACCTGGAACCGCAACACACCCCGGCGGGAAACCGCAGGACGACACGACACCCGGGCGCAGGCCGGCCGGCCCCGGCACGCACAAAGACCGACCACGAAGCCCCGCGGTCCGCGTCAATCAACCATGCGAACCCGCAGGCCACCACACCCGACACCACCCACAAAACCCGAGCGGCGACACCTGGTGCGTCCCGTCACGCCGGGCAGGGCATTCTCACCGTATGGCCGGCCGATCCCATCCCAGGGCGTCGTCCCACCCACCCGACCGCGACGAGATCACCAACTCCCCCACGGACAAAGGCAGATCCCGATTTCGCACCCACGCACCCCATGGACAGTCCGATGAGAATCCACCGGACAACCACACAGGACCCACCAGGCCGTTGCACGAGCCGCACCGGCGCCTCCGGTGCCCTCAACACGCAGCCTCGTCCAGGCGCAGCGTCGCCCTCGGTCGAAAGCGTCCCCCGTCCCTCCGGGAACCATCCGCGCGCGGTTCCTCACCACTTACCTCACGCGAAAAAAACCTCACGCAAAACTTCGGCTTCGCGCCCGTGTCGGGCCCCTCGCCAACGCATCGCCATCAGCGCCGAGTCGGGAACCGAACCACGACCGGAGTCGGACACCGCAGGCACCGTCCGCCGCGATGTCCCGCGGGTCGTGAACACCTCCGGTGCCGGCGTCCCGCTCGTGCGCCGGTCCTCAGGCGGGACCGTGCACGGGGCAGTCGACAGCGTGCGGTTTCTCCTCGCCGGCGAGGGTATTGATCTCCGCGCGGAGGCGGGGATCGCCGTCCAGGCGCCCCAGGATGAACACCCGGTTCCTCCCGTGTGCCACGTCGTTTCGGTACTCGGCGATGTGAGGGGCCGTGTCCTGCACCAGTTCGACCAGTATCTCCTCGACGAAACAGAACGGGCATTCGTGCGCGAGCCTGACCCGCGGGGGCAGCGCGAGGCCGTCGGGATCCGCGGGCATTCCGCCCAGGATGACCGTGCCGTTCCGTGCCACGCCCAAGAGAATGCTCTGGGCCGTGTCCGGTCGGGCGGCCGTCGCGATCCGCAGCATCAGTCGCGCAGGGTCGACGACGGACGCGCCTTTTCCGTTGAGCGCACTCGCGGCGGCGGAGATCCCCAACCCGATCCCGAACAGCGGGAAGACGGCGAGCAGACCCCAGCCGACAATCAGCAGCCAGCCGTAGCCCTCCCCGGAGCCCACGGTCAGCGTCCCGCCCAGCCAAAGGCCCGCCCCGGCGACATCCCGGATCCGAGGTTTGCCACCTCGCCATATCGGCAGCAGCATCCGCAGCAGGGACCACGCGGCGAGCACCGGGAGGCAGATCACACCGATCGTGCTCAGGACGCCCACTGTGTGCTCCCACTTTCCAGCATGTCCGCCCGCAGGATGTCGAGTCGATTGGAGAGCACCCGGTGACGCACGTCAACGTACTCGGCAACATTGCCTGGAAAGACTTCGAGAGCCGAGGGCGACAGCGGACCACCGGGCGCCGCGTCATCGAACCGGTGCACCCGGCAGGCGAGTTGCCCCCGGCTCGGTGCTCACGGCAACGGCGGCGGCTCGGCGGCGCTCCGGGGCCGGCGTGGATGGCCGCGGAGCGCCCGGGGCCGCAGGGCCGGGAGTGGGGGCAGGGCCGCCGGACCACCCGCAACAAGGTGCGCGAAGGTGGCGGCAGAGCCGGCGGGACACGAAGGCGCAGCGGCGTCACCACGATCGGGCCCGCTCGGTCGCCACCGTCATGCGTCTGCCCCATCAGGCCGCAGCAGGAACACGTACCTGAAGGACCCTTCTCAGACGCCCCCTTAAGGAAAATTCCGTCAGGCATCCGGACGTAAAAGGGACAATCATCCCCTTCATCCCTCGCAGCGCGTCCGCCCGCAGTCGACGCCGACACCGATCAGGCCCACACGCGGTCGGCTACCGCGGAGGTTCCCGCAGCTCGACCACGGTGACGGCCCAAGGCCCGGCCGGCCACGTAGTAGACGATGAAGCAACCACCGACGGTAGCGTCGCGGCGGTCGGGTCGTCGGAACCGATCGGGAGGAGCCGTTGCCGTAGGGGTCGTCCGCCGAACGCGTCCATCGCCCGATCCGAACACCGCCCGCCGCTCCGCGGACATACGCAACTCCACAGCCCCCACGGCCCCCACGTCGCCACGCCGCAATGAACCGGCACCGACCTCCAGGGCGCAGCGAACACCCTCCACCGTCGTCGCGAGCCCGCCTCGGACCACCAGGACGCCCCGACAGGAAGCGCCGGACGCCCCCTGCGGCCCTCACGCCCGATTCCGCCACGGCCCGCGGCCGAGCCCACGAACAACGCCGCAGGACGGCACTCCGCGACGCACGCCGACGAACCCGGACCCTCCCCATCGAATGTCGTAAGGAAAACCACACAGAAACCCCACCGCAGAAACCAGACAACACACCACCACACCACCACACCCGAACACGGCCCGAACCGACACAGACCAGGACGACAGGGCCTGCCACCGCGACCACACACGGCGCAGCGGAGGGAGTATCAAGGACTCTAAATCCCGATACTCCCGCAGCGGACGACGCCGTCGGGGCCGGGCCGACACGGGGCCGGGCCGACACGGGGCCGGACGACTGCGCAACGACGACCGCGAACGACACGAGCGGCGTCCCGGACTCGTGCACAAGGAATCGGGCCGGCGCTCGACGCGGCCGGCGCCGGCGTGGTCGGGATGCGGATGGCTCGCTGTCGAGCGGCCGGGCCGAACGGTCGACAGCGGACGCGCCCGGCGTGGTTCGCTGTCGGTCGAGCGGAAACGCTGCCGACGGGGACTCGGCATGCGCCGGTGGGGCCGTGTCGGTCCGGGGGCTTCGTGTGCGGTGGGTGTGAGGGTTCGTGGTGGGTCGGGGGTGCGCTTTGGTACCGGTGGGGGTGTTTCGGGTCGACTCGTTGAGCGGTGAGACGACGTGGTCGTTCGTGGGTCGGGTCGCCGGGTGCTACGGGCCGGCGCCGACGCCCTGACGGGTCGTCGGCGATGGGGCGACCATCGCCCCCGGCACGAGAGCGGGGCGCGACGGGCGGACGCGGAAATGGTCCTCGACGCGGCGGGGCGGCAAGTGTTGGTGGAGCTGTGCAGGGTCGAGGAGGGGGTGCTCGCGCGGGCGTTGCCGTCCCGGGGCCGGGAGGAGGAGGTCGCCGGGTGGGACACGGCGGGGATGCCCCGGGGGGTGTGGCGGGCGGGTGGCGCCGTGGTGGGGCCGTGGTGGGGCCGGTGGCGTTCGGATGTCGCCTGTGTACGGCACGGCGCACCGGGATGCCGGTACGGGTGGTACGCGGCACGGTGGAAGCGGGCGTGCGAGCGACACGCGCGGTGGGGCCCGGACGCGGACGCCGACGGAGTGCCGGAACACCTCGCGTTGCACGAAGTGCCGGAAGTGGTCCGGGCGCAGCGGCGGTGGGCGGGCATGACGCGGCGGGCGGCGCGGAGTGGGGTGGATCCCGGGGAGGTGTTCGGCGTCGCGTGGGCGGTGGTGTGCCGGTGGTGGGAGTCGGCGCCGGCCTGGGAACGGGAGGAGATCTGGCCGCGGCGACTGCACGCGGTCGCCGGCGGGGACGCAGGGGATGACTTCTTGTGGCGGCGGGTGGCCGGGCGGGACGCGGTGACGTTCCCCGATTCGCGTATTGCGCCGGCGGTGACAGGGTCCAGGCCCCTGGCTGAGTTTTGTTTCGAAGCGTGGGTTCGGGCGACGAGCAGCGTAGACTGTTTCTACATAGATCAGGTCTACATAGAGTTCCACGTCGATACTCGCTCCGGATGATGGGAGAGCCGTATGTCCTTTGTCGGTAGGCGGCTGGAGCTGGCGCTGTTGACCAAGCGCCTCGAACGTGTGGCCGCCTCCGGTGTCGGGGCTGCGCTCGCGCTGCGGGGTCGCAGGCAGGTCGGCAAGTCCCGGTTGGTGCAGGAGTTCTGCGACGCGGCCGCGGTGCCGTACGTGTTCTTCACCGCGACCAAGGGGGCTTCGCCGGTCGAGGCGGTGTCGGACTTCCTGACCGAGTTGGCGGAGTCGTCGCTGCCCGCGGACCCCGAGTTGGTGCCCTCGGGCGGCGCGGGCAAGTGGCCCGACGCCTTCCGGGCCCTGGCCGCGGTCCTGCCGGATCGGCCCGTCGTCGTGGTGATCGACGAGTTGCCCTGGCTGGCCGAGCAGGACGGGCTCTTCGACGGGGCGTTGCAGACCGCGTGGGACCGGTTGTTGTCCAAGCGCCCGGTCCTTCTGCTGCTCCTGGGCAGCGACCTGCACATGATGGAGCGGCTGACCGCGTACGACCGGCCGTTCTACGGCCGTGCGGACAATCTCGTGCTCGGCCCGCTCGATCCCGCCGAGACCGCGGACGCGCTCGGGTTGGGGGCCGCCGACGCCATCGACGCGCACCTGGTCTGTGGCGGCCTGCCGGGCATCCTGCGTGCTTGGCCTCACGGCACCCCCGCGCTCTCGTTTCTCCGGGACGAGTGCGCGGATCCGGCGTCGCCGGTGTTCGGCGTGCCGGAGTCGTCCCTGTCGGCCGAGTTCCCCGCCCCGGACCAGGCACGGCGGGTGTTGGAGGCGGTGGGCGGCGGCGACCGCACACACGCGAACATCGCCGCGACGGCCGGCGGCCGCGGTGGCGCGATCCCTTCCGGGTCGCTGTCGCCCCTGTTGCGCAGGTTGGTCGAGGAGAAGCGGGTCCTGGCCATGGACGAACCGGTGTCCACCACGCCGGGCAAGCCCGCTCTGTACCGGGTCCAGGACAGTAATCTGCGCCTGTACCTCGCGGTGTTGCGCGGAGCGCAGGAACAGGTGCGGCGGGGCCGGCCCGAGGCGGCCTACCGGCTCGTCGAGCGGCGCTGGGCCGCGTGGCGCGGTCGCGCCGTGGAACCGCTGGTACGCGAAGCGCTCGAACTCGCCGCCGGGGAGGGCGCGTTGCCCTGGGACGACATCGAGGCCGTCGGCGGTTGGTGGAACCGACGTTTCGACCCCGAGGTCGACCTGGTGGGCGTGGACCGCGCGCCGGTGGCCCGGCACGTCCGCCTGGTCGGGTCGGTCAAATGGCTGGCCGGGCCGTTCGATCGCCACGACATGGCCGACCTCGCCACGGCCGCTCCCCAGGTCCCCGGCTTCACGGTCGGCAGTACCGCCCTGGCCGTGGTCACCCTGTCCGGTCTCGCGTCCGACGTGCCCACCGAACCGATCGGTGTGCTCTGGGGACCGGACGACGTCGTCGAGGCATGGAAGCACTGAGGGTCGGCGGCGAACCCGCGTCGACCAGGCGGGGGCGGCATCCGCGCGACCCGTACTCCCGGAGAGGTGGTTCAGACCGTCGCCCCGGGGACCGGTACGGACTACTCCGAGTTCCGGAGCGTGAAGTTCACGCGCTGACGCACGCGGTCCGGGGCCGGGGCCGTCCGCTCTCCCGAGCACGTCGCGCCCCTCGCCCCGGCGGGTACGCCGAGTGGACCGCTGGGGCATAAGGTCCGGGACCGGTGAGCCGGCCCGACGACGCGTCCGCCGCCGTGCCGTCTTCTCGACCGACGTGTCCCGATCGGATTCGTGATGCCCACGGCGAACCCGGACACCCCACCACCCTCGGACCCCCGACGGTGGCCGTACAGGTCGAGGCCGTGGAGGACGTCGGCGGTGAGTCCGACCCGGGGGTCGTCCGGGTGAACCGGGGCCGAAACGCGATGATCGCGCCCCACGGCGGGAAGAGCCCCTTCCGCCATCGACGGCCGGACCCGCCGGGGGTTCCCCACCGCAGGCTGAAAGGCCAAGACCACCCGCCCGGGCCGGGCCGGGACCATTCGGCAGCGCTACGACCCGAGGGGATCCGTATCACACGCGGTCGTCGGGGAACCTGCATCGGCGGCGCACACCGAGGTCGTCGAGCCGCCACAGACCGGGCGGCGGCGGGAAACGGGGGACCACGTCCGTCTTGCCGTCCGCCCGCGGCCGGAACCCGCCGCCTGCCCCGGTCCCGACGCCGTGGCGGGAACGCGGGCACGGAACTTCCGCACCGGACGGCGTCCAAGCGACGCCTGGCCGAGGTGTCCGAGCCGGTGTTCCGGCACTCGTAGGGGTGTTCGGCGATGCTACCCGGCTCGGGGCGGTGGGTGGTTCCCGGGCGGAGTCCGGTCGGCGTCCGTGCGGGGATGTACCAGGCCCGTCTCGTACGCGAGGATCACCAGCTGGGCGCGGTCGCGCGCGCCGGTCTTCGACAGCAGGCGGCTCACGTGGGTGCGCGCCGTCGCGGGGCTGAGGCACAGGTGGTCCGCGATCTCGTCGTTGGACAGGCCGCGCGCGACGAGTGCGAGCACCTCGCTTTCGCGCGTGGTCACGCCCAAAAGCGTGCGGACGGGGCCGGCCGCCGGTTCGGGGCGGCGGGCGAACTCGGCGACCAGGCGGCGCGTGACGCTCGGGGCGAGGAGCGCGTCGCCCGCCGCCACGACACGGATCGCCGCGAGCAGGTCGGGGGCCGGCGTGTCCTTGAGCAGGAAGCCGCTCGCGCCGGCTCGCAGGGCCGCGTACACGTACTCGTCGAGGTCGAAGGTCGTCAGGATCAGCACGCGCACCGCGGCGCCGGCCGGGTCCGCGGTGATCCGCCGGGTGGCCTCGATGCCGTCGACGACCGGCATCCGGATGTCCATCAGCACGACGTCGGGCCGCTCCGTCGTACACACCCGCACCGCGTCCGCGCCGTTCGCGGCCTCGCCGACGCACACCGTTCCGGGTGCCACGTCGACGAACGCGCGCAGCGTGGTGCGCAGCAGCGCCTGATCCTCGGCGACGACCACGCGCACGTCGGCGCCGCCCGGATTGGCGGTCACGTGATGGTCCGATACGCGAACGCGTCGTGGCCGACGCGAAGGGGCTCGAACGGGAGGCGGGCCAGGACCCGGAAACCGCGATCCGGCCTCGGCGCCGCGTCGAGTACGCCGCCGCACAGTTCGACGCGCTCGCGCATCCCGGCGACACCGTGTCCCGCGTGGTCCCGGGACGGGGCGCGGCCTCGGCCCTCGTCGCTCGTGTCGATGGTCAACTCCCTTTCACCGAAGGTCAGTACGACCTTGGCACGATTTGTTTCGGCGTGCTTGACGACATTGGTCAGGGCCTCCTGAACGATCCGGTACGCCGACAGGTCGAGGCCGGGGGACAGTGCGCGGGCCCGACCGACCACGACCAGGTCGACGTGTACGCCCGCCCGGGCCGTCGTCGCGATCAACTCGTCGAGGTCGGCCAGGCCCGCCGACGGGCGCAGGTCCGCCGGGACCGGGGGCCCGTCGCCGTCGGGAGCGCGCAGGACGCCCAGGAGGTGGCGTAGTTCGACCATCGCCGACCGGCTCGTGTCCGCGATCGACGCGAGCGTGGGCCGCGCCTCCTCGGGGCGCGCGGCGGCGATGTACCCGCCCAGTTCGGCTTGTACCGCGATCAGGCTCATGCTGTGCGCGACGATGTCGTGCATCTCGCGGGCGATGCGCAGGCGTTCCTCGACGACCGTGCGCCGGGCCTGTTCCACCCGCGCCTCGGCGGCCCGCTCGATCTGCTCTCGCAGCCCCGCCTCGTACGCCTGTCGCTTGCGCGTGGCCACGCCGGCCACGCACGCCGCCACGAGGGCGATCGCGATCGGGACGAGCCGCGCGAATACGTCGGAACGCAGCACGGACAGCGACATCGGCGACACCGCGCACGCGGCGGCCAGCCCGATTGCGCCCAGAACGGCCGCGACCGCGCCGACCACTGCCCGATCCGCCGCGGCCCGGCCGACGAGAAATACCACGAGGGCCAGCCCGAGCAGCGGCGACTTGGGAAACGCGTACGCCATCAACACGAGCGCGCCGCCCGTCGCGAGCACGAGGGCCACCCACGGGAAGGGCCGCCGCACGGCGATCGCGAGCGCGGTCGCGACGAGGAACAGCGTACCCGCCCACACCGGCATGGACACGTCGCGCATCTGCTGGAGGCCGGGTGTGTCGAAGCCGGCGACCGGCAGCGCGACCGCGCAGTCGATCGCGATCCAGTGCCGCGGCCGCAGCCGCCGGCTCAGCGGAAGACGGCGATCGAGGACGCCGGTTGAGGTTTCGCACACACCCGGAACCTAACCCGGTTGCGTGGACACTGCGTCCGCTCGTGGGCGTAGGTCGGAGTGTCGACAGGGGACGTACCGGGCGGACGTGCGCACCGCGCCCGGTGCGACAGGCCACGGACGGCACGAACACGCCCGTGGGCCGACGCCCGTCGCGCCCGAAACGACGAGCGTGGAGCCATGAAACGAACGCGAACACGGCGCCACTTCATTCGGTGCGCCGGCGAGGCCCGACGCAACGGCCTGTCGATGGGACGGGAGGTGGGTGCTCCTGTGGCGGAGGAGACGGCCGAGTGGGCGGCGCGCTGCGGGGGCGTCCGTGACGCGGCCTTGTCCGGTGTCGTGGCGGCCGGGTTGGTCCATTTCGACGCCGCTGGGGGCTCGACGGACCCTGTGGGGAGTCGGTGGGCTCGATGCTCGCGCGCACGACACGGGTGGGACGCGGGGCAGGGGAATCCCGGCGACCTTCGGGTGTCGCTTCGGTCCCCCGGGCACTGCGGCATTCGACCGGTTCCGGGGCCGGGCCGTGTGCGTCGCCTGCCGCACGGCAACGCCGAGGGTGAGCCCGACCGGGAACCCCGGGTCTCCATGGGGGACTTCCGGCGTCCCCGCCAAGCGGCGGCCCGCCCGTACGAGAACTCGCCCGGTGGAGCAGCCGTTGTCGCTCGGTCGTGTGAGGAGCCGAAGCGATGCTCAGGCTGACTCTGCGGGGATTCCTCGCGCAACGGCTGCGGCTGTTAACGTCGCTGCTCGCGGTCGCGCTGCCCGTGGCGTTCGTCGCGGCGACCCTGATCCTGACCGACACGATCGGCGCGGCCGATGCCGCCGGGGCGCGCTCGACGGCCGCCGACGTCACGGTGTCGCCCGTCGCCGCCGACGACGGCGGTCCCCTCCGCGTGCCGACCCTGCCGTTCGCGCTCGTCGACCGCGTCCGGCGCGTCGCCGGCGTCGCGGACACGTACCCGACCGTGAGCGTTCACGACGCCGTCGTCGTGGACCGGGCGGGGCACCGGCTCGGCGACCGCTTCACGGTCGCGGGCTTCCCGAGGTCCGCGGCGGTCTCCGTGGTCGCGGGGCGCGCGCCGGCCGGCCCCGGCGACGTGGTCCTGGACCGGGCCTGCGCCGACGCCGCCGGGGTGCGGCTCGGCGATCCGGTGCGGGTGGCGGCCGCACCCGGCACGATCTCGGCGACCGTGGTCGGCATGGTCGCGCTGCCGGTCGACATCCCGGGCACAGTGTTCGCCTACGTGGATCCCGAGCCCGCCGCCGCCCGCCTGATCGGGGCGCCCGACGTCGTCACCGCGGTTTCGGTCGACGCCGCTCCGGGCGTCACCGCGGAGGCGTTGCGAGACCGCGTGGCCGCCGCGCTCGCCGATGTCCCCTCGATCGACGTGCGCACCCGTGCCGAGCAGGACGCGGACGCCGACGGGACACTCGCGACCCTGCGGGCGATACTGCTCGGCTTCGCGGGGATCGCGCTGATCGTCGGCGTCTTCCTGATCGTCAACACGTTCACGATGCTCACCGCGCGCCGCACGCGCGAACTCGGCCTGCTCCGGGCCCTCGGGGCGAGTCGCGGGCAGGTCAAGCGTGGGGTCCTGGTCGAGGCCGCGCTGCTCGGCGTGGTGGGGTCGACGGTGGGTCTCGCGCTCGGCTACGGCGTCGCGTTCGTGCTCGGGCGCGGCTTCGACTTCGGGTCGATCGCGGGTTCCCTGGGCGGGCGTTCGCTCGGCGGGGACACGCTGGTCGTGGCCCCCGCGACGCCGATCGTCGCGTACCTCGTCGGTACGCCGGTCACGGTCGCGGCGGCCTACGCGCCGGCCCGCAAGGCCGGGCGGGTCGCGCCGATGGCCGCGTTGCGCGAGGCGCCTCGGGAGCCGGTCCGATCGTCGTGGCGGCGCGTGCTGTCGGGCACGGCGCTCCTCGTGCCGGCCGGGGTGGGGGCCTTCGCGGGCGGCATGCAGGCGTTGATCCCGACGCTCGTCTGTTCGTCGGGGGCGTTCGTCGTACTGGGGCCGGTCCTGGTCCGTCGGTTGTTGCCCGTGCTCACGAGCGTCTTCCCGGCGAGGTGCGGCTCGATGGGTCGGCTCGCCGCGCGCAACGCGGTGCGTGATCCGCGCCGCACGGGATCGACCGCCGCCGCGCTCATGATCGGCGTGGCCGTGGTGTGCGCGATGTCGGTGATCGGCGCGTCGATGGTGGCCTCGCAATCCGTGTTGGCCGACCGGATGCTCGGCGCCGACTTCGTGATCGCCGGCGACGGCAAGGACCTCGCCGGCAACGCGGGCGACACGGGATTCGGCGACGGCGTCGCCGGCGCGGTACGGGGCGTGCGCGGCGTGCGCGAGGTCGTGAACGAACGTCAGAGCACCGTGCGGGTCTCGATCGGCGCGGGTGACGCGTGGGAACCGGCGGCCACGTTGTACGGCGAGGACCCGGACTTCCCGGTCATGCTCAAGGAACAATACAGCTCCGGCTCGGTGGGGGACGCGCTCACCCACGGGAAGATCGTCGTCGGCGACGACTACGCCGCGCGGCACCGCGTACGCGTGGGCGACACGGTACGGCTGCGCGCCGAGGGCGGGCCCGAAGTCCCGCTGACGGTGGGCGCGATCCAGGTCGTGGAACCGCCGGGCGGCAGCATCGGCCGGGTGCGGGGCGCCCCCATGGTCGGCAACGCCACGTTGGACCGGGTCGCTCCCGGGGCCCGCGCGACCACGGTCTTCGCGACGGCCGCGTCCGGCGCGGACCGGGCGGCCTTGGGCCGGGAGCTCCGGGCCGCGCTGGTCGACCATCCGCAACTGACCTGCCTGGACCGCTCGGGCTTCCGGGCGGCGGCCCGCGACCGGGTCGGCGCCCTGCTGACCGCGGTGTACTCGATGACCGCCCTCGCGATCCTCCTCGCGGGGCTCGGCGTGCTCAACACGCTCGCGCTGTCGCTCCTGGAGCGCACCCGCGAGATCGGCCTACTACGCGCGGTCGGCGCGTCCCGAGTCCAGATCCGCCGACTGATCCGACTCGAATCCCTCGTCATCGCCGGTTACGGCACGCTCCTCGGCCTGCTCTTGGGCGTCGGTTGGGGCATCGCGAACCAGCGCGCCACCGCGGCCATGACCGTGCTCGCGATCCCCTGGGTCACGATCGTCGCGGTCGCGATCGGCGCCGCCGCGGTGGGAGTCGCGGCAGCGACACTCCCGGCCCGCCGCGCATCCCGGATGAACATCCTGACGGCGATCGGCGACGGCTGAGGCAGCGTCGTCATGTCGTCGCCGGATTCGCAAGATCGCCGGAGACGACCCGCCGGGTCGTCACGGCCGACCGCTCCGTACCGAAGGAGCACAGAGAGGCAGGACGGACATGAGAAGTGGAACGAAGAGGCGCATCGGCGCCCTGATCACCGGCTGGGGACTCGTCGCGGCCTTATCCATCCCGCCCGCGACGGGAGCCGTTCCTGCAGCGGGGTCGCCGACCCGAGGCGGAGACAAACTCCGCCACGCCCTGGACGCCGTCGTCGGCGCCGGTGCCACCGCTGCCCTCGTGCGCGTCGACAGCGACGGGGCACACCGCGCGCTCGCCGCCGGAATCGCGGACCACGTCGGCAACACGCCGATGCGCCCCCACGCGACCTTCCGCATCGGCAGCACCACCAAGACGTTCATCGCGACCGTGGTCCTGCAACTCGTCGACGAGGGCCGGATCGGCTTGGACACCCCGATCGAGCACCACCTGCCGGGCGTGGTGCCGGGCGGTGCCGGGATCACCGTACGGCAGATCCTCCGACATCAGGCGGGCATCCACGACTACGTGTACGCACTCGATATCGGCAGCGAGAACTGGTATCTGCGCGGCCGTTGGCAGACCTGGACGGCAAAGGACAAGGTCGCCGCCGGTGTCCGGCAGCCGCCGTACTTCGAGCCGGGCACCGGCTACCGCTACTCGAACACCGACTACATCCTCGCGGGGATGCTGATCGAGAAGGTCACCGGTCGTACCTACGCGGACGAGGTCACCGCGCGCGTGCTGCGGCCGCTCGGCATGACACACACGACCTTCCCCGGCACGTCCGCCACGATCCCGGGACCGCACGCCCACGCGTACGCGGAACTCGTGCCGCAGCCGATCGACGTCACCGAGTTCAACGCCTCCCAGGCCGGCGCGTCCGGCGAAATCCTCTCCACCGGCCGGGACTTGACCCGATTCATCCGCGCCCTGGCGACGGGCCGCCTGCTCCGGCCCGCGCAACTGCGCGAGATGACCGACACGATCGACACGGGCGCGCCGTACCGATACGGCCTCGGCCTGGAATCGGAAGTTCTGCCCTGCGGAAAGTCGGTGTGGGGCCACCCCGGCGGCGCACCCGGATTCATGACCGAACTCTGGACCACCGAGGACGGACGCCGCAGCGTCGCCGTGTCCTACAACCCGCTGGGCCTGAAGCCTGACGACGCCCAACGCCGGGCCGTGGAGGCGGTGCTGGCCGCTGCGCTGTGCGGCCCGTGATCGACCGGTGCCGTCGCCCGAGCCGTGCGCACCCCGACCTTGGGCCGCGCGGGGTCCCGGCAGGTCCACGCTCATGGTGCGTTCGACGCAACATCGTTGAATCGGCTACGGGGCGCTGGTCAAGCTGCGGGCGGCGATCTCGCGGTGCGCCTCGGCGCGCAGTCGAGCAATCTCGGTACCCACGTCCCGAACCTCCTGAGGATCGTGCAACCGCGCCACGACACGTTCCAGCTCCCGCAGACGCCCCGCGAGAACGGGCCGGCGCTCGATCGCCACGAACACGGCCCATTTACGCAGGAACAGCCGTATCGCGTTCGGCTGGAGGTTCTCGGCAACCCAATCCAGAGCCTCGTCCTCCTCCTGCTGGGACTCCGGCAGACAGGTCGGGCTCAACACGGCCACCGCCTCCCGAAGCGCCCGGATCTTCAAGGGCGGCATCGGGATCAGCGGCTCGTCGCCCCACTCGGCATGCTCAGCGGTCATGATCTCCTCCACCACTCAGCTCAACCAGAACCATCCGACCCACACCCCCACCACCACGAACCCGCCGGACCGCAACAGGCCCGGCCAGGCCGAGCCGGTGGGCCGGCAGAACGAGCTGTCGATGCTCAGACCGGAGCCCCGCTTCAGGGGTCAGGCGCAGTTCGTAGGCGCCGCCGTAGCCGCCGCCGGCGGCGGGGCACGTGCGGCGCAGCAAGGGAACGAGGACTGCGACGAGTTCGGTGTGGCGGGGGTCGCCGGTGTACGAGGGCATGGAAACGAGCGTGGATGTGGCCCGTTCGCGTCCGCCGGGTTGTTCTCATCCGGGTTCGGGGCCGGGGTGTTTGTGCGTCGGTGGTGCGAGGTGCGGGCTCGCGGAAGCTGTTCCGAGTGGGCGAACGGGTGTGTGGTTGGGGTTCGTTGTGGCGGCTGTGTTCCGCGGCGCGCCAGTGAGTTCTACGAGGGGTCGAGCGAGCGTTCGGATGGCGGCGCCGGTCGTGGCGAACGCGATGTGAGCGGCTGGGATCCACGGGGTCGGTATATCGGATGGCGATGGCTGTTGTCGGTCGTATGTCGATATTGCTCGTTCGGCCGTCGCGATTGTTGGACGTGTGGGGCGACGACGCCGACGGCGTGCCGGTCGGTGCGAGCCGCGTGTAACGCGCCCACCGCCGCGGCCCCCGTCAACGCCCCCGACGCGGCAAGAACGGGAGACACGTGAGAGATCAGCCGAAGAATCCGAACGGCGCGAATCCGCCGACCGACGGTTCGGCCACGAATACCGCCCCGGCAGCCGGCTCCGGATCGGTGAGCCGGTAGCGGGAGGTGGTGATGTAGAGCTCGTCGAAGTCCGGACCGCCGAAGGTACATGCCGTCACTTGCGCCGCCGGCACCGTGATCTCGGCATCGCGGCGGCCGTACCGATCGGCGTGGATCAAACGGCCGCTGCCGAACAGGGCGAGCCAGACGCCGTTCTCGCGGTCCACTGCGATCCCGTCGGGGAACCCTTCCCCGGTGACGTCGAGGAATGGCGACCTGCTCGCGATCGTCCCGTCGGCGGCGAACTCCAGCACGTCCACCCGATTCGTCAGGCTGTCGACGTGGTAGGCGCGTGAACCGTCCCGGGTCCAAGCCAGGCCGTTGGAGCACCCGACATCCGGCACGAGCAACCCGGTTGCCCTGTCGGGGTCCAACCGCCACAACGCGCCGGCACCGGGGGTGAGGTCATAGGCCATGGATCCGCACCAGAACCGGCCCTGCGGATCGCAACCCCCGTCGTTCATGCGGACGCTCGGATCGGTCCAGCACTCGATCGACTCGGTGACGGACAAGTCCTCGTCGAGCATTGCGAAGCCGCGCTCCACACCGACGACCAGACCGCCGCCGCGCCGTTCGCGCACGGCCGCGACCACGGGGCCGACGTTGGCGCGGCGGGAGACCGTTCCGGACGCGTCGATCAGGACCAGGTCGCCGACGAGCATGTCCAGCACGCACAGGCCCCACCGGTCCAGCCATGCCGGTCCTTCGCCGTGGTCGGTCACGACTTCGGTGAACCGGCGGGCGCCGATGGTCTCCCGGGTCGTCACGGCCGCACCGGATCGGTGGTGAGGGTGCCGTTGATCCGCCGCAGCACCGCGTCGGGATTGGCGTCTCGCAGCCACGGCGGCAGCGCGTCCTGCGGCATGTTCTGGTACGCCACGGTGCGAAGGAATCGGCCGATCGAGGCGGAGCCCACCGAGGTGTGTCGGGAGTCGGTCGAGGCGGGGTAAGGGCCGCCGTGGAACTGGGCCCAGCTGACGGCGACCCCGGTGGGCCAGTCGTCGACCAGGACGCGCCCGACCCGTGCGGCGAGTTCGCCGACCAGATCGGCGACGTCCTCTCCGGTACCGCGCTGCACGCTGCCGGTCAACGATCCGGGCAGCGCGGCGAGCACGTCGTGCAGTTCTTCGGTCGAGGTGTAGGTGACGAACACGGTGCTGGGCCCGAAATGTTCTTCGGTCAGCGCGTCGACATCGGCCAGCAGCGCGCGAGCCGTGGTCGCGGCAACCGAGATCCGCTCGTGGGCCCCGGTCTGGCCGACCGGTTCCCGGCCGGTCGCCGACAGCTGCACGGATTCGTGCGAAAGGAAATCTCTGAGAAGCGAACGGTGCCGGTCGCGCATGCCGAGGTTGAGCATCACCGGTGCCGGAAGGTCGGCGATCAGCGCTGCGAGCCGGTCGGGCAGTTCGCTGTCGGCCGGGATCAGGATCAGGCCGGGCTTGGTGCAGAACTGGCCCGCCCCCAGCAGGAAGGACGTCCTCAAACCGGCGGCGATCTCCTCGACGCGCTCCCGGCTCGCGCGCTCGGTCACCACGACCGGGTTGACACTGCCCATCTCGGCGAAGAATGGGATCGGGGTCTGCCGACCGGCCGCGATGGCGTGGAGCGCGCGACCGCCGGACACGGATCCGGTGAACGCCCCGGCGGCGATTTCCGGTGCGGACAGGGCGGCGACACCGGTGTGGAGGCCGTGGATGAGAGCGAACATGCCCGAGGGCGCGCCACTCGCGGCGAGGGCGGCGTCGATCGTGTCGGCGACCGCGACCGACAGCAGCGGATGCCCCGGGTGACTTTTGACGACGACCGGGCAGCCTGCCGCCCAGGCGCCGGCGGTGTCGCCCCCGGCGACGCTGAAGGCGAAGGGGAAGTTGCCCGCCGCGAACACCAGGACCGGACCGACGGCGACCCGGAGCGACCGCAGATCCGGACGAGGAGTGGGGACCCACTGCGGGTCGGGCGTGTCGAGTGTCGGCCGGAAGGGTTCCGCAGTTTCGGCGTGGGCCGCCAGGAATCGCAACTGCCCGGTAGTGCGCGCCAGTTCGCCGACGAGACGCGGTGTCCCCAGGGCGGTCTCCCGATCGGCCAGCTCGACCAGTTCTTCCGCGCGCCGGTCGAGGGCATCCGCGACCGCGCGCATCCATGCCGCGCGGTCGGCTGCTCCGGCGGAGGCCGTCACGGGCGTTGCCGACGCCGCCTTCGTCAGGACGGCCCGGAGTTCCTCCGGCGAGGTGTCCGCGACCTCGCCGACCACGCTGTCGTCCACCGGGTTGGTACTGATGACGGTCATGACGCGCTGCCCCCCGCGAGCGGCCGGGCCTCGGTCATGGTGTTCGTCAGGGTGCCGACCTGATCGATGGACACGGTGACCACGTCCCCCGGCCGCAGTCCGTCGCCGAGCGGGGGCACGATGCCGGTACCGGTACTGAGGACGACGCCGTCGGGGAACTCGTCGGGCCGGAACAGCCATTCGACGAGTTCGGTGTACGTGCGCTTCATCGTCGAGGTGCGAGCCTCGCCGCTGAACACCACGGCGCCGTTGCGGCGGATCTCCATGGCGACGGACAGGTCCTCGGGCGTTGCGATCGCCCACCATGGGACGATCCCGGCGGACAGCGCACAGCTTCCTTGGTAGAGCTTGGCCTGCGGGAGGTAGATCGGATTCTCCGCCTCGATGCCGCGCGCCGTGAGATCGTTGCACACCAGCGCGCCGACGATCTCCGCGTGCCGGTTGAGTACGAGGGCCAGTTCCGGCTCGGGCACCGTGTCGTCGCAGTCGGGGCGAATCCCGGCCGGCTCGCCGTCCGTGCGTACCCGCCAGGCGGCGGACTTGAAGAACAGCTCCGGCCGCGCCGCGTCGTACACGTCTTCGTAGACGAGTCCGTACGGGGATTCCTCCACGCGGGCCGAGCGCGACCGCAGGTAGGTCACGCCGGCGCCCCACACCTCGGTTCGCCCGTCGATCGGCGCCGGCAGCGGCGCCTCGCCCAGGGACAGGCCGGCGCCGGCCGTCGTCGCCCGGTCGATCAACTCCCTGATCTCGGCGACGCGGTACCGGAGCAGGGTCGCCATGTCGGGAACCGGGAGCGGGTGAACGACGTCGCCGTCGAGCACCGCCGCCCGCGCCCGGCCGGTATCGCCAAGGTAACGCACCAGTTTCACGGTCAGTCCTTTGTTCGTCGCGCGATTGTCGATCAGGATTTCTCGATGCCGGTGATCCGCCGAGCGGTGTCGGGGTCTTCCCGGAAACCGTCCGCGAGGCGCAGCCCGAGCCCGGGATCGGCGGACGAAGTGGCGATCCCGTTGTGGATCTCGGGCAGACCGGTGACCACGCGCGGGTACCAGGTCCGCAGGAAGGCGCGGACGGTCTCTTGGATGAAGGCGTTGGGCTGTGCCATCGCCAGGTGGAAGCAGGCGGCCAGGGTGATCGGCCCGGTGCAGTCGTGCGGCGCGACCGGTATCGAGAACGTGTCGGCGAGGTTGGCGACCTTGCGCGCCTCGGTCAGGCCGCCGGTCCACTGCACGTCGACCGTGGCGTAGGCGATCCTCCCGTGTTGCAGCAGCGGGAGGAATCCCCGCCGACCGACGGCCGTCTCCCCGGTCGCGATCGGCACGCCGACCTCATGGGACAGCGCGCCGATCGACTCCACCGCGTCCGGGCGGATCGGGTCCTCCACCCAGAACGGCCGGTACGGTTCCAGGGCCCGGCAGATCTCGACGGCCGCCCGGCGCGACCACAACCCGTGCAGTTCGACCATCAGGTCCATGTCCATGCCGACCGCGTCGCGGATGTCCCGGACCACGGCAAGCGCGCTGTCGAGGTCCGCCGGAGTGATGCGGTTTCCCCCGGTCCTTTCCGCGGCGCGGTCGAACGGCCAGACCTTCATCCCCCGCAACCCCTCGGCATGCAACTCCTTGGCGAGGTCGCGGGGCTTGGTGAGGAACGCGTGTAGGTCTTCGTAGTCGCCGTGCGCGTGGCCCCAGTTGGACGAGGCCTGCCGGGAGGTGTTCTGGATGTAGCCCGGTCCTGCGCAGGTGTTGTAGACGTCGATGGTGTCCCGCACCGGACCGCCGAGCAGGCGCCCCACCGTTTGCCCCGTGTACTGGCCCAGCAGGTCCCACAGGGCCACGTCCACGGCACCGTTGGCGCGCATCTCCACGCCGCCGCCTTGGAAGCCGACGTACGGAGCGAGCAGGAGCGAGACCGCCTCGGGGGTCGGCTCCTCCAGTCCGAACAGCAGGGGGGCGACGTGGGAATGCAGATACGCCTCGACTGCGGCGGACTGCAGAAAGGCATCGCCGAGCCCGACGACGCCCTCGTCGGTGTGCAGAACGACGACGCACAGGTTCTTCTGGAACCGGGGTCGCAGCGTCTCCAATGCGACAACGCGCACTCGAAATCACTCGCCTTTCCTATCGTCGGTGAGAATTCCGGCCTCGCTTGCCGCGCAGCCCCTCATGAGGGCGTCGGAGCGGGTCCGATCGTCCCGGCCGACCGGACGGCTTCCAAGGCGGCCGTGGCGGGGGGCATCCTCGGGTCACGCCGGACCCGCTTCAGGACGTCAGCTTCGCCTCGCGGGCGGACACCTTCGCCACATTGGTGGAGTCGACGATCTCGGCGCCGGTGTCGTAGTGGAAGGACGGGTAGCCGGGGAAGATCTGCTGGGCGAGCAGCGAAGCGGCGACCCAGCCCTGGGCCCAGGGGTTTTGGCCGATGGTGTAGTCGATGCTGGCGTCCTTGATACCCGCGAGCACCGGCGAGGTCATGTCGAATCCGCCGTTGGCGAACTTGCCGACCAGGTTCTTGCTCCTGGCCCAGGTCGCCACGAACTGGCACTCGAAGGCCGTACCGGCCCAGCCGACCACCGAGCGCGGGTCGCGGGCATGGCGGCCGTCGATCTTCGCCACGGCGCCGGCTTCCTCGGTGCCGACTATCAGGTCCTCGGTGGTGAAGTTCGTGCCGTTGGCACTGTTGAAGTCACGGACCGCCTGCTTGATGCCCTGGCCGCGCTGTTCGAGCGCGGAATTCCCGGCCTGGATCTTGCCGACGATGATCGCGCCGTCCCTGCGGCCCGTGTGCTTGGCGATGTACTGCAGGATCTGCTGCCCGGCGGCGATCCCGGCGGGAACGAAGTCCTGGCCGACGAAGCCGACGCCCAACTTCTCGTAACCATCGCTGGCGACGTTGGAGAGGATGACGGGGATGCCTGCCTCCTGCGCCGCCTTGATGACGCCGTCGTAGGACGTGGTGTCGATGCGCGTGAGGATCAGGCCGTCCGGCTTGGCGTTGACCGCGTTCTGCATCATGTTGACCACGGTCGCCTGGTCGAATTGCGGCGGACCGATGAACTGGGTGGACCAGCCCGCCGCCTTGCCGAAGGTCTCGAAGCCCTTCTGCACGGGCGCAAAGAAGGTGTTCTTCTCGTGCACGACGAAGATCACCTTCTTGCCGGCCGTCGGCGTTCCTCCGGCTGCGGACGTGGCCGAGTCCGAGTCGGATTTCGACCCCGCTTTGCAGGCGGACAGGGTGGCCCCGGCCGCCAGCGCCAGACTGCCGCCGAGGATGCCTCGACGTGTGAGATTTGCGGACGATCCGCCCTTTGCGATGGACATGGCTGCTCCCGTGCTTGAGTGTCTGATCCCGGCGGATTCCGGGCAGGGCACGATGCTGAAACCGGTGAGTGCGATTCGGCCGAAGGAAGGAGGAGTCGAAGCCGGTGGGACGGCGACGTGAGGAGAGGGCCGGAACCTAGCGCATCGCGGCTTGTCGGGTGGCGATGAAACGGTTGACCAGGACGGCGGCCAGGATCAGGGCGCCCGTGGCGACCTGCTGCCAGTTGCCGTCGACACCGATGAGAACCAGCAGGTTGCCGATCAACCCGGCCACCAGCGCCCCCAACAGGGTCCCGGTGACGCTGCCGACGCCGCCGGTCAGGCTCGCCCCGCCGACCACGACCGCCGCGATGACGCTCAGTTCGACGCCGTTACCGGTCAGCGGGTTGGCGCTGCCGAGCCAGCCGACCAGGATCACCGAGGCGAGGCCGCACAACGCTCCGGTGATGCAGAAACAAAGGATCTTGACGCGCACCGCGCGGATGCCGGCGTTCAACGCGGCCTTCATGTTGCCACCGGTGGCATAGACGTCGTACCCGAATTTCGTCCGGGACAGGATCCAGCCGAAGGCGGCCATGACCGCCACCATCCACACGGTCTGCGCCGCCAGCGAGCCGATCGCATTGCCGCCGACCAGGCTGTGGTACGCGGAGTTCGTCGACCCCTGCAGCGGCTGACCGTCGGTGACCAGCAGGGCGAAGCCGCGCAGGATGGCCAGGCCGGCGAGGGTGACCACGAAGGAGGGCACCTTGAAGACCGCGGTGATCACCCCGTAGATGGCGCCCGTGACCACGCCCAGGGCCATCACCAGCAGCGCGGAGACCAGGATCGGCAACTGCCACTGGGTCACCGAGTAGGCCATCAGCACCGATAGGAAGCCGTACTGCGAGCCGACCGACAGGTCGATCTCCCCGGCGACGATCAGCAGCGTCATCCCGGTGCCGATGATGCCGATGAAGGTGATCTGCTGAACAACCGACAGCAGGTTGTCGCCGGTCAGGAAGTTGTTCACGAAGAACGTGCCGTACAGGAAAATGGCGACCGTCGCGGCCAGGACGCCGAATTCGTGGGCGCCCAGAGCCTTGCGCAGCACGCCGGGGTCGGCGTCCTTGTCGACTCTCGGCGCGCCCGGCACCGTCATGGTCGTCATCGCGCGCCTCTCGTCTCGACTTCGAGCCCGGACGCGACGGCCGTGGCCGGTCCGCCGTGCCCATGGGATATCGCGTCGGCGGCGACGCTCCCGAGGATCAGGCCGACCACGTCGGCCGCGCTCGTCGAATGAACGTCACGCACACCCTGCACCAGCCCGGCACGCATCACGACCACCCTGTCGGCCACCGCGAGCACGTGGTCGACGTTGTGGCTGACCACGATGACCGCGGTGCCGCGCTCCTTCAAGGTCTTGATGAGCTTGAGGACGTTGGCCTGCTGCTCCGGTCCGAGCGCGGCCGTCGGCTCGTCGAGGAGCACGATCCGGCCGCCCTGGTGCACCGCCCGGGCGATCGCGATGCACTGTCGCTGACCTCCGGACAGACCGCCGACCGGCAGCCGTACCGACGGGATGCGGATACTCAGTTCGTCCAGCACCGTACGAGCCTCACGGCGCATCAGGCGCCGGTCGACCACCAGCCCCCGTCTGGGCTCCCGGCCCAGGAACACGTTGGTCGCCACGTCGCGCTGATCGACCAGCGCGAGATCCTGATAGACCACGGCGATGCCGTGCGCCGCGGCGTCCCGCGGACTTCGCAGGGACAGCGGCTTGCCGTCCAGCGTCATGGTGCCGGAGTCGGGCCGAACCGATCCGCACAGTACCTTCATCAGCGTCGACTTCCCGGCGCCGTTGTCGCCCATCAGGCCGACGACTTCGCCTTCGTCGATACCGAGACTCACCCCGCGCAGCGCCTCGACACCGCCGAATCTCCTGCGGATGTCGGCGACTTCCAGAACACGCATCTGGGTCCTCTCACTTCGGTTCGGTCGGCGGGCTTACCGGCCGGCCATATGCGGGCAGGTCGGCGATGGACCTGCTGACCTCGCTCAGCACCGACGCGACATCCGGCGCGCGTGCCGCGCGGCGCCTGAGCACGTCGGTCAGGGCGACGTCGAGATCGGGTCCGTAGAAGTACTGCGCCGCCTCGATGTGTTCGGTCATCGCCGCGCGGGCGACATCGGGGTCCCCGTTCGCGATCGCGTCCAGGATCACGGCGTGGAGCGGCACGGCCGCACCGCTGACGGCCCGGTCGGTGAGACTGCGCAGCACCACCCCGTGGGTCAACGGCCTGATCGATCCGAACATGATCTGGATGACCGGGTTCCGCGAGGCGATGGCGATGGCCTCGTGGAAGGCCACGTCCAGATCCGCCGCGGTCGACAGCACCGACTGGCGCTCGAAGTCGGCGAGGATCCGGCGCATGTGCGCCAGGTCGTCCTCGGAACGGTACTGCGCGGCCAGCGCCGCGGCCTGTCCCTCCAACATGACGCGAGCCACCACCAGATGCCGCGCGGTGACCTCGCCCCGCCGCACCAGCAGCAGCGGATCCCCGCCGTCGCTGGTCGGCCGTACTTCCCGGACGAAGCTGCCACGGCCCGGCGCGACGCCGATCAAGCCTCGTTCCTGTAGGGACCTCAGCGCTTCCCGGATCACGGGACGACTGACGGAGTACTGGAGCGCCAATGCCCGCTCGGAGGGAAGCCACGCCCCGGGGGGCCACTCCTCCCCCACGAGGCGATCCTCCAGCAGCGCTGCGAGTTCGGCGCCTGACGGCGGCGTCGATCCGGCATTGGTCGAATGATTGGTCTGACCGGTCATGCCACGGAGTATCGCCATCCCGAAACACGCCCGTCAACGGTTTCGGCCGACAAAAACGGCACCTGGTCAAACCGGTCTGACCGCACTAGGCTCCCGGCCACTCGGAGCGTCCCGCGAGACTTCGCCGGCCGTCCGCGTTCCCGACATCCGAAGGGACTGCCCATGCTTGCCGCGCGATGGCACCGCCGCGGGGACATCCGGATCGAAGACGTCGAGCCTCGTCCCCGACGCGACGACGAACTCCTGGTCAAGGTGCACTGGTGCGGCATCTGCGGCACCGACCTGGAGGAATACCGCAACGGGCCGCTCATCATCCCCGTATCGGAGCCGCATCCGCTCAGCGGACGCATGGCACCGCTGACCCTGGGCCACGAAGTCGTCGGCGAAGTCGTCGAAGCGGCCCGGGACGGCAGCGGACCGGCCGTGGGAACCCTCGTCGTACCCGATGTGGTCAACGGCTGCGGCATGTGCTGGTGGTGCCGGCGCCACGAGGACGGACTGTGCCCGAAGCTGTCGGTCCCCGGTCAACAGGACGACGGTGGGCTGGCCGAATTCATGGTGGCGCGCGCCCGGACCTGTGTTCCGCTGCCGTCCGGGCTGAGCACGGACGACGCGGTCCTCGCCGAACCGGCCGCGGTGGCGGTACGCGCGGTACGCAAGACCCCCGATCCCATCGGCGCCACCGCGATCGTCATCGGTGGCGGAACCATCGGCCAGTTGACCGCCCAGGCCGCTCTGGCCTGCGGCGCGGCGAACTGCTGGATCGTCGACCCGAGCCCGTTCCGCCGCGAGTTCGCCGCGTCGCACTCGGCCGTGCGGGCCTGCGCGCCCGACGGGCTGGACACGCTGGTCGGCGAACTCGGGGATCCGGGCGTCGACGTCGTCTACGAGTGCAGCGGCGCACCCGGACAGATCGAACGGTCCCTGACCCTGGTACGCCCCGGCGGCACCGTGGTCGCGGTCGGCCTCGGCGTCGACTCCCCGCCGCTGCCCCTGCCGGCTCTCGTGCTCGCGGAGCGGCGACTACTCGGCTCGGCCGCGCACGTCTGGGACGTCGACGTCACCCAGGCGGTGCGGATGCTGGCCGACGGACGACTGAACGCACGTGGCCTGGTCACGCATCGTGTCCCACTTCCGGATCTCGTCGGCGTCGCACTGCCGCTGTTGTCGGAACCGTCCGCGGAAACGCTCAAAGTCGCGATCGACTGCAGATGACAAAGGAAGTCGCCATGAACACGAAGCCCGACGTCGCCTCGCCGACGAACCGACGCGATGCCCGGATGCGATCCCGACTCGACCTCACCGGACACGTGGTCCTGCTCACCGGCGGACTCGGCGGTCTGGGGAGAGCGATCATCGAGCGCCTGAGCGAGCACGGCGCGATCGTCGGAGTACTGGACACGGTCCCCGAGGACCGCGCCGAACTCCCGTCGCATCCGCGGGTGCGCTACCGGCGCTGCGATGTGACGAACGCCGAGAGGGTGCGCGAGGCGGTGTCGCAGTCCATCGACTGGCTCGGCGCCCGACCCACCATCGTGTGCTGCCACGCCGGTGTCGTCGGCGACGCGCATCCGGTCGAGACCTTTCCCCTCCAGACCTTCCACACGATCCAGGCCGTCAACGTCACGGGGAGCTTCCTCGTCGCCCGGGCCGCCGCGGCGATGTGGCGCGAACACAACGAACCCGGGCACCTGATCTTCACGACCAGCTGGGTGTCCGACGTGCCGTGGCCGGGCATCGCCCCGTACGGCGCGTCCAAGGCCGCGATCAAGTCGCTGATGCGGAGCTTCGCCAGGGAACTGGCCCCGTACCGGATCCGCAGCAACGCGATCTCGCCGGGCATCGTGGGGGTCGGCATGGCCAAACGCCAGTGGGACACCGACCCCGACTACCGGGCCCGGGCCGAACGCGCCATTCCGCTCGGCCACCTGCAGACCGCCGAGTCCGTCGCGGACGCCTTCCTGTTCCTGTGCTCCGACCTCGCCTCGTACATGACGGGGTCCACGCTAGTGGTCGACGGGGGCGCCGGCCTCTTCCCGCTTGACTGACCCGGGCCACACCCCTCGCGGGCGGTAGGCAACCTCCGCGGTGGCGCCGACTGTCACGGCAACGTCTCGCGGTTCGAGAAATTCACCCTCCCGCGTATCTCCAGGCGGACCCCCGCTGCGACCTCACGGTCGACGGCATCACGATCACCACCTCGTTGTCGCGGTGGCCGGCCCCCGAGGTCGCCCCCGACACCCTTGTCAGGCCGGTAGGGCCTCGGAATTCGTACAGGCGGATTCACGGCGTAACCAACGACGCCGCTGCACGAAACCAATGGAGGTTTTGACATGACCGAGCACAATGAAGAATCCGTCAAGCGGCGGGAATTCTCGCGCCACACCTTCCTCGAGGTGAGCGCGATGACTTCGGCAGGAGTGGCTCTCGCGAACACGGTGGGCACCGACTCGGCCACCGCGGCCGCGGTCACCGGCACCACCTATTACGTCGCGACAAACGGTCGTGACAGCGCCGCGGGCACCGGCTCCGCGCCACTGCGCACGATCCAGGCAGCCGCGAAGCGTGCCCAACCGGGTGACACCGTCCTGGTGCGCAGCGGAATCTACCGAGAAGAGGTGATCCTTCCGAAGGGCGGTGCCGGTGACGCCGCCCGCATCACCTACGCGGCGGACACCGGGGCCGCCGTCACGATCACCGGCTCCGACGTCTTCACCCGCTGGACCCGGGTCTCCGGCGACGTCTGGCAACTGCGAATCCCGAACTCGTACTTCAACGGGTTCAACCCTTACGCGGAACAAGTACACGGCGACTGGTTCTACTCGCATGACCGAATCCACCGCCTCGGAATGGTGTACCTCGACGGCGCCTGGCTGCCCGAAGCGACGAGCCTCGCCGCCGTGACCTCGAACGCGACCGCGTCTTGGTGGTCGAGTGTGGACGGCCTTGTCGAAGGCACCCCGCCGACCTACGAACCGACCTACAGCGAGACCGGGTTCACCACGCTGACCGCCAAGTTCCCGGGTGCCCACCCCAACCACGGCGCGGTCGAAGTGGGCGTTCGCGGCTCGGTGTTCAAACCGGCCGCGACGAACTACGACTACATCACGATTCGCGGCTTCAAACTGCTCAACGCCGCCTCGAACTGGGCCGCGCCGACCATGGGGCAGTGGGGGCTCGTGAGCGCCCACTGGTGCAAGGGCTGGATCATCGAGAACAACGAGATCGCCTACGCCAGGTGCGCGGGCGTCGCCCTGGGCAAGTACTCGGACCGGTACGACGGCACCCGTGGCACCACCGACGGCTACTACCTCACGATCTCCGACGCGCAATCGAGTGGCGGGTGGTCGTTCGCGAACATCGGCAGCCACATCGTGCGCGACAACACGATCCACCACTGCGGGCAAGTCGGTGTCGTGGGCTCGCTCGGCGCGATCGGCAGCAGGATCACCGGCAACGAGATCTACCACATCAACGACCAGGGCATCTGGAGCGGCGCCGAAATGGCGGGCATCAAGCTGCACGCCGCGATGGATGTCGAGATTTCCGGCAACCACATCTACGACGCCCCCGACTTCGGAGGAATCTGGTTGGACTGGATGGCGCAGGGCACCCGCGTCGTGGGCAACCTGTTGCACACCAACCACCTGGACATCTTCACCGAGGTCGATCACGGTCCGCTCCTGATCGCCAACAACGTCATGTTGTCGCCGACCGCGCTCCGATGCAACAGCGACGGCTTGGCCGGGGCGCACAACCTGCTGACCGGATCCATCGACGCTCTCGACGACGAGCGACAAACACCTTACTTTCAACCGCACACCACGACCACGGTGGCGAACGCTTCCATCCCGCTCGGCGCCCATCAGTGGCACAACAACATCATCGGCGGCGCGACTGATCTTTCCGGCTGGGACTCCGCGAGTAGCGATTTCCCGATCTCGATGAAGGCGAATGTCTTCACCAGCGGTTCGACAAGGTCGGCCAGGGAGCAAGGCGGGGTCGACGCGTCATCCGTCGCCTACTCGCCGGCGCTTGTCAAGCGGTCGGACGGTTGGTACCTGACCGTGCCACGGGTCGAGTCGTGGCGGTCGACGCAAGCGGTCGTGAGCACCGGGTCACTGGCGAACGCCCCGCGGCCGAATCAGCCCTTCACGAATCCCGACGGCTCGGCCATGTCTGTTTCGACGGACTTCCTGGGCGTGCGGCGATCCGGCAGCGTGCCCTTCCCCGGCCCGTTCGAGACCGCGGGGGGAGGCAACGCGTTCAAGGTGTGGTCGCGGGTGGTGCCCACCACCGATCCGTGGGGACGGGTTCTGATACCGAATCCGAGTGGCCCGGTGCCGCGGCCTACGCGAACGGGCACATCACCGTGATCGTGCGCGGCACCCACGACAGGCCCTACGAGGGGTGGGACCGGAATGCGAGCGAAACGTGCCACACGCCAGCGGCCAGTACGTCACAGGCACGAACCGGTGGTGTAGGCGGTGGCGAGGACGTCCACCGACTCGAAGAGACGACAATGCGGACATTGATGTTGTTTCATAGGTGACCCCCGTTTCAACACCGCGCCGGCGCGGCATCACCGCAGGTCGCCACGTTGCGCAGGTCGGTTCCTTCCTCTTGACGGGTGAAACATACTCCTGAAACGACTTGGGTGTGAAACCCGATTCGTACAAGCTCGTTGAGTCGCACGCCTGCCCGATGTCCACCTGCCAGGCCCCGCCCGGCTCGCCCTGCCGCACCACCGCCGACAAGGTCGCACTGAAGTACCACACCGCCCGCTTCCAGCTCGTCCCCGCCCTGCGGTCCGAACTCCACGTCGCCACCCCCGCCGTACGACATCCCGGCTCCGCGTGGCAGGCGCTGCCGGTACGAAGGGTCGCGGCGCCGGCTGTCCCGATGGAGGTCCGGCTCGGGTATGCCCGCGTCTCCAGCCGCACCCAGGAGATCCAGTCCCAGCTCGGTGCCCTCGAAGTGTCGCAAGTGCACCGGCTGTTCAAGGAGTGCATCAGCACCCGCGTCAGGGAACGCCCCGAGATGAAAGCCGCGCTCGCCGCCGCCCGCGAGTACCGCTCCCTGGGCGCGAAGGTCACTCTTGTCGTCCACGAGATGAAACGGCTCGGACGCGGCGCCCTCGAACTCCTCAAGGTCGCCGAGGAACTCCGCGACGCCGGGATCGAGTTGGAGTTCCTTACCGGCCCCCTTGCCGGCAAGCACGACCCGGCCGGACACGGCGCCGCCCTGTTCGCGTTCTTCGCCGCCATGGCCGAGTCCGAACGCGACCACATCCGTGACAAGACTCTCGAAGGCCAGGAGACCGCCCGCACCAAGGGCAAGGCCATCGGCGGCGTCAAGGTCTCCGACGGGGACATGCTCGCCACCGCCCTGCGCCTGCGCGACGACGAGCACCTGTCACTGCGGGAGATCGCCTCCCGCCTGGTCATCCGCACCGGCAGGAAACGCGGCCGACACCCGTCGCCCGCGACCGTCATGCGCATGCTGCGCGAGCACGACGAGCAGAGCGCCGCGGCCCCGCTGGAGCCGGCCCGGTGACCACGTTTCCTCCCGCCGAGGGCCTGCCATCCCTTTCGGCCGTATCTCGGCCGGCCCTCCGCCACACGCGGGGGCCTGC
Organism: Embleya scabrispora DSM 41855; assembly: GCF_000372745.1. Taxonomy (GTDB): domain Bacteria; phylum Actinomycetota; class Actinomycetes; order Streptomycetales; family Streptomycetaceae; genus Embleya; species Embleya scabrispora. The sequence goes on along the minus strand of NZ_KB889729.1, from coordinate 1,234 downwards.
CTTCGTCGTGCTCAGTGCGCGGCGCGCACCGCCGAGACCAGTCCGCCGGTGCCCTCGTCCTGCGGCGACGGGGTGAGCACCGGACGCCCGTAGGCCTGGGCGCGCTCACGCAGGGTGAAGGTCTCCGCCTCCCAGCCGAGGCCGTCCAGCCAGCCGACCGGGTCCTCCGGCGTCTCCCAGACCCACATCGACGCCGGCGATCCCGGAGCGGCGTCCTCGCGGAAGCGTTCGATCACACCGCGCGCGCCCAGTGTCAGGCCCATCCTGCTGCCTGCGGCGGACAGCGCGCCGATCCGTTCGAGCAGCGACTGGACCGCGTCCTCGGGCAGATAGATCAGCAGTCCCTCGGCGATCCACACCGTCGGCCGCGCCGGATCGTGCCCTGCCGCGGCCAGGGCGCCGGGCCAGTCCTCGCGCAGGTCGACCGGGACGGTGATCCGCTCGCAGCGCGGAACGGCCCGCTCCTGACGCAGCACCGAGGCCTTGAAGCCCAGCGGTTCGGCCGTGTCGACCTCGAACAGCCGGGTCTCCGCAGGCCAGTCCATCCGGAAGGCCCTGCTGTCCAGCCCGGCTCCGAGCAGCACGACCTGCCGGACGCCGGACGCGACCGCCCGGTCCAGCAGGTCGTCCAGGAACTTCGTCCGGATGACGATCGAGAAGGCCACACCGAGCCGGCGGCGCCGCGCCGCCTCGTCCGCGAGCGGGGGCGACGGCGTCCCGGGGCCTCTCCCGCCGGCCGTGGCGAAGGCCAGCGCCAGCGGGTCCTGGAACAGTGGCTGCTCGCGTGCCGTCTCCATTGCCCTCACCCGGGCCACGCCCACGGCTGTGGCCCACACCCCGGACGGCTCGACCCGTCCTGCCGCATTAGTCATCCGTTCAGCCTAGCCAGGCCGCCGGGCGTTATACCGGCGCGGTGGGAAACAGCGTTCCGGGGGCCGGATCCAACCTGGTGGCGACGACGTCCTTGGGCGGGGTGAGGTCCAAGTGCCAGTCGCCGAAGCGGCGTATGGTGCGCGTGATCAGCGGGCTGACGGTGGCCGGGTCGTCGGGGTCCACGGGATGGCCCTCGGCGGCGAAGGCGTTGGCGGCATCGATAATGTCCAGCGCGATGGAGTAGATCGCACAGTTGGCGATCAGCTCGTTGAATTTGACGACTCTCCTGGTAGTCCGGGTCGTTGTGGCCGATCAGCCGTCCGCCGATCATCAGATGCGTAGCGAAGCCGTGGAACGCCTC
>NZ_KB889728.1:26674-34511 GCF_000372745.1 Embleya scabrispora DSM 41855 | reverse complement strand
TGGCCCGCTTGAGGACTTCCACGTCCTGGCGCAGCCGCTGATTCTCCCGCCGCAACGCGGCCAACTCCTCGCGTTCGCCACCGGTCAGACCGTCGCGCTCCCCGGCGTCGACCTCGGCCCGCACGACCCAGTCGCGCACCGCGGTCTCGGTGAGATCGAAATCCTTCGCGACCTGACCGACCGAACGATCACCGCGCCGACACAGCTCGACGATCTCGGCCTTGAACTCCGACGTGAACGAGCGGCGAGGCCGAGGCTTCTTCTTCCCCATGCGCTCCATGATGGACATCCTCCCAAGAGGGGCAAACCCCTCAGACAGGGTGTCCGTCAAACCGAACCAGGCTCACATGGACTTCGCAGTCTTCGAGCCCGAGCACGTGCTGACCCGTTTGGCGAAGGCACCGCCCACGCGTGGGCTCCTGACGCGAGAGTGCGCTGAGCACTTGCACCACGATCGGCGTGTCTGAGGTTGCCAGGAGGCTGAAGGCGGTGTGTGACGGTGCTGGTTCCTTGAACGCCGCGATGCGCTCCCCGACTGACGCGCCGGTCACTGGATGGCTCGCGATCGGCGGTTGCGTTCGGCCCGGGCAGGCCCGCCGGTGGTATCAAAGACGACGGAGGGCCCTACTACCGTTAGGGCCCTCCGTCTTGGTTCTCTGCCTATTCGTCAAACTCGCCGTCTCGAACACCGGCCAGGAACGCGGCCCATTCGCGCTCGTCGTACCGCTGCACGGCCCCCAGAGGGTCAGCCGGGTTGCGAAGGGCCATCCCGCCCCCCGGTATTGCGGCAACCTCGATGCGGTCGTCAGCTGTAGAGCCTGGTGCCGCTTGCCAAACGACAGTGGACAGATCGACGGCGTACAGGTCCGCCTTGTCCCGGGTCGTCATGCCTGGACGAAGTTCCCTGCCTTGGCCGCAGCGATGAACTGTTGCCAAGCAGGCTGGGAGACACGAGTGACGGGGAGGTGGGTGTTCTTGCTGTCGCGAATCGCTATGGCCGAGACTCCGGGGATTTCCGCCAACTCGACGCAGTCGTTGTCGTTGTTGGTGTAGGAGCTCTTCACCCATTCGACGTCCGTGAGTGGGACGGCGTAGATGCTGTTGTCCATGTCAATCTTTCTCGCTGAGGGCGGTGATCAATTCACGGCTGGCCTCCGGGCTCAGGGCCTGCTCGCGCAGGTTCCTGAACAGGCGATTCAGCCGCACCAGGTGCTTGGGAGTATCCAGCAACAGGCTACCCGCGACGCTGGCAGCGAAGGCTACGTCCGGCTCCTCGTCGCCTGCGTAGCTGAGCAGGTTGAACGGGCTCGGTTGGGTTCCGTTCTCGCCCGCGGTGTACGCAATGACGCGCACGTCGACGTTGGGGAGTTGGGTGATCTCCAGCATGTGGCGCAGCTGTGCGCGGTGAACCTCGGGACCTCCGACCTCGACGGCGAGCGCGGCTTCGGAGAGGACAACTTCGAGGCTCAGTAGCGGATCGTCGTAGAGGCGGCGTTGGCGATGGGCTCGGACGCGAACGAGATCGTCTACCTGATCCGGTCCCAGTGCCGCAAAGCCCACGGATGTGACGGCTCGGGAGTACTCCGCCGTTTGAAGGTGCGCCGGAACCAGCAGGGTTCCGTACTCGCGCCGCAGGACGGCGTCTGCCTCGTACTCAAGATGCGTGGCGTAGTTGGCCGAGACCGAATCGCCGTATGCGTGCCACCACGGTGCTTCCGATTCCCAGATCTGTTCGGCGAGTTCTTCCAGTTCCGCGCGTTCTTGACCGCGAACGTCGTAGGCGGTCATCAGTTTCTTGAACAGAGCTTCCGTGCAGTTGCGGTCGCCGGTCTCCGCCCGAGTGACCGTCGAAGGACTGACGTTGATCTGTTCGGCAACCGCCTTGGCGGTTCTCCTGCCACGCAGAGCACGAAGCCGCGAGCCGAGCTCCTTCCTCGCCTTGAGGCTGCCTGGGCCCGTTGTCGCCATGCCGTCTCCCTCGTCCGTGAAGCGATGCTCATTCGTATCGCACGGCGGCCACACCCGAAGGCAGCGTAGCCACACCGACGAGATGTGGCACGTGTTTGGCATTTTGCCTCGCATCGTCTTGACGATTTCCCATACTGAGGAGCAGTCTCTTTTCAGTCACTGACTGCGCCTTCATGATCACGAAGCGCAGCGGTGCGCGATGCCCGTGCGATCCACTGGGAGAACCGCATGGAACTGCCCGCTCAACGACTGGACCTGCCGAGAACCCCGCTCTCCGCAAGGAGCGCCCGTCTGCACACTCATGCCGTGTGCGCTGCCGTAGGTGCGTTACCCGACGACGATCCCCGTTCAGTGGTCGTCGAGTTGGTCACGAACGCGCTCGAACACACCGAAGGTCCCATCACGCTGTTCTGGTGGGTTGAGGACGGGCAACTGCTGTTCGCGGTCACCGACGACGCGTTCAACGCGCTGGAGTGGAAGACGCCGCGCCCGGAGCCCGACGCTGACGCCGAGGACGGGCGTGGGCTGCAGATGGCCTTGGTCCTGGCGGACGAGTTGGCCTACGGGCCGACGGCGGACGGCGGGAAATGGATCCGGGCAGCGTTTGTCCTTCCGGAATCGCCCGATGCCGAGATGCTCGCGGCACGCCAACGCGCCTCGCTCGAACGCCCGTCCTGGAACGACCTTGCACCTGCGGCCTCGTATCGGAACAACGCGGCTGCCGGTGATGTAGGCGGCGAGCAGAGCGGGACTCCGCCGACAGCGGTGACGTGCTCGTTTCGGCCCATCCTCCTTCCCGGTTCGTCTCGAACCCTCACCACGAAGGTCACTCGTGCACGGATTCTTCGACGCGGACCAGTCTCCACGGCGGGTATTCACCGCGTATCCCCGACGGGCGACGCGCGCCGTGGTCGTCGTGCGGTGGGTTTGGCTCTGCGATGGCCGGTGGCGGTTCAGGGATCGGCTGGACCTGGACACGCCCGCCGTCGTTCGGGCCCTCGCCTACTGCGAACGTGCGCGGATACACGACGCTGCGCTCGCTCTTTTCGAGGCGGCGTCCGTGCTTCCCGGGCTCGGTCCGAAGGCGCTTGACGCCGCGATCAGCGCGGAACTGGGAGAGGACCACGCCCAGTTCGACCGAAGTGACGTCGACGGCACGACGGGCACCGTCTGTTTCACGCATGGGACGCCCCTTCTTCTGCCCGCCACGGACGGGTTGAGGCTTCGCCTCGTCCGTGTGTCGGGTCGGGCCGCCCTTCCACTCCCCGGGGCGGCCGGTCGGGCGCGGGTCTCCTGACGGTTCGCGTCCGGCCCCGACTTCCCGCTCGCCCCGATCCCCGCGTTCGGTACCCGCCTCGGCCGCGGGGAGCCGGGGTCCGGAGTGCCCGTGCGGATCCGCGGGTCTCCGACGGCATGGATGGCGGGCGACTCAACGAGGAGTCGCCCGCCACCCACGCTCCTCTTCCACCCACTGTGTTCGGAGGATTTCCGATGATCAGGCGTTGCTCCCGTGAGGGGGACGTGTTCGCGCGTAGGGGACCGATTCCGGGTCGGTCCGAGGATCCGTGTGTCCGGCACGCTCGCTTGGCGCACGCGGTCTCCCGCGACCACCGGTGCGTCGAAGACCGGTGTGGGCGCTGCCGCGTCGCGTGGCCGTGCGAGCCGGCCTCCGAGGCCGCGACCGTGATGGGCGTGTGCGGGATCGCTCCCGTGGACGACGCGCCCCGGGTGTGGTGGCCCGCGTCGCCGGACGCGCCGGTGGGGCGGGTCCGGATCCTGCCGTTGACGCCGTGGCAGACCCTGTGGGCGGACCTCGACACGGCACTCGACTGCCGGACCGACGCCTGGACCCTGCCCCGGACACCGGTGTCGCGCCGCCGCGCGGTCGCCGAGGCGGCCGTCGCCATCGTCGACCGGACGACCACGACCGCACTCGTGCTCGCCGTGATCCGCCTCGGCCCCGACAGCGCGCCGAACGGTGCCGGGGTGTGGCTGCTGCCGGACGGCGAGCTCCCCTCGGCGCAGCGGGCGATCGATTGGCTGCGTGGTTTGCGCCGGGCGTGGGACACGGGGGCGCCGGTGGCCCACGATCCGCCTCGTCTGCCGTTGGTGGGAGCCGATTTCGCCGGGTACCGGGTGAGCGCGCCGGTGCGGACGCCGCCGGCGGTGTCCGGGTGAGGGGGGTGGGTGTGTCGGTTCCGTGTGTGGGGCGTCATCGGTCCCGATTACTGCGGTTCGTCGTGAGTCTCGGCGGGTGTTCGCGCACCGTCACCGCCGGGCAGGCGGTCCGGATCCTGCGCGCGGTCCATCTCGGGTTTCCTCGGCACCTGCACGCGGTGCCCGCGGCCCGGCGGCCCGGTCTGGCCGGGGTGCTTCATCAGTTGTGGCTGCAGGGCAGTGAACGTCCCGGACCGTGGCGGCCGTTCGACCCCGGCGTGCGGGTCGCACCCGTCCCGCGTCCTCATCATCCCGTTGCCCGGGCGGATCGCGGCTGGTTCGAGAGCAAGTCCCGTCCCGGGGCGCCGCCGAACCGTGTTCCGGCCCGCGTTCCCGTCCCGATTCCGAAACGGTAGTCATGCGGCATACGCCTTTTCTCCGACGGTCGCGCGTGGTTGTGCGGGGCTTGGCGGACCCGCCGCTCATCGCCACCGCAGCCACCATCCTCGGCGTCGGTCGGACTCGACCGATGGGAGCCACGCCGTGGTGCGTACCGCTGCGGAACCGGTCATCACGCCCTGCCCGGCTGCCTCGCCTCGACCAGGACCGGAACCCGACGCCCGGCGACGGCGATCTCGTGCACCCGTGGGTTCCCCTGCCGTCGGCACGGAGCCTGCGGGTGGTGTACCTCAGCCATACCGATGGGCCGTCCCTCCTGCCGTGGGCTTTCCCGCGGGCCCGGCGACGGCGTGTGATCGGGTGCGGTATGTATGCGAGCGACGGCCTCGCGGTACACGCGAATCCGGGGCGCGTTGGCCGAAAACCCCGGCCCCGAACCGCACTTCGCGGCCGCTCTGACTGACCTACAGACGGCCCCCAAGAACCACCCGCAAGCCATCACGACGGCAGAAGAGCACCGGTAACCGGCAGCAACCGGTAACCGGCAACGCCACTGCCGAGCCAAGCAGGACACGGGAACACCGAGTGTGCCCTTGTGGGTCGCCGGTGCGACGTCCGCGCTCTCACGCACCACGCGCCCCCACGCACCACGCGCCCCCACGCACCACGCGCCCCCACGCACCACGCGCCCACACGCACCACGCGCCCACACGCACCACGCGCCCGTGCGCTTACGCGACCCACAACCGATCGACCCCGCTTCCGCGCCCTTGCTTCTCCAGGTTCCGGGGAGACCACGGAACCACCGCAGTGGCCGGGCGCGGGTTCATTTCCTCACCGACACGAAGGGGCCCACGACGACGTGACCACCATCGACTTCATCACGTGCAATTTCGAGAACAACGGCGGAGGCGACCGCCGGAAGTGGCGGGCGGCGCACGAGTTCCTCGCCTCGCTGCGGCCCGCCGCGCTCTTCAGGCAGGAGATGTGGGACGCCCTCGACAACGACGGCGAACTCGCCAAGCGCGCCGAGACCGTGCTCGGGATGCGCGGATGGGTCGGCCGGGGCAGCGCCACGGCCTTGTACGCGGACCCGCAGGTGTTCGAATCGCCGCGCGGCTGGGCCGACTCCGGATGGCAACTGGAGCCCACCGCGCGATCCCTGCGCTTGCGCGACACCGGCGGGGAGACGCTGCCGATCGTCTGCGTCTCGCACCACCTCACCTACTCCTCCTGCACCGCCCGGGCGATCGAGGGGGAGCACCTGACCCGCTTCCTCGACAAGGACCACCTCACCGGATCCGGCGCCACGGTGAAGCTGCCCGCGATCCTCGGCGGCGACCGGAACAGCTACCGCGTCCCGATCCCGGGAGGCCCGGCACTCCCGAACCTCGAGGCCATCGCCGACGCGGTGCACCGGATCCACCGTTCCCGCCGCGGCCCCGACGGCGTCCGCATCCCCGACACCCACACCGACCGCGAAATGCGCGCCGTCGGCGCCGAGGACGCCGCCCGCCACATCGCACGCACCCACGGACGCATGGCCGCGCTCGCCCCCACCGTCATCGACAAACCGTCGCAAGGCCCCGCCGCGGCCGTCGACGGATTCTGGATGTCACGGATCCTCCTGCCCGCCCTCGCCGAGGTGGACGTCATCGACATGGGTGGCCTGTCCGACCACCACGCGGTCCGCGCCCGGCTCCACCGAGGCACCCTCGCGGACATCCTGCGCCGTGCCACGGCACCGCACCCCGACCGGGAACACTCCGCGGAGCCGTTCCGGAGCGCGGCCCTGTGATTTCCGACGAGCCGATCCCGCCCCGTATCGACGTCGCCTGGGACGAGCCGATCCCGCCCGGTATCGATGTGGCCTCCGATGCCTGCGTGTTCGACCGGTTGGCAGGCGGCAACGACAACCACCCGTCCGACCGCGAGACCGGCTCGGCCATCCTTCGCGTCGCACCCGACATCGGATCCGCCATCCCCAACTCCCGGGCGTTCGCCCGCCGCGCCACCGGAACCCTGGTCCGCGACCACGGCGTCCGCCGCATCCTCGACCTCGGCTGCGGCCTCCCCGTCACGCCCTGCATCCACACTGCGGCCCAGGCCGTCGCTCCCACGACGCGGGTGATCCATGTCGATCGCGATCCGCTCGTCGTCGGGCAGGCCGGGATGCTTCTCGACCGGAACGACCACACAACCGTCGTCCCTGCGGACATCGCCGACGTCGGCGCCTCGGTCCGCGTCCCCGATGTCGCCGAACTCCTCGGCGAAGGCCCGATCGCCGTGCCGGCGACGGCGGTCCTGAACCGCCTCCGACGTCCGGCGGCCTTCATGTCCGACCTCGTCGACCGGCTGCCGTCCGGCTCGTACGTCGTCCGTCGTGAGCGTGCTCGTCGGCGACGACCCGCGAATCCGCCACGCGATCACGGACGCCGTGCACACCGGCACCCGGGGAGCCCGGGGCCGCGTCGCCACCCCCGACGAAGCCGCCGCGCTGTTCACCGCGCTCGACGTGTTGCCACCCGGAGTGTGCGACGTCGCGGTGTGGAGAGTCGACGACATCGGTCCCCACCGGACCGTCCACCAAGGCGGTCGGCAAGCCCACATGCACGGAGGAGTGGCCCGCGTGCCGTGAACCACGAGCGGCATCCTGACAGGAGAGGCCCTCGTACGGGCGAGATCGTCGGGCCTTGATCGGTACTTCCGGCTGCTGAGCGACCGGAGGCAGGGCTCGTATCCTTGCATCGTGACTGCGGCGGAATCGAGCCGATCTCGTACCGGACGCGTCGATGACGGCGGGAACTTCAAGGACAGACACGCCTTGAACCGACACGTTTGTCCTGCTGACGCGTAGACAGGACCAAAATATGCGACAACGCTCAGCTCGAAAGTGAAAACAAGCAAGAAGCTTGCCGCAATGACCTTGTTGGCGTTACGAATCGGCAAAGCCTCCAAGAACCCGCAGGTCAGCAAGGGAAGTCCCCACGCAGGTGGGGGTGAGCCGAGGCAGTAGCCGCCGCAGGGAATCGCTTCCTCCGAAGTCCCCACGCAGGTGGGGGTGAGCCGCGAGACATGTGGCGTTCCCCGGAGGGTGGGGGGAAGTCCCCACGCAGGTGGGGGTGAGCCGGGCGCGGGCATCACCGGCATGGTCCAAGGCGTGAAGTCCCCACGCAGGTGGGGGTGAGCCGGCCCAACCGGGTCGCGAACGCGTGGAGTTCGGGAAGTCCCCACGCAGGTGGGGGTGAGCCGTGAGGAGGGCGGCGGTGTACTCGGCGGGGTAGGAAGTCCCCACGCAGGTGGGGGTGAGCCG
>NZ_KB889728.1:0-26538 GCF_000372745.1 Embleya scabrispora DSM 41855 | reverse complement strand
CGAAGTCCCCACGCAGGTGGGGGTGAGCCGGTGTGCGGCTCGGTCTCGGCGGCCTGGGGCAAGAAGTCCCCACGCAGGTGGGGGTGAGCCGCCTTCATGGCTGCGGCACCGGCGGCATCGGCCTGTCGCTCGCCCGCGCCCTCGCCCTGCGCGTGGAGGGCATCGACCTCTCCCCGGTCGCCGTCGCCCAAGCCACCAGCCGCCGCCACGCCTTCCTCGGCGCCGACACCGACCGTGCCGTCTTCCGCGTCGCGGAACTGCAGGACACCGGCCTGCCCGACGCGGGCGCCCACGGCATCGTGTGCGTGGACGTCCTCGGCCGCGCCGCCGGTCGGGACGCGGTGCTGCGCGAGTTCGCCCGCGTCCTGGTCCCCGGCGGTCGCCTGCTGCTGACCCGCTCGGCGCGGGCGGCGCGGAACCTGCCTGGCGGGCGCAGGCCCGTTCCGCGGGGCTCGCGCTGGAGCACGTGGACGAGCGGCCCGACGAGCCCGCGATGTGGGAGCGGCTGTATCGGCTGTGGATATCCCACGCCGACGAGCTGCGGCGCGAGTTGGGCGAGGTCCAGGCGCGGAACATGCTGCGGGAGGCGCACCGGGTGCTGCCCACGCTGCCCGGGCGCCGCGCGGTCCTGCTGACCTTGCGGCGCCCCGTGACAACCCCGGCGGCACCGGAGGCGGCCGATACGATGAGCGGACCCCGTGCTCCTGGTGACAGGGACGTGCCCGACGAGAGGATCGCGCCGTGAACCGGCATCACCCCGCTCGTGCGGCGGTGCTCTCGGCCGGGTCCTGGGGCACCGCTGTCGGCAAGATCATGGCCGATGCCGGCACCGACGTCGTCGTGCACGCCCGCCGGGACGAGATCGCCGACGCGATCAACACGACCCATCGCAACCCCGGCTACCACGCGGACGTCGAACTCCCCGCCTCGCTGACGGCCACGACCGACGCGGCCGCCGCCCTCGAGGGCGCGGACTTCCTCGTGTTGTCCATTCCCGCGCAGTCCCTGCGCGCGAACCTGGCCGCGTGGACGCCGCACATCGGGCCCGACACCGTGATCGTGTCGCTGATGAAGGGCATCGAACTGGGATCCGGGCTGCGGGCGAGCCAGGTGATCGGCCAGGCCACCGGAGTGCCCCCGGAGCGGATCGCGGTGCTCTCGGGTCCGAACCTCGCCCGCGAGATCATGGCCGGCCAACCCGCCGCCGCCACCATCGCCTGCCCCGACGAGGACGCCGCCCATCACGTCCAACAGGCCTGCCACACGCCGTACTTCCGGCCCTACCGTGACACCGACGTGATCGGCTGCGAACTCGGCGGCGCGGTCAAGAACGTCATCGCCCTCGCCGTCGGCATCGCCTCCGGCATGGGCCTGGGGCACAACGCCACCGCGATGCTCATCACCCGCGGACTCGCCGAGACCACCCGCCTGGCCGTCGCCATGGGCGCCCACCCGGCCACCCTCGCTGGCCTGTCCGGACTGGGCGACCTGGTCGCCACCTGTTCCTCGCCGCTCTCCCGAAACCGAACGTTCGGCCACCACCTCGGCTGCGGCCTCACCGTCGACCAAGCCGTCGCCGCCACCCGACAGACCACCGAGGGCGTCAAAAGCGCAGAGGCGATCCTCGCCTTGGCCCACGCCCACGACGTCGAGATGCCCATCACGGACGTCGTCTGCGCCCTGCTGCACGAGAAGGTCACCCTCGACGAGGCCGCCGCCGCACTGATGCAGCGGCCCCCCAAGCCCGAGCGCTGACCCCGGCGACCCGACCACGGCCGCACCCCACACCTTCACCCTCCCGACACGGAGGCCCCCGTCATGCGCACATCCGTGCTGTCCGCCTTCCAGATCGCCGTCACCCTCGCCCTGACGGCGTGGATGATCACCGGATTCACCCGCCTGCCCGGCCGCTGGATGCGCTGGAAGATGTTCTGCCGCGCCACCTTCTCGATCATCACGCTCACCGGGACCAAGGACGGCCGCACCGAGCCGGTCAACGTCTACGATCACCTCTCGCCGGGCTCGTTCATCCTCGGCTTGCCGCAACTCCAGGCGATCGTCGACTACTTGGTGCGCAGTGGTCGGTACGACCGGATCGACGGACACGGCCGTGTCCTGTCCGCGAGCGGCGAGCAACGCGTGGAGGTGACCGGCAGCCGTGTGGTTCTTTGACAGCCTCGCCTCCGGCTTCGACCACCCCACCGACCCCGGACGACTCCAGTTGTTCCGCATCGTCTTCGGCGCCGTGGTCGCCCTACGCTTCGCCCTCTCCCTCGGCCAGGGCGGCTGGTCCCGCTTCGCCCCGGACTCCCTCAGCACCCACCTGGCCGAACAGCGCCTCGGCCCCACCCGGGCGCGATGGCTGGCCGCCGCCTACCGGCCCGCCCTCCTCGTCCGCATCGCCGCCGCCCTCGCCCTGGCGACCGGTCTCGCACCCCGCCTCGCCCTCGTAGTCGTCCTGGGCGGCGCCGCTATGGAACTCCTCTACCTCAAAAGCCCCAACGCCGTCCGCTATACCCTGCTCACCGGCACCTGTCTCCTCCTCGCCGGCGACCTCGGCACGGGCCTGCGCATCGACCACGATCCGAGCAACGCCAACACCTGGGCCAAGTGCCTGCTCGTGCTGGTCACGACCGACATCTACTGGAATTCGGCCTGGCAGAAGCTTCGTTCGCCCCAGTTCCGTTCGGGTCTGTACCTGGCGCGGTGGATCCACGTCTACGGCACGGTCAGGGCCCGGCTGCCCTATCGGCGCCAATACGCCGTCCCTGGCCTCGTCCTGCGCCACGCGGGCAACCTGACCGACCGGGACGTCCGCCTGTGCGCCTAGTCGCGGGCGGCGCGATCACACTCGAGGTAGTCCTGCCGCCCGCGCTGCTCTTCTCGACGACGTCGCCGTACGCGGTCGCCGTCGGCATCGCGATGCACGCCGCATTTACTTGCCTCAAGCCCCGCCAACTCGTCACCTTCTCCGGGCTCACGGTCGGCACCTACCTCGCCTTCACCGCCTGAGCGCAGGGCCGACGACGGCGCAGCGAATGTGGGGTCAAGCCTTCCCCGAAGCGCTGTGCGTTCCTGGGGGCCAACACCAAGCGCGCCGTGCCCAGACACGCCTGAACTACGGCCGGAGGCATCCGACCTCGGGCGAGGTGAGCACACACACACTGCCGCGCGGCGCCGACGCGTGGACGTGCAGGCCGTACCGGTCACCCGCGTAGAACGGTGGGAAGGCGAACGTACGGGTCCGACATGATGTCCGACGGGTTCGAATCGAGGGGGAATGGATGATCCCGAGCACGGTGCAGACCATGGCGACCTGGTCGAACTGGGTTGCGCTGGCGGACGCCGACGCGCCCAGGCTCCTGGGGGTCTACCTCGCCAAGCAGGGCCCAGGCGGTCGGCTGGTGTATGTGGGCTCCGGCGGAGAGCGTCGGGGCAAGGGCATCCGAGGCCGACTCGAGGTGTACGCCTCTCTCGGCGGCTTGGCCACAGGCTTGGGCCGGGCGGTGTTCGACCATGCGCTGGCAGACCTCGACTGGGTGCGCGAACGGACCGCACGGATAGAGGCGGGGCACCCCGAGCCCGCCCTGGAATGGGGACGCGCCGCGATGGAGTGGGCTGACGTCCACATCTGCTGGACGAACACCGAAGATGAGGCAGCCGCTCGACATCTGGAGAAACGGATCATCCGCACGCTGGACGGCAGCGGGCTGTGGAACAGGTGACGACGGACTCTGTCTCGGCGATCCGGCCGTACCCGGCCGATTCGCTCGAGCGCCTCCCACGCAGTGTCGACCAGGTGCGCTGAGCCGATCGGCACGGGGTGTCGGAGCCGCCGTAGTAGGCACGGGCGGCCGGCGCCGGGGTGTCGGTCATGACCGGATCCTTGCCGGGGCATCGACATGTGTCCAAGCAAGGTGCGCGCGCGTTGGAGGACAGGGGACCTGTGGTTCTCCGCTCAGCCCGTCTCCTTGCGTGGTCGGGTCGCGGAGCCGCTCTTTCTCGTGCCCTACGGGCGCGTGGTGCGCGCCGCGGTCCTGTGCGCACGCCGGCGATACGCGTTACCGGGCGCACGGCGGCTCGTTGTCCCGGTGTGCGTCGGCAACCCCCGTGGTCGGCGTTCGCGCGGTCCGGTGCTCGTCCTCCTGTCCGGTCGTCGGACCGCGTCCTCTCCGGTCGCCGGGACCGTCCTCAAGCCGGCGGGCCCGCGGTCGTCGGCCCGTTCGACGAACCTAGATGGGACGCCCGGGCTTTTCGGCCAACTCCATGAGTTCGGGTACGCCTTCGACGGTGTGGTGGGGTGCGAACGCGGGGGCGAGGTCGCGGACGAGGGTGACGCATCGGGGTGCGCCGATGCGGCGGGCGAGGGTGAGGGCCTCGGTGGCGGCGGCCGCCGCGCGGTCGATCTGTCCGCTCTGGAGGCAGGCGCGTGCCTGGTAGGTGAGGAAGACGCCGCGGGTCTTGTCGCGGGGGCGTTGGAGGACGTCGAGGCCCTCGCCGATGAGGTGGAGCGCGTGGGGGTGTTCGCCGAGGTCGAGCAGGCATTGTCCGGAGTCGACGGCCAGGTCGGCTTCGCCCATCCACGAACACCAGGCGGGGGCGGGGTCGAGGCCGGCGGCGGCGAGTTCGTGTTCGCTGCGGGCCAGTGCCTGCCTGCAGGCGCGGGGTTCTCGCAGGGCGGCGTGGGCGCGGGCCTTGCGCAGGTGGAGGAGGGAGCGGGCGGTGGGGTGGCGGGTTCGGGTGAGGGCGTGGTCGAGGATGTCCGCGGCGGTTTTGGGTTGGTCGGTCCAGGTGGCTTGGTAGGCGAGGTCGGACAGGATGCCCGCGCCGAGGTCGTGGTCGGCTCCGGCGTGTGCGCTGTGGAGTCCGGCGTGCCAGAACCGGCCGGCGACGGCGTGTTCGCCCTGGTCGAAGCGGTGCCAGGCGATGGTCTGGGACAGGCCCGCGGCCAACAGGTGCAGGCGCCGGCCGATCCGCGGGGTATAGCGGGCGTCGGTGATCAACGTGGTGACGGTGCTCAGGTGGGCGTCGAGCAGGGTGGCGGTGTGTTGGCGTTGTTCGGTCGCCAGGCCGGTCAGTTGTGCCCCGGTGGTCTCCAGCCACTGGACGAACTCGGCGTCCACGGCGTTGCCGTGACGTGATCCGGCGGCGGCGGGTGGTGGTTCCAGGGTGGCCCACTGTCCGGCGAGGCCGGCCAGGGCCGCGCCGGTGTAGCCGAGCAGGGTGCGGCGTTTCATCGTCGTCTTCAACGCCTCTCTCAACGCGGTGACGGTGTGGTGTGCCCCCAGGGGCAGCGGCGCCTGCAGGCCCGGCAACCAGTGCGGCCAGGTGCGGACGTCGACGTCGTCGGGGGCCAACCCGAGGGCCTCGGCGAGCAGCAATTGGGATTCCGCGCAGGGTTCGACGCCGGTCTCCCACTTCCACACGCGGCCGCGTCGGGTGCCCGACCGAAGACCCCGATGGGCTGCGGCGTTGCGGACCTCGCGGGCGAGGTCCTCGAGCGACCAGCCGCGTTCCGCCCGAACGTGGGACAACGGGTGACGAATGGGAGTGTCCACGCACCCATCACACCATCACGCCCGGCGCTTGTCCGTGCCGCCGGGGATACAGCGGGGATACGCCCGGGCCCTGTCGGCGAGTCGAACAGGTGAGCTGTACTCGCTTCCCCGACCGGCCGAACCCGCCCCATCCCGGGCGGTGATCGCCGTCGGCCCCCACACCCGCACCCTGCAACGCGACCTGGCCGCCCGCTACAACGGACCCATGCTGCGCCCCACCTGGTGGGACCGCTGCAAGCTGGACAAGCACGGCCTCACCACGTACCGCTTCAACCGACCCGGCCAGGACCCGACGGGACTGCTGTCGCTGGCGTTCGCGACACACCCCACGGACGGGACCCGTGTGGTGGTCCACGACTTCTGGGCCGCCGACGACCGCGCCGCGGCGGCGATGTTCGCCTTCCTCGGCCGCCACAACAGCCGCATCCGAACCGTCGAATTCCAACGCACCGGCCTGCCACCCCACCCCCAACTGCTGCACAACCTGCACCGGGTCGGCTCCGCCACCGCCCGCTCGTGGCACCCCTGGATGCTGCGCGTCCTCGACGTGGCGGGAGCCGTGCGGCTGCGGGGCTGGCCGGCCGACCTGGACATGGTGATCCCCCTGGAGGTCGGCGCCGAGGACGGCGAGGCACCCGAGCGGTACACCCTGCGGATCGCCTCCGGCGCGGGCGAGTTGACGCCGACGACCCGCGAGCCACGCGCGCGGTTGACCCGCCGCCAGTTCGCCGTCTGGTACGCGGGCGGCTACC
Organism: Embleya scabrispora DSM 41855; assembly: GCF_000372745.1. Classification (GTDB taxonomy): domain Bacteria; phylum Actinomycetota; class Actinomycetes; order Streptomycetales; family Streptomycetaceae; genus Embleya; species Embleya scabrispora. Next base: position 20,228 of record NZ_KB889728.1, on the reverse strand, counting down.
GCACCACCACCGCGGCGACCATGGCGGGCGTACGGGGCGAACCCGGCGACTTGGCCGCGCTCGTCCGCGCCACCGGCGAGCGCGAGCCCTGGCTGCCCGACCACTTCTGAAACCACACCATCGAACCCGCCAGGAGGCACGACCACAATGTTCACGCTGTCCGCCCACGACCGGGTGGTGGCCGTCGTCGCGCACCCGGACGACGCCGAGATCATGTTCTACGGAACCCTGCGAATCTGGCGCGACGCCGGAGCCGACGTCACCGTCGTGGCCGCCACCCACGGAACGAACGGCGTCCCGCTCCGCGACCGCCTCGCCGGTACACGACTGGACCCCCGCGAACGACCGGCGGAGAACGCCAAGTCGTTCCGCGACACCGGGATCATGGTGGAATGTCTCGGAATGGACGACGGCACACTCACCCCCGATATCGAACTGGTCTCCGCGATCGAGGACACACTGACCCGCCACCGGTGCACCGTGCTGCTCACCCACGCCCCGCACGGCGGAAACGACCACCAGGACCACCACGCCGTCGCCCGCGCCGCGCTCAACGCCGCGACCCGCGTGCCCTCGTGCACGACGATCCTCCACGGCCGTCCCCACGCACCCCACCAGGGATTCACCCCGAGGGTGTTGATCGACATCACCGAGTACCTCGACGACAAGATCAAAGCCCTCGCCGAGCACCGCTCCCAAGCCGGCCGCTACTACCTGGGCGAGCCCTACACCCGCTGGCGCGCCGCAGGGGAAGCGTGGAACACCCTGCCCGGACACGCCGCCGAGGGACGCGCCTTCGAGGCACTGACTCCCTCACTGCTGCTCGTGAGCGGCGCCGAGATTCGAGCCCGACTCCCGTGCACCGGCCCAACCCCGTTCCTACGCTCGACGGAAGGCACCCCCGTATGACGTCCAGCGCCTCTCTGCCCCCGGACCTGCGGAAATGGGTGGCCCTTCGGCTGGCCGGCCCCATCACCGTCACGGACGTGTCCTGGCCGCGCGACAACTCCCTGGTCTGGCGCGTGTCCACCGGCGCGGAAGAGGCCTACGTGAAGCTCAGTCCGACCGCGCAGGCCTTCGCCCGCGAGGTCCACGCGTATCGTCACGCGGCCGAGTTCCTCGGCCCCGACGAGGCACCCCGGTTGTTGGCGGCGGACCCGGGCCTCAGGGCCATTCTGACTTCGCCGCTCCCCGGCCTCATCGTCAAGGACCTGCCGTTGCCGGCCGACAAGGAGTTGCGGGTCCACGAACTCGCCGGCGCTCTGCTCGGCCGATGGCACTCGCGAACGTCGTCCGCCGTCTCGGATTCGGCGCGCGAGGAGGCCGTGGCCTCGGCGGTCGGGCAAGTCGACGACGCGGCCGCGCGTTTGGAACACGCCGCTCGCCTGCTGACCGATCCCCAGCGGGCGTTGGTGGAGCAGGCGTGCGAGGAGCTCCCGCAACTGGTCAGGACCCTGCCGACGGCCTTCAGGCACGGCGACTTCGCCCCCCGCAACTGGTTGTGGAACCCCGACCGCGACACCGTGGCCCTGCTGGACTTCGAAAGGGCCGCCCACGGTCTCGTGGTGGAGGAGTTCGTGTGGCTCTTCGCCACCACCTGGCCCGACCGCCCCGACCTCAAGGCGGCCTGCCTCACAGGCTTCGGACGCTCCCTGAGCGAGGGCGAGCAACGGGCCCTGACATTGTTCACCGCACTGGCCGCCACGTCCTACCTGAGCGCGGGCATCACGCAACAGCACCCCGGACTGGTCACCAAGGGCCAAGACGCGTTCGGACACCTCGTCGTCTCCTCCGGCTGATCACGGGGGTTCAACCCCGAAACACTCGCGGACCGCAGTCGAACGCGCGGTCGACGGGTCCTGCAATCGTGGCCTGACTCCTGGTAAAGGCGTCGCCGTAAGCCTCGGATGTCTGTCACTGCGTTGCACACAGCCCCTGGCAGTGCTTGGTTGTGGCCCTCGAATGAGCCTGCGAAAGCGGATGGATTCGGGGGCACAACTCTTTCCGCCCGGCCCACCGGGGCGCGGGCCCTGGTCTCCCTTGCGCCGGATGTAGCCGATCCTCTGCGCCAACGCATCGCCGCGGACAGCGGGCGAACAGACGAAACGCGCGCCGTGTGCGAACTGTTCAGTCTCCGCGACGCCGATGCGGTGTGCCGCGACGACGACCTTCGCCGCCGTCGACGGCGAGTTCGCCCCCGCCGGCCGTTCCCCAGACCCAACTCGATCTTCCTGGTTGCCCTTCACCCCACCGGCTGGCGCACCGCGCGGTGGAAGATCAAGACCGCGACCGGGGGCCGTGTCGCCCCCGCCCACCACGAGGCCCACGCGGTGACCGCTCTGCACGACCAGGGCCTGTACGCGGCGCGTGGTACGCACGGGCACGTGAGGGAGGGAGTGTGGACGGCGGTCCAGTGGCGGCCGGGCACCACGCTGTGGGACCTGTACGCGCCCACCCGCGAAGGCGCCCGCCCCACCGCCGGATTCGAAGAGTTGCTGCTGGGCGCCGCGCACGCGGCGTTCGCGTCCCTGGCCCGACTGCACGCCGCGGGGCGCGGCACCGGGCATCCATCGCCTCGTTCAGGGGGCCAGGAGCCCGCGCCGATCGGTCACCAGGGCCCGCCATCGGTCGCGCGTGGCCGCTTCGCCGTCCAGCCATCGCGCCGTTGACGGGGCGGCGAGGGGGAAGCCGGCCATGAAGTGGGCGATGTCCACGTAGTAGGCGTAGTCGCCGAGCGTGAGGTCACGCAGCCGGTCGATCGACGCCGCAACGGCGGGGTGGTCCTCGCGGACGGCGTGGTGGAAACAGACCGCCAGCTCGAGGGTGGCCCGCGCCGAGACCAGGCCGGCGACGCCGATCTCCGAGCGGAGCACGAGTGCCCGGTCCTCGATGTCGGAGGCGAACCCGCCGTCGCGGACCAGCTCGGCGATGCGGGTGGTCAGGGTCGTGGCGCGCAGGTCGAGGCCGATCAGGAGTTGTCGGGCGAGGTCGAGTTCGTCGTCGGCGACCAGGGGATCGGCGAAGGCCAGGACGAACGCCCGCTGGGCCTGGGACGTGGCCCGCTCGCCCGCGATGCCGTGCTGTTCGGCCTCGGCCCGGGCCGCCCCGTACGCCGCCGCGGCGCCGGCGGTGTCGCCCTGGACCCAGTGGACGTCGCCCTCGACACGGCGGTGGCGCCCCTCCCAGCCGAGCGCGCCGGCCGCCGTCAGGGCTGTGGGGAAGTCGCCGGAGAGGCGGGCGAGGTGGGCCAGGCCCCTCCGGGCGGCGGGAGCGAGCCTGCCGCCGCCTGCGGCGACCAACTCCATTCCTCGGCGTGAGGGCTCGGAGCGGCCGAGGTCGCGTTGGGCCTTGGCGAGGTAGTAGACGGCCATCTCGTGCAGTTCCGTAGGCAGCAGCCCGCCGCCAGCGACGGCGGCGAGCCGGTCGGCGGTGCGCTCGCGGTGCTCGTGCTGGCGCCGGGCAAGCGCGCTCAACAGCTCGACCAGCGCCTCCGCCGCCGTTCGCGGGGAGCTCGCGGCCGCGCCGTCGCGTGCGGGTGGTTCGAGGGGCTCCCAGATCGAGTCGCCGACGTAGCGCCACGCGGCGTCCGCGAGCCACCCGAGGTCGAGGCCGAAGTCCCGGGCCAGGCGAAGGCCTTGGCGCAGGCAGCCCACCAGCAGGAGGCGGTCGTGTGTGGCGCCGGCGGCCCATTGGTCGCCGAGGGCTTCGAGGGCGCGGTGGGCGGCTGTGTGCCAGTCCTGGGGTGACCAGCGGTCGTCGGTGTGGTCGTCGGCGCCGCGGACGGTGGAGCGGATCAGGGCGTGCAGGTGGAAGGGCCACAGCGCGAAGGGATTCTCGCGGACGAAGGGGCGTTCGATCAGGCGCTGGGCGGGGGCCTGGTGGGTCATGCCGGCGGTGCGGGTGGCCAGGGCGAGGTCGAAGGCGTCCAGGAGGGTGACCGCGCGTAGGACGTGGCGCTCGTCGGGGGTGAGGTCGGAGAGGGTGCGGGCGACCAGGGCGGCGAAGTCGTGGGAGAAGTCGTCGGGTTGGGGGCGGCCGCCGCCGCGCCGGATCTCCAGGAACCGCATCACGGCCAGGTCGAGGTAGAGCGGGAGTCCGTGGGAGCGGGCGGTGATGACCGCGCGCAGGGCGGGGTCGATGAGCGGGGCGCCGTCGCGGGAGAGGCGGCGGGCGAGGTGGTCGTCGCAGTCCTCGGGCGAGAGGTCACCGATCAGGACCTGACGGTCGCGGGCGGTGTCGGCGGGGCTCGGGGTGCGGGCGGGCGGGATGTCGTGGACGACCAGCCCGGGCCAGGAGGCGGGGCCGGTGTGGTCGAGTTGTCCCTGGAGGGCTCGGTCGGCCCACTGGAGCCGGCTGCGGCCGGTGATCACGAAGAACGCGGTGGGCATCAGCCACACCACGCGCTGGAGCAGGCGCTCGAGGTCGCGGTGGGTGCGGTCCCCGATCTCCTCCCACCCGTCGAACAACACCACCGGCGTGACGCGCTTGTCGGCCGGGAGACGGGCGAGTTCCCACGCGAGCAGGTGCGGATGGAAGGAGAGGGCGTCCAGGTCGGGCTCGGCCTCCAGGAGGTCGGCGAGCCGGCGGCACCCGGCGAGTGCCTTCACCGTCTGCCGGCGCTCGCGTAACGCCCCCACCAGGGTCCCGGTCACCTGGCCGATCACCGCGCCGACCGCGCCGGGCAGCAGCAGCGCCTGGGCGACCTCGGACATCGCCGTCTGCATCTGCTGGGGCAGTGCCTGCCCGATCCGGCCCGTCAGGCCGCGTCGGCGCAGGTACTCCTCCAGCGGCTCGCCGGGATGCGCGTGTTCCCAGTAGCGGCGCAGGGCGATGTCGAAGGCGGGCAGGGGCCGGTTGACCTTCTCCGCCAGGGCCAGGCGGATCGCCAGGACGACGTGCTCGAAGTCCGTGCCCGCCGAGCGGGCCAGGTCGATCCGCACCGGCAACAGGCGCTCGCCGGTGTCGGGCGTCCACGGGGGCTCGCCCCACTGGGCGGGGCGGTGTTCGTGGTCGGCCAGGGCGGCCTCGACCTTGCGCGAGAGGGTGGTCTTGCCGACGCCGCCGATACCGTGGAAGACGATCACGTTGTTCCGGGGCGCCTCCAGGTCCTCGACATCGAACCCGGGCGCGGCGGTGTGGCGCAGGTGTTCGGCGAGCGCGGCCCCGATCAGCGACCACTGTTCCTGCCGGTTCACGAACGCCTCGTCGGTGGACAGTCCCGGATCGTTCGTGCCGAACAACGCCCGCAGGTCCCGACCCGCCATCATCGCCCCCAAGGTGATCGCCGACCGCCAACGTAGCGCCCGCACGGGCGCCGCCACCGCCCTCCCGCAGGTCGGGCCCCCTCGATCGGGCGTGGGGTGTGACGACTTGGCAGGGTGTCGCGTGAAACAGTCGGGTGTCTCCGCAACAGGCCGGACCGCCCCCGGGGCGCCCGCCGGCCCGATTCGAGGTGGTCTTTCGTGCACGTTCCCGCCGATCCCGCAGACGTCCCGCCCGAGCCGGCCGGCACCGCCGGCTACGAGGACGCCTTCGAGATGGTCACCAGGGTGATCGGCTGGTACCGGGAGCGGATCCTCGAGGAGACCAGGGCCGCCGAACCGAATACCCGGCTCCTGGCGCGGCTGAAGACCGAGCGGCAGGCTTGCGCGGCCGACCGAAGGGTGCTGGAGACCGCGGATCCGGAGCGGGTCGCGACGATCGCGGCCGCCTACGAGGCCCGCTGGAGGGAACTCACCCACCGCCGGGAATAGCCGAATCCCGGCATCGTCCGCACCGGAACGGGCAGTTCGGCCGGGGATGTGGGCGTGACGAGAGGGCGGGGCCGCGTCGCGGCGGGCATCAAGGGCGCGGCGAGGCGGGCGATGTCCGCCGGCTCGGACCGGTGTTGTGGCAACACCGCCGTCAGCCACCGGTGGACCGCGAGGAACCGGGCCGCCTCGCCCGGGGTGTAGGGGCGCCGTTGCTCGGCCAGCAACGCCCACGCCGCGTCCCCCGCCCGGGCCCACCGGCCGTCCGGGCCGCGCTCGTTGCGGTAGACCGCCGTGTGGTCCCGGCGCATCACCGTCACCGAGTCCACCATCGAGCCCTGCTCTGCGGCGTGGAGCGATTCCAGGACGGCGCGCAGGCACCGATCGTGTCCGGCGACGGTGGTGAAGCGGGCCGGCCCCGACGTGCTCGCCCTGGCGTAGCGGGCGGCGGTTCCCTGGCGGCTGTCCGCCGCGCGCACGGCCAGGACGACGAGGTCGACCCGGTAGCCGGCCCGCCGGTCCGCGGCGACGTCGGCCAGGAACGCCTCCGCGCTGCCCGGGGCGATCTCGACGACCATGTCCCCGCGGTGCGCGCGGACGTGGGCCATGGCCTGGTCACGCCAGGACCGGTAGTCGGCGCGCACACGCTCGCCGGCGGTACGCGGGTGCTCCGCGAGGAGTTGGAGGTAGTCGGGGTGGGCGCCCTTGAAGTCCTCGGCGGAGATCGACGTGGGGCGACGGTGGCGCATCGCGCGGTGGACCAGGTGGGACGCGCGGGTCTTCCCGGCGCCGGGCTGACCCATGACGTACACCACGACCGGCTGCGATTGTGGGGTGATCTCCCCCAGGTCTTCGAGGAGCAACTCGTCGAAGATCCAGCGGTGTTCCTTCGCGGACAGGCGGTGGTAGTCGACGCCGGGAGCCTCGGCGATCGCCCTCGCGATCCGGCGCACCGGCTCGGCCAGGGCTGCGGCCCGGTCCGCGTCGCGCCGGACGGCCAGGCGGTGGTCCTCGTCCAACGGCTCGTCGTGCGGGCGCCGGTCGGTGGCGGCCAGGTCCTCCCGGGTGGCAACTGGAGCCCACCGTACGGTCCGTACGCCTGCACGACACCGGCGGGGAGACACTGCCGATCGTCTGCGTGTCGCACCACCTCACCTACTCCTCCTGCACGGCCCGCGTGATCGAGAGTGAATACCTGACCCGCTTCCTCGACAAGGCGTACGTCACCGACAGCGGCTCGAGGGTCAAACCGCCGGCCATCTTCGGCGGCGACCACAACGGCTACACCGCACCCATTCCCGGCAGACCGCCACTGCCGGCCGTCGAGTTCATTGGCCGACCGGGTCCACCGGACCCACCGCTCCCGACGCGATCCNGCCGGCCCGCCGGTCCGCGGCGACGTCGGCCAGGAACGCCCCCGCGCTGCCCGGGGCGATCTCGACGACCATGTCCCCACGGTGTGCGCGGACGTGGGCCATGGCCTGGTCGCGCCAGGCCCGGTAGTCGGCGCGCACACGCTCGCCGGCGGTGCGCGGATTCTCCTGGAGGAGTCGCAGGTAGTCGGGGTGGCCGCCCTTGAAATCCTCGGCGTCGATCCTGGTGGGCTCGCGGTGGCGCATGGCCCGGTGGACCAGGTGGGACGCGCGGGTCTTCCCCGCGCCGGGCTGGCCCATGACGTACACCACGACCGGCTGTGGGTGTGGGGTGATCTCTCCCAAGTCCTCGAGGAGCAACTCGTCGAAGATCCAACTGTGTTCCTTGGCAGACAGGCGGTGGTAGTCGACGCCGGGCGCCCGGGCGATCGCTTGGGCGATCCGGCGTACCGGCTCGGCCAGGGCCGCGGCCCGGTCCGCGTCGCGCCGGACGGCCAGGCGGTGGTCCTCGTCCAACGGCTCACGGTGCAGGCGCCGGTCGGTGCCAGCCAAGTCCTCGCGGAAGCGCATCGTCTCCGGCGCGGTCCACGGTCTGGCCCGCTCCGCGATCACGGCTGCGCCGGCTCCCGTCGGGTGGGTCCATGCGCCGTCCGGGCCCGCCTCGTTGGCGTACAGCGCGGTTCCGTCCCGGCGCACGACCGTGACACGGTCCGCCAGTTGCTCGGCCTCGACCGCCGCCAGGACCTGAGGTAACGCCCGCGCGCAGGCGTCGTGATTGGCCCAGGACACGTACCGGCCCGCGCCGTCGACCGCGCCGGTCACGTACCGGTCCAGGATCCCCAACTGGCTCAAGGCCTCGGGGGTCGCCAACGCGAGGACCTCGACCCGGAACCCCGCCCACCGGTACGCCGCCGCGTCCGCGCGGAACGCATCGACGTCGGCCAGGGCCGTCTCCACGACCGCGTCGAAACCGCGGGCGCGGACGTGCGCTTCGAGGTCGGCCTGCCACCTGCGGGTGTCCGCGCGCACTGCGGCACCGGCGGTACGCACGTCCAGTGCCAACGCCTCGGCGTAGGAGTGGTGGAGGGCCTTGTAGAGGTCGGCGCCGACACGGACCGCGCCACCACGACGATCCAGCACCGCCTGAACCAGATCCGCGATCACGGTCTTCCCCGCGCCGGGCTGCCCGGCCACGAACACCACCACCGGGCGCTCCTGGGCAACCACGCCGCGGGCCCACGTCGGCAGGATCGTGTGGATCACCGTGTCGCGGTGGCAATCGGCGTCATGTTCCGGCGTGGAAGCCTCGACCTTGTCCACAAGGGCGAGGTGGGCATGGCAGCATGGGAGTTGTCCATCGGTGGTCAACCACGACCTCCAGCGAAAAGCGAAGATGGGCACGCATTGGCGGCTCCCGGCGGCAACCGGGGGCCGTCGCCGTTTCCGGCAACGGGCTTACCTACGAGCCGTGTTCAGCCTAGCCACATGTCCGGACCACTCAAGCATCCGTGCGCCTTCCGACCGATGATGATCAGTATCGGATCGAAGAGACCGTGTTTTTCGCTCGCGATCGCGACTTCTTTTTGCGAAAACTCGCGGCCAGGTACGTATGCCCGGAACCGAGTGAACGTCGGGGGATGGAATCGGCGCCGGATCACGTGACGCCGACGTCGACGCCTCGTGCAGGTCGAAGCCCATCCAGGCCGGAGTGACACCGGCCGGCACTGGCCCAGCGCGCAATCCGACGCGAAAATCGTTTGCCGAGACAAGCAAGCGGTGGCCCCGACGACATCTCGTCGGGGCCACCGTTGTCGGGCGGGATCAGGTTCGTCCGGCGAGCATCATGCGGCTGGGGAGCCATGTCCGCGGGATGCAGACCTCGCCGAAGTCGGGGTCTTCGACTTCCTGGATCCCGGGTTCGGCGTTCACCACGTATCGTTCGGTGTCCTTGGCGGGCCGGGGCGCCGCGTCGGCGACAGGCGTTTCGATCGCGGTGGACGAGGGTTCGACGGGGACGCCGGCGGCCCAGCGCTGCTCGTCGCGGGGTTCGCCCTGCACGCGGTGGTGCAGCATCAGGAACCGCATGGCTTCGCTTTCGTCGGCGCCGGCCGCGAACCTCCACCAGAAGGCCGCGGGTTCCGAGCGTCCGGTCAGGTAGAGCAGACACGAGAACACCACGGCCCCGGCCGGCATGCGCTCGTTGACGAATCCGGTCAGCATCTGACCCGAGTTCGGGGACGTCTTCCCCGAGGGGCAGCGTTGATCCTGCGCGTCGACGCCGGATGGGTCCTGGACATCCAGACCGCGAACATCCCGGTGAACCTTCGGGGCGCACTGACCCCACCCGTCACGTCGCGCGGGCGCCGACCAGGCCGGTCTCGTACGCGACGATCACCAACTGGGCCCGGTCGCGCGCGCCCAGTTTCATCAGCAATCGGCCCACGTGGGTCTTGATCGTGGACAGGCTCACGTGCAGATACGTCGCGGCCTCGGTATTGGACAGGCCGCGGCCGATCAGCGTCAACACCTCGCGTTCACGGTCGGTCAGGCCCGCGTCGGGGCCGGTGTGGGGACGTTGGCTCGGTTCGGGGCGGTTGGCGAACTCGGCGATCAGTCGGCGGGTCACGCTAGGCGCGATCAGCGCGTCGCCGGCCGCGACGACCCGGATCGCGGTGAGCAGGTCGGCGGGCGGGGTCTCCTTGAGCAGGAAGCCGCTCGCTCCCGCGCGCAGCGCCGCGTAGACGTATTCGTCCAGGTCGAACGTGGTCAGGATGAGTACCCGGGAGGTGCACGTTTCGGGTGAGGCGGTGATTCGTCGGGTCGCCTCCAGGCCGTCCATACCCGGCATCCGGATGTCCATCAGGACCACGTGGGGGCGCGTTTCGCGGACCAGGTCGAGGGCGTGTTCGCCGTCCGCCGCCTCGCCCACGGCGGTCAGGTCCGGGGCGGCGTCGATCAGCAGGTGGAGTGCGCCGCGCAGGAGGCCCTGGTCGTCGGCGACCAGGACTCGGATCAGGTCGGTCACCGGGCGCCGTCCTCGATCGGGACCCGTGCGCTGACCCGGAAGCCGCGCTCGGGCAGCGGCCCGGCGTCGAACTCGCCGCCGTAGGCCGCGACCCGCTCGCGCATCCCGACGAGCCCGTGCCCGGGCACGGCCGCGCCGCCGCCGCTACCGGAGTCGGCGATCGCGACCTCGATCTCGCCGTGCGTGTACCGGAGTTCGACCCGGCAGTGGTCGGTGTCCGCGTGCCTGACCACGTTGGTGAGCGCCTCCTGGATGATGCGGTAGGCCGCGTGTTCGACCCCGACGGGCAGTTCGCGTCGTTCGCCGTGCACGATCAGTTCGACCCGCAGTCCAGCCGCCGCCGCGTCGGAGACGAGCGTGTCGACGGCGGCGAGCGTCGGCGCCGGGGCCAGTTCGGCGCTGTGCGGGGTATCGCTCCCCTCCCTCAGGATGCCGAGCAGTCGGCGCATCTCGCGCAGCGCGGTACGCCCGGTGGCCTCGATCGAGCCGAGCGCGCGCAGCGCCTCCTCGGGCCGCTCGGCCCCGACGAAGTGCGCGACGCCGGCCTGCACGGTGATCAGGCTCATGCTGTGCGCGACCACGTCGTGCAACTCGCGGGCGATCCGCAGCCGTTCCTCGGCCGCGTCCGCCGCGGCCTGCCGCTCGGCCCGCTCCCGGCCCTGCCGCTCGGCCTGCCGGCGCAGCGCCGCGGCGTACTCGCGCCGGGTCCGCAGGAGCGCGCCGAACGCCCAGGCCGGGATCGCCGGGTACAGCGGTATCGGCGCGATCACGAACCCGGCGGCGACCGCCCCGGCGCCCGCCGCCCACACCACGCGCCGCGACCGGCCGCTCAGCGCCGCCGTGTACAAGGTCGCCGCCGTCGCGAAGCCCACCGCGGCGACCAGGCCGGCCAGCCCGGCTGCGGTCTCCGCCACGACGGCCGCCAGGAGCGCCGGCACGGGGTGCACACGGCGCAGCGCGACCGATCCGATCAGCGTGACGCCGAGCACGACCGGAACCGGCCACGTGGCCGCGCCGAGTCGGCCGGTCACGGTGCCGGGATGCGAGGTGAGGATCGGCACCGTGATCACGAGCGCGAGCAGGGCGTCGAGCGCCAACCAGTGTCGGAGCCGCAGCCGCTGGGTCAGCGGCGGGCGTAGTTCGTCACCCACGTTGGGAACAGTAGGCGGTTGCGGCGCGGGGGTGCATCGGCCTGCGGTACCACGTCGCGGGTGGGCTCCCGGGCCGATCCGGGCGACCGCGTGGCGCCTGGGGCCGGGCGTGCGGACGGCCCCAGGGCCCGACGACCCGGGGCGGGCGCGCGCGAGAGCGTGACGGCGTTCGCCGAGGCTCCGTTCCGCTCGGCGCCATCCCCTCGATCGAAAGGGCGAATCGCCGTGTTGAAGGCATCGCTGCGAAGTTTTCTGGCCCACCGGGGGCGGCTGGTGTTGTCCGCGCTCGCCGTCGCGTTGTCGGTGGCGTTCGTCGCGGGCACGCTGATCTTCGTGGACACGGTGTCGGCGGTGTTCGCCGACGTCGCCCGGGCCTCCTCGGCCGATGTCACGGTCGCCCCCAGGACCGAGGTGGCCGCCAAGCGCCTGACCCGCAGCGGGCGGATTCCGACCGTGCCGGCCGCGCTGGTGGATCGGGTGCGGGGCGTCCCGGGTGTCGCCGCCGCGCACGGTGACGTGGTGATCGAGGACGTCGGCCTGTTCGACCACGCGGGCGAGGCGGTCGGGGTGGTGTCGGATCCGAGCACGATCGCGCTCGGATGGTGCGCGTGCGCCTACTCGCCGGTGCGGCTCGCCTCCGGCCGTGAGCCGCACGGCGTCGACGAGGTGGTCCTGGACGCCGAGTCGGCGCGCAAGAGCAAGGTGCGTGTGGGCGATCGGCTGCGCCTGGTGGCCGCGCGCGGGCCGTTCGATGTCACGGTGGTGGGGATCGCGTCGTACCGGGTCCGGCCCACAGGCGACACGCTCGTCTTCCTCGACGACGCGAGCGCGGCCGCGCGCCTGATCGGTCGACCGGACGTGGTCACCCAGGTCTCGGTCACGGCCGAGTCCGGGGTGTCCGACGCGGAGTTGCGCGCACGAGTGACGGCAGCGCTCGGTGCGGATCCGGGCCTGACCGTGCGTACCCGGGCCGAGAGCACGACGGCGGCGACCAAGCGGACGGGCGAGTTGCTCACCGTCGTCGAGGTGGGCCTGCTCGGCTTCGCGGGTCTGTCCGCGGTCGTCGGCGCGTTCCTGATCTTCAACACGTTCTCGATGCTGGTCGCACGGCGCACGCGCGAACTCGGGCTGATGCGCGCGATCGGGGCGAGTCGTGCGGACGTGAACCGTTCCGTCCTGACCGAGGCGGTGCTGCTCGGATCGGCCGGGTCGACGCTCGGGCTCGTGGCGGGCTACGGGCTGGCGGCCGGACTCACCGCGCTGCTGTCGGCGTTCGGTGTGGCGACCGGGGACATCGCGTTGGTGTTCTCGCCGCTCACCGCGTTCGTCGGCTATGGCGTCGGGCTCCTGGCCACCGTGTCCGCGGCCTGGGTGCCGGCGCGGCGGGCGGGTCGGGTGTCACCGATGGCGGCGCTGCGCGAGGCCCACGCCCCGCCCGTGTCGTTGCGCCGGCGTGCGATCCTCGGCGCGAGCGCGCTCGTTCCCGGGGTCGGCGCGCTCGCGAGCGGCAACCTGGTGCTCGTCGCCGCGGGCGGTGCCGCGACGCTCGTGGCATTCGTGCTGCTGATTCCGGTCCTCGCGCGCCCGTTGATCCCGGTGCTGGCAAGTCCGTACTGTCGCGCGTTCGGCAGGGTCGGGCGGCTGGGCCGGGACAACGCGCTGCGCGATCCGCGCCGGACCGGGGCCACGGCGGGTGCGCTGATGATCGGCGTCGCGCTGGTCGCGGCGGTCGCGGTGGTGACGTCGTCGATGAGCGTGTCCTTCGACCGCAACTTCGCCCGCTCGTTCCACGCCGACGTGGTGGTCGGCTCCGAGCAGGCGCTGAGCGCACAGGTGGCGGACGCGGTGCGGGCGGTGCCTGGGGTGGGCACGCAGGTGCGCACCCGGCGGTCCGACGCGCGGATCACCGTCAAGGGCCGCAGCCAGGATGTCGAACTCGACGGCGCGGACGGCGGCGTCGACGCCATGCTCGGCCACACGTACAGCCGGGGGTCCGCAGCCCGGGGCCTCGCGCCGGACGCGGTCGTGCTGGACGCCGACTACGCGAAGCGGGTGGGTGCCACGCTCGGGGATCCGGTTGTGATCCGGGTGCCGGGCGGCGTGGCCCGCACGCTGTGGGTGGGCGGGCTGCGCACCGATCAACCGCCGGGCAACGGGGGCGACGTGAACCCGTTGGTGGGCCTGGACACGTTCGCGCTGCTGGCTCCGGACGCGCTCGACGACACGATCTATGTCCGCGCCGCGGCCGGCGTCGACCCCGGCGGGCTGCGGGTCGCGATCAAGGCCGCGCTCGCCGACCGCCCGAACGTCGCGGTGCGCACCCGGGCCGACTACCAACAGTCGCGCAAGCAGATGGTCCGGGTGCTGCTCGGGCTCGCGTACGGACTGTTGGCGTTGACGATTGTGATCGCGCTTTTGGGCGTGGTGAACACGCTCGCCTTGTCGGTGGTCGAGCGCACCCGCGAGATCGGGGTGTTGCGCGCGCTGGGCCTGAGTCGTCGTCAGATTCGGCGGATGATCCGCCTCGAGTCGCTCACGATCGCGCTCTACGGCGCGACCCTGGGCCTGGCGTTGGGCGTCGCCTGGGGCGTCGGCGCCCGCCGGGCGCTCGCGGCGGATGGGGTCGCCGTGTTGGTGGTGCCGTGGACGACGATCGGTGTGGTGATCGCGGGCGCGACCCTCGCGGGTCTCGCGGCGGCACTCGTCCCGGCTTGGCGCGCCGCCCGCCTAGACATCGTGGCGGCGGTGACCGTGGATCAGTGAGTGGCGCGGCGCCGCCAGGGCGGGCCGGTCGCCCGCGCCCACCCGGGCCCTCCGTCCCGCGCCGCGGCTCGTCGACGGCCCCGCCGACTCGACTGGGAGGTCCGAGACCGCCTCACCAGCGAGGGTTCGACACGGGTTCGGCTGTCGCCGGTGACGTCGTGCGGTGGGGTCTGGGGGCAGTTCGGTTCCGAGGGCAGTACGACCCGGAACAGCGCCCCTCCGTTGCGTCGCCGAGCAGGACGCCGTGGCCGCCCTGCGCTTGCCGGCTTCTCATGTTCTCGAACCTGGATGGATCTGCCCGTTGTCTCATCCAGGGCGTGGTGACCGGATCGCGGTGAGCAGCAGGGCGATGTCGTCGGCCCGGTAGGAGGAGCCACGGGCGTTGTGCAGAAGCCGGTCGGCGAATTCGTCCAGTGAGTCCGCATGGGCGTGGGCCAGGGATGCTCGCAGGCGGTCGATGCCCACGTCGATGTCGGTTCCGGGTTCCTCGACCAAGCCGTCGGTGTAGAGGGCGAGGACGGACCCCGGCGGGAGGGCGATCCGGGTTTCGGGATAGGTGCTCGCGCGCTCCACGCCGAGGACCGGTCCGATGTCCAGGTCAAGGACATCGGTCGTCCCGTCGGGACGGCGGAGCAGGGGTGGGGGGTGGCCGGCGGTGACGGCGTAGGCGTGGTGGCTGTGTGCTTCGAGGTGGATGTAGCAGCAACTGGCCAGCAGCCCGGGGTCGAGGTCGAATAGGGTTCGGTTGACGCCCGCCATCGCATCGCCGGGCGTATGCCCTACGGCCACGAAGGCCCGTACCGCGCTGCGCAACTGGGCCATGGTGGCCGCGGCGGCGATGCTGTGCCCCTCCACGTCTCCGATGACGAGACAGACTCCGCTGTCGGTGGGGATGACGTCGTACCAGTCGCCGCCGATGTCCATTCCGCTGGTGCCGGGCAGATAGCGGACCACGGTATGGATGCCCGGGACTATCGGGAGCCGGTGCGGCAGGAGCGCCTGCTGCAGGCCGCGCGCGAGGGCGAACTCCGAGTCGTAGAGCCGCGCTCGTTCCAAAGCCTGGGCAATCAGCCCGGCGAGAGCGGTCAGGACGCCGCGGTCCTTCTCCGTGAACGGATGGATCTCGTCAAAGCCGAGGACGCAGGTGCCGACAGGGTGGCTGGAGGCGATCAGTGGCAGATACGCCCAGGAACTCACCTCGTCCGTGGGGATGCCCGGGTAGCCCCGTGATAGAGCTTGCCGCGACTCGATGAAGAGCGGAGTGCCGGACGTCAGGGTCTCCGTACCGGGCAGGCGGGCGTGCAGCGGTACGCCCTCCAGCCATTCGAGGAAGTCTTCGTGGCCGCCGGTGTGAAAGAGCAGGTGCATTGTTCCGTCGCGGACCACATAGATTGCCAGCCGCTGGCCTCCGAAGGCAGGCAGGAGCTGGTCGGCGACGACTTCACAGACTTGGTGGGCGGTGACCGCCTCGGTCAGCGCGCTGCCCAGTTGCAGGACGTGATACATGACGCCCAGACGCGCCGGTGCGGTGGCGGTCGCTGTCTCGGGCGGGGAGGCGGATGGTGTCGACGCCGAGGGCGGCTGACCGACAGGCACAAGCCGGGTGGTCACCCCGTCCGCCTCCGGGTGGAGGGAGAAGGCGAGCCACCGGTCGGGTGAGCGGCAGGCCACGAAGGAGGCCGGCGCCTGGGAGATCATCGCGGACCGGTGCCGGTACTCGATGTCCGGATCGGACAGCCACGGCAGTACGTCCCAGAGGAAATGGCCCAGCAATTCGTCGGCGGAAACCCCCAACAGCTGCAGTGCGCTGTGGTTGACGTAGGTGACCCGCCCGTCGGGGGCGAGGGAGAACAGTCCGTCCCGCAACCGCTCGACCGCTGCGACGGCCACCTGGCCGGCGCGGGCGTCCACGACCGCGCCGGCCAGGTGGGTACGTGCCCGCATGACGTCGGCCTTTGGTAGGCGGCCCCACAACTCGACGGTGCGGTACCCCTCGCCGCCGTGCTCGTAGTCCCGCAACCGCAGGCGTCTGCTGGTGGTCCGGCCTTCCACGGCTGCCTCTCGGGCGCAGGACCGGAAAGCGGCAAGATCGCCGGGGTGGAGGCGGGAAGCAAGCGTTTCGGCTCGTCCGTCGAAAGCACGCGGGTCGAGACCGAAGATCGCGCAGAACTCGTCGTCCACGATGAAGGCGCCAGAGGCAAAGTCCCATTGGAACAAGCCGACCCGCACGGCCGCTGCCGAGGGAGCCGGGGTCTCGACCGCAATCGTTCCCAGGTCGCATTCCACAGGCTTGCCGGTACGGGCGCAGAGTGCGGACAGGGAGTCACCAAGTCGGTTGGCGACGCCCCGCAGGTGGCGGCGCTGGGCCTCGGACAGCCCTTCGCTGCCGGAGGATGCCGCCCAGACGATCGCCAGGGATCCGAAGGTCTCCCTGCCTGTCCCCACCGGCACGGAGCAGGAGCCGAAGGCGTACGGGAGAGCCACCGCGAGCTGGGGATACCGGCGCATCGTCTCCTCTGCGTCGGCCAGGTGGACAGTGCGCCCGGAGCTGTACGCCGCGGCAATCGGGATGGGACTGTTCACCGGAATGAGGCGCCAGCCACCGAGCAGGGAGGGCGGCACCCCACACGTCGCGGCGAGCACGAGCGCCCGGCGATCGCGGGAGCGGAGAAAGACGCTCCCCGCGTAGGCGCTGGTTCCTTCGACGGCTTCGACGACGGCTGCAGCGAGTAGATCCTCACGCTCCGCCGTCTCGCCGACGGTCATTCCGTGCATGCTTCCAGTGTGCGCAGGTCCAGCGTGGGTCAGCCCGGCCGCAGCGGCAACCCAGGGTGACACACCGCTCGCAGATCGCAGCTCCCCCGTGAACACCGAGCGGGGAAGCCCAAGTATCCCGCCCTCACTGGGGCTTGCCCTTACAGTAGTGCTGTGACCACATAGGTTCGCCGGGTCGGCGGTCGTAGCGGTTGGATGTGCGGGGTGTCATCCGATCCGACCGCTGGAGGCGCGGTGGCCGAGCCCGTCCGTGTGCGCAGACTGACCGACCAGGAGGGGCAGAAGCCGCAGCAGATCGTGCGCCGGGGCAGCACCAGCTCGGTTGGGCGCTGATCGAGCCGACCTTGACGGCATGGAGAAAAGCCCGGCTCGACCGCAGACCCACCGGACAGCCGGCCAGAGTCGACCTCCGCGACGTGTTCAACGCGATTCTCTACGTAAACCGCACCGGAATTCCCTGGAAATACCTCCCACACGACATTCCGACCCACGCCACGGTCCACGCCTACTACGCCGCATGGCGCGACGAAGGAATCTTCACCCGGCTCAACCACGACCTGACCGCACTGGCCCGCGTGAAGGAGGGCCGCAAGCCCGCACCCACAGGCACCGTCATCGACACCCAGAGCGTGAAGACCTCCACCAACGTGCCCACAACCAGCCAAGGAACGGACGCCGCAAAGAAAATCGTCGGCCGAAAGTGGGGCATCCTCACCGACACGATCGGCCTCATCCTCGCCGTGACCGTCACCGCCGCGAGCCTCTCCGAAAACGCCCTCGGAATACGCCTCCTCGACCAGGCCAAGAAGACGTACCCGACCATCACCAAGAGCTGGGTGGACACCGGCTTCAAAAAAGCCGTCGTCGAGCACGGCGCCAAGCTCGGAATCGACGTCGAAGTCGTCCACAGAAACCCGGAAATTCGCGGCTTCCACGTCCTCAAAAGGCGCTGGGTAGTGGAGCGGAGTATCGGATGGCTCATGATGCACCGACGTCTCGCCCGCGACTACGAGACCCTCACCACCAGCTCCGAAGCCATGATCCACGTCGCCTCGATCGACAACCTCGCCAAGCGCATCACGGACGAGACCACACCAACCTGGCGAGGAACCTACTAGGGCATAAGGAGTAATTCGCCCACACTAAACGCCTTCTTAGAGGCGGCCCGTGTAGGTGAACTCGTCGGATGGGCCGGTGGGGGAGGCGATGTCGCCGACGGTCACGGTGATGTCCACCGTCTGGTCGTCGTCGATCTGCAGGGGTGCGGTGGCGGTGAGTTGGGTGTCCGAGAGCCAGGTGACCGACTTCGACGCCTGGTCCTTGAAGTTCACGCCGGCGCCCCGGGGGAAGCCCGACCCGGTGATGGTGACCGTGGTCTTCTTCGCCTGGCCGCTGGTCGGGTCGACGCCGGTGACCACCAGGGGCGCCGGCCCGTCATAGGCGAACTGCCCCAGTGGCACGACGGGCGATGTACCGAGGACGTTGGTGACGCGGACGTCCACGATGCCGACGCCGTCAGGCACCGTGGCGCGGATCAGGTTGCCGCCCGGCTCGATGATGAGGTCGGTGCACGGAATGGGACCGAAGTCGAGGAGGCTGCCCCGGGCGAAGCCGCCGCCCTCGATGACGACCGTGGACCCGTTCTTGCCACTTGTGGGGCTGACGCTGGTCACCATCGGTCCGGAAGGAGACAGAAGGGAGGTCCCGAGCAGGCCGAGGTAGGTGTTGTCGGCGTGCTGGTACGCGACCTGCCCCATGAAGTCCGCCAGGGTGCTGTTGGTCAGTGCCGGGTCGTGCGTCGAGTAGTCCCCGTCCACCGGCAACTGCTGCCGCACGCCGGGCTGCACGTAGACGTTGCCCTTCCGGAGCCCGTCGAGTACGTCGAACAGGCGATGCACGGTGGTGTCGCCCGCCGGGCCGGGTGACGGGTACCACTTGTCCTGCTTCACCTCCGCGAGGCTGCTCCAGGCCAGCGGTACCGCGTCCCAGGCGTTGACGTGGTGGTTGTTGTCGAACGGCAGTCCGTCGACGTAGGTCGCGAAGCTCTGCAGCCCGGCGGTGGGGGCCGCGAAGGTCTCGAGCGCGAACTGCGGGACATTGGTCCAGTTCCGTGCCTGCGTGTACAGGTAGGGGGCGAGCATGGTGGCGATGCTGCCGCCCAGGCTGTGACCGGTCACGTACACCGTCGGCTGTGGTGTGGTGGGCGCTGCTTCGACCAGATCGGCCAACGCCTGTGCCAGCGTGGCCCCTTGGTGGGCGAACGCGCCCTCCGGTACCGGCGCACCCAACACGTCCCCCGGCGGCGGCGGGATCGAGACCATGGTGGCGACCTGGGTGAACGCCGTCATGGCTCCCTTGGAGACGGTGACCGGCGTTGGCGAACCGCTCGCGGTGAACGGAACCACGGTGCCGACGTCGAGATCCTCCAGGATGTCGGTGATGTTGCCGATGGTGCCGCGCGCGACGACGGCGAACCGGTTGGAGCCGTCGATGCTCTTGGTGATGTACGCCATGTTGGCGTCGTCCGGGCTCAGCGCGAGCCATGCCAGGTGCCAGCCGGCCCGGGTCGCCGGCCAGAGGGCCCTCAACTGCTGGGAGATACCGGCGGCCACGCGCCACGTCTGCTCGTCGCGGGTCTCCCCCGACGGTCGCCGGGTCGCCGCGGTGGCCGCGAGCGCGGACAACGTCATGCAAACCTGGGGAGCGGTCGGCGTGGCCATGGTCACTCCTGGGGTGCTCACCGAACCGGAAGTGGACCATCGGAGCCGGACCACCGTCGACCGTTGCCCGGCCTGGTCGACCGTGTGCCCGGCCTGCCGATCCGAATGTGCGACCCGGTCGGCGAACACCCGGATGGCCTGCCGGATTCACGCTTGCGACCAACGTCGGGCTCGGTAGGGCAACGGGTGGCTATGACGTCTTGAGTTGGCCTCGGCGGGACGCCTTGGGTTCTAAAGGTGGTTGCAGCACCTGACCCTGCGGGGTGTTGCGACGAGCTTGGCGAAGAGGTTCGCGGGGGTGTTCCAGCCGAGGGTCTTGCGGGGGCGGCTGTTGAGTTCGGCGGCGACGAAGGCGAGGTCCTCGGCGCCGANGAGGGACAGGTCGGTGCTCTTGGGGAAGTACTGGCGGAGCAGGCCGTTCGTGTTCTCGTTCGAGCCNCGTTGCCAGGGGCCGGCGGGTTCGCAGAAGTAGACGGGGATGCCGGTGGAGCGGGTGAACTCGTCGTGCCGGCTCATCTCGCTGCCTTGATCCCGGGTCACCGAGCGGGCCGGCTCGGCGGGGAGGTCGCCGAGGGCGTGGACGAGCGCGTCGCGGACCTGCTCGGCGCCCCGGCCGCCGGGCAGGTGGAGGAGTTTGACGTAGCGGGTGGATCGGTCGACCAGGGTGCCGA
>NZ_KB889727.1 GCF_000372745.1 Embleya scabrispora DSM 41855 | reverse complement strand
CGTCCTTCGTGGAGGACGTGTCGCCGGACGGTGTGTCGTTGTCGGATGTGGGGTTGTCGTCGGCGGTTTCGCGGTCGACGTTCGAGCATCGTGGTGTGGTGGTGGCCGCGGACCGGGACGAACTGGTGGCGGGNTTGCGCTCGTTGGCCNCNGGTGGGGTCGGGGCGGGTGTGGTGTCGGGGGTGGCGGGTGAGGGGCGTACGGCGTTCCTGTTCACCGGTCAGGGTGCGCAGCGGGCCGGGATGGGTCGGGAACTGTACGACGTGTTCCCGGTGTTCGCGGCGGCGTTCGACGACATCTGTGGCCGGTTCGACGCTCTGTTGTCCCGGTCGTTGAGGGATGTGGTGTTCGGTGGGNGGGGGTTGGACGAGACGGGGTTCACCCAGCCGGCGTTGTTCGCGGTCGAGGTGGCGATGTTCCGGCTCCTCGAGTCCTGGGGTGTGCGGCCGGACTTCGTGACCGGNCACTCGATCGGCGAGTTGGCCGCCGCGCANGTGGCCGGGGTGCTCACNCNGGANGACGCCTGTCGGGTNGTNGCNGNNCGGGGTCGGTTGATGCAGGCCCTGCCCGCGGGTGGGGCGATGGTCGCCGTCCGGGCGGCCGAGGCCGAGGTTGTGGAGTTGTTGCGGGGCCGGGAGAGTGAGGCGGGGATCGCCGCGGTCAACGGTTCGTCGTCGGTGGTGATCTCCGGGGTCGAGGGCGTTGTCACCGCTGTAGCCGACACGTTGCGCGAGCGGGGACGCAAGACGCGGCGGCTGACGGTCAGTCACGCCTTCCACTCTCCGCTGATGGACCCCGTCCTCGATGAGTTCGCCGTCGTCGTGAACGGTGTGGTGTTCGCCGAGCCGGACATCCCGATGGCCGCGAGTACCGAGGACGTGTGCTCCGCCCGGTACTGGGTGGAGCACGTTCGGGAGCCGGTGCGGTTCGCCGATCACCTCACCCGGTTGCGGGCGGCGGGGGTGACCAGGTTCGTGGAGATCGGGCCGGACGGTGTGTTGACCGCGATGGGCCCGGACAGTGTGCCGGACGCGTCGTTCGTGGCGTTGCAGCGCCATGACCGGCCCCAGGTCCGCACTGCGGTGACCGCGCCGGCGCACCTGCACACCGGCGGACACACCGTCGACTGGTCCAAGCTGTTCACCGGTACCACCGCGACCCTGATCGACCTGCCCACCTACCCCTTCCAACACCGGAACTACTGGCTTGCGCAGTCGTCGTCGGCCGGCGCCGTCTCGGCGGGGCAAGAGGCCCTGGGCCACCCGATGCTGGACGCGGTGGTGCGCGTCGCCGGCGCCGACGAGGTCGTGTTCACCGGCCGCCTGTCGGCGCGCACGCACGCCTGGGTCGCCGAACACACGCTGGGCGGACGGGCGTTGGTGCCGGGCACGGCGTTGATCGACATGGCGATCCGGGCCGGCGACGAGGTCGGTTGCGCCGGTGTGGCCGAGATGGTGGTCATCGCGCCGCTGCTCCTTCCGGAGGCAGGCGGGGTACAAGTCCAGCTCGTGGTCCACGAGGTGCAGGACTCCGGCCACCGCACGTTCGCGATCCACTCCTGCGACGAGAGCGATCGGGAGTGGACCTGCCACGCCACCGGTCTGTTGACTCCCTCGGCCCCGGAGCCGGATTTCGAGCTGAGCGAATGGCCGCCGGCCGGCGCCTCGCCCGTGGCCACGGACGGGTTCTACGAGCAGCTCGCGGAGAGCGGCTACGTCTACGGCCCGACGTTTCGCGGGCTGCGGACGCTGTGGCGCCGCGACGGAGCCGCCGGCGCCGAGTTCTTCGCCGAGGTCGCGCTGCCGGAACACACGGACACGGCACGATTCGGGATTCATCCCGCGCTGTTCGACGCGGCCATCCACCCTCGGGTCTTCGCCGCGATCGCCGATGCGGGCGAGGACTTCACGCTCCTGCTGCCGTTCGTGTGGAACGGGATCAGCCTCTACGCCACCGGCGCGACCGCGCTGCGGGTACGGGTGGTCATCGACGGCGAGACCGACGGCGGGGCGTCCTGCCGGGTGCAGATGGCCGACGAGGCGGGGCAACCGGTCGCCGAGGTGCTGTCGGTGGAGGGACGCCCGGTGTCGGCCGACGGGCCGGTCGCGCGGGATAAGGCGGTCGGTTCGCTGTTCGGGGTGGACTGGGTGGGGGCCGAAGCGGTCCCGGCCGCACAGGAGGGGCGCTGGGTGCTGCTCGGCGGCCCCGACCGGTCGGTCGATGCGGCGTTGACGGTCGACCACCGCGAGTCGCTGTCGGACGCGGCCGGGGCCGACGTGCTGCTCGCCGCATACACCGGCCGGCCAGGTGGCGAGGTCGTCGCACCGGTGCACGACACGGTCGTCGAGGCGCTGGATCTGGTGCGCGAATGGCTGGTTGACGAGCGGTTCGCGGCAAGTCGCCTCGTTGTGGTGACCCGTGGCGCGGTGGCGGTCGGGCCGGACGGCATCGGCCCGGACCTGGTGGGCGCCGCGGTGTGGGGCCTGTTGCGTTCCGCACAGTCGGAACACCCCGACCGGATCGTGCTGGCGGACGTCGACGACGACCCGGCCTCGCTCGCCATCCTCCCCGCGGTACTGGCGGCGGGCCACGAGCAGGTCGCGGTGCGCGCCGGCGCGGTGACCGTGCCACGCCTGGCTCCGCAGCCCGCGGCGGACACCGCCGGGCCGAAGCCGGCACCGGAGGGCACGGTCCTGGTCACCGGCGGAACCGGCGCGCTGGGCGCGCTGTTCGCCCGGCACCTGGTCACCGGGTACGGCGCCCGGAACCTGGTACTCGTCAGCCGGCGAGGCCCGGAAGCGCCCGGGGCGGGCGAACTGGTCGCGGAACTCACCGCGCTCGGTGCCACCGTACGGGTGGCGGCCTGCGACGTGGCCGACCGCGCCGATCTCGCGGCGTTGCTCGACGCGATCCCGGCGGAGCACCCGCTCACCGGCATCGTGCACACCGCCGGCGTCATCGACGACGGCATCATCACCGCGCTCACCCCCGACCGGGTCGCCTCCGTACTGCGCCCCAAGGTCGACGCCGCCTGGCACCTGCACGAACTCACCCGCGACATGGACCTCGCGATGTTCGTGCTGTTCTCCTCACTCGCCGGCACGCTGGGCAACCCGGGCCA
The DNA here is from genome assembly GCF_000372745.1 of Embleya scabrispora DSM 41855. GTDB lineage: Bacteria > Actinomycetota > Actinomycetes > Streptomycetales > Streptomycetaceae > Embleya > Embleya scabrispora. The sequence goes on along the minus strand of NZ_KB889727.1, from coordinate 30,691 downwards.
GGCCAACTACTGTGCGGCCAACCACTTCCTCGACGCGCTCGCCGGCTACCGCCGCGCCCACGGCCTTCCCGCGCTCTCACTGGGCTGGGGTCTGTGGTCCACGGAGGGCGGCATGCAGGCCGGGGTCACCGCGGGCGGGCTCGACCAACCGCGGCACCCGGGTCTGCGGCCCATCTCCGCGCAGGGCGGCGCGGCGCTGTTCGACCTGGCGCTCGCGTCGAACCGCCCGGTGATCCTGCCGGCGCGGTTCGACCTGCCGACGTTGCGGGCCGGATCGGCTCCGATCCCGCCGATGTTGCGGAGCCTGGTCGGTCGGCCGTCTCGTCGGGTGGTTCGGCAGGGCGCGGGCGACCAGCGGGAACTGGCGGGCCGGTTGGCCGCGTTGCCGCCTCACCAGCGGCACGAGCAGGTCGCCGACCTGGTGCGGACCGAGGTGGCCGCGGTCCTCGGGTTCGGCACGGGCGAGCGGATCGGCGAGGGAGTGCCGTTCCGCGAGCTGGGCTTCGATTCGCTGACCGCCGTCGAGTTGCGCAACCGACTGGCCGCGGTCACCGGCCTGCGGTTGTCGCCCGGGGTGGTGTTCGACTACCCGACGGTCTCGGCGATCGCCGAGCATCTGCTGTCCGAGCTGAGCGGCGACCTGCCGGCTTCGGCAACGGCCGTGGCCGCGTCGGTCCCGGGGCCCGGCGGCGAGAACGAGCCCGTCGCGATCGTCGGGATGGCGTGCCGCTTCCCGGGCGGGGCGAACACCCCCGAGGAACTGTGGCGGCTGGTCGTGGACGGGGTGGACGCGATGGCGGACATGCCGGACGACCGCGGCTGGGACATCGAGCGGCTCTGGGACCCGGATCCCGACAAACCCGGCACGTTCTATCCGCGTGCCGGCGGATTCATCGACGCCGCCGCCGAGTTCGACGCCGGCTTCTTCGGGATCTCGCCCCGCGAGGCGCTCGCGATGGACCCGCAGCAGCGGTTGCTCCTGGAGACCTCGTGGGAGGCGCTGGAAAGCGGCGGAATCGACCCGCAGTCGTTGCGCGGCAGCAACACGGGCGTCTTCACCGGGTTGACCGCGCAGGGATACGGGGAGGGCGGCGACGGGGTCGAGGAGAGTGCCGAGGGATACCGGCTGACCGGCTCCACGACGTCCTTCGGCTCCGGCCGGATCTCCTACGTCCTGGGGCTGGAAGGCCCGACGATGTCCATCGACACGGCGTGCTCCTCGGTGCTGGTGTCGCTGCACCTGGCCGCGAACGCGGTGCGCAGCGGCGAGTGTGCCCTGGCGCTCGCGGGCGGCGCGACGGTGATGGCGCAGCCCATCGGGTTCATCGAGTTCTCCCGGCAGCGCACGTTGTCGCCGGACGGCAGGGCCAAGGCGTTCGCCGAGTCCGCGGACGGCACCGGCTGGTCGGAGGGGTTGGGCCTGTTCGTGCTGGAGCGGCTGTCCGACGCCCGGCGAAACGGGCACCCGGTGCTCGCGCTCGTCCGGGGCAGCGCGGTGAATTCCGACGGCGCGTCCAACGGCATGACCGCGCCCAACGGCCCCTCGCAACAGCGGGTGATCCGGCAGGCGTTGGCCAACGCCGGCGTCGAACCGTCCGAGGTGGACCTGCTGGAGGCACACGGGACCGGCACCCGGCTCGGCGACCCGATCGAGGCGCAGGCGTTGCTGGCGACCTACGGCCACAACCGGCCGGCGGACCGCCCGCTGTGGCTGGGGTCGGTGAAGTCGAACATCGGGCACACCCAGCACGCGGCCGGGGCCGGCGGGCTGATCAAGGCGGTCATGGCCATGCGGGACGGCCTGTTGCCGAAGACCCTGCACGTGGACGAGCCGACATCCGCGGTGGACTGGTCGTCGGGCGCGATGGAACTGCTGACCGAGGCCCGTCCGTGGCCGGAACGGGACCGGCCGCGCCGGGCCGCGGTGTCCGCCTTCGGAATGAGCGGCACCAACGCGCACGTCATCCTCGAACAGGCACCCGAGGAGGCGACCCGGATTCCGGCGCGGGACGCGGTGTCCCTGCCGGCTGTGCCGTGGGTGTTGTCGGCCAAGTCGCCGCAGGCGCTGCGCGCGCAGGCCGGTCGCCTGCTGTCCGTGGTGGACTGCGATGCCGCGCCGAACCCGCTCGACATCGGCTTCTCGCTGGCGACCCGCTCGGTATTCGACTACCGCGCGGTACTGGTCACCGCGGGCGGGGCGAAGGCACCGGCCGGGCTGCGGGCGATCGCCGAGGGCGACGCATCCGTCGCCCGGGACGGCCGGACCGCGTTCGTGTTCACCGGTCGGCCCGTCACCGGCCGGCCCGCGGACGGTCCGGAACGCGACCTGTACGAGACGTTGCCGGTGTACGCCAAGGCGTTCGACGAGATCCTGGCCGAGCTCGGCGACAAGGGCGAGGACGCGACACTGTTCGCCGCCGAGGTGGCGCTGTTCCGCCTGATCGAGTCCTGGGGCCTCACGTTCGGCTGCGTCGCCGGGACCGGGATCGGCGAGATCGCCGCCGCGTACGTCGCCGGGGCGCTCTCGCCGGCCGACGCCGCCCGGCTGGTGACGACCGGAGACCGAATCGAGGTGACGTTCGCCGAACCACGGATCCCGGTGGTGTCGCTGCGCACCGGCCGGCCGCTCGCGGCCGGCGATCTCGTGGGGTCGGCGGGGTCGGCGGGCATCACCGCCGCCGAGCGGTGGATGGATGAGCAACGGGTGACCCGGTTCGTCGAGTCGGGTCCCGGGCGCACGCTCGAACGTTCGGTGCTCCTGCTCCGGGACGATCGGCCGCAGGTGCACACCGTGCTCGACGGCGTGGCGGAGCTGTTCGTCGCCGGGGCGGCCGTCGACTGGACGGCCGTGTTCGCCGGCACCGGGGCCCGCCGCACCGGCCTGCCCACCTACCCGTTCCAGCGCGCGAGGTACTGGCCGGCCGAGTCCGGCGACGCCGCGAACCTCGGCCTCGATGCCACCGAGCACGCCCTGCTCGGCGCGGCCGTCGCGGTGGCGGGCCGGGACGAGTCGGTGTTCACCAGCCGCCTGTCGCTCACCACCCATCCCTGGTCGGCGGACCATGTGGTCGCCGGTGTGCCGGTGTTGCCCGGGTCGGCCCTGGTGGACCTGGCGATCCGGGCCGGCGACGCGACCGGTTGCCCGGTACTGGCCGAGCTCACCATCGTCGAGCCGCTCGTACTGCCCGACCGCGGCGGCGTGCAGGTGCAGGTGGTGACCGGCGCCGCCGACGAGTCGGGACGGCGCGCGGTGGGCATCCACACCCGACCCGCCGCCGGCCCGGGCGCCGATGGTGCGCCGCGGGACTGGACCTGCCACGCCACCGGCCTGCTCGCCCCCGCCGCCGGCCCACCGCGGATCGAGCCGGCCGCGTGGCCACCGGCCGGAGCCGCGGTGGTGGACTGGGCGTACGAGGACCTCGCCGACGCGGGACACCGGTACGGCCCGGTGTTCCGCGGCCTGGAGTCGGTGCTGCGCCGAGGGGACGAGTTGTTCGCCGAGGTCAGGCTGCCCGAAGGGGCGATCGCCGACGTCGGCGGGTTCGGGATCCACCCGGCCCTGCTGGAGGCGGCCGTGCAATCGCTGCTGATCGGCGCTCCCGAGGTCGAGCCGGACGGCACGGCCGTATTGCCGCTGGCCTGGGAGGGCGTTGCCCTGCACGCCACCGAGGCGACGGTCCTGCGCGTGCGCCTGGCTCCCGTGGGACCGCAGGCGTTTTGCCTCGAAGCGGTCGACGAGGCCGGGCTGCCGGTGCTGGTGGCCGAGTCGGTGCGCCTGGCCCCGGTGCGGCTGACCCCGAGGGACGGTGCGGCGTCCGCGGCGCCCGGCCGGGCTTCGCTGTTCGAACTTCGCTGGACTGCGGTCCCGTTGCCGGCCGACGACGAGCCGGAGAGCCTGCTCGCCCTGCTCGGCGACGACCCCGGCGACCTCGCCGAGGTGGCGCCGCTGCGGTTCACCGACGTCGAGTCGGCGGCGGCGTCCTACACCCCCTGGGACGTCCTGCTGGTGCAACCGTCGGAGCCGGACATGTCCGCCGGGCGGCCGGCGCAGGTGCACCGGGCCGTGGAACGGGCCCTCGGCGTGGCGCAGTCCTGGCTGGCCCAGGAGAACCTGCCGGACAACCGCCTGGTCGTGGTGACCAGGGGCGCGATGGCCGTCGAGGCGCGGGACGACGTCCGGGACCCGGCCGGGGCCGCGGTGTGGGGCCTGTTGCGGTCGGCCCAGGCGGAGAACCCCGATCGGATCGTGCTGGTCGACCTGGACGACGACGCGGCCTCGACCGAGCTGCTGTTCCTGGCGGCCCAGGCGGGGGAGCCCCAACTGGCCATCCGGGCCGGGCGCATGCTCGCGCCGAGGCTCGTACCGTCGGCCGCGCCGGGCGGGCCGCCGGCGGCGCCCGTGGCGGCCGGTACCGTGCTGGTCACCGGCGCCGACGGGCCGCTCGGGGCGTTGTTCGCCCGGCACCTGGTCACCGCGTACGGGGTCGAGCACCTCGTGCTCGCCGCGTCCGACCCGCACGGGCCCCACTCGCCGGCCGCGCGGCTGCGGGACGAACTGGCCGGTCTCGGTGCCGCGGTCACCGTGGCGGCCTGCGATCCGGCCGACCGGGCGTCGTTGCGCGCGCTGCTCGCGGACATCTCGCCCGAGCACCCGTTGACCGGGATCGTGCACACCCAAAACGTCCTGGACGACGGGGTGTTCACCGCGCTGACCGCAGAGCGCGTCGCGCATGTGCTGCGGCCCAAGGTGGACGGGGCGTGGCACCTGCACGAGCTGACCGCGGACGCGCCGCCCGCGCTGTTCGTGCTGTTCTCCTCGGTGGTCGGCATGCTCGGCAGCCCGGGGCAGGCCAACTTCGCCTCGGCGAACGCCTACCTGGACGCGCTGGCCACGTGGCGCCGCGCCCGGGGACTGCCCGCGGTGTCGATGGCCTGGGGCCGGATGGTCGAGAGCGCACAGTCCGGTCTGCGGGTGATCGCCGAGGACGAGGCGTGCGAACTGTTCGACGCCGCACTCGCCTCGGGGCATGCCGTGGTCGCGCCGGCACCGCTCGACCTGGCCGCGCTGCGCCGCGACACCGCGCAGGTGCCGGTCGTGCTGCGCGCTCTGGTGCCGCGCGGTGAGCGCCGGAAGGCGAGCGTCGACGTGCCGGCCGACCGGTTCGCCCGGATGACCAGGACCGAGGCCGAGCGGTACCTGCGCGACCTGGTGCGCGCCGAGGCGGCCGGGGTGCTGGGGCACGCGACCCCGGAGAACGTGCAGTGGGAGGTGTCCTTCCGGGACTCCGGATTCGACTCGCTGTCCGCCGTGCAGTTCCGCAACCGGCTGGCCGAGCAGACCGGCCTGTCCCTGCCCACCACGCTGGTGTTCGACTACGCCTCACCCGGCGTACTGGTGGAACACCTGCTCGAACGGCTCGCCGTCACCGACGGGGTCAGCCCTCGCTCCGCACTGGCCGAACTGGACAAGTTGGAGGCCGTCCTGATGGCCGTTCCGGTCGACCAGGCGGCCGACCAGGCTCTCGGTCACCCGGAGATCACCGCCCGGCTGACCGCCATCCTCGCCCGCTGGAACAAGACCCGGCCCGACGCGCGGCCCGAAGCGGTCGCCGGTACCGCCGAGTTCGACCTGGCCGCCGCGATCGAGACCGCGACCGAGAACGAGGTCTTCGACTTCATCGACCGGGAGCTGGGCCGCTCCTCCGCCAACCCCAACCGCTGACCAGGAGACATTGGTGAACGCACCCATCCGTTACGCCGAAGCCCTACTGACCGGAATGCTCGGCACCTTCGGACTGGACATCGAGTATGTCCGGGCACAGAAGAACAGCCTGTACTACCTGGACGACGCCGGTACGGAGGTGCCGGTACTCGACCTGGTCGGCGGTTGGGGCTCGCTGATGCTCGGGCACAACCATCCGGAGATCGTGGCGTACGCGAAGGAACTGCTGGACACCGGTTGGCCGGTGCACTCGCAGCACTCCTCGCATCCCGTCGCCGACCGGGTCGGCGCGGTGCTCAACGAGATACTCGGCCGCGAGTTCCCCGGCGCCGAGCCGTACCCGATCATCTTCGCCAACACCGGCGCGGAGGCGGTCGAGGCGGCGGTCAAGCATTGCGAGTTCGCTCGCGTGCTGCGGATGAAGAGCCTGTTCGAGCAGATCGAGTGGAACGCCGACGTGGCGGTGAACGCGGTGCGCGACGGCGCCGCGGCGCTGCCGGACGACACCTCGCTGCTGCCCGGCGATGTGCCGGTGCCGACGACCGTCGAGGAGTTCGCGGCACTGCTCGGCGCGGTGGCCGCGCACAACGTCGCGCGGGCGGGGACCGTCCCGGTGTTCTTCGCGCTGGAGCGGGCCTTCCACGGAAAGCTGGTCGGCAGCACCCAGTTCACCTACAACCCGCTGTTCCGGGCGGCGTTCGCGTCGCTCGGGCCGACGGTGCGGTTCGTGCCGCCCGACGATGCGACGGCGTTCGAGAAGATCGTCTCCGAGCAGCGGGTCACCGTGCTCGACATCCAGGTGGTGGACGGCAGGGTCACGCTCGTCGAGCGGGACTTCCCGGTCGTCGCCGGGCTGATCGTCGAGCCGATCCAGGGCGAGGGCGGGATCCACGAGCTGACCGCCGAGTTCGCCGCGCGGATCCGGCGGATCTGCGACGAGATCGAATGCCCGATCGTCGTCGACGAGATCCAAACCGGGATGGGGCGGACCGGGAAGTTCTTCGCGAGCTCCCACATCGGGCTGCTCGGCGACTACTACGTGCTGGGCAAGTCGCTCGGCGGTGGTGTCGGCAAGACCTCCGCGATGCTGGTCCGACAGTCCTGCTACCGCCCGGAGTTCGAGCTGGTGCACAGCTCGACCTTCGCCAAGGACGGCTTTTCCACGGCCATCGCCCTGCGGACCCTCGAACTGCTCGAAGCCGAGGACGGAGCGGCCTACGACCGCGCCGCGGAACGCGGTGAGCGCATCCTGGCCATGCTGCGCGAGCTGGCCGCGGAGTTCCCCGACGTGGTGGCCGACGTCCGCGGCCGGGGACTGCTCATCGGACTGGATTTCGCCGACCAGAGCCAGGCATCGTCCCCGATCATCCGGGAGAAGGCACGGGCCGGTCTGCTCGTCTTCCAACTGGGCAGCTACCTGCAGTTGGCGCACCGCATCCGCACCGGCCCGACGGCCAGTGTGCCGACCATGTTGCGGATCGAGCCGTCGATTTACATCAGCGACGAGGAGATCGAGCAACTGCGCGTCGGCCTCACCCAGGTCTGTCGGATCCTGCGCAACCAGGACGCGTCGGCGTTGATCCACCCGCTGACCGGCGCCGGTCGGCCGGCGCGCGCACAGATCCGGGACTTCCGGCCCGCGGCGGGCGACGCGGTCGCGCCGACGGAGCCGGCCGACCGCAAGGTCGGACTCGTCAGCCACCCGCTGACCCCGGACATGTTGCGCGAGCTCGACCCCTCGCTCGCCGACCTGGACGACGCCCGGCTGCTCGCCTATGCCCGGCGGTCCGAGCTGCTCAAGGACCTGCCGGCGCTCGCGCCGGTCCGGTTCGACTCGCCGCAGGGTACGTCGGTGGACCTCACCGTCTACCCGTTGCTGGTGACCCAGCAGCAGTTGCGCGAGTACCAGGTCTCCGGGCAGACCTTCCTGATCGGCCTGGACCTGGACCGCCGGGTGCGCGCGGCGAAGGCGGACGGCTGCGACACCGTCGGCCTCGGGTTCGGCCTCGGCGCGGTGAGCGGTCACGGCCGCGTGTTGCGAGTTCCCGGGATCGCGGTGACCGCGGGCAGCGCGCTGGCGGTCGGCTCGGCCCTGGCCGCCGTTCGCCATGCCGCGGTCGAACGCTTCGGCGGACTCGGCGGATCGACGATGGCGGTCGTCGGCGCCGGCGGGCGGGTCGGCTCGGCCATCGCGGCGATCGGCGCGCGGGAGGTGGCCAGGATCGTGCTGGTGGGCAGCGGCCGGCCGGGTTCGGCCGAGCGGCTCCGGGCCACGGAACATCGGATCTACCAGGAGTCGTGGGCGCAGATCGCGGCGGGCGGTGAGCCGACCGGTATCGCGGCGGCGCTTTCCGCCGAGCCGCTCATCGCCGGATGGCTGGCCGACGGGCGTCCCGGCGACGAGCCCAGTGGCGAGGCCATCGCCGCGTATCTCGCCGACGCCCATGACGCCGACCCGTTCGTCGTCGTGGCCGACGATCTGTTGTCGGTGCGAAATGCGCAGGTGGTGTTCACGGCGCATTCGAGCCCGGTTTCGGTACTGGACGAAAAGTATCTCGCCGACGGCGCGATCATCGGCGATTTGTCCTTCTTCGGCACCGGTGCGGAATCCGCCGCGGCAAATTCTCGCGACGATCTACGCTATGTGCGGGCCGGTGTACTTTCCGTGTCCGGTGGCGGTATTCTGCCACCTGGCCTCAGCGTTTCACCGGGTGCTGACGAATTGCCGGCGGGGGCGGCGGAAGCAATCACACTCGCGTTGTCCGGTGGCGGATCGATGGGCGACGGTGCGATTACCCGCGAGCGGGTGGACGCCATGGTCGAACTCGCGAAGCAGCACGGATTCGAGACTGTCTACAGCTGAAATCTGCCGAACCCCGTTCGTCGGACCATCGGCCGATGGTCCGGCCCGATCAACAGAGGTAAGTGGAATGTCAGAGTCACCAAATTCCGAGTCGAAAGTGGCGGTGGAGGGGGCGCCCGACCCCCACTACGCCAACCGCTGGTTGATCCTGGCGGTGATCGGTATCGCGCAGATGACGATCTTCCTGGATACGACGGTCGTCAACATCGCGCTGCCGTCGGCACAGGCGGATCTCGGGTTCGGCGACGCGGACCGGCAGTGGGTCGTCACGGCCTACGCGCTCGCTTTCGGCAGCTTACTGCTGCTCGGCGGCAGGGTGGTCGACCTCATCGGGGCCAAGCGGTCGCTGATGATCTCGATCATCGGATTCGGTGTCATGTCCGTGCTGGGCGGCGCGGCCAACGGCTTCCCCATGCTGGTCACCGCTCGTGCGCTGCAGGGAGCCTTCGCCGCGCTCGTCGCGCCGGCGGCGCTGTCGTTCCTGCTGACGGTGTTCAAGGACCCGAAGGAGCGGGTCACCGCGTTCGGCGTCTACGGCGCGCTGGGCAGCGGCGGGCTCGCGCTCGGCCTGATCCTCGGCGGCGCTCTGACCGACTGGCTGGACTGGCGTTGGTGCCTGTACGTCAACGTGATCCTCACGGCGGTCGTCTTCATCGGCGCGTCGCTGACGATGCAGAACCGGCAGGCCCAAGATCGCCCGGAGAAGCTCGACCTGCCCGGCACGGTGACGGCCTCGGTCGGCCTGTTCTGCCTTGCCTATGGTCTTTCCAACGCCTCCGACGGTCACTGGGGCGGCATCGACGTGTGGGGCTTCCTGGTCGGGAGCGGGGTCCTGCTGGTCGCGTTCGTGGTGTTCGAGCTTCGCTCGCGGACCCCGCTGCTGCCGATCAGGATCGTGCTGCACCGCAATCGGGGCAGCGCGTACCTGGCGATGTTCCTGCTCGGGATCGGGCTGTTCGTGCAGTTCCTGTTCCTGACCTACTACCTCCAGTTGATCTTGGACTTCTCGGCGATCGAAAGCGGCCTGGCCTTCCTGCCGATGATCGTGGGGATCGCGATCGGGGCGACCACCGTCCCGCCGATCCTCGAACCGAAGCTCGGGTCGCGCGTACTGATTCCGGCCGGCCTGCTGCTGGCCGCGGTGGGCTCGTTCTGGCTCAGCCGCCTCACCACCGACAGTTCGTACGCCGCCGGGGTGCTCGCCCCGACCCTCATCGCCGGCATCGGCTTCGGACTGGTCGTCTCGCTGGGCGCCGCAGTCGCCACGGTGGGAGTCGAACCGCAGGACGCCGGCGCCGCGTCGGCACTGGTCAACACGGTGCAGCAGGTGGGCGGTTCGATCGGTACCGCGCTGCTGAGCACGCTGGCGATCACCGCGGCGGACTCCTACATCGAGGGCAAGACGCCGACCCCGCAGCTCGCCGCGGAAGCCTCCGTGGAGAGCTACACGACGGCGTTCTTCTGGGGCGCGATGGTCTTCCTCGGCGGGGCGATCGTCTGTGGCCTGCTGTTCGACCGCTTCGTGACGGCGCAGGCCGAGCCGGAGGTCGGTGAAGCGGCCGTCGCGCCCGGCGTCTGATCCCTCCCGCATCGTTCGGCCGGAAACCGGCCGTCGGCAGGTGCCCGGTTCCAAGGCTGCCACTTGGTTCCGAGGACCAGCCCTGCGGCCGGTTTCTGGGTTCTCGACGCTGGGACTGCTCGGCCGGAGCGGATTGACTTGAGCACGGATGCGGTGCGGTGAGCCCACCCCGATCGGGGTCGGTCCGCGACCCACAATCGAAGGAGAGCTTCGTGACAGCAGTGGCCGATGAGCGGGCGGACGCGACGACCGAGCCGGCGGTCGACCCGGCGGAGCTTCTGACCCGTACCCGCGAGCTTGCTCAGCTGATCCGCGAGAACGCGCCCAAGACCGAGCAGGACCGCAGGCTCGCCGAGGAGGTCGTGGTCGGGCTGCGCGACGCGGGGCTGTTCCGGCTCACCACGCCGACCCGGTTCGGCGGCTACGACCTGCGGATGTCGGATCTGCTGGCGATCATCGCCGAGGTCGGCAAGTCGTGTGGGTCGGCCGGCTGGAACCTGTCCATCGACACCGCGTCGACCCGGTTCGCCTTGAACGGCATGCCGGAGACCGCGTTGGCGGAGATGTTCGCGGACAATCCCGACGCGTACGTGATCTCCACGGCCCACCTGAGCACGACCAAGGCTCGGCGGGTCGACGGCGGATTCCGGGTGACCGGCACGTTCCCGTGGAGCTCGGGCTGCGAGATCGCGGACTGGGCCTACATCCCGGTGGTGCACGTGTACGACGGCGACGAGCAGACCACCGACCTGGTGGGCGCCGTCGTACCGATGGGCGACCTGAGGATCGAGCGGACCTGGCACGTGGCCGGTCTGGCCGGCTCCGGCACCCACACGGTGGTGGCCGAGGACGTGTTCGTCCCGGAGCAGCGGGCGGTCGCGTTCAGCCTCTCCGACCTCGTGGGCGAGGACGAGCGGGACAGCATGCTCATCCAGGGCAGCGCGCAGTCGCTCGCCGCGATCGTGGGTGCGGCGCAGGGCGCGCTGGAGGTCACCAGGCAGACCCTGGACAAGAAGCGCCCGATCACCTACGTCAACTACGAGGCGGCCGTCGACGCGCCCTCGGTGCAGATGTGGTTCGGCGAGGCCGCGCATCTGATCGAGACCTCCGCCCTGCACCTGCGGGAGATCGGTGCGGCTCTCGACGGGATACCGGAAACCCAGCCCATGCCGTGGGCGGAGCGAGCCCGGATTCGCATGCACCAGAGGTCCGCCCACGAAAAGGCGCGGGCGGGTGTGGAGAAGCTGCTCGACGTCGTCGGAGGCAGCGCCTTCGCCCTGTCGAATCCGCTCCAGCGCCTGTGGCGGGATATCTCGGTGATGAGTCGGCACACCGCGCTGAACGCGCCGATCATCCTCGAGGACTACAGCCGCGCGACGCTGGATATCCACCCGTCGGTGACCCTCCTGTACTGAGGAATTTCCTCGGGCCACGCCATCCGATGTGGTCCCACGTCTTCGTCGATCAATGCGTCGGTATTGCTCGGCGGCCGGGATGATTCCATGGCCGTCGAGCAATACCGATGCGCCTTTTTGTGCCCGGCGTTCCAGCGGACCCGCAGCGGTTGCCATTGGTATCGGCCACCAGATTCGCCGCCGCATTCTGGGTTCGTGAAACAAGCCATCTCGCGGTCATGGGCGTTGACTGCTGGATATGAGACGGATCGCCGTGGTCGGATTGGCTTGTCGGTTTCCCGGGGCCGGCGACGGCCACGAATTCTGGCGGTTGTTGCGGGACGGGACGGACGCCGTACGAGAGGCTCCGCAGGACCGGTGGCGCAGCGCCGAACTGCCGCATCGCCGCGGCGGGTTCGTCGACGGGATCGACCGGTTCGACGCGGGGTTCTTCAACATGTCCCCGCGTGCGGCGGCCGCGATGGACCCGCAGCAGCGCTTGATGCTGGAGCTGGCCTGGGAGGCGCTGGAGGACGCGCGGATCCTGCCCGCCGAACTCGGCGGCGGCGACACCGGGGTGTTCGTCGGCGTCATGTGGGACGACTACGCGGCGCTGCAGGACCGGCTCGGCGCGGCCGGGGTCGACCGGCACACGATGACCGGCACCCGCCGTGCGATCATCGCCAACCGCATCTCCCACCACCTCGGGTTGCGCGGACCGAGCATGGCCGTGGACACCGCCCAGTCCTCCTCGCTCGTGGCGGTGCAGTTGGCGTGCGAGAGCCTGCGGCGCGGTGAGTGCGCGGTGGCCATCGCCGGTGGTGTGAATCTGAACATCCTGGCCGAGTCGACGCTCGGTGCGGCGCGGTTCGGCGGCCTGTCCCCGGACGGCCGGTGCTTCACCTTCGACGCGCGGGCCAACGGATTCGTGCGCGGTGAGGGCGGCGGCGCGGTGGTACTCAAACCGCTGGACGCCGCGCTCGCCGACGGCGACGACATCTACTGCGTCCTCACCGGTGGCGCCGTGAACAACGACGGCGCGGGGGAGAGCGAGAACACCGGCCTGACCGTGCCGAGTCGATCCGCGCAGGAGGAGGTCGTCCGGCAGGCGTACCGGCGGGCCGGCGTCGCGTTGCGCGCCGTGCAGTACGTGGAACTGCACGGCAGCGGTACGAAGGTGGGCGATCCGATCGAGGCCGCGGCACTCGGCGCCGCGTTGGGGCACGCCCGGCAGCCGGGTTCGCCGTTGCCGGTGGGCTCGGTCAAGACCAACATCGGCCACCTGGAGGGAGCGGGCGGGATCGCCGGGTTGCTCAAGGTGGTGCTGAGCATCCGGCACCACTTGTTGCCGCCGAGCCTGAACTTCGCCACGCCGCATCCGGACATCCCCCTCGACGACCTCGGGCTCCGGGTGCAGACGGAGCTGACACCGTGGCCGGAACCGGACCGGCCGCTGGTGGCCGGGGTGAGTTCGTTCGGGATGGGCGGCACGAACTGTCACCTGGTGGTGGCCGAACCCCCGGTGACCGCCGGGGCGACCGCCTCGGTGGCCCTTCCGACGACCGGCGCGGCGACCGCTTCGATGTCCGCTCGGGTGCCCGGCGAGCCTTCGGTGGCGGCCGGCGCGTGGGCGTGGCCGATCGCCGGCCGCACCGGTGAGGCGCTGCGGGCCCAGGCCGCCCGGCTGTCTTCCTTCGTGGACGAACGGCCGCATTCCGCCGCGGACATCGGGCTGTCCCTGGCCACCACCAGGACCGCCTTTCGGCACCGTGCCGTCGTGGTCGGCGGCGACCGGGCCGAACTGCGGCGACGGCTCGCCGAGTTCGCCGCCGGCGCGGCCGTCGCCGGCGTGGTCGAGGGACAGGCCGACACGGCCGGGAACACCGTGTTCGTCTTTCCCGGGCAGGGCTCGCAATGGGCCGGGATGGCGGCTGAACTACTCGACTGCATACCGGAGTTCGCCGAGTCGATGCGGGCCTGCGAGGAGGCGTTCGCGCCGCATGTCGACTGGTCGCTGAGCGAGGTGCTGCGGGACGCGGCCGCGCTGGAGCGGGTGGACGTGGTCCAGCCCGCTTTGTTCGCGGTGATGGTGTCGCTCGCGCGGTTGTGGCGTTCCTGCGGGGTCGAGCCGGCGGCGGTGGTCGGACACAGCCAGGGTGAGATCGCCGCCGCGTGCGTGGCGGGCGCCCTGTCGCTGGAGGACGCCGCGCGGGTGGTGACGTTGCGCAGCCAAGCCTTGACGGCGCTGTCCGGCCGCGGTGGCATGGTGTCGGTGCTGCGGTCGGCCGCCGAGGTACGCGAACGGATCCGCGAGTGGAACGGCGCGGTGTCGATCGCGGCGGCGAACGGCCCGTCGTCGGTGGTGCTCTCCGGCGACCCCGACGCGCTGGACGAGCTGGTCGCGCGGTGGACCGAGGAAGGCGTCGAGACCCGGCGGATCGTGGTCGACTACGCGTCCCATTCGTCCCACGTGGAGCAGATCCGGGAGCGGCTGCACGCCGCGCTGGCCGGGATTCGACCGAAGTCCTCGGTGGTGCCGTTCTACTCCACGGTGACCGGCGATCTGCTGGACACCGCCGGGCTGGACGCCGCGTACTGGTATCGCAACCTGCGGCAGACCGTGGAGCTGGAACAGGCAACCCGGGCGCTGCTGCGGGACGGGCACGCGGTGTTCGTCGAGTGCAGCCCGCATCCGGTGCTGCTGCCGGCCCTGCGGGACACGGTGGAGCAGGCCGGGCCGGCGTCCGCCGTGGTCACCGGGTCGCTGCGCCGGGGCGAGGGCGGGCCGGAGCGCTTCCTCGCGTCGCTCGCCGAACTGCACGTGCGCGGTGTCGACGTGGATTGGTCCCGCGTGTTCGCCCTGCGCGGCGCCCGCACCGTGGCCCTGCCCACCTACGCCTTCCAGCGCGAGCGCCACTGGCTCACCGAGCCGGCCGTCCGGGCCCCTGCCGCCGACGCGCGACCCGCGCCGGCGGCCACTGCTCCGGCCGGGGTCACGGCCGTGCCCCCGGCCGGGCCCGGGATGCTCGCCCTGGTGCGGTCGACCGTCGCGGTCGTGCTCGGCCACGCGGGCGGCGACGCGGTGGAGCCGGGCACGACGTTCAAGGATCTCGGATTCGACTCGCTGTCGACGGTGGAGCTTCGGGACCGGTTGCGCGCGGCAACCGGACTCGAGCTGCCGGCGGGGTTGTTGTTCGGTCACCCGACCCCGGCCGAACTCGCGGACCGCCTGCGGGCGCTGGCGGCGGGCGACGAGAGCTCCACCGAGCCCGCCGGCGGCACGGCGAGCGACGAGCCGATCGCGATCGTCGGAATGGCCTGCCGGCTCCCCGGCGGCGTCGCGTCGCCGGAGGACCTGTGGCGACTGGTCGTGGCCGGGACCGACGCGATCTCGCAATTCCCCGTCAACCGGGGCTGGGACCTCGACCGACTGCACGACCTCGACCCGGACCGGGCGGGCACGTCCTACACCCGGCACGGTGGCTTCCTGCACGACGCCGACCGGTTCGACCCCGAATTCTTCGGCATCTCGCCGAGGGAGGCGCTGGCGATGGACCCGCAGCAGCGGCTGCTGCTGGAGACGTCCTGGGAGGCGCTGGAACGGGCCGGGATCGACCCCGCGGGCCGACGCGGCACGCCCGTGGGGGTCTTCGTCGGGGCGATGGCGCAGGACTACGGCCCTCGCCTGCACGCCGCACACGCCGAGTCCGACGGCTACCGGCTGACCGGCAGCACGATCAGCGTCGCGTCCGGCCGGATCGCCTACACGCTCGGGCTCCAGGGCCCCGCGGTCACCGTGGACACCGCGTGCTCCTCGTCGCTGGTCGCGCTGCATCTCGCGGCACAGGCCCTGCGCGCCGGCGAGTGCTCGTTGGCACTGGCCGGCGGTGTCGCGGTGATGTCCGGCCCCGGGATGTTCGTCGAGTTCAGCCGCCAGCGCGGACTGGCCCGGGACGGCCGATGCAAGGCGTTCTCCGCCGCCGCCGACGGCACCGGGTGGGCCGAGGGCGCGGGGATCGTGGTGCTGGAGCGGTTGTCGGACGCACGGCGCAACGGACACCGGGTGTCGGCCGTGGTGCGGGGCAGCGCGATCAACCAGGACGGGGCCTCGAACGGGCTCACCGCGCCGAACGGGGTCGCCCAGGAACGGGTGATCCGCCAGGCTCTCGCCGCCGCCGGGATGTCCACCGGGGACGTCGACGTGGTCGAGGCGCACGGCACCGGGACCACGCTCGGCGACCCGATCGAGGCCGACGCGCTCGCGGCCACGTACGGTCGCGACCGGGAGCCGGGCCGCCCGCTGTTGCTGGGGTCGCTGAAGTCCAACATCGGCCACGCCCAGGCCGCGGCCGGGGTGGCCGGCGTGATCAAGATGGTGCAGGCGCTGCACCACGAGACGGTGCCCAAGACGCTGCACGCCGACGAGCCGACCCCGCATGTGGACTGGGCCGGCGGCGGGTTGGAGCTGGTGACCGAGACGCGGGAGTGGCCGCGGACCGGCCGGGCGCGCCGGGCCGGGGTGTCCTCGTTCGGGATCAGCGGCACGAACGCACACGTGATCATCGAACAGGCGCCGCCGGAGCCGGAGCCGGAGTCGGCGCCGGAGTCGGCGCCCGGTGTGTCGGCCGGCCCGGTGTTGCCGTGGGTGTTCTCCGCGAGCAGCCAGGACGCGGTGGCGGCCCAGGCCGCCGCCCTGCTGTCCTTCCTGGACGCCGATCCCGGCCTGAACCAGGCGGACGCCGGGTTCTCCCTGGCCGTCGCCCGGTCCGGCCTGCCGCACCGGGCCGCCGTCGTCGGCGCGGACCCGGCCGCGCGGCGCCGGGGCCTGGCCGCGCTCGCCGCCGGCGCCGAGGCACCGGGCGTGCTGCGCGACACCGCCCGGGAGGCGGGCGGGGTGGTGTTCGTCTTCCCCGGCCAGGGTTCGCAGTGGGTCGGCATGGCGGTGGAACTGCTGGACTCGTACCCGGTGTTCGCCGAGACGATGCGGGCGTGCGCCGACGCCCTGGCCCCGCACGTCGACTGGGACCTGTTCGAGGCGCTGCGCGACGCCGCCGCACTGGAGCGGGTGGACGTGGTGCAGCCCGCACTGTTCGCGGTGATGGTGTCGCTGGCCGCGCTGTGGCGTTCCCACGGCGTGCGGCCCGCCGCGGTGGTGGGCCATTCGCAGGGGGAGATCGCCGCCGCGTGCGTCGCCGGAGCGCTGGACCTGGCCGACGCGGCGAGGATCGTGGCCCTGCGCAGCAGGGCCATCCTGGCGCTGTCCGGGGCCGGCGGCATGGTCTCGGTCGCGCTGTCCGAGGCCGAGGTCACCGAACGCCTGCGCCGATGGGACGGCCGGCTCTCCACGGCGGTGGTCAACGGCCCGGGGTCGGTCGTGGTCGCCGGCGACGTGGACGCGCTGGACGAACTGGTCGCCGCGTGCGAGGCCGCCGAGGTGCGGGTCAAGCGACTCCCGGTGGACTACGCGTCGCACTCGGCGCAGGTGGAGCGGATCGCGGACGAACTGGCCACGGTTCTGGCCGAAACGACCCCCCGCCCGGCGGCGATCCCGTTCTACTCGACGGTGACCGCCGGCCTGCTGGACACCACCGGTCTGGACGCCGGGTACTGGTACCGCAACCTGCGCCGCCCGGTCCGCTTCGCCGAGACCGTCGGCGTGCTGGCCGAACGCGGACACTCGGTGTTCGTCGAGGTCAGCCCCCATCCGGTGCTGACCTCGGCGGTCGAGGATGTGGTGGAGCACGCGGTCGTGGTCGGCTCCCTGCGCCGCGACGACGGCGGCCCCGAGCGGTTCTCGACCTCGCTGGCCGAGGCATACGTACGCGGGGTGAGCCCCGACTGGCGGGCCGTCTTCCCCGGTGCCCGGCCCATCGACGTGCCCACCTCGGTGTTCCGGCGGCGGCGCTACTGGCTCGAACCGACGCCGGACGGCGAGGCCGCGGACGTCGAGGCGGCCGGACTGACCTCGGCGGACCACCCGTTGCTCGGCGCGGTGGTGGAACTGCCGGACTCCGGCGGCCTCGTGCTCACCGGACAACTGTCCCGGCAGGCCCAGCCGTGGCTGGCCGACCATGGGCTGGCCGATCGCGGGCAAGGCGACGCGGTGCTGCTGCCCGGCGCGGCGTTCGTCGAGATGGCGGTGCGCGCGGGCGACGAGGTGGGCTGCGACGAGGTCGCGGAGCTGACGTGTGAGGTGCCGCTGGTCCTGCCGCCGCACGGCGCGGTCGCCGTGCGGGTCACCGTCGGCGAGCAGGACGGGTCCGGTCGCCGGGTGCTGGCCGTGCACGCCCGCCCGGCGGACGGTTCCGGCGGCTGGACCCGGCACGCGAGCGGGGTGCTCGGCGTCGGCCGGCCCGAGCAGTTCGACCTGACCTCCTGGCCGCCGCCGGGCGCGGTCGCGGTGCGGTGGGACGGCGGATACGACCGCTGGACCGAGCTCGGCTACCGCTACGGCCCGGCGTTCCGCGGCCTGCGCTCGTGGTGGCGCCGAGGCGCGGAGATCTTCGCCGAGGTCGCGCTGCCCGCGGAGATCGAGGCGGACGCCGGCCGGTTCGGGCTGCACCCGGCGCTGCTGGACGCCGCGCTGCATGCCGTGGTCGGGGAAGGTCCGGACTGCCGGCTGCCGTTCTCCTGGCAGGGCGTGTCGTTGCGGGCCGGGGGCGCTTCCGCGCTGCGGGTGTGGATCTCGCCGGACGGCCCGGACACGGTCTCGCTGCGGCTCGCCGATGCGACCGGCGCGCCGGTGGCGTCGGTGGAGTCGCTGGCGCTGCGACCGCTCCCGGCCGGTGCGCCGACCGGCGGGCCGGCGGACGCGCTGTTCCGGGTCGACTGGGTCGAGGCCCACGTGCCCCGCACGCCCGGTGATCCGCGGCCGTGGGCGGTGGTCGGCGTGGACGAATTCGAAGTCGGCGTGCCCGCACACGCCGATCTCGGCGCGTTGGCCGCCGCGGGACCGGTGCCGGAGACGGTCTTCGCCGCGCTGACCGGAGAGCCCACCGCGGCCGGCGCGCACGCCGTGGCCGGCCGGACGCTGCGGCTGATCCAGGAGTGGCTGGCCGACGAGCGGTTCGCCGGGTCGAGACTGGTGCTGCTCACCCGGAACGCGATGGTCGTGGAGCCGGCCGAAACGCACGCCCTCGGGGCGGCGGGCGCCGGCGCGTGGGGCATGGTCCGATCGGCCCAGCGGGAGCACCCGGACCGATTCGTCGTCGTCGACCTGGACGCTCACGAGGCGTCCGTCGCGGCGCTGCCGGTCGCCCTGGCCGGCGGCGAGCCGCAACTCGCGCTGCGCAAGGGCCGGCCGCTGGTCCCGCGACTGGCCAGGGTCGCCGGCATGCCGGCGGCGCGCCCCGACCTCACGACGGGCACGGTGCTGATCACCGGCGCCACCGGCACCCTCGGCGCCCTGTTCGCCCGGCACCTGGTGACCCGGTACGGGGCGGCACACCTGCTGCTGGTCGGCAGGCGTGGACCGCAGGCCCCCGGCGCGGCCGAACTCGCCGCGGAGCTGACCGAGTCCGGTGCGACGGTCACCGTGGCCGCGTGCGACGTCGCCGACCGGGACGCGCTGGCCGCGGTGCTGGCATCGATCCCGGCCGAGCACCCGCTGACCGGTGTGGTGCACGCCGCCGGACTGCTCGACGACAGCGTGCTGGAGGCGATGCGGCCGGAGCAACTCGAGCGCGTCCTGCGGCCGAAGGTCGACGCCGCGCTGAACCTGCACGAACTGACCCGAGGGCTCGACCTGTCGATGTTCGTGCTGTTCTCCTCGGTCGCCGGAATCCTCGGGCTGCCGGGACAGGGCAACTACGCGGCGGCCAACGCGTTCCTGGACACCCTGGCCCAGCAACGCGCGGCACGCGGCCTGCCGGCCGTGTCGCTCGCCTGGGGCCTGTGGGCGCCGCCGAGCGGCATGACCGGCCGACTCGCGGACGCCGACCTGAGCCGGATGCGCCGCGCCGGCCTGGCCGCGCTGTCCGCGCAGGACGGGCTGGCCCTGTTCGACGCCGCGGTCCGCGCCGACGCGGCGCTGCTCGTCCCGGCCCGGATCGACCCGGCCGCGGTGCGAGCGCACGGCGCGGTACCGGCGCTGCTGCGCGAGGTGGTCCGCGATCGGGTCAGGCGCGCGGAGGCAGCCGCGGGCAAGCCGGCCGACGCCGGGTCGCCGGGCGCGGACCTGGCCCGCATGTCCGAAGCGGACCGTGAGGCGGCCCTGCTCGACCTGGTCCGCGAGCACACCGCCACCGTGCTGGCACACGGCACGCCGGGCGCGGTCGCCCCCGGCCGGACCTTCAAGGAACTCGGGTTCGACTCGCTGACGGCGGTGGAACTGCGCAACCGACTCGGCGCGGCGACCGGGCTGCGCCTGCGGGCCACGCTGGTGTTCGACTACCCGACGCCGGCGGCACTCGCCGGCCACCTCGGCGCGGCGCTCGGCCCGGCCGAGCCGACCGGGCCCACCGAGCCGGTCGAGCCGGTCGCGATGCCCGCGCCGTCGGCGCGCGAGCTGGACGGGCTGGAGCTCGACGAACTCTTCGACCTCATCGACGGCGAACTTGGCATGCCCTGATCGGAGTTCTTGTGAGTAACGAAGAGAAGCTGGTCGAGTACCTCAAGCGGGTCACGGCCGAGTTGCAGCAGACCAGGCAGCGGCTGCGGGAGAGCGAGCAGGCGAGTCGGGAACCGATCGCCGTCATCGGCATGGCGTGCCGGTTTCCCGGCGACGTCGGCTCGCCGGAGGACCTGTGGCGACTGTTGGACGCCGGTGGTGACGCGATCGGCGAATTCCCCGTCGACCGGGGCTGGGACGCGCAGTCGTTGTACGACCCGGACCCCGACGCACCCGGCCGCACCTACACCCGGCACGGCGGTTTCCTGCGCGGGGCAACGGAGTTCGACCCGGAGTTCTTCGGGATCTCGCCGCGCGAGGCGATCGCGATGGATCCGCAGCAGCGACTGCTCCTGGAAACCTCGTGGGAGGCGCTGGAGCAGGCCCGGGTCCGCCCCGCCTCGCTGCGCGGCGCCCGGGTCGGGGTGTTCGCGGGAGCCATGGCACCGGACTACGGCCCCCGGCTGCACCAAGCCGCCGCCGGTGCGGAGGCGCACCTGCTGACCGGCACCGCGAACAGCGCCGCCTCCGGGCGGATCGCGTACACCTTCGGGTTCGAGGGCCCCGCGGTCACCGTCGACACGGCATGCTCGTCGTCGCTGGTCGCGCTGCACCTGGCGGTCCAGTCGCTGCGCCGGGGGGAGTGCACGCTGGCGCTGGCCGGCGGCGCCACGGTGATGTCCACCCCGGGCATGCTCGTCGCGTTCAGCCGCCAACGGGGGCTGGCCCCGGACGGGCGCTGCAAGTCCTTCGCCGACGCCGCCGACGGCACCGGCTGGGCCGAGGGTGTCGGCATGCTCCTGGTCGAGCGGCTCTCGGACGCCGTACGGCTGGGGCATCCGGTGCTGGCCGTGGTGCGCGGCAGCGCGGTCAACCAGGACGGCGCCTCGAACGGGCTGACCGCGCCGAACGGCCCGTCCCAACAGCGGGTGATCCGCCAGGCGCTCGACGACGCCGACCTGGCCGGCTCGGACGTGGACGCGGTCGAGGCGCACGGCACCGGCACCGGGCTCGGCGACCCCATCGAGGCGCAGGCCGTCCTGGACACCTACGGCCCGGACCGCGACCGTCCCCTGTGGCTCGGGTCGTTGAAGTCCAACATCGGGCACACCCAGGCCGCCGCCGGGGTCGGCGGGGTGATCAAGATGGTGCTCGCGTTGCGACACGGTGTGCTGCCCAAGACCCTGCACGTGGACGCGCCCTCGTCGCATGTGGACTGGTCCGCGGGCGAGGTGCGGCTGCTGACCGAGCGGCGGGAGTGGCCGGTGACGGGCGCGCCGCGGCGGGCCGCGGTGTCCTCGTTCGGGATCAGCGGCACCAACGCGCACGTGATCCTGGAACAGGCACCGGCGACCGCGCCGGCCGAGCCGCGGGAAGGCGTCCCGCTGCCGCTCGTGCCGGTGGTGCTCTCCGCCATGACCCCCGAGGCGTTGGCCGACCAGGCGGGATTGTTGCTGTCCACCGTGGACTCGTCGGACCCGCTCGACGTCGCGTTCTCGCTGGCGACCACCCGGACGGCCTTCGAGCAGCGGGCCGCGGTGATGGCGGGGGACCGGGACGAACTGCTCGCCGGTCTGCGGGCGATCGCCGCCGGCGGTACGGCATCCGGCGTGGTGCGGGGCGTCGCGCACCCCGGCCGCACCGCGTTCGTGTTCGCCGGGCAGGGCACCCAGCGGATCGGTATGGGCCGGGAACTGTACGCGGTGTTCCCGGAGTTCGCGGCGGCGCTGGACGAGGTGTGCGCCGGGTTCGACGGCCTGCTGGACCGACCGCTGCGCGAGGTACTGGTCGCGGAGACGGAACCGGAAGCGGAACTGCTGGACCGGACCGGGTGGGCGCAGCCCGCGCTGTTCGCGATCGAGGTCGCCCTGACCCGACTGCTCGGGTCGTGGGGCGTGCGGCCGGAGGTGCTGGCCGGGCATTCGATCGGGGAACTGTCGGCGGCGTTCGTCGCGGGATTGTGGACGCTCGATGACGCGTGCCGGGTGGTGGCGGCGCGTGGTCGGCTGATGGAGCGGCTGCCCGAAGGCGGCGCGATGGTGTCGATCCGGGCCGGCGAGGACGAGGTCGCCTCGGTGGCGGCGGGTGACGAGGTCGGCATCGCCGCCGTGAACGGGCCGGAGTCGGTGGTCGTGTCCGGCGAGGAGGGCGCGGTGCTGCGGGTCGCCGAGCACTTCGCGTCCCTGGGCCGACGCACGAAGCGATTGCGGGTGAGCCACGCGTTCCACTCGCCGCTGATGGACCCGATGCTGGAGCCCTACCGCGAGGTGCTCGCCGCCGTGGCGTTCCACGAGCCGGTGTTGCCGATCGTGTCGACGGTCACCGGCGAGCCGCTGACGGCGGAGTCGGTGTGCTCGCCGGAGTACTGGGTGCGCCAGGTCCGCGAGCCGGTGCGGTTCGCCGGCGCGGTGCATCGTCTCCTGGACGACGGGGTGACCCGGTTCGTCGGTGTCGGTCCGGACGCCTCGGTGGCCGCGATGGCCGAAGGCTGTTTCCCGGAACGGGACTCGGTATCGGTCGCGGTGCCGGTCCTGCGGGCCGACCGCCCGGAGCCGGTCGCCGCGCTGACCGCGCTGGCCGCGGCGCACGTGTACGGCATCGAGGTGGAGTGGCACCGGGTGTTCGCCGGGACGGGCGCGAGCACCGTGCGGCTGCCCACCTACGCCTTCCGCCGCGACCGTTACTGGATGGAAGTCCCGGCGCAGGCGGGCGACCTGCGGGCCGCGGGCCTGGTCGCCGGGGAGCACCCGCTGCTCGGTGCGGTGCTGGCGCTGCCGGAGTCCGGCGGGACGGTGTTGACCGGCCGGCTGTCCCCGCAGACCCAGCCGTGGCTGGCCGACCACGCGGTGCTGGGTCGGGTGGTCGTACCGGGCGCCGCGTTCGTCGAGATGGTGCTGCGTGCCGGCCGGGAGGTCGGCTGCGACCTGCTCGACGAGCTGACCGTGCACACGCCGTTGGTGCTGGGGGAGCGGGGCGGGACGCTGATCCAGGTCGTGGTCGAGGAGGCCGACGAGTCGGGACACCGGGCGGTGTCGGTGCACGCGCGCCCGGAGGAGGGCGACTGGGTCCGGCACGCCGACGGTTCGTTGGCCGGCTGGGCCCCGCCGGCCGGGTTCGAGGCCGGCGTATGGCCGCCGGAGGGCGCGCAGGAGGTCGCGATCGGCGACGTGTACGCCGACCTCGCCGCGCGCGGGTACGACTACGGGCCGGCGTTTCGGGGGTTGTCGGCGTTGTGGCGGCGCGGGGACGAGGTGTTCGCCGAGGTCGCGCTGCCGCCGGAGGCGGCGGCCGAGGCGGATCGATACGGCCTGCACCCGGCGCTGCTGGACGCGGCGCTGCACGCGGTCTGGTTCGGGTCCTTCCTCGACGGTATGGACGGCGCGGTCCTGCCGTTCGCCTGGTCCGGCGTGTCCTTGTCGGCGGTCGGGGCGTCCGCGCTGCGGGTGCGGATGTCGGCCTCCGGCACGGATGTGGTGTCGATCCGGCTCAGTGCCGCGACCGGCGCACCGGTGGCCTCGGTCGACGGTCTGCGGTTTCGGCGGATGCCGACGGGCGGACCGGGCACGCCCGCGGAGTCGATGTTTCGGGTGGACTGGTCGGCCGTGCCCGCCGAGCCGGCGGAACCCGCCCCGTGGACGCTCGTGGAAAGCCTCGCGGAGGTCCCCGCCGACCCGGGCGTGGTGTTCCTGCGCTGCCCGGCCGGCCCGGACGCCCGGGAGGTCACCGGCGCGGTGCTCACCGTCGCGCAGGAGTGGCTCGCCGACGAGCGGTTCGCCTCCGGGACGCTCGTGCTGGTGACCGAGGGCGCGGTCGGCACCGAGCCGAAGGAGCCGGTCGACGGGCTGGCCCAGGCCGGGGTGTGGGGCCTCGTGCGGTCGGCGCAGACCGAGAACCCGGGCCGGTTCGGGCTGGTGGACGTGGACGCGCAGGCGGTGCCGTGGGACACGCTGGCGGCGCTGGTCGCGCGGGAGCCGCAGTTGGCGGTGCGATCCGGCCGGGCCCTGGTGCCCGGGCTGGTCCGGGCCGAGGTCGGCGCCGGCGTCGCGCCGGCGGCGGCGTTCGGCACCGGCACGGTGCTCGTCACCGGCGGGACCGGCACGCTCGGCGGGGTTGTCGCCCGGCACCTGGTGAGCGCACACGGCGTGCGGCGATTGTTGCTGGTCAGCCGTACGGGCGCCGCGTCCCCGCGGGGCGTGGAACTGGCGGCCGAGCTGACCGAATCGGGTGTCGAGGTCGTGCTGGCCGCGTGCGACACGGCCGATCGCGCCGCGCTGGCCCGGTTGCTCGCCGACATCCCGGCCGAGACCCCGCTGACCGCGGTCGTGCACGCGGCCGGGGCGCTCGACGACGGGGTGCTGACCGAGTTGACCCCGCCGCGGCTCGACGTGGTGCTGAGCCCCAAGATGGTCGCCGCGTGGAACCTGCACGAGCTGACCCGCGACCTGGACCTGTCGGCGTTCGTGCTGTTCTCCTCGATGTCCGGCCTGATCGGCCCGGCGGGCCAGGCGAACTACGCGGCGGGCAACGCCTACCTGGACGCGCTCGCGCAGTATCGGCGGGCCCGGGGGTTGTCCGGGGTGTCGCTGGCGTGGGGCATGTGGGCCGAGCGCAGCACGATGACCGAGGACCTGACCGACGTGGACCTGGCCCGCCTGGCCCGACTCGGGGTGACCCTGTCCTCGTCGGAACAGGGCGTCGCGCTGCTGGACGCCGCACTCGGTCTGGACGAGGCGCTGCTGGTTCCGGTCGCACTGGACCTGACCATGGTGCGCGCCCAGGCGGAGGTGCCGGCGATCCTGCGACGCCTCGCGGGCCGGGGGGTGACGCCGCGCGCGCCGCGGTCGCTGCGGCCGGCGCCCGCCGACTCCGGTGCCCTGCCCGCCCGGCTGGCCGGTCTGCCGGAGGACGACCGGTACGAGATCCTGCTCGACCTGGTGTGCACCCGGATGGCCGACGTGCTGCAGTACGCGCCGGGGCGGTCGATCGATCCCGACCGTGCGTTCTCCGACCTGGGGGTCGACTCGGTGTCCGCCGTGGAGTTCCGGAACCGGCTCGGCGCCGAGACCGGCCTCAGGCTCGCGCAGACGCTGGTGTTCGACCACCCGACGGCGGCCGCCGTGACTCGCGAGTTGATTCGTCTGCTCGCGGCCCGTACCTCGACACCGACGGGTTCGGTGTTGAGCGAGCTGGACCGGGTGGACTCGGCGTTGACCATGTCCTCGGTCACCGGCCCGGACGGGGATCGGATCGCCGATCGCATCGAGGGCCTGCTGGTGAAGCTGCGTGCGTTCCGGGACTCCGCCGCCCGGTCCGAGGAGCGGCTCGACGTCACCGCCGCGACGGACGAGGAGCTCTTCCAGTTCCTGGACGGCAAGTAGGCGGGGTCCGCCGGTGAACGTGCGGTGCGGGTCGCGGATGGCGGCCCGGTAGTCGTGAATGGTCCGCCGGGGGCGTCGAGCGTCCCCGGCGGACCATTCGTGTCGGCGCTGTCGTCTCGGGCGGGCCATTCCCGTCGGGGTCGCCGTGTCGCGCGGGCCGTCCGCGTCCGGGCCGGCCCTCGCGGGCGTGTCTTCGATCCCCGGCAGGGATCGAAGACACGCCCGAGGCCGGATCGGCTATCGGAACCGCACCTACCCGAGCTTCACCGGTGCCGGAAAGTAGCCCGCGTCGGCAAAGAACTCCGTGTACCTGCCGAACAGTTCGGCGTCGATCTCCGGGCAGGCGATGCCCGTGCCGGCCAGGGCGGCCTCCGTCGCGCCGACGTCCATCCGCATGTACAGGGCCTCGCCGGCCGTCATGTAGCTCCGGAAGATGTCGATCGTCGGGAAGAGCGCGTTGTCCCGGTCGGCGCGGACGGTGGCGACGAACTCGTCCCAGGGCACCTCGTCCAGGACGTAGCCGGATTCGCGCAACCGCTTCACCATGTCGGCGTAGCCGATCGCCACCGGGTTGAACAGATGGAAGGTCCGGCCGTTCGTCGTGCGGGACAGTGCCAGGATGGCCGCGCTGACGTAGTCCACCGGCACCATCGGGAACAGCGCGTTCGCGCCGACCGGCATCGCCCGGGCCTGGAGGCTGCCCTTCAGGCTCAGCCAGACGAAGTCGCGGGTCTGGCACGCGCCGTTGGTCTGCGCGCCGGAGATGACGTCGGCGCGGTAGATCGACACGGGCAGGCCGCGTTCTTGAGCCAGCCCGATGATCTGCTCGGCGACGTACTTGCTCTGTCGGTAGCCGTTGCTCAGCTCCTCCGGCGGCCCGGTGGGATCCTGCGGGGTCAGGCCGGCGCCGTCGGGTGCCGGCCCGGCGAAGACGCCGGTGCTCGACACGTAGTGCAGGGGGACCGTCCGGTGCAGCGCGGCGAGCCGCAGCGCCTCCTCGGTGCCGGTCACGTTGGCCGCCTTCAGCGACGTGTACGGGTGCAGCCAATTGACCGTCGCGCCCGCGTGATAGACCACGTCGACCTCGCGGGCGAACCGGTCGAACCGCTCCGCGTCGAGACCGAAGCGCGGTTGGGCGAGGTCGCCGGTGACGATCGACAGTCGGTCCACGTCGATCTCGTCCCAGATGCCGTACCAGGTCAGGTTGGCCCGCAACCGGTCGAGCGCGGCCGCCTCGTCGGCGCCGCGGACCAGGCAGTGCACGGTGGCCCCGGTCGAGCGCATGAGGTCCCTGAGCAGGAAGGCGCCGACGAACCCGGTGCCTCCGGTGAGGAAGACCTGCCGGGGATCGGCGACCACGGTGGTGACGTCCCCGGCCGGAACCACGTCCTCGGCGAGCCGCACCTCGGCCGCGAAGTCCACGGTGGACCGAGTGGGGCCCTCGGTTCGGCCGGCCAGTTCCACGCCGAGGTAACCGATCAGCGCCGCGGGGGTGTTGTGGTCGAACAGCAGGGTCGGCGGCAGACGCAGGCCGGTTTCGCCCTCCAGTCGGTTGCGCAGCTCGACCGCGGTCAGCGAGTCGAATCCGAGCTCGGTGAAGACGGTCGTGGCGGTGATGTGGTCGGTCCTGCCGTGGCCGAGTACCGCGGCCACGGCGGTGCGCACCAGGTCGAGCAGAAGCTCCTGCCGGCCGGACTCGTCGAGCGGGGCCAGGCGTTCCGCGAGCAGCCCGGTGTTCTCGGCCGCTGCGGTGATCACGCGCCGACCCGGCCTGCGGACCAGACCGCGCAGTACGGGCAGGATCGGTCCGGGCTGCCGCTCGATCAGCGCGACGTCGAGGTGCATCGGCACCGTCGTCGGGTGGGCGGCGGTGATCGCCGCGTCGAACAGCGCGGGGCCCTCGGTCGGTGAGATCGGCCGCAGACCCGCCTGCGTCGCCCGGCTCCGGTCCACCTCGGACAGCCGGGACGCCATGCCGTGTTCCTGCGCCCACGCCGCCCAGGCGAGCGAGTGGGCCGGCAGCCCGTTCGCCCTCCGGTGATGGGCGAGCGCGTCGAGGAACCGGTTGGCGGCTGAGTAGTTCGCCTGTCCCGGCGAACCGACGACACCGGCGACGGAGGAGAACAGCACGAACATCGCGAGGTCCATGTCGCGGGTGAGTTCGTGCAGGTGCCAGGCGGCGTCGACCTTGGGGCGCAGTACGGAGGCGACCCGGTCGGGGGTGAGCGCGGTGATGATGCCGTCGTCGATGACGCCGGCGGTGTGCACGACGGCGGTCAGCGGATGGGCCGAGGGAATCGTGTCGAGCAACCGGGCCACCGCGTCCCGGTCGCCGATGTCGGCCGCGACGACGGTGGTCCGCGCGCCGAGCGCGGTGAGTTCCGCGACCAGCTCGCCCGCTCCGGGGGCGCCCGGGCCCCGTCGGCTCGTGAGCACCAGGTTCCGGGCGCCGTACTCGGTGACCAGGTGCCGGGCGAACAGCGCGCCCAGCGCGCCGGTTCCGCCGGTGACCAGGACCGTGCCGTCCCGTTCGAACTCGGGCCCGGCCGTCGTGGACGCGCGCACCCTGGCCAGCCGGGGCGTGCTCGCCCGTCCCGCGCGGATGGCCAACTGGTCGTGCCCGGAGGCGATCGCGGTGGCGAGTTGCTCGGCGCTCGCCGGACTGTCGTCCAGGTCGATCAGCGTGATCCGGCCCGGATTCTCGACCTGTGCCGACCCGACCAGACCCCACACCGGGGCCGAACCGAGCCGGACGTCCTCCCCGTCCCGGGTGGCGACGGCGTTGCGCGTGACCAGCACGAGCCGGGTGGTCCCCAACGCCAGTGCGTCCTGGACCAGTTCCAGTGCCCGTACGGTGGTCCGGTGCGCCGCGGCCGCCGGGTCGCCACCGGCCGGCTCGTCGATCACGGCGACCAGGACGTGCCCGGCGGCGTCCGCGACGTTCTCGACGCGGTGCGCGAGACCCGCCGGCGGGGTGTTCCCGAGCACGGCCCAGCCGGTGGTGGTGAGGTCCTCCGGGTCCGGGAGGGCGATCGGCGACCAGGCCAGGTGGAACAGCGAGTCGTCGGCCGCGCCGTCGACCCGGCCGGCGGGGGCCGCCGGGCGTCGGCGCAGCGTGCGGACCTCGGCGACCGGCTCGCCGGTGTCGTCGGCCAGCCACAGCCGGAACGCGTCCCGGCCCTTGGGCCGGATCCGGACCCGGAGCGTGCGCGGGCCGCCGGCATACAGGTCGAACCCGTGCCAGGACAGGTCGGTGACGTCCTGCCCGGCGGCGAGCAGCGGGTGCAGCGCGGCGTCGAGCAGCGCGGGATGAATGCCGAACGTGTCCGGGTCCGTGTCGTCGGGAAGCCGCACTTCGGCGAACAGGTCCTCGCCGCGCTGCCACAACGCCCGCAGCCCTCGGAACGCCGGCCCGTGCGCGTAACCCTTCTCGTCGAGCCGCCGGCGCAGGTCGTCCAGCCCGGTCGGGGTCGCGTCGGGCGGCGGCCAGGCGCCCAGGGAGATCATCGGCGCCGGCGCCGGCTCGGTGAGCAGGCCGGTGGCGTGTACCTCCCAGGGCACGGTCGGGTCGTCCAGGTCCGTCCGGGAGCCGATGGTGATCCGCCGGTATCCGTCCTCGCCGGCCGCGCCCATGGTCACCTGCACCCGGACGCCGCCGCCGTCCGGGACGGTCAGCGGGGTGTCGATCGTCAGGTCGGCGACGCCGGAACAGCCGACCTCGTCGCCGGCCCGAACCGCCAACTCGACCATGGCCGCCGAGGGCAGCGTCGCGACGCCGTCGATGCGGTGGTCGGCGAGCCAGGGGTGGGTGTGCAGCGACAGCCGGCCGGTGAGTACCGCACCGTCACCGCCCGCCAGTTCGATGGCCGCCGTCAGCAGCGGGTGTCCCGTGGCCGGGCCGAGCCCGCCGGCCTTGCGCCCGCCCGGTGAGGTGCCGTCCAGCCAGTAGCTCCGGTGTTGGAAGGGGTAGGTGGGCAGGTCGATCAGGGTCGCGGCGGTTCCGGTGAACAGCTTGGACCAGTCGACGGTGTGCCCGCCGGTGTGCAGGTGTGCCAGCGCGGACATCGCGGTGCGGACCTGGGGCCGGCCGCGGCGCTGCAATGCCACGAACGACGCGTCCACCACATTCTCCCGGCCCATGGCCGTGAGCACACCGTCCGGCCCGATCTCCACGAACCTGGTCACCCCCGCCGCCCGCAACCGGGCGAGGTGATCGGCGAACCGCACCGGCTCCCGAACGTGCTCCACCCAATACCGCGCCGAACACACCTGTTCGGCGCTCGCGGCCATGGGAATGACCGGCTCGGACAACTCCACACCGCCCACCACGGCGGTGAACTCGTCCAGGACCGGGTCCATCAACGGCGAGTGGAACGCATGACTGACCGTCAACCGGCTCGTCTTGTGCCCCCGCCCGCGCAACTCCTCCGCGATCTCGGTGACGACGTCCTCGATGCCGGAGATCACGACCGACGACGGTCCGTTGACCGCGGCGATCCCCGCCTCACTCTCCCGGCCCCGCAACAACTCCACAACCTCGGCCTCGGCCGCCCGGACGGCGACCATCGCCCCACCCGCGGGCAGGGCCTGCATCAACCGACCCCGNNCNGCNACNACCCGACAGGCGTCNTCCNGNGTGAGCACCCCGGCCACNTGCGCGGCGGCCAACTCGCCGATCGAGTGCCCGGTCACGAAGTCCGGCCGCACACCCCAGGATTCGAGGAGCCGGAACATCGCCACCTCGACCGCGAACAACGCCGGCTGGGTGAACCCCGTCTCGTCCAACCCCNCCCCACCGAACACCACATCCCTCAACGACCGGGACAACAGAGCGTCGAACCGGCCACAGATGTCGTCGAACGCCGCCGCGAACACCGGGAACGCGTCGTACAGTTCCCGACCCATCCCGGCCCGCTGCGCACCCTGACCGGTGAACAGGAACGCCGTACGCCCCTCACCCGCCACCCCCGACACCACACCCGCCCCGACCCCACCNGNGGCCAACGAGCGCAANCCCGCCACCAGTTCGTCCCGGTCCGCGGCCACCACCACACCACGATGCTCGAACGTCGACCGCGAAACCGCCGACGACAACCCCACATCCGACAACGACACACCGTCCGGCGACACGTCCTCCACGAAGGACG
>NZ_KB889726.1 GCF_000372745.1 Embleya scabrispora DSM 41855 | reverse complement strand
AGCCGCGGCCCCACGCCGACCGGCGCACCGCGAACCCAACGCTGCCCACGCCCGGCGACTCGATCACCAACGCGATCGTCCCCACCACCGAAGCGTCCTCGGCGGACTCGATCACCAGCAGGTATTTCGTCCGCGGTTCGCACCGGGCGAGTTCGATGTTCTCCTCCACGTAGGCGCGGGTCTCGGCCTCGTCACGCACCNCGAACCCCAGGAACCGCACCACCTCCGCGTCGAACACCTCCCCCACCGCACGGACATCGCCGGGGACGAGATCACGCAGGACCACACCACGACCCGACACCCGGACCGAACGAGGGGATCGGACGGCGGGACTCGACAACTGCTCGGCGCTCACCCCACCACCGTAACGACCCACACCGCACCCATCACCCCGATTCCGGCGGACACACGCCCGGGCCGAACCGCTTCCCGACCACGCCCGGACCACCACCGGAACGACCCGCCCGCCGCCCGCTCGGCCCGCAGCCCGCACCCGCATCCGCATCCGGATCCGGATCCACGACGACTGGCTTCGTAACTGACAGGCGACACCACTTATCACCGAGTTTGGACAGCACTTGGTGATCACAGGGCCAGGAAATGTCGATGAGAACTGACACCGGCTGCTGCTGGTCGAGCTACCGCCACACCAGCTCGGCGACGCGGCGGAAGTTGCCGCCCAGAATCGCGGCGACGGCGCTGTTGGGGTATCCCCGGGCAAGAAGCGCGTCTTCGACGGTCAGCAGGCCTTCCGGGGGCATGAAATTGATCGGCCCCCAGCGGGTGTAGCAGTCGGGGAACAGCTCCGGATTCCGTTCGAGTATCGCGTTGAAGTCCTCGTGGTCGAACGGGTAGTCGGTCGACACGCCGACGTGTTCCGGACCGACGAGGTCGACGGCGTAGTCGATGTGCCGTACCAGCGCGTCGATGGTGGCGTCGTTGGGGCCGAGGAAGATCCCGACACCGGTGATGCCGACGACCCCACCCGTGGCGGCGCACTCCTTGGCCTGCTCGTCGGTGATGTTGCGGGGGTGGTCCCACACCGAGCGCATGCAGGAGTGGCTGTAGATCATCGGCTGCTCGGAGACCTCGCACATGTCCAGCCCGGTACGGGCGCCGCAGTGAGAGCCGTCTGCCACCATGCCGACGGCGTTCATCTCCCGTATCAGCGCACGGCCGTAGGCGGTGAGGCCCTCGTCGACTTCGTCCAGGCAGCCGCCGCCGGCCATATTGCGATTGTTGTAGCTGGGAAGCATTGTGCGGACACCGAGTTCGTAGAAGTGGCCCACTCGGTCCAACTGTCCATCGAGCGGACCGGAATCCTCCAGGTCGAAGGCCACTGCCACGTCACCGGCACGCCCGGCTGCGTCGACGTCGTCGACGCTCATGGCCGGCCGCAAACGGTCATCCGTGGCGATCCGCTCCCGCCAGCTTGCGATAAGACCGGCGACGTCATCGGCACTGTGGGGAACATAGCCCACGTTCACCGAAACGAAGCTGCCCCCGGGCCTGCGGTAGCGGGCCAGTTCGCCGATATCCGCGCACCTTTCCAAGGGCAGGCAGCAGTGTTGTTCCCACAGCATGGGCGGGCGGCGCGGTCCTGAGGATTCGTTCGACACAGTACGCATCATGCCCGTGCCCTGCCGGTCCAGGCTCGGCACCTCCGGCCTGGTGAGGTTAGCCGGCATCGACAAGCAACTCCGAGCCCACGCAGCACACGACGCCGGCAACCCCCAACCACTAATCCCGACAAGCCCGGGTACCGCCCGAAGATCACCACCCTCGACGGCAAGCCATCCACCATGGACCGAACCGGCCCCGACGACCCTTGGACCGAGGTCGACCGAATCGCCAGCCGACACAAGAAGGACCGACCACAGTGATCACCGCATCACATCAAGATCAACACCCTCGAGGTGACCTCATCCTCCGCCCACAGGTTTTCCCAACCGAACCGAACATCCGTCCCGGATCCCGCAAAACCACAGGCCACAGGCCAGACAAAGCCGAACAAGACAGCAAAACCCAGGCCACGCAGTCAAGATCCAAAATCCCAGATCCCGCAAATCCACTGGCCAACACAAGATCAACCGACAAGATCTTTCAAAGCAGCCGGGACGGAGCAGGCGGTGTAGGCGTGGGAGGTGATCTTCGCCCAGGTACGGAAGTTCCCCCGCGTGCATGTGTGGTCCGCATGAAACAGATCGGCGTCCGAGGTGGAGTCCCACAGGGGGTGGAACAGGCGCAGCACGATGGGGACTTGGGACGCGTCGGGGCGGTGCACCTGTTGCCGGGTCGGCACGCGTGAGGCCGGCGCGGGGCCCGGGCGAGGGTGGGTTGCCGAGGACGGCCGGCTCGCGGGTGAGCCGGTCACCTATCGCGGCGAGGGTCGGGCTTTCTTGTAGCGCAGGCCGTCGAGAGCCATCTCCAGGATGTGACCGATCTCGGCCGCTCCGCTATTCGGGATTTTTGCAATGCCGCCGGCGAACTTCATTACCTCCGCCAAATCAGTATCGGTGCGCACCTCTTGCGCCTCTTGTGCGCGATGGAGCAGAGGCTCGCCGACAGCGAAGATCGCTACGCGGCTGCGCTGGAACACCTGTGCATCGTGGTCGAACGTGCGCAAAAGTTCAGGCGCCAATGCCTGCTTGTTCACCAGGTAGGCGGTCAGCCGCCGCAGCCACTCGGCGAACGCGTCCCAGGCCGGGAGCTCAGAGAGATCGGCGGAAGAGGCGCAGAGGATCTCTACCTCTTCCAGGTAGACCGCTTCCAGCAGAGCAGCGCGTTCGGGGAAGTTGCGGTACAGGGTTGCGATACCAACTCCGGCCCGGCGTGCGATCTCTTCCAGTGACGTGTCGGCGCCGCCTTGCGCGAATGCCTCTCGTGCTGCGTCGACGAGCTTCTGGTAGTTGCGGCGGGCGTCGGCGCGGCGAGGACGCGCCACGGCCAACTGGTCGGTGATCTCGCTGCTCATGGTTGGTATCCAACTCCGACTTGACGATCCGAAGGACCCCTCCATATGCTCCGGAGGAGCCCTCCACTTGTTCTGGAGGCCGCCTCCAATCTAGCACGCAGTCCTTCAATCCTTGGAAATCAATGCAACAGCTTTCAGACGACCGGCGCCGATGGCTCGCGCTGATCACGGTCTGCTTCGCGCAGCTGATGCTCACCGTTGACACCAGCATCGTCAATGTCGCACTCCCACAGATCCAGCACGACCTGCACTTCAGCCAGAGCAGCCTGACCTGGGTCGTCAACGCCTTCCTGGTCGCCTTCGGCAGCTTCCTGCTGCTCGCCGGCCGCCTCGGCGACCTCGCCGGGCGCAAGCGGGTGTTCCTCGCCGGGCTGACCGTGTTCACCGTCGCCTCGCTGCTCTGCGGCATCGCAAACGGCTCGGGCCTGCTGATCGGCGCCCGCTTCCTCCAGGGCGTCGGCGCCGCGATGCAGGCCTCGGTGATCCTGGCGATCATCGTCACCGAGTTCCCCGAGCCCGAAGAGCGCGCCAGGGCGATGAGCGCGTACGTGTTCGCCGCGGTAGCCGGCGGTTCGCTCGGCCTGCTGCTCGGCGGCGCGCTCACCCAGCTGCTCAACTGGCACTGGATCTTCTTCGTGAACATCCCGATCGGCCTCGCCGTCGGCATGGCCGGCCGGGTGCTCATCCCCCACGACCGCGGCATCGGCTTCTCGGAGGGCATCGACTGGCTCGGCTCCCTGCTCGTCACGGTGGCGCTCGCCGCCGCGGTGTACGGGTTCGTCGAACCCTCGACCCACGGCTGGGGCTCGCTCCACACCCTCGCGCCCCTCGCCCTCGCGCTGGTACTGCTCACCGCCTTCGTGGCGGTCGAGAACCGCCACCCCAACCCGATCTTCCCGCTGCGCATCCTCAAGCTGCACGGCCTGGTTCTCTCCAGCGCGGTCCGCGTCCTGATGGTCACCGGCGTGTACGGCATGTTCTTCCTCGGCTCCCTCTACCTGGAGAAGGTCCTCGGCTACGGTGCCATGGACACCGGCCTGGCGTTCCTGCCCTACACGGTGACCGTGGCGATCCTGACGCTGGGGGTCAACCGCCGGCTGGTGGCCCGCTTCGGGTCCGTCCCGGTCATGGCGGTCGGCCTCGCCGTCGCCGCCGCCGGGATCCTCATGCTCCGACTGGCAGGTACCCACGCCGGGTTCTTCCCCTTCCCGTTCCTCGCCTTCCTCGGCATGGGCCTGGGCATCGGCAACGCCTTCACCCCGCTGACGATGATCTCGATGGCCGAGGTACCACCCCGGGACGCGGGTCTGGCCTCGGGCATCGTCAACGTCTCCCAGCAGGTCGCGGGCGCGCTCGGACTGGCGCTGCTGGCGACGATCGCCACCGGCCATTCCGCAAGCCTGTCCCGGGCCGGGCACGGCGTCGACGCCTCACTGGTCGGCGGCTACCACCTCGCCTTCGAGTTCGGAGCGGGTGCCCTCGTGGTGGCGCTGATCCTCGTGGTCACCGTCGTGCGCAAGCACGCACCCCGGCCCGCTCCAGAGCGGGTACCGAACCCACAGTCGGCACCCGTATCACAACCGCACGACGAATCGACAAGCACGGCGACGTAGTTGCCGGCATCCACAACAACACCACCGTGGGCGTCCATGACGTCACGGGACGGACCCGCAACGCCGATGAATGGGTCACCTCCACGGGGACTCCCTCGGCGACCCGGGCCCACTTGATCGGCACCCCAGGCAAGCCCTGGGGTATCCGCGGCATGGCTCGACCGATCCAATACCTCGACACCACCGTGCTGATCTGCGGCAGCGTCGCCGCCGTAGACGACGGAATCGCCCGCCGGGCCGTCATCGACGGTTTCGCGCTCGTCGTCAACAACGACGGAAGCGCGGTTCCATCGGTCCCGGCGGGACGCAGGGTCACCGTCCTGACCAACGCGGCCTGAACCCGACCATCAACGCCGGAGCCCCGGACACCATGTGGCGGATTCTCGGGGTCCTCGCAACACCTGATGGCTCACGTGGTCGTCAGTAGATCACGCAGGCGCTCGACTGGGGTTTTCCAGCCGAGCGTTTTGCGTGGTCGGCCGTTGAGTTGCCGGGCGACGTGTTCGAGGTCTTCGGGGCTGTGCACGGACAGGTCGGTGCTCTTGGGGAAGTACTGCCGTAGCAGGCCGTTGGTGTTTTCGTTGGATCCGCGCTGCCAGGGTGAGTGCGGATCGCAGAAGTATGCGACATGTCTCTGCGTCCCGGAACCGGGTAGGCCGCGCAAAAATCGACAGTCTGCGCGGCCAACCCCTCGACCAGGAAGTCCGACGTCGATGGGCTGAACTTCCGCCCCTGCGCACGGATCGACCGAACGACACCAGCCCTGAGCCGACCAGTCGACCCGCGGAATCGCCGGTCGGCAAGCAACCCCTGCTCAAGTGGCTGTGGCGGTGGGCCTCGGCTCCATGCCCAATGCTTCGAGTGCTCCGATCTCGGCGGGGGTCAGTTCGGGCAGGCGGTCGCGTTGTGCGGCGATCCACGCCCCCAGGTGGACGCGCTCTCCCCGGAACGTCTCGACATGGTGGTCGGGCACGCGCAGGTGCCGGTGTCGGCGGCGGTACTGGCGGGCGGCGCGCAGCCCGCGGCAGAACGCCACTTCCCGGGAGCTGCGAGGGCGGCGAAGGCCCAACGCGAGGGGGCCGTCGAGAGGAAGTCCTCCCAGGAGGTCGCGTTGTGCACGGGTGAGGCCGGGGAAGGCGTCGAATTGCCGGTCGAGCCAGTGGGCCAGAGGATCGGCGCGCGCCTGGGCGCGGGTCAGGGGGACGGTCAGGGCGCGACGGCGGGATTCGGCGAGGGCGTGGGCATAGCTGCGTTGCCATTGGTGGTTCCAGGGCGGGTTCCAGTAGCGGTCGATGTCGGCGAGGGCCCGTCGGTGCGGCGCGGGCAGTGCTCCGGCGCAGCCGAGTCGGCGTTGGTCGGCCAGCCAGGACCCGAGGGCTTGCCCGCGGAAGGTTTCGGTCGTCGGAGGTACGAGGTGGCCGTGCTGTCGGGCGTAGGCGCGGGCGAGATGGAGGAAGTGCTCGGTGCTGTCGTGGGGTGTGTCCAGCGCATGCCGTGCCGGATGAGGGCGGCGATGCGGTCGGGGGTGAGGTTGCCGGCTGCCTCGAGGGAGCGTTG
The DNA here is from genome assembly GCF_000372745.1 of Embleya scabrispora DSM 41855. Taxonomy (GTDB): domain Bacteria; phylum Actinomycetota; class Actinomycetes; order Streptomycetales; family Streptomycetaceae; genus Embleya; species Embleya scabrispora. The sequence continues at coordinate 27,676 of NZ_KB889726.1, read as the reverse complement.
GTGGCCGATCCACGGCCCGAGGTCGAAGCCCTCGGGGTCGCGGTAGTCGCCGGGGACGTCCAGGTCGCCATGGCGACGCCGGTAGCGTGCGGCCGCCTTCAGGCCGCCTTCAGGCCGCCACGCCATACGTTGGGGTGGGGGTCCATGGTGCGCAGGTCCAATTCCCGGGCGATCTCGTCGACGTGTTCGGGGCCCTGGTGCGTGTGGGGGTAGGTGTCGGATGGCGCCGTGGCGGATGTCGACGCGCCGGAAGAGGTGTTCGTCGTAGGCGCGCAGGGCGATCATGACCTGCCACAGCAGGTGGTAGGGGGTGCCGAGAGTGGCGTCCTCGGGGCGCTCTCCGGGTCCGAAGAAGACGGGGACGACAAGGGTGGAGCACTTGTCGAGGCCGGGGGCAGGCGTAGGGCGCGGCCGACGGCCTGGACGATTCCGATGGTGCTGGTCCTGGGGTCGGCGAAGAGTACGGAGTCGACGAGGGGGATGTCGACGCCTTCGGCGGCGATGCGGACGTTGGCGAGGACGGCGAGTGCGGTGCGGCGGGGTGTGGGGGCGAGTGGGTGGCGGGCGAACCTGTCGAGGGTGTCGTTGCGTTGGGTGGGGGTTTGGCGATGGTGGACGCTCGCGGCCCACAGGCCCTGCGCGTGATCGGCGCCGGGGATGCGACGGGCGGTGTCGACGAGGGTCTCGGCGAAGGTGTCCGCGTGGTTGGTCGAGCGGTGGAAGGACAGTGCGCGTGTGATGTCGTGCATCTCGCGACAGCGCATCAGGGCGAGTTGGGCTGCGGCCACGCGCATGCCCTCGGCCGTGGGCGGTTCGGTGCGGGGCGGCGGCCGGTGAGGAGGGCTCGGAGTTCGTCGTCGCGGATCTCGGGGGCCGCGAACATCCGGCCCGGCCGTTCACCCGAACGAGTGACGTCCCGCCGTTCCCGCCGTTCCGACGGACACACGTGCTAACGAACCCCCGGTCCCGGTGGAACAACCCGAACCGGGCGGGGACGGTGTGAGACATCCCATCGCTTTGGGGTGTCAAATTCAGGCCGCTGTTGGCAGTTGGCCGTGGTGGGCCCAGGCGGTGGCTTCGTCGTAGTGGGTGCGGGTCTTGAGGCAGCCGTGCAGGATGCCGACGAGGCGGTTGCCGACCTGCCGCAGGGCTGGGTTGTAGTCGAGATCGCGAGCTCGCTGCTTGTCGTAGTAACGGCGGGCACCCGGCGAGTTCTGCAGCGCGCAGAACGCCTGACGTTGGAGCGCGTCGGCGAGCCGGTTGTTGCGGACGTAGCGGGCCTGAACGGTGTGGACCTTGCCGGAGGCGCGGGTGATCGGGCTGGTGCCGGCGTAGTTCTTCCGAGCCTTCGCCGATGCGTAGCGTGTGGGGTCGTCGCCGAACTCGGCCAGCACCCGGGCCCCGACGATCTCGCCGATGCCGGGCATCGACAGGTAGATCTCAGCGTCCGGGTGCGCGAGAAAATGCGCCTTCACCTCGATCTCCAGCGCGTCTATCTGCTCGTTCAGGGCGAGCAGCAGCCGGGCGTGTGCGGTGGCCGCGGCGGCATAGGCGGCGGCCACCGGGGCGGCGACGTCGAGCTGGGGCTCGCGCAGCTCCTTCTGGATCGCGGCGGTCTTCTGGTCCCGGTTGCGACGGCGGTGCCGTGCCAGCACTGCGGTGGTCTGTTGTTTCGTCAGCTTCCTCCCCGTCTCGGGCGTGGGCGCTTTGACCAGGAGTTCCAAAGCATCGGTGCTGGTCAGCTCCAGGCCCGCGTAGGCGGCCAGGGCGCCGGGGAAGTACTCGCGCAGCGTGGTCCGCAGCCGTTGGAAGGCGCGGGTCCGTTCCCAGATCAGCGTCTGGTGGGCGCGGGCGACCACTTTCACGGCCTGGGCCTGCTCGCTGTCGCCCGCGATCGGCCGCAGCTGGGCACGGTCGATGCGGACCATGTCGGCCAGTGCGTGGGTGTCACCGCGGTCACTCTTCGCTCCGGACGTCGCGTACCGCTCCTTGAACCGCGCCGCCTGGCGCGGGTTGACCGCGTAGACCCGGTAACCGACCGCGAGCAGGGACTGCACCCACGGCCCCCGGTCGGTCTCGATCCCGACCACCACCTCCTCCGGCTCCAGGTCCTCCCCGCCGTGCCGGGCGAGCAGGGCGTGCAGCTTCGCGACGCCCTCGACACCCTCCATCAGCCGGGCGGTGGCGAGCCTGCGGCCCGTCGCATCCTGGACCTCGACATCGTGATGGTCTTCGGCCCAGTCGTCGCCGACGAACAGCACCCGCTTCTCCAACCTCTCGACGAACTCGTGCGTGCGGCCTGCGGAAGACACAGCTCGCGCCCTAATGGATCCAGTGCTCACGCCCGACAACGGGCGGGCACGCCATCCCATCAGCAGTCAGGCCTCCCGGCCGACCAGCGGGGGCACGCTCTCACACCAGAACTCACAAGGGTTCCGGTTCGGATAGTGCTCACCTGCCGGCGGCCACGGGCCGCAGTCTCTCTCACGACCCGACGAGTCCCATTAGGTTCGGTGACGACGGCTGGCTGCCCGAGCCCGGGACCCTGCACCACACCGGGTCGACGTCGGCCGGTGGATCGTCCGGCGAAGTGGGATTCGGTGTGAAGTTCGGGGTGGGGTCGAAGGGTTCCCGCCCCGACGGGGTGGCTGTTCAACGGTTGACGAGCCACCACGTGAGCCATCCGCCGGCGGTGCTTCCCGCTCCCGAGGCGATTCCGCGGACTGCGTGGGACGCGGTCATCCGGGCGGCGCGGATGGCCAGGGCGTGAACGCGCCCGCAGGCGGGGTGGGGGTTGGCGGGGGTGGTGTCGGTCACGATGTCTCCCGGGTCCGGACGAGCGCCTGCGGTGTCGGCGCCCGGTGTCAGGGGTCCATGGAGCCCGGGTTGCAGGGTGTTCGGCGATCGCAAGGTGGCCGCTCCGAACGGTCTCTACGCCGGTCGCCTCAAGGATTCGTGGATCCTCGGGAGGGGTTCGGTCCGTATTCGGACCGAAGGCGAGACGTGACGAGGGGCGGGCGTGAACGAACGACGCGGCGACGGTGATCACGATCGCGGCGATGGTGCCAAGACTGCGGCGCGGCGCTACGCGCGATACCTGCGAGAACTCCATCTCAACCGCACACGCGGCCAAGCCCTGCTCCGCGACCGACGCGATCACCGAGGTGGTGAGGTGCTCCCGCGCTCGATCAGCCGCGTCTCCAGCTCGATGCGGGGAGCACGAACCGATTCGCCGGCCATCAGGCGCAGGAGTGTGTCGGCAGCCAACCCCGCCATCTCCTGCACCGGTTGCCGAACCGTGGTGAGTGCCGGGCTGAGCCAGCACGCCTCCGGAAGGTCGTCGAACCCGACGACGCTGATGTCGCGCGGAGCCCGCAGCCCTCGTTCCGCCGCCACGTCGAAGACCCCGAGCGCCATACGGTCGGAGCACGCGAAGACGGCCGTCGGCGCGTTCGGGAGTTCGAGTAGCTCTCTGGCCACCTCGGCCGCACCCCGACGGCTCCAGTTCCCGTGGCGCACCAGCTCGGCGGCACTCTTGTCGAGACCATGAGCCACGAGGGCCGAACGGAATCCGTCGAGGCGTGCCTGACTGTAGTGGTGATGCGAAACGCCCCCGATCGCGGCGATGCGCGTGTGTCCCAGCGTGATGAGATGCTCCGCGGCCTGCCGTCCGCCGGTCCAGTTGGTTGCGCCCACAGTGGGGATCCCGGCAGACAGCGGCCTGTGCGGGTCGAGCGCGACCATTCGGACTCCGGCCGCAGCCAACCGGCGCAGTTGCGCGCTGGTGGGGGTGACGAGCGCGATCACCGCCCCCCGACTGCCCCGATCGACCAGGCGCTGTACCCAGTCGCGCGTGTCCGGTTCCGTTTCTCGGGCGACCACCACAACCACGTCGTGTCCCGTCCTCGACAGCACGCGCTCGATCCCCGAGAGCATGGCATTCGCCCAAGTTCCCTCGACACCGGAGACGACCAGGTCGACCAGACCGTCCGGAGCCGAGGCGCCCGCCGGGGCGGACAGCGTGTACCCGGCCTCCCGAAGACGGGCCGCGACGGACCGGCGGACGGCGGGCGAGACGTCGCTCCGGCCGTTCAGCACCTTCGATACGACGGGGACGGGAACGCCCTCGGCTCGGGCGATCTGGGTGAGTGTCGGCGATCCCGACGGCCTGCGCCAAGCACGCTGTGTCATGCCCCAAGCATGCCCAGCCCTCATCATGTTGCGCAACTATTCTTCCTGGCTGGCGGAGCGATAGATCAGTTAGCGTGCCAGTGCGTCAACCTATCGAGGCAAAGTTGCGCAAATTTGACGAGAGGGCATATGCCGAACAATCTCCGAATCCACAGTGGCGGCCGCGAATCCACAGAACGGGCGCATCCGCCGGCGTCCGGCGCGGGCGCCGACCGGAACAGGACAAGCCGGGAGGACCGCAATGTCTGAACCGAGGAGATGGGCGCTCGTCGTCCGCGGTGGCTGGGACGGGCACTTCCCTACCGAGACCACCGAGCGCTTCATCCCTTTCCTGAGGGAGCACGGCTACGAGGTCGTCGTCTCCGAAGACCTCGACAGCTACACGGACGCGGCGCTCCTTTCCCGGACCGACGTGATTCTCCAGTGCTGGACCATGGGTTCACTCAACGAGGACCAGGTGCGGGGACTGCGCGAAGCGGTCGAATCCGGTGTCGGACTCGCCGGATGGCACGGCGGAATCATCGACTCGTTCCGGGCGTCGACCGACTATCTCCAACTCACGGGCGCCCAGTTCGCGGCTCATCCCGGTGGCATCCGCCGTCACACCGTCGAGGTCGTGCCCACCCGGAGCGATCACGACATTGTCAGGGGTCTACCCGCGTCGATCACCGTCGAAGACGAGCAGTACTGGGTGCTCTCCGACGCCCACAGCGAGGTGCTGGCCACGACCACCGTGCCGGTCCGCAACGGCGACCCGTGGGGCGCGCCGGTCACTTTCCCCGCCATCTGGACCAGGTGTTGGGGAGCGGGCCGGATCTTCGCCTGCGCTCCCGGCCACCACCCGCCGACGCTCAACGTGCCCGAGATCCGCACCATCATCGAAAGGGGCCTGCTGTGGGCGAGCCGTTGAGGGTGGGCGTGGTCGGCGCCGGCAACATCAGCGGCGCCTATCTGAGCACACTCGCCGCACTGCCCGACCTGAGGGTCGTCGCCGTGACCGACCACGACAGGCGACGCGCTCTCGCTGCGGCGGCGACGACGCCCGGATCGAGATCCGTCGCGCTGGACGAACTGCTGGCCGACGAGGAGATCGACGTCGTCCTGAACCTGACGACGCCGGGAGCCCACGCGGAGGTCGCACTGGCGGCGCTGGCCGCGGGCAAGCACGTGTACGGCGAAAAGCCGCTCGCGGCGAACCCGGCCGACGCGGCCGCGGTGGTCGCGGCAGCGAACAAGGCCGGGCTGCGCGTCGGGTGCGCACCGGACACGGTCCTCGGTGTCGGCGTCCAGACCGCACGCCGGACCATCGAGGACGGTCTGATCGGCATGCCGACCTCGGCGACAGCGACCATGGTCGGCTTCGGCCATGAACGCTGGCACCCCGACCCCGAGTTCTACTACCTGCCCGGTGGTGGTCCCCTGTTGGACATGGGTCCGTACTATCTGTCGGCCCTCGTCCACCTGCTCGGACCGGTGAAGTCCGTCACCGGCATCGGCAGCCGGCCCCGCCCGCTTCGGACGATCGCGACCGGCCCGCGAGCAGGCACGACGTTCCAGACAAGCGTCGACACGCACGTCACCGGCATCCTGGAGCACGAGAACGGCGTGCTGACGAGCTTGATCATGAGCTTCGACGTGGCGGCCTCTCGGGCGTCCCACATCGAGGTCCACGGTAGCGCCGGGTCACTGATGGTCCCGGATCCGAACCGTTTCGACGGCGACTGCGAGGTGTCGATCCCCGCCGAGGTCGGTTGGCATGTGCTTCCGCCGTCCGCCGGGTACGTCGGGGCACGCCGAGGAATCGGTCTCGCGGAGATGGCCCAGGCGATCCGTGACAGCCGACCCCATCGAGCCTCTGCGGACCTCGCCCGCCATGTTCTCGACTGCTCATACACGCTGCTGGACGCGGCGGACAGGCGCACGACCCTCGACGTGCGGAGTCGGTGCGAGGTGCCGCCGCTCGTACCGCTGGACGATCACGGATTCGGTCAGACACCGAAATGCCGCCCAGCTTGAGGTCGAGTTTTTGAAACCGCCCGCCCGTCCGTCGTCCACCGAACACGGAACGTATCGGACGACCGACCCGCGCGATCTTATCCACGCGCCTTCGCGATCACGGGCATATTCGGTGGTCTCCCACAAGGCCGCGCACATCCTCCCCGTGCCACCAGGAACTCGCGGGCGTGACAACGGTCCCCGATCATCGATCGGCGGGGACACCGAGCGCGAGCCCGTCCATCGCTCTGCCCGTGAAGGCGCCGCCTGCGATCCCGGCACGGGCCCGACACAAAACCGGTTCGTGCAACGCCCAGCCGTTGCCGCGCCACCGGATTCAGCGGACCGAAGGCCGGACGACCGTGCACACAACCAACCGCAGCAGCGGTCGGGCTCGACGGCGTCACCCTCACCGACGCCCGCCAACGGCGGTGTACATCCCCGCGCCCATGGCAAACACGGCGCAGCCCGAAGGAATTCTCAGTCACGCTGCACAGCCTTCTCAATCTGTGCAACACCCCAGGCCAGCCGCACACAACCCCACGAACGAAACCGAAACACCCAGGTCGGAACCGAAACTCGAACACATCCCGGCATTCTCAAAAAATGCCACCACAGGTCAGCGCACCGTCGCTCTACAACCCATCGAGAAGACACAGTCACAGAGTCGCCCATTCGGAACATCCCTCCCGTGGATCCACGCGGCACGAGATCCTCGCCCTCGAAGCGAGTTCCTCCCGAGCATCACGGGCGGCAACTACTGCTGTCTCCAAGGGAGATCATCGCCTTCTGGAGCCTGCTTGTTGCCATGACGGTCGACTGTCCTGGCAGCAACGCGAGGTCAAATGCCGCGTGACCTGCGTCGCCGTGGTGGCACCGCCCTGAACGGTGGTGCCACCGATTTCCGACGATGATCAAGGCTCAGCCCATGTATTCGCGCGGCCGCGCTCCCCCGGTCACCGGTCCGAGCCGCTCGAACCGGCGGACCACAGAAGCGGGCACATCCGAGGGTCTGCGTAGTCCGGGTGCCCGTCCACCGTCCCTACGAGAAAGTCGTTCCCGTGCCGGGCCTGCTCGCCGTTGGGCAGGACGTGGCTGCGCCACATGTTGTCCAGGGGCTGTAGGTGAATCGCCAGCGAACGGCGCGGCGCGGCCCCCTGGTTCGGACCGCTGCCGTGCACCGTCTTGCAGTGGTGGAAACTGACCTGGCCTCGCTTCATCCGCGTCGGCCGCACGTCGAACGGATAGCCCTGGCCCACCAGCGCCGCCTCCATCCCGCTCAGATCCTGACTGAAGAAGTCCAGCCCCTCGACGTCCCATCGGTGGCTGGCCTCCAGGAATGACACCGACCCGCCGGTCTCGTCCACGTCATGGAAGCCCACCCATGCGGTCAGCATCTCCGCAGACGAACACGACTGCCAGTACTGGCGGTCGGTGTGCCAGCCGACGTTGCCGGGTACGCCGGAGCCGTCGACCGGCTTGTACAACAACTGGTCGTGCCACAGCCTGATGCCCGCAGCCCCGGCCAGAACCGCCGCAGAGGCTCCGATCAGCGGATAGGCGAGCAGCTGTGCCAGCTCGCCTACGCGCTGCGAGGTGTAGTCGTGCTTACGCAGGCCTTCTTCCTGCCCGGGTCCGAAATCGAACGTCCCGGGAACTTCGGCGTCGTAGTCACGGGCGTAGAAACGCCGCATGCCGCGCTCGGCGGCGTCGAGCACCTCCTCCGGAATGATCTGCGGAGAGATCCAGTACCCATGCCGCCGATAGAACTCGACCTCCTGGGAGCCGGGCAGCAGAGCCTGTTGTTCTGGGCTGAGCGTGAAATCGTTCATGGCGAGACGCTAGACCGCGCCGACTACGGGAGGCTTGCCTGGTATATCGCATTGCGTGGACAATCTTCAGGTGTCCGTATCTCGGCCGACCGGCCTTCGCGCCGGCTTCCACGCCCAGCTGAGCCAGTCCGCCAGCGGTGTCCGTCACGCCGGAGAACAGTGGGTGCCGGCCCGTTTCCTGATCCACGAGCACACCCATCCGGAATGGGAGGTCTACCTGCAAGTCCACGGCCTGAGCAGGTGGACCGCAGCGGGACGCCGCTACGTCCTGGGCCCTGGGCACATGTTCATGGTGGCGCCCGGGACCGTCCATCACATGGCCGAGGAACACCCCGGCAACCATCACTTCTACTTTGCCGCCATCGACACCGCCGCGGTGTTCGGACGCCACCCGGCCCTCACCGAACAGTGGCGCAACCTGCCGGCTGTCGTGCACCGCCCGGGCGCGCAATCCCTCGCAGAACCCTTCGCGCAGTTGGTTCGAGAGCTGACAGTGAAACGCTCGCACCAAGACGAGGGGGTCGCGCTGGCCGCCGACAGGCTCATCCTGGAGGCCGGCCGGCTGCTCATGCCCGTCCCGGGCACATCCGAGCTGTCGATCCACCCCGCTGTCGCCCGGATCCGCACCCTTCTGGACGGCGAGTTCTCACGCCGATGGCCCCTGGCAGACCTCGCGGAACGCGTCGGCCTCGCACCCACCTACCTCGCGGGACTGTTCGCTCGGGAGACGGGCATGTCGCCACATCGATACCTCAACGAGCGCCGCATCGAACGAGCCCGGCAGTTGCTGGCTGCCAGCGACTTGACGATCACCGCGATCGGCATCGAGATCGGATTCGGGTCCGGCCAGCACTTCGCCCGAGCCTTCCGTCAGGCCGACGGCTGCACACCCCAGGAATACCGCCGCAAGGGACAGGCATAGCTGAACCAGCGGTCCAACACGTCACACACCGCCGCCGACGGCCGACAGGGCACAGCAGCGACAGCGTCGGCGTGCCACGCGTATCGAGAGTGGTCAACGGCGTGCGCAACGCCGCCCCACCGCCGCGCACGTCGGTACACGCGGCGATTACGTAGGGTGGTGTGCCACTGGGTCAATGCCTTGACCACCACCCGGTCGTGGTGGTCGGCGAGGAACGCGCGGACCGCGTCCGGGTCGGACGTCAGCAACGCTTCGGGCACGGTGAACCCGACCCGGGCGGCAGCCGCGAGCTGGGTCGGTCTCGGACTCAGGCGGGCGGCGGCCAGGCGACCGCACGTCGTGTGGGGCTCGAAAATTCATCGCTGCAGCTCAAGCCGCATATCGGTACTCGTTGATGACTCCGCCGAGGACGCGGGTGCGCAGGAGCTTGTGCGGCACGCGATCGTGCAAGCCCGCTGGCTGTTCCTGGACCTCGAGTGGTCGTTGGTCTCGTGATCGATGTGGCCGGTGGCAGTTGTAGTGCTCCTGGTACTCGGCGAGGACCTGCCGGGCGTGAGCCTCGTTCGTCATCAGGATGTGGTCGAGGACCTCGCGCCGGATCGTGCCGATCACGCGCTCGAAGTGGGCATTCATGCGCGGCGCCCGGGGCGCGCTGAGCAGCACCTGCATCTCCTCGGCTTCGAAGACGGAGTCGAAGGAGCCGGTGTACTTACTGTCGCGGTCGCGGAGCACGAAGCGGAGCGACTCGACGCGGGTGCCCAGGTCGTCGGCGAGGTTGCGGGCCTGCTGGTTCGCCCACTGCGCGGTGCGGTGGGCGGTGATGCCGGTGATGCCGGTGATGTGGAGCTTCCGGGTGCCGTTCTCGAGGAACGCCAGGGCGTACAGCCGCCTGCCGGTCGTGTCGATGTGGAAGAAGTCCGCCGCGATGATCCCCTCGGCCTGGGTGGTGAGGAATTCGCGCCGGCTCGGGCCGGTGCGGCGCGGGGCCGAGTCGATGCCGGCCGCGTGCAGGATCTCCCAGACCGTGGACGGCGCGATCGGATGCCCCGGGCGGGCCGGTTCACTGGATCCGCCGGTGCCCCCACCGCGGGTTCTCCTGCGCCGGACGCAGAACCGGCTTCTTGAGCACGGCCGCCGTGGGAGGGCGCCCGGTGCGTCGGCGTCGGTCGGAGTAGTCCCACTTGCCAGCGATCAGTCTGCGGTGCCAGGCCGGCAGCGTCCCCGGGGTGACCGAGAAGACACGGCTCCAGCGGCGGCGCGGTATCAGCGACGACAACGCGGCCGGCCAGAACCGGTCCGGGGGTTCGTAGCGGATTGGACCGTTGAGTTGCCGTCGCAGCACCGCGTTCTCGTGCCGCAGCACCAGCAATTCGGCGTCCTTGGCGGTGTCCCGGCGCAGCAGCACCGCACGCGCAGACAGCAACGCCCGGGTGGCCCGGTACAGCATCGAGATGATCACCCCCGCAGCATCCCAGCCACCACCGAGGAACCTTGCGCGCAGGCTCCCACCTGCAGCGATGACTTTACGAGCCCCACACGCTCACGAACGGGCCCTCGCCACGAGCACGGAAATGTCGTCACGGTCTCGCGGCCGACCAACTCCGGCACTGCTCGTCGAAGTGCAGGCGTGGCGCGGAGAGCGCGTTCTGGGCCGCGCCGATCGCCGGGTCGACGACGTGGACGCTGTCCTCCTCCGGTGGGAGCAGTTCAGGGACAGTTTCCGGTGGCCCGTTCCGGTGTGGGTGTCCGCAGCGTTCCGGTCGTCGACGGAGGGGACGAACGGGCCCTCTACCAGGGCACGTTGGCTGAGTACTGCTGGGCGAGGGACGTTGCGGGGCTGTCGGCGAGACCCTGGACGCGCTGGTCCAGCCAGTGGTGGAGCTCTGCTGGTTCTACGGCGTGGTGCCCTGGCGGCTCACGTCGCGGCAGGTTGACCAATACTTCTCCGGGCTGGGGAAGCCGGTCTCCGAAGCGGCCGGCATCGCCCTCGACGACTGCAAAGGAGTGTTCCTCTTCGCCTGGTACGCGCTGACCGGCGGCGCCTTCACCACCCGCGACGTTCGAGCCGAGACGTCTCCCGGGCGACACCCGGCCGCAGAGAACGCCGAACACCGGGGCGCGGTGCTGGCCACCGCCGACGATCCCGGCGCCGCGGCAGTGTCCGTCGGCCCGCAGCTCGGCGGTGATCCGCGGAACGCCGTAGGCCTCCTTCGACTCGGTGTGCACCGCCCGGATCCGCTCGATCAGCCTCGCGTCCGCCGCCGCGCGAGCCTGCCGGGCGGGATCGGCGGCCGACCAGGCGTAGTACGACCCCCGAGCGACGCCGAGAACCCGACACAGCCGCTTGACGCCGAAGCGTCGGTGTTCGGAGATGAAACGGAAGCGGCTCACCGCGGCATCTCCTTCGCGAAATACTGGGCCGCCTTGCGCAGGATCTCCTTCTCGAGCTCCAGCTCGCGGACCTGCTTGCGGAGTCGGACGAGTTCCTCCCGCTCGGCCGTACTCAACCGGTCGGTGCGCTCCCGGCGTCCGCTTCCGCCTGACGCACCCAACCACGCAGCGTCTCGTGGTTGACTCCGAGCTCGGACGCCACCGACGCGATCGAGCGACTCCCGACCGAAGCGCGATACAACGCGACCGCGTCGCGCCTGAACTCATCCGTGTACTTCGACGGGCGTCCCACTTGGACTTCCCTTCCTGGACCTCACGATCCAAGTTTCAAGGTGTCCATGCTCACGGGGGAAACCTCAGTCCGGGCCGATCGTGACGTTCTCGCCGCCCTCGGCCCGGTTCGAGATGTCGTCGCAGCCCTCGGCGCGCTCCGCCCTCGCGCCGCAGGGCCGCATGGACACGCGGAGAGCCGTAGATCCCGCCGGACTCTTACTGAGGTTTTCGTCGTGATGTCGGTGGGTTGGTTTTCATTCCCTGGGTCGGATGGTGAGGCCGGTTTCGGCGAGGCAGGCGTCGATGAGGCGGGGGCGTCGTTGGATGTGGCGGAGGCCGTGTCTGATCGTGCGGACCAGGTGGTCGGCGTCGGTGAACCCGACGTTGCCGGTGAAGCCGCGACGGACCAGCGACCGGATGCCCTCGACCGGGTTCAGGTCCGGCGCGTAACTCGGCAACTGTCTGATCGTCAGCCAGTCGTGCTCGGCGGCGTACTTGCGCAGGTCGGCCGCGCGGTGGGTGTTGAGATTGTCCCGGACCAGGACGATGGGGCCGCCGAGTTGCAGGTGCGCACGCACGGCGAGGTCGCGGTAGTCGGTCCACGCGAAGCTCCTGCGTTCCCCCTTGCGGCGTGTGTGCACGCGGTGTCGGTAGATCAGACGGGAGCGTTCACTCGGCTTGTAGCAGGTCAGTGCGGCGATCGAGACCCGGCCGCAGGAGCCTCCGCACACCCGCACCACCGGGGTGACCCCGCGTCGTCCCCACGTGCGCGCTCGCGGCGGCGTCATCGACATCCCGGCCTCGTCCTCGAAGACGATCCAGGCGTCGAGCGCCGCCGCGGTGCTTCCACCGACGGCCACGTCTCCCGCACCCAACCCCGCACCGCGTCCTCGTCCCGCTCCACCGCCCGCCGAGCCGGCTGTTGACACGACCAGCCGGCCCGACGCAGCAACCCCCAGACCCCATGGATCGAGTAGGTCACCCCGAAACGACGCCGGATCACCGCCTTCACCCGCATCAGGGTCCAACGTTGATCCTGCCAACCGTGGGCTCTCGGGCCCCTGTCCAACTCCCCTTCCAATGCGTCCATTTGCGACGGATCCAACCTGGGCACAGACGCGGGACCGCTCGATCTCAGGCCCTCGACACCCGCCTCGCGCCAGGCACGACGCCACCGTTCCACCGACCGACGCGCCACCCGTAACTCCGACGCGATCACCGCGTTCGACTCCCCACGCTCGAACCGCTCGGCGGCGTCCAACCGCAACCGCTCTCGCGCCGCACGCTCCTTGGGAGTCAACCCACCACCCTGCGCATACCGCATATCCACGGCATAGCGCAGGGATCTTCAACCGTCCACGACATCACGACGAAAACTTCAGTAGTGGACCTGCCAGATCTGGCCGGTCAGTTCCGCGTCCCGGCGGCGCCGCTCGCAGGCTCCTGCTCGACCGGCGGCAGCGGCATAAGGTGGAGGGGGATGTTCAGTTCGCTCGGCCGGCAGCTGGTGTGCAGTGCCGCCGAGCGAGAACTCGATCAGCCCCGCCCGGAGAGGTCATCGGCTGCCTTGATGGTGAGCCCGCGTCAGCTGTGGGCGCTCGGCTTCATCCCGCCGCCTGCTGCCGTCGAACGACGCGAAGCTCGTAGTACGAGCCCGCCTTCGTCGGTATGGTCAGAATCTCGCCAAGCGGGTTCCGGGTGCTCTTCGCGGCGATCCGATGGCCATTCCGGAAGATCCCGACGCTCCGCCCCTGCCAGGGGTTCAGGATCGACAGCTCCTTACCCTTCTCGCTCCTCACCCCGACGAACGTCTTGGTGCCCGACGCGTCTTGGGAGGCGTCGATGAGGAACGCACCGTTCGCGCGGAGCCGGGTGAAGCTCGCCGCCTGATCCTTGTACCAGTTGGCGAAGACGTTCACGAATCCCTCGTTGCTCTGCAGCAGCGACTCCTGTACCACCCCGAGCAGGTTGACCGCCCCGAGATCGCCGACCGTGTTGTTCCCGCGCAGACCTGCCCAGTCGCCTGGCGCCGGATCGATCGATCCGATCCTGAGGTGGTCCATGATCTCGTGGATGTCGTAGCCGAGGCGTGTCGCGCTGGTGAGGCGACGCGCGGTGCCCATCCCGTTCTTGACGGCAAGGTAGTTGAAGTACTTCTCCTTGACCGTTGGCGGTGCACTCATCCCGACAGAGTCGTAGTAGTACACGCTCTGGATCGTCACCGGGTTGCTGTCGAAGGTGCTCCCCGGGTTGGCCTGGGTGCGCCCCTCGACGTCGCAGATGGTGACCTTGCCGTTGTACAGGAACGTCGGCTGCGCGCTCATGTTGTCGACGATGTGCTGCCACGCGGAGACCCGATCCGAGTCCACGCGGAGCTGCTTGGCCGCGTCGACGGCGTTGCGCAGGATGTAGCCGGCGGCGTCGACGTCGAAGATCGGATTGCGCCCCGCGACCCCCTCGTGGGTTGCACCGTAGACGACGTACTTGCCGTTTTCGAGGGTTACGTAGTTTTCCCAGAACACCGCGACCGAACGCAGCATCGGGTAGAGGTGCTCCTTGAGGAAGCCGTCGTCCTGGTTGTACTGGAACATCTTGACCAGCGGCATGAGCACGGAGCTGGCATCCGCCGGGGAGTTCCAGTATTCCCTCGAGTCGTTGTACTGCTCGGTGGACGCACCCCACGGCCCGATATGGGTGGGGACCAACGCTCCGCTGTTGATCCCGTCGGTGAAGGATGTCGGGCGCCCGGTGCCCTGAATCACCCAGTTGAGGTTCTGCGCGGACGCCGAGCGCCGCTGCGCCTCAGGCCAGTACTGTTCAAGGAGGTTCACGTAGTTCTGGACGCCGTCGAGCCGGTTCGCCGTCATGAGCGAGTCCACTTGGCGCTGCATGTCGGTGTTCGTCGTGTAGTCGCCCTGCCAAGCGGGGTTGTCGTTCGCCGTCCAGGGGAACAGGCCCGGGGGAAGGCCGGCGTTGTTCTCACTGGAGGCCGAGGTGGCGCAGCCCAGCTCGTAGAGCAGGCCGTAATACATCCGCTCCACCTTCGAGTCGTGGATGTGGATGAACGACTTCAGCCAGTACTGCTTCCAGTAGGCTCGGTGGGCCTTTTGCGCCGATGCCAGGGCGTGGGCGTGGGATCGTGACGCCACCTTCGCCAGGGCCGTGTCGATCGCTTGCCCCATGCTGTTGGCCGTCGCACTCTGCTTGCCGCCCTCGATCGCCGAGACAACGGTGACGGATTGGCCCGCGTCCAGCGTGAAGTTGGTCCGGTTCGTGCTCCCGGCTCCGGCAGTGACCGTGGTCTTGACATTGCCGATGACCTTTGAGGCCATCGCCACGTTCACCGTCCACCCCGGCCAGGTGCCGTCACCGCTCGCCCTGTTGGAGGACGCGCTGGTGCCGGACTTGGTCGCCACCATCATGTTGCCGCGTACCTCCGCCGCGGCATTGCTGTTGACAGTCCAGTTGGAGACCTCCAGCGGAAGGCGGCCCGCCGTGGTGTTCTTTATGAGGGTGATAATGAGGTTCTCCCTGGCGGAGAGCCAGGTGAAGGTCGTGAATCCGCCCTCGGACTGCGCGAGCACCTCCGCGTTCCTCATGTCCTGCTCATAGCGGAAATCCGATTGGGCGGCCAGTTTCGGCTGCGCATAGAGGTCAAGACCGTAGATGCGCAGCGTGTTCCCCGCGCCCTGTTCGGCCGTCGTCACCTGCAGGCGTACGTAGCGCGTCGTGATCGGGGTCGCCAGGTTGCGATCCGTCACGGCCGCACTGTTTCCCGTCACGGTATCGGCATCGGTCCAGTCCGCATCGACCCCGCCCTTCGGGTCCGACTTGGTCGAATACTGCAGGCGGAAGTCCTTGGTGTTGGCCTGCGCCGTCTCTCCGCCCGCAGAGGCGTGCTTGACCACCCAGCGCGAGATGTTCTGCGCCTGGCCGAGGTCGACAACGGCCCAATAGACCGCAGATCCCCCGTTCGTGGCAACCGTCGAGCACCACTTGGTGTCGTCGCGGCCGTCCACGAGCTTGGGGCCGTCCTCGTTGCTGCTGGTGAAACCGCTGACCTGCACGGGCTTGCCCTGCGCCAGGTCGATGCCGTCGTCGGCGCGGATGGTGAGACCGCCGAAGGCGGTGTACTGCTGCCCGTTCCTGCTGGAGCGGTCACGCCACATGTCACTTCTCGACACGTAGATGTTCTGCGTCCGGTGATCGCCGGCCATGAACGCGAAGGTCGTTCCGTTGCCCATGATCGGACCGTCGGGGTTGAACGCCGTGTTCCAGGGCGACCCGATGCGTGTGTCCCGGGTGTAGACACCCTTGTAGCCGTCCAAGACCCGGGAGACCTTGTTCCAGTCGGCCTCGGTGGCTTGATTCGCCGCTCCCGCCTCGGCGGGTGCGAACGGTTGCCCGTCCGCCGCGCTTGCCGACAGCGGCATGAGCGCGGTTCCGACCGCGGCGACGAAGGTCGAGATTGCAGTTCTTCTGCTGATCATCTCAAGTCCCTTTTCTGAGAGGTACCAACAATCGGAATGCGCGGCGCGCGGCCGGACCGCCCTGCCGCGTCCGATCTCGTGGTCAGACAGCGGGGCTCCGGAGGCCGGTGAGGGTTCCGACCCCGTCGGCGGTCAACGTGTCCGGCAGTTCGTTCGGGCCGCCCGCAGCGAACGACGGCGTGACGCCGAACACTGCGGACAGCACGGCTTCCGCACCGGATGCGCCCGCGATGCTGTCGCGGTTCGAGACACCGCGCTCGGCGACCCGAGCGCGCGGCCGCCCATCAGGTCCGGTGACGATTTCCATGGCCTGGCCCCACACCCCGCCCGAGGCGGCGGACGTCAGGTCGCGCAGCAGCGCGATCGCCCGGTCGCGGTAGCCCAGGCGGGCCAAGCCGTACGCGGTGACGCCGGGCCAGGCGCAGAACGCGCCGGCCGCGCCGTGGTCGGGACGGTCGGAGGCGGCGGCGGCCGGGTCGTCGGGGCTCAGGGCCCGCATCCAGCCGCCCACCAGCAGGCGTTCGGTAACGAAGTCCGCCATTTCGCACCGCATTTCGTCGTTCAGATCGCGGTGCAGGGCTGCGGAGGTCAGGCCGAAGTCGAGGCAGTGCCCGATCGTGTCCGTCCCGTCGGGGCGGCGTATCTGCCAGCGGCCCGCGCCCGCGTACAGTTCCAGCACCGCCGCGGCCAAGACCTCGGCTTCCGCGTCGGCTCGTGCCGCGTCCTCCTGGCGGCCCCGCTGTCGGTACAGGCCAGCCATCGAACGGGTCATCCCGACGTAGGCGCTGTTGAAGCCCGCGACGACTGCGGTGTACGTGGGCACGCACTCCAGCAGGCTCCACGCGTCGTCGCCGAAGTCGGCGAGCACGCCTCCGGTGGCCGCCCTGCGTTTGTCGCGCCAGCCGAAGCCGAGTCGCTCCAGGTGTTCGAAGACCGTTGCTCCACCGGTCGATTCGTCGAGGAAGGCGGCGTCACCGCTGGTGCAGACGTAGTGCTCGATGAGCCGGAACAGGGCGTAGTCGTTGGCGCTGTATGCGTTGCCCAGCGGACCGCCGCTGCGGGCTTCGATCCCGAAGGAGTCCCGATAGGGGCCGGAGAGGACGCGCAGCAGCCATGAGCGCAGTCCGGCGGGCTCCAGGAGGGCGTACATCCGGCTCCACTCGCAGTGGTCCCAGAAGTACGTCGTCGTCGGCCCCAGTCGGGGGCCGCCGGTGAGGAACACAGGTTCGCCGGGCCGGATCCGGATGTTGCGCATGTACAGCACCTGCAGCGCGCCGAGGTAATACGTGTCCGCGAGCCCGGCGTCGTCGGTGGTGAGGACCGGAAGGTGCCCGGAGAAGTCCGGGTTTCCCGGGGTGAACATGTTGGCCCAGTGCCGCTGCCAGCCGTCCTCGCCCGCGCGCATCGTCGCTTCGAAGGATTCGGCCGCGGCCCGGGCCTCGGCGGCGACGTCGTGCGCATCGGTTCCGTACGCGCAGGTGATGCCGATGGTCACGCTCTGGCCGGGCTCGATCCGGCGGGTCCAGGTGGCGCGGCCGCCGGGGCCTTCGGTCCGAAGGGCGGACGGCATGTTGGTGAAGGCGTAGGCAGCGCGTGCCGCCGACCGGGTGTCCGCGATGGCGACCATGCCGTCTTGCGGTGCGGACGTCCAGCGGCGCGACTGGGTCCAGTGGCCGGTCCGCGTGATCTCCTGGTCGTCGAGGCGGAGCACGACGTGGTCGGCTTCGATGTGCGCGCTGACGCGGTGCCACGCCCCGGCCGGGGCGGTGACGTCCGTGAACACGCGTTCCCCGGTGATGCCGAGCCACGGACAACCGTTCTCGACGCCGATCCGCAGCGAGTCCGGGTGGTTGCCGTGGGTCAGGACGGTTCCGGACTGGCTCTCGGTGTCGAGGCGAAGCTCGAAGGCGATCGTCATCCCGGGGGTCAGGGCGAAGGCATCGAAGTTCGCCTCGTCGTCCGGGGTGAGCCGGATCGCCTCGTCGGCGCGCACGGCCACAATGCCGTCGGCGCTTGCGACCGTCAGAGCGCGAACCGTCGCCGCCACGCCGACACGCGGTTCCGGTTCCCTGTCGTGGCTGACATGCGCCGGGAGCGCGTCGTCCAAAAGCATCGGGCCGTGGTCCTCGTCGCGCTGGATCCCCGGGACACGGGGCCTACCGAGCCGGAGCCGGCGCGACGCCGGGGAGAGCAGGTGGGACTCGCCACGTCCGCCGGTGGTGGCGCGAATACGCTCGAGCGCCATGAAGTCGTGGTGGTTGCCGTCGTTCCACGGCACGTCGTACAGCCAACCGAAGCCGACCTCGGTATGCGCGACCATCGCGAACAGGTCCTGGGACAGCTCGACGGTCCTGGCCTCGGGACTCTCGTTGGTGACCGTGAGGCGCCACAGCAGCAGGTCCCGCGACAGCGCCATCCGAGTGTCGGTGCTCAGCAGCAGGCCGTCTCCCCGGTGCTCGCGCGTCACGCCCCAGGGCTTCCACAGGAACCGCTGGGCAGCCAAGGTCCGCCCGTCCACGCGGAGTTCGCCCGTGTGATATCCGAAGGTGAAGGGGGCGGCGACCAGCCAGGACAGGGAGGACAGGTCGTAGTCGACGTGGCCTTGGCCCTGCTGGTTGCGCAGCGACGGCAGGTGTGCGATCTCGTCGAGGCCGACCCAGTGCCTGGCAAGCTGGTCCAGGTCGGGGACGCCGGCCCCGGAGACGGCGTGCTGGGGATCGGCGGCGGCGATGGTGGTCACTTGCTGGCTCCCGAGGTGAGTCCGGCGATGAACTGCTTCTGCAGGAAGAGGTATCCGGCGACGGGGATGACCGCGGCCAGGAGCATCACGCCGAACAGTTGTGCGTAGTTGGTGGAGAACTGGCCGAGCGACTGGTACACACCGGTGGTGATGGTCTGTCCGTGCAGCGGGCCGAGGATGAACTGTGGATTCATGAAGTCGTTCCAGATCCACAGCGACAGGAAGATCGCGACGGTCGCGGTGGCCGGGCGCAGCAGCGGCATGACGATCGTCCACCAGATCCGCAGCGTTCCGGCGCCGTCCACGGTCGCGGCCTCGATGATCTCGCCCGGGACGGACCGCAGGAATCCGGAGTAGACGAAGACCGCGAACGCCAGGTATCCGCCGCCGACGTTGGACAGGACCAGCCCGGTGTAGGTGTGGTCCAGGTGCAGGAAGGTCAGGATCCGGATGGTGGGCAGGAGGAGGACTGCGGGCGGGATCATCAGGCCGGCGCCGAACACGGCCAGGACGATTCGTTGGAGGGGTGCCGAGCGGCGGGACAGCCAGAAGCTGAAGGCCGCGCCGATCGGGATGATCAGGATCACCGACGCGACGACCGTGACCAGAGAGTTGGTGAGGCCGATCTGGATGATGCGGTCGGGGCGGGACAGCGCGTCCGTCAGGTTCCGGGTCGTCGGCGGTACCGGCAGGGCGGCGGGGTCCGAGACGATCTGGTCCTGCGGTTTGAAGGCGTTGACGACGGTGAGGTAGACGGGGCTGACGAAGGCCAGCGTCACCAGTGTGGCCGCGATGAGGTGGCCCTTCGTCGCCCACTTGCGGCGCTTCGCTCTCGGTATGGAGGCGGCCCGGCCGGTGGATGGGCTCGGCGCGGTGCTCCGCGATGCGGCCGGCCGGTGCGAGGTCGAGACGGTCACAGGTCCACCTCCCGGCGGCGCAGCAGGCCGGTCACGGACAGCGCGATGACCGCGGAGACGGCCAGGAGCAGCATGGCCACCGCCGAGGCGTAGCCGAAGCGATTGTCGGTGAAGGCGCACTTGATGATGTAGAGGGCGGTGGACTGGGTGGAGTCCGCGGGGCCGCCCGAGGTGAGGACCGCGATGATGTCGTACAGCTTCAGCATCGTGATCATCGAGATCGTGACGCTGATGGTCGTGCCCGGGGCCACCATCGGGAAGGTGATGTGCCGGAACTGTTGCCGGCGGCCGGCGCCGTCCACCTTCGCGGCCTGGTAGAGCTCGACCGGGATCGACTGCAGCGCCGCCAGGTGCACGACGGTGGTGAAGCCGGTCAGGACCCAGGCGGCGACCAGGCCGACCGAGAACATCGCCAGGTGTGGCGTGCCGAGCCAGGTGATCGGCTTGTCGGTGATCCCCGTGGTGGTCAGGATGTCGTTGAGGATGCCGTCCTGGGCCAGGATGTAGCGCCACACGAAGGCGACGATGACGCCGGACAGCACTTGCGGCAGGAAGGCGACGGTCCGCATCATCCGGTAGCTCAGCGATGTCTTGTTGAGGAGGATCGCGAACCCGATGCCTGCGGCGTTGGCGGCGATCGTCACCGCTGCGGTCAGCAGGAGGGTGAAGGTGAGACTGTCCGACAGTGCGCTGTCGTGCGTCATCTCGGTGTAGTTGTCGAATCCCACGAAGTGGGTCTGCGGCTTGAGCGGGTTCTCGTCCGTCAGGCTCTTCCAGGCGCTCATGATCACCGGAACGACGATGAACAGGGCGTACAGGCCGAGCGTGAGAACGGCGATCGCACCGAGGGCCGGGTCGCCGCGGCGTGGGTGGGCTCGGGTGGTCATGGCGGGTCCCTTGGAGAAGTTCTACGGTCGTCCCGCCCGGCGCCGGTGCGGACGGCCCGGCGCCGGTTCAGGAGCTACTTGGTGGCCTTGTCCCAGGCGGCGTCGAGCTTGGCGAGCTGTCCGTGGACGTCGTCGGAGGTGAACAGCGCCTGGCTGGCCGAGTAGAAGGCGTCGTTCAGTCCGGAGGGCATGGCGTCGTCGTTGGTCGCCCAGCCGAAGGCCGAGACCTTCGTGTTCTGGTCGGTGACGTAGGTGTAGGAGTCCTTGTAGACCTGGGTGACGTTGACGTTGTAGTCGGCCAGGGTCTTGTTCTTGAGCATGGGGAACGCGCCGTCGCCCTCGATCAGGGTCTTGAGGTTCGCCGGGTTCGTCGACCAGGCCTGGGCGAACGCGGTCGCCTTTGCCGGGTCGGCTGTCTTGGCGCTGATCGCCATGGACCCACCCACCGCGAACGGCACGACCAGGGACCCGTCGTCGGTCGGGGTGAGGAAGGCGCCGAAGTCGTCGGCGTGATCCTTGGGCACCGAGCCGAGGAACCAGTTGCCCATCATGTACATCGCGGTCTTGCCGGAGGTGAAGTTCGTGATCGAGTCCGCGTACTTCACGCCCAGCGCGCCGTCCTGGAAGTAGCCTTCCTTGACCATCGTCCGGTACTTGGTCGCAGCGGCCTCGACGTTGGCATCGGTGAATCTGGTCTTGCCCGCGTAGCGGTCCTGCAGCCAGTTCGGGTTCTTGCCCAGGACGTCCGCGGACAGGATGCCGACCAGCGGCATGGACGCCGAGAACGGGTCGCCGCCGCCCAGCTCGATCGGGGTGATGCCGGCCGCCTTGAGCTTGGCGCACACCGCCATGAACTCCGACCACGTCCTGGGCGGCGCGGTGATGCCCGCCTGCGCGAACAGCTTCTTGTTGTAGAAGACCTCGGGGATGACCTGGGAGTTCGTCGGCGGGATGTAGACCTCGCCCTTGTAGGCGTTGCCCATCGGCATCAGGAAGTTGGCGTTCACCCAGTTCTTGTCGTACGGCTTGAGCAGCCCGTTCTGCGCGAACGTCGACGGGGTGATCGACTGCAGCAGGTCCGGGAACTGGCCGGAGGCCAGCAGTTGCTTTGCGTACGCGTCCCGGTCCGTGCCCGGGGTCACGATCTTCTTCACCGACACGCCGGGGGCCTGCTTCTGGGCCTCGGTGATCGAGGTGTCCCAGAACTGCGCGTTCAGGTTCGGGGTCTCGAACGTCAGGTAGGTCAGGTCGCTGCCGCCCTTCCCGCCGTCGTTGGTTGCGGCGGAACATCCGGTGAGCAGGGTGAGGCCCGCGGCAACGCAGGCCGCGATCAGAGGGGTGGGCCGCATGGAAGTCTCCTGGTGGGGGTGATGTAACCCGCGAGAGTGGAGCGGATCGGAGGGGATCGACGCCTGCACATCTTCGAGATAACGTTATCGCGAGGATAATCCTGCGTTACGGGAATGTGTCAAGAGTCGATCGGATAACGTTCGACCGCTACAGCGAGGAGTCACACCGGATGAGCCGACCAGCGGGTGGGAACGGGGGCCGATCCAAGCGGCCGACCATGGTGGACGTCGCCCGCGAGGCCGGCGTGGCTCTGCGCACGGTCTCCCGGGTGGTCAACAACGACCCGACGGTGGGTCCTGAGTACGCGGCCAGGGTCGAGGCCGCGATCGTGGCGCTCAACTACCGCCCGGACGAGCGGGCCCGGCAGCTGCGCACGGGCGTCACCGGCACGATCGGCGCGGCCGTTCGACGAATCGCCGAGGTCAACCCGGCCCTGGCCGCCATCGAGCACACGGCCCGCGCGTCGGGGCAGACCCTCCTGGCGGCCTCCACCGACTTCGACGAGGCCAGGGAACGCGAGATTCTCGTCTCCATGTGCCGGCAGCGCCTCGACGGCATCATCGTCGAGCCGATCGGCGAGAACCACGCCTACCTGGAGCCGGAGATCGAGGCGGGCATGCCCTTGGTCTCCATGGACCGGCCGATGGCCGGGATCTCGGCGGACTGCGTCATGTCGGACAACGCCGCGGGCATCGGCATGGCCTTCCACCACCTGTACCGGCACGGGCACCGCCGGATCGCCTACATCGGCGACAGCGAGCGTGTCTACTCCGGACGGGAGCGCGCGGCGGCCTTCCGGGCCGCGCTGGGCGCCCACGGCCGGCCTGCCGAGGGTCTGGTGCACCCCGGCGAGATCACCCCCGAACGCGTCGCCGCCGCACTGGAGGCCGTGCTGCACGGCGCGGAGCCGGCGACCGCGCTGGTCACCGGCACCATGGACACCACGCTTGCGGTGCTGCGGCACCTCGGCCCGCAGGCGGCCTCCCGGCTGGGCATCGTCGCCTTCGACGAGGTGCCGCTCGCCGACCTCATCCGGCCCGCGCTCACCGTGGTCGCCCAGGAGACCTCCACCATCGGCCGGACGGCCGTGGAACTGCTGCGCGCGCGCATCGCCGATCCGGCCCGCCCGGCGCAGACCGTGATCGTCCCGGTCACGCTGAAGACCCGCGGCTCCGGCGAGGTACCGGCCTGACCTTCGGCCGGTCGGGATTCCGTAGCGACGTCTTGACAGACGGCCGAGGCAGGTCCATCGTTCGCGATAACGTTATTCCAATGCGGCCGTGATCTTCTCGGACGTCGGCATCCGGCAGCTCTCGAGCCGCCGACCGCGTCGTCACCGCCCGGGTGTGCGCCGACGCACACCGGGACATCCCGACCTCCGCGCTGACGGCCCGGCCGACGGGTCCCTCACACATGCCCGCTGGCCGATTCCTGCTCCGGTGCCGCGACCTACGGCAGGCACGAAGCCACACGTCCAGGTGCGCGCAGTCGCCCCTTCCGTCCATCCCGTCCGAACACCTCCCCCTGATTCCCAGCCGAGGCACGGCGCGCTTCGCCTGATGGCGCGGCCCGAGCGCGAGGTAGTGACCTCGACAGCGGCGTCCCGACTGCCATGATCCGCACCCGGATTCACCCATCGAAGGAGAGACGGATGACCCACCACATCGCAGGCTCACTGCCTCCGGCCAGAAGAACAGTTCTCGGAGGCGCCCTCGCGGCAGTCGGCACCGCGGCGCTGTCGGGGGTCCCGCCGCGGCGCTGTCCGGGCCGGCGGACGATGGGAACGGCGGTACGACAGCGCCCCCGACCGCAGAGCAGCGCTGGTCGAAACTTCAGGCAAAGCCGGCGGACGGGGGGTGGTTCCGTACCGAGTCGGTACGGAACCACCCCCGCACGCTCGTGGCTGTCCGGCGACACCCACCTCGAACGCACCCTGGGGGTCGACAACCCACGGACGCTCACAGGACGGACCAGCCTCGGCTGCTCGTACCGGCATGCCGGTGGAACCGCCAAGCGATCCCATTCGCCGATCCGGGCCGGGCGGGAGTCCATCGCTGCCCTCCGTCCGTGTAGCGCTCGCCGTCCGCGCAAGACCACGTGTTCCCGCTCGCGAGTCGCGACACCGGGACACATCGTTGTCCCACTCCACCGGATCAACTTCGAGGAACTCGATGACAGACGACGCCAATTGCCCGCCCTCGGAAACGGCCGCATCGAGGTTTCCAGGTCTGGTGGTGGGTGACCCGGCATGGCTCGCCGCCGAGCAGGCCAGGCTGCTGGATTTCGCCCGTGGCGCGCGCGTGCCCAACGGATTCGGCTGGCTCGACGACCGCGGTGCCGTACGGGACGACGGGTCCGTCCACACGTGGATCACCTGCCGAATGACCCACGTCTTCGCCCTCGCCCACCTGTGCGGTGACCCCGATGCGGCGAACCTGGTGGACCACGGGCTCGCCGCCTTGTCGGGACCGCTGCGCGACCGCGAACACGGCGGCTGGTACACCGGGGTGGACTGCGACGGTCGGCCGCTCTCCGCCGAGAAGTCCGCCTACACACACGCGTTCGTGGTCCTGGCGGCGGCCGGTGCCACGGCCGCCGGCCGACCGGGGGCCCGAGACCTGCTGGCCCGGTCGCTCGACACGATCGAGCGGCGTTTCTGGAGCGAGGAGGAGGGCCGGCTCGTCGAGAGCTGGGACCTGCCCTGGCAATTGTGCGAGAACTACCGCGGCGCGAACGCCAACATGCACGCCGTCGAGGCGTTCCTGGCGGCGGGAGACGTCACCGGCGAGCCCATCTGGCATGCGCGAGCCCTGCGCATCTCCCGTCACGTGGTCCACGAACACGCCAAAGCCGCCCGATGGCGCCTCGTCGAACACTTCGATGCCCACTGGTCACCACAGCACCGGTACAACGAGAACCGGCCCGACGACCCGTTCCGACCGTTCGGATCCACGGTCGGACACTGGTTCGAGTGGGCACGATTGCTGCTCGGCCTCCACACCAGCCTGCGGACCGCACCCGACTGGCTCCTCCACGACGCCGAGGCGCTCTTCGCCGCAGGCGTCCGCGAGGGCTGGAACGTCGACGGCGAACCCGGATTCGTCTACACCGTGGACCGGGCCGGCGAGCCGGTCGTCAGAGCCCGCATGCACTGGGTCCTCGCCGAGGCGATCGCGGCGGCCGCCGTCCTCCACCGTGTCACCGGCAATGGCGAGTACGAGCGCTGGTACCGCACGTGGTGGAAATACGCGGACGAGGTCTTCATCGACCACGCCCACGGCAGCTGGCACCACGAACTGACGCCCCGCAACACCCCCGCGGCGACCGTGTGGTCCGGCAAGCCGGATGTCTACCACGCGATCCAGGCCACCCTCATCCCCCGACTCCCGCCGGCGCCCGCGATCGCCGAGGCACTGCGTCGGAGGAATTCGTGAACACACACAGGCCCCGCTCCCGTGCGGTCGCCGGGCCCGACGAGAAGGGGCGAGCCCCGACGCGACCCGCACAGCACAAGCAGCACGGACCGGAAGTGGGCAGGGCGTGATCTTTGTCGTCGGAGAAGCCGTCGTGGACCTTGTGACGTCCGGCCACGGCGACACCGCCGCCCATCCGGGGGGCAGCCCTGCCAACGTGGCGGTCGGCCTGGGCCGGCTGGGCAGCCCGGTCTCCCTGCTCACCCAGTACGGCCGCGACCCCTACGGGGAGATGCTCGCAGGCCACTTCGCGGACAGCTTGGTCACGGTGGTCGGGGAGGCCACCGCGGGCGACCTTCCCACCAGCACCGCGATCGCGCGGACGGACACCGCAGGTGCCGCCACGTACGAGTTCGCCCTCTCCTGGGACCCGGCCCCGATACCGGACGAACTCCCGGCCGGGATGGTGTGCCTGCACACCGGCTCGATCGCCGTCACCCTGGAACCGGGCGCGACCACCGTACGACGGCTCCTGGAGCAAGCCCGCGGGCGCTGCACCGTCTCGTACGACCCCAATTGCCGTCCGACACTGATGGGAGGGCCCACCCGGGCACGGACCCTGATCGAGCATCGGGCCGCGCTTGCCGACGTGGTGAAGGTCAGCAACGACGACCTCGGCTGGCTCTACCCGGGACGGGACATCACCGACGTCGCCCGGGAATGGCTCGAGCGCGGACCGGCCCTGGTCGTGGTGACCCGAGGAGCCGCCGGCTCCTACGGCGTCTGCGGGTCGGGAGACGTCCACTGCCCGGCGCCCACCGTCGAGGTCGCCGACACCGTCGGTGCGGGCGACGCCTTCACGGCAGGGCTGCTCGACGCGCTGCGCCGACTCGACCTCCTCGGCGTGGACAACGCACCCCGTCTGCGCCGTCTCGGCCCGGGAACCCTCTTCGAACTGCTCGGTGAGGCATCCCTGGTCTCCGCACTCACGTGCGCCCGCCCCGGTGCCGACCCGCCGACCGCACAGGAAGTCGAGAGCCATCGGCACAACATCCGGAACGCCAGCACCGATCGTGCCCGCCCCTCCGGAGCAGCGCAGCTGGCGCCGAGTCCCTGAAATGCCATGGGTGCGGTGGAGTGCGGTGTCCGAGGGGCGGTTCCCGAGATGTCGTCCGTTGCGTGAACAGGGTCGAGAGGGAAGGAGATTCGCTCATGAAGGTGTTGCCTTCGGGTCCCGTCGCGAGGAACTCGTGACCGGGAGCGGGACTTCGCCGGGCCGGCCGCGGCACCCTCGGTACTGCGGCACCCGCGCTCGACTGACACCGACCACAAACCGCCCCATCCGCTCGAAAGGCTGGGCCAGGAGAACCATGTCCTACCGCACCACCGGCACCACCACGGCCGTCGACTACGTCGAGGACGTGTCTCCCGGCGCAGGAGCCCTGGCACCCCGCGCCTGGAACCCGTCGCCGGACGCGAAATCCCTTTCATTGAACGGAAGTTGGAGCTTCCGCCTGGCTCCCTCCGCAGACGCCGAGGACGACGCCTTCGCCGCACCCGGATACGATGCGGGGACCTGGGACGAGATCGCCGTCCCGGGCCATTGGGTGCTCCAGGGGCACGGCTCGCCCATATACACCAACTCCCTCTACCCGTTCCCGGTCGACCCGCCGCGGGTGCCGTACGAGAACCCGACCGGCGACCACCTGAAGGCGTTCGACCTGCCCGCGGACTGGCCCGCGGACGGGAACGCCGTCCTGCGCTTCGACGGCGTCGAATCCTGCGCCCGCGTCTGGCTCAACGGCACCGAACTCGGCGTCTTCAAGGGCTCCCGGCTCCCGCACGAGTTCGCGGTGGGACACCTGCTCCACGCCACGGACAACCGGCTCGCGGTACGTGTCCACCAATGGTCGGCGGGCTCGTACCTCGAAGACCAGGACCAATGGTGGCTTCCGGGCATTTTCCGCGACGTCATCCTGCTGCACCGGCCGGACGGATGCGCCGGCGACTTCTTCGTGCACGCCTCCTACGACCACACCACCGGCGAGGGAACCCTGCGCGTCGACTCCGACGTCCCCGGCCGCGTGACCGTGCCCGCGCTCGGCATCGACACCGCGACCGGCGCTCCGGTCACGGTCCCCGTCCGGCCGTGGACCGCGGAGACCCCGCACCTGTACGACGGCATCCTCGCCACCCCAGGCGAGCGGCTGCCGCTGCGCATCGGCTTCCGCACTGTCGAACTCGCCGACGGCCTGATCACGGTCAACGGCAAGCC
>NZ_KB889725.1 GCF_000372745.1 Embleya scabrispora DSM 41855 | reverse complement strand
CGAGGAGGGCAACGAGAGGGCCACTCCCGAGCAGTTGGCGAGGGTCCCGGCGTCGGCTCTGGCGGAGGCCGGGCGGCCGCTGGTGGGCACGGCGGCGGAGAACGGGGTGATCGANCCGGACGTGTTGTGGTCGTGCACCACGTGCGGGGCGTGTGTGGAGCAGTGCCCGGTGGACATCGAGCANGTGGACCACATCGTGGACATGCGCCGGTATCAGGTGTTGATCGAGAGCGCGTTCCCCTCCGAGGCGGCGACGATGCTCAAGGGGTTGGAGAACAAGGGCAACCCGTGGGGTGTGGCGACCAAGGCCCGCCTGGACTGGGTCAGGGAGTTGAGGAAGGCGACCGGCATCGAGGTGCCGATCGTGGGGCAGGACGTCGAGCCCGCCGAGTTGGAGTACCTGTTCTGGGTGGGGTGCGCGGGGGCGTTGGCGGACGGGCCGAAGAAGACCACGAAGGCGTTCGCCGAGCTGTTGCACATCGCGGGTGTCAGGTACGGGATCCTGGGCAAGGAGGAGTCCTGCACGGGTGACTCGGCGCGCCGGTTGGGTTCCGAGGTGGTGTTCCAGATGCTCGCGGCGCAGAACGTGGCGACGTTGAACGGGGCGTTGGAGGACGCGCCGCGCAAGCGGATCGTGACCACGTGTCCGCACTGCTTCAACACGCTGGCGAACGAGTATCCGCAGTTGGAGGGGCACTTCGAGGTGGTCCACCACACGCAGTTGTTGCAGCACCTGTTGGACGAGGGGCGGTTGACGCCGGTGGAGCCGGTGGACGGCCTGGTCACCTACCACGACCCGTGTTATCTGGGCCGGCACAACAAGGTGTACACGCCGCCGCGGGAGATCATCGCGCGGGTTCCGGGTCTGCGGAACGAGGAGATGCACCGGCACAAGGAGCGGGGTTTCTGCTGTGGCGCGGGTGGTGCGCGGATGTGGATGGAGGAACGCATCGGCAAGCGCATCAACAACGAGCGCATGGACGAGGCGCTGGCGTTGAAGCCGGACATCGTCTCCACCGCGTGCCCGTTCTGCCTGGTGATGTTCACCGACTCGATCAACGCCAAGAAGCAGGCCGGCGAGGCCGCGGAGGAACTGCGCGTCGTCGACGTGGCACAACTCCTGCTGCAGTCCGTACAACTCCCCGAACCACCGGCGGAGCAGGCCGAGCCCGAGGACGCGGCGGAGCCGGAACCGGTCAAGTAGTCGCAGCCCGCCGCGTTGCCGTACGGCGGCTCGAAGCCCTCCTCCCCTCGACGTCCGGTCGAGGGGAGGAGGGCTTCGTGATCAATTCGGCAGTATGGGCCCCAGGCGGGGTTCACGCCGGTCGTGTATCGACCCGCCCCTTCGGTCGCGGCGTGCGCCCGTCGCCCTGCCCGGCGCCCGAAGCGAAGCCGCCGGCCCGGTCGGGGCTCGACGCGGCGGGCGGTGATTTCGCGAACGGAGCCGCGGGGCAACCGTATTCGGCCAACGGCGGCAGCGGCCGTCTCCGGCGCGTTCTGCGATGGCCGGTCCCGCGCCCGGCGGCCGGGCGGTCCGGCGACGCGGATGGCAACGAACCCCGGGAGTCGGGCAACTGATGGTTTGTGCCGGTTGGCGTGGGCGAGGAGGCCGGCTGATTTGCTGCCTTTTTCTTGCCGGGAGCGGGCTCTAAAGTCGTGTTCACGGCTGGTGACGATGTGATCACGGAAACGTGACGGGTCGTCAGCATCCTGGGGGGCGACCGTGATTCCCGCGTCACGCCGGGGCTGATGGTCGGAAGGGGGGAGGGGCGCTCGACGATTCCGTGCGACGGCGTTGTGGGCGATTCTCGACGGGTGGGGGCGCGTCGAGGTCGCGGGCAAGCGTCGAGGGTTGTCCCGCAACGCTTTCGAGGCCGATATGCCGGGTGGCGTACCGCCTCGAAGCCGTTGGCTCGGAATCGAAGGCGCACCGAGGTGTACGGGTCCGGCGGCGCGCGCCGCCGGACCCGTACACCTGCGTCGGGGCGATGGTGATCAGGAACGGGCCGCACGGTCGTGGCGTTCGGGTGTGCGACCGCGGGCCCGACGCACGCCGCGGCCGCGGTGCCGGTGGGAACCGCCGGCCGCCGTCGGGCGCCGCGTCATGTGCCCGGTGGCGCACCGGGGCCGGCCGAGTGGAGTCCGGATCGCGTCCCGCCGGACGGGTCAGGTCGGCGGTGGCGTCGCGCGGGCGTCCGGGAGGGCGGGCAGGCGAACGCGGACCAGGGTGCCGCGCTCGGGTGCGGGGTCGATGCGGATGGAGCCGTGGTGCATGTCGACGATCGCCGCCACGATGGACAGACCCAGGCCGCTGCCACCCTGGGCCCGGCTGCGACTCTTGTCCGCGCGGTGGAAGCGGTCGAAGACGTGCGGCAGATCGGCGGCCGGTATTCCCGGGCCGCTGTCCCGCACCGTCAGCAGCACCTGGTCGGCCTCACGCAGCAGTTCGACCTCGGCCGGGGCATCCGGTGGGGTGTGCATGCGGATGTTGCCGAGCAGGTTGGCCACCAGTTGCCGCAGCCGGTCCTCGTCGCCGAGCACCAGTACCACCGGGCCGGCCGGGGCGGTAAACCCGAGCGGCCGGTCGGGTTCGACGGCGGCGGCGTCGCGGCACGAGTCGGCCACCACTCGGGCCAGATCCACCGGTTCCAGGTCGGTGTCCTGCTCCTCGTCCAGGCGCGCGAGCAGCAGGAGCGCCTCGATCAGGCCGTTCATCCGGCGCACCTCGGCCCGCATCCGGGACACCGCGTCGTCGACCGAGGCCCGATCCGGGAGCGCGCCGCGCTGGTACAACTCGGCGTACCCGCCGATCGATTGCAGGGGCGTGCGCAACTCGTGGGAGGCGTCGGCGACGAAGCGGCGCAGGCGCTCCTGGGAGGTGTCCCGGGCGATGAACGCGGCCTGGATCCGGTCCAACATACGATCCAGGGCGGTGGCCAGCCGGCCGACCTCGGTGCGCGGGCCGATCAGCGGATTGTGCACGCGCCGCGCGTAGTCGCCCGCGGCGATCGAGTCGGCGACCCGGGCGGCCTGTTCCAACGGTCGCAGTTCGCGGCGCACGAACAGCGCACCGAGCAGACCCAGGGTCGGCAGCGCGATGCCGACGGCGATCAGCACGACGTACAACGCGTGGTCGGCCGCCCGTTCGGCGTCGTTCGTGCTCAACGCGACCAGGGCGGTGCGCCCGTCGGTCAGGTCCTGGATCCGGACCCGGAACTTCTCGTCGGAGCCGGGCTCGCCGGAGCGGGCGGTGACCGTGCGTCCCCCGGCGGGCAGCGCACCGGTCAGCTTCGGCCCCGGGCCGTGCGGGGGACGGCGATCGGGGGCGGCCAGGGCGACCCGCAGGCCGCCGGGATACTTCAGCCAGATGCCCGGTTCCAGGCCCAGCGGCTGGTTGTTGCGTTCGCGCTGGTCCAGAGCGCGCAACGCGGCCACGGTGGTGTCGAGTTGGTTGTCGAGGCGGTCGAAGAGCGAGTCCCGCAGCACGCCCACGGTCACCGCCGCGCAGGTGTTGAGAACCACGGTGCAAACCAGGACGAGCACGATTACCAGGCGACGGCTCAGCGGTTGCCGGCGGGTCCTGGGCCGCAGGCTCAGCACGGCGGTGTGCGCAGGCAGTAGCCCACCCCGCGGCGGGTGTGGATCAGCGGTGTGCCCTGGCCGTCGTCGATCTTGCGGCGCAGATAGCTGATGTAGGTGGCCACCACGGTGTCGTCGCCGTTGAAGTCGTAGGACCAGACGTGTTCCAGCAGGCGGGCGCGGGTCAGGACGTGGTCGGGGTGCAACATCAGGTAGCGCAGCAGCCGGAATTCGGTGGGTGACAGGTCGATGGGCCGGCCGGCCCGGCGCACCTGGTGTGCGGTGGAGTCGAGTTCGAGATCCGCGACGCGCAGTATGTCGCCGCCGGGGTCGGTGCGGCGGGTGCGACGGAGCACGGCCTCGATGCGCGCGGTGACCTCGTCCAGGCCGAAGGGTTTGGTGATGTAGTCGTCACCGCCCGCGGTCAGGCCGCGGACGACGTCCTTGCGGGTGTCGCGCGCGGTGAGGAAGACCACGGCCACCGGGAGGCCGTCGGAGCGCAGTCGGCGCAGCACTTCGAAGCCGTCGTCGTCCGGGAGCATGACGTCGAGCAGGATCAGCTCCGGCAGAAAGTCCCGGGCGACGGTGAGGGCTTGGCGTCCGGTGGCGGCGGTGCGCACGTCGTAGCCTACGAAGCGCAGGAACCGGGCGACGGTGTCCACGATCGCCGGTTCGTCGTCGACGACCAGGAGCCGGCCGCGGTCGTGGGATGCGGCCTGGCCGGCCGGCGGGTCCGGGTGGCTCATCGGGGCCTTTCTCGCGACGTGTTCCGCCGGGTGGGCGGGGTGGTGGGGTGCCGCGTGTGCTGGGTGTGCTGGGTGTGCTGCGGTCGGTGGTCGAGGGCGGTCCGTGGTCGGCGTCGTGCGCGGAGACGGGACCTGGGTCCATCGCCGATCGGGTCGGTGGCTCGGGTCGGTGGTCCGGCGCGTGGTCGGCGTGAACACTACGGTGCCGGCCCCTGCTCAACGGTCCCGTCCCCGGGTCCGACGCACGTGTGGATCCGGTCCGGAGCGGGCGGCTTCACCCGTCCAGGGTCGCGCACCGACAGGGATCCCTTCTATGGGAGTTGCGTGTGAATGGCCCCGGCCGAGGCCGCTATCGGCCGCCTCGGGCCGGGAGGGCTCCTAGCGTGGTTCGGGCCGAGTACCACCGCCTGCCGTGCACCGTCCGGGAGTTCGCGATGTCCACGTTGTCGTGTCGTCCGGGCCGCCTCGCCTATCGGCGTTGCCGGCTCGTCATCGCCGCCCGGGTGCCGATCCCGCTGCTCGCGGTCGGTGCGGCGGTCACCCCGTTGCGGTTCTTCGCGGCGCGGAACACCATCCCGGGAACCGAGTCGCAACGGTCCCTCGACGTCCCGCAGGCCCGATTCCCCACCGCCGACGGCGCACAGGGCCGCATCGTCTTCCGCGCGGCGGGATCCCCCGCTCGAACACCGGCCGCCCGAATCCGGCGGTGCGGGTCCGCCATGTCATGGGAGCGAGCGAACACGTGCTGAACGAGACCGAATTCCCCCTCCAGGGCCCCGGCTTCCACATCCGCTTGGCGGAGTTGATCGAAGTCGTCCCGGACAACGACTGGCAGTGGAGCGTGTTGGAATGCATCGGCATCGGCACCATGCCATGGGAGATGAGATCCGGCAGGGTGGGCGAACGCGTACTCGCCTCCCACGTGGGGTTCCTGATGTCCTGGCACGAGTTGCGGGAATTCGCGGACGGATTGGAATGGACGGAGGAACTGCTCGTCGTCGCCGCGGAGTCGCTGGAGCGGCTGGATCCCGAACAACTGGGCGTCGACGACTTCACCGGCTGCCTGATGACGCTGGAGGCGGTCGCCAACACCACCTGGACGGTGACCGGCCGCCCGGGCCTGTTCGACGACTTCGACATCGTCGACCTGCTTCGGGCCCGATACGGGGGCAGTTGACCCACGGAGCGGTGTCGCCGGCGGCGGTCGCGGGGCCGGCGGCGGGCTCGGGGGCTGCCCATCGCGGGGCCGGAGTCGGGAACCCGGGCGCGTCGGCGCCCGCGGCGTACGCGCCCGCCTGCTCACCCGAGCGGAAATCGCGGGCGGACACGCTCGGATCACAGCCCTACCGACGGCTCGACCTCACCCGCCCGTGAGCACGATCTTCCCTTGGATGTGACCCACGGACAGCTTGTGGGCGCGTCCTTCGGGCATCCGCAAGCCGCACTCGGGAAGGACATCACACACGTCGACCGGGTCCGGCCGCGATTCGGGTGTGGTCACGCCGGTGCCTGCGACGACTTCGAGGCGGGCGCGACGGGTGGGTGGTCGGTGAGGCGTTGTGAGTGGGCGGAGCGCGGTGTCGGCCACGGGTGCGCCGGCGGCTGCTCCCGGGTCAGACCGGTCAGGACGGCGTCGATCAGCCGCTCCGCCTCCCGGTCGACGGCGCGCGGGCCGTCCAGGTGCACCAGGCCGTCGGTGAGCAGTGTGGCCAGCCCGTGTACGGCCGCCCAGACCACGAATTCGGCTCCCGGGCGGGCGGCGGAGGGCAGTTCGCCGGTGTCGACGAGGCGGTCCAGTTCGGCGGCCAGCACGTCGTGGGGGTGGGGGGAGATCGGTGTGCGCAGGTCGGTGCGGCCGGCGGCGAAGGCCAACCGGGCGACCGCCGGGTCCTCCAGCGCCCAGCGCACGTAGCTGCGACCGTAGGCGATCAGGCGCCGGTGGCGATGGTCGCCGGACGCGCGATGGGCGGCCCGCCGCAGCCGCTCGCCCAGTCGGGCGATCACCCGTTCGGACAGGGTACGCACGAGTGCGTCGCGCGAGTCGAAGTGATGGTAGGCGGCGCTCGGGCTGACCCCGACCCGGGCCGATACCTCTCGCAACGACCAGCCGTCCACCCCTCGTTCGCGCACGAGTAGTTCGGCGGCGTCGAGCAGCGCGGCGCGCAGCTCCCCGTGGTGGTAGCGCTCTTTGCTCACTCCCATATCTTAACAGTGATCAGATGTACGGGCGCCGTTCGGTGCTATGGTCCCCAGGTCGTCTGAACACTGATCAGATAGGACGGTCCGATATGTGCGCTGTGGAACCTCTCTCCGACCACCCGAACGCGGAGGCCGAACCGGCCGGCCGATCCGCGCTGCCGGACGTGCGCGACGCTCCGCCGCCGGTGGTGCGAGGCGAGCCGGTGGAGATCCGCGCCGGGATCTTCGTGATCCCCGACAACCGGGTGCCGCTGGTGCCCAACATCGGCATCGTCGTCGGCGACCGTGCCGCGCTGGTGGTCGACACCGGCCTCGGCCCCGGCAACGGCGCCCACGTGCTCGACCAGGCCAGGCGTCTGGCCGGCGACCGGCCGCTGTATCTGACCACCACGCACTTCCATCCCGAGCACGGTTTCGGCGCGCAGGCGTTCAAGGGCGCCGCGACGATCGTCTACAACCGGTCCCAGCGCGACGAGTTGCGCCGCAAGGGTGCCGCCTACGCGGGCATGTTCGCCGGGCTCTCCACGCAGATCGCGGCGGCTCTCGAAGGCGTCGAATTCGTCGATCCGGACGTGGTCTACGTCGACCACGCCGAAATCGATCTCGGCGGCCACACCGCGCTGTTGCGCAGCCGGGGGCCGGCGCACACCGCATCCGATCAGACTGTGCTGATCGACGGTCGGGTGCTGTTCGCGGGCGATCTGGTGGAGACTCGGATGTTCCCGATCCTGCCGTATTTCCCGCCGTTCGACACCGACGTCGACGGCGGCGGTTGGATCGCGCTGCTCGACCGATTGCTCGCCGACGAGCCCGAGATCGTCGTGCCCGGCCACGGCGAGATCGCCGAAGCCGGGCTGATCCGCGACGTCCGGGGCTATCTCGACCACGTGCGAGCCGAGACCCGACGGCTGCGCGCGGGCGGCGCCTCGGCCGACGACGCCGCGACGGTGATCGACCGGGACGCCCGGGCCCGGTGGAAGACCTGGGACAACCCCGAGTGGATCGGCTTCGCGGCACGCGCCTTCCACCACGCGGACTCCGGTGTCGATGACGAGGGATGAGCGATCCGTTGTCGGCGCCGTCGCGACCCGGGCCCGGCCGCGACGCGCCGTGCCCCGTCCTCCGACGGCTACGGAGGACAGGGCACGGCGGGTGCGGGCGGATGGGGCGCTCGGATCAGTGTGTATAGAGGTAGATCAGCCCCTGGGGGCCGTCGGCACAGAAGAAGCTGGGACCCCACAGTTCGTAGCCGGCCACGCCCGCCGCGTGGCACGCGGCCTGGGTGGTGTAGACACCGCGTACGTGGAATTCGCCGGCGGCGCTCGCGTTCGTCGCGGTGGCGAGCGGAAGCAGGGTGGCGGCGGCAGCCGCGGCGAACAGTCCCATGCGTTTCTTCACGTGCCAACTCCTTTGATTCGGAGGGCATTTGGCGAATCGTCAACTGCCCTCGGAGGTGGTGCGATGTCGCTCGAATGCTAGTCGCGCCCGCTCGGATGGGTCTACGCCAATCGATGGATAGGTCTAGGCCAATCTTCGGCCCGCCGATCGATCGGCGGCGGGATTCGAGGCGGCGTGCGGCGGTGCGCGGTGGGATCGGGGTCGGTCAGGGGGTCCGGGATCGCCCGGGCCGTGGCCGGGTGGGCGGCGGCAGGCTCCGTTCGATGGCGGCGACGCGTTCGAGCGCGCGGTGGATCTCCGCCGCCTCCCGCCGATACGTCTCGAGCGCCTGCGGGATCACGTGTACGGGGACCCGGTCCTTGAGCTCCCTGCGCAGGTCGGAATAGCCCTGGCGGAGTTCGGCCAGCTCGGCCAGGAGGTGGTGCCGGGCCAGGCGAACCAGCAGCGCCGGGTGGCGGCGCAGCACCTCGTGGTTGCGGTAGCCGGGTGGGCAGACCTCGTACAGCGCCTCCGCCGCGCGCGGGTCCAGCCCGCCCGGCGCGGGGGCAGGCGCGGGCGCGGGCTCGGAGGCGGGCTCGCCCGACGGCCGGGTGCCGTGGCGGGCCTTTTGGCGCGCGACGTCGAACCGGCTGGGCAGCTCCCAGGACGGTGTGGCATCGGCGATGTCGTTCATATGTTCGAATCATCGCATCTTGGATACCCCCCTCGGCAACCGGAACGGCAAGCCGAGGCCGAGAGCGGTCCACCACCCGGGGCCGGTGCCGGCTTGCCGAAACGGCAAGGATCGTCGTCATGTGAGACGGGTCGGCCGAGACTGGTCACACGGAAACCGGGGGAGCCCGACGGAGGGCCCGCCGCGCCGTGCCGCGCCGAATCGTGATCGGCCCGACGGGCGCACCGCCGAGGTCGTCGATCGTGTCCTGCTCGTCCGCCGGACCGCGTGATACCGCCCCGACCACCGACAAGCACCACACAAGGAGAACGCCGTGCCCACCGCCTCCCGCCGCAAGGACACCCCGCCGCCCCGCACCGCCAACAGCGAAGCCGACGTCCTGCGCGGATTCCTCGACTACCTGCGTGCCTCGATCGCCACGAAAGTCGAGGGAGCCGCGGAACCCCGGGTCCGGACGGCGGCGGTGCCCTCGGGTACGACCCTGCTCGGCCTGCTCAACCATCTGACCGCCGTCGAGAATGCGATGTTCCTCGGCGAAAAGGTGACCGACTGGCAAGCCACCTTCCGTTCTGCTCCTCAGGACAGCGTCGCCGACGTCGTCGCCCGCTACCGGGCCACCGTCGACCGCGCGAACGAGGTTCTCGACGAGTGCACCGATCTCGGCGCACCGCTCCCCCGGGCGGGGCGTTCAGGCTCGTCACCGAGCGTTCGCTGGGCACTCACCCACATGATCGAGGAAACCGGTCGCCACGCAGGCCACGCGGACATCCTTCGCGAACTCGTCGACGGCACCACCGGGCGCTGAGCCGCATCGGTGGTTTGTCAGCCCGTGGTCGGGACGAGCAGGACGGGCGCCTCGGCGTGGTGGAGGACGGCGTGTGCGACGCGGCCGAGGTTGGGGCCGAAGCGGCCGGTCTTGCGGTGGGCGGCCAGTACGACCAGCGTGGCGTGCGCGCTCGCGGTGACCAGGGCGTGGGCGGGGGTGTCGAGGGCGACGTCCTCGATGACGGTTACGTCCGGATACTTCCCGCGCAGCGGCGCGAGGGCGGCGGTCAGGGTGCCATGGGCCGCCTCCCGCCAGTCGTACAGGGCCGGGGCGTAACCTGCGCTGCCCGCCATCATGGCCGGGTAGCGCCACACGTGCAGGGCGCGCAACGGGAGGCCCTGGGCCTGGGCCTGGGCGAAGGCGGCCTCCAGGGCGGGGGCGCAGTCGTCGTCGGATACGCCGACCACGATCGGCTTCGCGGCCTCCTCGTCGCTCGTGTCGTGGTCGGGGTGGACGACCAGGAGCGGGCAGCGGGTCGCGGCCGAGACGGGCAGGCTGACCGAGCCCAGCAGCAGGCCGGCGAAGCCGCCCAGGCCCCGGCTGCCGACCACGAGCAGTGCGGCACGATCGCTCGCGGCCTCCAACGCGTCGATGGCGTTGGCGAATTCGACGGTGGTGCGGATCGACAGGTCGGGGTGGCGCAGCCGGGCCCGCTCGGCGCCCCGGTCGACGATGTCGCGGGCTTCGTCGCGGAGTTGTTGCCCGAAGCGGTCGTCGGCGTGGCCGAGTTCGACCCATTCGAGCGCGTGCAGCACCTCCAGGGTGACGTGCCGGCGCAGCGCCTCGTCCGCGGCCAGGTCCACGGCCCGGTCCGCGCCGGGCGAGCCGTCGAATCCGACGACGACGTGACCGCGCGGGGGAGTCGGCTGGGAGCTCGAACCGGTGGAGTCGGCTGCCTGGTTCACGGCGGATCCCTTCGAGTGCTCGGCGGCCCCGATGGGCCGACCTGTGATCAGTCTTCGCCGTCGTGCGGACCGCGCCCAGGGCCGGAGGTCCCGCTCCGGGTGAGCCGGTCGGCCCGGCCGGCCGCGATCGCCGGCGATCGGTGGCGGATACGCCCGCCTCGGGCGTTGCGTACCCCGCGTGCACGGGTGCCCAATCCATCGAACCGGCCGGCGCAGTGAGTGGCGGCTTTCGGCGCCGCGGCCGGGCGGGCTCTCACGTCGTGCCGTGCGTACGCCGGCCAACCACGTACCGGCCGCCCGGCGACGGTCGATCGGTGGTGAGTGCGGGCCGACAGGCCCTGTGCGGTCGGGACTTCCGGCCCTGTTCCGCCGACCTCCCGTCCCCGAGACTGGGCTGCGCGTCGACCCGATCGGGTGCGCGTTCGCAACTCTCGGGGGGCACAGCATGGAAGCCGGCCGCAGCACCGAAGCCGTCGCCGGAGCACGGCTTCCGCGCGACCCGGGCACCGCGAGCATCCCCGTGCCGAAGCCGGTGAGTGGGCAACCGGCCGCCACGATACGGGTGTTCCTGCTGGACGACCACGAGATCGTCCGACGCGGCCTGGCCGACCTGCTCGGGACCGAACCCGACATCGAGGTGGTCGGCGAGTCGGCGTCCGCGCAGGAGGCGATGCGGCGGATACCGGCGCTGCGTCCGCATGTGGCGATCCTGGACGGGCGACTGCCCGACGGCAGCGGGGTCGACGTCTGCCGTGTGGTGCGCTCGTCCTTCCCGGAGATCAACGCGTTGATCCTGACCTCGTACGACGACGAGGACGCGCTGTTCGCGGCGATCATGGCCGGCGCGGCGGGCTATGTGCTCAAGCAGATCCGGGGCACCGATCTGGTGCGCGCCGTACGGGAGATCGCCGCCGGTCGATCGCTGCTCGATCCGGCGGTCACCGCGAAGGTGCTCGAACGTGTGCGTACCGGATCGGGCGAGGACCCGCGGGTCGCCGCGCTCTCCGACCAGGAACGCCGGATCTTCGACCTGGTCGCGGAAGGTCTGACCAACCGTCAGATCGCCGAGCGCATGCACCTCGCGGAGAAGACCGTGAAGAACTACGTGTCGACCATGCTGCACAAACTGGGCTTCGAACGCCGCGTCCAGGCGGCCGTCTTCGCCGGCACGCTGCCGCACCGCGCCTGCGACTGAACGAACCGGCGACGGCCCTGGGTGCGACGTCCTCGGCCGCCGGTGAGCACGCCGCGATCGCACATCCGGGACGCCCTTGCCAC
The DNA here is from genome assembly GCF_000372745.1 of Embleya scabrispora DSM 41855. Classification (GTDB taxonomy): domain Bacteria; phylum Actinomycetota; class Actinomycetes; order Streptomycetales; family Streptomycetaceae; genus Embleya; species Embleya scabrispora. The sequence goes on along the minus strand of NZ_KB889725.1, from coordinate 22,438 downwards.
GTCCCGCATCCGCCCGGCCGGGCGGCCGGGAAGGGACATCGTCGCGGAGCCCGCGCGGGCCTGGCACCGATCAGGGCGAGTGGGCGTCGTCGACGTCCGCGGGCGGGGGGTGGCCGGGTACCACGAGTACGGGTCGCTCGGCGTGTCCGGCCAGCGCCCTGGCGACGGACCGCTCCGACCAGCGGTGCAGCAGGCTCCCGGGGCCCGTAGCGGGCCCGCCCACGACGATCATGAGCGCGTCGCACTCGTGTGCGATCGCGGTGATCCGATGCAGCGCATCGCCCGTTTCCTCGGCGTAGGACCACTCGCCCGCGAAGTCGGCCAGGGCTCGTTCCACGTCCGCGCGATGCCCGGCGAGGGCGTCGCGCACGTGTCGGGTCTCCAGGTCGGATCCGGCGAGATCGGGATCGCCCGGGTAGTCCGCGGAATCCACCACGTGCACGACCCGCAGCCGAACCCGCAGGCGCCCGGCCAGGTCGGCGGCGAACACCAGAGCCGCCCCGCTGCGCGCGTACGTTTCGAAGCCGACGACCACATCACGCGCGGCGGGGGCGGCCTCGCCCGACGGTGACATGTACGCCTCCCACGAGCGGTCGAGGAGGGCCCACGGGCACGAACGGGCCTTCCGGCCAGTGTCGACCCGACCGCTCCGGACCCGCAACGCGCGCGGGTGTGGGTGCGGCCATACGCCCCGGCCGCGCACCCACCGCGCGCCCCGGCCACGCCATCCACCGCGCGTCCCGGCCGCACACCCGCCGGGGGCGTGTGCCGCGAGGGCGGCCCGTGCCCGGCGTCTCGGAGCACGACTTGCTAAAGTCTGCAATTGCTCAATCCGTGCCGGCCGGCCGAGGTGCCCCGGACCCTCGCTCCCGACCGGGCACGGCCGAGAGGCGCGCGGATCGTGCCCGTGACCGAGTACAGACGCGAGGACTCACCGTGGTTGGCACAGACTCGTCCGAGCGGTCCGGCCGCCCGTCGGAGATCGCCGTTGCCACCCGTCCCGCACACCGTGATCCCCGGGAAGGACGTGGAGCGGTGCCCACCCCGCTGTACGAACTCAAGGCCGAGTTCTTCAAGACGCTCGGCCATCCGGCCCGGATCCGGGTGCTGGAACTGCTCAGCCAACGCGAGTACGCGGTCTCCGAGATGTTGCCCGAGGTCGGCATCGAGGCATCGCGGCTGTCCCAGCAGTTGGCCGTGCTGCGCCGGGCGAACCTGGTGGCGGTCAGCCGTCGGGAGGGGTCGACCGTCTACTACACGCTCACCAGCCCCCAGGTGGCCGACCTGCTCGCGGTCGCGCGGCGGATCCTGACCGGCCTGCTCACCGATCAGTTGGGTCTGCTCGAGGACCTGCGGGCGGCCACGCCCCGGGCGGCTCCGGGGCCCGCGACCGGCTGAGCCGGGTCGGCGCGACCGCTCCGCGGACGGCGCGGGATCCGGGGCACCACACACCGACATCGCGGCACCCGCGCGGGACGCCGGACATCGACAGGACGTCAATCGAGGAACGAGGATCCGCGCCATGAACGACCGGCCGGAAGCATCCGAGACCACCGGGCACACGGCGCTCCGGGTGCTGTCGTGGTGAACCGCGACCTGCCCGGTTCCAGGCCCTCCGCGACCAACCCGGCCTACAGCATCCGCATCCACGTGCCGCCCGGCGCCGCGCGTGTGGTCGCGGCAGTACTCGCCCAGGCTCCCGGGACCGTGGCCAGTCGTATGGACGCCCCGGACGCGATGGGCACGTGCCGCTTCACCCTGGACGCCGACGGCCCCGGGACGCTGGCCTGGCTCACTCGGACCCTGACCCGGCGCCTGGGCGCGGACCTGCTGCACACCCAGGATCCCGTGTTCGCCGCCGCCTCCACCGGCAAGCTGACCCTGCGGGTGTGCGCGGCGACCACCACCGGTCACGACATCGCGTTGCTCGACGCCGACGCGGACCGCCGCGTCGTCTCGCACCTGGCCGCACACCCCGATCAGACCGACCACTACACCGGACGACGGCACCGCGTCGCGTTGATCAGCGACGCCAGCGCCGTCCTGGACTTCGACGCACTGCCCGCCGACGCCGCGCTGCCGGCCCTCGAATCCCAAGCCGTACACCTGCGCCGGGCCACCGGGCTCGACGTCTTCCCGCTGCCCATCGCCACGCCGCACGTGGAGGACATCGCCCAGGCGGTACGGCTGCTCGCCCCCGGTTTCGCCGCGGCCGTGCTCGTGCACACCCGCCCCGCACACGTGTCGACCACCCGGACGATCCTCGGCCCCACGCCGCCGGTACTCCTGCTCGACACCCTCAACGACGGCCTCGCCGTCGCGATCGCCGCCGCGACGGTCAACGCGCTGGTCAACCGAGGCGTGAACCCGCTGAGCGGGCGCGTGGTGTTGGTGGATCCGGCGCGGGGCGGGGAGCTGACCGGGTTGCTGATCGCCTCCGGCATCGCCGACCTGACCCTGTTCGACCCCTTCGGCCCGGGCGGTGGCACGCTGTGCACGGTCGCCGCCGAGGCCGACCTGATCGTCGACCTCACCGGACTGGCCACGCCGCCGGAGGGCGTGCCGATCCTGCGCGCCCGACCCGAAACGCCACCGCCCTTCGCGGCGGCCACCACCGGCCCGCGCCCGCTGCACGCGCTGCCCGGACTGCTCACGGCGGCGACCACGACCAGGCGGGCGATCACCGCGCTCGCGCGCGTCGCCGCGGTGCGCGCGTTGATCGAGGGCACGCCGCGCAACGCACTGCTGCCCGCGCCGGACCAGCCGGGCCTGACCGCGGCGATCGCGGCCGCGGCCACCCACACGCTCACGGCCGACTCGGGCTGAGCACGCTGCTCACGGCCGACTCGGGCTCAGGCGAGGCCGCGCGGGGCCGGTTCGATGGGGGCGGGGGTGACCGCGGTGTCAGCCGGGCACGTCGCCGGCGGCCGTCTCGATCAGGTCGACGACCCGGAGCGGCTGCGAGGCCAACGACGCGTGGCCGGCGCTGAGTTCGATGACTTTGCGGGGCCGCATGCGTTCGGCCATGCGCCGCTCGTTGTTCGGGTCGATCATCCGGTCGTTCGCCGACACCTGGTACCAGCTCGGCTTGGTTCGCCAGGCCGGGGTGGTCACGGTGCCCCCGAACGTCGAGGCCAGAGGGGCCTTCTGGGTGACCGCCATGACCAGGGCCTCGTCGGCGGCCAGGTCCTGGCAGAAGCTCTCGTGGAACTTGTCCCGCTTGATCCACAGGAATCCGTCCGAGTCGGGAGCGAGGTTCTCGAACGCGGCGGGCGGCATCTCCTGGCTGAGCTGTCCGGGACTCTCGCCCGCGTCGGGGGCGAAGGCGGCGATGTAGACCAGCCCGGTGACATTGGGCAGATCGCCCATCTCGGTGATGACCGCACCACCGTAGGAGTGACCCACCAGCAGCACGGGCCCGTCCACCTGCCGGACCATCTTGCGGGTGCGCTCGGCGTCGTCGGCCAGCGACGTCAACGGATTCTCCACCGCGAACATCGAATCGAAGCCGCGATCGCGCAATTCGACGATGACCTTCGCCCAGTGGGCTGCTCCGCCCCAGAACCCATGTACCAGAACAACAGTCGGCCTGTCAGCCATGACGACGCACCATTTCGCTCAAAGATTGAATGTCGCTAGCGGTCACAAACTATGCGCACTGTGATCGTTCGGCTACTTTGCATGGTTTTCGGGTGGGGACGGGCGCGAGCTCGGGCCGGCGGACATGCCTGGTGATCGGGGCGGCCGGCGGGGCGTGGGTGGGGAGTGTGACCCGGATCTCTTTTCGGTGCCGATGAGTCCGGTGGGTGGGGGCGGTCATATCCAGGAAGGACGGCAGGGGCCGACCGGCTCGGGTGGTTCACCGGGGTGGGTGTCCTGTCACCATCCGACCTCACGATCATCATCATCATCATTCGCTGAAAGGACACGAGAAGTTGAGCGACGTCGCGAAGGGCCCTGCCGCGTACTTTCCTTCGATCGAGAAGAAGTACGGTCGGTCCATTTCGGAATGGCAGGGCCTGATCCGGTCCTCGCCGCTGACCAAGCACCTGGAACTGGTCACTTGGCTCAAGACCGAGCACGGCCTCGGCCACGGCCACGCGAACGCCCTCGTGGCACACACCCTTGCCGAGGACAGCGCCCAGTAGGGCTCCGCGGCGTACCCGGGCGCGGCGTGTCGTCGGCGGACCGGGGCACCGCGGGCCCGCACCCCCGTGACGGGCCCGCGGTGCCCCGGTCGGCGGAACGGCCGCCGTTCCGGGCGCGGCTCTGCTGTACTGGGGAAGTGGCCGTCGTACGTTCGTGGTTGGGCGTGGGCGGGGCCCGGGTGGTGAGGGGGCGCGGTGTCGAATGGATGGCGGATCGCGGTGTTGGTGGCCGCGGTCGTGGTTGTTGCGTCGACTCCGGTGATCTGGCTGTTGGACGGACCGGACGCCGGGCAGTTGATCGGCGCGTCGGTGCAGGCCGCCACCGGTGTCGCGGCCCTTGCCTGGGCCTACCTTCAGGGCGCCGATGCGCGAGCGGCGCGGGACTCCGCCGTCGACACGGGCGATGCTCGCGCCACCGGCGGCGGCGAAGCGCACACCGGTGTGCGGCGTCGCGGCGGTGCGGGCGGCGGGCGGGCGTCGGCGGAGCGGACGGGCGATGCCACCGCGGACGGTCCGGGTAGCAGCGCGGGGACCGGCGTCGACTACACCTGAGCGCCACACCGTAGGCAGCACGGGCGATACGGGCGATGCGAGCGTTTCGGACGGTTCGGGCGTCTCGGGAGAGGAAGCCTTCGCGATGCGATGGTGGCGCCGTCGGAAGCCCGATACGGGCGGTGCCGACTCCGCGCCGGACGGGCGTTCGGAGCCGACGGTGTCGGTCACCGACACGGGCCGCGCGGACGCCCGAGGCGGCGGTACCGCGGTCACCGGCCATCGCGGCCCGAGATCGCTCGTCGACGACACCGGCGCCGAACGCGCGGTGCGTGTCGAGGGCACCGGGAACGCGACGGCATGCGATGGGGCGGTGGTCGTCACCGGGTATGTCGGAACACTGGTCACGGGCGCGGGCGCGCGGGCGTCGGTGCGGTGGCCGGTGGTGGTGGGCGCGGTGCCGACGTTGGCTTCGGGCTTCCAGGACCGCGCCGGGTTGCGGCGTGTGGTCGACGAGGCCCGGACCGGCCACACCACCGTGGTCCTGACCCAGGTGTTGTCCGGAGGCGGTGGCGTCGGCAAGACCCAACTGGCCGCCGCCTACGCCCATCGCGCGTTGGCCGAGGGGATCGACCTGGTCGTGTGGGCCGACGCCGCCGAGGCCGCACGGGTCACCGCCGCGTATGCCCAGGCCGCACACCGCGTCCAGGCACCCGGCGCGCTCGGCGAGGACGCGGAGAACGACGCCCGCGCGTTCGCCGAGTGGCTGGCCACGACCTCCCGCTCGTGGCTGGTCGTTCTCGACGACATCACCGACCCCGACGCGATCCAACCCTGGTGGCCGCCCCCGTCCGCCGCCGACGCCGGTCGGGTCCTGGCCACCACCCGTCGCCGCGACGCGGCCCTGTCCGGCGGTGGTCGGGCCCTCGTGGACATCACCACCTACACGGACCGGGAAGCCGACACCTACCTGCGGGAGCGCCTGGCCGGCGCGGACAGCGTCCATCTCCTGGACGATCGGGCCGCAGCGCTCGCCCGCGAACTGGGCCTGCTGCCACTCGCGTTGGCGCACGCCGCCGCGTACATGATCAACGAAGCCGTCCCGTGCGCCGACTACCTGAAGCTGTTCGCCGCCGGTACCGCCCGCCTGGACGGCCTGCTGCCCCGGCACGCGGACACCGAGGGCTACGGGCGACACGTCGCCGCCGCCCTGCTCCTGTCCCTCGACGCCGCCCGACACAGCGAACCCGTCGGCCTGGCCGCTCCGGCGCTACACCTCGCGGCCCTCCTGGACCCCGCCGGTCATCCCCGGGAACTGTGGACCACCGGCCCCGTCATCGAGTACCTGGCCGCCCACCGCACCGCGCCCGAACCGGAGAGCGCCCGGGTCGACGCCGCCCGGGCCATGGCCGCCCTGCGGGTACTCCACCGCTACGGCCTGATCACCGACGACCCCCGGGCCGGCCACCGCGCCGTACGCCTGCACGCCCTCACCGCCCGCGCCGCCCGCGAAACCACCTCACCGGCCACACACGCCGCCGCCGGCCACGCGGCCGCCGACGCCCTCGTGACACTGTGGCCCGACGCAGACCACCTCCACCGCGACCTGACCGCCGTCCTGCGGGCCAATATCGACACCCTCGCGACCCACGCCGGCGACCTCGTCTGGAGTCCCGAGGGTTGCCCGATGCTGCATCGGTCCCAACGCAGCCTGTACGACATGGGCCTCTACAGCGCGGCGATCACCCTGCAGGAACGGATGGCCGCCGATACGGCGCGGGTGTTCGGCCCGGAGCATCCGGAAACCCTGGCGGCCCGGGGGAATTTGGCCGTCTCGTACGCACGGGCGGGTCGTACGGGTGCCGCGATCGTGATCGAGGAGCAGGTCCTGGCCGATCGCGAGCGACTGTACGGTCCCGGGACTCCCGAGACCCTCACCGCCCGGGCGAACCTGGCCGTCTCCTACTGGCGCGCGGGTCGCACCGACGACGCGATCGTGATCGAGGAGCAGGTCCTGGCCGATCGTGAGCGGCTGTTCGGCTCCGAGCACCCGGAAACCCTCCGGGCCCGAGCGAACCTGGGAGTGTCGTACTGGCAGGCGGACCGCATCGACGACGCGATCGACCTACTGGAACGGGTGGTTGCCGACGCGGTGCGGGTGCTCGGTCCGGAGCATCCGGAAACCCTGACGGCCCGGGGGAATTTGGCCGTCTCCTATACGCGGGCGGGTCGTACGGGTGCCGCGATCGTGATCGAGGAGCAGGTTCTCGCGGACCGCGAACGACTGCTCGGTCCCGAACATCCCGCGTCCCTCGGCACCCGGGCCAACCTCGCCGCCTCGTATCGACAGGTGGGTCGTACGGATGACGCGATCGTGATCGAGGAGCAGGTCCTCGCGGACCGCGAACGACTGCTCGGCACCGAGCACCCCGACACCGTCAACGCCCGAACCAACCTCGCCGCCTCGCACCTGAAGGCGGGCCACACCGACGATGCGATCGCCCTGCTGGAACGGGCCATTGCCGACTCCGAGCGACTGTCGGGCACTGAGCACCCCGGCACCGTGGCGACGGCACGCGCACTGTTGACCCGGGCACGACAGGGCCGGCCCTGACCGCGGCGACGCGGACACGAGGTGGGTGGGTCGTCCGGGGCGGTTCCGGCCACCGGGGGCGGTTCCGGCCACCGGGGACGATGCCGGCCCCTGCGCGGGCCTCCTACGCCTCGTTCGCCTCGTGTGCCTGTCGGAGCCGGTTGTGAGGATGGCGAATATGAGTAGCGAACCCACGGCCGTCGACGCTGCGATTGCGGAGTACTGGAACAACGCGGCCACGTCCTTCGACGACGAGCCCGATCACGGATTGGCGGCCGAGACCACGCGGCTCGCGTGGGCCCGTGCGTTCCGGTCCTGGATGCCGGCCGGGGCGGTCGACGTGCTCGATGTCGGGTGTGGGACCGGATCGTTGACGCTGCTCGCGGCTCGGGACGGGCATCGGGTGACGGCGGTCGACGTGGCGCCGCGAATGATCGATCAGGCCCGGGCGAAGGTGGGTCGGACCGGGCTGACGGCCCGATTCCTGGTCGGTGACGCGGCCTTGCCGCCGACCGGCGCGGAGCGGTTCGACGTGGTGTTGTGCCGGCACCTGCTGTGGACGTTGGCCGATCCGGAAGCGGCATTGCGGGACTGGATCGGGCGCCTTCGACCGGGCGGCAGGCTGGTGTTGGTCGAGGGTCGGTGGCGTGAGTCCGGACAGCGGGACACGGCGTATGTGGCCGGCGCCGAGGAACTGCCGTGGAACGGCGGGATCGGTGCCGACGCCCTGGCCGAGGTGGTGCGGCCGTTGGTCGCCGACCTTCGGGTGCAACCGCTGAGCGCCGAACCGGAGCTGTGGGGCGGGCCGGTCGACGACGAGCGGTACGCGCTGATCGCCCGGATCTGATGCCTACGACATGCGGTGGACTCGTCGCCTGAGCACGACGGGTCCGTGACTCCGTGGTTGTGCGGGCGGGACGGGCGGCTTGCGATGCCGCCCGTCCCGCGTGGGTCGTTCGGTACGGCTTGCCTACGGGGTGCAGGCGAGGGTGCCGGTGCGGAGGGCGTGGCCGCCGTCGTTGCCGTCGTCGGCCCACACGACCGGCTTGACACCCGCGACGCAGGCGGTCTGCGGTGCGATCGCGAAGCCCTCGTTGTTGTAGTCGGGCATCCCGGTGGGGCGGTCGTACCGGGCGGTGGCGGTGAACCGACCCTGCGCGTCGATGTCGAGCACGGCCGTCCGGCCCTGGCAGGTGTCGTCACAGGAGGCCCACAAGTGGCCGGTCGCGGGCTCGAATTCGAGATCCGTCACCGCCGGGAACCCGCTCGCGATGGTGGCGATCCGGGTGTATCCCCCGCCGCCCTGGTTCAACGCGTAGGCGTACACCGTGCCGTTGGCCTCCAGGCCGGCGAAGACCAGACCGCTGCCGTGACCCGGGTAGGCGGCCGGGTCGTAGGCCGCGCCGGTGTGTTCGTCGCGGAAGCCGTGTGCGGTGAGGAACGTGTCCGGGACCCAGGAGATGCCCTCGAGACCGCTGTTGGCGGCCACCGCGGGCAGATCGGCGGTGAGGTTCCATTCAGCGGTCGCGTTCAGCGAGCCGGCCGTGCCCGAGACGTCGAAGCGAAGGATCTTCGGCTTGCTGACTCCGTCGTTGTCGTTGTCGCGTTCGGTGGCGACGAACATCCCGTCGGGGGTGACGCTCACGCCCTCCGCGTCCGGATCACCGCTGCCGTCGGCGTAGTTCAACGCCTTGCCGGAAGCCCAGCCGCCGGAGGGATCCGGGCGCCACCTCGCACCGTCGGGCACGAGCCGGTAGAGCCTGCTCGGGCCGTTCCGCACCGCCCACAACACGCCGGCGCTCTGGAACGAGAGACCGCTGAGGTTCGTGCCGAACACGTTCGAGGCGTCGGCGACGGTGACACTCGCGCCGCCCGGCCAGGCGCTCCCGGACGGCTGCCCGCACGCGTTCGCCGCGCCCTTGGTCGGCGCCGTCGTCGTGCCGAAGGCACCGGTGCCGTCGGCGCAGCGGCCGTAGGTCGTGCCGGCGTGCGCGGTCCAGGTGTAGGAGTCCACCAGCGTCGAGCCGCCGGGCCGGAACAGGCGTGCCGAGTCGGAACTGCCCAGCCCGAACGAGGAGTCGACGTCCAGCGCCAGATGCCCGCCGGCCGGCAGCGAGGTACCGGCGGCGACGGTGTACTTGTGCGAGTTGTCGTTGTCCTTGACGACCCAGCCGGATATGTCGGCGGCTGTGGAGCCGGTGTTGACCAACTCGACCCAGTCGCCGGGCGTACCGCCGTTCGACTCGATCTCGTTGATGCGCACGGTGGGTGGCGCCTGGGCCTGGGCAACTGCCACGACCTGCTCGTGTGTCGGGGCCTGAGCGGATGCCGGTGAGCCGGGCGATCCGAGGGCCACGACGGACAGGGCGACGGCGACGAGTCGGACTCTTCCACGCCAATGCGTTCGCAAGGTGACCAGTCCTTTGTCTCAGGGGGTCGGGCAGCGCACACCCTCCTGTACGAAGGTTCCTGCATATCGGCGACGGATGCCTTAACTTGCCGCGAACGGGGTGGGAAGGGCGTGGGGCCGACCGTGTCGCGAAGCCGGCCGTGGGGTGTCGTGCGGCGAGTCAATCCACTTGCGGATAGGTGACGCCGATCTGCTTGCGGATCGTGTCCAGAGTGCGCATCACCGCGAGGGTGCCCGCCAGTGGTACGAGGGGCGATTCGGTCTCGCCGGCGCGCAGACAGCGGTTCACCTCGGCGGCCTCGTGGCGCATGGTGCCGCGTTCGGGGTCGGCGGTGGCCTCGGCGAGCAGGACCGTCTGCGGTCCCTGGCCGGGCCGGTGGATGACGAAGCGGTCCGGGTAGAAGAAGCCGTCGGCGAATTCGATCCGCCCCCTGGTGCCGGTGATCGTCGCGGGGGCGTCGGTGGTTGCGGTGAACGTGCAGCCGAGGGTGGCCACGGCGCCGCTGTCCCAGCCCAGCACGATCCCGGTGTTGTCGTCCACGCCCTCGGGGGTCAGGTGCGCCCAGGCACGGATCGCGTCGGGCTCACCGAGCAACAACTGGGCGAAGGACACCGGATAGACACCGAGATCGAGCAGCGCGCCGCCGCCCTGCGCGGGGTCGCGCAGCCGGTGCTCCGGCGGGAACTCCCCGGCGAAGCCGAACGCCGCCGAGACGCTCCGTATCTCGCCGATCTCGCCGGCGGCGATCACCTCGCGCAGTCGGCGGATCAGCGGGTGGCAGTACGTCCACATCGCCTCCATCAGGAACAGCCCGCGATCCCGGGCCAGCTCCACCAGTTCGCGGGCCTCCCGCGCGTCGAGGGTGAACGCCTTCTCGCACAGCACGGCCCGGCCCGCCTCCAGGCACAGCCCGGCCGCGACCCGGTGCGCCGAGTGCGGTGTCGCCACGTAGACGACGTCGACGCCGTCATCCGCGGCCAGTTCGGCCCAACTGCCGTGGGCGCGGGGGATGCCGAACCGCTCGGCGAACGCCTTCGCGGCCTCCGTGCTCCGGGAGCCGACCGCGACGACCTCCGTGTTCGGCAGGCTCCGCAGCGCCCCGGTGAACTCGGCGGCGATGCCGCCGGTGGCCAGGATCCCCCAACGGATGGTCCGGGTAACGTCGTTCATCGCGTGCCTCACAACTCGGTCTCGATCCCGCCCGACCACCGACGGTTCGGTGATCACCTCGACGTGCTCGGATGGAGCGTGCCATACGGCCTGCCGGACCGAGCACAGGGGAGCCGTGACCGGCCTCACCGGGACGGACGCCGTGGTGGGTGGTCCGGTGGAAACCGACGCCGTGGCCGACGGTCCCGTCGGGACCGTCGGCCACGGCGGATGAGCGCGCCGTCGGTCGGGTGCGGGTGCTACCCCAGCGTGATCTCGTCGCCGATCGACCGTTCCCGGGCGGCGGCGACCACCAGTACCGCCGCCGCGTCCTGGACCGCGACGCCGACCGATTTGTACACGGTGAGCTGGTTCGGCGAGGTGCGTCCGGGGCGGGTGCCGGCGACGAGTTCGCCCAGTTCGGCGTGTACATGCCCGGCGGTGATCACGCCGTCGCGGATCGGCATCAGCAGGTCGTTGCTGCCCGCGGGGAACGGCGCCAGTACGGCCCGCCGCGATTCGACGCACACCAGCGCGTCGGCGATCGTGGCGTCGTCGAGTTCGCGGCCGGCCGGATTGAAGCCGACCGAGGCGACATGTGTCCCGGGCGCCAACCACGCGCGGCGCACCACGGGTTCGAGGGAGTGGGTGGCCGCCGCGACGATGTCGGCGCCGTCCAGCGCCCCGGCACAGTCGCCGTCGCGCGCACTTCGGCATCCAGCCTCCTCGCGGCCTGAGCGGCCTGAGCGGGCCACCCGTACGCCCGGTCACAGCGTTGCCCGCACCCGCCGCCCCGTCGCACGCGACACGCGCCCGGCCGGGCAGGTTCACGCGTCCGTACCCCTCCGCGCCGCTGCGCCCCCACTTCTTCCGAGCCGGGACCGGGCCGCGGCATCGGCCCGGCCCGACCGCCGCGGCGGGTCGGACGGCCTCAGGCGTGCGGCCCTCGACGCCGCCGTGGCGTGGTCGAGGTGACCGGCGGGGGTTGCGATGGTGCGGCGACCGGTGGAGGTTGTGACGCGTCGGTCAGCTCGCTCGGTACGGCCGCGCGCAGGGCTTCGACGGCCGCGACCACCGCGGGGTGTGCGGCGGCGCCGCTGCGAAAGGCGATCCGGGTGCGGCGATGGATCGCCAGCCTGGTCAGACCCACCGCGGCCGGAGGATCCGCGATTCCCAACTGCGGTACGACGGCGACGCCGTGGCCGGCCGCCACCAGCGCCAGCACGGTGGCGAAGTCGTCCACCTGGTGGCGCACATGCGGCGTGAACCCGGCGGCCTGGCAGGCCCGGATCGTCATCGCGTGGCACATCGTGCCCGAAGTCGCGGTGATCCAGGGTGAGTCGCGCCAATGCGCGAGCGCCGACGCGGCGGCCTCGGCCGGCGGTGCGGATGTCACCGACGCCAGGTACATCGGCTCGGTGTACAACGGCCGGGCAGCCAGGCCCGGTTCGTCCGTCGGCGGGACGAAGTCGTACTCGTGGATCAGCGCCACGTCCAGGTCACCCGCGCGCAGCGCGTCCGCGACGCCGGCCGGATCGATCTCCAGCACCATCGGCTCCAGGCCCGGGTGCCGGTCGCCGAGACAGGCCAGCGCGGCCGGAACGATCGTTCGGGTCGCGGTGGGGAAGGTGCCGATCCGCAGCGGGCCCGCCAGACCGCGGCGGGTGCCGGCCAGCTCCGCTGCGGCCTGTTCCAGATGGTCCAGGACAGCCTCCGCGTGCCGGACCAGGTTTCGGCCGGCGGGGGTGAGGGTGACTCGGCGACCGGTGCGTTCCAGCAGGGGCACGCCCGCCTCGCGTTCGAGCGTGGCGAGTTGTTGGGAGACCGCCGAGGGGGTGAAGGCGAGCGCCTCGGCGACCGCGGCGATGGTGCCGCGCAGCGAGAGTTCGCGCAGCAGGCGCAGGCGGCGGACGTCGAGCATCGGCTCAGCTTACGCTCGGATTCACAAATGTGAACTGGACCTGAACGAAATCCGCGGGTCACGCTGGTGGACATGAATCCGATTTCACCCCTGCACGGGGTTCAGGTACCGCTCGTCACGCCGTTCGCCGCCGACGGAGGCATCGCCGAGGACGCACTGGAGGGCCTCGCGCACGGCGTGCTGGACGCGGGCGCCACGGGGATCGTCGCCCTGGGGACGACCGGCGAGGCCGCCACACTCGACGCCGACGAGAAGCTCGCGGTCGTGGACGTGTGCGCGCGGGTGTGCGCCGCCCGCGGCGCGGCGCTGACGATCGGCGTCGGCGGCAACGACACCCGGGCCGGTGCGCGGGCCCTCGCGGACCTCGCGCGGTGGCCGACGGCCGCCGCCGCGCTGGTGCCCGTCCCGTACTTCACGCGCCCCGCGCAGGCGGGTGTGCGGGCGCACTTCGCCCACCTGGCGAGCGCAAGTGCGCTGCCGCTGATCGTCTACCACATCCCGTATCGCACCGGGCAGCCGCTCGACGCGGCCGCACTGCGCGAGTTGGCCCGGATCCCCGGTGTCGTGGGCGTCAAGCTCGCGGCGGGCGGCATCGATCACGAGACGGTGGATCTGCTCGGCGACCTGCCGCCCGACTTCGCGGTGCTGGCCGGCGACGACCTGTTCCTGTCACCCCTGCTGGCCCTGGGTGCGGCGGGCGGCATTCTCGCCTCGGCGCACCTGGCCACCGGGCGGTTCGTGGAACTGGCCGACGCCTGGCGCGACGGCGACCTCGTCCGGGCCCGGGACCTGGGCCACGCGCTGGCGAGGTTGTCGGCCGCGGCGTTCGGCGAACCCAATCCGACCGTGGTCAAGGGCGTCCTGCACGCGCAGGGCCGAATCCCGACCCCCGACGTACGACTGCCGTTGCTGCCCGCCCGACGCGCGTCGATCGACGCGACCCTGAAGCGACTGGCCGACCTGGGTGGGTAGGCGTGAGCGCGGGTTCACGTCGTCGGGCGGTGTGCGTGCCGCGCAGTGCCCGGCCGTGTTGTGCCCCGGTGCGGTGCGGTGCGGTGCGGTGCGGCGCGGCGCGGTGGGTGTGTTGTCGACGGCTCGGAGACGGCCTCAAGGCGGCGGGAAACGGCCTCCATGACCGCTGTGCTCGCGCGCCTCGACCCCTCGCGCGTGCTTGCGTTCACCCCGTCGGGAAGCGGGTCACCCAGCGGCGTTGCCAGGGCGTTTCGACGGCGCGCGGGTGGTGGTGTCGCCGGGTCCAGGCGACGGCGTCGGTGGGGTCGACGCCGGTCAGGACGGCGAGGCAGGCGATGACCGTACCGGTGCGGCCGACGCCGCCACCACAGGCGACCTCCACCGAGGTGCCGGCGCGGGCCCGTTCGTGCAGGGCACGGATGTGGCGTACGGCCGCGTCCCGGTCGCGCGGCAGGAGGAAGTCGGGCCAGTCGATCCACGTGTGCGACCACGGCAGTCGGTCCTCGTGCCGGCGACGCAGCCGGTCGGAGCCGAGGTAGAGGCCGAATTCGGGGACCGGCCCGTCCGGCAGCGGGTGGCGCAGGCCGCGGCCGCGGATCGGGGTGCCGTCCGGGAGGTGCAGTGTGCCCACGAGGGAGGTGCCGCTCATCGGGTGGTGCCGCCGATCCGGTTGCGGGCGCGGTGGTTGGCCACGTTGACCCGGTTGCCGCACAGGTCGGGCATGCAGTAGCGGCGGCGCCCGGCTCGGCTGGTGTCCACGAACACGCCTCGGCAGTCGGGGGTGACGCAGGCCCGAAAACGTTCGTGGCCGAGCCCGCGGACGACGCCGAGCAGTGCGACGCCGATCAGCGCGGCCAGTTCGTCGGCGAGTGTGGCGTCGAGTGCGGTCGGGACGTACCACTGCCATCGGTTGTCGGCGTCGCGATGCAGCACGGGGGCGCGGCCGACGCGTGCGGCCAGTACGGTCGCGCCCGCGACGGCCTGCGCCTCGGTCTCGGTCTCCACGACGACGCGTACCTCGCGGCGCAGGAGCCGCACCCGGTGCAGGTCCTCGTCGGTGGGCGTCCGGTCGTCGGCCGTGGCGTCCGGCGAGACCCCGTGCTCGGCAAGGAAATGCGCCAGGGCGCCCGGGTCGGGGAGCGCGTCGCCGGTGGTGGGCCGCACGGTGGGTGAGGTGTTGATCAGATCGGTGGCGACCGTCGCCCCGAGGGTGTAGTCGGTCAGGGGGATTCGCACGCCTCGCGCTCTTTCCCGGGTCGCGGTGGGTGGTCGTGTGGAGCGGGCGGTCAGGAATGAGTAACCGCTCAAGCGTGACTATAACCCTTACCGCGTGATGTGGGGTAGGCCCGCCGCCACCTTGCGCATTCGTCTGCGCCGACCACCGGCGGGCCCTTTCGTCCGGTGCGAACTAGAAGACGGGGGGCCCCGATTCGATGCGACGCAGGATCGGGGTCAGCCGGTACAGGTCGGCGTTGTCCATGCGTTGGCGTTCGTCCCACCACGTGGCGCCGGCGTCGATCAGCGGCCCGAGCAGGTCGTGGGCCCGAGCGGGGTCGGTGGGACTGACGCCACCGAGGACGAGGTCGAAGGGGGCCTCGGGCCGGGCGTCGCGGTGCTTGCGCACGTAGGCGACCAGGTCGCGGACCTGGTCGACCGGTGGAGTGTGACCGTGCCTGGCGGAGGCGAACAGCGGGACCGCGCCGTCCCAGCGCGCGGCGCGGCGCATCGGTGGGCGATTCGGCCAGAACCCGCCGATCCACACCGGCGGCCGCGGCCGCTGTGTCGAGGCCGGCAGCAGCGTCACGTCCCGGACCCGGTAGTGCGCTCCGTCGTGGTTCACCGGTTCGCCCGACCAGTAGCGGTCCAGCAGGTCCAGCCCCTCGTCCAGGCGCTCGGCGAGGACGACCGGGTCGGTCGGCTCGCCGAAGTCACCGTACTCGTCCTGGAACGGGCCGCCCAACCCGGCGCCGAAGATCACCCGCCCACCGCTGAGCGCGTCCAACGTGGCCACCTGACGGGCGAGTTGCTGTGGGCGCCGGCGCGGAACCGGGGTGACCAGGGTGCCCAGTCTGATCCGCGAGGTGGCCAACGCCGCGGCGGTCAGCAACATCCAGGGATCGCCGAAGGGTTGGCCGCGCCGCGCGCGTTTGTCGTGCACCACGTGATCCCAGACGAACAGACCGTCCCAGCCCGCCTGTTCGGCTGCGACCGCCGCCGTGGCCACCGCCCTGGGGTCGGCAAAGTCGCCGAAGTTCGGAATATTGACGGAAAAGCGCATCCCCGCATCCTGCTCCGCCCCGACACCCCCGGCAACCCCGACCGGCCGACGCACAGCCGGGCGGCCCACGGACCGGCCGATCCACCGACACGGCCTACGCGCGGGACGGCGTGGTCGTCGGAACGGCGGGCGAACACGTGGCCCACTCCGGCACAACGATCGCGTCGTCGCCGCTCGACGCCGTCGGCCGGGTGGGCTCGGGGGACGGCGGCGCCAGGGCCGAGAGGCCGGAGCGATGGGACGAGTGCCCCGGTGGCGGTGGGGACTTGGCTGGTCGTGGTCTGTTGGCCGGGGCCACTGTTCGGGGTGAGGGGGCTTCGCGGAGAATCGTGGTGGAGCCCCGATCTGCGGGGTCGGCGGGAAGGGAGCAGGTCGTTGATCCGTTTCGCGCACCGCGCCAAGGGCGGGGCCGTGCTGGGCGCGGCTCCGGGCCATCATGGGCCGTTCGGCGCCGATGGCCCCAACGCCCTTGCCGACGTTCGTCTCGTGCCGCGTCCCTACACCCATCCGGACACGCAGATCCTGCTGTATGCCCTGTACTCGGAGCAGGTCGCCCTGTACGGCTTCGCCGATCATCCCGACACCACCGAGCCGCGCGATCTGGAGCCCCCCGACGGCTTGTTCGTGCTCGCCTACAGCGCACACACCCCGGTCGGCTGCGGCGGATGGCGCACGATGCCCGGCCGGGCGGCGGAGATCAAACGCCTGTACGTCAGCCCCGAGCAGCGGGGCCACGGCCACGGCCGCCGCCTGCTCGGCACGCTGGAGCACACCGCCGCCCAGGCCGGCGCACGGCGACTCGTCGTGGAGACCGGCAATCGCAACGTCCGGGCCCTCGCCCTGTTCGCGGGAGCCGGCTACACCCTCCGGGACCCCTACGTCGACGGCCGCGACCCGACGATCACCCGAGCCATGACCAAACCCCTCCTGCGCACGGCGGGCAACGGCCCCCTCTCCGCCCCGCCCCGCTGAGCCCATCGCGCCGGACCCCACGGCGACGGCGCCGTGTGTCACGGCCGCGGATCGCGTGCCGCGACCGACACCGGTGGATGCCTGCCGGACGCGGGCCGGGCGAGGAATCCGCGGTGTGCGGCTGACGGCGGGGTGGACGCGGAACGGGCCGGGTCAGTCGAAGAGGGATTCCTGGACGTCGAGGGCGGGCATGAATTCGGGTTCGACGATGGGCGCGGAGGACCCGGCGACCCGGGCGAGGTCCTCCAGGGTGGACCAGCGGCCGGTGGCGATGCCCTGGGCGACGGTGGTGTGGAACAGGTGGGCCAGCGCGTACGCGTCCCAGGTGACCGCGCGTTCGGCGGGCGGTCGC
The DNA here is from genome assembly GCF_000372745.1 of Embleya scabrispora DSM 41855. Classification (GTDB taxonomy): domain Bacteria; phylum Actinomycetota; class Actinomycetes; order Streptomycetales; family Streptomycetaceae; genus Embleya; species Embleya scabrispora. The sequence goes on along the minus strand of NZ_KB889725.1, from coordinate 5,150 downwards.
AGGCCGATGTGCCGGAGTCTGGTGTCGAACGACTGCGGTGCGGCGGTCGGGGTGACGATCGCGGCGAGGGCCGGCGCGTCCAGGACGACAGACGAGGCGAGTAGCGGGCAATAAGCGCGCTGCTCCCACACGAGCGTCTTCTCGGCGAACGGCGGCAGCCCGATCACCGCGTGCGGGAGGTCGCGGACCATGTGGCGTTCGATGTCCGCCAGCGCCGCGGCGAGGGAGCCGGGAACGGCGGGCGGTACCGGGACGCCGATCGGCGCGGGCGGCGAACTTCCGGGCGCGGGAGGTTCGATCGGGGCGTGCGCGCGCCAGGCGACGTGATCGCCCGGACCGTGATGCGTGAGTGCGGCGACCTCGACGGGGACCGGGCGCTGTAGCCCCCGGGTCTCCAGCCGGAAGCGCAACCCCACGAAGCGCACACCCGACAACGGCGTCGTACTCGTTTGTCCGGCCACGCCCGGAGTCTAGGCCGAAGCGGCCGCGTCACCGCGTCGTCCCGACGTCCCCGCCCTTGTTGACCGACGTCACCGGCTTCGCCGACGGCACGATCCCGGTGCTGTTGCCGACCTACGGCGTCGGCGCGGCCGTCGGCAACGTGATCGGCGGCCGGCTGTCCGACCGGGCGCCGATGGCGGCCCAACTGGGCCTGCTCGCCGCCCTCGCGGCGGCCCTGGTGCTGATCCGGACGGTCAGCGGCAGCATGGCGCTCACCGCGATCATGGTGTTCGTGGTCGGCGCGCCGGGCTTCTCGGTCATTCCCGGGACGCAGGCCCGGGTGCTGGGCACCGCCGCCGAGGCGCCCACCCCGGCCATGGCGGTGAACGCGCCCGCGTACCAACTCGCCGCCGCCCCGGGCGCCTGGCTCGGCGGCCGGGTCGTCAACGACGGTCCCGGCCTGCGCTCGATCCACCTGATCGCCGGCCGCCGCAGTGGTCGTCGGCATCCTCGTCGGCGGGTACGCGTGGCGTCGCGACCGGACGGCCGTCCCGCTGACCTCGGCGAGCTGATCCGCCCGGGTGACCGACGGGTGAACGGGCGCCGTCGGTGACCGCTCGGCCTCGGCCGCTCAGCCGGTGAGATCCCAGACGGTCGCTTCCAGGCGCAGGGGAACGCCGGCGGCGGCCGGCCAGACCACCCGGAAATACCCGGTGCGTCCCTCGTTGGTGACCATGCACAGGCGGGTGCCCGGGGTGAGTTCGCCACCCAGGTAGGTGCCTCGCTTGCGGACCGCCTCGGCGCATACCTCCGGGGTCGGGTCCGGGTTGCCCTGGGGGATTGCGGCCAGGGTGTTGGTGGAGCCGACCGTGATGAGCTCGGGCGCGCCCAGCGTGTACGCGAACATCAGATCCGCGGCCTTGTTCGACTGGGAGACCAGCGGCGGGTTGGTGTCGAACTCGACGTACTGCTTGTTCGGGTCGACGGTGACCGAACCGGGCCCGAACAGGACCCGCGGCGTTTGACCGCCCGGCGACGGCGCGTTCGACGCCGACTGGCCGCCGCCACCGGTGGCCGGCGGCTTCTGCGAGCCCTGCGAAGCCTGCGGGTTCTGCGCGCCGGGCGCGGGGGCCGAGTTCGCCGACGGAGCCTTCGAATCCGAATCGGAATCGGACCGACTGACGGCGATGGTGACGAAGATGCCGATCAGCGGAATGGCGATGCCCACCACCCACCACGCCCATCTGGGTTGGCTCGGGTGCGGATGAGGAGGGGGGCTCTGAGCACCTGGATAGCCCGGATGGTTGGTCAAGTCGCCTCCGTGGTATGCGTGGCCGATCAGCCGCGGCACTCTATCCAAGGAACATCCCCGGCCGCACCCCCGCGACCGCGCACTCGACCGCCCCGCCGCCCGACGCCGGAACACTCCGGGCGGCGGCGCGGGATGGGCCGGGCCGCCGGTGCTCCTGTCGGTCGGTCGCGTGCGGGTCGGTTCGGCGGGGGCGGTGGCACGGTCGGGCCCGCAGGCGGCCCGAGGCCGGCCCGCTCGAGGCCCGAGGACGGCCGCAGGTGATGGAACAAGCCGTGCGAGAAGCGGCAAGAATGGGCAAATCGTCGACGGATATGCCGGCTATTTCTGTGCCTGTACTCACAATTACGACTATCAGATTTACAAGATCCTTCTGATGACGCATGCTTGCCCAGCCTGGGTGGGGGCTCGGGGGGAACGGACGAATTGATTCTCGGCGAGCCGATGGTTCGCCGTGTTCGTGCTGCCCGCATGCGGTCTCACACCGGGATCCGCAGGTGCGCTCGCGATGCCGCTTCGTCCGTTCGCATAGGTCCGGTCCGAATGCGATGGCGGGATGAACGACACCGGTTACGTGAATGTGACGCCGCGAGGGCGGCACCGAGGGCGCGACGAGCACGCGATGGCGGCGGATCATCCGACCGTGGTCCTCGCGCCGATTCGTCCTGAGCCACAACCTTCGTTCGTCCCGGGGCCGGCTGCACGCGTCCCCGAGCCGGCCACGGCCGCCGGCCCGCGCCGGCACCGAGCGCGCAAGGCCGAGCCGTTCCGGCTCAAGACCAAGCGCCGCCGGCGCCGCTCGTTGCCGACGGTGGACGTGCACGCGATGCGGATCACCGCATTGGTGCCCGCGCACAACGAGGAAGCGCAGATCGCCGAGACCATCCAATCCCTTTACGGGCAACGGCGACCGCCGGAGACGATCATCGTCATCGCGGACAACTGCTCCGACCGCACCGTGGAGATCGCCCGCTCGATGGGCGTACAGGTCTACGAGACCGTCGACAACAAGCACAAGAAGGCCGGCGGCCTCAACCAGGTCATCGACCGCATCCTGCCCGGACTCGGCCCGGCCGACGCGGTCCTGGTGATGGACGCCGACTCGACTCTCGGCCCGGAGTTCCTCAGCCACGGCCTGGAGCGGTTGGCGACCGGCAAGTACGGCGCCGTCGGAGGGACCTTCACCGGCAAGCCCGGCGGTGGCTTCGTGGGCATGCTGCAACGCAACGAATACGCCCGCTACGTCCGCGACGTGGAGCGGCTCCAGGGCAAGGCTCTCGTGCTCACCGGCACCGCCACCCTCTTTCGCGCGCTGACCCTGCAGGAGGTGGTCGCCGCTCGCGCGACCCACGAACTGCCCGGCGCCGCACACGTATACGACACGCGGGTACTGACCGAGGACAACGAACTCACCCTCGGCATCCTGCACCTCGGCCTGCGGATCGTGTGTCCGCCCAAGTGCACCCTGATGACCGAGGTCATGAGCACCTGGTCGGACCTGTTCCAGCAGCGGCTGCGCTGGAAGCGCGGTGCCCTGGAGAACCTGACCGATTACGGGTGGACGCACATCACCCGAACCTATTGGGGCCGCCAACTGCTGTCCCTGATCGGTCTGTTGGTCATCGGGATCTACCTCGGCTCGCTGTTGTTGTCCCTCCTCCTCACCGGACAGGTACGCATCCAACCGGTGTGGATGGTGGTCACGTTGGTCTTCTCCGTGGAGCGCGCCGTGAGTGTCCGCAAACGCGGACCGCTACAGGTGGTGCTCGGCGCGCTGATCGTGGTCGAAATGGCCTTCGACCTCTACCTCCAGGCAGCCCAGGCAAAGGCCTTCTGGGACGCCATCCGAAGAAAAGAAAGGAAGTGGTGACCATGTATCACGCAAGTACAGGAGCGGCGGCGGTCGGTGCCGGCGGCGCTTTGGCGGCGACCGGCGCGAACGTCATGTGGGCGTTCGTGGCCGCGTTCACGCTGTTCAGCGCGGGCCTCGCGCTCAAGCGGATCCTGCCTGCCCGCAACAGCTGACGACCCGTCGGCATTCGCTGTTCCCGCGGACGAGGCATCCGGTCAACCGTTCCCGGACGACCTTTGACGCGGAGCTTGTGAACAGGCGGCCCACCGTCGGCCGGCGGTGGGCCGTGGTCAATATCGGTTCTCGCATTCGGAAGGACGACCGAAATGAAGTCGAGCGCACGAGTCCGCACCTGGGGGGCCGTCGCGATCGCGGCGGTGACGGGCCTGATCCTGGGCCCGACCGGACCCGCGCACGCAGACCCGGCGCCGCCGGCTCCCTGCTCCGCCGGCTATGCGGCGATCTCCTTCGACGACGGCCCCACGACCCTGACTCCCGCGTACGTCCGGGCGCTCAACGACGCCGGCTGGGTAAAGGCGACGTTCTTCCTTACCGGGGCACACGCCCTGGACTACCCGCAGTACGTCCAGCAGATCGCCGCAGGCGGCCACTGGATCGGCAACCACTCGTTCTCGCACCCGTTCCTGGACGAGCTTTCCGGGGAGGACGCGTTCGACGAACTCCTCGGCACGAACCAGATCCTCCAGGCCCGAACCGGCCACGCGCCGACGCTGTTCCGCCCGCCGTACGGCCGGACCAACACGGCGATCCGCCAGGACGCGACCACGTTCGGGATGACCGAGGTGCTGTGGACGAACGACTCGTTCGACTACAACGGCATCTCCACCGACGACATCGTCGCCAACGCCCTCCGGGTGCGACCGGGCGGCATCATCCTGCTGCACGAAGGCTACGAGACCACCCTCGCCGCCATCCCGCGCATCATCGACGGCTTGGCCGAACGCGGCCTGTGCGCCGGCAAGATCGTCCCCACGACGACCCCGGTGGAAGCCTGGCCGGGCACCACGTACTACGCCGCGGCCGCACACTGGTGAGCGGCGCACGGAGGGCACTCGGAGAACACGTCGGGGGCACCCCCGCACGATGTCGCATCCCGTCGCCTCCGTCGGTCTGAACAGAACAACGAACGCCCCGGTCGGAAGCTTGGGTTCTAGTGGTCGTCGCAACACCCCAGCTCAGGGGATGCGATGGACTTCGAGATCCGTGGGACTCGGGAACCTCAGGGTCCCGTGAAACTGGCCCGGGAGCGGGAGGAATACTTCCGGCTCGTGGATCAAGGACTGGGGTTCGCGGAGGCATGCCGGGTCGTCGGCATCAACGTCCGCACGGGGAAGCGATGGCGCAACGGGTACAGCCCGACCGCAGGCAGGAAGGGGGCGCCGCCGATCACCGCGGCGCCCTCGTCCGGCCCGTCGAGACACCTGCGCGAAGCCGACCGCATCCACATTGCCGACCGGCTGCGGGACAAGGCCGGCGTCCGCACGATCGCCGCCGAGCTGGGCCGCAGCCCCTCCACGATCAGCCGGG
>NZ_KB889724.1 GCF_000372745.1 Embleya scabrispora DSM 41855 | reverse complement strand
CCGGACACGACCGCCTGATCGGCAGTCTCCCCGTGGGTGTACGCCTCCCGCATCCGGGAGACCAGGAAGACCTCGTAGTCCATGGCCAGCCCGAAGACGATGCCCATCATGAAGATCGGCATCAGGCTCATGATCGGCCCGGTCTGCTCCACCCCGAACAGGTCCGCNGCGTATCCCTCCTGGAAGACCAGCACCAACACGCCCAGCGCCGCCAGCACCGAGAGCACGAAGCCCAGGGCCGCCTTGACCGGCACCAGCACGGACCGGAAGACCACCAGCAGCAGCACCACCGCCAAGCCGCCCACCACCGCCAGATACGGCACCAGCGCGGACTGCACCTTCGCCGCGATGTCNATGTTCAGCGCGGTCGTGCCGGTCACCTCGAACGTCGCCGACGCCTGCTTNTCCACNGCCGNNCGGTCGCGNCGGATCGTCTCCACCAGGTCCTTGGTCTTCTCGTCCGTGGGGCTGGTCGACGGGGTGGCCCGGAAGACCGCAGTGTCGCCCGCCTGGTTGAAGCGGGCCTGCGAGATCGACACGATGCCGTCCGTGTCACCGATCCGGTCATGGACGGTGCGCACCGCAGCCTTCGGGTCGGCCGCTCCCCTCGCGTCCACGACGATGGTCAGCGGGCCGTTGAAGCCGGGGCCGAAGCCCTCGGCGAGCGCGTTGTAGGCCCGCCGCTCGGTGGTGGCGGTGGACTTGGCCTCGTCACCCGGCATACCCAACCGCAACGACACCACCGGTACGGCCAGTGCGATCAGGGCCACCACGCCGAGAATCAGCACCGCCATGGGACGACGCAGCACGAAACGAGCCCAGCGCGTGCCCAGGTTGCCCCGCCCGCCCGCGCTCGGCGCACCGCCGTTCGGGAGCAGGACCCGGTCCCGGTCCAGCGTGCGGGCCTTGCGGGCCTTGCGAGCCAGGACCGCGTCGGGCCAGTATCCGAGCAGCGCGGGGACGACCGTCAACGCGACCAGCACGGCGATCGTGACCGCTCCTGCGGCGGCCATGCCCATCTTCGTGAGGGTCGGGATCCCGACCACCGACAGGCCCGCGAGCGCGATCACCACGGTGACCCCGGCGAACACGACCGCCGATCCGGCGGTGCCCACCGCCACCCCGGCCGCCTCCTGCGCGGCCCGGCCGCGCCCGCGCTCCTCCCGGTAACGGGACACCACGAACAGGGCGTAGTCGATGCCCACCGCCAGGCCCAGCATCATCCCGAGGGTGAGCGTGTCCGCGGACAGGCCCAACGGGCCCGCCAGCAGAACGATCGAGAACAAGCTCACAGCGACACCCACGATCGCTGTCAGCAGCGGCAGACCCGCGGCTGCCAGCGACCCGAACGTGAACAGCAGTACGACCGCCGCCGCCGAGAGGCCGATGAGCTCCGCCGTCCCGCCGGGGCCGCCGCCGCTGTCCATCGCCGACCCGCCGGTCTCCACCGTCAGGCCCGCCGCCCGCGCCCGTTCCGCCGCCTTGTTCACCGCGGCACGACTGGCGTCGGTGACCTCGGCGGACTCCACCTTGTAGGTGACGGTCGCATACGCCGTCGAACCGTCCTTGCTGACGGCCTTCGACTCGAACGGGTCCGCGACACCGGCCACCTGCGGGCCGAAGCCCATCGAGCCCACCGCGTCCTCGACGGCCTTGCGCAGGTCGCCCACATTCACCTGTTGCCCGTTCGGGGCGACGAAGACGACGCGGGCGGTGGCGCCGTCCGCAGCCGTTCCGGGAAAACGCTCCTCCATGAGATCGAACGCCTTCTGCGACTCGATCCCCGGCATCGAGAACTCCTCGTCGGAGGGCCCCGACGCCAGCGCCGCGCCAGCCGCGACCACCACCAGCATCCCCAGCCACACCAGCAGAACCCGGCCGCGCCGCCGAAAGGCGCCGCGACCGAGCCGATACAGAAAATTCGCCACGTCAGGGTCTCCAAATCCACAAGCGATGACCGCTCAAGGCTCGCCCGGGAAGACCCGTTCCGTCGTCATGCTGCTACAGACACTGCGACCTACTGAAATCACACGACCGTCTACTGAAATTGCAGTAGGGACGCCCCGGCCTCGGGCGTCCCGGCCGTGGTTCCCCGGGCGGAGCGCGGCACGCGGTCACGACACACGACCTCGGTCTCCAGCCGTGAGGAAAGCCGTCGGGCCGGCCTCGATGTTCGCGGTCCGACACCAGGTCCAGCGGCAGCCGGATCCGGCGGCCACCCGCAACCGCGGGCATTTCCCCACGGAACAGGCCGCACTCAAGGTCCTCTACCTGGCGGTCCGCGAACAGATCGAACCACGCACACGCGATGTGAACCTGGTCGCGCCACACTGGAAGAACGCCCTCAACGCCTTCGCGCTCTTCTTCGAAGACCGCATCAGCGTTCAGTGACCACCCCAGGGCTTACACAGATAGACGGGCTCTGTTCCGTAGTCGGTGGTGACGTTCCGTTGTCACTGGAGGAGGATGCGGTGGCGGAGGAGGTCGAATCCGGCTCGGCCGTGCATTTGGCGCATGATTCTCTTGGTGCGGGTGTTGACGCCTTCGGTGTGGCCGTTGTGGTAGGGCAGCGTGAGCCCGGCTACGACGGCCCGGCGGTCGAGTTCGAGGCCGTTGCAGAAGCTCTGCAGGTGGGGCAGGGCGGCGCGGACTTGGGTGATCACTCGGTGAGCCGGGCATCGTTACCCTCAGCCGGAGTCGGCAGCTCGGCGAACTCGCCTACCCGTGCGGAGAGTTGGGCCATTTCGGGACGGGCGGCAGCGAGGGCTGCCGGGAGGGCGGTTTCCTTGGTGCGCAGGTTGTCGGGGTGGGTGAGCAGGAGCCGGGTGGCGCGGCGTGGGGTGGTCACCGGGCGGTCGCCTTCGGCGCGGCCCTGGTTGAGGTGACGGACCAGGAGATTCGCGCTGCCGGTGTATCCCGACTCCCTGATCTCCCGCAGCAGATGAGTGACGGGCACCGCCGGGTCCTCCGCGCGCCGTCGGCGCAGGTGGTCGCGGTGGGGGTCGACGAGGGTGGGCCGGTATTGCGGGGCGATGCGCAGGGCCGTCGGTTCGGGGATGCGGGCGTGGCGTTTGGCGGTGTTCAGGGCCGGGTCCGGGCGGCGGGAGCAGTCGAGCAGGCCGACGCCCCGGCCGAGGAGTTGGTGGACTTGGTGCCGGCGTTCGCGGGTGGTCTGCTCGCGGGTGCCACCGGGGCGGGGAGGATTGACGGTGGCCCGGCGGAGGGTGTGGGCGCGGACTTCGGCCGGGACTTTGTCGCACAGGTTGTGCCGGAGGTGCCGGCGGTCGCTGATCCGGATCGCGTCGGGCAGGGCCCGTCGGATCGCTTCGGCGTGGGTGGGCGATCCGTCCCGGCACACGGCCTCGATGCCGGGATGCTCGCGCAGCCGGGCTTCCGGGGTGGCGGCCTCGCGGTCGGCCGGTACCTCGATTCGCTCGCCGGTCTCGGCGTCGATGATGATCGTGGCGTAGCGGTGCCGGCGCCGCAGGGCGAAGTCGTCGACCCCGGCCACCCGGGGAATCCGCACTGCCGGCACGGCGCCGCAGCAGCCGCAGGGCGGTGGCGTACGAGACGGGCACCGCCGGCGGCCGGGTGAGCCGGGCGGACGCCCGACCGCATAACGCTGATCGACCTGTTCGTGACCCGGCTGCACAGCGCGCCGGTGGCGATGGCGTCCATTCCCGAGCACCTGCCCGCACTGCGCGCGGCCGTCGCCATGATCCGGATTCCGGCGAGCAGCGGGTCCTCGCGCACGCTCGGCCACGACCTGAGCCCGATCGCCGTCGACGAGACACGCCTGAACGAGGCGACCGAGCACTCGTCCCGGTGACGACGGAATTCGGCCCCGGCATCCTGTAACTCCGACTGAACCCTGCCGCCGGGACGGAGCAACGACCGCCTCGATGGGAACCGTGTCCCCGGCACGCGACCGTCCGGGCCCCGCCCCCGATCACCTGAGCCATCGAACAGCCCCGCCCCTGCGATCGGCCCGGCAGCGGGGGCGGGGGCACCGCGGACAGGGTCGGTGCACCCGGCGTCGGCTCGGTGTCGGGCCGGCGCAGTCACCACCTCGATCGGCTCCGGCTCCCAACGCCGCCGCGGACCCCGCCACACGACGCGCTCGCGACCGAAGACGCACATGCGTGGGGCCCTCGTGGGCTCGTCACGCCGAGCATCGACGATCGGATCGTCGTGGAACCCGCGGACGTCGAACGGCAGGACGCCTGACCCCACGCCCCGCTGCCGCCTTGCGTCCGGCGACCACGGCCACACCCACCGCGAAGTCCCCTTCTTGCGCGCGGGGACTTCGCGCGTGGGGGTCCCTGCGGCCCCGGCGCTCGCGCCCGCGCACGGCCCGGGGTGGCGCCCCGTGTGTGGTCGCTCGGATCCTCGAATGCGGCCGTCGAGACGCCCGGCGTCGGGTCGCGGCGGCGTCCGGGGCGGCTGGTTGAATGCGGTCCCATGACGGACTGGTCACTGCTCCATCACTTCGAAGGCCCGGCGGACGACATACCGGTCCTGTTCGCGAATCTCACCCCGCAGAACCGGAAACGGACCTGGCGTGACCTGCACGGCAGGCTGTGCCGGGACGGGAGGGTGTGCTCCGCGAGCTTCGCAGCGTTGCCGCTGTTGTGGGAGGTCGCCGTCGGCGGGAGTCCGCCCGACCGCGACGCGGCGGTGTCCCTGGCCGGCGACATCGTCGCGAAGCGACTCCGGTACCGCGAATACGACGCGTTCCTCGAGGCGCACGCCTTCCGGATCGCGGGGATGGCGCCCCTCGCGGACGCGCACCTCGCTGACCACGCGCACCGGGCGCACTACATCTCGCTGCTGTGCGGCATGCTCGCGCTCGAAGGGCACCTCGCCTGGGCCCGGGCGCTCGACGACCTCACCGACGCGTTCCTCGCCGTCCACTGCCCCCGCTGCGGCGCCGACGTCACCATCGCAGTGGGCCATTACGGAGACCACTCCGCGATCCGGGACCGGCATCGGGGAGACATCGACCGCCGCCCCCTGCGGCCGGCCACGCCCGAGGAGATGCCCACGCTGGGCGCACGCCTGCTCAAGATCGCCACCCGCGACGGGCAGGTCTCGCTCGCCCGCGGCCTGCCGTACGTCTTCGGAACGGCGGAATGCCCGCCCTGCGCCAGTCCGTTCGCAATCGCCCCCGCGTTCGAGAAACGCGCCTCATCCGACGGCGAGCCGAGGCTCCCGGGTACCCAGCGGCAACATCATCAAGGAACCGGCTGAACAGCGGACGTTCAGATGTGGGCCCGGATCTGCTTCACCGGATGGCCCAGTCGCTCCCCGAGTGCCGTCAACTCGGCCTCACTGAACCAGAGGCGTTCAGGGTTCCAGATTGCGATCTCGAATCGGGCAAAACCACACGGCCAGTCGTAGTCGAGCACGTCCAGAGTGGTCGAACCCCCACAACACGGGACCTCGACCGCGAGCGTGGTGAACCCGTCGTCGCGGTGAGCCTCAAGGAGGTCGCCCCACCACTCGGTGTCGATGGCCGCCCGGCACAAGGGGCAACCGATCCTCTCCAGGTTCCCCCCGCTGTCGACGGCAGTGACCACCTCGTGCCGGATCACGTCGATCTCCACGCCCACACCGTCGGCAACCCCGAGTGTCAGGTCCTCGACCAGCGCCATGACGCGATCGACCCCATCACGGTCCGGATGCCACCGCGGATCACTCGGAATGATCGACAGGACTTCATCGCTCACAGCTTCCTCACCTCGTCAGACCACGGCAACATCGCGACGCAACGCTATCGATCACACGTTTGACGCTGTACAGACAACACCTCACGCAGCAACACCCACGTTCGAGCGCCTCCTTCGCCCCCGCCGATGCGAGGACCCGAGGACTGACCGCCGCACACAACGTGCTTCGCCGGCCGGGGAGGGCGGGGGCTCCTGACCGCGCTCAACGATGCTCCCGGCCGAGGTGGTGGTCGCACCTGCGGAGAACCGCAGCTCACTGACATCCGAGTCGCCCTCCGTGAAGAAGCCGAAGCGGTGGTGGTGCCGCAGTTCAGGTCCCGCGGGGTGCATTTCGATCGAGACGGCGGGCACCAGCCCGGACTCGTCCCCGAAGTCGTAGGCGGCGTAGAGCCGAGAGGTGAAGTCGTTCAGTTGCTCGTGCAGCCGGTGCATCGTGGTCAGCAAGAGAGCCGCGCTTTCCGCGCCGTCCGAGCCGGTGACGTTCAACATCGGTGAATCATCGCCTGTGGTGAACGGGTTGCGAACCGTAGGGTCGGGGTTGAACGGTGCGAAGGACCGGGTGGCCTGGTGAGCGAAACTCACGTGCCGGCGCCGTGTTCGGCCTCGACCTCCCCCACGACACGGTCGTCCACGGCCCACTCCTCGCGGCCGGACTGCGCGGCCGAGGAGGACTCCGAAGGCGAGGGCGCGGGCGGGGAATCCGGAGGCGACAAGGAGCGGTTCCTCGTGCGGTTCGTGAACTGAGCGCGATCCCGCCCTCCTCGCCGACTTCGTCAAACTCAGGGTCATCGACCCCGAACGCCGGGACTGGCGCCGCGGCTACCTCGCCGCCCGACGCTGGCACACCACCCACGGCGACCTCCGCGTGCCGCTGGAGGCGATCGACTACGACGCCGAGACCGGCACCAGCCATCCCGTGGGTGCGTGGATCAGCGAACAGCGCAGGGCGTGGTCGGCGGGGACGATCAGTGCGCGGCGGATCGAACTGCTCGAGGCCCTGGGGATGGTGTCGAGCCCCGACGACGCCGCATTCGAGGACGGACTCGCCATGTGCCGCGCGTACCACGCCGTCCACGGACACCTCGCCGGCCCCAAGACCGCCGCCGTCGACAACCACCCCGTCGGACAATTCCTCGCGAACTGCCGCCGCCCGTTGGAGTCCCGCAAGAACCCCGACCGCTGGGCGCAGCGGTGGGAACGCCTGGCCGAGATCGACCCCGATTGGAACCCCACCGGACGCGAGGACCCCGCCCTGCGGTGGCCCCTGGAATGGCAACGCGTACTCGCGACGGTACGACTGCACACCGAGGGCGGCGGGAGTCTCGACGAGCTGGTCCCCGGACACACCGTCGGCGGCGAGGACGTCGGAGCATGGCTGGCCCGACAACGGCGCAGCGGGGCGAGCCTGACGCCGGCGCAGCGAGAGGCGCTGGCGGAGGTGGGCGTGCACGTGGTCGACGTGCCGGAGCAGTGGCCGGCGCCGGTGGACCGGTGGACGCTCACACTGGCCGCCGCGGTCGCGTTCCGCGAGTGGGAAGGACATCTGACCGTGCCGCGCAAGCATGTCGAGACCGTCGAGGCGGGCGGTGTCGTGTGTGAGGTGAAGCTTGGTGTCGCACTCGCCAACGCCCGACAACGGCGGGCGACATGGCCGGCGGATCGAGTCGTCCACGTCGTCCGTCGGTGCGGTTTGCATAGGGGGACGGCCGGCGCCTGCGTAGGAGATGTGGGGTCCGGGGCACGGGCCGACACGGCCGTATTCGCCACCACCCGGTTGCCGCCACGACACCCCGTGGAATCCGCGCAGGGCGGCCAAGCCGAGCGCGGAGCCGAACACCTCACTCGGCTGGTCACGTCGGACTTACGGGACAGCCGGTGCGTGTGGGTCTTGAGCAATTAGGCTGCCCAAAGCGGTTCGGGGGTGGTCGGATGGAGGACTTGGAAGGTCCTGTTACAAGCAGGGAGCAGGATGCATTGCGCATCTTGCTGCTTCTGGATGGCGCCTGCGGGGTTTTGAACAGCGCCGAGGCTGCCGATCCGGGATTGGTGGAGGCCGTCGGGTGGTTCGGGGCCAAGTGCGGCTTCAGAAGCTGGACTTCTGGTGCGGAATCCGGACTATCTTGCCGATGAGCTACTGAACGACTACGAGTCCAGCGGTGAGGCGTCGCTGCTGGACCACGCCGGGGCGATCCTGGATTCGGAGGAGCCGGAGGTCCGCCGGTACCCGATGCTTCATTTCTTGTTGGAGAACGGGCGGAAGGTCGCGCGGGAGATCGAGTCTGAGGAGCCGGTGTTCTGCTACTACGTCAACCGGGTGCAGTTGGTCCTCGCGCTCGCTGACGGCTTGGGCGGGAGCGGGTTGAAGGAGCGCCGGTATCTGCAGCGCGAGTACGCCGAGACCGCGTGGGGCGAGCGGATCGGGTCGGTGAGCGCGCGGGCGCAGGAGCGGCTCGCGGTGCTGCGTGGTTCAGGCGGGTAGCGGCGCGGTTCACCAGGGGGTCTGATGACTGATCAAGTGACTGATCAAGCGGGGCTCGACGAGCGCATTGCGGCGCGTTCGGGCGTGTCGGTGGCGGATGTGCGGGAGGTGTTCGACGCCTACGGGGGTTCCGCCGGCGCGTCCGCGCCCGTTGCGTGTGCGACGGTTGCGTCTCGTCGGGGAGCGGACGGGCGCGGTGGCGCCGGGGCCGGTTGACTCCACGCTGGCGTTCCGTGACGGGGTGACGGGTCTGGTGGCCGCGAATCTGCGCGGTAAGTCCAGTGTGTTGGAACTCGTCACCTGGTGTCTGCGTGGTGAGCCCAAGAAGCTGCGGAACACGGTGCGTCGGTGGCTGCGGCAGGTGGACTTGGACACGGTGATCGCTGACCGGGTGGTCGGGTTCCGGCTGAGCCTCGTGGACGGACAGCTCACGTCCGCTGTCGTCCTGGCGGCGCCGACGCTGGAGGTGCTGGCCGACGTACGTAAGGCGGATCCGGGTCGGGATGTGGTTGCGCTGTTGCGTGCTTCGTCTGCGGAGAGCTACGCGGACCAGGTTCGATCGTTGATGATGACGTGATGGATCTCCAGCCTCTCATCAGCACATCGCGGGAGACGTCACTGGCGACGCACGGCTGGCGGGCGTACTTCGGGGCCGTTTATCTGCCTCCGGCGCGGTCGGACGCGCTGGTCGGTGATGTCGTGATGGGCGGGCTGTCGGGCCGGTTGCTGCAGGTGTACCTGGACCTGCCGGGGGCGAGCGCGCTCACTCGCGTCAAGTCCGAGGCCAAGCTGCTGACGGCGCGGCGTACGGAACGTGCGTCGGCGGACGAGCAGGCTCGATCGGCCAGGGCTGCGCAGCGTGCTCGAATCCAGGCCGATCTGGATCAGGCCCGCGCCGTCCTGGAGTCCTTGTCCTCGCCGTCGGAGGGGGCGGCATCATCCTTGACGGACCTCGCGGCGGAGACTCGGCGCCTTGCGGGTGCCGTGGCCGACGCCCAGGGGCGCTGCGAGGAGTGCGCTTCGGTGTTCCGCCGGGCGCGCGGACAACGTCAGCGGGATGAGAAGCGCCTGAACGATGTGAGCGAGAGCGCGATCGCGCGTCGGTTTTTCCATGGTCTCGATCCGCAGGCGTGCCCGCGGTGCGATCAGGCGATCGCGGATGACCGCCGGACGCTGGAGCGTGAGGCGCACGCGTGCGCGGTATGCGCGCGTCCTGTGGAAGCGGATGACGAGACACCTGAGGAGGTCCTCGACGAGGCTCGGGCGCGTGTGGAGGCGAGCACTGAGGCTGAGCGGGTGGCACGAGATGCTCTCCGTGTCGTCGAGGCCGAACTCGAGCGGCTGAACGGCCGGCTGGAGACCGCCGAGGAAGATCTGCGGCGTGCGGATGCCGCAACGCAGGTCCCGGCGCGTTTCCAGGCACGGGAAAGTGTGCTGAGGCTGGAGGGTGCGCTGAGCGTGTTTCCTGAACTTCCGCCGATGGTGGAGAACGTCGAGGAGGCGCGGCACCGGAAGGTACTCGCAGCTGCGGCAACCGTGATGGAAGCGGACCACGAGGCGGCGTCCGCTGTGCTGTTCGGCGACGTCAACCAGCACATCCTCGAGCTGGGGCAGCGTTTCGGCATCGAATCGTTGGAGCGCGTCGAGATCAACCGCTCCGCGCAGCTGAAGGTGCGCATCAGCGGTGTGGACGAGACGTTCACCAAGGCCCCGGGGAGCGATTGCGGCTGCGGATCGCGGTGATCGTGGCGTTGCTGCGCGTCGGTGCCGCGCACCAGGTGTCGACGCATCCTGGCCTGCTGCTGATGGACAGTCCGAAGGCGGAGGAGATCCAGATCGGTCAACCTGATGACATCGCGACTGAGAAAATGACACGCGATTTGAGAAACTTACAACCACGAACAACCACTCACATTCGCGCCGGACCACGCCCCCGCAAACTCGGATCACCCGTGCCGCGGTAGCGTGCCCCGGCGCGGTGCGCCGGTCCCGGTGTCGGCGACTCCGCCGCACCGAGTCGACACGATCACATGTGTCTCACCCAGTTCTGCGTGGCGGAGCCGTTGCACGTCCACTGGTTCGCGGCCGCGCCGTCCTCGATCGAGTCACCCCGGATCTCCAGGCATTTGCCGGAGTTGACGTTGGTCAGCGTCCAGGAGTCACCGACCGACGGGTTCGCTCGCCAGTTCTGGGTGGCGGAGCCGTTGCACATCCATTGATTCGCGGTCGCGCCGTTAGCGGTCGAGTCGTCCCCAATCTCCAGACACTTGCCGGAGTTGGCGTTCACCAGTCGTGTCGGCACGCCCGGGGAGAGAGCGAGGTACCAGGACTGGGTAGCGGAGCCGTTGCACGTCCATTGGTTCGCGGTCGCGCCGTTAGCGGTCGAGTCGTCTCGAATCTCCAGGCATTTGCCGGAGTTGGCGTCGGTCAGGGTGTAGGGACCCGTTGCCGGGGCGACGAAGTTCGCGGTGCCGCGGTAGAGGCGATGATCGGAGATCACGGGGTCGCGGGGCAACACCTCGCCTTGCAGGGCGGTGAAGTCTCCCCGACTCAAGTACAGGTAGTCGATCTTTTGATCGGTCGGGTCCGTGAAGGACAGGTGGGTCGGCTGGCCCGAACGGCAGCGGGCCTGTGGGGCAGGTGGGCAATTCGGAGTGAAATAGGCCGCGTCGGTCTCATCCACTTCGTCGAACGTGCCCTTTCCATCCGGATTCGGGGCGCCGTAAAAGGAGTCCATGACGACGGAGACCGGGAGACGGTTGAAGTCGCCGCCCAGGATCACCGGCGTGCCCTCGGCCCGCCAGGCATCCGTGCGAGCCGTCAGTTTCGCGGCTTCGAGGACCCCGAGTTGGTACTCCAGCCAGTACAGGTGCACGGAACAGGCCCAATTGACCCGGCCCTTCGTGTAGGTCTTGACGCACGGGGACTTGATCGGCTCCCTCTCCATCGGGAGGTTCCCGCCGCCGGAAGTGAGATCGAGTTCCGCAGTCTCGACGATGGGGCCCTTCACCAGGACCGCGATCCCGTAGTCGCCTCCGCACAAGCCATTGCCGGACACAGTGGTGGTGAACATGCCCCGAAATCCGCTTGGTTTGAGGCCGTTCAGGATCGCCTCGTACTGCGAGCGGCAGACCTCTTGGAGGAAGACCTCGTCCGCTCCCCAGTCCCGAGCCTGGGACACCACCGTGTTGATCCGCCGGGCGTTGTCCTTGGGCGGCCCGCCACAGGCGGGTACGCCCTCACCGCAGATGTTGTAGGTGAAGAATCGCAGTTCCGACGACGACGGCTGCGCCGCCTCCACGGACGCATCGGCCGATGCGGTCGGATCGGCGTTGGCCGTCGCGTTGGGCGAGAAGAGCGTCAGGAGCGTCGCGAGTACGAGGGTCGGGACCGAAATTCGGCTTCGCCGCACGGATGGCGCCTTTCGTTTCGGCGATCACGATCATTCCGAAGCGGGACGGAACCCACGCGGCCGAGCGCATGGGGACCTCCCGCAGCCGGGCTCAGAGCCACCTCACCCACTTCTGGGTGTTCGAGTTGTTGCACTCCCACTGGTTCGCGGCCGCGCCGTTATCCGTCGAATCACCGCGAATTTCCAGGCACTTGAACGAGTTCGCATTCGTCAGAGTCCAGGATTGGCTGTCGAACAGGTCGGGCCACCAGTACTGGGTGCCCGAACCGTTGCACTCCCACTGATTGGCGGCGGCACCGTTGTCCATGGAATCACCACGGATCTCCAGACATTTGCCCGAATTCGCGTTGACTATTGTCGTCGGCGAGGCTGAATCGAGCGTGAAGTACCACTTCTGGGTGTTCGAACCGTTGCACTCCCACTGGTTCGCGGCGGCACCATTCTCGGTCGAATCACCACGGATCTCCAGACACTTGCCCGAATTCACATTCACCAGCGTGTACGGACCGTCGAGCAGCTTCGCCGGACGGGTCTCGGCCGCCGCGACCGTCGGCGTCAGCGCTGCCCCCACCAGGCACGCGGCAATCGCCATGACCTTGGCTCTCATCCCGACACGAGATTCCATGTGCGTTCCTCCAATGGTTTCCGGTGATCGACTCCTTTCCGATGTTCGACCCCGGCATGCTTTCCGTCGGCGTATTGTCCTGAAGTCGCCCACCTCCGATATCACGCCAGGGCACCGATGATTCCAGAAATTCCCTGTTCGTCTCCACTGTCGTATCCAACCGTTTAGATGTGAAATAAGGGATTTGCCCCTTCAATATATGAGAGTGTTCGTGTTCATGTTCGCGGTCGCCGCAGGTGTAGCGGTGGGCGAGGGTCTCCATCTGTCGACGGATCCGCTACGAGCTTCGGCGTCGGCTCACCCGGCGGCCGCCCCGGCCATGTCGCCACATGCGAGGTTCGGGCAATCAACCGGCGCATGTCCTCGTCCCGCGGGATCGTCACGTAGCCCGCGGGTGTGAACCGCCCCGGGACCAAAGTCACCGTGCGCGCGAGCCTGTTCGCCCCGACAGTCCAGGCACAACCACCGGCCGTGATCTGGCTACCGCTGTCGGGTGCCGCGCCTATCTTGGAGCACAGCGCGGTGGGTGTCCGAGGGTGGGGGCGGGTGGTGAGTGGCGGCGGCGGTCAGTCGTGGCGGTACCTGTACGAGCGGTTGGGCGAGAAGCCTTTCCAGCAGTTGTGCAACGCGTTGCTCGCGCGGTCCTTCCCGAACGTGCGGTGCTACCCGGTGGGGCATTCCGACGGGGGCGGGACGCTGTCGATCCCGGCGGGGGCCGGAAGGTCATCTACCAGGTCAAGTGGTCCGCACGCGCGGAGAAAAACCCGGCCGCGTGGCTTGAGGCGACCGTCAAGGCGGAGGCGGACAACATTCGGCGGCTGGTCGCCGAGGGCGCTCGCGCCTATTACCTGATCACGTCCGTCTCGGGCACCGCGGTGCCCGAGACGGGCAGCATGGACGTCCTCGACAAGGCGTTGGAGCGCCTGAGCAACGCATTCGGTGTCCCGATGAAGGTGTGGTGGCGCGCGGACGTCGACGCGCGCGTGGACGGCGCGCCCACGGAGCTGAAGTGGGCGTACGCCGACATGCTCGCCGGCCACGACCTGATCCGCTACCTGATCGAGGGTGATCGGCTCGCGGCCCACGAGAACGCCCTGCGGGACCTGCTGCTGCGAGTGATCGCCACGCAGTGGGAGGAGGACGCGAAGGTCAACGCGGAGAGGTACATCGCGTTGAGCAGGCCGCGGTGGAAGCGGCGTGGTCGGCGCAGGTTGCCGCTGACGCGTCCGGAATCGCGCGGTGCCGGTGCGAGGCCGGCGTATCCGGCCAGCCGGTCGGCGCTGCCGAAGGCACTCGTGTCGCCGCCGGTGGCAGCGATGAAGATGGCGCCCATCTGCTTGCCCATGCCGGGCAGGCTGAGGATCACCTCGGCGTGCGGGTGCTCGCGAAACCGGCCCTCGATGAGGGCGTCGATTTCCGCGATCTCCTCGTCGAGGACCATCACCCCCTTCGCGAGGCGGATCACCATGGCGGCGGCCGGCTTCTCGCCGGGCAGGGCGGCGTGCTGGGCATCGGCGGCCTCCACGGCCGCCCGGGCCAGGGCTGCGCAACCGCGAACCCTGCGGTTGCGCAGCCACGTCTCGACACGCTTGGCGCCGCTACGGCGGATCGCCGCCGGGGGCTGGTAACCCGTCAGCAGCATGACGGGTCCCTTGTTCGTCAGGTCCAGGACCCGCTCCAACGCCGGGAATATTTCCAGCAGTTGGGCCCGAAGCCGGTTGATCCGGCGAGTGCGGTCACACACGAGGTCCGTGCGGCGGGCGGTCAGAGTACGCAGGTCGACAGCGACTTCGTCGCCGGGCCGCAGCAGGCCCAGGTCACGGCGCATCCTGGCCTGGTCGGCGATGACGAAGGCGTCCTTGGCGTCCGTCTTGCCCTCGCCCCGGTAAGCGTCCGAGGCGCGGTGCACGGTCAGGCCGGGCTCCTCAACGCCCACCCCGAGCACTACGTCGAACCGCCGAACTACACGGGCGGCATGGTGGAGACGATCGGCGGTCACCTCACTCGATTCAAGGTCTCGATACCCCGTGAACTGCCCCAGCCGGTCGGCGCGTACCTCGACGCGTCCTACCCGGTGACACTGATGAACGCATTGCTCAGCCTGGACGACGGCACCCCCTTCGTGTTCTGTCTCCACCAGGCCCGAAACACCGAAACCGGCGCCGATGTAGTGGTACGCGTCATCTACCCGTCCGCCGCCCCGGACTCGATGATCGAGGGACACTGCGAACACCTGGCGATCGAATTCCGCAGCTGGATCCGAAACGCAGCCGCCGCAAGCCGGTAACCGCAGGCCGGTAAACGCACCGGCGAGAACACGGACCACCCCGTGCGGACCCGCTCCGCGCGCCGGCGACGGGATTCGTCCGCCGGGTCATCGATCCCGTCTGCACCCCTTGGTGTTCGACATCGGACCCGAACCCGACGCCGTATCACGCCGCCGGGCCCCTGTCGGGGCGGTCGATTAATGGGCGTGGTTCGCTGCGGTGCACGGACAGGGGGAATCGGCCATGACCCTTCATCGGAATCTGGCGACCTGGGGCGGCCTGCCTGTGCACTGGCTGGAGTTCGGCACGCGTTCGCCGCGCCCCCGCCTGACCGCACCGCCCCGCACGGCGGGCGCCGCGGCCGCGAGACAGTCGCTCGCGGCGCCCGCCCGTCACGCGTCGCGGATCCAGTGTCCGTCCGTGGCCCAGCCGAGGAACCGCCGGACGTTCGGTATCGCCGGATCGTCCAGGCTGCCACCCGTGAACACGTGCCGCAGCCCCGCCAGAACCGGCGCCAGGCGCCGCACCGTGTGCTCCGGCCGCCGCGCCGTCTCCTCCGCCATCCACGCGATCACCGCGAACTGGTCCTCCACACCGCACAGGGACAGGAAGAACAGCGCCTGCCGCCACGCGTACGCGGCGTCCTTGACGGTGCCCAGCGACCGCGGGTTCCCGGCGATCTGCTGTACCAGTCGGCACACCGTGCGGTACGCGCCCCGCGCCGGTTCCGCCCAGCCCCCAGCCGGCTGCACCCCGATGGGGTATACGAGCGTGGCGAGGTTGTGTGTGGTGAGGATCTGCGCCTGCTCGATGACCTTCCCGTTCGCCGCGACCCACCCGTGGCCCCGCGGATCGACGGCGGCCCGCTCCCGGCACAGCGCGGCGAAGGCATCCGAGGTGCTCGCCGCGAGTCCACGCTCGTGCTTGACGTCGCCGATCTCCCGGATCGCGGCGTAGTCGATGCCGTAATACCGCGCGTACAGCGACCCTTCGAGCAGTTCCGCAGCGCCCTGCGCGGCACGCAGGAACTTCGCGGAGAAGGTGCCCATGAAGATGTCCGCCGCCAGTTCCTCGGTGAACACCGCCCCGACCCCGGCCCGCCGCGCGAGCGAACCGAGTTCCTGGAGCAGCGGGTTCGGCACGATCGTGCCCGGGAAGGCGCGCACCGTCAGCGTGCCCAGCTCGGCCAGCGCCTCCCGCGCGTTTCCCGCGGTGTCGGTCGACACCCGCCGGTACGCGGACACCGCCCGCACCCACGGCAATTCCTCCAGCCGCACCTGGTGCTCCAGGTTGAGCAGCAGCAGCGACCGACGCTCGGCGAACGCCCCGTACCCGGCGGTCATCAGCGTGCGCAGCGCCGGGTCGTGGTACGCCAACGCGGTCGTGGCGGCGACCAGTTGCGGCACCAGCTCGGCCAGTACCTCGGCCGACGGCACGATGCCGCGCTCGACGAGCGTCGCCACGGGCGCGCTGAGCGCCCGCTCGACCGGGTGACGCAGGCTGTCCGGAATCGGGCTGCCCGCGCGTACGCCGGTCTGCTCGGCTTCCTCGTCGGTCACCGGTACGAGCAGCCACGCCGTGTCGGGCAGGCCCACGTCGTCGCGCAGGTTCGCCAGCCGGGCGATGAGGACGCGCGCCAGCTCGTGGAGCGTCGCGGTCGACGCGTCCTGCGCCTGACGGGCCCGCAGTTGGGCGTGCGGCGGCGAACCGGGCGCGCCGCGCTTGGCGACCATCGCGTCGACGGCGTGCCGCAGCAGGCCGGGACGGGCCGCCGGGTGCGTGCCGACGTTCGCGCGGGCACCGGAACGGGGTCCGCCGGCGCGGCCCTCCACGACACGGGGGCCGGCGCTGCGAACAGCACCGGTAGCCCAAGGGTCACCGAGCGCCTCGGCCAGCGCGGCGAGCAGGATCGCGGAGTTCTCCTTGGGGTTGCGATGCTTGCCGCACAGCGTGTGCCGCGCCGCCAAATGCCGGTGGCGCTGGAGGAGTTCACGGCCGCGTTCGGTCCAGCCCGCCGGTCGGACCGCGCCGAGCCGGCCGTTCTCGACGGTCTCCAGCCAGTGCGCGAGCAACTGGTCGGCGAACGGGTTCCACACGGTCAGCGCCTCGTTCATCGCCTCGACCGCCGGCTTGGGCCGCCGCGCGCCGAGCGTGGCCCGCAACGAGCCCACAGACTCGCGGTGCACGGCGGAACCGTCGGGCACCGGCGTGTCGCCGGCGCGCGGCAGGAAGCGGAGGCGATCCGCGTACGGCGCGATCTCGTCGAGCAGCGTGAGCGCCGCGAAGCGGTCCCCGGCACGCAGCAGCCACGCGATGGTGAGCAGCGCGGCCTCCTCGGGCACCGCGACGTGATACCGGCCGGTGTCGAGCATCGTGTGGAGCTCGGCCAGGCCCGCGTCGGTGAGGAAGTACCGGAACACCGCGAGCCGATCGCCGGCACGCAGCCCGGCGCGGGCGGCGGTCTCGGCCTCGTGCGCGGTCCACGGCCCGCCGGCCGCGGCGTCGCCGGTGGCGAACCCGCCGCGGACGACCTCCGGGGTGACCCACGCGGGAAGCCCGCGCACGGGTGTGCGCGAGCCGACGGCCAACGAGCCGTCGGCCATACCGCGGGCGACCTGCGTCCAGCGGCGTACGCGCTCCTCGGCGCGACGCCGGGTTGCCTGGCTCTCGTGGGAGGCGGCGGTGTGGAATGCCTTCGCCAGCTGCCAATCCGCATAGCCGGGGTTGGCGACGGGACGCACGTGAATCTCGTTCATGTCGACGTAGCGGGCCCTGCCCCCGCGCCCTCCGGGTCGAAAGCCCGGTGCTCTGCTGACTGAGCTACACGTCGTGGTCGGCGTGATCGACACGGTGGGCACCGCCCGATCTCGGGTGGGTTCCGGATCCGGAGCCTTCCCGGCCGAGCCCGTGCCGCCGCGTTCCGATGTCGCCGACGTGACGGTCCCGCCCGCGCACTTTCCGGGTGCCGAGCCCGGTGTTGCGCTCACTCGAGCCACATCGTTTCCGCGTTCGCCAACGTGGCGGGCTCTGCCCCCGCGCCCTCCGGGTCCGGAGCCCGGTGCTCTTCTGACTGAGCTACACGTTGCGGTGCGCCGGCGAAGTGCCGTCGACCGAGGACGACATTAGAACCCAGGCGCGGGCAGGGCAACGGAGTTATCCGCACGAGATGCTCCGGAGGCTTTCACAGGGTGCCGGATTTGACGAGGCCGGAAGACTGGAAGAGAGGGTGATCCGCCGGTCGGATCGGGTCGGACACCCGAGCCTCGATCATCGCAGGCCCCGCACGTCGAGGTCTCGGGTTCCCGGCGCGCACGCGCGGGCGAGGGCGGTCGACGCGGGTCGCCCGGACGGGAAGAGCGGAATGCGGGAACGTGTGGGACGGGTCGGTGTGGTCACCGGGGCGGCCGGCGGGATCGGCTACGGCATCGCGCAGGCGCCGGCGGGCGAGGGGATGCGGGTGGTCCTTGCCGACCGGGACGCGGCGCGGGTCGAGGAAGCCGCCGCGCTGCTGGGGGCGGAGGGCGCGGAGGTGTTGGCGGTGCCCACCGACGTGCGGGACGCGGCGGCCGTCGAGGCCCTCGCGGACGCCGCGCGGGCGAGGTTCGGACGGGTCGACGTCGTCTGCAACAACGCCGGGGTGTGGACGTTGAACAGGCAGTGGGAGACCGAACTCGTCGACTGGCAATGGGTAGTGGACGTCAACCTGTGGGGCGTTGTGCACGGCGTGCGGACGTTCGTTCCGCTGATGCTCGCGCAACCGGAAGGCGGGCACATCGTGAACACCGCGTCGATGGGCGGCCTGATCGGTGGTGCGATGACCGGACCCTACGGCGCCACGAAACACGCGATCGTCGGCCTGGCCAAGGGACTTCGCGCGGAACTCGCCGGAACCGCGGTCGGGGTGTCGCTGCTGTGTCCGGGCAAGGTCCGGTCCGAGATGCTCGACCGGGTCAACGCCCGCCCCGCCGCGGACGCCGGCGACGAGACTCCCGGGGACGACGGGCCGACTTCGTCCGCCCGGGACGTGATCGACGCGATGCGCAGGTCACAGGCGGGGGGCGATGAGCGCCCGGGAGGCCGGCGAGCAGGTCGCTGCGGCGATCCGCGAAAACAGGTTCTGGGTGCTGCCGGGCGCCGACGCCCACACGCCTTTGTTGCAGGCGGAGTTCGACGAGCTGATCGGCGCGTTCGGATCGATGCCGGCCGACCGGTGAGTCCCTGACTCGGCGCGCGCCCGCGGACACCACCCCCTCCGCAGGCGCCGCCCCCCGGGGTCGGCTCGGTGCGAGTTCGATGTCGATCTCGACCATGGTCTTCCCGATATGTACCCTCTGCGCGTTCGACCACCAGCGCCGGCAGCACAGTGTTCATCTCGCGCAGCCCGCCGATCAACCCGTCGAAGACTGTGACGGCGCGACGCCCCGTCGCGCCGAGTTCCAGCGCTTCCCGACAGGGGGGCCTCTTCTCCATGTCACCGACGTCCCGGGCAGGCCGGTCACAGGCGAGGTTCACGTTCAATACAATCGGATCTACGTCGAGAGCGAGCCGAACGGCGCGAACCCGGACTTCTTCGAGGCATTCCCAGGCCAGAGCGGGGGGTTGTGCGGGGCCGCGGCACGAGTTCGGTGCAGTGGGCGGGCGAGGCGGCGTGGGACCTGGATCTCCTCCGGACCGACTACCGGGTACGGTACTGCGCCCGGGGCATGGACAAGGGCCGGGAACTCTCCATCGGAGTGGCCAAGGAGCCACAGGTGGACAGCTACCTCCTACAGTTCCGGCCCGCGCCGCCGGGCCCGGACCGGGTGATCCGCGAGACCTCGCAGAACGCCGCGTACCGGCACCGTTACGCGAGCACACTTGGACTCCCGGACACACCCAACCCCGGCCGCGGCGGGTGAGAAGGAAGTCCCCGGGGCCGATCAGACCCGGCGGCGTTCCGCCCGCGGTTCCGTCCTCGGTGACGGCGAAGGGCAGGTCTCAGTTGACGACGGGGACGAGCAGGACCGGGGCCTTCGCGTGGTGCAGCACGGTGTGTGTGACGCGGCCGAGGTTGGGGCCGAAGCGGCCGGTGTTGCGGTGGGCGGCCAGCACGACCAGGGCGGCGTCGGTACTCGCGGCGACCAGGGCGCGGGCGGGCGAGTCGACGAGGACGTCCTCGGTGACGCTCACGTCGGGGTACTGCTTCCGCAGGGGTGCCAAGGCTCGGTCCAGGACGGCACGTTCGGGGTCGTGCGGGTCGTCCGTGACCCACACGGCCGGGGCATATCCGGGGCCGCCGGCCATTATCGCGGGATAGCGCCAGGTGTGGATGGCGCGCAGCGGGAGGGTCCGGGATCGGGCCTGGGCGAAGGCGGCCTCCAGGGCGCGGGCGCAGTCCTCGTCGGACACGCCGACCACGATCGGTCCGGTCGCGGTGTCGGCGGTGGTGTCGTGGTCGGCGTGGACCAGCAGGAGCGGGCAGTGGGTCGCGGCCGAGACGGGCAGGCTGACCGAGCCCATCAGCAGGCCGGTGAAGCCGTCGAGGCCGCGATTGCCGACGACCAGGAGCGCCGCGCGTTCGCTCGCGGCCTCCAACGCGTCCACGGCGTGGGCGAGTTCGACGGTGGTCGATACCGACAGGTCGGGTCGACGTCGGCGGGCGCGTTCGGCGCCTCGGTCGACGATCGCGCGGGCGTTCTCGCGCAACTGTTGCCCGAAGCGGTCGTCCGCCCCGGCGAATTCCACCCATGTCAGGGCGTGCAGGATTTCGAGGGTGGTATTGCGGCGAGTGGCTTCGTCGGCGGCGAGGTCGACGGCGTGTTCGGCTCCGGGTGAACCGTCGAAGCCGACGACGACGTGCCCACGGGCGGGGCGAGGGCCGGATGCGGAACCGGTGGTGGTCGATGCCTGATGCACGGCGAGTTCCTTCGAGAGTGTGGCCGGCGGTCCGGGTGGCGCGCCTGTTTTGGTGGCGACCTGTTTTGGTGCGGCTCGTGTGTTCCCCGAGGCCGCGGGTCCCGTTCCCGGGCGCGCGGCTCGGCGCTGTCGGGCTCGCGCGGCGCGCGTCGGCTCGGCGCGCGCCGGCTCGGTGCGCGAGACGGGCGAAAAGGCAGCGGACGCCCACGTGGACCAGGGCGGTGACGGGCGATCGAAGCGCCTGCGCGAGATGCTCGCAGGGCGTCCAACCGGCCACGGTGAAGTCGATCACCGGGTCGACCGCGTTCCCGGTCGCGGGGTGGTCGGGGTGTCGCTCGCGACGACCTCCGCCCGTGCCTCGACTCACCCGGAGGCGGAGGGTTTTGACGGGTGCTCAGTCGCGGGTGGGCGCGTTCTCGTCACCCGAGGCCGGGACGATCACCAGGGGGCAGCGCGCGTGGTGGATCAGGCCCTGGCTGACCGAGCCCAACAACATGCCCATGAATCCGCCGTGTCCTCGGGTGCCCACGACCACCTCCAGCGCGTGTTCGCCCGCCCCGGCCAGAACCTTGACCGGGTGGCCGACGACGACTTCGCGTTGCACGGGCACGTCCGGGTACTTCTCGCTCCACCCGGCGAGCGTCTCCGCGAGCCGGATCCGGCCCTCGCGCCGTTCCTCGCCCGTGTGCAGCCCAGCCATCAGACCGGTGGACGGTTGGCGTACGTGCACGGCCACGATCGTGGCGCCGCGGCGGGAGGCTTCGTCGAAGGCGTACGCGACCGCCGGTTCCGAGCGTCGCGACCCGTCCACGCCGACCACGATCGTGCGCGGGTCGGCGCTGGTGTGCTCGGGTTCGCGCACGACCACGACCGGACACCCGGCGTGCGCGGTGACCGCGGTCGCGATGCTGCCGGTGGCCAGCAGTTCGGTCGCCGCCGACAGTCGGCGCGAGCCCACCACGATCATCGCCGCGCCCCGCGCCTGTCCGGGCAACACCGAGATGGGCGCACCGTCGAGCAGGGCCGTATCCGTGACCAGCGCGGGGTGGCGCGCGGCCACGAGCGCGCGGGCCTCGTCCAACGTGCGCGTCCCCGCGTTGCGGAAGCGCTCGCTCCAGGTCTGCCGGTTCGCGTTCGTCCCGAGCTTGCGGCCGGCGCCGGTCGGCCAGTCCAGGGTGTGGACCAGGCGCAGCGGCAGTCGGCGGCGGGCGGCCTCGTCGGCTGCCCACACCACGGCGAGTCTTCCGGCGTCGGTGGGCTCCACTCCCACCACGATCGGCGGCGTTCCCTCGTGCATGCTCACGGCGTACGTCCTCTCTCGGGGCCGGCGTGTGCCTGCCCTTGTCACCAACACTGCTCGTCGTCGCGGCCCGGCCACAGGGCCGATGGACCCCCACCCGGGGGACCGCTGGGCCCTGCCGCACCGAGACGATCGACGCGAGGCCGACCGTGAGCGGCGCGCGGGCACCACGGTCGAAGGGAACGGCCGATGAGCGAACTCGGCACGCCGTACGAGACCTGGGTCCTGGCGGTCGACGGTGAGACGGTTCTGCCGCGCCGCCCCGGCCCCGCGGTTCCTCGGTGTCTCGGAGCGGGCGGGTGCGCGAGACCGCGGTGCGGGTGAGTACGCCCGACCGGGCGGGCCGGGTGCGGTGCACTGATCGCGCTCACCCACGACGGGAGTGAAGTCGTGGGTCGTCGAGTACAACGACGATGCCGGGCACGCATCGGCACCGTGCCGGCCCTGCTGCGCAACCTCAAGGCGGCGCACTACACCGGGACCCTGACCGTGCTGCATCCCACCGCGACCGACGTGGACGGGGTGCCGGCGTTCCCGACGCCGGACCGGCTCCCGGAGGTGCCCGATCCGGTGGTGGTGGCCGTGCCCGCCGAGGCGGTCCCCGTGCTGGTCGAGGACTGCGGACGCGCCGGCGTGCGCGCCCTGGTCGTGATCACCTCGGGCGGAACCCCGGAGCAGGCCGCGCGGGTGCACGACTCCGTCCGCCGACACGGCATGCGGATCGTCGGCCCCAACTGCCTGGGCATCACGCAGACCGATCCGGCCACCGCGCTCGGCCCACCGCGCGGTCGGCGGGCCTACCCTCGGGCCGTCGCCCCCGGTAGAGCGCCACCCGGCCCGGGGCGTGTCGATCGTCGGCGCGTCCGGACCGCCTGGTCCCGGCCTCCGTCCCGTCGCTTGCCGGCGCCGCCTCCGGGGTGCGCAGAGCGGTCGGCCGCAGCGGAACCGGACAGACCGCGGTGTCGAAACAGACCGTGGTGTCGACGGACCGCGGTGTCGGGCGGGCGGTTCGAACTCACGCGCCCGGCGAGAGCGACGGTCCGGTCGCGGTCGCCTGCCCCGAAGGCGAAAGGGTGCCAGTGGCGTGTTGCACCAGCCGGCCGGTGACGAACTCGGAAGTGATCGAGAACCACGCTTGGTTCGCCCCGTCGTCGGCTTCGGACAGCAGGTGTTCCAGGCGCGCGACGGCGGCGGGGGCGTGGACGCGGGAGGCGTGGCCGGTGATGGTGCCCGTCCAGCCGGTTCGGGTGGTCGGGTCGATGTGGTCGGCCTGGAACGCGACCACCGCGTTCAACGCGGCCTTCGCGAGCGCGGAGTCGGCGGGGGCGCGGAAGACCACGGACTCCCCGTCGAAGGCGAACGCCACCAAGTGCACGGCCGGAAGAGCGCCCTCGCTGACGACGACACGTCCCACCTGGGCGCCGGCCATGAACTCCAACGTCTCCCGGCGGTCGAGGGGACGTTTCGTCACGAGGTCTTTGCTCATCTTTCCACTCTCGAACTTCGATCGGATCTTCGACCAGGGCCGAACGGCCCTGTATCGGTGGACCGGGTCACACCCTCCGTGACGGGCCATGCTCACCGGTCGACTCAGCGGAAGTCCGCCGCGTCGATGTCGTAGTGGATGAACGCGCCGGTGTCCTCCCAGCCGGCGTGGATTCCGGTCGGCAGGAGGAATCCGCCGTGCGAGATCTCGCCGTCGAAGGTGGCGAAGAAGCGGTGTTCGCGATGGCGGCGGCCGTCGGGGTTGCCCCAGCGGGGCAGGGAGACCGACGCCAGGGCGCCGGAGGGCGTTACGGTCACCGTCACCTCCTGTGGATGGCCGGCGACGGCGAAACGAGCGATGGCTCGCGTGTCGTCCACCGACTGCCAACGCACGTCGCGGTGCAGCGCGAAGGTGGGCACAAGAACGAACTCACCGGCCAACCGGCCGGCCGCGCTGCGCGTCACGTCGGCACCGGACGCGCCGATGAAGGGCAGCACGCCGAACAGCCGCCAACGCATCGCGGCGCCGTCCGCGTCCAGACGGTCGAATCCGCGGATCCGAATCCCCGCGGGTCCGCGCACATCCGCGTCCCAGCGGAACGCGGTGGGCGGGGTCAGCGTCTGCCGGGACTCGAAGGGGCACCACCATCGCCGTACCCGGATCCGGCCGTGTGCGCGCAACTCCACCGAGGTCGGAGTCGGCGCGCCGGGCGGCACCGCGTGGGCGAGCCACCGCCGGATCGGCCCGGGTGGCCCGCCCGTGGGCTCGCCGCGTTCGGGGTCGCGGGACGTGGCCGGTGGTTCGGAGGCGGGTTCCTCGGGCGAGGGGTGCGGGGTGCGCATGAGTTTCCGGCTCCTGTCGGTACGCAGAACATCGGGTCGGAACGGCACGTGGCTCGGCCGGGTCCGTCACGCGGACGGTACCCGGCCGAGCCTGGTGGCGGTCAGAGCAGCCAGCGGTGGTCGCGGACGATCGGCAGCCGCGCCCACCAGGCGCCGAGACCGAGTCGGCTGCCGACGGCGACGGCGGCGAGGACGATCAGGGAGATGGCGTAGATGACGTGGTAGTCGGTGAACGGGTTGGTGGAGGCGCTGGGCTTCCCGCTGTCGAGGTGCTTGGCGGGCGGCCATTCGGCGATCCACATCAGCGCCATCATCGCGGTGCCGGAGACGGCCGCCAACCGCAGACCGATGCCCAGGATCAGCGCGGCGCCGACGCCGAGCAGGCCGAGCATGAACAGCCCGTCCGCCCAGCCCTCCCCGGCCCAGCCGCGCAGGGTGCCGGCCATCGGACCGACGTCCACGTGGGAGAGGAAGCCCTTCGTGGGGGAGCCGCCGTCGACCCAACCCTTGCCGCTCGCGGTCGCGTAGCCGAGGCCGAAGGTCTTGTCCAGGAACGCCCACAGGAACACGAATCCCAGCAGGACGCGCAGGCCCGCCACGGCGACGCCGGTGGTGCGGATCGCGGCGATCGCCGGGGAGTCGGCCACGACGTCGGGCGCGGGCTCGTCCGTCCTGGTTCGGTGCGCCGAGTTGGAGCGGTGCGGCAGGTGCAGGCGCGAGGACAGTCGGTGGTCGTGTGCGGTTGCCATGTCGGTTCCCTCCCTGGTGGCGCCGGGCCCGGTGCTCGACGCTCGGCCACGAACGAGCTCTCCTGGGCCGTGACGCCAATGTCCCGCGATCCCGGTGCCCCGCCCCAGGGCCGACCGGCCCGAAATCGGAGAGCCCAACAGCCGGTTGTCGTCGGGACGTTGTGGTGAACTTCGCGAGTCCACACCGAAAAGGGCGGTCGCCCCCGACGATCGGGGACGACCGCCTCGGGTCGAAGTCCTCTTCGCGTGCCCTTGTCGAGCACGTGGCGACCACCCTGCCGGGCTCGCGCCTGAACCGGGCCGGCAGGTCGGATTACCCGACCGGCACGAGCAGGACGGGGGCGTGGGCGTGATGCAGGACCGTGTGGTTGACCCGGCCGAGACGGGTGCCGAAGCGGGCCGTGCGGCGGTGCGCGGCCAGGACCACCAGGTCGGCCTCGCGGGACGCCTCCACCAACGCCTGGCTCGCTCCCTCGCGTACGACGCGCACCTGCGATTCGATCTCGGGGTGCTTGGCCCGCGACGCGGCCAATGAGGCATCCAACACGCCGCGACGCAGCGCGTCCGCCGCGGCCAGGGACTCCAGCGCCGGAGCCGGCAACCCGATCGGCGAGGGGGTCACCGTGGGGACCGCGTTCAGCGCGCACACCCGCAGATGCCGCAACAGGGCCTCCTCGTAGGCGGCTTCGACGGCGGGACGACAGTCCCTGCCCTCGACGCCGACCACGACCAGGCCCTCACCGGAGCCGTCCGACCGGGCCGAGACGTCGCGCCCGTCGCGCACCACCAGCAGCGGGCACGGTGTATAGGCGGCCACCGACAGGCTCACCGAGCCCAACAACAGACCGGCCATCCGGCCGTGTCCACGGCTGCCGATCACCACGAGGGAAGCGTGTTCGGCGGAGGCGAGCAACACCTCGTGCGCGGCCCCCCGGCGGACCCGGGTGATCGTCCGGATCCGCGGGTGCAGTGCCCGTACGTGGGCGACGGCCGCCTTCGTCGCGTCCTCCGCCTCCCGGCGCATCTGCCCCGCGTAGGCGTCCAGTTGACCGTCCTTCGGCAGCGTCCAGGCGCTGACGATCTCCAACGGCAGCTCGCGGTTCGACGCTTCCAGGGCGGCCTGGGCGACGGCGGCGAGCGCGGCGGGAGAACCGTCCACGCCGACGACCACGTGACCGGTGGGCGGGGGCGAAATGGCAGACATGGACTTGTCCCTTCTCGATGGCAACCGCGCGGAAGGCGACGCCTCTTCGAATCCATGGCAACGCATTGCGCAACGCGACGCCCGGGCCGATGGGCCCGGCGGTCCGGGCCGAGAGACCCTGTGCGGGCCGGCCCGGGCGGGAGCAGGGTGGGTGTCGTACCTCGTTGAGGAGGAACCCATGGACATGAGCCCGCCGCGGGGTGACCCGCCCTTCGTGGTGGTCGGCATCGACCCCGAACCCTCCCTCGACCACGAGCCCGTCCGGTGGGCCGCCCACGAGGCGGGCCTGCGCGGAGCCGCACCGCACTGGGTCCACGCCCGGGAGTCGGCTCCCGCCCACCACGCGCACTACGCGCCGATGCGCGCCCTCCCCGACCAGGCCGTGCGGCGCGGCGGGTCCGCGAACCACCGGACGCGGCAGAACAGGCCGCACACCACGCCCGCCCCGACCGCACCGCCGTCCGACGACCGATCGAGGGACGGGCCGTGCCGATCCTGCCCGACGCGGCACGCGAGGCCGCCTGTTGGTCCTGGGCGGTCGAACGCGCCACGCGGACCGACGCCCGCCGGGGCCGTCATCCGCGAGTGCCCGCGCTGCGCCGGGTGCCCGGTGGTCGCCGTGGGCACCGCGTTCCTCGGCGAATGGCGACACCCGACGTCGTTCGCACACACGACAGGAGTCATGCCATGACCGAGACAACGCAGAGCGCCGCCGCCACGAGCCCGCGGATCCCGACCGTGCGCGAGGTGATGCACGGCCCGGTGATCTCGGTGACCACCGAGGACACCCTGTGGGCGGCCATGGACAAGATGGTCGCCACCCAACTGCACCACGTCGGCGTGATCGACGGCGATCGGGCGCTCGGCCTGATCAGCGACCGCGACCTTGCCGCCGTATGGACCCTGGACCCGCTGGGTCTCAAACAGCACACGGCCGGCCACGCCCTCGCCGCGACCGAGACCACCTTCGTCGCCTCCGACACCGACGTGATCACGGCGGGGGAGCAGTTGCTCAAGCACCGCCGTGACGCCCTGCTCGTCGTCGACGAGGACGGCACGGCCCTCGGGGTGCTGACCGATCGCGATCTGTTGACCGTTCTCCTGGGGCTGCGCCGCCCGCTACGGTGACAGGCGCGGGCGGCTTCCACGTCCGACACCGGACACATGACCGACCTCTGAAGGAGGGCTGTGTCGACACCGCCCATTCGCGTGTTCCTGCTGGACGACCACGAGGTGGTCCGCAGGGGCCTCGCTGACCTGCTCGGCGGCGAACCCGACATCGAGATCGTGGGCGAGTCGGGCTCCGCCGCCGAGGCCACGCGGCGCATCCCGGCCCTGCGCCCGGACGTCGCGATCCTGGACGGGCGTCTGCCCGACGGCAGCGGCATCGACGTGTGCCGTGAGGTGCGTTCGCGCTTCCCCGAGATCAACGCGTTGATCCTGACCTCGTACGACGACGAGGACGCGCTGTTCGCGGCGATCATGGCCGGCGCGGCCGGCTACGTGCTCAAGCAGATCCGCGGCCGGGACCTGATCGCGGCCGTGCGCGCGGTCGCCGCCGGGCAGTCGCTGCTGGACCCGGCGGTGACCACGCGCGTCCTGGAACGGGTCCGCAAGGGCCCGGCGGCCGAGCCGGGCCCCACCGGACTCAGCGAGCGCGAGCAACAGGTGCTGGAGCACATTGCCCGGGGCCAGACCAATCGCGAGATCGCCGAAAGCCTGGGCCTGGCGGAGAAGACCATCAAGAACTACGTCTCGGCGGTGCTGAACAAACTCGGCCTGGAACGCCGGGTCCAGGCGGCGGTGTACGCGACCGAGCTGCACCAGGGCGACCAGCGACACCGGCCCTGAGACCGGCGGGCCCGGACCGCGTCGGTCCGCCCGGTATCCGCCGTGCCGACGTCCCCGGACCCGACGACAGCGGGTTCGGGAACGTCGGCGGTTCAGCGTTCCGGTCCGCCGTCCGATCCCTGCGCGAGGTACCCGAGTTCCGGCGCCGCGTGCGTGGCATCGACCGAGTGTGGTGAGCGCGGGGATGACCCGCCCCTCGGCCGATGGCCTCCACGCGCCCATCGCCCTACGCCGACCGGCTCCACACGGTCCATGAATGCCGCCGCGCCCCGGTCCGTGCCGACGCGACCATCCCGCTGCCGCAATGGCACGGTGCCACCCGGATGCGACCCGGCCCGCGCCGGAACGCTCCCCCTCGGGCCGGGCGGCGCGCCGCAGCCGGGGCCGAGGTCTGGACCCGGATCCGCCCCGGCGCCGTCACCGGCCGCCGACTGCGCCCGCGTTCGGGGTGGGACTGAACCGCCGCGAGCGGTCCCGCGCCCCCGCACACACCCCGCTCTTCGGCCCAACGGGCCCGTGCCGCCGGGCCGTTGGACCCTGTTCGACCGTTCGGCCGGCGACGAGCGTGGAGGTGAGCAGACCGGGTCGATCGCATCGAACGAAGGGCCGTCATGACCACCACCGATGTCACGTCCGATCCGCGGACCGACCACACACCCTGGCGGGACTTCCACCCCGGCAGGTGGCACGACACCATCGACGTCCGCGACTTCATCCAGGCCAACCACACGCCCTACACCGGCGACGGCGACTTCCTGCGCGAGGCCACCGCGCGCACCCGGGCGGTGTGGACGAAGGTCTCCGCGCTGTTCCCCGAGGAGCGCAGCAAGGGCGTGTTGGACGTCGACACCGCGACGCCCTCCACGATCACCTCGCACGCCCCCGGCTGGATCGACCGCGACCGGGAGCTGATCGTCGGCCTGCAGACCGACGCCCCGCTCAAGCGGGCGATCATGCCCAACGGNGGNCTGCGCATGGTCGAGGCCGGNCTGCGCGCNTACGGCTACGAGNNGGACCCGTTCGTCCGCNCNGTNTTCGGCACNTACCGCAAGACCCACAACGACGCNGTCTTCGACGCNTACACCCCCGAGATCCTGCGGGCCCGCCGNGCCGGACTGATCACCGGGCTCCCGGACGCCTACGGCCGAGGGCGCATCATCGGCGACTACCGGCGNGTGGCCCTGTACGGCGTGGACCGCCTGATCNAGGCCANNCACGCCGANCGCNNCGCCCTGGANCNNCTGCCCGCCACCGTCGAGGTGATCCGCGACCGCGAGGAACTGGCCGAACAGGTACGGGCGCTGGGAGAACTCAAGGAAATGGCCGCGTCCTACGGCTGCGACGTCGCGCGACCCGCGGCCACCGCGCACGAAGCCGTGCAGTGGCTGTACCTNGCCTACCTGGCCGCNACCAAGGAGCAGAACGGCGCCGCGATGTCGCTCGGCCGCACCTCCACGTTCCTGGACGTCTACCTGGAGCGGGACCTGCGCGAGGGNCGNATCGACGAGAGCCGCGCGCAGGAGNTGATCGACGACTTCGTGATCAAGCTGCGGATCATCCGCTTCCTGCGCACCCCCGAGTACGACGCGCTGTTCTCCGGCGACCCGACCTGGGTCACCGAATCCCTCGGCGGCATCGGCACCGACGGNCGGCCGCTGGTCACCCGCACCTCCTTCCGCTACCTGCGGACCCTGTACAACCTGGGGCCCGCGCCGGAACCGAACCTGACCGTACTGTGGTCGCCCCGCCTGCCCGCCGGCTTCAAGCGCTACTGCGCCCGGGTGTCGATCGACACCAGTTCCATCCAGTACGAGTCCGACGATCTGATGCGCCCGCGCACCGGCGACGACACCGCGATCGCGTGCTGCGTCTCGGCGACGGCCGTCGGCAAGGACATGCAGTTCTTCGGTGCCCGGGTCAACCTCGCCAAGGCCCTNCTGTACGCGATCAACGGCGGCCGGGACGAGATCAGCGGTGACCAGGTCGGCCCGAAAACGCTTTCGCTGTACGGGGATCGACTCGACGCGGCGGAACTGGAAGCGGCGTTCGACAAGGTTCTGGACTGGTTGGCCGGCACCTATGTGGACGCGCTGAACATCATCCACCACATGCACGACAAGTACGCCTACGAGCGCCTGGAGATGGCGCTGCACGACCACCCCGCGCACCGCACCATGGCCTGCGGCATCGCCGGGCTGTCGGTGGTCGCGGACAGCCTCTCGGCGGTCCGCCACGCGGGTGTCGAGGTGATCCGCGATCCGAACACGCAACTGGCGGTCGACTACCGCGTCCTGGGCGAATATCCCGCGTTCGGCAACAACGACGACCGCGTGGACGCGATCGCCGTCGACCTGGTGCGTTCGTTCCTGGCCAAACTGCGCCGGCACCCCACCTACCGCGACGCCGAACACACACTGTCGGTGCTGACCATCACCTCCAACGTGGTCTACGGCAAGCACACCGGCAACACCCCCGACGGCCGCCGCGCCGGCACGCCGTTCGCCCCCGGCGCCAACCCGATGAACGGCCGTGACCGGCACGGCATGGCCGCCTCCGCCCTGTCGGTCGCCAAACTGCCCTACGACCTGGCCCGCGACGGCATCTCGCTGACCTCGACGGTGACGCCGGAAGGACTCGGCCACGACCCGAGCGAACGCGCCGACAACCTGGTCGGCCTCCTCGACGGCTACATCGCGTCCGGCGGCTTCCACATGAACGTCAACGTGCTCGATCGGGCCACCCTGGCGGACGCCATGGAGCACCCGGAGCGATACCCGGATCTGACCATTCGCGTGTCCGGATACGCGGTCCGCTTCGTGCGCCTGACCCGCGAGCAGCAACTCGACGTGATCAGCCGCACCTTCCACGCGAGCAGGTGAACACGATGCGACGGATCCCGGGTCCGCTCCCACACGAGGACCACCCGAACGGCGACGGCCACATCGGCATGGTGCACTCGTGGGACATGTCCACGGGCGTGGACGGACCCGGGACACGCTTCGTCCTGTTTCTGAACGGCTGCCCGCTGCGCTGCCTCTACTGCTCCAACCCCGACACCTGGCACCTGCGCGACGGGCGGCGGATGGACGTCGAGGAGGTGATGGACAAGATCACGGCCTGCCGCGACTTCCTGCTCGCGACCGGCGGGGGAGTGACCGTCACCGGCGGCGAACCACTGCTTCAGGCGCGCTTCGTCGAGGCGGTACTGATCCGATGCCGCGAACTGGGCCTGCACACGGCACTGGACACCTCCGGCTTCCTCGGCGCCCGGGCCGGCGATCGACTGTTGGCCGCCACCGACCTGGTGCTGCTCGACATCAAGTCCTTCGACCGGATCGACTACCGCCGCCTCACCGGACGTGAACTCGCGCCCACTCTCGCGTTCGCCCGCAGACTCGCCGCGGCGGACATCCCGGTGTGGCTGCGCTTCGTCCTCGTTCCGCAGTCGACCGAGAACGCCGCCATGATCGACGCGTTGGCGGCGTTCGCCGCGGAGCTGGGCAACGTCGAACGCGTGGACGTGCTGCCGTTCCACAAACTCGGCGCCGCCAAGTACGACGAACTCGGCATCGTCTTCCCCCTGCGGGACACCCCGCCGCCGACGATCGAACTCGTCGACCGCGTCC
Organism: Embleya scabrispora DSM 41855; assembly: GCF_000372745.1. GTDB lineage: Bacteria > Actinomycetota > Actinomycetes > Streptomycetales > Streptomycetaceae > Embleya > Embleya scabrispora. The sequence goes on along the minus strand of NZ_KB889724.1, from coordinate 4,088 downwards.
GCGCGCAATTCCGCGCGCACGGACTGCGTGCCTATTGAGCGGGAGAGCGGGAGCGGGAGCGCTCGTACCGAGCCGTCCGCGAGCGTGAAAAGCCGGTGACCTGCGGGTTCGACCGCAGGTCACCGGCTCGTTTCGGGTCGCGCGAGGGCGACCGTCAACCCGTCCGGTATCGCCGCCTCACGCACGACGGAAACCGCCGGCGGTGGCGCGCCCGGCGGTTTCCGTTCCGGCGTGGTCGAGACCGATCAGTCGACGGGGATCAACAGCACGGGCGCCTTGCAGTGGTGGAGGAGGGTGTGCGTGACGTGGCCGAGATTGGCACCGAAACGGGCGTGTCGACGATGGGCGGCAAGGACGACCAGATCGGCTTCGTCGCTGGTGCCCACAAGCGCGTGGGCGGGTGTGTCGCGGACGACCTGCTCGGTGAGTGACACGTGCGGGTACCGGTCGAGGAAGGGAGCCAGCGCCGCCGCGAGGTCGGCCTCGGCAGCCTTGTACCCGTTGTCTGCGGCCCACAACGGGGCCGCGTAGGGCGCGGCGGGCGACGACGGGTGCGACCGGGCGTAGACGGCACGCAGAGGCACACCGCGGGCCTGCGCCTCGGCGAACGCGGCCTCGATGGCGAGGGAGCAGTCGAACTGGGACACGCCGACCACGACGCTACCCGGCTCGTCCTCGGGGGCGCTCGTCTGTCGTGCGCGAACGATCAGGATCGGGCAACGCACGCCGGCGGCGACGGACAACGACACCGAGCCCATCAGCAGACCCGCGAATCCGCCCAGGCCACGACTTCCGAGCACCAGCAGCGCGGCGCGGTCGCCGGCCTCCTCCAGCGCGGCGACGGTGTGCGCCAGGACGACGGTGGTGACGATCCTCAGGTCCGGGTGCCGAAGGCGGGCCCGCTCCGCCGCCCTGTCGACCAGGGCTGCCGCCACCTCGCGCAACTGCGCCGCCTGGTGGTCCTCTTCGCGGGTCGGTGACCATTCGACGACGTGCAACACCTCCAGGGGCACGTGTCGGCGGGCCGCGGCGTCGGCGGCCCGGTCGGTGGCGAGGTCCGAGACGGGGGAACCGTCCACACCCACGATGACGTGACCGCGTTCGGGCCCGTCACCGGCTTCGCCGATTCCGCCGGCCGGTGTGTTGTCGTTCATATCGAACTCCTGGGGTCGAGTGAGGATTTGGCGCGCAATGCCTGCGCGTGAGTTGTCGGGGCGCATTCGACGCGGCTGTTCGTACGTACACGCCGCGGGCGGCGCCGAGAGTGGTGAATCCTCCCCGCCGACGACCACCGCGCGGCGCCGGGGTCGGGGCCGGCAGGGCCGTTCGGCCCCACGCGATGTGGACGCAGCCGTGGACGGCGGGTGAACGGGGCCGTCACGGCACGCCGATGCGAGCGGACCGATGATCGAGGGCCGGCCGAGCCGGTTCCCGCCACGCCGCAGGCCCCGGATACCCGAGGTGTCCGGAGCCTGCGCGGTTTCAGCTTTCCGCGGGGCGGTCGTCCCCGGAGCCGTGTGGCCCGTACAGGTCCTGCAGGCGCAGCCGGCTCGACTGGAGTCGGGCGGCGATCACCTGCGCGCACGCGAGCGTGAGGGCGCGTCCGAAGTCGCAGTCGCGCTCGCATTCGGCACGTACGGCGCCGGTGTCGAATTCCACGGCGCGGACCGTGCCGACGGCCTGGGCGCCCAAATGCCAACGGTATGGCGGGAACAGCCAGCTCCAGCCGATGAGTTCACCGCTTCCCAGGGTCTCCACGATCGCCGCGTGTCGGCCGGGAACGTGCATGTCCAAGCGGACGGAGCCGCTCTCGACGATCCAGAAGTTGCGGGCGGGCCGGCCCTCCTCGAACAGACGGGCGCCCGACTCGAAGGTGACCGGCCGGCCGAAGGCCATGAGCCGATCCAGGTGTTCCTTGGGGATGTGGCCGATTCGGCCGGAGACGTGCAACACGAAGTCCTCCTCAGCGGCCGGACGAGCGACGGCCGAAGTGCGCCGGGCCCGGCCTGATGTGGCTGTCGTCGAAGTCGAAGGTCAGGGTGTGCGTCACGCTCTCGACGCCGTCGACGGCCCGACACAGGCGCAGCACGATGTCGATGAGGCTGCGGTTGTCGACCGCCCCGGACAAGCGCACCACGGCCTCGCGCACGTCCACCTCGATCGTGCCGGGCTCCAGCCACAGCGCGCCGCGCAGCACGTCGCGCTCGATCTCGGTGCGGATGTCCTCGTCCGGGCGCAGGAAGGTGCGCAGCAGGTCGCAGCGGCTGACGATGCCGATCAGCCGACCGTCGTTGTCGACCACCGGCAGCCGCTTGACGTGGTGGCGGTCCATCAAACGCGCGCCGCGCAGTGTGCTGGAGGCGGGTTCCACGCTCACCACGGGAGTGGTCATCAACTCGTGCGCGGTGTGGCCCTCGCCCTTGGAGTGCCGGTTCGCGAGCCGGCGCAGACCGGGCAGCAGGTGGGTGTCCTCGGCCTTTTCCACCTCGGCGCGCAGCAGGTCGGCCTCCGAGACGATGCCCAGGATCCGCCGTTCGCCGTCGACGACCGGCAGGGCGCTGATCCGCCGGGCGTCCAGAGCGGCGACGATCTCCTGGAACTCGGCGTCGGGACCGACGGTGGTGACGTCGCGCGTCATGACGTCCTCGATCTTGCGGTGCAACATGCGAACCCCCTGGTTGGTGTACCGCGAGTCGCCGAGGGCATCGACGGTGACGTCTTCGGCCGGACACCACGAGCGTGGCGCCGATCCGTACGCCACGACAGGGCCGCGTTGCCCGGCGTACAGGGCCGTTCGGCCCGGTCCGGCACGCACTCCCGCGGTGTGCCGGCACGGCCCGATCGGGCGCGGTGACCATCGGCGCCGGCGACGGGACCTTCGGCACCGGCGCGCCGGCGCGCCCGGCGGCCACGCTGCAAACGTTCGGCCGGCGCAGTTCCCTTCACCGCACATCGCCCCGCCCGGTCGGACCCCATCGCGACGACGAGGATTCACCATGCTCAGGAAAAGAACGGCTCCCGCCCCCGTCCCGGCCCGGGAATCGGGTTCGCGTGCCGACGGAGCAAGCAGCTCCGCCTCCACCTTCGGTCTGCCCACGGCCACGGCGCTGGTGGTGGGCAGCATCATCGGCACGGGCGTGTTCGCCTTGCCGGCCGCGCTCGCGCCGTACGGCCCCATCTCCCTGGTCGCGTTCGCCATCGTCACCCTCGGCGCCTTGGCCCTGGCGGTCACGTTCGGTCGGCTGTCCCAGCGGGTCCCGGGCAGCGGCGGGCCCTACGTCTACGCCCGGGAGGCGTTCGGTGAGTTCGCCGGATTCCTCAACGCCTGGTCGTACTGGATCACCGCGTGGGCCGGCAACGCCGCGATCGCGGTGGCCTGGGTCGGCTACGTCGAGGTCTTCGTCAACACCGGCCACAACACGTGGGGTTCGGTGGCGATCGCGCTGGTGGGCCTGTGGATCCCGGCGGCGATCAACCTCGCCGGCCTGCGCAGCATGGGCGCCTTCCAGATCGTGACCACCGTGCTCAAGTTCGTCCCGCTGATCCTGATGGGCACCGTCGGCCTGTTCTTCCTCGACACCGACAACCTCGGCGCCTTCAACGCCCGAGGCGGATCCCCACTGGGCGCGATCTCCGCCGCCGCGGCCATCGCCCTGTTCAGCTACATCGGGCTGGAGACCGTCTCGGTCGCGGCCGGCCGGGTCCGCGAGCCCGGCCGCAACGTGCCACGCGCCACCGTGTACGGAACGCTGGCCTGCGCNGCGGTCTACCTGCTCGGCACGCTCGCCGTCTTCGGCGCCGTCCCGCACGCCGAACTGGTCTCCTCCACCGCGCCGTTCACCGACGCGGCCGACCACATGGCGGGTGGTTCATGGGCCGGGAACGCGGTCGCGGTCGCCGCGATCGTCTCCGGGATCGGCGCGCTGGGCGGCTGGACGATGATCTGCGCCGAGATGCCCTACGCCGCCGCCCGCGAGGGCCTGTTCCCCAAGGCGTTCGCCCGCAAGCGCGGCGACACCCCCGTCTTCGGCATCCTCGCCGCCACCGTCCTGGCCTCACTGATCACGGTGGCCGCCTACAGCAGCTTC
>NZ_KB889723.1 GCF_000372745.1 Embleya scabrispora DSM 41855 | reverse complement strand
GGGGCCGCTTTTTCTTGGAGGAGCGAAGCGGGGGAAAGAAAAAGCGGTGCCTCGCGAGCCGGCGACGAAGTCGCCCAACAAAAAGCAACGCCGTGCCTGCGACCGCGCCCGCTCTGCTCGCCGTGCCTGCGACCGCGCTCGCTCTGCTCGCCGTGCCTGCGACCGCGCCCGCCCTGTTCGTGGTGCCCGCGTCTCGGCCCCGTCCCGTTCCCCGCGCTCGCCCTCGCCCCGCCCCCCACACCCCCGTCTCCGCTCCCCGCCCCCACACCCCCGACCCCGCCCTACCAACCCCACGGCCCCCGCAGGAGGGGCGTCGGATAGTGCGCCACCCCCGCACGCCACCCCCCGCCCGTCAGCGCCCCCTCACATCTCCCGACGCCCGATCCGCCACACCGCGAGCCACACGCACAGTGCGGACATGACCAGGGACAGCGCGAGGTTGTCGCCGAACTCGTCGGGCGTGTGCCCGCGCAGCAGGTCCACCTGGGAGTTGAACAGCTGGGACGGCAACCAGCCCTGCACCGGGCGCCACAACGCCGCGAGCGGCATCAGCACGAAGCTGACCAGGGTCGCGCCGAAGATCGCCACGGGTCGGCGCAGGAACGCGGCCATCGCGGCGACCACGCTGAGTTCGAGCACCACGCCCACGATCCCGTAGAGCGACCCGTAGAAGACGGCTTCGGCCGGCAGCGGGCCGAACATCCAGTGCACCTGAGCCCACGCGATCAGGCTGCCCAGCAGGTAGGCCAGCGCGACCGCCGCCGTGGTCACCGTGTATCGGGGCAGCACCAGATCGCGCGGGCGGCGCATCCGGGTGCGATGGAAGGCGGCCAGTCCGGGGCGATGGTCGACCGCCAGGGCGCTCGCCATCAGTGCGAGCCCGACCAGGACGCTGACCTGGCCGACGGTGTACGTGAACACCGCCATCCCGCTGTCCGCCCGCATCCCGCCCGCCGGTGCCACCGCGTCGATGTGCAGCGCCTCGACGATCCGGTCCCGGTGCCTGGCGAACACCGGGCCGATCAGGCCCACGCCCGGATAGGCCACCAGGAGCAGCAGCCACCGCCGGGTGCGCACCAGCCGCAGCCACTCCAGGCGCCACAGTCCCAGTCGGCGCGGCCCGCGCGGCACCCGCTCGACGCGGGCCACGGTCGCGGGCGCGGTCGGCTGGGTCGACGCGGGCGCCTGCACGGCGCCGGATCGGGTCATCGCGGACCACCGGTGATGGACAGGAATGCCGCCTCCAGGTCCGACTCCTCGGGCGCGACCGAGACCACCCGGGCCGAGCTGCGGCTGAGCACCTCGGCGAGGTGCCGCTCACCGGCCTCCAGCGATCGGGCCTCGACCCGGAACAGCCCGGGCCGCAGCGACGACACGCGCGCGACCCAGTTCTCCGCGGCGAACGCGCGCAGCAGGTCGGTGCCGCCGCCGCGCACCCGGACCAGCCAGCTCGGCCGCATGTGCGTGTCCACCAGCTCGGCGGTCGACCCCTGGTAGAGCAGCCGGCCCGCGCGCATCACGCCCACCTGATCGCAGACCCGCTGCACGTCGGCCAGGATGTGGCTGGAGAAGACCACCGTGGTGTGTTCGCGCAGGCTCGCCACCAGGTCGAGCACGTCGGCCCGACCGCGCGGGTCCAGCGCGGAGGTGGGCTCGTCCAGGATGAGCAGTTCGGGGTCGGCCACCAGGGCGGCGGCCAGGCCCAGCCGCAGCGTCATGCCGCGGGAGAGCGAGCCGGCCTTGCGATCGGCGCAGCCGGACAGGCCGGTGCGATGCAGCGCGACCTTGATCTTCTCCCGGGGCAGCCGTCGATCGACGAGGTTTCCGGCCAGTTCGACCACCTCGGACGCGGTCAGCCACGGTTCGAATTCGGGCACGTCCGTGGACACCGCCACACGACGCCGGTCGACACCGAAGAGCACCTCGCCGAAATCCGATCGACGAGTGCCGCCCATGATCGACAACAGCGTGGTCTTGCCCGCACCGTTCGGCCCCACCAGGCCGTAGACGCAGCCGCGCGGCACCGTCAGGTCGATGCCGAAGATTCCGGTGCCACCGCCGTAGTCCCGGGTCAGGGCACGCGTGGACACGGCGGGACCAGTCGGTTCGCCGGCCTGCTCGGGGGTCTCGGCGGCGGTGCGATCGGGACGGGGAACCCGATCGTCGGAGGCCGACGACTTTTGTTGCGCCATCAAGTATCCAGGGTAGGTAGACGGGCCGGTTTGTGTGTTCCTCCGTAAGGATGGGTCTGGCGCTCCTCCCTGGGCAGTAGTGCCCCTGAAGCCTGCTCCTGCCGATGACAAATGGTTTTCGGAACACGGCCGCCACGCGGATGGTTGAGACTTGTTGGTCCCGTCCCCTCCACCATGCGGAAAGGTTGGCCCGTGCCCGATGGCCCGCTGATCGTCCAGTCCGACAAAACCCTGCTCCTCGAGGTGGGGCACGAGGCGTCCGCCGACTGCCGTCGGGCGATCGCTCCGTTCGCCGAGCTCGAGCGCGCCCCGGAGCATGTGCACACCTACCGGCTGACCCCGCTGGGCCTGTGGAACGCGCGTGCCGCGGGCCACGACGCCGAGCAGGTCGTGGACGTGCTGCTGCGCTACTCGCGGTACCCGGTACCCAACGCGTTGCTCGTGGACGTCGCCGAGACGATGGGCCGCTACGGCCGGCTCCAGCTGTCCAAGCACCCCACTCACGGCCTGGTGCTGACCAGCACCGACCGTGCGGTGTTGGAGGAGGTGCTGCGCAGCAAGAAGATGATGCCGCTGGTGGGTGTCCGGGTGGATCCGGACACCGTGGTGGTGCACCCCTCCGAGCGTGGCCAGATCAAGCAGGTGCTGCTCAAGCTCGGCTGGCCGGCGGAGGACTTCGCGGGCTACGTGGACGGCGAGGCGCACCCCATCGAACTGGCCGAGGACGGCTGGGGGCTGCGCCCGTACCAGCAGGAAGCGGTCGAGGGCTTCTGGCACGGCGGCTCGGGCGTGGTCGTGCTGCCGTGTGGCGCGGGCAAGACGCTGGTCGGCGCGGCGGCGATGGCGACCGCGAAGGCGACCACGCTGATCCTGGTCACCAACACGGTCTCGGCCCGGCAGTGGAAGTCCGAGCTGGTCAAGCGCACCTCGCTGACCGAGGACGAGATCGGCGAGTACAGCGGTACCCGCAAGGAGATCCGGCCGGTCACCATCGCCACCTACCAGGTGGTGACCACGCGCCGAAAGGGTGTCTACCCGCACCTGGAGCTGTTCGACTCCCGGGACTGGGGCCTGATCGTGTACGACGAGGTCCACCTGCTGCCCGCCCCCATCTTTCGGTTCACCGCCGACCTTCAGGCCAGGCGCCGGCTCGGCCTGACCGCGACGCTCGTGCGCGAGGACGGTCGCGAAGGCGACGTGTTCTCGTTGATCGGTCCCAAGCGCTACGACGCGCCGTGGAAGGAGATCGAGAACCAGGGATACATCGCGCCGGCCGACTGCGTCGAGGTCCGGGTGACATTGACCGACACCGAGCGGCTGGCCTACGCGACCGCCGAACCCGAGGAGCGGTACCGCTTCTGCGCGACCACCGCGACCAAGACCCGCGTGGTCAAGGAACTGGTCGAGCAGCACCGCGGCGAACAGACCCTGATCATCGGGCAGTACATCGACCAACTCGACGAGTTGGGCGAGGTGTTGAACGCGCCGGTGATCAAGGGCGAGACCACCAACAAGGAACGCGAGCGGCTGTTCGACGCGTTCCGCACCGGCGCGGTGCAGGCGCTCGTGGTCAGCAAGGTGGCGAACTTCTCGATCGACCTGCCGGACGCGACGGTGGCCATCCAGGTGTCCGGCTCGTTCGGCTCGCGGCAGGAGGAGGCCCAGCGGCTCGGTCGGGTGCTTCGGCCCAAGGCCGACGGCCGGGGCGCGCGCTTCTACTCGGTGGTCGCGCGCGACACCATCGACCAGGACTTCGCCGCACATCGGCAACGGTTCCTCGCCGAACAGGGCTACGCGTACCGGATCGTCGACTCCGACGACCTGGACAAGCAGAAGTAACCGGGAGCCGGGGCGTTCGGTCACTCCGTGGGGCGCTCCTCGAGTGCCTTCGTGGTCCGCTCCCGCCGCCACCATGGAGTGCGGCGGGGGTGGACCCGGGCGGCTAGGTGCCGGCCGAGGAAGACGTAGGCGAGGAACGCGCCGGTCGCGTTCAGGATCACGTCGTCGATGTCGAACGCGCGGCCGACGATGAACCAGCCCTGCACCGCCTCGACCACGAGCATCAGCACGCCGACGGCGAGCAGGATTCGGAGCGGGCCGCGCAGTCGGGCCGAGACCACCGGGAGCAACACGCCCAGCGGTGTGCACAGCACCAGGTTGCCGCCGATCTGCCGGACCGCGTCCCGGACTTCGGGGCGGTCCAGGTAGGACCGGATCGAGCTGCCCGGGTCGGTGTTCCCGGTGACCAGGTCCTGCGACTCGGGCTGTGGGGTGAACGTCACCCGGGCCAGTACGAGCGCGAACGCGACCAGGGCCAGTACGCCGAGTCCGATCGCGACGGAGCGCAACACGCGGGCGCCGCGTGAGCGGGTCGGCTCGGGCCGCGCCGCGGGATCGGCAGCGGTCGTGTGCCGCGCGCCCTCGGTGCCGAGCGGGTCCACCGGGTCCACCGTGTTCACCCCCGACTGTCGGTTCGGCTGCCTGAGCGGGCGTCTGCCCGCGCGCAGTCGGACCATGCGGGGTCACGGGACGGCGTGCCGACCGAGCAGCGTGACCCGAACGGCGGTACCGGTGAACACCCACGTGCCGCGCGCGAGCGTCGCGGTGATGTGGGCGGGCCGGCGCAGCCGGGCGCGGACCAGGTCGGTGAAGGGGATCCCGGTGGGGGAGGAGTCGCGCAGCGTCGGCACCCGCAGCGATCGGGGGGCGGGGAGATGCGTCATCGTGCTCATGTCCTCGACGCTACGTGGATCGACATATCGGGCGCGTCAGCATCAGGACGCCTGCGGTGCTACCCCTCGCGGATGACCGCCCCTTAGGGGTCGACCGCGCGGCCGACCCGGCGGGTCGGGGGAGCGGGCCGCTCCGGATCGAGGCCGGCCGTGCGCGGGCTGCGCGCCCCTCGGTGGCGAAAAGTGCATCGAATGCGCCCTTGACACGAACAGGCCGAAACGATCAACGAATACGCAGTTCACGGCATCGCCCGCATTCGGACATCGGTTCGGCACGCACCGCGTCGTAGGCTGAACGGGTGAATGCCCTCATGGTTGGTTTCGACTTGGACATGACGCTTGTCGATTCCCGCCCCGGCATCGGGGCGGCGTGGTCCGTGCTCGCCGAGGAGACCGGTGTCCCGGTCGACATCGCACTGGTCGTCTCCCGACTCGGGCCGCCGCTGGAGACCGAGGTCGCGAACTGGTTCCCGGCGGACGAGGTCACCGCCGTGACCGCGCGCTATCGCGAGCTGTATCCGGACCATGCCGTGCTCGGCACGGACGTGCTGCCCGGCGCCCGTGAGGCGCTCACCGCGGTGCACCGACACGGTGGCCGCACGATGGTGGTGACCGGCAAGCACGAGCCCAACGCGCGCCTGCATCTGGATCATCTGGACCTGGCCGTGGACCACCTGGTCGGTGACCTGTGGGGCGAACACAAGGGCGCGGCCCTGCGCGCGGCGGGGGCGAGCGTGTATGTCGGCGACCATCTCGGCGACCTGATCGGAGCCCGCGCCGCGGGCGCCATCGCGGTCGGGGTGGCGACCGGACCGATCTCCGCCGAGGACCTGCGCGCGGCCGGCGCCGACGTGGTACTCGCCGATCTGACCGAGTTTCCCGCGTGGTTGGACGCGCACGTCGCCGATCTGCGGCTCGCGGATCTGCGGGAGCGGCTGCGCGGTCTGGGCAGTGTCGCGGTGGCCTTCTCCGGCGGCGCGGACTCGGCCTTCCTGTTGGCCGCGGCGGTACGCACACTGGGCGCGGCCAACGTGCTCGCGCTGACCACCGACTCGCCGAGCCTGCCGGCCGCCGAACGCGACGCCGCGCGGGCCTTCGCGGCGGACCTGAAGGTGCGTCACGAACTGGTGCCCAGCGACGAGATGGCTCGCGAGGGGTACCGCGCGAACAACGGCGACCGGTGCCGGTTCTGCAAGACGGAGTTGATGGCGGTGCTCGCGCCGGTGGCGCGGGCGGCGGGGACGGCGCACCTGGCCACCGGCACCAACGCGGACGACGCGCGTGCGGGCTTTCGGCCGGGGATCGCCGCGGCGGCCGAGGCGGGGGCCGTCACCCCGCTGTTGGACGCGGGCCTGACCAAGGCTCAGGTGCGCGCGATCAGCCGGACCTGGGGGTTGGCGACCTGGGACAAGCCGGCCGCGGCGTGCCTGTCCAGCCGGGTCGCCTTCGGAGTGGCGATCACCCCGGCTCGGCTGGCCCGGGTGGAGCGGGCCGAGACCGCGTTGCGCGCGGTCCTGGCCCGGGACGGGATCCCGGTCCGCAACCTGCGCGTGCGCGACCTGGGGCAGTTCGCGCGGATCGAGGTGGACGCCGCGCTCGGCGCCGCCGTGGCCGGTCACGCACCGGCCCTGGCGGCGGTCCGCGAGGCCGGCTTCGCGAGCGTCGAGGTGGACCCGCTCGGCTACCGCGAGGGCTCGATGAACGAACTCCTGGCCGACCCCGAGTCGTACCGCTAGGTCCTGTCCCGTCGAACCCGGTGGACCCGCCGAGTTCCACCGGACAGGGCCTGGGTGTGGCGCGGTGTCAGAGCGCCTTCGGTACCGGGCGGCGCCTGCTGCGGGCCGATTTGAACAGGCCGACGGCGGCCACCGCGAAGCCGACCGGCATCAGCGCACTGAGCAGGTAGACCGCCGTCGGCAGCGCGTCGGCGCCGATCAGCAGCGGTGTGACGGTGGCGAGCGTGGCGATCGTTCCGATGGCGAAGAGCACCGCGCCGATGCGGACGAGCCGATCGCCGGGGCCTGCGGATGCGTTGTACACACGCCCAGGGTAGATGCCCCGATCCGGCCCCGACGCGCCCGGGGCGGGATCCCCATGTCCGGCCGGGAACGCGACCATTAGCCTGGACGAGCGAACGGGGTCACTACGCGTTCCTGCTCGGATTCGATGTGTGCGCCCCGCCCAGCCTGGTAAATGCTCGTAAAAGTCCCGACGAAGCCGTCCCGACACGATCGAGGTCTCCCGTGCCCACCGGCAAGGTCAAGTGGTTCGACACCGAGAAGGGCTTCGGGTTTTTGTCCCGGGACGACGGAGGCGACGTGTTCGTGCACGCGTCGGCGCTGCCGCAGGGCCTGGACACGCTCAAGCCGGGCACCCGGGTCGAGTTCGGCATCGTCGAGGGGCGACGGGGCGAACAGGCCCTCTCGCTCCGCGTCCTGGACCCGCGTCCCTCCGTCGTCGCCGCGAGCCGCAAGAAGCCCGACGAGATGAGTTCGATCATCCAGGACCTGCTCAAGGTCCTCGAAGGCGTCGACAAGACGCTCGAACGCGGCCGCTACCCCGACAAGCGCGCGACCACGAAGGTCGCCGAACTCCTGCGGGCCGTCGCCGACGAGTTGGACACGTGACGCGCTTGTTCGCGTGGCGTCGGTGCGCTTGGCCTTGCGGCCTGCGCGGTGTCCTCGAACGCCGGACGGGCCGACCTGTCCTCAAGCGCCGGACGGGCTGAATTGTGCCGGGCGGGCTTTGGCGGTCCGCCCGGCGTTTTCGGTCCGTGCGGCCGTCGCGCTAGGGGAGTTCGAGGGCGTCCGCCGGGACCGGTGGGACCAGGCCCTCGGCGGCGGCGCGGGTGAGCAGGTGGGTGACCGCCGCGTGGCCGGCCTCGCCCAGGTCTCGGGTGAACTCGTTGACGTACAGGGCGATGTGCCGGTCGGCGACCGCCGGGTCCATCTCCTGGGCGTGTTCGAGGACGTAGGCGCGCGACGCCGCCGGATTCGCCCACGCGTGCTCGACGGACGCGCGGGCGGCCGCGGCCAGGGCGGGCAGGTCCAGCGAGCGCTTGGCGATGATCGCGCCGAGCGGGATCGGCAGCCCGGTGTCCGACTCCCACCAGTCGCCCATGTCGGCCAGGCAGGTCAGCCCGTAACGCCCGTAGGTGAAGCGCGCCTCGTGGATCACCAGGCCGGCGTCCACGACGCCGTCGCGCACCGCGGGCATGATCTCGTCGAACGGCAGGACCCGGATCTCGCCGACGCCGCCGGGCACGTGGCGCGCCGCCCACAGCCGGAACAGCAGGTAGGCGGTGGAGCGTTCGCTCGGTACCGCGACCACCTTGCCCGCCAGCGCCGCGGGCGTGCTCGCGCCCAGGCTCAGCACGAGTGGGCCGCAACCGCGGCCGAGCGCGCCGCCGCAGGGCAGCAGCGCGTACTCGTCCAGGACCCACGGCAACGCCGCGTAGGAGACCTTCAGCAGGTCCAGTTCGCCGCGCTCGGCCAGGCCGTTGGTGATGTCGATGTCGGCGTAGCGCACCTGTACGGGCGGTGCGTCCGCGAGCAGGCCGTGCGTCCACGCGTGGAAGACGAACGTGTCGTTCGGGCACGGCGAGTAGGCCAGCGACAGGGTCATCGGGTCGGGCTCCCTTCGAGTGCGGCGAAGGCCGAGGCGAGTGCGCGCAGCGCGTCGGGGATGCGCCACGCCGCCCGGTCGCGCGGGCCCACGGCGTTGGAGATGGTGCGCAGTTCGAGCATCGGCACCCCGAACGCGGCGGCGGCGGTGGCCACTCCGAAGCCCTCCATGCCCTCGACCGCGGCACCCGGGTGCCACTCGGCCAACTCGGCGGCACGCGCGGCGGTGCCGGTCACGGTGGACACGGTGAGCGCGGGGCCGGTGGCGAGCGGGACGCCGGCCGCGCGCAGCGCGTCACCGACTCGGGCGACCAGTCGCGGGTCGGCCTCGAACGCGCTCGTTCCGAAGCCCAGCTCCTCGATCGGCACGAACCCGTCGGCGGTCTGCGCGCCCAGGTCGGCGGCCACCACGCGGGTGGCCAGCACCGTCGAGCCGACCGGCGCCAGGCCCGGGAAGCCGCCGCCGATCCCGGCGTTGATCACCAGGTCGTAGTCACCCCGCGCGAGCGCCGCGGCGGCTCCGGCAGCGGAGGCGGCCGGGCCCGCGCCGACGGCGAGCACGTCCGGGCCGGGCGTTCGCCACGAACGCGAACCGCCGAGCACGGCATCACGCTCGGCGGCCACGGCGGTGATCACCAGGGTGGGCAAGGGCTACTTCTTCTTGACCTTGAACGACCAGATGCCCCGATAACCCTTTTCGCCGTCGGGCTGCACGACCTGGACCACGATCGGCTCGTCGCCCTTCTCCGGCGACCCGTACTTGAGCCGAATGTCGGAGTAGTACGTGGACTTGATCACCGACTGGGTCTGCGGCTTGCCGTCGAACAGCAGCAGCCAACCGGAGTCGGCGATCTTCCTGTCCACACCGACCGAGAAGCTGTTGCCCTCGTCTACCGAGATCGTCTTGACCTTGGTCTCGTTCAGGCAGCCCTCGACCTTGGCTTCGTCGATGGTGCCGTCGTCCTTGTAGCACTCGGCCTCGGAGTGGACCGACGTACTCCCACTGACCAGGGTCACCAACGGGGTGGGCTTGTCGATGTTGCAACCCGTCAGGGCGAGCGCGCCCAGGACGGCGGCGCCGGCGAGCGCGGCAGGGCGGCGAGTCTTCATGATCGGAAGATTACCGGGCGGCCCGCAGCCGGATACCGGGGGACCGCTTGCGACGCGCCCGGCGAGTCGTCAGTTTGCGGCCCACGACCACCAGCGCCAGCGTGAGCACGCCGGCCGCCACACTCATCCCCAGCGTGCCGTTCAGCGGCAGTGCGATGCCGACGGCGCCGCCGATCACCCACGCCACCTGGAGCGCGGTCTCGGTGCGGGCGAAGGCGGAGGTGCGCACCGCTTCGGGGATGTCGCGCTGGATCATCGCGTCCAGGGAGAGCTTGCCCAGCGCCTGCGCGAGACCGGCGACCGCGGCCACCGCGAGCACGGTGACCAGGCTGTACATCACCGCCGCCCAGGCCGCGCAGGCCGCGGACACCAGGAGCACGCCGACGATGATCGCCTCCGGCGCGCGCGACTTGAGCCAGGCGCCGAGCCCGGTGCCGACCGCGTTGCCGACCGCGGCCGCGATCACCACCGCGATGGTGGCCTGGGTCGCGGACAGGTCGGCGATCGGGTGCTGGCGCATCAGGAAGCCGAGGAACATGATCAGGAATCCGGAGAAACCGCGCATCGCCGCGTTCGCCCACAACGCCTGGACCACGGACGGACCCACGCTGCGCAACCGCCGTGAGGTCTTGACCCGAACCGGCTTGCGACCGGGCTCGCGCCCGCCGCGCGTGCCGACCTCGCCCTCGATCGACGCCTCGCCCGGAGCCTCGGCCGGCGTCTCGGTCGTGCCCCCGTCCCGGCCGGCCCGCAGCTTGGTCAGCGAGACCTTGCGCTTGTGTTCGACACCGGGCGCCTCGGCGGTGAAGGAGGCCCGGTCCTCACCCTCGGCCGAGTCGACCTTGGCGGGCAGTGTGAGCGCCAGGACCGCGCCGAAGGTGAACACGACACACGCGCCGTACAGGATCCCCGGCGTACCGAACGCGTACTTCAGGCCGCCGGCGACCGGTGCCGCGCCCATCGTGCCGATCAGGCCGAACAGGGTGATCCGCGAGTTCGCCTTGACCAGCGAGACCGAGCGCGGTTGGAGCCGGGGCACCACCGCGCTGCGGCTGACCCCGTACACCTTCGAGGAGACCAGGACGCCGAACGCCGCCGGATACAGTTCGAGCCCGCCGTTCTCGACCGAGCCGGCCATCAGCCAGCACAGCCCCACCCGGACCAGCATCGCCACCGCCATCGCGACGCGGCGACCGCGGCGCATCCGGTCCAGGATCGGGCCGAGCACCGGGGCGAGCAGCGCGAACGGGGCGAGCGTGATCAGCAGGTACATCGCGACCCGGTCGCGCGCCTCGCCGGTGGGGACCGAGAAGAACACGGTCGTGGCCAGGGCCATGGTCACCAGCGCGTCGCCCGCGTTGTTGATCAGATGCAGCTCGATCAGCTTGGCGAGGCCGCTCTCTCCGGCCCCCTTGGCCCGGGCCGCGCCGCGTAGTTTGCCGAAGCCGCCGGTGAACAGTCCGCCGAGCCCGCCCAGCGCGCGACGCGCCGGGCCTCGGTTCTTGGCGTACGACCCACGGGTCGGGCCGGGCGCACGAATGGTGCGCCGTGATGCGGTGGTGGTCTTGGAGGCTGCCACGCCGGGATCCTGCCCTCGCTCCCTCGGATGATGCGGTCGCGACACGCCAGGAAGGGCTCGCTCCGCGCGCCCGTTCGGGAATCGGACGTGTTTTGAGGGTATCGGCGGTGGAGACCTTCGACGCGTGAGAGAGAATCACTCTCGTGAGTGCCGCGACCCGTAGTCGAACCCCGGACCGCCTCTGCGCCGAGGCGGTTGATCTTGCCTTCGCTGCCGCCGAGGAAGCCGCAGGTCAGGACTCCGTCGGCGAGCATCTGGGTGTTCAGGTGGATGGTGATCGCCTGGTCACCCACCTGTTCGCGTGCCGCGAGTCCGCCTACCACGGTTGGCGGTGGGCGGTGACCGTTGCCCGTGCCCCCCGCGCCAAGCTGGTGACCGTGGACGAAACCGTCCTCGTCCCGGGACCCGAGGCGCTGCTCGCGCCTGCCTGGGTGCCGTGGAACGAGCGCCTTCGTCCCGGCGACCTCGGCGTGGGCGACCTGTTGCCCACCGACGCCGACGACCCCCGTCTCGAATTCGGTTACACCGGAGCGGACGAGACAGAGGAGGAATTGACCGAACCGATCGCGTTCGGTCCCAAGGCGGTCGCGCTCGAACTGGGACAGGGACGCGCCCGCGTGCTGTCGCCGGTCGGCCGCGATCTGGCCGCAGACCGCTGGGACGAGCACTTCGGCGGAGCCACGCCGATGGCCCAGGCCGCCCCGGCGCACTGCACGAGTTGTGGCTTCCTGGTCAAGGTCGGCGGCCCGCTCGGACAGGCGTTCGGAGTGTGCGCCAACGAGTACTCGCCCGCCGACGGCCGGATGGTCTCGCTCGCCTACGGCTGCGGTGGCCACTCGGAAGCGGCGGTCATGCCCGCCGCGACACCCGCCGCCGAGCTGTCCCTGGACGAGTACCGGATCGAGACCGTGCGGATCCGCCCGGTCGAGAGTCCGGTGGACGAGGACGGCATGCAGCCCGGCGAGGACCAACTGGGCCATTCCTGATCGATCCCGTGCACGTGTGCGCGACCTCGCGCGACACGCCCGACGTCCTCGACCCCGCCCATCCGACCGACATGCCGAAGCCGCCACCGATCCGTGGCGGCTTCGGGTCGTTTCGGACCCGGGTCGTTTCGGGCTCGGGTCGGCGAGCGTGCGCACTTCCCCTGTTCTCGGGTCCCACCGGGGGATCGGGGGTAGTTGTTCGGGTGGGTTTCGGGCGAGTCGATCCACCGCCGTCCACGCGGTGGGATCGCCGGGAAGCCGTGTGCCCGGAAACGCAATAGGGTTCCGGCCACATCCGCGAACGAGGGACGGCGCACGGCATGGGCATCGAGGACCGCTTTGGCACCGCTTCGCTTCGGCGAGCCGTACTGGACGCGTGGGCGGCGTCGCCCGCGCGTTTCCGGGAGGACGCGAACGCCGAGGAGGAACTCGCCCTCGGCGGCTATCGCGACCGCCTGGTGGTCGAGCTCGCGCAGAACGCCGCCGACGCGGCGGCCCGGGCGGGCGTCACGGGGCGGCTCAAGCTGACCCTGCGCGACGGCGTCCTGGTCGCGGCCAACACCGGCGACCCGCTGCACGCCCAGGGCGTCGAGGCACTGTCCACGCTGCGTGCCTCCGCCAAGCGCGACGACGGGCCCGAGGCGGTCGGCCGGTTCGGCGTCGGCTTCGCCGCGGTGCTCGCGGTCACCGACGAGCCGTGTGTGCTCTCGCGTACCGGTGGCGTGCGCTGGTCCCTTCAGGAGGCCCGCGACCTGACCGCCGAGGTGGCCCGGGGCAACGCCCAACTGACCGACGAACTGGCCCGCCGCGACGGCGGGGTGCCGGTGCTGCGGCTGCCGATGCCCGCCGAGGGCACCCCGCCCGAGGACTACGACACCTGCGTCGTGCTGCCGCTGCGCGACGGCGCCGCGGCGGACCTGGCCGCCCGGCTGCTCGCCGAGATCGACGACGCGCTGCTGCTCACCCTGCGCCGGATCGGCGAGATCGTGATCGAGACCGCGGACGGCGTGCGTACGCTGACCTGCCGGGCCGACGGCGGCGCCCTCGTGGTGACCGACAACGGCGTGCGGACCCGCTGGCGGGTCGGCGAGGACGGCGGCGCTCTGGAGCCCGAGCTGCTCGCCGACCGGCCCACCGAGGAGCGCCGCCGGGCCGCGTGGTCGGTGCTGTGGGCCGTGCCGCTGGACGCCGCCGACCAGCCGCGCCGGCCGAGCGTACGGCCCGTGGTGCACGCCCCCACGCCCACGGACGAGCCGCTCGGGCTGCCCGCGCTGCTCGTCGCGTCCTTCCCGCTCGACCCCACCCGCCGGCACACCGCCCCCGGCCCGCTGCGCGACTTCCTGATCGAGCGCGCCGCCGAGACGTACGCCACGCTGCTGGGCACCTGGCCGACCAGCACGACCGGCATCCTGAGCCTGGTGCCCGGACCCACCGCCGAGGGCGAACTGGACGGCCTGCTGCGGCAGCGGGTGCTGGCCCGACTCGCCGACACCGCGTTCCTGCCCGCCGCCGCGCCCGCGTCCGAGGCCGAGCCGGACGACCCGGACGCGCTGCTGCTCGACCGCGGCACCGCCGCGCGCGACCGCGACCTGCTGCGTCCGCGCGACGCGGTGCTGATCGAGACCGCGAGCCCGGGCCTGGTCGACGCGCTCGCGCCGGTGGTGGCCGGGCTGCTGCCCGCCGGACTGGACCGCAGTGCGGCGCTGCGGGTGCTGGGCGTGCGCCGGTTGCCGCTGGCCGAGGTGGTCGACCAGTTGGCCGGCATGGACCGGGAGCCGGCCTGGTGGCGGGCCCTGTACGACGCGTTCGATCCGGCGGCCCGGGACGCGCTGGGCGCGCTGCCGGTGCCGCTCGCGGACGGCCGGATCGTGCGCGGGCCGCGCGGGATCCTGCTGCCCTGCCCGGACAGCCCCGACCTGGCCGCGCTCGACGTGCTGCGGCTGCGGGTCGCCCACCCGGAGGCGACCCACCCGCTTCTGGAGCGGCTGGGCGCGGTCCGGGCCACCCCGCGGGCGGTGCTCGCGGACCCGGCGGTGCGCGCGGCGGTCGCCGAGAGCGAGGACGGCGACGACATCGCCGACGCGATCCTGGAGCTGGTCCGGGCCGCCCGGATCGGCCCCGGCGACGAGCCCTGGCTGTCCGCGCTGCTGCTGCCGGACGTGGACGGCGACGCGGTACCCGCAGGCGAACTGATGCTGCCCGGCAGCCGGATCGCCGCGGTGGTCGAGCCGGACGCGCTCGGCATCGTCTACGCGGATCTGGTCGAGCGCTGGGGCGAGGACGTGCTGGAGGCGGTCGGCGTGCTCGGCACGTTCGGCCTGGTCCAGGAGGACGACGTGGTGCTCGACCACGACGGCTGCGACCACGACCTGGACGCCGAGGACGACTGGCTCGACGACGTGCTCGACCACATGCCGGACCAGGGCGTACCGCCGGTGCTGGCGACCTTCCTGGCGGTGCGCGACCTGGACCTGGTCGCGGACGACGCGTGGGACGAGGCGCTCGAGGTGATCGCCACGCCGCCGCTGCGCACCGCGGTGATCGAGCCGGCGCACGTCCTGCTGCCGGACGGCGGCAGGGCGCGGGTGCCCTCGTACACGGCGTGGTGGCTGCGCGGGCATCCGGTGCTGGACGGCCGGCGGCCGGCCGGTCTGCTCGCCGCCGACGGGGACCGGCTGCTGCACGGGCTCTACGACGAGGTCCGGGCGAGCCTGGACCCGGTCTTCCTGACCGCCCTGGGCGTGCGTACGACGCTCCCGGCGCTGCTGGCCGACCCGGACGGCCCGGACGAGCTCCTGGAGCGCCTGGCGGACCCGGAGCGGCCCGTGACGCGCGATCAACTGCGGGCGCTGTACACCGCGCTCGCCGACGTCGCACCGGAGCGGTTGTCCGCGCCGACCGAACTGCGCGGCGTCTCGGGCGGGCGGATGACCGTCGCCGACGTGGCGGACGCGCTGGTGGGCGACGCGCCGGACCTGGCGGCGCTGGTCGCCGACGACGCGGCGCACGTGGTGCTGCCGGTGCGCCCGGACCGCGCGGAGGCGCTGGCCGACCTGCTCGACGTACCGCTGCTGTCCGAGACGATCCCGGGCAAGGTGCTCTCCGAGGGCACGTTGCACGAGGTGCCCGACGACGTGCTGGCCGCGATGCCGGACGCGCCGAAGGAGTACTACGAGCACGAGGAGCTGATCGTCTCCGGTCCGAACGAGAGCGAACTCGACGCGGACTGGCGCTACATCGACGGCCAGGTGCACGCCACCACGTTCGAGGGCGTCGCCCGCGGTCTGGCCTGGGCGGCGGGCGAGTGGCACCGCCGCTTCGAGGTCGAACAACTCCTCACCCACCCCGAGAACGCGGACCACTTCGCGACGGAACGCGACTTCGACGGGGTGTGAGCCGGGCGGGCCGCCCGGTCCCACGCGGGCTCGGGCGGCTCGGTGAACCCGAGTCGTGCGCAGGGGACGTGCCTTTACGGCGGCCACGGTCGGACCGCCGTACGAGGGGCACCGTGCACGAGGCCGGCGACGTGTGCGGCGACGGCGTCGGTGCCCGGGCGGGCGTGGCGCTCCGGGGACCGGACGAACGCGTGTCGTCACGGACGGCTTTCGCGACGCGGGCAGCCGGAGGTCCCGCCTTCCGAGACCGGTGATGTGACGCCTGTCGCTCTCCGGGCGCCTCGGGTCGAGCCTGCGCCATCATGACCGGAATGGACGCTCGTTTCCTTGGTATCGCCGACCTGGGCGAAGCCCCGCCCGTGGCGGTCGTGGTCGACGTCATGCGTGCTTTCACCGTGGCCGCCTGGGCTTTTGCCCAGGGGGCGAAAGAGATCGTTCTCGCCGAGTCGCCGGCCGAAGCCCTGGCACTCAAGGTCCGCCACCCGGATTGGGTGACGCTCAAGGACGGTCCGCCGGCGCCCGGGTTCGATGCCGTCAACTCGCCGGGCCTGCTGCGGTCCATCGACCTCGGTGGACGGACCGTGGTGCAGAAGACCACGGCAGGCACGGTCGGCGCCCTTGCGGTCAAGGAGGCGCCGCTGGTGCTGTGCGCCGGTTTCGTGGTGGCGGAGGCGACGGCTCGGCTCTTGCGGACACGCGGGAGTGACAGCGTCACGTTCGTGGTCACCGGCGACGACGGACGGGCCGACGAAGACCTGGCGTGCGCTCAGTACATCGCTCGCAGGGCTACCGAGGCCGAGACGGATGCCACCGAGTTCCTCCGCCGCGCTGCCGCGTCGCGCGCCGCCGCCGAACTGGCGGAGGGGGTGCGCCAGGGAGTCCATCCCGATGACGTCGCACTCTGTCTCGAACTCGACCGGTTCCCCTTTGCCATGGTGGCGACCTCGGAAGACTCGCTCATGGTTTTGCGTCCGTGCGCCGCGCCGTCGCCGACCGACGACGCGCCGATCTGATCGCCGGCAAGGTCCGTCTTCCACGGATCCCCGATCGCGCGCTCGGAGTACGACGGTCTCACCGCCCGGGGCCGGATCCCGGTCGCAGTCCTTCGGCCAGGAGTTCGGCCGTGTGCATCGGATGGCGCTCGCTCAGGTGGGTGATCTGGGTGCGGCAGCTGAAGCCGTCCGCGAGGGTTACCGCATCGGGTCCGGCGGCCTCCAGCGCCGGGAGCAGTCGGTCCGCGGCGACCGCGCGCGACAACTCGCCGTGCGCCGCCTCGTAGCCGAAGTTGCCCGCCAACCCGCAGCAGCCGCCCGCGAGTTCCCCGGTCAACCCGGCTCGGGCGCGCAGTCGGCGGTCGGCCGCGTCGCCCAGGACCGCGTGCTGGTGGCAGTGCAGTTGGCCGGTCACCTCACGATCCAGCACCGGCGGCGACCAGTGCGGCGCGTACTCCTCCAGGGCCTGGGCGAACGTCTTGACCGCGTCCGCGAGGCCGTCCGCCGCCCGGCCGAGCAACTCGGGTACGTCGGTGCGCAGCGCCGCCGCGCAGGACGGTTCCAGGCCCACGATCGGCAGCCCGGCCTCGATCGCCGGCCGCAGGGTGCGCACGGTACGGGCCATCACCCGTCGCGCGATGCCCAGTTGCCCGGTCGAGACCCAGGTCAGGCCGCAGCACACCGACCCGGGCGGGACCACCACCTCCAGTCCGGCGGCCTCCAGCACCTCGACCGCGGCGCGCCCGACCTCGGGCCGGAAGCGGTTGGTGAAGGTGTCCGGCCACAACACCACCCGACGGCGCGAAATCCCCGCCACGCGGGGCCGATCGCGCCACCAGCGGGTGAACGGCTCGGGCGCGAACGGCGGGATCCGCCGGGTGCGATCGAGCCCGGCCAGGCCGAGTGCCGCACGCCGCAGCGCCGGCACCCCCGTCGCCGCGTTGGCCGTGCCCGCCAGGCCGGGCACGGCACCCACCGCGCGGGCCCACAGCGGCAGATTGCCCAGCGCGTAGTGGGCCGCCGGCCGCAGCCGGCCCCGATAGTGGTGGTGCAGGAACTCGGCCTTGTAGGTGGCCATGTCCACGTCCACCGGACAGTCGCTGCGGCAGCCCTTGCAGGACAGGCACAGGTCGAGCGCGTCGCGGACCTCGGTGGAGCGCCAGCCGTCGGTGATCACGTCGCCGATCAACATCTCGTGCAGCAGCCGGGCGCGCCCGCGCGTCGAGTGCGCCTCCTCGCCGGTGACCCGGTACGACGGGCACATCACGCCTCCGGAGGAGGTGTCCGCCGACTCACGGCACTTGCCGACCCCCACGCAGCGCCGCACCGCGGCCGCGAAGTCACCGCCGTCGGCCGGGTAGCCGAACTCCACCGACACGGGCGTACGCATCCCGGTGAAGCGCAGATTGCCGTCCACAGGGTGTGGACGAACCAGGATGCCCGGGTTGAGCAACCCCGCCGGATCCCAGATCGCCTTGAAGGCGCCGAACAGTTCGACGATCTCCGGCCCGTACATCCGGGGCAGGAACTCGGCCCGGGCCTGTCCGTCGCCGTGTTCCCCGGACAGCGAGCCGCCGTGCGCGACCACCAGGTCCGCCAGGTCGGAGGAGAACGCCCGAAACGCCGCGACACCGCGGGTGGTCAGCAGGTCGAAGTCGATCCGGATGTGCACACAGCCCTCGCCGAAGTGGCCGTACGGCAACCCGCGCAGGTCGTGTCGCTCCATCAGCTCGGCCAACGCGCGCAGGTAGGCGCCGAGACGCTCGGGAGGCACGGCGGTGTCCTCCCAGCCCGGCCACGCCTCCGAGCCGTCCGCCAACCGGGTCGCGGTGCCGGACGCCTCCTCGCGGATCCGCCACAGCGCCCGCTGCCCCGCCGGATCCGTGACCACCCGCGCCGGTCCGGAGCCGGCCAGCGCGTACGCCCGGGCGGTCGCCTCGGCGATCGAGTCCCCACCGACCTCGACGAACAACCAGGCCGCGCCGGGCGGCAGTTCGACGTCGCGCGCGGACGCGGCCAACGCGACCAGGCCCGCGCTCAGGCTCTCCACGGTCAGCGGGCCGTGCGGCAGCAGGCCGGGCGCCGCATCCGCCGCGGCGAAGTCGTCCGGGAAGCCCAGCACGACCAGGGCGCGGGCCCTGGGCGCCTCGACCAGGCGCAGGCCGGCCCCGAGCACCACCACGCAGGTGCCCTCGGTGCCGACCAGGGCCCGGGCCAGATCCCGCCCGTGCTCGGGCAGCAGCCGGTCCAGGGCGTAGCCGGAGACCCGGCGCGGCAGAGCGGGAAAACCTCGACGGATCAGCGCCAGGTTGGCGTCCGCGAGCTCGGCGAGCGCGGCGTGGATCTCGGCGGCGCGGCCCGACGTGGGCACCGGCTGATCGCGGCCGACTCGCATCCGGGTGCCGTCCACGGTCGCGACGTCGAGCCATTCGACGTTGGCGCTCGTCCGGCCCCAGGCGACCGAGTGCGACCCGCACGCGTCGTTGCCGATCATGCCGCCGAGCGTGCAGCGGCTGTGGGTGGACGGATCCGGGCCGAAGGTGAGTCCGTGTCGGCCGGCCGCTCGGCGCAGGTCGTCGAGCACCACGCCGGGCTCGACGTGGGCGATCCGGGTCGCCGGGTCCACGCCGTGGATCCGGTTCAGGTGCCGGGCCAGGTCGAGCACCACGCCGTTGCCGGTGGCCTGTCCGGCGATGCTGGTACCGCCGCCGCGCACGGTCACCGGTGCGCCCAGTTCGTGGCACACCGCGAGCGCCGCCAGCACGTCCTCGGCGTCCAGCGGCGCGACCACCCCCGGCGGCACCCGGCGATGGTTGGAGGCGTCCATCGAGTGCAGCGCGCGGGCCTGCGGGTCGAACCGGACCTCGCCGCGCACCCGCGCCCGCAACGCGCCTTCGAGGTCCCCGAGCTGTGCCGTCACCACGTCATCCTTACTCGTCGCGCCCGCCGGCCGAGCCGAAGACGCCCCTGCGCAGGGCCCCGAACCCGGCCCGGATCGCCCACCCGTCGAGACGCCCGGCGCCACATGCCGGCCACGATCGTCTCATTGTGCGGAATACACATCACCCACGAAACGGACACGACTACGCTCTTCGCGTGGCCGAGATCCAGATTCCCGCAGCGCTCATGCCCGCCGACGGCCGGTTCGGTTCGGGCCCGTCCAAGGTACGTCCCGAGGCACTCGCCGCTCTCGCGGCGACCGGTACCTCTCTCCTGGGCACCTCCCACCGGCAGGCGCCGGTGAAGAACCTGGTGCGCCGGGTCCGCGAAGGTGTCGGCAGCCTGTTCTCCCTGCCCGAGGGTTACGAGGTGATCCTGGGCAACGGCGGTGCCACCGCCTTCTGGGACATCGCCGCGTTCGGCCTGGTCGAGCGCAAGTCCCAACACCTGTCGTTCGGCGAGTTCTCCTCCAAGTTCGCCACGTCGGTCAAGGCCGCGCCGTGGCTGGACGAGCCGACGGTGATCAAGTCGGAGCCCGGCACGCACCCGCTGCCGCAGGCCGAGGCGGGCGTGGACGTGTACGCCCTGACCCACAACGAGACCTCGACCGGTGTCGCGATGCCGATCGCGCGCCCGGCCGGCGCCGACGCGGGTTCGCTGGTGCTGGTCGACGCGACCTCCGCGGCGGGTGGGCTGCCGGTGGACGCGGCCGAGACCGACGTGTACTACTTCGCGCCGCAGAAGAACTTCGCCGCCGACGGCGGCCTGTGGCTCGCCGCGTTCTCGCCGGCCGCGTTGGAGCGGGCGCGGCGGATCGCCGCGTCGGACCGCTACATCCCGCCGTTCTTCGACCTGGCCACCGCGATCGACAACTCGGTCAAGGACCAGACGTACAACACGCCGGCGCTGAGCACTCTGTTCCTGCTCGCCGACCAGCTCGACTGGATCAACGGGCAGGGCGGCCTGGACTGGGCCGTCGCGCGCACCGCCGACTCGTCGAGCCGGCTGTACGGATGGGCCGAGAAGTCCGCGTACGCGAGCCCGTTCGTGGCCGACCCGGCGGCCCGTTCGCAGGTGGTCGGCACGATCGACTTCGCCGACTCGGTGGACGCGTCCGCGGTGGCCAAGGTGCTGCGTGCCAACGGCATCGTGGATACCGACCCCTACCGCAAGCTGGGTCGCAACCAGCTCCGAGTGGCGATGTTCCCGGCCGTCGAGCCGGCCGACGTCGAGGCGCTGACCGCGTGCGTCGACTATGTGATCGAGCAGCTCTGAGCCCTCACGTGATCGAGCAGCTCCGATCGAACCGCTTCGGCTACACGATCGAGCAGCCCTGATCGCGTTCGCGGCACCCGATGGGCCGCCGCCCCGGACCGACCCGGTCCCGGGTGGCGGCCCTCGGCCTTTGGCGCCGGGGTCGTCGACGGTCCCTCCGTTGTCGATCAGCTCCTGTTCCGGCCGCCCAGCCGGCGGTACGCGAAGAAGAGCACCACCAGGCCGACCACGGCCAGCAGCCCCGGGCCGTAGGTCTTCGCCCGGTCCGTGACCGACTCGCCGTCGCTCTCGTCGCCGGCGGACGTGGTCGAGCCCGCGGCACCGCCGCCGTCCGACCCGGATTCGGACTTGCCGCCGCCGGGTGCGTTGCGCACCAGGTCCGGGCGGTTGTCGCCCTTGAGCTCGACCCGGCGGACCTGGCTGCCCTTGCCCTCGCTGCCGAACAGCAACTCCTTGCCGTCGCGACTCCACGCGACCGACTCGCCCTGGCGCTGGATCGGCACGTCGACCCCGGCCAACTCCTTGCCGGGCGCGGCGAACACGGTGGCGGAGAAGTAGCCGCGCAGTACGAACCGCGAGCCGTCGGGCGCGAACGCGCCGTCGGTCACCGTCGAGCCGCCGGCGGCGATCCGCTTGAACGTGTTGATTCCGGTCGGGGAGAGCTGCTCGGGCTGCTCGTACAGGCCGCCCTCGGCCTCCTTGCTCGCGATGTACAGCTTGTTCGTGCGCGGATCCATCAGCAGCGCCTCGGCGTCACGCGGGCCGTTGTCGTACTTCACCCGGAACTTGGTCGCCTTGACCGTCGCGTCGGCGAGCGTCGCGGGCTCGGCGAAGCGGTAGATCCACACCTCGGGCCACTTGCCGTGCAGGTTGTCGCCGATGTCGCCGACGAAGACCGCCGGTTTGCCCGAGTCGTCCTTGCCGATCGTGATCGCTTCCCAGTCCCGCGCGTCCACACCGGCCAGCGTGATGGTCGCCTTGGTGGTGCCGTCCTTGCCGATCGCGTAGACCTTGGGCGCGTCCGAGCTGTCGTTGTGCGTCCAGTAGACGTCCGGGTGCAGCGCACTGGCGACCAGGCCGCTGGACTCGGTGATCCGCTCGTCCTTGATGGTGAACAACACGTCCGCATCGGCCACCGCCGACGCCGGTACCGCAACCACCAGGGCCACGGCCGCCGTCAGGGCGCCGAAGCCGCGCATCCGACCCCGTCCCACCCGCTTCACCCGTCCCGTCCTGTCATGGGGTCCAGCCTGCCGGCCCGACCTTGATCGCCGTCGAGTCGGGGACCACTTTGCGACAGGTGGGCCGAATGCATTGCGGTTTGCCATGCATCGGGGATGGGATGGGAGTTCGTGGGCGTCGGCATTCGGAGTCTTCCATGACACTGATCAAGGCATGTCTGAACGGCACGCGGCGCCCCGAGGAGCACCCGGCGCTCCCGCTGACACCGGCGCAGATCGCCG
Source organism: Embleya scabrispora DSM 41855 (assembly GCF_000372745.1). Lineage (GTDB taxonomy): Bacteria > Actinomycetota > Actinomycetes > Streptomycetales > Streptomycetaceae > Embleya > Embleya scabrispora. The sequence continues at coordinate 13,300 of NZ_KB889723.1, read as the reverse complement.
CGGACAGCCGAGCCGCGGCGGCCGCGGGCGCGTCCATCGTGCACGTGCACCCGCGCGGTCGCGGCGGCCGGGAGAGTTTGGCGCCGGAGGTGATCACGCCGGTGGTCCGGGCGATTCGCGGTGCGGCGCCGGGCGTGCCGATCGGGGTGAGCACGGGCGCCTGGATCGAGGCGGACGCCGCCGCCCGGCTGGCCGCGGTGCGCGCCTGGACGGTCTTGCCCGACCTGGCGTCGGTCAACCTGTCCGAGGAGGGCTCGGTCGACCTCGCGTACGCGCTCGCGCACCTGGGGGTGGGGGTCGAGGCGGGAGTGTGGACCGAGGCCGACGCGGAACTGCTGGTCGAGCGGGACCTGGCCGCGGTGTGCACCCGGATCCTGATCGAGGTCGAACTCGCCGACCCGGGGGACGCCTTGGACGAGGCGGGACGCATCCTGGCCGTGCTCGACCGGCACGACATCGCGGTGCCGCGCCTGTTGCACGGCGCCGACGAGTCCGCGTGGCCGGTCCTGGACGCGGCGATCGCGGCCGGTCTGGACACCCGGATCGGCCTGGAGGACACCCTGCTGGACCCGGACGGCCGCCGGGTCCCGGGCAACGCCGCGTTGGTGCGGATCGCCGCGGACCGGGTCGTCGCGGCCCGCTCGGCGGGCAATCCGCACTGACCCGGCATCGCGGCGTCCGCGCGCCGGCCCACGCTCCGCCGGGCTCGCGCGCCGGCCCCGAGGTCGGGCCGGGTGCCGGGTGCCGGTTTCGGCTCTAACGCATCAAGGCGCCGATGATCACGGCGATGAGCAGGAGGGCCAGGGTGGCCGTGACGACGCGGGTTCTGGTGCGGGGATTCACGCCCCAGAGCCTACGCGGCGCGGGCGCGCGGTCGAATTCCGGCCGGGCGCCCGCGCTCGCGGGTCACACCATCGAGGCCGCCAGGCGGCGGCGGAAGGCGGCGAGCACCGTGCGGTCGCCGGTTTGCGAGACGACCGTGCCGGGGCGTCGGCCCCACAGGTAGAGCAACAGTTCGGCGGGCTCGCCGCTGACGGCCGCGTCCGCGAACCCCCGGTCCCGGGACATGGTCACGCCGGAGCGCTGCATGGTCAGCCGCCAGTGGTGCCGGTTGCTGTGCACGCCGATCGTGCGCCCGCTCGCGCCGTCGCGCGCGCTGCCGTCGTAGTGCGCCGGGAGCAGTACGCCCAGCACCTCGTCGATGCCGTCCAGGGCCTGCTGGGCGTCCAGCGGGCCCGGGGTGCCGACGGCCATCTCGATGTCGGCGCGGTGCACCGCGGCCTCGCGCGCCATCCGGCGGAAGAGGAAGCCGGCGGTGCCCGGATCGGGCCCGTCGCCGTCCACGCCCTCCGCGACGCCGGGGTCGAGGTCCCCGCCCTCGATCGGGTCGAGCGGGTCCCGCCGGGCCATCTCGGTCACGAGCGCCGTGTGCGCCCGGGTGTAGGTGTCGAGCAGATCCCCCTTGGTCGCGCCGGCCGCGACCGGGAGCGCGTCGCCCCCGGCCGGGCGGTGCTCCGGGCGCAATTGCCCGGCAGCGCCGGTGTACATGAGCACGGAATGTCGTACGACGTCGGCGACCGTCCAACCGGGACAGGACGGTACCGGCGCGTCCATGTCCGTGACGGCCGCCTGGCCCAAGCGGAGACCCTCCGCCTGGAACAGGTGCTGGAACCGCACGTAGTCCATTCGTCAAGGATTCCAGCGTTTCGGGTGACGTGTCGATGGCCTGCGTCACCCCTGGGCGTGAATCCCACGTCAAGAAAAGGTGTGCCGCACATCTGTGCTGACACTGTGTCAGATCTTGACCACAGGATTACCGAATTCGGACCGTGTCGCCGAGACGGCGGGCGCCGCCGGCCGCATCGCGCGCACGACCGTGCCCGGCCGCAGCCGGATTCCGGCGTGCCGGGCGAGCAGCGCGCCGACCACGAGCGCCGCGGCCAACGAGATCAGGCCACCCACGAGCAACCCGGTACGCGGTCCGAAGCTCTCCGCGAGCCACCCCGTCAGCGGGCCGCCGAGCGGGGTGCCGCCCATGAACACGAGCATGTAGATGCCCATCACCCGACCGCGCATCGCCGGGTCGCTGCCGAGCTGCACGGTCGAGTTCGCCGCCGTGTTGAAGGTCAACCCGGCGATCCCGATCGGCACGAGCAGCAGCGCGAAGCTCCAGTAACCGGGCATCAGCGCGGCGATCGTCTCCAGCAGCCCGAACGCGATCGCGGCGCCGACCAGCACCCGCAGCCGGGTCCGGCCGCGCTTGGCCGCGAACAGGGCACCCGCGAGCGAGCCGACCGCGAACACCGTGTTGAGCAGCCCGAACGAGCCTGGTCCGGCGTGGAAGACGTCGTTGGAGAAGGTCGCGAGGGTGACCGCGAAGTTGTAGCCGAAGGTGCCGATGAAGCCGACCAGGGCGATCGCCACGAGCAGGTCGGGACGGCCGCGCACATAGCGCAGTCCCTCGCGCAGTTGGCCCTTCTCGCGTGGCACCACCGGCATCGTGCGCAGTTCGGACTCGCGCATGGCCAACAGGCCGAGCAGCACCGCGATGTAGGACACCGCGTTGACCGCGAACACCCAGCCGGTGCCGATCGCGGTGATCAGCAGGCCGCCGACCGCGGGGCCGACGATCCGGGCGAGCTGGAAGTTGGCCGAGTTCAGGCTGACCGCGTTGGCCAGGTCCTTGCGGCCGACCATCTCGATCACGAACGCCTGCCGCGCGGGGTTGTCCACCGCGGTGGCCATGCCGAGGCCGAACGCGAGCAGCCACACGTGCCACACCTGGACGGCATCGCTCAACACCAGAACCGCCATCACGGCGGCGAGCAGACCCATCACGGTCTGCGTACCGATCAACAGCAGGCGCTTGCGGTAGCGGTCGGCGATCACGCCGCCCCACAGGCCGAACAACAGCATGGGCAGAAACTGCAGACCGGTGGTCACTCCGAGCGCGGTCGCGCTGCCGGTGAGCTTGAGTACGAGCCAGTCCTGTGCGATGCGTTGCATCCAGGTGCCCGTGTTGGACACCGTCTGCCCGGCGGCAAACAGCCGAAAGTTGCGGTTTCGTAGTGATGAGAAGGTGCCGGCTGTCGCCGCCACGGGCTCCCCTTTCGTCGTACGGTCGGCCGAGGCCGGATGAACATCCGTCCCTGAACCGAACCGCGACGCGGGGCGCGCGCCCGACTGCTACGCCTGCGCCAGCTTCTCCAGCACCGGCAGGGCCGCACGCAACGCCTCGTTCTCCTCGGGCGTGAGCCGGGACAGGTGTTCCGCCAGCCAGGCGTTGCCCAGCCTGCGGTTCTCCTCCACCACGGCGGCGGCGGGCTCGGTCGCGGAGACCACGACCTGCCTGCGGTCGTCGGCGTGCGGCTCGCGCCGCACCAGGCCGCGCTCCTCCAGGCCGGCGATCACGCGCGTCATCGACGGCGGCTGCACCTTTTCCTGCCGGGCGAGTTCGCCCGGAGTCATGGCGCCGCGCACGACGAGCACGGTCAGCACCGAGAGCTGGGTGGGGCTCAGCGTCTCGTCGGCCCGCTGATTGCGCAGGCGGCGGGAGAGCTTCAGCACCGAGGCACGGAGGGCAGCCACCGTGGCACGGTCGGGTTCGGACGGGGACACGTTGTTTAGCTTAACTCTTTACTCTCGCTAACTTCCAATGATTTGCGGCCCGGGGATATTCCCGGGACCACCGGTGGGCCTGGGCTCGATGGAGACCCGCACCTCTGACGGTGACCCGGTGTCCATCGGCGGTCCGCGCCGGCGGGCGGACTCGGCGCTACTTGACGCCCAGCACCTGCTCGATCGGGTCGATCGCGAAGTGCACCACGAACAGCGCGGACACGATCCACAGCAGTACCGGGATCTCCCGGGCCTTGCCGACCGCGGTGCGCAGCACCACGTACAGGATGAAGCCCGCGCCGATCCCGGTGGTGATGCTGTACGTGAACGGCATCAGCACGATCGTCACGAAGGCCGGCGCGGCGACCGTCATGTCGTCCCACTCGATGTGCTTGATCTGCGTCATCATCAACGCGCCGACCACGACCAGCGCGGGCGTGGCGGCCTGCGCGGGCACCAGCTTCGCCAGGGGTGTGAACAGCAGCGCGAGCGCGAACAGGCCGCCGGTGACCAGGTTGGCGAGCCCGGTCCGGGCCCCTTCGCCGACGCCCGCCGTGGATTCGACGAAGACCGTGTTGGAGGAAGCCGAGGCGCCACCGCCGGCGATCGCGCCGACCGACTCGACGGTGAGGATGCGGCCCAGGTTCGGCACCTTGCCCTGTTCGTCGAGCAATCCGGCCTCGCGGCTGACCCCGATGATGGTGCCCATGCCGTCGAAGAAGTTCGACAGCAGCAGCGTGAAGATCAGCAGCGACGCGGTGATGAAGCCGACCCGGCCGAACGCGCCGAACAGGTCCACGTCGCCGATCAACCCGAAGTCGGGAGTGTCCACGACACCGTTCGCCTCGGGCGCGGTCAGCCCCCAGGCCGCCCGGTCCAGGCCGGCCGTGTGGTGCACGATCACCGCGAGCACGGTCGAGGCGACCATGCCGATCAGGATCGCGCCCGGCACCTTGCGAACCACCAGTACGAACGTGAGCACCAGGCCGAAGCAGAAGACCACGGCCGGCCAACCCTGGAGCGTGCCGCCACTGCCCAGCGCGACCGGCACGGTGGAGTTCACCTTGTCCGGCACCCTGGTCACCACACCCGCGCTGACCAGGCCGACCAGGGTCACGAACAGGCCGATGCCGACCCCGATCGCCTGCTTGAGCACCAGCGGGATGGCGTTCATGATCGCCTCGCGCAGCCCGGTGGCGGCCAGGATCAACAGGCCGATGCCCTCCAGCACGACCAGGCCCATCGCCTCGTCCCACGTGGTCTGCGGCGCGATCTGGAACGCGACCATCGCATTGATCCCCAGCCCGGCGGCCAGCGCGAGCGGCATGTTGCCGACCAGGCCCATCAGGATGGTCATCACCGCGGCGACCAGAACGGTGGCGGTGACCAGCTGCGGCTGGGAGAGCTGGTGGTCGAACTTGTCGTGCGCGGAGCCGAGGATGATGGGGTTCAGCACGATGATGTAGGCCATCGCGAAGAAGGTGGCGAGCCCACCGCGTATCTCGCGCAGCGGCGACGAACCGCGCTCGGAGATCTTGAAGAAACGGTCGAGACCGCTCCTCGGCATGGTGCGGACCTCGGGGTCGGTCGCGGCGGCGGCCTGGGGGGACATGCGAAATCCTCGAAGCGTGGGAACGGGTAGTCAAGACACGCACACGGCACGATGGGACGAAGTACCGGGAGACCCTCAAAAGGGTGCCAGACGCCACGCCGAAAACGGGAACCGGTACCTCCGCTTGTTCGTCGGGACGCGCGCGGGACCGGCGTGGACGGCCAAGTAGCCTAGGTTGCGTGAGCAGGCACGGGAGCGGGAAACGACGGCGCACCTCGCCGGATCCGGACGATACGGGCGCACCGCACCCGGCCGCGTCCGCGGACCCGGCGTCGGGTCCCGTCGAGGACGCGTACGACGCGGGCTCCCAGGGCAGCGGCGAGTACGACGTGAGCGCGTACGGCAGCGGCGAATACTCGGCGTACGGGGCGGAGACGTATCCGCAAGCCGATTACGCGCAGGCGGACTACGGGCAGGCGGAATACGCGCAGGCGGATTACGCGCAGACGGAATATCCGTCGACCGACTACGAGCCGGCCCAGACCCGGTACGAACCGGCCGAGTACGAGTCGGGTGGGTATACGGCTCAGCCGGCGCCGGGCGAGTCCGAGGAGTACCCGTCCGAGGCGCATTCCGCGACGGGCCATGGCGCGAGCGCCTACGACCCGGCCACAGATCCGGCGCTCATGGGCGGGACCGCCGAATTCGCCGCCGTCGTCGAGGAGCCGGGCGAGGCCGACGAGCGCCGACCCTCCGAGGTCCGCGACGCGGACACCGGCATGCGCCCCGCGCCGCCTCCGCACGAGGGCAACATCATCAGGCTCGTCGCCGTCGGCAGCCTGATCTGGTTCGCGCTGTTCGTGGTCGCGTGGTTGATGCGCGACACGCTCGCGGACGACGACCGGGGCTGGTGGCCGTGGTGTGCGCTGGCCGGTTCGGGTCTGGGCCTGTTCGGGCTCTGGTACTGCCGCCGACTGCAAAGCGCCGACGAGGACTGAGCCGGGCGGCGGGCGATCGGTGCTCGGCGTCCGAGGCCCGGCACGCGACATGCGACGTCGACAACCAGAACGCGGCACCCGGCCGTCGGCACCTGAACTCGACATTGCGAACCGACCCCGAAGCCTTGTCGGCCACACGACGTGAGCAATCCTCGCGACGGATGACGAATGGCCGCAAAATCCGACATTCGCTGACGTAGCTTCAGGGCATGATCGAAGCCCCCGCCGCCATCACCGGGCTGACCACCACCGAGGTCGCCGAACGCGTCGCGGACGGCCGTGTCAACGACGTGCCGGCCCGGTCCAGCCGCAGTACCTCGGCGATCGTCCGGGGCAACGTCTTCACCAGGTTCAACGCGATCATCGGCACCCTGTTCGTGGTGATCCTGATCGTCGGCCCGATCCAGGACGGCCTGTTCGGCCTGGTCATCGTGGCCAACACGGCGATCGGCATCATCCAGGAATTGCGTGCCAAGCGCACCCTGGACGCACTGGCGGTGGTCGGCGAGGCCAAGCCGCGGGTGCGCCGGGACGGGCACACCGCCGAGTTGTCCGCACGCGATCTGGTTTTGGACGACGTATGCGAACTCGGCGCGGGCGAGCAGGTCTTGGTGGACGGTGTGGTGGTCGAGGCGGACGCACTGGAACTCGACGAGTCGCTGCTCACCGGCGAGACCGATCCGGTCCACAAGAAGGTCGGCGACCGGGTGATGTCCGGCAGCTTCGTGGCCGCCGGCAACGGCGCCTTCCGGGCGGCCAAGGTCGGCCGCGACGCGTACGCCGCCCGGCTCGCCGAGGAGGCCGGCCGATTCTCCCTGGTCGACTCGGAACTGCGCCGGGGCCTGGATCGGATCCTCACCTACGTGACCTGGTTGATGATCCCGGTGGGCATCCTCCTGATCATCAGTCAGCTCCGCACCCACGACGGCCTGCCCAACGCGCTGCGCGGCATGGTCGCGGGCCTGGTCACCATGGTGCCCGAGGGCCTGATGCTGCTCACCTCGGTCGCGTTCGCGGTCGGCGTGGTCCGGCTGGGTCGCAGGCAGTGCCTGGTCCAGGAACTGCCCGCGATCGAGGGCCTGGCCCGGGTCGACGTGGTCTGCCTGGACAAGACCGGCACCCTCACCGAGGGCGGCATGGACGTGGCCGAGGTGCGCCCGCTCGACGACACGCTGCCGATCGACGCGGCCCTGGGCGCGCTGGGCACCTCCGACGCACGGCCGAACGCGAGCCTCCAGGCGATCGTGGACGCCTACCCCGCGCCGCCGGACTGGCCGGTTACCGACGTCGCCGCGTTCTCCTCGGCCCGCAAATGGAGCGGCGCGAGCTTCGCCGGGCGCGGGACCTGGTTGCTCGGCGCGCCGGACGTACTGCTCCCCGAGGGCCACCCCGTACTCGCCCCGGTGGACGAACTGGGCGGGCAGGGGCTGCGGGTGCTCCTGCTGGCGACCGCGGACGGGCTGACCGACGAGGCGGGCGGGCGGGCCCACCCCGCCGCGCTGGTGGTGCTGCAACAGCGGCTGCGCCCGGACGCCGGGGCCACGCTGCGCTACTTCGCGAGCCAGGACGTGGCGACCAAGGTGGTCTCCGGCGACAACGCGCTCGCGGTCGGCGCGGTGGCCGCCAAGCTCGGCCTCGCGGGCGCCGAACACGCGGTGGACGCACGCCGGTTGCCCGAGGACCGGGCCGAACTCGGGCAGGCGCTCCAGGACAACACCGTCTTCGGCCGGGTCACCCCGCAGCAGAAGCGGGCGATGGTCGCGGCCCTCCAGGCGCGCGGCCACACGGTCGCGATGACCGGCGACGGCGTCAACGACGTGCTCGCGCTCAAGGACGCCGACATCGGCGTCGCGATGGGCTCGGGCAGCGGCGCGAGCCGTGCGGTCGCGCAGATCGTGCTTTTGGACAACAGCTTCGCCACGCTGCCCTCGGTGGTGGCCGAGGGCCGCCGGGTGATCGGCAACATCGAGCGGGTGGCGAACCTGTTCCTGGTCAAGACCGTGTACGCGCTGCTGCTTTCGCTGCTCACCGGCGTCGCGGGCGTGGTCTTCCCGTTCCTGCCCCGCCACCTCACCCTGATCGGCTCGCTCACCATCGGCGTACCGGCCTTCTTCCTCGCCCTCGCCCCGAACGCCGAACGGGCCCGCTCCGGCTTCGTACCGCGCGTGCTGCGCTTCGCGATCCCCGGTGGCGTGGTCGCCGCCCTGGCCACGTTCCTGTCCTACTGGCTCGCCCACCTCAACCACGGCTCGAACCTCGACCAGGACCGCACGACCGCCGTGATCACCCTGTTCCTCGTCGCGACCTGGATCCTGGCGATCGTCGCCCGCCCCTACACGTGGTGGAAGATCGCCCTGATCGCGGCCATGGCGGCGGCCTTCCTGATCGCGCTCTACGTTCCCCTCGTGGCCGACTTCTTCGCCCTCTACCCCCAACATCAGGGCAACAACGGCACCGCGGTCGGCATCGCCCTGGCGGCCGCCGCCCTCCTCGAACTCGGTTGGCGCATCTCCGGCGGGATCGAACACAAGGACGCCGAGGGAAGGTGAAGCCCTGCCGATCGGGGCCTTTCGACCATCGTGAACGGCCGTGCCGGTCCCCGTGTTTCGAGGTCGAACCGACACCACGAGCGGATCGACCCGCCGGGCGGCCTTGATCTCGACCCTTCGCTCAGACCAGATCGCCCGGGTCGGTGTTGGCGCCGCACAGTATCACCGCGACCTTTTCACCCTGGGCAGGCGCGTACGCGCCGGTGGAGAGGGCGGCCAGGGCTGTGGCGGCGGCGTGTTCGACGACGATGCGGAAGTTGTCCCACAGGGCCTGGCGGGACTCGACGATGGCCTTGTCGGGGACCAGGACCGAGAACGCGCCGGTGCGCTGCGCCGTGGCCAGGGCCGTGGCGGAGACCCGGCGCGCGCCCAGGGAGTCGGCGGCGATCGAGTCGGTCGCCACGTCCACCACCTCGCCCGCCTCGAGTGCGGCGTTGAGCGCGCGGCAGTGTTCCGGTTCGACCGCGACCGTGCGGATCCCGTGTTCCTCGGCGGCGGTCGCCACGCCCGCGAACAGGCCGCCGCCCCCGACCGAGACGATGACCGTGTCCAGCTTCCCGGGCACGCCCGCGAGCATCTCCGGCACCAGCGTGCCCGCGCCCGCCGCGATCAGCGGGTTGTCGTACGCGTGCGACAACAGTGCCCCGGTCTCCTCGGCGAACCGCCGGGACGCGTCCAGCGCGTCCGCGTACTCGCGGCCCACCAGCAGCACGTCGGCGCCGTACGTACGCAGCCGCTCCACCTTGATCCGCGGCGCGGTCTCCGGCAGGAACACCGTCGAGCGCACCCCCGCGCCGCGCGCCGCCCACGCGCACGCCAGGCCCGCGTTGCCGCCGGAGGCGATCACCACGCCGGCCTCGGGCATGGTGCCCGCCTCGATGTGCGCGGTGGTGAAGTTCGCGGCACCACGTGCCTTGAACGACCCGGTGTGCTGGATGTACTCCAACGCGAGCCACACGTGCGGCGACGGGTGGATCGGCATCATGGTGACCGGTTGGGTCTGGCCCACGATGCGCTCGGCGGCGTTCCTGATGTCGCCGTAGGTCAGTTCGGGCGTGGCGGTATCCATGACGACCGACCCTATGGCTTCTCCGCCCGCCGCAGCCCGCGGACCGGGCCGACGGCCGTGCCGGCGGAGCGGCCGCGACGGGTGATCGCACTCTCCGGTGTGCCTTGTGGACACCGGGTTAGGCAAGCCTTACCTTCGGATCATGACGTTGCTTGATCTTCGGCGGCCCGTACCGTGCCCCGCGTTCGCGGAGACCTTCCGTGCGCTCGGTGCCGCGTGCCCGCTGATCGCGGTCGAGCCCGGGCGCCCGGGAGCGGACCTGCTGCACGCCTCGCGACTGGCGAGCGACCCCGACGCGATCGCCGGCGCACTGGCCGCCGAGCGGCAGCGGATCACCACCACACTCGACGTCGAACCGCGTGCCGACGCGATCGCGATGTGGGCCCTGCACGGCTACGCGTGGTACGCGTGCCTGATGCTCGCCGGGCCCTGGTTCCTGAACCGCCGCGTTCCGCTGGTGGGCCTGGCCGACGTGTGGATCGACCTCGGGTCCGAACGGTCCAGCCGGTCCTTCACGGTCACCTCGGGCACCTTCGCGTGCCTGCCCGACGACCCGGACGCGGGCGCGGTCGGCGCGCGGGTGGTGGCCGACGAGGCCGCCCTGCGGGCCGAGCTGCTGCGCGCGGTGTCCGAGCACCTGGAGCCGTTGCTCGGCGCGTTCCGGTCACACCTGCGCCGGGGCGAACGGGTGTTGTGGGGGATGGTGGCGGACGAGTTGGTGAGCGCCGTCTGGTATCTCGGCCGCATGCTCGGCGCGGCCGAGGGCGAGCGCGCGGTCCGCGAACTCGGCGAGCTGCTCCCCGGGGACACCGGCCGCTTCAAGCGCGCCGCGGGCTTTCGCACCCTGCGCGGCACCGAGGGCCGCACCCACTGCAACCGCACCCAGAGCGTGTGCTGCCTGTGGTACACCCTCGACCCGAACGCCCTGTGCGGCACCTGCCCCCGTGCCGACGACGCGCGCCAGGTGGCCATCCTGGAGGGCCGCGCCTGACCCGATCCCGAAACCCGCGCCGGACATGCCGGAACCCCGCACCCTTGTGGGGAACGGGGCTCCGGACGAGCGTCGAGAACGAAGCGTCGAGACGTTCAGTGCTTCAGGTTGCGGACCGTGTCGTCGTAGCCCGGGACCTCGGTGATCGGGCGGGTGCCCGGGCCGACGTACAGGGCGGCCGGGCGGACCAGGCGCGAGGTGCGCTTGTGCTCCAGGATGTGCGCACTCCACCCGGCGGTCCGGGCGCAGGTGAACATCGAGGTGAACATGTGGGCCGGAACCTCGGCGAAGTCCAGCATCACCGCGGCCCAGAACTCCACGTTGGTGGCCAGGATCCGGTCCGGGCGCCGAGCCTGGAGCTCCTCCAGCGCCGCCTTCTCCAGTGCCGCGGCCACCTCGTAGCGGGGCGCCCCCAGCTCCTTGGCCGTGCGCCGCAACACGCGCGCGCGGGGGTCCTCGGCACGGTAGACCCGGTGACCGAAGCCCATCAGGCGCTCGCCGCGATCGAGGACGCCCTTGACGTACGCCGTGGCGTCGCCGGTGCGCTCGATCTCCTCGATCATGTGCAGCACGCGCGAGGGCGCGCCACCGTGCAGCGGGCCGGACATCGCGCCGACCGCGCCGGACAGACACGCCGCGACGTCGGCGCCGGTGCCCGCGATCACGCGCGCGGTGAACGTCGAGGCGTTCATGCCGTGCTCGGCCGCCGACGTCCAGTAGGCGTCGACCGCCTTGACGTGCTGCGGATCCGGCTCGCCGCGCCAGCGGATCATGAAGCGCTCGACGATGGTCTGCGCCTTGTCGATCTCGCTCTGCGGCACCATCGGCTTCTCCAGGCCGCGGGCCGACTGGGCGACGTACGACAGCGCCATCACGGCGGCCCGGGCGAGGTCGTCCCGCGCCTGGGTGTCGTCGATGTCGTGCAGCGGTTTCAGACCCCACACCGGAGCGAGCATGGCCAGCGCGCTCTGCACGTCCACGCGGACATCGCCCGAATGGATCGGGATCGGAAACGGTTCGGCCGGCGGCAGGCCGGGGTTGAACGCCCCATCCACCAACAGGCCCCAGACGTTGCCGAACGAGACGTGGCCGACGAGGTCCTCGATGTCCACACCTCGGTACCGGAGCGCGCCACCCTCCTTGTCGGGTTCGGCGATCTCCGTCTCGAACGCTATGACTCCTTCGAGCCCGGGTACGAACTCGGACATCAGGCGGCTCCTCATGCGATCTCGACTGACTTGTGGCCGGGTCCTTCATACCCCGCACTACCACACCGTGTCTTCCCCCGAACAAGGCCGGGGCGCATGGTGCCGATCATGCTCCGCACCTGGGGTCCGCCGGTGATTCGGGGAGGTGTTCCGCTCGGTCCGGGCGAGGCCGGGATGGTGCCTCGCCTGAAGGTATGGGCCGATCGAAGTCCGTCGGTCAGGATATCTCTCGATATCGAGACGACCTACGCCGGAACCCGTCCGAGTGAGTGAGGTCCGGCACAAACCGGCCCGGTTCGGTCGCCCCGGGGTCATCGGGTCGGGGGTGATCGTGCCGGCGGCGCGCACCGAGTGGTACTCGTTGTCCGTGGAGTTCACCGAGCTTGCCGCCATGCGCCGGCAGTACCGAGGCGAAGGCATCGACGTCGGCGCGTTGCCGCCGACCCCCTTCCCGTTGTTCGCCGCGTGGCTGGCCGAGGTGGCCGCGGCCGAGCTGCCCGAGCCGAACGCGATGGTCGTCGCGACCGCGACGCCGGACGGCAGGCCGAGCACGCGCACGGTGTTGCTCAAGGAGTTCGACGAGCACGGCTTCGTCTTCTATACGAACTACGGCTCGCGCAAGGGCGTCGAAATGGCCGCGAACCCGGCGGTGAGCCTGCTCTTCCCGTGGCACGCGCTCGCGCGCCAGGTGATCGTGAGCGGATCCGCCGAACGGGTGTCGCGCGAGGTCACCGCCGAGTACTTCCGCTCCCGGCCGCGCGGCTCGCGGATCGGGGCCTGGGCCAGTGAGCAGTCCAGCGTGGTGACCGGGCGGGAGCAGTTGGAGAAGCGTTACGCGCAGGCCGCCGCCGGGTTCGCGGACATCGACGATATTCCGGTGCCGGAGTTCTGGGGCGGCTTTCGGGTCCGGCCGGACGCGGTGGAGTTCTGGCAGGGGCGGGAGAACCGGATGCACGACCGACTGCACTACCTGCGCGAAGGCGGCGAGGGCACGCCATGGCGGGTCCAGCGCTTGAGCCCGTGAGCACGTCCCCCCGATCCGCCCGACCCCTCGCCACCCCCCGGCGCGTCAGCGCCCCCGACCCCCGCCCACCCAAGTGATCGACGCGCGAAGCGCGGAGAGCGGCGGAGCCGCAAACTTGGACTTCGTGACCCGGAGCGAAGCGGAGGGACACGAAGTCCCGAGCGAGGGGCCGCCTTTTTCTCGGAGGAGCGAAGCGGGGGAGAGAAAAAGGCGGTGCCTCGCGAGCCGGCGCCGAAGGCGCCCAACAAAAAGCAACGCTGCTCCCGCGACTTCGTCCCCCCGCGCTCGCTG